>NZ_JACJTQ010000058.1 GCF_014698735.1 Anabaena catenula FACHB-362
TGTGCTGTGGATGGTTTACTTATTTCTCTAATTGTCCGATACCTATGACTAGATGACCCATATTTATAAATGCACTATTTTGTCATTCTGTCAATGCGTAAGTCCTAATTCCTTTACCCAGTCAGCAAAAATTTCTGCACCTATACGCGGTTCATAACTAAAAAAGCTCACCCAACTGTTATCTAATCCTCCTGGTTGTCGTTGGCGTAATTCTTGTATAAATGCACCCCATAAGCCGGTTTGAAAGGCTTGTAATTCGTTACCATCAGGTGCAGATACGCCCGCTGAGGTGAGCATTCCTCCCAACCAGGGAAATTCGCTAACGAGGATGGTTTTAGCGCCTCTTCGTGCCGCTTGGATAGCCGCCGCAGTTCCGCCGGTTCCTCCTCCAACTACTAGGACATCGGTTGTATAGGTTTGATTGAGCATAGATAATAGTTACTGTACTTTTTTGATGATGAGTGATTATAAATCGAGAAATCAGCTAAATATCAATAAATTAATTTATACTGAAATTGTTATGTGAGCATATTATCAAAATTGGTCTAATGCAACCAGATACTTTACAAGTAGGTTTATTGGGATTAATACATTCTAATGGAGACTTTTCTCAAAATAATCTACACACATAAAAATAAAAGCAAATGCCAGAACAAAATATAAATTTTGACTCTAACCCACCAGTTGCTACCAATGAGTACGACACAATGATTCAAATGGCTTTACCTGGTTATGAGGTAATGCACAATATGGCATTATCTGTTCTCAGAGCAAACATACCAGAAAAAGCTAATTTGTTGATAGTGGGTGCTGGTAGTGGTATGGAATTAGTTAAGTTTAGTAAAGGTAATTCACAGTGGCAAATGCTAGGTGTAGATCCATCGATTAATATGCTATCTATTGCTCAGAATAAAATAGAAGAGCATGGATTATCTGAACGAATTAAATTATTTGCTGGATATACACATGATTTAGATACTACTTTTGCATATGATGCAGCAACTTGTATTTTAGTAATGCATTTTCTACCTGATGATGGCAGTAAATTGGCTTTACTAAAAAATATTGCCCAGCGTCTAAAATCATCAGCTACTTTTATTTTAGTAGACATATTTGGTGAAAAAGAAACTGATGAATTTGAAAAAATGATTTCCATCATTAAAGTTTATTGGGAGCAAATGGGAATGAACCCAGAAAAAAGGATGGAAGGACTAGAAACAATCAAAAAAGGTGTTGTTCCTATTTCAGAAATGAGAGTAGTGGAATTATTACAGCAAGCTGGTTTTGGCAATATCTTGAGATTTTATACAGGACTTTGGGTTGGTGGTTGGGTAGCAACTAAAAACTCTTAATGTACTATTTGGATATTTTTATTACTTAGACTAGCGTAGCTATCGCTCACAATCACCCTAAAGTTGCTATGATGACTACTTATTTCCCATAGTAGTAGGGAATAGGGACTGATAAATAACTCTTACCAATTACCCATTTATGCTTTATCCCGTTGTTTGGAAAAATAACTCCGTTTTACTAATCGACCAAACTCGTTTACCAAATGAGTATGCTGTGGTGGAAATTCATCGCAGTGAAGATATGGCCGAAGCAATTAGAACTATGATTGTTAGAGGTGCGCCAGCAATAGGTGTCGCTGCTGCTTATGGAATGTATTTGGGTGCGAGGGAAATTGAAACTAGCGATCGCACCGAATTTTTGCAACAATTAGAAAAAGTTGCTCAATTGTTGCGTTCTACCCGTCCCACAGCCGTAAATTTGTTTTGGGCAATTGGTAGAATGATACAAACTGCTTATGAAACTCTGGGAACAATCGCAGAAATTCAACAAATTCTCCTAGAAACTGCCCAAACTATCAACGCTGAAGATATTCAAACCTGTGAAGCTATAGGTGATCATGGTTTAGCAGCTTTACCCAAAACCCCAGAAAAGCTAATTATACTTACCCATTGTAACGCCGGTGCTTTAGCAACTGCTGGTTATGGTACTGCATTAGGTGTAGTGCGTTCTGCGTGGAGAGAAGGACGTTTAACGCGAGTATTTGCAGATGAAACTCGTCCCCGTTTACAAGGTGCAAAACTCACCGCATGGGAATGTGTACAAGAAGGAATTCCCGTAACAGTTATTACTGATAATATGGCTGCACATTGCATGAAACAAGGTTTAATTGATGCGGTTGTTGTAGGTGCTGATAGAATTGCTGCCAATGGGGACACCGCTAATAAAATTGGAACTTACAGTTTAGCTATAGTAGCTCAAAAACATAATATCCCCTTCTTTGTTGCTGCACCTGTTTCTACTATTGATTTTACCTTATCTGAAGGTAGTCTAATCCCTATTGAAGAACGTCATCCATCGGAAATATATCAAATTGGTGATACTATTTTGACACCTTCAGGAGTAGAGTTTTATAATCCTGCGTTTGATGTTACTCCCGCCGAATTAATTACAGCCATTATTACAGAAAATGGTGCATTTCCTCCTGGTGATTTAGTAAAGTCTCAAACAAATTCAATGGTGTAAATCGCAAAATTCAATAATGCAAAAACTAATTCCCACAATTTACTTAATTATTGGCTGTATATCAATTGTCGGTTGTGGTAATTCACCAACTAATACAGCTAATACAGCACCAGAAAGATCAACTAATACTGTTGCACAATCTCAAACGACAACTTCTCCAGAACCTGAAACAGAAACTTCAGCTAAAACCGAATCTACCCAAAAAGATGAAACAGAAACTTCAGCTAAAACAGGTAAAACTACCCAATCTGAGACAAAAGTACCCAAACAACTAAAAGTGGGAACAGTCAAAGAATTAGTCAATGGTGATTTACTATGTTATGTCAAATTAGTAGCTGAAAATGGAACTGAATATAATGAAGGTGCAAGTTTTGAGATTTGTGCAGAAGAAACAAAATTTTTAAATAAAAAAGTACGTGCTTCTTACCAAATAAAATCAGTTAATGATTGTCAAAGTATTGAACCATGTGGTAAAACTCGCAAAGAATCTATCATTACTAACATGGAAGTTCTAGATGAGAAATCATCCACCACAACCGAAGATAGTAAATCAAGTAAATCAAACACCATAAGTAATGGTGAGTGGACAATTACGATTGGAAATACTGACTCTTGGACAGGAGTTAATAATACAGGAAACTTGACTTATAAAGGATGTGACTCTCAAGGTAAATGTATTAATTTAACAGGTGGAAAAATCTCTTGTCGGGATGGTAAATGTGTTACAGGTTGGACAAATGGAGATTATCTCTACATTTTAGAACAACCGATTACAGAAAATGGAAATTCTCCTTCAACCCTAATTGTCAAAAAAGGTGATAGTGAGGTTTTAAAAGCTACAGGATTGAAATAAATTTTTATTTTTTATATTGATTTTTAGTAGGTTGGGTTAAGCAACAGCGCAACCCAACAAAAGTTTTGATAATTTTATTAGACATCGACCGAATTTAAATATGCGTGACCTAAAACCCTTGTAGAGACGTTCCATGGGTAGGGATTCTCGGCTCTACAATATTTACCACCAGATGTCTATTTGATAATGTTGGGTTTCCTTACGTCAAACGCTACTTGCTCCAAACAGGGAAACTCGTCCACAGTGGTGACTCCCCAACCTACATTTTTTGATTTTGAATTATCCTCAAGCAACGGGAAAAACTCTATTACCATTACTTGGATTAAATACAAATAACTGACTTAAATCTAATTGCAAATTCAGCCGTTCTCCTGGATGTAAACGGACATCTCTACCAACTTGCACATTTAGCCAACCAGAAGAACCAGATAAACTTGTACGAATCAATGTTTCTCGTCCTAAAGGTTCTACCACCTTCACGTCTGCAACCAAACCTCCCAACTCTTCCTTTCTGAGTTCTCCGCGCCTCTGTGGTTCGTTAATATATTCATTAATATATTTGTTAATATAAATATGTTCAGGACGAATCCCTAAATTACAAATTTGTTCTGGTTGTAAACTTAAAGCTGCTTTGATATTTTTGGGAACTGCTAATAATTGACCACTAACATCAAAACTATCGCCTTTATAAATAGCTGGTAAAATATTCATAGGCGGATTGCCCAAAAAAGTCGCTACCATCTCATTAGCAGGTAAAGCATAAATACTTTGAGGAGCGCCAATTTGTTGAATTCGTCCACGATTTAGTACCACAATTTTATCAGCCAAAGTCATCGCTTCAACTTGATCATGGGTGACGTAAATTGTCGTAATTCCTAATTGTTGATGTAGCTGTTTTAATTCAGCCCTGGTATCATCTCGCAATTGGGTATCTAAATTAGATAAAGGTTCGTCAAGTAAAAATAATTGTGGTTGACGTGCGATCGCTCTTCCTAATGCTACTCGTTGTTGCTGTCCCCCAGATAGTTGTTTAGGCTTCCTATCTAAAAGATATTCTAGAGAAAGCGATCGCGCTATAGTCAACACCCGTTCTTGAATCGTCTTGGGGTCAATTTTTCGCATTTCTAACCCAAAACCGATGTTCTGCGCTACCGTCATGTGGGGATAAAGGGCATAGTTCTGGAATACCATCGCTACATCACGCGCTCTTGCTGGTATATCGTTAACCAAGCGATCGCCTATATACAAATTACCAGATGTAGCAGCTTCTAACCCAGCAATGGTTCGTAAAATCGTAGATTTACCACAACCTGAAGGCCCAACTAAAACCCAAAACTCCCCATCAGGAATTTCAAAGCTGATATCCTCAATTGCGGTGACATTGTTAAATCTACGCTTAACGTTTTCTAGCAGCACTTTTGCCATTTTTAATCAGTGGTAATTGGTAATTAGTGATTGGGAATTGGGAATTGGTGATTGGGAATTGGGAATTGGTGATTGGTGATTGGTGATTGGTGATTGGGAATTGGTGATTGGTGATTGGTGATTGGTGATTTGGTAATAATTATTTTCAAATTATCTCCCCATCTCCCTATCTCCGCGTCTCCCCATCTCCGCGTCTCCCCATCTCCGCGTCTCCCCATCTCCGCGTCTCCCCATCTCTCCATCTCTCCATCTCCGCGTCCCCCCATCTCACCATCTCCCCAATCACCTAACTCCAAGCCGGGTGGTTGAGAAGAGAAGACATCACCCGCACACCCCGCAGTTGATTAGAGAGGGGTAGATGACCTCTGGGGGCGCTTAAATCCCATGTGAACTCGTGGGGATAGCGCGTCCATATATTACCGCTCTTCCAGCCAATTTTCGGCCATAAGTTTTCCCAGTTTTTCCCCAACCCCAACCAAATTTCTCGCTGTACGGAAAAACCAAATTTACCTTCTGAGTGAACTACCCACAGATGATTAATGGTTTTTAGGTCTTGGATGGGAAAATTTTCTACTTCGGTAAAATATAACCACTTTCTTTGTACTGCTTGAGATCCTGCTACCTCACACATTGTTTGAATTGTCAATAGGTCAGCAGCTTGGAAATCTGACGCGACGAGAAGCTTTTGCAAAGAATTGTAATTGATCCCACAGTCTGATTTTAGAGGTACAATTCCCTCAGGAAAATAAGTTTGTAGAAATTCCTTGGCTTTTGGTGCATCAGAGTTGTAGACTACTTTGTAGGCTTTACCATCAATCCAAGTTGCTGGGGTATCACGACGTTTCAGTAAAAATTCCTGCAATACATCTAACCCCTCATTACCCAAGTCAGCTAACTGTGGGATGATTTGTTGTTGGACTTTTTCAGACCCAGCGATTAACTTTTGGCGCAGGGAGTCGATGTGATTAGCAGTGCCTGATAGAATCATTGGGTCTGTCATGCCATTACTCGTGTTAGCGTTCAGTGGAAAAACGAATCAGCTATTGGGCATTCTACAAAATGAAGCACAGATAGCGAAAAGTAGTTTACTATTTTTGATTGCCTCCGGCACGCTACGCGAACGTACAAAATAGCGGCGGTTTAACTGAAAGCTACACTTGAGCCACCAATACTGTATCAGATAAAGCAGGGGATAATCTGCGCCTCATGTCCGAGTGAAGACAAAAATAGCGAAATCTGTTAACCTGCCCAACGGATATTTTCTCACTTTGTGTGGCAGCGTATCAATTTGGAGTTTGTGAATTATGTACGACAAGATTACCCCCCCGACAACTGGATCAAAAATTACCTTCAAAAATGGTGAGCCAGTTGTACCTGAAAATCCCATTATCCCGTTTATTCAAGGTGATGGGACGGGTATAGATATTTGGCCAGCGACCGAAAAAGTGCTTGATGCTGCGGTAGCAAAGGCGTACAAAGGCACAAGAAAAATTAGCTGGTTCCGGGTTTATGCTGGTGATGAAGCTTGTGATTTATATGGTACTTACCAGTATTTACCTCAGGATACATTAACCGCTATTGAAGAATATGGCGTTGCTATTAAAGGCCCTTTAACTACTCCGGTAGGTGGGGGAATTCGTTCTTTAAATGTAGCACTCAGACAAATTTTTGACCTTTATACTTGCGTGCGTCCTTGCCGATATTACGCTGGTACACCATCTCCACACAAAACTCCAGAAAAACTGGATGTAATTATATATCGGGAAAATACGGAAGATATTTATTTGGGGATTGAGTGGAAACAGGGAAGTGAAATTGGCGATCGCTTGATAAAATTCCTGAATGAGGAATTGATACCCGCTACCCCAGAACATGGTAAAAAGCAAATTCCTCTGGATGCGGGAATTGGCATCAAACCCATCAGTAAAACCGGTTCTCAGCGTCTTGTCCGTCGGGCTATCAAACACGCCTTGTTATTGCCGAAAAATAAGCAACAAGTGACCTTGGTGCATAAAGGCAATATCATGAAATACACCGAAGGCGCTTTCCGTGATTGGGGTTATGAATTAGCAACTACGGAATTTCGTCAAGAAACGGTTACAGAAAGGGAATCTTGGATTTTGGGTAACAAGGAGAAAAACGCCAATCTCTCCTCAGAAGAAAACGCCCGCATGATTGATCCTGGTTTTGATTCCTTGACTCCAGAGAAGAAAGCGCAAATTGTCAAGGAAGTAGAAACAACTCTTAACACCATTTGGGAAAGCCACGGAAACGGCAAATGGAAAGAGAAAATCATGGTTAATGATCGCATTGCCGATAGCATCTTTCAACAAATCCAAACTCGTCCAGATGAGTATTCGATTTTGGCGACAATGAACCTCAACGGTGATTATTTGTCTGATGCGGCTGCGGCTATCGTTGGCGGTTTAGGCATGGGGCCAGGGGCAAATATTGGCGATTCCTGCGCTATTTTTGAAGCTACCCACGGTACAGCACCCAAACACGCTGGGTTAGACAAGATTAACCCTGGTTCTGTGATTCTTTCTGGTGTGATGATGTTGGAATTTATGGGTTGGCAAGAAGCCGCAGATTTGGTTAAAAAAGGATTAGGTGCAGCCATAGCTAATGGTCAAGTCACCTATGACCTAGCGCGGTTAATGGAACCACCTGTAGAACCATTAAAATGTTCTGAATTTGCCGACGCAATCATCAAACATTTCGGTTAATTGCGGTTAACCATAGGGGCGGGGTTTCCCCGTCCTATCAATTGTCAGAATCAGGATATCCAGGATTAAAGGATGAACAGGATTGAGAAATTGTATATAAATCATATCTGAGTCATAATATTAATATATTCTAGTCAGGAGAATAAATATTTTTATGGTTATCAGTCCTTTAAAACTAAACTTAAATACAGTTGATTTTACCGATGAACAGTTTTATCAACTATGTCAAAAAAACAGCGATTTAAAATTTGAACGCACAGCTACAGGAGAATTAATTATTATGCCACCAGTGGGAGGAGAAAGTGGTAATAGAGAGGCAGATTTAATTATTGATTTAGGTATTTGGAATCGGCAAACAGGACTCGGTTACACTTTTAGTTCTTCCACTATATTTAAATTACCAAATGGTGGCGACCGTTCTCCAGATGCAGCTTGGATTAAAAAAGAACGTTGGGAAGCACTGACTCCTGAACAACAACGCAAATTTCCCCCCATTGCACCAGATTTTGTCATTGAATTAAGGTCAGCAACAGATGATTTAAAAACTCTGCGTCAGAAAATGCAAGAATATATGGATGCAGGAGTAAAACTGGGATGGTTGATAAATCCTCAGCAGCAACAAGTAGAAATTTATCGTTTAGGACAAGATGTGGAATTGCGAAATTTGCCTACAGAATTATTAGGGGAGGAGATATTACCAGGATTTAGTTTGAGTTTAGGTTGTTATTAAAATGCTCAATTTAATAATTATGTAGGGTGCGTTAGCAGCAGCGTAACGCACCAAAAAATTAATGCTGGTGCGTTACAGATTTCATCTTAACGCACCCTACCGTATATCAATTAATATTAAAAATGACCCTTTTTGCGTTTGAGAGGGGTTGGGGTGAGGTTCATCCAACTCATATAATTTAAGGATGTGATTTCACAACCCAACGCCGAAATAATTCTACTATTATATTCCAGCATTCCTGATTTTCTGCAATGACATCATGACGTTTTAAAGTGTCTAAAGCATTCTGTAAATCGGTTTCATTTATTCCTGTAAATTCAACTAACTCATTTACAGTTAATCCTTCAGTATTTTGTGCCAGATGACTTAAAATTATTTGTTGAGTATTACCATTCTCCCCAGCTTGACCCCAAACTCCATTAAAGTAATTACTACCTCTTTGGAAAAATTCCGGTTTATTAACAATTACTTCTACATCTTCCACTGTAAAAACTGGTTCGCGGGGTTTTCCTTGTTCAAAAACAAATTCATTATATAGTCGGACTAAATGAAAACCTACCAACTGCACTAAATAAGGTTGTCCGTAGGTTAAATCATAAATTTTATCTAGTGCTTCTGGTGCGTAGTCTAATAAAAATTCTTCAATAGCAGGGTTAGCGAGAATTTGACCAGTTGCACCACGACTGAGAAAACCCACACGAATATTAATCACACTACCAAAAAAGGGATGAAAATAATCTGCGGTCATTTCATCTAAAGTGTGTAACCCTGCAAAAGCAAAAGCTACTTGGGGAGATTCTTGTAATAAACCTCTCAATAAGTCCATAAAATTAGTAGGAATTTTTTGATCTTTGATTAAATCTTCAATTTTTTCAAATTCATCCAAAGCAATAATTAAACCACCGGATAAATTTTTAATTACCTCTTTAAAATAGCGGTTAAAAGTTGGGACAGGTAGTTTTAATAAATCATCATTATTAGGAGTGGGAATATTCACAACTTGGGAAATTTCATCACTAATAGCCATTAATACTTCTCCTACTCCTTGGGTTACATCTCCTAGCTTGAGTAAATTCACATAAGCAACTTTTACCTGGTTATCTAAAGAGTTAGCAGCATTACGTAAAATCGAAGTTTTACCCATGCGTCTATGACCATAAATAACTACGGACTGGAGTTGAGGACTGCTCAACCAAAGTTCTTCTAATTGTCCAATAATATCTTCTCTTCCAATAAACAAATTACCTAAAACAGGATCACCTATAATATAGGGATTATTTACAGGTTTAATAATAACAACTTCCCCGATTTCTCCAGCAATTTGTAATAGTTGTTGTTGCCAATTTTTGGCAATATCTATGATTAATATCTGCTCTGCTTTTGGCAGGGTGTCCGCTGTATTTAAAATAGTTATTAGTTCTCCTAATGCACGATTTAATGCTAAAGAACGAGCCGCACGAGATAAACTACGATTGATAAATTTCACATCTTCAATTACTTTGACGAATCTATCTAATACTTGCCAAGTGACAGGATGTAATAAATCTTCTGTTGGAAAAGTAGGTATTTGTAGGTTAGAAATAGAGTTTAATTCTTTAGCATCGTTAAATGCTGCTAGACTTTGAGCAAGAATATACATTTCTTCCCCATATAGAAGAGAACGAACTACAGCAAAAGCTTCCGTTGCTTTAGTTGGTTGTTTTTCATGAAAATACCAAAAGCCAGCAGCAGCAGCACGATAGGGTTTTTCGATTGAAGGCTTTTCTAAATCTGAGATATCTTTTATTAGTTGCCAATCAAAAGGATTATCAGCTAATCGAGAAATATATCCAATTACTTCGTTTTTGTCTGATAATTTCGTATTCAGTACGTTGTTAACTGCTTTAATAACAGAAGCAGATTGCATAGTATATGCTAACAGTTGATTAACATTATGTGTACCGTTTTCCCAGTCCTGTTGTAGCCAGTTTTGTAAACGGGAATTAAGATAAGGCAGAGGAACTCTAGTAATACGTGAAAACAGACGATTATCATTTCTGGAATAAAAGAGATTTAAAGGTAAGCAAATTAACCAATTTTCTGGACGTAAAACCGCCACACTGAATGCCACACCTACCACTACACCGAAAGCTAAACCTCCCTTCACACCTCCCAAAACACCCGCGACACCTCCCAATAAACCTCCCAAGACACCGAACACAACACCCACTACACCGAATATCAGACCGATTACTATACTGTATCCCACACTGGAGGCTATACCTCCCGTCATATCCTCTGTGACACCGAATGCCACACCGAAGGCCACGCCTAACGCCACACCAAATGCCACACCAAACGCCACACCTACAACACCGAATGCCACACCAAATGCCACACCAAATGCCACACCAAACGCCACAGTGGATGCTACAGTGGATGCTACAGTGAATGACATCCAAATGAATGTAACACTGAATGCAATACCTAATGCCACACTGAACCAGTTAATATGCAATCCTAATTCTTGTAAGCAGAAACAAATAAATATTGGTGTGACTATTGTTAAAACCACACCTTGAAATAGCAATTTACTCTGAACAGAATTGTTAAGTAATAACTCCATTCTTTTATTGCTTTCCATTTCCTTCTGAGGAATATAACCCCCGCCAAAAGTATCAACATACCACCGCAAAGCCTGCGGGAAAAAAAACACCCAATACAGTAACCTTAGGTAATCTAAAGGATTCCATAAAGAGAGGGGACTGTGTAATTTAGGGGCTAAATCTAAACATGGTACGGGAAATTGTGTAGTCATAATATATTTTTAAATATTGTTTTTTTGAGAATATTTTTTATACAAATTATAACAAAGCTGGGTTAACTTTTGGGGGTGTCCACCGCTTTCTTGAATCAGTTTTTGGATATCTGCTTCTGTAAAATTAATTGTGGTTGGTTGTAATCGCTTGGCAATAAATTCACGGATAGTTTTTTCATTCCAAGGGAGAATATTGATTTGTTGAAAAGCATTTTCCAATGGTGAATTAATTCCATTTTCACCATCCCTAAATAATTCTGGTAAAGATTTATTAGCAGCTACCACTAATTTTAAAGGAGCATTCATACCTTCTGACCAAAACCTTATCTGTCCTCTCACTCCTGGGGTAAATTCTGATAATTTGGAAACATTATCTAAAATTAATAAAATTTTTCTATTTTCTAAATCTCTTTTAGAGTCTCTAAAACTCAAATTACTACTAATGCCAATTCTATAAAATAATTCTTCATAAAAAGTTTCTTGGCTATCAATGTGTTCATTCAAATCCATAAACACCAACTTGCGATTTAAGTTAATTAAATTTTCATTCTGTTGACAAATTGCCCATAGTAAAGATGATTTACCAATTCCGTCGTCACCAATTATCGAGAC
The DNA here is from genome assembly GCF_014698735.1 of Anabaena catenula FACHB-362. GTDB lineage: Bacteria > Cyanobacteriota > Cyanobacteriia > Cyanobacteriales > Nostocaceae > Anabaena > Anabaena variabilis_A. The sequence continues at coordinate 11,679 of NZ_JACJTQ010000058.1, forward strand.
ATTGCAACTACTTTTTAGAAAGTCTAATATTTCACGTATTTCTGTTTCTCTACCAAAAAACTTTTTTGCAGTATCTACTTTTCCATTTAAAGGAAGAAAAGGATTTTGATTATCTTCAGGACTCTCTATAATTTCATCATCATTGCTCAAAAATATTTCTATTTCTTCTCTAAAATTATATTTATCAATATCGTCGTTCTTTAAAAGTATTCTAATTTTCGGAAATAGGTTTTTGTTAGCTACTTCCAGAAGATACGCTTCCGAATATGGTTTTTCGTTAGATTTATATATAATACCTAACATTTCATAATAAGTTTTGCCTTTCCAAATTTGGATAAAGACTTTTGATTCTATACTATTAAATGGTTTTTTTCTTGTTTGTAATATTTTTTGAATGGATTCTAAAGCTTTTTCTGCTTCCATTTGCACCTGTGTGAGTTCTAAAGTAGGTTTTTTGGCTTAGGTTCTATATTTTACAACAAAACCCACATTATCCTAGATTTACCTAGCAATTTTTGAGACTTATCCAGATAATCCTATATTTACCTAGATCCTAGCTATTCAGTATAGACGATCCGTAATGATAGAGACATGAAAAAAAGACACACATTTGAGGAGTGTAAACCATGTCTCAACAACCAACAGAAAAAGAAAATCTTGCTACCATGTCTAATAACACAACCCAATTTTTAGCCACTGCGGAAAAAATCATTGGTAACGTCACAAAATCAGAAATAGTTGAAATAGTTCAAGTTGGAACTAAAACCACAGAAACCATTTTCAAAGATTTATTGACATCTGGAGGTAAACCCGTCGCTGTGATTTTAGCTATTGCTGTTGTGATTGTAGCCACTGCAATACCTATTGCTACTTTGAAACTTTCTCCAAATCAGATAAATCAGCCTGCAAAAAGTTCTCAAGTCAAATGATAACTTGAGGGTGGGTTAAAGCATTGCTAACTCACCTTATACTGTTAAGGGGTGTGAATCACAATCCCTTAATCAGCTTTTGCAGTTATGATCTAAAACAGTGGAAAGTGTGAGCAAATTTACAAAAACGTAGCTGCAAAAAGATTTATGGCTTTAAATCGTCGTCATTTCTTGGTTTTACTGAGTGCTAGTAGTGGGGCTTTTATTTTAGATAGCTTTGCTTCAGCAGAAACATCACCCCCACAAACCCCAGCTATTCAACTACCCCCTTTACCCTACGCTTACGACGCACTAGAACCGCATATCGACGCTAGAACAATGCAGTTCCATCATGATAAACACCATGCAGCATATGTGAATAACTTAAATCAGGCATTAGATAAATACCCAAAACTGAAAAGCAAATCAGTTGAAGCACTGTTGCAAAATCTCGATAATGTACCCGCAGATATTAGAACTACAGTTAGAAATAATGGCGGTGGACACGTTAACCATTCCATGTTTTGGAGAATAATGAAACCGAATGGCGGTGGTGAACCCACAGGAGAAATAGCAACCGCAATTAAAGATAATTTTAGTAGTTTTGCAGATTTTAAAAAACAGTTTAATGCAGCTGGTGCTGGCCGTTTTGGTAGTGGTTGGGTTTGGTTAGTTCGTAGCAAAAATGGTAAATTAGAAATCACAACTACCGCAAATCAAGATAATCCTTTAAGCAAAGGCAAATATCCCATTTTTGGTAATGATGTTTGGGAACACGCCTATTATCTTAAATATCAAAACCGTCGTCCTGATTATTTAGAAGCTTGGTGGAATGTAGTCAACTGGGATGAAATTAATCAACGCTTTGCAGACGCAACTAAATTAGGATAATTCGTAGTTGATTTTTTACCAATTTCCCTTTAGCAAACTTACAAAGGCTTTTGACTCGGTATCCCAACAGCACGGGGAAATTGAATTGGAGTGTTTACCACTTTTCGCAAATAAATACAATGACGAATGCTGTTAGTAAAAGGCGTGGTAAATTCTTCAATTAATTCAATTACCCCACCCAATTGATTAGCAGCATTTTTTAGACTTTTGCTTTCTTCTTGTGTCCAGCTTCCCCGATAAATTACAGCTAAACCACCCTGTTTTACCAACGGTAGACTATATTCAGCACAGGCGGAAGCTGTACCCACAGCCCGAATTAAAGCTAAATCATACCTTTGGCGATGTTTATTTTCCTGACCAATTTCTTCTGCCCTTCCTACAAGAGTTTTGGTATTAGTTAGAGAAAGATTACTTAATATCGAATCAATAAAATTAATTTTTTTACGCGTTGAATCTAACAAAGTTATTTGACTATTGGGAAAAATTATAGAAATTGGTAAACCCGGAAAACCTGCACCTGTGCCAATATCAATTACAGATACACCTGCTGAAAGAGAAGAAATAAATTGCTGTTTCGGTGCAATACCTCGCAGAGAATCCCAAAGATGCTTTTCCCAAAATTCATCAGGTTCAGTAATGCGAGTTAAATTAAGTTGCCGATTCCCTTCTACAATTAATTCATAAAGCTGTTGAAATTGTTTTTGTTGTTGGTCTGTTGGTTGCCAATTTAGAGTTTGCTGCCAGATTTCTGCCATTTCCGGTAAACTGGCTATAGGTAAAGATTCTAGAGTCATTATTACTGTTGTAATTGTTAATTTTTAATTTACTATTGGTTCTTTTTGTTTACTTGCCAATGTCGCTGGGTCAACTGCTTCTAGTACACCATGATTGAGTGTCCAGCACTTGTCAGCTATTGGCAACATATCCCCAGCGTCATGTGTTACAACTAACAGTGTCCAATCTTTTTTCAGTTTCGCTAATAAATTTACTAACTGGCGACGCATTGACCAATCTAAACCGGCTGTGGGTTCATCTAATAAGAGTAAATTCGGTTGGCGAATCAATTGCACTGCTAAAGCTAAACGTCTCTGCTGTCCACCGCTTAAAGCATGGGGAGAGGTAGAGAGTGATAAATGGTCTAATCCTACTTCGCTTAATGCCTGGTGAACTCGCTCTGAGCCTAACTCTGGATGCCCTAAACGTAATTCTTCTAAAATTGTACCACCGCAAAAGTGCCTTTCTGGAAACTGAAACACTATCCCAGCTAATTGTTGTAACTGTTCGGCTATGAGTTGTTGTTCCCGCCAGAAAGCTGCGCCTGATGTGGGTTCAGCTAGTCCAGATAAAATTTCTAGTAAGGTGCTTTTACCAGAACCACTGGGACCAATAATTAGACCTAGTTCTTGGGGTGGTAAGTCTAAGTTGATTGATTTGAGAATGGCTGTTGGGCAAGCTGTGGGGTGATAGGTTAAATTTCTAAGATAGAGCATTTGTTAAGATTACCAAAAAGTTAGCAAACCACCAAGTCTGAAGGACTATGAGTCACGGCTAGAAGAATACGGATTAAATGAACCGCGTTCGCGAAGCGTCTCGAAGAGAAGGCGCGTTCGCGCAGCGTTCCGAAGGAAAGGACGCGAAGGAAGAAGGAAGAAGGAAGAAGATAAGTGATCTTACACTGGGAAGGAGTATGAGTTGTGGAATCAGCAAAACTGACATCTTGTACTAAGTAACTTAGTGTTTAAGGGTGTAGAAAGTTTTGACGGTAATAACTTACAGCCGTTTTCAACTATTTAAACCACACATTGATTCCCTTCTTCCTTTGCGCCTCTGCGCCTCTGCGCGAAACAAAAACTGTGGTTCATTTACCTGAAAATAGCTGTAAGTTGAAAATTGGCTATTTTTTGCATTTTAAGTAACGGATAAGACTATTACAACCGCAATTATTCTGAGGATTTTTATGTTGAAACAGTTTTTTATTCCTCAATTAATAACCTCGCTTCGATTTCCTGTACTTGCTAAGGTGACTTTTGTTACTGCTATTACCCTAAATCTATGGGTAAATCCTTCTTGGGCTGGTGATCCGTTTCGGAGTAGTGAACCGCGTAAAATTGGCGATCGCACGGAAGCTGCTTTTAAGGCAATTTTTCAACAGGGAAATTATCCAGCAGCAGCCGATTTTCTGGAAAAAGCCCTCTCTAGTGAACCTGATGAACCTCTAGCTTATGCGATGAAAGCATCTTTAGCTTATGGAAATCAAGATTGGGTTAGTCTCAAGAATTACAGTCGTCAAACTCTGGAAACTGGACAAAAGTTGATTAGTAGTGACCCATTACGTGGTAATTTATACAGTGCTGTGGGGAATTTTTTGGAGGGTGCGGTAATTATCACTCGTGAAGGAACTGTCAATGGTGCTTCACAAGCATTGAGTCGATTACGCAAAGTCTATGAATATTTAGGTAATGCCGAAGCGATCGCTCCCAATGATCCAGAGTTAAACTTAATCCGAGGCTACATGGATTTATTGTTGGCGGTGAATTTACCTTTTACAAACCCAGATCAAGCAATTGAACGGCTAGAAAAAAATGCCGCCCCTGGGTATTTGGTAGATCGGGGTATTGCTTTGGCCTACCGAGATTTGAAAAAATACCCTGAAGCTTTAGATTATGTCAATCGCGCCTTAAAAACAACTGCGGATAACCCAGAAATCTATTACCTCAAAGCCCAAATCCTCCAAGCACAGGGAAGAAATGAAAAAAGCCAGAATCTGATTAAGGAAGCGATCGCTAATTTTGATAAAGCGTTAACCAAAAAATCCCAACTCCCCGCTAGTTTAGTAAAACAAATTGAATACGAACGTAAACAAGCTAAACAACGCTTACAAAATTTATGATAATTCGTAATTCATAATTAGCTATTACCCATTACCAAGATGAACATTCAATTCCGCGAGTTTAATGCTTTTGATGTCTGGATTTGGTTGAAATTCAGCACCGTACCCTCCCAACGTGAAAAACAATATGTAGAAGAAGTTTTTAATTCCTGGTTTTATTTGGGTAAATTAGGGGCATTTAATGCCGAAAATCTCCAAGTCCAAGATACCGGATTTGATATCAGTTACATGAATTACGATGCCAAAGGTTATGATAAAAGCCTCTTATCTTTGATGCACAACATGGGTGAGTTTGAGTATGAAGGAGAATGGGGACGGTGTTGGTTTGATTTAGGAACTAGTGATGCAATGGCACTCGATATTTTAATCAATTCTCTCACCCAGTTAAGTGAAGAATACGTCACTATTGAAGAATTATATATCGGCGGCGAAAACTCAGATTGGCCTGTTGAAGATAGTGAAAGTCGTGCTTACTCAATTTACGATAATTAGTCAAAACAATGAATAAAGCAGGTCAAATTCGCGTTATAGTTCTAGCACTAATTCGAGATGGTGATAGAATATTTGTATCTGAAGGTTACGACTCCACAAAACAATCAACATTTTATCGAGCTTTAGGTGGTGGCGTGGAATTCGCCGAAACTAGTCGTGTAGCTTTAGAAAGAGAGTTTCAAGAAGAAATTCAAGCTGATTTAACCAATATTCGCTACTTGAATTGTATAGAAAACCTATTTACTTTCGATGGTAAACAAGGACATGAAATCATTCAACTTTATCAATGTGATTTTGCAGATCCCAAATTTTACCAAATAGACAGTATCACTTTTTCCGAAACACCAGAACGTAAACACCGCGCTTTATGGATAGATATTTCTAAATTTAAATCAGGAGAATTAAGACTAGTACCAGAAGTCTTTTTTGATTATTTGTAATGTAAGAATATAGCAATTTTTGCAGAGATTGTGAACCTTTTGTAGGTTGGGTTAGACGCGATAATTAATTGATAAAGATCATAGATAAATCACCAAACCGCGTCGTAACCCAACATCCACTATAAAATATGTGTTCACGATTCATTTATGATTGCTATAGTCAAGCTATAGAGTCAAACTAGGAGATTCCTCATGGTTGTACAATTAGCCAAACGACGCTTTAACATTTCTCAGTACCACCAAATGAATAAAGCTGGCATTTTGAAAGAAGATGACAGAGTAGAATTAATTAACGGAGAAATTATTGAAATGTCACCAATTGGAACAAGACACGCAACTTGTGTGAGGAGATTAATTAATCTATTTTCTCAATTATTGGGTGAATTAGCAATAATTGATGCTCAAAATCCAATTATCTTAAATAATCTTTCAGAACCGCAACCAGACATAGCATTACTCAAACCCCGTGCAGATTTTTATGAAGCTGGACACCCGCAAACACAGGATATCTTACTATTAGTAGAAGTTGCAGATAGTAGCATTGAATATGACAGAGAAGTTAAAATTCCTCTTTATGCGAGTAGCGGAATTTCGGAAATTTGGTTAGTCGATATTGAAAAACAAGTAATTACAGTTTATCGCTACCCGACCGCAAATGGTTATAGCGAAATTAAAACTTTTCAGCGTGGTGATATTCTCGATTTACAAATATTTCCAGAAATTAAGTTAAATGTTGATAATGTTTTAGGATAATGTTGTTAATTAACTAATTAATTCTGGCCTTTAAGTTCCCTACCACTAACAATCAGCACGTTTTGTAGCGGTGTCTAAATCTCTTTTACAAAACTAAATTACGTATCCCTAGCGGGACCGGAGGCATTATTACGAATTACGAATTACGAATTATCTTAATCATATCTATCTTTTTTAAGTTTAATTACCTCAATGACATTATCATGATGTTGTCCACCGATAATATCCTTGAGATGAATTCTACCTTCAATATACTGTAAATGGATACGCCACCCAGAGATTTTATCAATATCAGCACGGTATATTGCTTGTTTAATACCTGTTACTTTATGTAATCTCGTTTTGGGAAACGTTCGCGTTCTATGACATTCATTATCTTCAAGTTCCGCTAAAGCTTCGAGAAAATCAATTTTTAACTCCTCTGGCAAAATCTTCATCGCTTCATAGATAACGCCATATTCATCTAGAAGAGGTTTAATTTGTGGCATTAGAAAGAAGTAACTTTAACTTCTAGATTTTCATCTACTGTAAAATCTTGATAAATAAACTCTGCAATAGCGTTATATGCCTTTTGTGCGTCTTCTGCGTTAACTATTCTAAATAAAGTGACTAATATACAACCAAAAATTGGATCATCATCAATAGTTAAAATTATTCTTTGTTGATCATTAATTTTGAGAGAATAGATAGTGGAATCATAGGAGTGATTAAGTTTTATATTTCTAAGTTGTTCGCTATTTTGGTAAAACGAATTGTTTTCAGATGACAAAAGTTCAAAATAGCGATTCATTTCTTTAATAATTCTAAACTTCTCCGTATCGGTAAATTGTTCTAAATCTTTCTCAAAATCCTTGGTCGATTCAATGAGTATATCCATCAATTTAACTCCTGAGTCGAAATTTCCAGGTTACTTTAAATTTACCCTAAACTTACAGATATAGGAATCATAAATGATATCTGATAGCTTGCATGGCGTAGCCATAAAATTTTAAGTCTCACCATTGCTGCTGTGGGCAATGCCCACTCTACGTATATTTTAAAAATAACATCTTATTCCTATAATTGTATGTAATTGTGTGGTTATAAGTGTAAGTACGCCAGATATTTTTTCAAAAAAAATAACTAGTCTCGGAAATATGCTACGAGGAAGCTGTAATTAAAATTGTTCATCTTTGAGAAGACATCTTTCTTCAAAAAAGCATTATGCCAGTTCCACAGCCAAAAAAGAAAATACCTGCAACCCTATTTATACTTTTATCAGGACTTGCTGTTACTCAAAGCATTGGATGTACAAGATTCAACGCCAATCATACCAAAGACTTAGCAAATGCTCAAACTCCACCCAAACCAGCACCTCAAGAAATTATCATCGGTGGAAAAGTGCGTGCTTTACCTGGAAAATTAGATACCATTCCTGTGTTTAACAGTAATAGTCCGGAATGGGTGAAAACTGAAGGCGTTTTACTTTCTACCTTTCCAGCAAATGGGAAAAAAGTTCCAGCAGCACATCTGAATTTTCCCTTTCAAGGACGGTTTGATTTATTTGCTCACCACTATAGCCACACTCCCAAGGATTTGCAAACTCTTTACCTGGGTATAATTTTGCATAATCCTGGTAAAAAATCTGTAACGGTAGATGTATTACAGGGTGCGAGTTATTTAATGCAAGATGCGCCTTTTGTAACTTTAGCTCCATACATTGAAAATAATGATGGTAAAGTGTTCTCAGGCCCAGGTGCTAGGGCGGTGGCTGATGTGCTACGGGGAGTTCGTCAAGCTGATTTTCCGGCTAAATTGGTAATTCCTGCGGGAAAAAGTCGGATGTTACTAAATCATCCTATTCCGGTGCGAAATTTAGAAAAACCTGTAAATGGTCGGTCTAGCTTTTTCCGGTTGCGTAGTAATGGCAAAGTTTATACAGCTAGTTTAGCAATGTATGCTAAGAAAAATGTTGATGGTACTGACCGTGCGCCAACTATGGCAGAATGGCAAGATTTACTAAATAACGGTAATTTTGCTGGGCCAAGAGATAAAATACCCACACCACCAGATGCTAAAGGGGGTCAATTAATTTATGGGCGTGTAGCGGGTGTTTCTGAAGGTTCGCGCTGGGAAGCAAAATTAGTAGATAGCCCGAAAACGGAAATTTTCACTATTCCCGAACCAGGTCAAGCAATTTCCTATCCTATCGCTAGTTTACGCGCTGGTAGATTGGGTACTGAACAAAATCAAACGGCGAAAATGTTGGTGCGTTATCCCGACACAGCTTATGAAGCACATGGAAATTATGGCGTAGAATATAATCTCAGTTTACCTTTAAGTAATAACACGTCTAAAGTTCAAAGTGTTGCTGTAACTTTAGAAACACCATTAAAAGAAGATAAATTAACTCAAGGTGGTGTCCGCTTCCGAAAACCATCTTTAGATTTTCCTTTCTTTCGGGGGACAGTGCGGTTGCGTTATGCTGATGAGAAGGGGGAACAGAAGACGCGCTATGTGCATTTATGGCATCGCACTGGTCAAGTGTTAGAACCTTTGACAGAAATTGTGTTACAACCTGGAATGAGGCGCATGGTGCAGCTAGATTTGATTTATCCACCCGATTCCACTCCACCCCAGGTATTAACGGTAAGAACCTTAGAAAAATGAGGTAAAGAAGCTGGGAGTTTTGCCCTTTTTATTTACCGCCGTAGAAGAAAGCAATTTCTTTTTCTTTCAGAGGTGCAAAACCAGCATTAACAAGCTTTTGGTCTAGTTCGGCTTGGGGAATGTGTTTTGCACCAATGCGGACGATTCGGGAACGCATGGTATTGGATACGCCACTACGCTGTCTACCTGCTTCTAGTCCCATAACTTGGCTGTATAATTCTAACTTAGCTTCGGGAATGGGAGAACCGTCAAAATCAATTCCTTTGGCGATCGCTACATCAATAGCATCAGCACCTGTAGTAGTTTCAGTAGTCATGGCAATTAGCTCTTAAGGATATTAAGTATACTGTACCAGTCTTTCTGCCACCTCTAGCTGTGTTGCTTGACTGATGAGCTTTGTGAGTCTAGACTTGTCAGTTTTGGAAATTTTAGTTTAATCTCTAACCAGCGGTGTAGCCATTTTAGGTGATGCTATGTCTGAAGCCCACACTCCTCGTAACAAAGACCGCAGCCTCGAACAAGCCCTGACTAACAAAATTATCGACGATTATTTCGAGAATTCTGAAAGTTGGCTGAGAGCAATTTTGCGGATGTGTATTTTCTCCTTGGCTGATATCAATGGAGAATCTGTTTTTATCGTCGAATGTCCGAATCAAGCTGTAGCAAAACGCCTGAGTCGTAAAACTTATCCGTTTCGGGGAATGGTATACTTTCTAACTGATAATTTTGATGATCGCGATCGCACCTTATTTTGTTATAAAGACGAACGTAAAGGATATTGGCGCTGTTTTGATACTAGCACTAACAGTTGGCAATCTTTAAGTAATTTACAATCTTCTCCGACCTCAACTGATAGTTGAATTGACTAATGACTAGATTTGCGTGTTACTGAACCGCCAACAAACGCTCCTAATATTGTACCTGTCCAAATTCCGGCTGTGCTACCTTGCCATATTGCTCCTGGTGTTACCCAAGCATTACACATCTGTTGCCAGCCCCAAGCTTGATTTTGACATTTCTGATTGTGCAGCATTGACGTGATTTGTCCGCCAATATAACCACCAAAAAAGCCAGAAGATAGCGCTAAACAAGTACAAATTATGATGCGTTTATTGGTCATGGTAATTGTTAATTAGGTAGGTGGGAATCCGTAATTACGAATTACGAATTACGAATTACGAATTACGAATTACCCATCAACCTGTATTTCTCATACCTGCTGCAATACCGTTAATAGTTAACAATGCTCCTCTTAGCAATTCACCTTTGCTGTAACGAGAGTGAATTACTCCAGAGGTGCTGGTGTTTTTGTATTGACGTAGACGCTTGAGTAAAGAAACTTGGATAAAACCTAAAGGTACAATTGTCCCATTCCGTAACTGTACAGAACGCTGCAAGATCGGATCACCGTCCAAAAGTCTTTTGTGTCCGGTAATGTTTAAAACTAAATCCCTAGTCAGATAAAATTCACTAGCGATTTGCTCAAAAACTTGCTCAAACCGGGATTTATCTTCAGGGTTGGACAATTCTTGGACGTAATGACGTGCCATTTCAATGTCTACTTTAGCTAAGGTCATTTCGGCTTTAGAAATTACCATTTTGAAGAACGGCCACTTCATATAAAAGTAGCGCAGCAATTTAAGGTGTTCTTCCGGTTCTGCGTCTAAAAAGTCTTGTAAAGCTGTACCCATGCCATACCAAGAAGGTAGCAAAATTCGGGTTTGTGTCCAACTAAAGACCCAAGGTATAGCCCGTAAGCTGCTTAAATCTTTCTTCCCAGATGGTCGTCGGGCTGGACGGGAACTAATTTGTAATTGGCTAATTTCTTCAATGGGAGTGACTTGGTGGAAAAAGTCGATAAAATCAGGTTGTTCGTAAATCAGGGCGCGATAATGTTGGCGCGATCGCACTGATAACTCTTCCATGATCTCATTCCAGGGTTGAATATCATCAAACCCAGTCCGCAGTAAACTAGCTTGCACTACCGCAGTAGTAATAGTTTCGACATGGTACAACGCCAAATCCACCAAGGAATATTTGGAAGCTAAAACTTCCCCTTGTTCAGTAATTTTGATTCTGCCATTAATACTGTTTCCTGGTTGAGCCAAAATTGCTTCATAAGCAGGGCCGCCACCCCGTCCCACCGAACCACCACGTCCGTGAAAAATACGCAGGTTAACGCCATACTTTTCGGCGATTTTCTGAAGTGATTTTTGGGCTTTATGAATTTCCCAGTTGCTGCTTAAAAAACCAGAATCTTTGTTGCTATCAGAATACCCCAGCATCACTTCTTGTAAGTTGGGGTTGAGAATAGAAGATGATGGGGAGTTGGGGATTTGGGGAGTTAATCCGGCTGTTTCTGGATTAATTGCTTCATAGCCCCCTGCTAATAAGGCGCGATATAGGGGGAGTTCAAATAGTTGACTCATGACGCTGTTAGAGCGTTGTAAGTCTTCTACTGTCTCAAATAGAGGTACGACTCGAATTGAACCTACAGCGATGGCGGGATCAAACAATCTGGCTTCTTTGGCTAAGATTAGAACTTCCAAAACATCGCTAACTTCCCGGCACATACTGATGATGTAAGTTTGGCAGATGCTGATCCCAAATTCTTGTTGTAGCGATCGCAAGATGCGGAAAGTTTCAATGACATCGTTGGTTTTTTCGGAAAATGGCAGTTCGCTGGGAATCAACGGCCGTCGGGTTTGCAGTTCCCCAGTTAACCAAGCTACCCTTTGTGACTCGGACAGTTCGTTATATGGTTGGGGTAAAACTTGCAAGTATTCGAGAATCTCATTCAGCGCGTCGGAATGACGGGATGATTCTTGGCGAATATCTAGCTGGGTGAGATTAAAGTCAAAAATTTCCACTTGACAGATCAGGTTTTCTAGTTCTCGACAGCCTAAGCCAGTTTCTGTCAAATTCCGTTGAATCAGCCGCAGTTCTGCTAAGAACTCTGATCCTGAACGGTACATTGAGGCATTTTCATTTTGTGGAACCTCCCGATTATATAAAGCCAGATTGCGATCGCGTGTATTTTCCAGTCGTCTTAGCACATAAGCCAGTTTCAGGCGATAGGGTTCTTGGCGATAACGCAGTGCTAGAGCATCATATACATCACTTAAGGTAGATTGATCTAACTCCAGAGATTCCAGCAAATCTGGTAGCACATCACTCCAGTGCATGGACACACTCAATAATTCGATCAGTTGTTTCACTGATTTGATATATCTTTCCAACACCATTTTCCGCTGATAGCAAGCGGTTTTCCAAGTCACTTCTGGTGTCACCGATGGATTTCCATCTCTGTCTGAGCCTACCCAGGAACCAAAGGAGCAGAAATTTTTACTAGGTGGTTCTAACCAAGGAAATGTTTGCTCTAGGGAGTATTTGAGGCGTTTATATAGTTGGGGAATGCCGTCAAATAAGACTTCTTGGAAGTAATGCAAGGCATAATCTACTTCATCGAGGACTGTAGGTTTAAATTGGTGAAGCTCGTCTGTACGCCACCAAAGACGAATTTCTTCTAGTAATCGTTCTTTAACTTCCGCAGCTTCCCAAGGATAGCCACCAGATCGATTTTCTAATTCATCTAATTTTTGTAACAGATCTACTACCTGTCTCTGTTTATCGCGGATAGTATGACGGACAATTTCCGTTGGGTGTGCAGTAAACACTAAGCGGATATCCAACTGGGAAATTAGGCGTTGAATTTGCTGCGGTGGTACATTTAGTTTGAATAACAGGGGAAATAAGGCAGAAAATGTCCCTTTTTGGCTGACTTGAGTGTTATCTATCCAACTTTGTGTTCCTGCGTCTGCACCTAATGCCTTGGTGACAGGTAAGTCATCTTCTCTTTGGTTCGTTGAATAAATAATATTGGCCAGATATTCCTGATTAGTTGTCTCTGTATCAGAATAGCGGGTTAATTGCTGTTTTTGTTCGTATTCCTGCTCAATTATATTAATTAACTGGAAATACAGAGCAAAGGCGCGAGCCGCACGAATTGCTTCGTTGATATTCAATTGTTCAATTAATTCGACAGCTGAAGAGGCTTGGTCGTGTGTAGCTTGTCCTTCAGGCGAACATAAATCGCGTAACTGTCGTAATAAGTCTACCATTTTTTGGCCGCATTCTTGTCGAAGAACCGACTCCCACAATTCCTCTACTACCTGTAGACGATGACGCAAGAATAATTCCGACATGGGGTAGACATTCGCTGTTTGCGATGAAGAGTATAAAAGGGAACCCATAGTCTCCGCTCTCGTAAAGCCAATACTGTTTACAATTCTAGTTTTTTCGCTTCGGCTGCATAGGACTACCTGGAGCCAATAAATGCTTATATATAGTTAGGGTTGGTTTAATTCCTATTCATCTGGGAAGGTGAGGTTGGGGAGGCGTTCACCCCGAAATACTTCTTCACTTGCTTCCCCTAAAGCTTCTAGTGCTTTACCAGTGGCTTTATCTGCTATGAGCAGCATAAGCAGAGCGGCTGTACTTATTTGGAGAAGACAAGATTGGGAAATGCTACAAAAAATCAAATTTAGTCCAGAATTAGTGGAGGTGTTTTGGGTTACAGATAACATTGCTAATTTTTTGTGATTGACAGATGAGTAAAATAGACGCAAAACTCAATCTTCATAGGATGTGTAACCTTATAAAACTATCTTTGCCCATTTTGCCAGCTACAAAGGTAACAAAATTGTTAAAAAAAAACTGCAAAATGTGATAAATCTATGTTTCTAGTTTACAAGTACAGGCAAAATCCCCCAATACTCGCTTCCTGTTAAAGTTAACTTCCCATGAAAACAGTATTACTTGATCGTCAGCAAACCTTAGTGCAGTGGGTAAGCCAAGCAACAGGGATCAGCACTTTCGGGGTGAAAGTCCGGTTGCTAGGAAATGACCTCCATATACTTTGCGAAGGTACAGACTGTCCGCAACGTTGGCATACTCTGTCTGATTTGCTGCAAGCACTACAGCAAACGGACTTGGATAGCCTCACAAGTGAAGAACAATCCCCAATATACCAAGTATTGGTCTATGGTCGAAAGAAAGGGGTACACCATCCTGAATGGTGTCACCGAGTGTATCTGAATCAATTAGATCGGCATCTAGAGCAGGTACAGCAAGAACTGTTAGCACATTCAGCCAAATCTAGACAAGTTAATGGGGCGCTGATTGTCTCAAATGAGAGTTTGGCGCGTCAAGGCAACCCAGACGCTATTGCTCGCTATCTCAGCGAAAATTTGAGTACTTTGGGTGTGGCAGTACAAGTTAAAATTAAGCCCCATCAGTCTCAAGCTGAATCTAAGACTCCAGGTCATCGTCTCTGGATATTTTGTCAGTCGAGTTATAGCCCTGATGCCTCTTTATTAGGGGAACCCATAGCTCAGAGGTTGCGACATCTCAAACTGTTGGGCTATGACGATGCAGTCATAGTTTCTCAAGTCAAAGGGGAAACTGACGCTGATTGGCGGCTAAGAGTGGATTTAACGCCCCCAGAGACGATGTTGAAAGAGTGGGCGCGGTGGGGAGATTTGCAAGCGATCGCTAGACTTTTAACTGAGGTGTTGTCAGAATTTAAAATTTCTATTCAAGCTTCTCTGAAAGAATTTACCCTACACATATTTTGCACCCCAGCCTTTGATCCCTTAGAAACAGCCCCAGCACCAGATAAGGAAACCTGCTTACAGGTAATTTTATCCCAGCTAGAAGCGATCGCTCCTCAAGGTATTCTTGCTGCTGCCATCTACGGTCAAAAAACAGGCGACAAGCAACCTGCCTGGGTAGATTGGTTATCTTTACCGGCAGCCAAGCATCCCGCTTTGGCAACATCCACACTGGATCTCAGTATTTCTGGTGATGAACCAGCAATCATTTTTTCACTAGAGCGCTTACTCAATTTTGACATGGATTGGCGGTTAAAAACAGGTGGTATCCGCGTGATGCTGCTTCGTAAAGGTGATTTGTTACACATTATGTGTGATGCGCCAATTTGTCCGACACGACCACAGGTAGCCACTAAAGTTGTTCAATTTATTCGCCAACTCAACATTGCCGGTATTATTGGTGTACGTGTTTATGGTCGTCGTGCCGGCGATAAAGAACCAGCTTGGAGTCACGGTGTTGATTTAGGACATCGTCAACGATTAGTGCCTGAAGCTACGCCAGAATTTGCGGCAACTGCTGAATATCTAAGTGATTTACTCAGTAGTGAAAATAATGAGCCAATTTTGCGTCCTGATTTAACACCACAGGACGTTCAAAGTTTTGTGACTGAAGTAGCACAGAATTGGGTAGAAACTGCTAACCACAAACTGAAAAAGTTGCTAGTAGGAACTCAACTGTTTACAGAAGCAACCTCGTCAATCGAATCTAATCATGATGAAGAAGGCATTTGGGGTGTAATAATTTGGATGGTATTAGGATTAGTTCTTGCAATCCAAAGTGATTGGATGTTGGGTTATGTGGTTACTCGGACTGGATCAAGTTCTACCAAAGTCGCTGGTATTTTATCCCCGTCACAATCGTCTTTGAAATTAGGAGAAGATCAGGGTCAGAAAACAGCATTATTTAGCAGTACTGAAAACACAAAATCTTCTCAGACTGAGAATTCTGCATTTAATGCTTCTGGATTCATCCAAAATGATAATTCATCAGAAAAATTGCCAGCTGCACCATTGAAAGAAAAAGCTAACTCTACTGCTATTCTTTTAGCAGCACGATCCCAAATACCAAGTTTTAATGCTCGACAATTAGATGAACAATTAGCACTGTATAAACACCGTATAGTCACAACTGGCCATCCTCCAGATGTATTAATTATTGGTTCTTCTCGCGCCCTAAGAGGAATCGATCCGGTAGCCCTTTCTAAAGCTTTAGCAACTCAGGGTTATCCCAACGTTGATGTATTTAACTTCGGCATTAATGGTGCAACAGCGCAAGTTGTAGATTTTATCATTCGCCAAGTTTTGGAACCTTCGGAATTACCCAGACTCATTCTTTGGGCAGATGGTGCTAGGGCTTTTAACAGTGGAAGAGAAGATATAACTTTTAATTCCATTGCTGCATCACCAGGTTATAAAGAAGTTTTAAATAAAGCGGCAATCAAGATTAGTAGCAATAAATTACTCAAATCAGAAACAAAGGTTACAACTGACGAAAAACTTCCTGTTTTGAAAACTGATAATAACAGCTATCAAGCCGCAGATGAGTGGTTAAATCAGTCTTTATTAGGGCTATCTTTTAGCTACAAAAACCGTGATCAAATTAAAAATTTATTGCAAAAACAACTAAATCATTTGCCTTTTAGCAATCAGCAAATGACAGCAAAAATTCAACTGATGCCCGATACCAACGCAGATAATACCACCCAATCAGTAGATTTTGATGGTTTTTTACCCTTACACATTCGATTCAATCCCGCCACATACTATCAAAAACACCCTAGAGTAACTGGAAATTACGATAACGACTATAAATCTTTTTTACTACAAGGTAAACAAGATGCAGCTTTGCAATCGGTTTTGGAGTTTACAAAAACTAATCAAATCCCCATAGTGTTTGTGAATATGCCTCTTACAGAAGAATACCTAGATCCAATACGGCTAAAATATGAGCAAGAATTTCAACAATATATGTTAAATTCATCTACTACTAATACCAACTTTATATACCGGGATTTCAGTAAAATTTGGCTAAAAGCAAATGATTACTTTTCAGATCCTAGTCACCTAAACCGCTATGGAGCATATGAAGTATCGCAAAAGCTCGCAATTGATCCCATGATTCCCTGGATTGTGAAGTAAGAAGGTGAATCATACCGTTTCAGTTTAAGGTTTATAAAAGTGGCCGGACGGTTGAGACGGAGATTAATTTGGATCTTTAATTAATAGGACTTACGCAAAAGTAAGGAAAAAATGAACCGCAAAGGCGCAAAGAGCGCGTTCTCGTAGCGTGCCGAAGGCATAGGAAAGAGGATTTAGAGAAATTTTGCGTAAGTCATTATTAAGTGACTTCATATTAGCTAACAGTGATCAAGTTTGACTGTTTACTGTTATCTATATCTGCCAATAATTAATAAGCAATTACTAAAAAATGAAGTTCATATCAATTTTTTACGGGATTTTTTTGCTGAGTGTTTTGGGCATTTACTGGACTGTATCTGAACAAAAGTTAAAACTGTGGACGTTACTAATAGCTAGCCTTGTATTTTATGCATCTTGGCACATTCAATATCTACCATTACTATTAGTACTTACTTTTATTAACTTTCGTCTGGGGCTAGAAATTGGGAAAAATACATCACCAAGTAAACATTCCCAAAACTGGCAAATTTCTAATGAAGATTGGCAATTTTCTCAAGCTGACTGGAATCTACGGCGGCTGAAGATTCTATGGTTGGGCATAATTTTAAATGCGGCAATTTTGTTAAGTTTTAAGTATTTGCCTATTTTATTAAAATTACTGTTTAATCAGCCCATAAATTCACCAGATGCGACATTTAAATTTATTGCCCCTCTGGGAATTTCTTTTTTTACCTTTGAGTGCATTTCTTATTTAATAGATGTCTATCGTGGTGCGCCTGCTACGGAAAAACTTTTGAATTTTGCTGTATATAAATTGCTGTTTCTTAAGCTAATTTCTGGACCCATTACTCGTTACCATAATTTAGCAGTTCAATTCAATACGGTCAGATTTCCTAATGTTGATAGAGTGGCAGAGGGTTTATGGTTAATTGCTAGAGGTGCAGTTAAAAAAGGCATTCTCGCAGACAATCTGGGAATTTTTGTGGATTTATGTTTTGGTAACTTACAACGGGCAGGTAGCGCTGATTTGTGGTTAGCTACCTTTGCTTACGGATTACAGTTGTATTTAGATTTTAACGGTTACGTAGATATTGCCCGTGGGAGTGCTTTACTTTTCGGTTTCGTGCTACCTGAAAATTTTAACTTTCCCTACTTCAGTACAAATATTGCCGACTTTTGGCGACGCTGGCACATCACTTTAGGAGATTGGTTGCGGAATTACCTCTACTTTCCTTTGGGGGGTTCCCGTCGTGGGTTGATTCGCACCTGTGGCAATTTATTAATAGTGATGCTAGTTGCAGGAATCTGGCACGGTTCCGCTTGGGGTTTTGTGGTTTGGGGCGCTGTTCATGGCATAGCTTTAGGAATTCATCGTCTCACAGATGCCATAAGCGATCGCTTGAAAATTCTAGAAATATTCTGGCAAAACCCTCTGGGGATAATTTTCGCTTGGTTTTTAACACAGCTAATGGTTTTTACATCTTGGATTTGGTTCCGTCTCCCCAACCTCCAAGACTCTACTTTGGTCTTTCAACATCTTTGGGGTCATACTGCTGATGAACAATTTGCCCAAAAAGTCTACGTGGAAGTCCTCAATATCAGCCAATATCAAATATCTTACTTACTCACAGCTTTAACAGTACTCATGACTATAGCTTATGTATTTAAGCGTGGTCTGAAGTTAGAGTTTAGCTGGCCTATTAAACTTGTCTTCGTACCTTTATGCTTTTACGCTGTGGGCTTACTAGCTCCCAAAGGTGGCTTGCCTTATATATACTTTGATTTTTAAAGAGTTCGGCGGAATTCCGCTGAACTTGTTAAATTAAAAGAAGACTCGTAGTCAGGACTTTAGTCCTTAAAATCTCCACAAAGAGTAATTTTTCACTCATTGCGAAAACTAAAAAACCAAATATAGTCTCTCAATAACTAACTGATACAGTTACGTAATGCATCCATCTAAAGTGACATTATAATCATCCATATTTGTGGTAAATTCCATCTAAAAGACAGATTTTTTATATATTTTAAGTTAAAGATGATCAGTAAAATCAAAATAATACCTGTGAGCCAATTTACTCCAGTTTATCATTTAATGCGGAGGTACTACAGACGTGAAATTTGGTAAATTGTTGGGCTTACTAAGCTTAATCGCTTCTCTATATATTCTTTGGCAGATTCGACGTTTGATATTACTGTTTTTTACAGCAGTAGTTCTAGCCACAGCTTTAAATCAGTTAGTTTTACAAATCCAAAAATTACACATCAAGCGTTCTTGGTCAGTATTACTCAGTGTTGTTGGATTGCTCTTACTGTTTATTAGCTTGTTCTTTTTGATTGTACCTCCTTTTATTACTCAGTTTAAAGAACTTTTAAAACTTCTACCAGCAGGGATATCCAGGATTCAAGATTGGCTCAACTATTTAGAAAACCGCTTTGGGGGAGAAACTGAATATATACCTAATTTTAATGACTTAATTCAGGAAATTCAACCCTTAGCCAGGCAAGTATTTGAGAGATCATTTACAATATTAACTACTTCTATTAATGCTACTTTAGAATTTTTACTCGTTTTAGTTTTGACTCTCATGTTATTGGCAGATCCTCAACCATATCGCCAATCATTTATACGGATATTTCCCTCTTTTTACCGCCGAAGAGTTGATGAAATTCTTTCGCGCTGTGCAACTGGGTTGGGAAATTGGACAATAGGTGCTTTGATAGAAATGGTATTTATTGCAGCTTTGAGTGGGATTAGTTTATGGATTTTGCAAGTTCCTCTAGCATTAGCTCATGCTGTTTTAGCAGGATTACTTAATTTTATTCCCAATATTGGACCGACGTTAAGTGTAGTATTTCCTATGGCAATCGCTCTCATAGATGCTCCTTGGAAAGCTGTAGCAGTTTTGATTGTCTATATTGTGATTCAAAATATTGAAAGTTATTGGTTAACTCCCACGATCATGGCTCAACAGGTAGCTTTATTACCTGCTATTACCCTAACTGCTCAAATAGTTTTTGCTACTTTTTTTGGAGCTTTAGGATTATTAATGGCAATACCCTTAACTGTAATTACTAAAACTTGGTTAGAGGAAGTTTTATTTAAAGATATTTTAGATAAATGGCAGCATCATTCTTTTTTGTCTTAAAATATGTAAACAAAATTGTTTTATCATCAGGGTAGTATGCCCATCTGACAATAGTTTTACATTATAGAATATTGAGAATATTAATCAAGAAACGGGGGAAATTATTTGTACTTTCTTTGGTAAAGGTAGCTGCCACGATTTTTCCTTATTCAAAAGTCAAGTTTTTGCCCCCTTACTCTCCTGAATTATCACCTATCGAGCTTTGTTGGTCGAAAGCAATTTCTCCGTTCTTGTGAGGTTAATTAACAGTAGCTGAAAAGCTAACAATTACTACCAATTACTCACTTATGCTCCCCGGCAAAGTCATCAGCTATTGTGACTGTATTGGGATTTTGTTGTA
>NZ_JACJTQ010000059.1 GCF_014698735.1 Anabaena catenula FACHB-362
TTGTTGACCTTCAATTGAGTCTTGAATCCTAGTAGCATGATTATATTTTACACCGAACAACCCAACATTGTTACAGACAATATGACATTGGCTGCAAGCATAAGTAGGTAATTGTTAGTAATTGTTAGCTTTTTGGCTACTGTTAATTAACCCTTCAAAAAATAAAAACTGTAATATCACTTGAATATTCCTGTTTTGAATGGCAATATAGGAAGTTATTATTTGTTAGAGAAACTCATCTCTCAAATGGCAATACAGTCTAAAAAATAAAATTGCTAGTGCAGCAAGTCAGAAATAGCACTGGGCCATACCGCCCAACGAAATAGCTTCCCTTCTGCCTGATGGTACTAGTCAACTGCAACTGAGCCGAGTGAACGATAAAAGCTATGTCTTACGTCTCCCTGCTGAAAAATATACCAGAAATATTAAGCCAACCAACTGGGATAGCAGCTATAGCCTCTCTTGGCATCCACGGTGCTATTGCCTTAATTGTGCCATTAATGCCTGTTGATTCTAATAAATCCTCAACAACTGATTCATCAAAAGTAGTCGGATTAATGGAATTGAGTCCGGCTGATCAAAACCGATTGCCCCAAACTCCTGACACATCTAAAGTTGCTTTACAACAACCCCAACTGCCGCTACAACAGCAACTGCCTCCAGCAAACTTTGACAGCCAATTGACAACATTACCACCCTTAGAAGCACCTTTACCTAACCAAGCGGTATTGCCCCCTATCCCTAGATCATCCGGTAACTATAATCTTTCTTACTTGCCCAGAAGCCAGCCTAGTTCGAGATTTACAAGAAACGACTTTAGCCGCCAAGTTTCCAATTTTCAAGCCAGAAGTAGCTTCTCTCCATCAGTTTCTCCTTTTGTTAATGATCTAGACAGCAAAATTAGAGAAACCGAACCACTAAATTTAAACAGGTTGCCACAAGTCGAAGCAGACAACAAAATTCCAGAGCAACCACTAAATAACCCATCTCCTGATCCAATTGATATTGGATCTAGTACCCCACAGGAAGTTTCTCAACCCCAAAAAATGCAGTTGGGAGATAAGTTAGCTCAAAATTCTCCGTCTGAAGTTCCTGGAGAACAATCTCTAGCAGCTAACGACCAATTAGCATTAGCAGGACAAGGTTTACCACCGTTACCAGAAACTTCAACGAAGAAGCCACCGGAACTACCTGCTTTTAATCAGTCAGATTCACAAGGCAAGACAACGCAACAGTTACTGGCAAATCTCAACTCTTACAATAAGCTGAGAACAACAATCAAGCAAGAATACCCTAACGCTAAAGAACAAGCAGTCATTCGTGAAACCATTTCTACGGATAAACGAAATCTGGAAGGTAATGTTTTGGGTCGATTAGTTGTGGATTCTGATGGCAAAGTCTTAGATATTAAGTTCCAAGATCGGTCAGTTGCACCTGAACTGCAATCAAAAGCCAGGGAATTTTTCAACGCCAATCCACCTAAAACTGATAAGCGAACTAGCTCTTATCCATTCCACTTACGGTTTAAAAATCAAAACAATAGTAATATTCCTGAAGGGACTTCTGAGCCAAAGCCCTCACCAAATAACAATTCTGAAAAAGCACCTGAGTCTCAAAACAGAAAAATTCAACCCTCAACTCCAGGTGTGGTAATTATCAAAACGTCACCTACCGCAACAGTAAGTAGCACTCAGCCTTCTCCATCTAGTGAATCTACTCAAAAATTAATACAACAGTTACGTCAACTCAAGGAACAAAAACAAAACTCTAATCAAGAACAATAAAATTACGTGGGGTCAGATTGACCGTGTTAGCCTGTGGACTAGATCGTGCCGACACGAATAGGAGGTCAGTGAGCGCAGTGGTCAGTGAGCCTGTCGAACTGAAGAAGCAGGAAGAAAAAGCTGGCTATTGTTAGCATTAGTTAGCTTTTTTGTATCGGATTTAGCATTCTGGGTTGGTTATATCCCCAGTTATTTCTTTCGGGGAATTCAAAATTCCTCTGGCAGAGGAGCTACGCTCACAAAATTGAAAATTGAAGACTCCAAGAATGAATACGGAGACTTGAATAATTGTGCTGCGCTTTTTTCTACATCACTTCATAAATTAAGGAGATTGAAACCGTTGCCCCAATTCAATCTCAAATTCTTTTTTTGAGATAATTGAAAATTTTTGAGTTGAAAAAATAAAATATTTAATTAAATTTAACCAATAAACATGGAACCAGGGAGATAGGAACAGTATCTTTACCAGCTTGTTTCCGCTTTCTGGAAAACATAAGCGGCTACCTCCAGTATTTCCTGATAGCTTAACTTGTTCTTGAAGGCGGGCATGGCACCTTTACCATTCTGTATTTGGTAAATAATAGCCTGGATCGGTTCAATATCATAATTTTCTAAATATTTTGATAATGCTGCTTTTTGTAAAGTTTTATGCTCAATTAGGATATTAGCGCCTCCGATATGGCAGGCAGAACAGTTAGCATTAAAAATTTTGCCCCCGTTGAATGTTTCTGCTGCTAAGGCTGGATGAATGCCGGTTAAGTTAAATAGAGCGATCGCTAAAACTAGAATTAATAACAGTATTCTCAAGAGATTTTCCTCGTAACAAGCATCCAGCATCTGAAAATGTGGCTAGTAAGTATATATCCAAATCTATCCACATATGCCGAAACTATCCTCCATTCTTTTATCCAAGGTAGGGAGAATGTCTATATGTAGAGTGGACTGATAGATTTACTGAATATCTACATCTGTAAAATATCATGTATAGTTCTCATACGGATTTACGGATTTACTGATTTTTTGGGCAAATGGGATAAAAATTAGCGGTAACTAGTTTCTCCCTTGATTGCCATACAGTGTTTACTCTGTTAGATAGGGATAAAACTGATTACCGCTGCACCAGCTAATGGTCTATAAAAATCCAATCGGTCAAAATTGAAAATTTTCTAGCCCGCAACAGTGATTTTACCAACCATCCCAGCACCACGGTGAGGTTCACAATAGAAGGTATAGTCACCAGCTGGTGCATCTGCGGGGAAAGTTGTTGTTTGCTTCTGTCCAGGACTCATTAGCAACTTCTTGTAAGACAAAGATGAAGCTAAATTAGCGTCCTTAGTGGGGTTTTTTGCTTTGTCAAACACAACATTATGGGGAGGAACTTTGTTGTTAACCCATTCAATTGTGTCACCTGGTTTAACTGTCAACTTACTGGGTTGAAATTGTAACAATCCTTTGTCACTACCCAACTTGATCTGATATGTTTCCGCAGATGCGGTGGGAGTAAAAACAACAAAGCTGCTAACAACTACAAGAACAGTCAAAACCGCTAAAGTCAAGCGTCTCCAACTTGCTGCAATAGATTTCATGGCTCTCTCCTGAGATATAGTTTTATTTTCCTGTTCTCATTTTAAATACAATCAACGCCAAATATGACAATCTGTCGTAGATGAATTTTTTTAAAGCAAAATACAAAGTTCCCAGTCCTGCTTCCAGAGAACAAACTCAAGCAAAAACCGCAGCCATCTGTAACTAAGAATGAAGGTTGTGCTTGAATGCACTTAGGTATCAGGACTCGGAACTCAGATTTTTTCAAACCGCCAAGGGCAATATTATTGCCTAACTAGGAGAGATTTAGTAATAAATTTTACCACCACCCCATTTTGTACCAACAACTTTTGGTTGGATGAGAACGTGACCTGCGATCGCTTTTAAGTCATCATCGGTCAGGTTTCTCATTTCTGTGAAGATATCCGCGCTCTTAATGCTGGGATGTATTTCAGAAATCTCTTCTTCACCGTCGTAAGTTGTAGGATTTTTCATGTAGTCTACTAACCCTTCAATATTGTTACGCTTGGGTGTAGCTCCTGCCAAAGCTTGTGGTTCTAGTCCCACGTTTTGGTTAGTCTTAGTTACTCCTCCAGCATGACATTGAGCGCAAGTGTCATTAAATAAGCGTTTACCTTTTTCCAGTTGTTTCACGCTGAAAACAACAGTATCACCCTGTTCATTCAACTGTACTGTTCGAGTGGCTTTATCCAATTCCACTGCTGTTGCACTACCGACAAGCATCTGAAAAGTCAGCAAAACAGTAATTACAACAACGCCAATTAGTCTTCTAAACATATTTCCCCTCTCAGTTTTTAATGCTCAACACAACTAAGACACTAATAGTTCCAAAAGCATAGATATTTATCTGATGCTAAAAGTTTGCCGGGTATAAAGCCGACGGGGAGAACTAGAACACCCCTAATCCCTGAACTAAAAGCTGTCGGGATTACTTTACGTAAAATGTTCTCGCTATCATTAACATCAGCATGAATCAGTTTACCATTAGCTGCTCTATGCTGTTGCTGAACTGAGTTTCTCCATAAGTAAGAATAGGGTCAAGAGCGGGTATGAGAATGGGGACATTTTATTTTTTGATACAAATCTTTATAAATAAATTTACAAAATGTAAAGTTAACCTTTCCCTCCTGTAAAAGTTACGCCTCGAATAAAATAGCGGTTGAAAAAGGCGTAAATACCTAAAGCTGGAAGGGTAAAAACCATAGAAGCGGCCATGATGTAATTCCAATAGCTGATATATTGCCCTTTAAAGGTGTTCAGCCCCAGAGGTAAAGTAAACATTTCTGGGTCAAAGAGTATCACCAGAGGTAGTATAAAATTGTTCCAACTGCCCATAAACACAAACACAGCCTGTGCTGCTAGTGCTGGTTTGGCTAGGGGTAAAACAATATCTCGGAAAATTTCCCAGGTGTTCAAACCATCAAGTTGTGCTGCTTCTTCTAATTCTTGAGGAAAATTAACAAAAAACTGCCGCATCATGAAGATAAAGGTGGCGTTTACCATGCTGGGTACAATCATACCTTGGTAAGAATTGAGCCAACCCAAGGCTTTTAAAATCAAGAATGTGGGAATTAGGGTAATCTGTGCGGGTACTGCTAACACTGCCAAAATCAGGAAGAACCAAAAACGTTTACCCACAAAGCCCAGTCTAGCTAAGGCATAACCAGCCATTGAATTTAAGATTAAGTTTAAAAGCGTGACGCTGAGTGCGATCGCTATACTATTAAATAACCAGCGCCCAAATAGCGGTTCTTGGAAAAAGATTTGTTTGTAGTTATCGAGAGTAAAATTTTGGGGGATGAAATTTGGCTCACCGCTGATAATTTCTGAGAGAGGCTTAAATGATGCTGAAAGCGCCCACAGGAAGGGAATCAGGGTAATTAGACCATAAATTGTCAAAAAGAGGTATAAGAGGATTTTGAGATAGATAAAGCGAGATATCTGAGTCAAATCCTGTCACCTCCGAAGACTCGCCGCTGAATCACAGTGATAGTAATGATGACTGCTGCAAGTAAAAATGCGATCGCAGATGCATATCCTAATTGTAAATTTCTAAATACAGCTTGATAAATTAGCAATACTACTGTCAAAGTGGCGTTATTCGGGCCACCAGTCCCACCAGAGAAAATATAAGATTGGTCAAATAGTTGAAAAGTGCCAATTATCCCCACTGTAACTACAAAAAACGTTACAGGTTGTAGCCAGGGAAGAGTAATGTAAACAAACCTTTCCCACCAATTCGCACCATCTAATTCTGCTGCTTCATAAAGTGTTTGGGGGATATCTTGTAAAGCTGCTAAATAAATCACCATATAAAAAGGTGCAGTTGACCAAATATTCATAATCATGATGCCTTTAAGTGCAACTGCTGGATCTCCTAACCAGTTATATTTAGGTAGTCCCACAAAAGCAAGAAAATCATTTAGTAAACCATCAGTGTTATAAATCCACATGAAGATAAGTGTTAGCACCGCAGAAGATGTGACTGTGGGTAAAAAATAAAGGATACGCCACCAGCTTTTACCACGAATACCAGAATTTAAAGTTACAGCTAAAATTAAAGCCAAAATAGTTTGACTGGGGACAACAATAGCAACATATTCTGCTGTGTTTTTTAACGCAATCCAAACCTGTTCATCTTCTACTAATCGGGTGAAATTGCGAAAGCCAATAAATTTATAATCAATATTGCCTAACAGTTGGACTTTGTGGAGGGAAAGAAAGACAGCGTAGAGAATTGGTAAAACTATAAAAGTGCCTAAAACGAGAATTGTGGGCATCATGAAAAGATACCCGGTTAGGTTTTCGGTAAATTTCCAGCTTTGGTTTCTGCGTTGTCTGTTGATTGGAAACACAAATAAACCTCGACAATCTTCTATAATACTCGTTCCCAGTCAGAGACTGGGAATGCCTACTGGGAGGTTCTACCTCCTATCTAAAAGTCGTCTTCAGTATTTTTACATAATAACAGAAGGCAGAGCCTTCTAAATTGCATTCCCAGGTAGAACCTGGGAACGAGAGAAAATCCGTATTATGTCTAGTTTCATCTTAGTTGCGTAATTATTAATACTGTTTTATTATGATTACATAAGTTGCTTTTAAATCAAATATGAATATAAATTTACCTTCAGAAGATATTTGGAGTTTAGTCGTAACAAGTCTGATAGGTTTATGGCTAATTTGGCAGGCTGTTAAGATAAATTATAAAATTGATATATTCAAAATATCAGTTAACTGGTTTAGTGATAGACTTATTATTTTACCTTCTTTACTTTTTTTGATTGCTCCATTTTTGTCTACATATATTTTTCAAAATCTACTCACAGAGTCTAATAAAATTTCTGACAATAAAACAAGTATTTTACAATTATTAACAACTTTTGGCGTAGGCATCTATATTGGAAACAGAGCTTTAGAGAGCTTCAGGAAAACTCAGGAACAAAAGAAAATAGCGAAGATACTTATTGCAAGTATGGAAGCTCACTTAGAATATCTCAATAAAATAAAACAAAATCTAAGCGGTACTTTAAATAAATCTAATATAAACAATATTGAAAGCATAATTAACCACATCAAAACAGATTATATATATGAATCTGCTTTAAAATTAGTAGGAATCTTTGACAGTCAAACTATAGATTTTATCTATAGATATTCTAGAAATATCAGTTCTGATATGGATGAGATACTGAATAGCTATGAAAAGATAAATGGATTCATAGGTGAAACTAAATTACCGATATTAGGTGAAAAGATTGAAGCACTTTTAATGGAAGCTAAATTATGCATAATAATACTAAGTAAAGAAATAGTTCAGGACGATGATAAATTCAATAATTATACAAAATCAATAATAGATGAATATGGTAAAAATAGAGCAAAAGGTGTGATGGAGAGTTTTGCTACATTAGAAATGCAGGACATTTTGATAATAACAGAAAAATTATTTGAAGGCTATGGTTTACGTTCAGAACTTGATGCTTCGATGCTTCATATAATGAAGAAAAAATTCCCTTAGAAATAAAGCAAAATGAACTTTTGAAAATGTTTGGGTTTCCTTCCTCAACCCAACCTACTTCATCATCTTAATCTGCTGATTAGCAGCATTCTGCGCTCTCAACATGGCCTGATTTAAAGACTGTTCCCCCAACAAAGCACTAATAAACTGATTATCAAAATTATTCACAATTGCGGCTGGATATTTCCCCACTTGCCAAGGTGTAGCATAATCAACTCCTGCTACTAAAGCAGACCTTAAAGGATCTTTATCGTAACCTAATTTCTCAGCTACAGATTTACGAGTTGGTAAAGCGAAACCTGTTCCTGTCCATTTTTCCATTCCTTCTTTACCAGTGAGGTAAGAAATTAATTCCCAAGCGGCTTTTTTATGTTTTGTTTGTTTATTCATTACATAGGCAACAGTATAAACCATCGTGCCTTTTTTGTTATTAATTTTTGGAACTTCTGCCGTTGCAAAATCTATCTGGGGGAAGGTTTCTTGAAGATAAGGAATAGCCCAGTTACCTTCTATCACCATTGATACTTTACCTTGACCAAACATATCACTACCAGAACTAGCACCAACATCAGATTTTAGAACTGAAGTTCTGTCTTTTTGATATTGGTCAATCACCAAATTTAAACCTTTTAAACCAGCTTCATTTACAAAAGCAGCATAACCGTTTTTATCAACTATCTTACCACCATAAGCTGGAATTTTATAACCCTGACGTGCCAATTCTGGACTTTCGCCAAAGCCGTACTGATTAAGTTTACCTGTTAATTTTTGAGAATAGCGGCGTAATTCATCCCAAGTAGTTGGGGGACTTTTTAAACCTACGTTATTGAAAGCTTTTTTATTATAAAATAAAACTAAAGTAGAATAGTCTTTAGGAAATCCATAAATATGGTTTTGGTATTTAAAGCTATTAAGTAAATTATCTTCAAAATCTGCTAAATCAAATTCTGGTTGGATGTAAGTATCTAGAGGTTCTAAAACATTCTGACTCATCAAAAAAGGAGCTTCTAACGCATCTAGATAAAATACATCTGGTGCTGCTTCTCCAATTAAGCGGGTTTTAATTACATCCATGTATTGATCAGAGATTACTTCATACTTAACTTTAATATGGGGATGTTTTATTTCAAAGTCTTGTAATACCTGTTTGAGAAGTTTTTGCTCTATAGGGGAACCACCCCAACCACTGAGCTTAATAGTGACTGATAATTTACTGATAGGTGATAGACTATGGCAACTAATAATTATGATAGCCACAGCTATTACCCAACCCCAAAAATATAAACACTTGCTTTTGTTCACAAATAGATAAAACCTGGATTTCTCACCTTACTTATAGCTTCTGTCACCAAGGATAGATATTTAAGTAAGTTAAAGTTTTGTTGAGAAATGGTAGATAGAATAACAAACAATTATGATGAACTGAAATTTTGCTCATTTCGTCACTGATAGACGATCACTTATGGACTCTGTTCAAGTTGAAACAATTGCATCTTTAAATCTGGAAATTGCTCCGATTGATTCATTAACAACAGTCCTATCTTCTCAATCTCCATCTAGCTCTCGTTTTCCTAAGAATACTATTCGTACCAGTTTAAAAGCATCTACTTCAGATGCTATTTTCGCAACAATTTTTTCTATTACTACTGGAGGTATTTTACTTAGTAACTTTTTGGTGGAGTTGGATGCTAGTCCAGTGGTTTTTGGGATGCTTTCCTCAATTCCCATGTTGGTGAATCTGATTCAGCCGTTGGGTGCTTATATCTCAGAACGGACTACTAGCCGCTTTCAGTATTCCATGCTTGTTTATGGGACTTCTCGGCTATTGTGGCTAATTCTGGTAATGGGTATTATCAGTGTAGGCTGGGGAGTTATAAATTCGCAACAGTTAGTAATATTAACTCTATTAATCGTTTTTTTTAGTCATCTTTGCGGTGGATTGGGAAGCGCATCTTGGATGAGTTGGTTAGCAATAATTGTTCCCCGACGGTTACGCGGTAGGTATTTTGGCATCCGCAATAGTGCTACCAGCTTAACTAATTTGTTGTGTGTACCTTTAGCTGGGTTTACTGTTTCCCATTGGTATGGGGGAACTCTTCAGGGTTATGGGGTAGTTTTGTTTATAGGAATTTTGTTTGGGTTAGTTAGTTTAGGATGCCAGTATTTCCAAATTGATGTGAATCCCCAATTACAAAATACTGATAGTAGTGATTTATTTCCCAACAGCAAAAATACATCTTGTGAAATAACTGATACCGTATCTATTCCCGAAAAACAATGGGACGATACTATTTGGAAAAACTCTAATTTTTGGATTTTTATACTGTATTTCAGTTTATGGATGCTGGCTTTTAATCTCTGCGCTCCTTTTGTTAATCTCTATCTGCTAGAAACTTTGAATATAGATGTAGGTTGGGTGACGATTTACAGCAGTCTGCAAGCAGGGGCAAATTTGCTAATGGTTGTGCTGTGGGGTAAGTTAGCAGATAAAGTGGGAAATCGCCCAATTTTGATATTTGTAGGGATTATTGTTGCCGTTACGCCTTTACTGTGGTTTGGAATTGGCAAGAGTAATTTAGATATCTGGCTATGGCTACCACTGTTATATATTTTTATCGGTGGTAGTGGAGCAGCGGTTGATTTATGTAACAACAATATGCAAATTGGCATTACTCCAGTCAGAAATCAGTCTATTTATTTTGCGATCGCAGCTGCTGTTGCTGGAGTAACCGGTGCCTTAGGGACAACCATTGGCGGTTTTATTGCCCAATCTCCAAAATTTGGCGGGTTACTAGGGTTATTTGCCCTTTCTAGTATTTGCCGACTTGCAGCACTTATCCCGCTGATTTTTGTCAAAGAACAGGGAAGAAGTGACAGGGAACTCTTAACAGGGAACAGGGAATAAATAGGCAGGGGGCAGTGGGAAGGGTGCAGTAGATATTATTTCTCCCCATCTCCGCGTCCCCGCGTCCCCGTGTCTCCACGTCCTCATCACCCCATCACCCGAATCCTCTACTCGACACTGGTAGAACTCAAACTCATGCTTTCCCACAAAACCATATTGGGTGCAGTTGGTAGAGGTTGGTGCAAAGCAATTAGCTGTGCCAATGTATTTTTTAACTGAGTACGGGGAACGATATCATCAACAAAACCATGCTTGAGCAAATCTTCAGCCGTTTGGAAATCTTCGGGTAGTTTTTCCCGTAAGGTTTGCTCAATTACTCGTCTTCCAGCAAAACCAATAGTGGCTTTTGGTTCGGCGATAATTAGATCACCTAACATGGCAAAACTAGCCGTAACGCCTCCTGTGGTGGGATTTGCTAGCACGGGAATGTATAATAAGCGGGCATCTTGATGGCGTTGTAATGCTGCGGAGATTTTCGCCATTTGCATTAAGGAAAGCATTCCTTCTTGCATTCTCGCACCCCCGGAAGTGCAGATGATAACTACAGGATAACGGCGTTGAGTGGCTTGTTCGATTAAGCGGGTAAGTTTTTCACCCACAACAGAACCCATGCTACCACCCATAAATCGGAAGTCCATAACTCCCAAAGCGATGGGTAAACCATTGATTTGACCTAAGCCGGTTTTGACTGCATCTATTAAACCGATTTTTTCTTGAGTTTCCCGCAAGCGATCGCTATAGGGTTTCCGATCTTTAAATTGTAAAGGATCAGTGGGGCGTAAATGCTCATCTAATGGTTTCCATGTATTTGCATCTATCAATTGACGGATACGCTCATCGCTATCCACCCGATTATGATGACCACATTCAACACAGACCATTTGATTGGCTTTTAAGTCTTTGGCATAGGTTAAAACACCACATTTAGGGCATTTATGCCACAGCCCATCCGCAATTTCCCGTTCTTGGCGTTCTAGACTGCTAGAGCCAGGTTTACGCCGATTAGCAAACCAATCAAATAGAGACTTTAAACCGCGTGATTCTTCGTTGTTCGCCATTTTTATTTTAATGTAAGTAGGTATCGAGGTTAAAAACAGGTCAATCTATTTTGAATTGACCATTCCCACCAGTAGAGTGGGTATTGAAAATTTGTAGATTGTAGATTTTAGATTGATGATTTCTTCGGCTTAACTAAATCATCCAATTAAGATTCTCAGCAATTTAGACCTGATGTCAGCGTCTTTTGGTTGCAAACTTAACAAAAATAATGATGACAATACAAGTCTGTTCCTGCTGTAATAGAATACTTAACTTATGTCAGCTTAGTTTTTATTTGCCAACTGCATCTTGTTATTTGAGGTTAATGCAAGTCACAGGTTAATTGTACCAAAATATCACGTGTCAAGTGGGTAATGAAGGTGACAGTCATGGGGGATATAGGTTTCTGATGTTCTAGTCATGGGTTAATATAGCAATCTTATTTGAGTTGAGAACTTATCGGTGATAGCGTAGCGTGACGTAAGTCATGGGAAGGGAACTCTTAACAGGGAACAGAAGTGTTCATAAATAATGAGAAAAAAACACATTTAAATTGTGAATTGTGAATTGTGAATTTTAAGTTTGTTTCCTATATTTCAAGATATATGAACAAATAATCGCAGATAGTTAGACAAAATCCCTTGGCCGCTAAATACAGTAATAACAGCACCCAAAGCTAAGAAGGGCCCAAAAGGCATCTTTTGTCCCATTTTATGACGTGACAGCATAATTGCCCCTCCACCTATTAATACTCCTAAGGCGCAGGCCGTGAAACTAGCTATTAGTAAATATCTCCAACCCAACCAAGCTCCCATCATGGCAGCTAATTTACCATCACCCGCACCCATGACAGCTTTACCAAAAGCTAGAGAACCCAAGATTGAAATGCCATCAAATAGCCATAAGCCAAGCACCGCACCAGCTATGGCTGCTATCAAGTGATTTACCAGTCCCACCCAGTTAGCTTCTGATAAAAAACCCACAGCCATTTGAAACACTATTCCCAAAATCAAACCTGACTGAGTAAGTGGATTTGGCAAAGTCATTGTATCTAAATCTATCAGAGACAGGGCTAATAACCAACTGCAAAAAGCCCAATAACCTATTGTCCAAATCGAAAATTGAAAAACCCAAAATGTTATCAAAAATATTATGCCTGTTAATGCTTCTACCACAGGATAACGGGGAGAAATCTTGTTTTTACAATAACGGCATCGCCCTTTTAACCACAACCAGCCAAACACCGGTACATTATCGTGAGCTTTGAGTCTATTTAAGCATTGAGGACAACGAGAAGGCGGCCAAAGCACTGATAATCCAGAAGGTAGGCGATAAACCACAACATTGATAAAGCTACCAATAGATGTACCCAAAGCAAAGACAATCATACTCGCAGGAACGACAATCAAAATGTCCATATAGTCAGTTATCAGTTATCAGTGGAAAAAGGCAATAGGCAATAGGCAATAGGCACAAATTCTTGAATTTTGAATTCATTTCTCCCCTATTCCCTGTTAAGAGTTCCCTGTCACTAATACATATAGGATTCAATTTGATTTAACGGCACAAAACACTCTTGCGGTAACAAGATGGGGTGTTGAGTGAAAATCACCTTACCCCGATAAGTTACGCGACTAATTGCTACTCCTGAAGGTTGTCCAACGATTTCGGGATGTACCTCACAGTATGTATAGTAAATTTGACCAGCCGCTTTGATGACGGTGGGATCAACCAAAGGCGGATGGTTTTTGGGTGCGGAAAAATTCGCCTGTCCTTGTTGTGCAGCGTACACTATTGGTGTTTATGTGATTTATAGATTTGCTTCTAGTTTATCCGAAACTTTTAGCAAAAAATGTTAAAATCCTCAAGCGATAATCAGGGAATTATTTTGCTTCCAGGATTTGAATCAGCGCATCGCCCATAGCGCGACAACCCAACAGATTCATTCCTACAGACATGATATCCCCAGTGCGATCGCCTTGTTGTAAAACTTGTAACACTCCATTTTCAATCAAGTCTGCCGCTTCTGGCTGGTTTAAACCATAGCGTAACATCATTGCCGCACTCAAAATCTGTGCCAAAGGATTGGCTTTATCAAGTCCGGCAATATCTGGAGCGGAACCGTGAACAGGTTCATATACACCAGGGCCAGAAGCTCCCAAACTCGCAGAAGGTAACATTCCAATACTACCCGTCAGCATAGCAGCCGCATCAGATAGAATATCACCAAATAAATTCCCTGTAACGATAGTATCGAATTGTTTAGGCGCGCGTACTAACTGCATAGCGGCATTATCTACATATAAATGAGATAGTTCAATATCTGGATATTCTGAAGCCAGCTTATTCATTCCTTCTCGCCACAGTTGAGATACTTCTAACACATTAGCCTTATCCACAGAACAGAGTTTGCCGCTCCGTTTTCGTGCTGTTTCAAAAGCTACTCGCCCAATGCGGTCAATTTCTGATTCTGTGTAAACCATTGTATTTACACCACGTTTTTCTCCAGTCTCAGTCGCAAAAATACCTTTAGGCTTACCGAAATAAATCCCGCCTGTAAGTTCGCGCACCACCATAATATCCACACCTTCTACAATTTCTCGTTTTAAAGTAGAAGCGTCAATTAACTGGGGCAAAATTTTTGCTGGTCGCAAATTAGCAAATAGTTCCAAACCCGCACGAAGTCCTAATAAGCCCGCTTCAGGACGCTGATGTGAAGGCAGCGAATCCCATTTGTAACCACCAATAGCAGCGAGTAATACTGCATCGCTATTGCGACACATATCCAAGGTAGCTGAGGGTAGGGGTTCACCTGTTTCGTCAATTGCTGCACCGCCAATTAAGGCTGTTTGGAATTCAAATTGAATATTAAAGCGCTTCCCTACAAGTTTCAGCACGTCCACCGCTACATTCATAATTTCGGGGCCAATGCCATCGCCGGGGAGTAGGGTAATGCGATAGTTTTGAGTCATAACTAGTTGTGATGATGTAAAAGTTTAGGCAGATTTATTATCATACCGAGCAAAATGTACCTATGGAGTTTTAAATTGGGGAGAACAGATAAAAGATGTGATTAAATTGACTCAACCCAAAATCAGAACATTGATAATAGAAGTACTGAATTAATGCCATAAATATTTTTGTAATGGCATAATTGAGGCTGTAATTTGAGGTATATAGGGAAAATAGCCCTAATATTAGAAGTATATTCTAGGGATTTTAAGTATTATCTAAAACCAATAATATTATGATTTTTTATACATAAAAAATAATTCAAATAAGTTATTTTTTTAACAGAGTATTTTTTAAAATCATGCTAATTGATATTTTCCTTGTTTAGATTTATACATAAAAATTGTTTTTTATATTTTGATTAAATTCAAAAATAAACATTGAATAAAGCATATATTATCTAATATGAAGAATATGTAAAACATAAATATTAAATCTAGACAATTACAAAAAATCAATTACGATGTACTTAACAAATAAACTTGGTATTGCTGAATAGCAAGATAAAATACACCAAAAGCACAAGATTGATTTCATCAGCAATGGGTAAAAATACTACTGCTTTTGTGAATGAAAATTATGCTTTAAGCTTTCAGAAAGACCAGGCATAAAGCGAACTTTCAATATATTTTCGGGGAAGAAAATGGTTCGCAGAATATTAAGCGTAAGGAGTCAAGAGTTAGAATTCAGAATGCTTGTCACAACTATAATCTCAATCGTAGACATTTTTATCGTTCATCACTCCAATAGCTACAAGCATTGTTAATTACGAATTCTGAATCCTTACTATTAACCTACAAACAGATCCACGTCAATTCGTATTTTTCTACCAGGCGGCCATAACATTTTTCATTAACATTAGTAATTGACAACCTGGATGCAGCCTTCGTCTATCAGAAATGGCTTTTGGGTATTTTTTCGTGTTTAAAATTCGCAAGACCTAGTTTCCGAACAGCTTCATTAAAATTCGGAGAAAATTATGGCACGTTACGTTGGCACTAACAATCAAGATATTTTGGTTGGAACAAATGATGATGATCAATTCCTCGGTGGAGAGGGAGACGACAACCTAGATGGTCGTGAGGGTACTGACACCATAAAAGGTGGCACAGGCAACGACGTGCTATTCGGTGGCAATGAAGACGACATAATAAATGGTGATGGTGGCCAGGACACAATCTATGCTGGTGAGGGCAACGATACCCTAAAAGGTGGCACAGGCAACGACGCCCTTTATGGTGAAGGAGGTAACGATACTTACTACGTTGATAGCCTTGAAGATGTTGTCAGTGAGAATAATGCCTCAGGTGGAGACGCAGGCGGTAATGATAGAGTCAGGTCTTCTGTAAGTTGGACTTTGGGTAATTATTTTGAAAACCTTGTCCTCCTCGGCACAGATGCCATTGATGGCACTGGCAATGAATTGAACAATATTATCAAAGGCAATAGTGCTGATAATTCCCTCTATGGTGAAGCTGGTGATGACACTCTTGAAGGTGGTGCTGGCAACGACACAATCTATGGTGGTGAAGGACGCGATGTCTTAAATGGTGGCACAGGCAACGACACCCTCTATGGTGGAGCAGGTGACGATACTTACTACGTTGATAGCCTTGAAGATGTTATTAGTGAAGATAATGGCTCTGGTGGAGATGCAGGCGGTATTGATACAGTCAGGTCTTCTGTGAGTTGGACTTTAAGTGATAATTTTGAATACCTCGTTCTTAATGCTACAGATAGCATTAATGGTACTGGTAACGCACTGAACAATATCATTAAAGGCAATAGTGCCAATAATTCTCTCTTTGGTGAGGCTGGCAATGACACTCTTGAAGGTAACGAGGGCAACGACACCCTTTATGGTGGCGCTGGCAACGATCGCTTAACTGGTGGTGTTGGCAACGATATTTTTGGCTTCAATAATTTCAGTGAAGGTGTTGATACCATTACTGACTTCAACGTAGCTGACGACTTGATTCAAGTATCCGCTGCTGGTTTTGGCGGTGGTTTAACCGTAGGTTCATTCGATCCTGGTCAATTTACCATTGGTTCAGTTGCAACAACCGGCGATCAGCGATTTATCTATAACAGCGCTACAGGCGGACTATTCTTTGATGCAGATGGAAATGGTGGCGGCGCTCAGACAAGATTCGCCCAGTTATCTACAGGACTATCTCTCACCGATGCAAATTTCAGTGTTATTGCCTAATTTGACATCGCATCCCATTGTCCAGAGTTAATGGGACTGACGTAAAGCAAGATAAATTAATGCAGTGAGAATCCACCTCTTCAACAAATGAAGGGGTGGTATTTTTTGCAATTAGCCAACTCATTTGCAGAAGTAGGACTTACGCAAGACTAACGGAAAAACGAACCGCGTTCGCGAAGCGTTCCGTAAGGAAAGACGCAAAGGACACAAAGACAAGAGGGTTTGAGAGATATTTTGCGTAAGTCCTGAGAAGTTTTCCCAACATTACGAAGATCAAGCCTGTTTCCATTTCCGAAACAAGAGTGACAAATGTTGTAGAAAAAGGTTAGCTTAACTGATAATCACAAGCCGCACTTCAGCAGCTATGGCAAAAGAATTAGCAATTAGCACCCGTGGACTAACTAAGCAATTTGAACGGCACATTGCTGTGAACGACGTTGACTTAGAAATCCAGATGGGGGAAGTTTACGGATTAATTGGCCCCAATGGCGCGGGTAAAACAACTCTGATGCGGATGTTAGCTGCTGCGGAGGAACCAACTACCGGTGAGATTTATATTAATGGCAATCGCTTACTGCGAGACCACAGCAATCCCACCCTCAAGCGTCACCTGGGTTACTTACCCGATGATTACCCACTCTATGATGATTTGACAGTCTGGGACTACCTAGATTATTTTGCCCGTTTGTATCGTTTGCGGGAACCGCGACGCACACAACGCCTACACGAAGTTTTAGAACTCATCCAACTCGGTAATAAACGTAACAGCCTGATTTCTACCCTCTCACGGGGGATGAAGCAGCGCTTAAGTTTAGCCCGCACTATTATTCACGAACCGATTTTATTGCTACTAGATGAGCCTGTTTCTGGACTTGATCCGATTGCGAGAATGCAGTTTCGGGAAATTATCAAAGCTTTGCGAGAAGCGGGAATGACAATTTTAATTTCTTCCCACGTTCTCAGCGACTTAGCTGAGTTGTGTACCTCCGTGGGCATCATGGAATTAGGTTTCCTGGTAGAAAGTGCCTCACTACAACAAC
Source organism: Anabaena catenula FACHB-362 (assembly GCF_014698735.1). Classification (GTDB taxonomy): domain Bacteria; phylum Cyanobacteriota; class Cyanobacteriia; order Cyanobacteriales; family Nostocaceae; genus Anabaena; species Anabaena variabilis_A. The sequence continues at coordinate 17,573 of NZ_JACJTQ010000059.1, forward strand.
TTTATCAACGTCTGTCCCGACAGCAGATTTTAGTCTCAACTTTGGGCAACATAGATATATTGGTGAGTGAACTAAAAAATCATCCTTTGGTGGAAGAGTGGGAGGTGATACCTAGCAAAAATAGTGTACGGGTGAATTTTTCTGGTAAAGAGGAAGATTGCGCTGATTTATTGCGATCGCTAATCAGTACAGGTATTCCCTTAACTGATTTTCACTGCACCCAAGAAGACCTAGAAACTATTTTCCTTAAACTAGGTCATAAACAAGCATCATAGAAAATTCAAAATTCAAAAATCACAATGCTTAGGGATTTTGATTATGTTACTAAATTTCATAGACAGAGTTGGTGAATGGAATCCGCAACTATTCCGAGAACTTAAAGGGCGACTAAAGCCTTTTAATGTGATAATTGCTGTGGCATCCTCCTTACTACTGCAATTAGTAGTTTTTTTATTTCAATTACAAGAATTTCCCGATGATAAATACTCTCTCATGGCAAATTACTGTACGTTGAAACAAGGATATCAAAACCAACAACAACAACTTTATGAACAACAAAACTTACTAAACCAACAAATAGCTAACTATCAACAAATTAAACTATCAGACAATACAATAATTCCCAACTTAGAAACAAAGCTTGAGCAAGCTAAAACAGATTTGACTAACTTGCAGAGTTATTTGTCCCAGAATATTTGTCCTCCCGATCAAATTAACTGGCAGTTATGGTGGAGAGATCACTGGGAATACTTCTTCCTAACATTTAGTGTGATTTTTGTTTTTACCCTATTAGTTGCTGGAACCTATTTACTAATCAGCGATTTAGCCAAAGAAGAACAGCGTGGTACACTGAACTTTATTCGTCTCAGTCCGCAGTCAGAAACAAGTATCTTGACTGGGAAAATGCTGGGAGTACCGAGTTTAATTTATCTGTTTATTCTCACAGCAATTCCTCTACACTTCTGGGCTGGACATTCTGCTAATATCGCTTCAAGTTATATTCTCAGTTACTATGCCATTCTTGCTGGTAGTGGCATTTTCTTTTACAGTGCTGCATTCCTATTTGGGTTAGTTAGTCGCTGGTTTAGCAGCTTTCAACCTTGGTTAGGTAGTGGTGCTGTTCTTCTATTTTTGTTTATGACAATGGGGATAGCATCTTATGATAACGATATCAATAATCCTGTTGCTTGGGTGAGATTTTTCAGCCCTTGGGATATTACCAGTTATTTGTTTCCCAATTTATTCCGTATCTATAAAGGTTCACCCCTAGACAACCTACAATTTTTCTATTTCCCAATAGGTAAAAATGTAGTTAGCTTAGTTGGCATTCATTTAATCAATTACGGAATTTGCACTTACGGTATTTGGCAAGCAATGAAACGTTCCTTTAGAAACCCAAATACTACTATCTTGAGTAAGGGACAAAGTTATTTCTTTATTGCTTTTTCTCAGCTAATGTTTATAGGATTATCGATGCAAGACATCGAGCGTAAACAAGATGTAAATCTCATAGGTTTAGTAGCATTTCTCAATCTAGCAATAGTTGTCGTTTTAATTGCCATTCTTTCACCTCATCGCCAAACTGTACAAGATTGGGCAAGATATCGACACCAAAATCATAGAAATGAATCTTTATGGCAAGATTTGTTTTCTGGTGAAAAAAGCCCAGCAATAATGGCAATAGCAATTAATTTAGCAATTGCTGCCATACCTTTAATAGTTTGGATTTCACTCATACCTGAAGATTTTAACAATAGCGATTTTGGAAAAGTTAAAGCATTATTAGCTGTAGCTTTGTCTATTAGTTTAACGATGATTTGCGCTACCATTGCTCAATTAATGTTGTTGATGAAAAATTCCAAGCGTCATATTTGGGCAATTGGTACTGTAGCTGTGGTGATGTTTTTACCACCTATAATTCTCCAAGTTTTTGGTATCTACGCTTCCGAGAGTCCTACTCTGTGGCTGTTTTCTACCTTTCCTTGGTCAGCTATAGAATACGCTGGGACAGGAACAATCTTCATGGCATTACTAGCTGATTTTTCCGTTCTAGCGTTGTTAAACTTCCAATTAACAAGAAAAGTTAGAGTCTTAGGTGAGTCAGCGACAAAAGCATTATTAGCAGGACGTTAAAGTAAGTCGAAAGACAAAAATCAAGACTAGTTAATTAATTAAACACTTGATAACCGCCGCTAGACACTTGTCTCGGCGGTTAAAATTTGTGATCAAAATTACTTATTATGTCAAATAATGATAATTAAGATTATAGATGGAAATCACACAGAGAAATTCATGACACCTTCACTAAAACTTCCCCAAAAATTGATGCTGCTAGGTTCAGGAGAACTAGGCAAAGAATTTGTAATTGCTGCTCAACGCTTGGGTAATTATGTAATTGCAGTTGACCGTTATGCAAATGCTCCTGCTATGCAAGTTGCAGACTGTGCAGAAGTTATTTCTATGCTCAATGCCGATGATTTAGAAGCTGTTGTCAGTAAACATCAGCCGGATTTTATTATTCCAGAAATCGAAGCTATTAGAACTGAAAAATTACAGGAATTTGAGCAAAGAGGAATTACAGTTATTCCTACAGCAGCGGCAACTAATTACACAATGAATCGTGATCGAATTAGGGAATTGGCACATCAACAACTAGGAATTAGAACAGCAAAATATGGTTATGCAGTAACTTTAGAAGAATTAATTACTATTTCTGAACAAATTGGCTTTCCCAATGTTGTCAAACCTGTGATGTCATCATCTGGAAAAGGTCAATCTGTAGTACAGGATCAAACGGAAGTTGAGAAAGCTTGGAATTATGCTATTTCTAATTCTCGTGGTGACAGTCAAAAAGTAATTGTCGAAGAATTTATTAATTTTGAAATTGAGATTACTTTACTGACAATTAAACAATGGGAAGCACCGACAATTTTCTGTTCTCCCATTGGACACCGCCAAGAAAGAGGCGATTATCAAGAATCTTGGCAACCAGCAAATATTTCTGAAGATAAAATATTAGCATCTCAAGAAATCGCTAAAAAAGTTACTGATGCTTTGGGAGGTGCGGGAATTTTTGGAGTTGAATTTTTTATCACTAAAGATGAAGTGATTTTTTCTGAACTTTCTCCCAGACCCCATGATACAGGTATGGTGACATTAATTTCCCAAAATTTGAATGAATTTGAATTACATTTGCGGGCAATTTTAGGCTTACCAATTCCTCACATTGAGCAATTAGGATTTTCGGCGAGTGCAGTTATTTTAGCTTCTGAAAAATCTGATTCTATTGCTTTTACTGGTGTGGCTGATGCATTAGCAGAAAAAGATGTAGATATTAAGTTATTTGGTAAACCTACTGCTCATCCTTATCGACGTATGGGAGTGGCTTTAGCAAAAGGTGTTGATGAAAAAGAAGCGAGGGAAAAGGCAACAAAGGCAGCTAGTAAAGTTAAAATAATTCGTAATTCGTAATTCGTAATTCGTAATTCGTAATAGAGTAGGGCTGGTAATGTCCACCCTACGTATATTTCAAAAATCAAATATTTGCTATATTTTGATTACAGACCTAAATCAACAGCAATGCGATGAGCGCAAGCAAACCCCGAAAAAGCCACCGCATTTAAACCCTGTCCAGGAAAGGTGCTATCCCCCACACAATACAGCCCAGGAATAGCAGTACGATTAAAAGGCATTCCCAGCAAACCCCATAATTTACGTTTGGGTATGGGGCCATAAGTACCATCTGTGCGGCCTAAAAAGCGACGATGAGTCAGCGGTGTTCCTATTTCTAAATAATCTAATCCAGCATCTAATTCGGGAAAAATCTTTTCTAGTCGTTCAATAATTGCTCCTGCGGCTTGTTCTTTCTTTTCTTCATACTCACTTGGTGAAAGTCCCTGCCAATCAGCAATCCAGTGTGGTGTAAAAGCATGGATAATGTGATATCCTGTTGGCGCTAAATCTGGATCAAGCAAAGTGGGAATAGAAACGAAAATTGTCCCTCCCGCAAACTCCATTTTCTCCCAATCTTCTAGCAAAATATGATGACACTCGGTTCTGGCAGGTAAAACAGACGCTTTTACCCCTATATGCAAACTTAAAAAACTGGGTGATTTTTGATATTTTTGTTGCCAATTTTTCTCATTATTTGGCATCTTATCTGCGGGCATTAGTTTTTCAAAGGTATCCCAGCGTGTAGTATTAGATACTATCTTCTTGGCATGATAGATGTTACCATTAGCCAATTGCACACCTACAGCTTTTCCCTGTTCAGTCAGGATTTTTGTCACTCTGGCTTGGTATTGAATTTTACCTTCATATTTTTCTAAACCTTCAACCAATTTTTGGGCAATTTTTCCTACTCCACCTTGAGGATAGTTCACTCCACCATAGTGTCTATCAGAAAAAACCATTCCTGCATTAATCATAGGTGTCATCGCGGCTGGAACTACTGACCAGCAATAACACTCGATATCAATAAACTTCAATAACAGCGGATCTTTAATGTAGTGTTTTGCAATATCTCCGACATTTCGGGGTAAATACTTAGCCAAGCCTAGACAAGCTAAAGGTTGTTGGAAAAATACCCGCAGTAGATATCCTGGTTCTTCTAGGGAAAGTAATTCAAAGCTATTCAGGTAATTAAAGACTTTTTGACATTCACCATAGAAGCTACGAATTCCTTTTTCTTCCTGGGGAAAATAAGCAATAAGATTTTGCAAAAATTTTTCATAATTTTTATCAACTTTAATATCTAAACCGTTAGGTAGATGATAATGAATCTGCACAGGATCTGCTATTGATTCTAGGCTGACATTCACAGCTTCTAAGGCGCGGGTAAGTAGGTTAGTTGTACCTTTATCTCCCAAACCGAAAATCATTGATGCGCCCACATCAAATGTGTATTCTTGACGTTGAAAATAGCCAGCACTACCGCCAGGAATAAGATAACTTTCTAGGACTAAGACTTTTGCTCCTTTGGCGGCTAATTGGGTGGCTGTGACTAAACCCCCAATACCAGCGCCAATGACAATAACATCAAATAATTCGTAATTCATAATTCGTAATTCGTAATACCGCTACGCGGAAGTAAGCAACTTAATAGAGCCTACGAGACTCTATACGAACGTAATTTAAACGTATTTAACATTACTTACATTTTATTAGATAATACGCAATAAAAATTTTCCTGCCTGAAAATAATCAAAAAAAGAGGGACAAACCTGCTGCTGCTGGCTATCCCGTCTGCCGATCCTTTAAAGAGAGGAGAACACTTTCTAATAGTGTAGCCTTGATTGAGAATTTATGTCAACTATTAATGAAAATATATCTCAATAGATAGGTAGGGTATGAAGAAACTTGGCTATTGCCAATCCTAAATTGGGATCAGCCACACACGGGAAAGAGTATGATGATGTTTCAGTTCCTATATAATGACCGGCTGCCCATTTCTGGCTATGACACAACAACTGCTTGTTTATGTCCCACCCCATCCGTTAATCAAGCACTGGCTGGCAGTAGCTCGTAATGCCGCCACGCCTTCTGTATTATTTCGTTCTGCAATTACTGAGTTAGGAAGATGGCTAACTTATGAAGCGGCGCGAGATTGGCTACCGACGCTAGAAACAACTGTGGAGAGTCCGTTGGCACCCTGTCCAGCAACTTTTATTGATCCACAAATACCTGTGGCTGTTGTGCCGATTCTCCGGGCTGGGTTAGGCTTACTGGAGGGAGCGCAGACGTTACTGCCTTTAGCAAAAATTTACCATTTGGGTTTGGTGCGAAATGAGGAAACACTAGAAGTTTCTTGTTATCTGAATAAATTGCCAGAGAAATTCGACCCCGAAACAAGGGTGTTAATTACCGATCCCATGTTGGCAACGGGAGCGTCTATAATGACGGCAATGGCAGAATTAACACAGAGAGGAGTTGATCCAGCATTGACGCGGATTGTATGTGTGGTAGCAGCACCACCAGCTTTGCGACAATTGAGTGGTGCTTATCCTGGCTTAACAGTTTACAGCGCTACTATTGATGAAATAGTGAATGAGAAAGGGTATATCGTACCAGGATTGGGAGATGCAGGCGATCGCATTTTTGGGACTATCAGTTAGTAGGATGCAGCTAGAGGCAGAAACTAGCTTAAATACTTTGGAAGTTGCAGGTTTCTTGAAGGCGGTAAAGATATGAGTCAGCGAGATGGTTTTGCTAGTGGTTTTTTAGTTGGGACTTTAGTTGGTGGCGTAGTTGGTGGGATTCTGGGTGCAGTGCTAGCATCTCGAAGGGACGCTCAGTTGGCAGCAGAAGACGAAATCGGACTCTCGGATAGCACCATCGAAGGAAATAAAGTCACAGCCAAAAGACGGCAGATGAGAGCCGCAGCCAATGAAGGTTTAGAAATGGAAACAGCACGGCGATCGCTAGAAGATAAAATTGCCCAACTCAATGCCACAATTGATGATGTACGTAACCAGTTAGGTAATGTCAATGGCAGTTCAGGGCAAGCAGTAAATCCGCGTAGTCTTTCCCAAGACTCTTGAAAAACTTTTGTTACGTAGTAAACGCATCAGCTATGGTAGATGTGGCAGTGATTTTCAACGATTAAGACAGTATGGCAGAAATCAAATAACTATTTGAAATCCTTGAAAAGCTTGTTAAATCAGCTTTTTGGGTTTTGAATCTTGGATTTTGAATTCCGTAAAGTGTTACTACGACATCGACTCAATTAAAATCAATCATAAGACCCCGTTTGACAATTAGCAGGAAACCAACGAATCCATGTATTTACTATTTAACACGCTGGCAACCTTTGTTACCTTTTATAGCTCTTTGCTAATTATTCGAGTCTTACTAACCTGGTTCCCGCAAATCAATTGGTATAACCAACCATTTGCGGCTTTGAGCCAAATTACCGATCCTTATCTGAATCTGTTCCGCTCAATTATTCCCCCTTTGGGTGGGATGGATTTTTCTCCAATGGTAGCGATTCTACTGCTCCAAGTTTTAGGTAGTGGATTGCAAGCGATCGTGTAACTGAAAATTTGCAGTTAGTTCTACATTCAAAAGCTTTTAAATCTGGGCTAACTAGCCCAGATTTATTTTATATCATTATTAACGCCTGACTTGTCCGCTAAAGCCAGCGGCTTTAAATTGCTTCAACTTCAATGGAGTTGGCTGATTTGCAGGTACAGAAATTCTTAACTCAAAATCACTGATGCCTGGGGGTACTTCGGGAATAGAACCTAAACGGGTACGATTTTGTAATATGGGGTCATTGTTGGCATCATAAATGCGTCCAAAGATATCTGCATCGTAAACTGTTTTATAAGTGCCATTTTCCGCTTTACCAGTGACTAGAAAGCAATTGGCAGCTGCTGAACCGCTACTAATAACAGCACCTTTTGCTAGTTCTGGAGGACAATCATGAGCAGAAATATCAAATAGTCTAATCTGTGTCAGTGCTACAGCCGGAGGAGTAAACACCCACGAAAGGAACCCGATAACGGCAGAAATCAAGATAAGCGTGAGTGAGCGCGATCGCATAAAAGACACCGTAACTTTATTAAAAGTATACGCAATTTTTAACCTCAGTTGACCTGAATTTTACTGCTAGGGAATTGGAGAGTTGAATTTAACATTGTAATAATGGTAAAAATAGACCCTCAGTTGCTATTGCCCTATGAATCCAGATGAGATTGAAACAGCGTTGCAAAAAGCCTTTAATCGCTGTGATGCAGCTAGCTGTCCTCTCACTGATATGCAAAAACAAATATTACTACAACTAGTTGAGCAAATTTCGAGAGATTCGGCTTCTAGGGGATCAGATGCTGCCAATCCTTTGGATGAATTGACATCAGAGGAGTTAGAAGCGTTTTTACAGTTTGTCAAGGCAGAGGAAAAACAAAACCGCACTTGGAAAGTGCAATTGCTGAACGACTGGCTTTTGGCACAAGATTCGGGCAAAGTGCAATTTATCCGCGATCGCTATGGCTTACAGTGGTTGAATCGGGTGGAATCATACCATTTTGATAAATATTCTTATTTTGAAGAAGCACTACAGTTAAGAATAGGCGATCGCATTGAAGTTTCTAATGCACTGTGGGAATGGATACCAGAAGATGACTCCCATCAGCGGGAATGGTTTCCCTGTATGGTGATTAAGGTTGATGAAATTAGCGATGGTGATGAAGTCTTTACCAGTTGTCTGATTCGCTTTTTTAATGGTACTGAGTATGAGATTCAAGGTATCTATGAATGGAATCGGTATAATTGGCGTTGGCCGCAGAAGTAGATGAATAAATCTGTTGATTAACTCTCTCTTCATACATAATCACCAGGACGGCGTAAAATCATAAATGGATTACCTGCATTAACTGTATAGCTAGGGTATTGATTTTCAGCATTTTCCACAGATTGTAACCACTCAGGATGATCATCTTGCCATAGTGGATGTCTTAAAATTAGAATACTTTGACGCTTTTTACTTCTATGTACATAACCTGTTAAAGTTGCAAATTGGGTTGGCAAATTATAACCCAAATTTTGCAATGTGTTAGTAATTGGAGAATTATTTATTTGATATAAATTAACCCAAGGATTTGCCATAGTTCCCCAAGGTGAATTAATATCAATAGTATGAGAGTTTGATAACACTAACCGCGCCATATCTAACGCTAATCTCCAATCTAATAAACCGTGATAAGCAAGGTTTTGATAATCCCGTAAGCATAAATTACAGGAAGTATCACAACTGTTACCATGAGCATTATTTAGCCATTTATTAGCAATGCTATTAGAATTATTTATATTAGCTAAATCCATTAACGTCTGAAATTGCTGAGGTTGTGATAAAAACTGACAATATCCTGCGCCATTTTCTAATTGATCACATAAAAATGCTTGACCAATTACTTGATTATTTTCTGACAAAGAACGGAAACCAGATTGTAATTCCACCGTATCTATATCTAGTAAACTAGCTGCTGCAACTCGCAACCAAAAAGCAAAAGAATACCAAGCAGCACGTCCGATCACATTAGTCGGATCGGCAAAAATACCATTAGGCCATTGTTCAATATTTACTAATAAAATATCTGTTTTACGGCGTGATAATAGTGCTATACGATAACTAGAACCTGATGTAGTAACAGCATTATTATTTTCTGGAGATACAGCATAAACACCTGGTCGAGATTTACCATAAATTACTGCATCCTGAAAATCAAAACCACCTTCTCCACCTTTATCATTAACGGAAATAATATTATCATTAAATGCCAATAAAGAAGCATTTAAGATAGAATTAAATGAACCTTGGGCAGAATCAACACTTAAAGATGGTCTGGTTGCGCGGGGTTGCCATTCAAATTGACCATCAAAATCTTCTGGTTTTAAATCAGTAATAAATCCTTTCGGTTCTCTAGCATCAATACAGCGCAATGTTTCTTGTTTACAAACTGGACAAATATCTTCTGATGGTTTTTTACCTCCTGGTAAGGGTTTATTTAATAATATATGGGGGTAAATTACAGCTTGACAATTTCTACATAATCCTAAAGCATGATTACCTCCTGTTAATGCAGGAATTAACCCTGATTTAGATTCTATTCTTTTACCTTGCGGATAGAAATCTGCGACACCACAAGCTGTATGTACTGCTTTATCTTTAACAGTTTCCGAACCGGGAGCAAATTGACCGATCGCTACATCTAAATTTCTATCTACTACTCCTTCTGTGGGTGGCCATTTAATAGCATTTGGTAACCGAGTATAAAGCAATCTAACTCTAGTAGGAAAACCAAACATGGGTAATAGTCCAGCATTTGCTAAACGTTCACTAAGTTGATCTTGAGTGTATGTTTGATCATCTACAACATCTTGAATTTCTGCTAGTAAATCATAGCGAAGAAAGTTGATGATTTTCTGATTACTGGCATTTTTTAAAATTGTTTGTACTCGTAAACTATCCAATATATTGATAATCTTTTGTTCATTTGGTTTGTCGTCTAACCAATCTTGAATTAGTTGTTTATTATTATTCCATTCACTGACATTACCAAATTCACCATGTACATTATCTTTGCTGTCTTTACTACTAATTCCTTCATCTCGAAATGCTTGACGTAATATTTCTTTAATGAGAACACGCTTGAAAATTTGATAACTTCCCATATCCACATAAGGAGGTGGTGGAGGATCACCAGTGATCATTTCTGGACGTTGAAAATAAAAATCATCATGGTTTCTACCACGACAGAATGTAACAGCTAAAGCAACTCCCGCAGAACGTCTACCTGCACGACCAACTCTTTGTTGATAATTAAAGCGTCGGGGTGGCATATTTGCCATCATCACAGCTAATAATGCACCAATATCAACCCCTGCTTCCATTGTGGTGGTAACGCTTAATAAATCTATACCTTGAACACGGTCAATTTCTTTATCAATAAATATGTCTTGAAACCATCTTTGACGTTTTGTGCGTTCTTCTTTGTCCGTTTGTCCGGTTAATTCAGCAGCATTCATCCGGAAAGGTTGACCTGATTTTTCTGATAGGTAGGTATAATAATCAAAATCCCCTGTGACCTGTCCTGGACTGAGTTTTTGGAAAGTTTGGGTATTAGTGCGACTATTACATTCAGGACAAAAACCTGCTGCGGGATGGAGATAAAAGGCATTACAGCGATCGCATCTATAACCCCCACGTAACCCTTGATCATTTTTATTAGGTGGTAGCATTAAAAACAATCTATCAGGATTTAATGATAAATCTTGACCGCTAGTAATTCCCGCTTGTGACTGTAGTAATTCTTGCTCAATATCTTGAAGAGTTAAATTGGTACTTTTAAGGTAATTTCTGGCAAAACCAGGTAAATTGTTCTCTGTACCAGGATAAAAGAACTTAGAATATTTGTGACGACGACGCACTCCCAACTGTCTGATTATGGCATCAACGGCTTCAGTTATTTTACTAGATATATTTCCCACTGATTGGTAGCTAACCCAACCTTGTCCAAAACCTTCCATTGTCCGTACCACATGATCAAACAACGGATTCATTAATTCTGCGGTTAGCAAATCTTCCAAATAGCCAGTATGATCTGTTTTAGCTTGTGAAAGTGGAAAAACTTTTGTTATTGCGTTTCCACTCCAGTCATAACAGCTAAACCAAGGGTATCTTTGTTGATTTTGTCCTTCTGAATAACTCAAAGCACGGAAACTAGCACCACCAGGACAAATACCATACTCTAATAAACCATCTCTAACCTTTTGCCGTAATTCTAATAAGGGGATACGATCTGGATAACGTTGCAATAGATTTAACCATTCTGTACGCACCTTTTGATTACTTGTAGGTAAACCCATCACCCAACTAAGTGCTTCTGTAATTAAGCTAGGATTGGCATTAATAAAGCGATCGCGTCTAGTTAAATCATCTTTTTGTGATCCAAGGATCACATTTTCATAAAGCTTTGGATTTATACCTTGTAGTTCAGTAATAACACTAGGACTGCTTGCCGAAGTAATACGTAAAAAAGCGATCAAATCATCCCAATAATCATAAAAAGACTGAATTAATAATAAGCGTACCATATCCCGATAATGGTCAATTTCCATACCTGCTGCTAATTTAGCCGCATCTTGACGACTATCAGAAAATATCACTAATTTCCGAGAACTAGATGACGCTTGTTGAGACTGTGAAGGCATTTCGCGTAACAGTCCACTAGCAATAACCTGACAAGCTTTTTGAAAACCTGTGCGGTGAATACGTAGAGGAGTAGGAAATTTATCACGTCTGCCATAATCAGCATCACAGCGAGGACATTTTGTAGGTAATGCGGATTTTTCTGGTTTATCTCCCACTATTTGATACAACCAACCAGGAACTTCATCGGCTTTAGGTGGTGTTGCATCTTGCAGTAATACACCAGTTTTTTTATCTAATTTTGCTTGTACCCAACGACATTTAATTTTATCAGATGTCCATTCTAAATCTTGCGGTTTCGTTGTCCAGGGTGGTGTTTCTCCCGGTAAAGGCCAAAATACCCGATAATTACCATAGCGTTGATTCATCACCACTAAATCAGGTATTCCTTCCAATTCTGGTTGGTCTGGTGTCAGAATATCTCTAGTAGTGGTTCCAAGTTTGCGAGTGCTTTTATAACCACCAAGAAACACATCACCGCACACTTCACAAACAATTAAATAGACATCTCCGAAAAAGAATTAAATTATGGTATAAGAATATAAAAGTGTATTTTTTGGTAAGACGTTATGGGCAGTATATTTGAATATATTCAGAGCAATCCTCAC
>NZ_JACJTQ010000006.1 GCF_014698735.1 Anabaena catenula FACHB-362
GTGAGGATTGCTCTGAATATATTCAAATATACTGCCCATAACGTCTTACCAAAAAATACACTTTTATATTCTTATACCATAATTTAATTCTTTTTCGGAGATGTCTATTGTAATATTTAAGGGTTACAGAAAATTATTAAGTCTGAATCAGGATAACCAGGATTTAAGGATTTACAGGATGTTATTTTGTAGTCAAATCTTCCCTAATTTTGACATCATTAATTATATGAATAAGAAGATTAATAAAAGAAGTCGGGGATCTAAATTTTGATAACTGAAAATTTTTCTCTGTGTCCTCTGTGTCTCTGCGGTTCGTTAAAAAAATAGCCATCTAACAGCAATACCAAATAGAATAAAACATCAAAAATAACTGAACGCAGATAAACACAGATAAATAGAGAAAACATCCTGTAAATCCTTAAATCCTGAACATCCTGATTCAGACAATTCTTTCTTAGCGTCTTTGCTTCTAACGCACTTCGTGCTAAAGCCTACGGCACGCTCCACGAACGCTTCGCTGGAGCGTCTCTGCGCGAAACTTAAATCTCAAAAATCCCCACAAATAACTTATCAATAACATCCTGTAAATCCTAGAATCCTGGACATCCTGATTCAGACAAAATACATAAATTAAGGTGCGTTACGCTGTCGCTAACACACCCTACTTTGACTGTGGGTAATTGGTAATCGTTTTTCCAATGACCAATGACCAATGACCAATGACCAATGACCAATGACCAATGACCAATGACCAATGACCAATGACCAATGACTAATGACTAAATGTGAATTCCACATTCAGTTTTTTCACTTCCTCTCCAACGTCCTGCGCGTTCGTCTTCACCGTCAGCTACTTTAGTGGTAATAGGTTCATCACCAATGCTGGGATAACCTTGGTCATGAAGAGGATTGTAAATTACCTTATGTTCAGCTACATAAGCCCAACTATCTTGGCGTGTCCAAGCCGCAATGGGATTTACTTTTAATCTTCCTAGATTATCTAATTCAAATATAGGCATATTCGCACGGGTCACAGCTTGGTCACGACGACGACCTGTAATCCAAGCGAAAGTCTTGAGTTCGTCTAAGCCCCGTAACAGGGGTTCAATTTTTGTAATGTTGTGGAATTGACTAATATCTTTTTCCCAAAGCGCTTCACCAAACCTAGCAGCAAAGGCTTCGCGGGTTTCTACATCTGGAGTTTTATAAGTTTGTAAATCTAGATTATAGATTTCTTTAGCTTTCGCAACTAGTTCTAGGGTTTGGGGGAAGTGGTACAGGGTATCGAGAAAAATTACAGGAACTGGATGTTTGAGTTCAGTATAAAGAATATGCGTAATTACCAAGTCATCCACGTTAAAGGCGCTTGTTTGTACAAGTCCTGTGGGGATGTTCTCTATGGACCACGCCAGTATTTCTTTGGGAGTGGCTGTTTCAAATTGCTGATTTAATTGCTGTAAGTCAAATGCTGTGGAAACTGTCATGATTATTTTTTAGACAAATTTTTGTTACCTTTATAAAAATTTATTTTATCCTATCAAGGCACATATTCTGACCGGAAACTGGGTAATGATTATGTACGGGTATTACTACAACCTCAATCAAGGTCTGTTACTTAATGCAGGTATAAATTATCTGTGAGCAAAAATGAGCGAAAATTAATCATATACTAAGAAAGTTTAAGCGATTTTAAGTTTTACCTGGATTTGCAAAGCTATTTATATTGATAATGCTATTCTTAACCTAAGCTTTAAAATACAAGGATTTTACTAGAAATGAATAATACAAAACTACCAAATAGCTTGGGTCAATCTATAGTTATGGGTGTTTTAATCGTGTTGACTAGTGCTGGGATAATCACGATTATGAACATTTTTTAATAACGGAAATTACCATCACAAAATGTCGGAGTTTTAGATGCTGAACTCTTTATTTATATATATTTAAATATTCTGCAAAAACTCCACATTGGGTAATAAAGGATCTGTCACAATTCCCACACCAACAAAACCCCAACGTTTAAGGAAGTTTCCAATCTGTGTCCCAGGAAGAGGTTCTACAGCAAAGCGGTTTGCTACTTCTCTGGCATGGGTATTTAGATAGCTCAGAGCATCAAAGTTTTCTCGAAACAGCAAAAGATAAACTGAATCGTCAGATTTGGGACGTGCTGTGAGATAACGTCCAGTGCTTTGCGATCGCACAATATAATAATTTTCAGAAAGCATTGGTAGTCGGTAATTGGTAAGTTTCCTATTCCTAAAGATTAATTCAAGTCTTCTAATTTAATTCGCGGATCTGCTGCTTTTAACATTAAATCAGCAATTAAATTGCCAATAATTAACAACACTGCACTCATGACCAAGCTGGCCATGACTAAATATTGGTCTTTAGCTAAAACGGCTTGTAAAGTCAATTTTCCTAAACCTGGCCAATTAAAGAAATTTTCGGTAATAAATGCACCGCTTAATAAACTTGCTAATTCAAAACCCAATAAAGTAATTAAAGGGTTGATAGCATTACGCAAAGCATGAACATATATGACACGATTTTCAGGAAGTCCCTTAGCACGGGCTGTTTGGATATAATCTTGACGCAATACATCCAGTAATTGTCCGCGCATAATGCGTTGCAACCCGGCAAAACTGGTAATACTCAGGGCAATTAACGGTAAAATCATGTGCCATAGGATATCTAATATCTTACCCAGCCATGTCAGTTCAGCGTGATCGATACTAGTCATGTTACCCACCGGAAACAGTGGAGTAGTTACTTGGGCGAAGAATAATAAGAATAAGGCGGTAATAAAACTCGGAAACCCCTGTCCAGCATAGCTAATTACCTGCAAAACCTTATCAGTGCCACGATTTTGCTTGACAGCAGCGAGGATACCCAGAGGAATAGCGATCGCCCATGTTGTAATTAAAGAAGCGATCGCTAACAACAAAGTCGCTGGTACTCTTTCCAACAACAGCGACCCTACAGAGCGTTGATAAACAAAACTTGTGCCAAAATCACCCTTAGTCACAATTCGAGTTAACCACAGCCAAAACTGCTCAGGCCAAGACTTATCTAAACCAAATTGTCGGCGTATTTCCTCAATCCGTTCCGGGGAAATTTTCGGATTTTGCCGCAGGGTATCTACATAATCTCCCGGAGACAACTTCATAATGAAAAACGACAAAGCCGAAGCTAAAAAAATCGTCAACAGCGCCTGTAGTAACCGTTTGACCACATAAATAAAAGTTTCATTTGAGATTAGCTTAATTAGCCAATCTCGACTGGTCTCCAATGAAATTTTTGTAGAAGTCATAATTTGCTAATTGTCGTCATTTCTGGAAAACCAATCACCAATGACTAATATTCAACAACAGATATTATTGGCACATCCGGCAGATGTTTTCGCCCTTGTAAATCCCGTAGCTCGATGATAAACCCAAACCCTACAAGTTTGCAGCCAATCTTTTGTAACAACTTTGCTGTCGCGCTTGCAGTCCCACCCGTAGCAATCAAATCATCGACAATCAAAACCCTACTACCTGGATGTATTGCATCCTGATGCACTTCCAAGCTGTCTGTACCATACTCTAGTTCATAATCAATGCGATGAACCGCTGCTGGTAACTTGCCTTTTTTACGCACGGGAATAAAACCAGCACCTAATTGATAAGCTAGAGGCGCACCAAAAATGAACCCACGAGATTCCATCCCCACAACGCAATCCACCTTGAATTCAGATTCAACGCATTTTTGTGTTAAGAAGTCAATGGTGTAGCGCAAACCATCTGGATCACGCAGTAAGGTGGTAATATCCCGAAATAATATTCCCGGCTTAGGAAAATCTGGTATGTCACGAATCAGAGACTTTAAATCCATAGTTTGTGCAGTTGTCAGGCTTGATCTGTAGGACGCAACAAATAATCGTGAGGTAAATAGGGCTGATCAGTTTTTTTGTCTCTATGTACTAGCCTCTAGTCCTCAATTTCAGATACCTGAGAAATCGTACACTATAATGTCATACCCTGGAGATGAGGAATTTTGTTTCATGATCCATTGACGATAACGGAGAACTTAACCCAAGCTAGAGATATATCTCTACTACCAACAAAAGGCAGATGAACAAATGCTTTAAAACTTTCATTACAGTATACGGAAACCTGTGAGTAACAAGAGTAAGTATTCTATATATTGGGCTGCTCATGCCATCACCACAAGCCTAAGTTATGGTTTGGCTCTATATCTTAAATTTTGTTTGACTCAGTTTATTGGAATAGCACAAGGTATTTTAGAGAATGAATGTCTCCGCAAGTTTAACGCCGTTCAACAGTCCAACTCCTGAGGCCATGCCGATGATTCTGGACACTTTACCAGATCCGGCGATCGCTCCCAAGGGATGTCCTCGCAGAACGGCGTTGCAAATAGACCTCATGTTACTGGCAATAGAAGCTTTAGAGCTTGGCGGTTCTGAAGCCATCCTGTCATTTGCCCAAGAGTTAGATCTAAAAGGAATTATTAAAGATCGGGTAAATTTATGGCGGATGCGTAGCTCTAACCCACTGCGGCGAGCGCATATCCGCAGACCATTAGGCATCCTGGAAGCAAAAGCACTAGTAGTCATCACTTGCTACATAGCTAGGCGGTTAACAGTTGTTATCCGTCAGCTACTAATGATATATCAACAACTGTCCGAAAAGCAGATTCCACTGGAACAAAATTTGCGTTTAGCTAATTATCTAGAGCGGTTTAGAGCGCATTTCAAGAGCCGGATGAATCCTAGACGTTCTGTTTCACTGACATTAAACTCTGATGAAAAATTAGATGAATTGGCTATAGATTTATTAGGAAAATTACTATTCTGCACTGGTACAGCTGGAATGCAGCGTTTCTGGATTTCTCTTTTTGACGGTGAAGTGGAATGAATATTCAACGTAAGTACAGTTTACCTAATTGCACGCTGCTGTTAGAGGGATTAAGTGATATCACAATATCTGCCCACTTTCAAGACCTCCGCCCAGAACTATCTATATTGGTAAATGCCGAATGCTATTTATCTAGTTATACTCAGCCTATAGCCGGAGGGCGGGAATTTTTTGAAAGCTTGGTGAGGGCTGTAAGTGCCTATGCTCAAGAAGTTTTAAGTAATGTACCCAACCCCCAAGCACACAACCATGAGTCGGAACTAGTGGAGTTGCAAAAAATTGACAGCAACCGACACAGATTAATCGTACATTCAGAAATTGGTGCAGAGGGTTTTGAGCCTAATACCAACGATGGTACACAGCCATCTATTCAAATAGATTTGAATACGGTGCAGTTGTTTGATTTAGTGGAGGCAGTAGATCAGTTTTTTGCTGATACTCAAACATTACCAGAGTTATCACTAGAACTACAACCAGTCACTAGACGCTATGGTGGCGCTAGTCAAGTATTGCTCAAGCAAGCAGTACCCGCGACTGTGGGAGTATCGAGTTTGGCCGTTGCTGCGATCGCTTTTAGCTTAATTCCTCCTCCCCAAGTACGTCCACCTGAACCGCAGCCAGAGGAACAGTCCAGCACGACAACACCCACAGCCTCACCCACGACAACACCCACAATTGAAGCCTCACCCACAGATTCACCCACAGCCTCACCCACAGCCTCACCCACACCGATTATTAGAGATTTGGAAGCACTTCTGAGTTCAGTTCCAGAAATTACTGACCCCTCCCAACTACGTGCATTAAATCGCCAAGTTTATAATCAAATTCATCCAGCTTGGAATAATCGTTCTGAATTAACCGAAGATTTGATCTATCGTTTAGGTGTGGCTGCCGATGGTAGTATCATCGGTTATAAAGCTGTGAACAAAGCTTCAAATAATACAGTAGATAAAACACCGCTGCCCAATCTACTATACAATCCTGCTAACCGCCGCATCGCCAACGAACCCATCGCTCAATTCCGAGTAGTCTTTAATAGAAAAGGTATTTTAGAAGTCAGTCCTTGGCTGGGATACACTAAAAAACCAGAAGTAATCGGCGAAAAAATCACTGACTCCAAAAAAGTCAAAGATTTAAACCAAAAGCTCTATGGTATGATTCGCCAAAATTGGAGTGTAACACCCACATTTACCACAGATTTGAAATATCGGGTGGCGGTAAACAAGGATGGTGTTATTGCTGACTATGAACCACTCAACCAAGTAGCCTTTGACTATTTTCGGGAAACACCACTACCACAGATTTTCCAATCCGTTTACGGCTCAAACGTAGCTGCTCCCAATAATAAAGAAGCTCTCGGTCACTTCCAAGTGGTATTTAAGCCTAACGGCACACTAGAAGTTACCCCTTGGGAAGGATACAGGTAATAATTCGTAATAGTGCCTACGGCAGGCTACCGCCAACGTAATTCGTAATTGAAAATTAATTACGAATTCTGAATTTATTTGGTGATTTTCCCCATATAATTTCCCCATAACTGGGCGGCTTGAGCGCTACTACCAGATGTGGGGGAATTATTGTCATTTCCTAGCCAAATACCAGTTACAAGCTGCCGACTGGGAATAAAACCAATAAACCACAAGTCAACGTTTTTATCCGTTGTCCCAGTTTTGCCCCCTTCACCCAGTCCAATAGCTGCGCTGCGTCCAGTACCTCTGGTGATTACCCCACGCATCAAATCAATCATCTCATTAGCAACTTCCGTCTTCAGCACTCGCTTATTACCATTGGGATCTTGGTCGAAGGAGTAGATGACACGACAGGTTTTTAAATCTTTACGATCTTGACAATCACTGCTGTCTAGAATTCGACTAATAGCATGAGGAGGATTCCATACCCCGCGATTGCCAATAGCCCCAAAAGCACCAGTCATTTCTAAAACATTGACGACACTTTGACCCAATACCAAGCCAGGAACGGGGTCAAGTGAAGATTTAACTCCCAAACGCTGCGCCATATCTACTACTTTATTCAACCCAATTTCTCTAGCAATCCGCAGAGCAATGGGGTTTTCTGAAAGAGCAAAGCCGGTGGCTATATCTAAACTACCACCAGATCCAGAACGGCAAGGTCTGTAGGTAAATCCTTGCCAAGTTAAAGGAGCGCAAGAATAACCCCTTGAGGGTGATATCCCCTGCTCAATGGCAGCAGCATAAGCAAAAATCTTAAAAGTAGAACCTGGTTGTCTTTTGGCTTGAATCGCACGATTAAACTGACTTTTTCTGTAATCAGTTCCCCCTACCATCGCCAATATACCCCCAGTTCTGGAGTCGAGAGTGACCATTCCCCCTTGAGAAAAACGAAAACTTGAACCAGCGTTACTGACTGAATTCCGCAGGGCAGTTTCCGCTTGTGCTTGAATTGCTGGGTCTAGCTGGGTTTCGATGATATAGTTACCTTCTCTGGCGGCTCCTTCTCCTAAAATCGCTTCTAGTTCTTGAAAGACATAATTATAAAAGTACGGGGCAATTGTCTTAGCTTGCCGTTCACAGACTTTAGGGCTGACTTGGACAGTGGAGCGTCTAGCTCGGTTGGCTTCTTCTGCTGAGATTTTGCCCATTTCCAGGAGTCGCTTAATCACACGGTTACGGTAATCAGCTGCCCCTAGTTTATTAGGACCATCTCCACAAAAATCAAAGGCATTGGGAGCAGGCAAAATCCCTACTAAAGTTGCTGCTTCTGAGAGAGTTAATTCTTTAGCTGACTTTTCAAAGTAATATTTAGCTGCATCCTCAAAGCCAGAAGTATCTGCCCCCAAAAACACGCGATTTAAGTAAGTCAGCAAAATATCATCTTTGCTGTAAAAAGTTTCTAGTTTCAGGGCGACTACTGCTTCCCGCAATTTCCGCTCTAATGAATCTTGTCTACCTACATAATCGCGGAACAAACTACGGGCAACTTGCTGAGTAACTGTACTAGCGCCTTGTTGGACATCGCCGCTACGACTATTAATCAGTACGGCTCGCAATACCCCTAAAGGATCTACGCCAAAGTGCCAATAATAACGACTATCCTCGGAAGCTACCACAGCAGCTGGCAAATAAGGACCAAAATTTGATAGCTGCTTGAGGTCTACGTGAGCAATATTTCTAGGCTCCCGGAGTGGAGTAGAACCATCACGGGCGTAAACAACCACGGGGGCGCGAGTAGCGGTTGGGAGGGGGCTAACGGAAAATTTCAGCCATTCAACGCCAATGACTAAAGCAAATAAGGCACTGACACCACCTACACCATATATCCCCCACGTTGCAGCTTTTACATACCAAGCTGGAGGATCGACGTATTGCAACCGCACGGAAGCGGCAAGTTCTGGTGGTCCTAAGGTAAAGATATCACCGTGACGAAGTTCTAGAGAAGTGACTCGCCGCTTGCCAATATAAATGCCATTGGTAGAATTTTCATCTTTGATGGTGAAAATAGGAGTCCTTTGGCTGGAATCTCGCGACAGTGACAGATGAATTTGACTGACAACGGGGTTGCGGACGACGATATCAGCAGATTTGGAACTACGACCGAGAATATAGCGATCGCCCAACAGCGGATATATTTCCGCTTTATCTGCCCCCGCATCCTGCACCCAGAGTTCCGGTACTTTGGCATTGGGCTTGAGCGCTAGTTTAGAAAAATCAACCCTAGCTTGAATAGTATTTACGGCTTGTGTCAGTTGACCAAGGAACGTTTGTGGCTTTTGAGGCGGTTGCGGGGAACTCATCGGCTATATCACATCACACGCTGTTAGTGAAGAATCGGGCGAATCGTAATTTTAATGCTAGTCTGTCACCATTTTACTCACAAGCTATAAATAAATTGACTGTACGGAATTTTGTTGGTTTAATATAACACCTATTTGCTGTTTAGCAAACAACATTATTTTGTGACTTTTAGTACTAGTTTACGGACAGAAAAATTTCTATCTCTATTACTGGATGCCTATTCTAGCTCAAAAAACTAGCAGCACAAGGACAATTTCTATATTTAGGTTTGTATTGCTAGAAACTACTCTGCAATCAACCAAATGTTTAAATTTGACTGCCGCCAAACATCTCTACCACCTATGGCAAAATTGTACATCTTCCTTTAGAAAGATTTTCTCCAATTAATTGTTTGATTTAATTGGCGAAGTGTTCCGTTGACCTTGAGGTGAATTTCCGAATGAAGGGAAAATTTCTGACTCTGATTGGTACAGCCCTGACGTTGGCGCTGACTACGAATGTTGCTATGGCCGAGTCCAGTCAATCCCCTATGTCCGAAGAATCTAGTAGTTCATCTACTAATTCACCAACGGAAATCAAAATGTCACCACTAGGGATGAAAATTCTGTGCGAACGGTTTCCTCTCAATTCCCGTTGTCCCGGTGGTACAGCACTTAATTCTCCCATTCCTACTAGCACAACAGAACCAGCGGCAACTCCTGCTGAAAGCGGTACTAGTCCCGAAAGCACAACAGTACCAGCAACGACTCCCCCTGAAAGCGGTACTAGTCCTGAAAGCACAACAGTACCAGCAATTCCCACTTCTCCAGATGCTGGCAATTCCAGTAACTTGACTCCTGCGCCAGGAAGTATGATTTTACCAAAATCAGATACACCAAACAGTAGCACGGAATCAGGTGCAAGTTCACCCATGCAAGTTCCTAGTCAAGTTCCGGCTCAGGGTACTTTATAGGTAAAGTTATTTGGTGCATTGAAATTTAATAAATAAAGCTTTCATTTATTTGGTAGCCTGGGGATGCTCAACCTCCAGGCTTCTTTGTTTATATTTATCAAAATCAGATTTTATAGCCGTGGACAGGGTGGTTAGGACATCAATTGATAATGAAACTCTCACTACAAGAGGGTTTTACTCCTGACTCCTGACTCCTGACTCCTGACTCCTGACTCCTGCTATAAAAACCGACGCAGTAGGTGACACAGGGACAATTTCTGAAATTACCTTTTTCCCAATTACCAATGATAAAATGGGTATCAAATTAGCGGGGTCTATGACTTGAGGTAGATGTTTGTTGCAAAGAAGCAATTAAAAGGCAAACAATACCAATACTAATAAAAGAATCTGCCATATTAAATACGGCAAAGTTAATCAGGCGAAAATCCAGAAAATCGACCACGTAGCCTAAAGAAAACCTATCTATCCCATTACCTATAGCCCCACCTAAAATCAAGCCATAACCCAACTGATCCCAAAAACTTAACATAGGGCCAAATGTGGCAATGGCTATCAATACTAAACTTACACCTAAAGAGAGCCATCGCAACCACTCTACTTTTCCACTTAATAAACTAAACGCTGCACCTGTATTAGTAACATAGGTAAAATGAAATATGCCTGGGAGTAATGGTAGTGTTTGTCCCAAAGCAAAGGTTTGCACTACCCAGAATTTGGTTAATTGATCCAGAAAAAAAGCTAAAAAGGCAGCAATCCAAAAGAAGTGATTTTTTAAACGCATGATGAATTAGTCATTAGTCATTAGTCATTAGTCATTAGTCATCTGACTACTGAATCAATGACTAATAAAACATTATATGTCGTAGCACATATGCTACTATTGTGACAGCACAGACTACAGCTAGTTGACCTGGTAGTGAAAACCAAGAGTATTTAAGGATTGCTTGCACTAAAGGTAGATTATCTGCAACTTTTCCGGGAAAAAGATAGCTAATCATTAAATAAGCAATACCGCAGATGTGGACTGTTAACAATCCACAAAAACAACTAAAAGCCAACATTTCTAAACGAGGTCTGGCTTTGAAGGCAAAATAGCCGCAAATCCAAGCTCCGGGAATAAAGCCTAGCAGATAGCCAAACTGAGATAGCTTAACATAACCAATACCGCCTCCTTCGGCAAATACAGGTAACAAAGTTAATCCCATGACTAAATAAGCAATCTGAGAAAGCGCACCAGCATTTTTGCCTCCTAAACAACCGACTAGCAGCACGGCTCCAATTTGATAGCTAACACCTAAAGACAAGGTTTTAATTCCTTGCTGACCCCAACTCCAAGGAAAAGTAGTGCCATAGGCTTCTAGGAACGTGCCACCCATTGTTAGGAGTAAGCCAATCATAGACCATAATAATTGATTGGAAGCAGCAAACATTGATCAGGCAACAGGGAAAAGGCCAAAGGGAAAGCTAACAGCAACCAGTATAGGCCAATGGTAAGAAGATGAGACCCAGCCTTAACACTGAAAATTGGTATTACTGAGGTTAGGTGATTGGGTAAAAGGTAAAATTATTCTTTGTTACTTAACTAGCTACTGAGAATAAATACTTATCTTAACAGTATACAGTAGATAAAAATTAATACAAAAAACCTTGAATTTGAATCGAAGTCAAGAGATTTTTTAGATTATTAACCTACTGTTAACCTTATTTTGAATCATTTAGCGGTATCTTAGAGGCGCTCATCTGGAAATTTACAGATATTTACAGCAATGGTATTACATCTAAATCGAGTAAAGAATAATTCATTCATAACTTCAGCAACAGTGTTAACACTGGCAATTGGTTTAGCGGCTTGTGGGGGAAATTCAAGCCCTGACAATACTGCTACAACTGAAACTCCTGGTACTACTCAAAACACCACGGCTTCTAGTCCAGCTAAATTGGATCTTGGTGGAGATGTGACATTAACTGGTGCTGGTGCAACTTTCCCCGCGCCATTATATGCCAGTTGGTTTGCTGATTTAAACAAAAAATATCCGAATTTGAAAGTTAGCTATCAGTCAGTAGGTAGTGGTGCGGGTGTTGAGCAATTTATCCAAGGTACTGTAGACTTCGGTGCCAGCGATGTAGCGATGAAGGATGAAGAAATCGCCAAAGTACCCCAGGATAAAGGCGTTATTTTACTGCCTGTGACTGCTGGTAGTATTGTATTGGCTTACAATCTACCAGATGTTGCTGAACTCAAACTACCACGAACAGTTTATACTGATATTTTATTAGGTAAGATCAAGTCATGGGATGATCCAGCAATTGCTAAAGCTAACCCTGAAGCAAAGCTGCCCAAACAACCAATCACTGTTGTATATCGTGCTGATGGTAGTGGTACTACAGGTGTGTTCACAAAACACATGAGTGCTATCAGCCCAGAGTGGAAAACTAAAGTTGGCGATGGTAAAAGCGTAAACTGGCCTGTGGGAGTTGGCGCTAAAGGTAATGAAGGTGTGACAGCCCAAATCCAACAGACTCAAGGTTCTATTGGTTACATTGAGTATGGCTATGCCAAACAAAATAATATTAAGTTTGCGGCTTTGGAAAATAAAGCTGGCAAGTTTATTGTTGACAACGAGGAAGCAGCCTCTAAAACTCTGGCAGCAGTAGTGCTACCAGCAAATCTTCGTGCCTTCATTGCTGATCCTGAAGGTGCAGATTCCTATCCTATTGTTAGCTACACTTGGATTCTGGCTTATAAAAAGTATCCTGATGCAGCTAAAGCTAAAGCAGTGGAAGCAGCAATTGAGTATGCTCTAACTGAAGGACAAAAAATTGCTCCCGAACTAGGCTATGTTCCTTTACCACCAAACGTGGCGGCTAAGGTGGCTGCTGCTGCTGACCAAATCAGTCCTGACTATAAAATCGCTGTTAGTGGTGGTACTAGTGGGAGTAATTAGGCTCACCCTTCCGTCTAACCGTAATACTCAAACAATAGGTTAGCCACAAGAATTTTATTGACCAATCAGTTGGGAACCCTGATTAGTTAGTGTGTCAAGTGCAAAAAACGACGCAGCGATAATTAAAGTATGGCTGTAGTCACTAATATCAGGACAGTGTTGATTGCTTACTGGGTTCGTACTCGGTACTTTCTTCTTAAGTCGGTTTCCTGGTTACATTATCTCTGATTTGATTTTTACAGTCAGTATTCATGACTACTAATTTTCAGAACCTGCAATCGGCAATTAAACAGCGATCAGAATTAGATAGATCTCTAGATCAGGGATTTATTTGGTTGACTCGGATTTTTGCTCTAGCGATCGCTGGAACTTTATTATGGATCACTTTACAGGTAGCTATGGGGGCTTGGCCTGCCATTCAAGAGTTTGGTCTTGGCTTCTTAGCTAAAACCACTTGGAACCCCGTCAATAGCGAATATGGAGTGCTGCCACAAATCTATGGAACTCTCGTGAGTTCTTTTCTAGGTTTGTTATTAGCTATACCCATTGGCGTTGGTACTGCTATTTTACTGAGCGAGAATTTTCTGCCATCTCAGGTGCGGTTGGTACTGGTGTTTTTGGTAGAACTACTGGCCGCTATTCCTAGTGTTGTCTACGGAGTATGGGGCATTTTCGTTTTAGTTCCTATTTTAACCAACTTGGGCAAATGGCTGCATAGTTCCTTCGGCTGGATACCATTTTTTAGTACCCCACCAACGGGACCAGGAATGCTACCAGCAGGAGTCATTTTAGCAATTATGACTTTACCAATCATCACTGCTATCTCCCGTGATGCCTTAATTTCTGTACCTCCTAGTTTGCGTCAAGCGTCTCTTGGACTGGGTGCAACCCGTTGGGAAACACTTTTTCAAGTGATCATCCCCGCTGCTTTTTCTGGCATTGTCAGTGCGGTAATGTTGGCACTTGGTAGAGCAATGGGAGAAACAATGGCTGTAACAATGTTGATTGGTAATTCTAACAACATTAATATTTCCTTACTCGCTCCATCTAATACAATTTCCTCTCTACTGGCCAGTCAATTTTCTGAAGCAAGTGGGTTGCAAATTTCAGCTTTAATGTACGCGGCTTTAGTGTTGTTTTTCCTGACGCTGGTAGTGAATATTCTGGCAGAGTTTATTGTTCTCCGGGTTAAGCGACTGTAGTTGTAGGTTGAATTATGACGAATCATTTTCCCGAAAGCAGCCTGACTCGCTCCCCTTCGTCTCCCCGAACATTGTTTAATACGGCAATGACCGTAGTAGCATATATTTGTGGAGCATTGGCGCTGCTACCTCTGCTGGCTGTGCTTTCTTATGTAATATTTAAAGGCTTTAGCAGTCTAAGTTTAAGTGTGTTTACAGAATTGCCACCAGCACCTCTGAGAAAGGGAGGAGGCTTTGGTAATGCCATTTTGGGAACACTGTTAATGGTGGGTATTGGTGCAACTATTAGCATTCCTTTTGGTGTGTTAGCGGCAATTTATTTAACAGAGTTTAGTTCTAGTAAAGTAGCTAGGTGGATACGGTTTGCTACTAACATTCTCAGTGGAGTCCCCTCTATTATTGCTGGGGTATTTGCTTATGGGATTGTAGTTTTGACATTAGTAAAGCTGAATTTAGGCTCCTACTCAGCTTTTGGAGGTGGGTTTGCGTTGGCAATTTTGATGTTACCCACTATTTTGAGAACTACGGATGAAGCTCTACAGTTAGTTTCTCAAGATTTGCGTCAAGCTTCTGTGGGGTTAGGAGCAACTAAATTTCAAACTGTCGCACAGGTGGTATTACCAGCAGCTTTACCAGCAATTGTTACTGGTTCTACTTTAGCGATCGCCAGAGCATCTGGAGAAACTGCACCTTTACTGTTTACTGCGCTGTTTTCCTCTTTTTGGCCTAGTGGCTTATTTCAACCAACAGCTTCTCTGGCAGTTTTAGTTTACAACTTCGCCGTTTCACCTTTTCAAAATTGGCAGTCTTTAGCTTGGGCTGCTTCTCTAATTTTGGTTTTGATGGTTCTGATCACAAGTATCATCGCTCGCTGGGCAACTAGGCAAAAAGCTTAACAAAATTCCATCAACAGGATGCAAGATCATCCTTAAAAATTATCCCTAAACTATTTATGGCTACTAACGCTAGTACAATCAATGGGACTGACGCGGCTTTACGTACAGAAAATCTGAATATTTACTACGGTAACTTCCTGGCTGTACAGAATGTTTGGCTAGATATCCCTAAAAATAAGGCTACAGCTTTCATTGGCCCTTCAGGCTGTGGTAAAAGTACATTACTCCGATGCTATAACCGTCTTAACGATCTTATTGAATCGTTTCGAGCCGAAGGTAAGGTTTATTTTGGCGATAAAAATTTGTATGCACCAGATATCGATCCGGTAGAAGTACGTCGTCGGATTGGTATGGTGTTTCAAAGACCAAACCCTTTTCCTAAATCAATTTTTGACAATATTACTTTTGGAGCCAAAATCAACGGCTACAAAGGTGATATGAATGAATTGGTAGAACGCAGTTTGCGACAAGCAGCTTTGTGGGATGAAGTCAAAGATAAACTTAAGCAAAGTGGTTTATCTTTATCAGGTGGACAACAACAGCGTTTATGTATTGCTAGAGCGATCGCAGTTCAACCAGAAGTTATCCTCATGGATGAACCATGTTCTGCACTTGATCCCATTTCTACTTTGCGGGTTGAAGAACTAATTCACGAACTCAAAGAACAATACACCATCGTTATCGTTACCCACAATATGCAACAAGCAGCGCGGGTTGCTGATAAAACAGCCTTCTTTAACGTCAAAACTTCCGATAAAGGTGGTAGAACAGGTTATTTAGTCGAATACGAAGATACAGAATTAATTTTCAACAATCCACAGCAAGAAGACACCAAAGCTTATATCAGCGG
Organism: Anabaena catenula FACHB-362; assembly: GCF_014698735.1. Taxonomy (GTDB): domain Bacteria; phylum Cyanobacteriota; class Cyanobacteriia; order Cyanobacteriales; family Nostocaceae; genus Anabaena; species Anabaena variabilis_A. The sequence goes on from NZ_JACJTQ010000006.1 coordinate 15,535, forward strand.
TAGATTTGGTTAGTTGTGGAATTATGTCAAGTTTTTATAGCTTGGTGACATTTAACTGTGGAGAATTACTCAAACCAACCTATCACTTAGAGATTTCTACAGTGATATTTTTTTAACTAAATTTCTCACCTATGATTTAGGTTTTCTATAGATCGTTGTTCAAGCAAATTACATAATTTTACTTAAGCAAGTAGTTTTTTCCTAACCGTATAATATAACTTCATTAAAAATAAAGTACACATTTCTAGCAGTTTAGGGTGATGACTAGAAGCGAATAAAGCTGAAAATACTTGCAAAATAAGGATTTTTATCTACGTAGCTATAACCTTGAGGTTGGAACTGCTACATAAAATTTAAGTAAAAAAAATATCAAAATTCTATAAACTACCTACGACTGGAGTTAAGATTGAATAGCATCTATTTTTTCTTCAATGGCACAAATACAAATCAAGTATCTACCAGGACGCTTATAAAATCATGAAAAACAATACTTTGTCAACTATCTTGACATTTATAACCCTAACTATGGGTTTAGGACTTGTGCAGAATCAACCAACCTATGCACAAAGTACAACCTTTGTATGTGGTGTCAGTGAAGGTAAACCAGCGACTATTGCAGTTACTCCACGGGGAAATATCCCCATCATTCTCTGGGTATCTAATAAATTTACAGGTGCAGGTTTTAACCCCCAAAGAAGATGTGCAGAAGTTTCACCCAGATTCCAAAAATTATATGATCAAGGGGCTTTAACATTTATCACTGCGGGATATCTTAACAATCAACCGGTGATTTGTGCAACAGGTAGCACAGGTGGTCTTTGTAACAGTAGCAATCTTTTATATACCCTCAAACGTGGTCAAGATGCTGCCAAAACAATTCAAAGATTAAATGAAATTCGCGGTGGTGCAGCAGGAGTACTCCGTGAAGATACAACCGGCACAAATATTAATAATTCCGAATCAGTAAATGTGAATGAATTGCTGAATAATGGCCGGGTAGATCCTAATACTTCTGTAGGTCAAAATAACAGCAATCCTACACCAGTTGAAGAAACACCAAATACACCAAATACAGGAAATAAACCTAATAGTGGTGGTGGTTTGTGGTGAATTGCTAAATCTATAACTGTCAAAGTTTTATCAGGAGATACTTGGGGTTCAGGGATTTTGATTAATAGGAAAGGACGAGTTTATACTGTCTTGACTAATGATCATGTCCTCACCCCTGGTTATGGCAAATCCTATCAAATTCAAACCTCTGATCAACGGATTTATTCAGCCCAAATAGTTAAGCAGAGTTTTGGTGGTAATGATTTGGCATTGTTGAAATTTGAAAGTAGTAGAAACTATCAATTAGCAACTATATCTACTAGTAATTTGACAGTAGGAGAAGAGGTATTGGCGGCTGGTTTTCCTGTTGATATGAATGGATTTGTTTTTAACCAAGGTAACATTAAGTTTTTACTGGCTCAACCTTTAGTAAGAGGTTATCAAATTGGTTATAGCAACGATATTTATAAAGGAATGAGTGGAGGACCAGTCTTAAATCAGCGTGGTGAATTAGTAGGAATTAATGCCATGCACGCTTATCCTTTATGGGGTAATCCTTATCAATATGAAAGTGGTAGTTTTCCCAGCTTAGAATTACAACAGCAAATGCAAAAACTAAGCTGGGGTTTATCTATTCATCAATTTTTAAGGATGAATACAGGACAGGAAAATCAGGTACAAATTAATGATACTCAACCTGTAAAAGTACAGCATCATCCCGGTTTTTTGTGGTGAAAATATTCTACTTGGAGATTAAATAAATGAGTTTTAATGATAGATTAATGATGGCATTAATGGGAAGTGTGGTAAGTATTACTATCATTCAACCTTCCACAGCTTATGCTTTAACTGGAGAAGAAGTTAATGATATAGCCCGTGAAGTCACAGTTTTAATTAAAAGCGATAAAGGGCATGGTTCAGGGGTAATTGTTGCTAAAGATAGCAAAACTTATTATGTTCTCACTGCTTTTCACGTCGTCAGCAATAAAGATAATTACAAAATTGTTACTCACGACAAAAAAGCATATCAACTCGATTACGGTAAAGTCAAACGTTTATCAGGAGTTGATTTAGCAATCGTAGAATTTAGCAGTGATCAAGATTATAAAATCGCTAAACTTGCAAATTCAGAAACAGTCAAAGAAGGTAAACCTGTGTTTGTTTCTGGTTGGCCACGTTTAACAACCGTTGGACAAGCTGCGGGTGGACAATTGGTACGTCAATTTACTGGTGGAAGGGTTTCAGGATTTTTACCCCAATCCTTGGAAGGTTACAAAATGAGTTACGACAATAAAACCCTTGGGGGTATGAGTGGTGGCCCAGTTTTAGACGCAGGTGGAAGAGTCGTTGGTATTCATGGTTTAGGAGATACAGAAGATCCTAACCGTCTCCAACAATCAGCAGGATTAGACAAACAAACTGCTACAAGTATTGCTGGACTAATTAAACCTGGATTTAACTATGCAATTCCTATCAATACCTTTTTAAGTCTCGCACCCCAATCAGGAATTTATTTAGGTTTACAAGTTGAAAACTCTGCTGCTGGTGAATTAGGTGCGCCTTATGCGGACAGCACCCAACCTGATAAACGAGACACAATTGATAATATCAATGATGTTTTAGGTACAGCAGGACGGGCGCTAGACACAATTAATGGTGTGCGTAATTTCTTCCGTTGATAGATGTTGATGTATGGAGGCGATGTCTTTGATAGCCAAAGGTATCGCTCTATTTTTTATTATTTTTTGTGAAATTAATCATGAATAAGTTTAGGTTTTTGTTGATTGGTGTAATTAGCTTTCTCACCATTATTAGTGAAACACTTTGGCAGAAATTTCTAGCAGTTTCTTTATGTGGAGTTTTAGGTACTGTTTCAGCTTGTTATTTAGTTTCAGATAATCGGGTTAATGCGGTTAATTCAACTGAAGTTATGGAAGTAGATAACGTTGCACAAATTTATACATTTCGTCAATATAAAATAAATTCTTTGTCTAATAATATTGAAATTATTATGTTTAATAATTTCAAATATCAAACCATTGTACAAGCAGTAGAAGAATGTAATCAGCAACAAATTTTAACTTCTTCAGCCTGTGCAGGAGATGATATAAAACCAGAAGAAGCCAAATTATATAACTTGATAAATCAGTATCGCGCTCAAAATAGACTAGCGCCAATACCTTTATCAAAATCATTAACATTAGTGGCTAATCGTCATGTTCGTGACATAGCAAAAAACCCTGATTATTATCGTAATTGTCAGGGAAAATATTGCGCTCATGGTTGGAGTAACTGCGCCTATGATGCTGATAATTCAAATACTCTTCCCTGTATGTGGGATGCTCCCCAAAAGCTAAATACAGGTTATCCAGGTAGAGGTTATGAAAACCTTTTTACTGGCTCTAGGAATTATAGAGTAACAGCAGAAGCAGCTTTACGTGGGTGGCAGAGTAGTAGAGGACATAATGAAGTAATTTTGAATCAAGGGATATGGCAGAACAACCAATGGAATGCTTTAGGTATAGGCATTTATAAAGGAGCAGCAGCTTTGTGGTTTGGTGTAGAACCTGACTCTGGAGAAAAATCACCTGCTAATACTCCAAACACTTCTCCACAAACAGATACACAAAACACACCAAATCCTATTAATCAACCAAAGGAAAAACCTATTCAAAACCAGCCATCTCATACTCCGAATACATTGTGGTAGTTGTTGAATTTAAACTAATGTGAGGCAAGAAAAATGCGTAAGTTAATTTATTGGTTTTTGGGTGCGGTTACTTTTATATTTGTAGCAACTTCAACTATTTGGAAACAAGCTATTTCACTTTCTTTGTGTGGGATTTTAGGTTTTAATTCTGTTACTTGTCATGGTTGGTTTTTGGATGGTTGGGTAAATGCAGCTGTGCCTAAGAGTGGGGTTGAGATTGCACAAGTTGATATTTTTGATAATAGGAATGATGGGAATAGTAAGCCTAGTAATGGGAATGTTGATATTTTTAAAAAACCTAACCCTAATAGTGACTCATCTCAACCAAATAGAAATAATGGAAAAAATCAATCTTTTCCTGATAATGTCATAGATGATACGGCTAAAAATACAGCACAAGATGTTGAAGGAAGAAAAGTTTATAGTTTTTTTATTAATGGAATACAAAATAGTGAAAGTAATTATGGGGAAACAAAGCTATTAGTAGAAAATTTACTCAAAGCTGCTGGAGTTTATCCTCCAGTAATATCTACAGATACATATAACTTTTCATCAGTAGAAAATGGTAGAAAATTATCTGAATTATCAGATAAGTTGGAAAAAATAAATCAAGAAAGGAGTAGCAGATTAAAAAACCCAATTGTTCAAATTATTACTATAGATTTAATTTTATCCAGTTGGGGATCACAAGCAATAAGTTTATTTGGTGATTTAATTGAATCTACTTTACAATTTTTTTTAAGCAAAGTTCAAAGTGGAGACGGCAAGGCTCTTGTGTCAAAAACTACTAATTTCATCAAAGAAGTAGATAAAAAAGAATCAGAAAAAGCTAAAAAGACTTGCAAAGATACACCTAAAATGAAATTTGTAATTGTTGCTCATTCACAGGGTAATTTTTTTGCTGATGAAGTAGCAGCTAATTTGCCTAATGATATTGCTAAAAGAACTGTAATTCTTGGATTTTCTACTTGGCATTCTTATGGAAAATCTCAAAGTAAAGGAATTAAAGTAAAAGCTATATCAAGATCAGAAGATATTTCTGTAATACCATTTAGGATTTTAAAAAAGTTAGATGGACAAATTACAATATCAAATTTACCTCCTTTGCCAAAATATAAGGATAGTCAAGGTGAATTGAAAGAAAGCAATATCATAGAAAATCACTCCCTAAAAGATTATCTTGGTTCACCTACTAAACCAGAATATACTAAAGCAGCCAATGAATCTTTTTTATTTGCATCAAATACACTCGGTAATTTACTAAACTTTGATTCTGGCAATTATGAGAAAAAGAAAGATTGTTCAGAGCAAGCTTTAAAAACAGGCAAAAGCTATGGTGATCCTCACATCATCACCTTTGATGGATACCGCTACAGTTTCCAAATGGTAGGAGAATTCACATTAGTTAAAGCCAAAGATAACAGCTTTGAAATCCAAGTTCGTCAAGGTGCAGTTCCTGGTCGCCAACTTTCCTTAAATACAGGTGCAGCAATGAAAGTTGGTAATACTCGCGTCGCATTCTATAGTAAAGACTTTCCTGATGCAAATAAAAATACACAACTACGAGTTGATGGTAAACCAACTGTAGTTGAAGGTTCTTTATCTTTACCTGGAGGTGGAGTAATTACTCGTTCGGGTGGTGATTATGTCGTGATATGGCCTACAGGTGAACAGGTGACAATTCATAATATTACCGTTGCAGGTTCAACATTTATGAATGTTATTCCTGCTGTTCCAGACCAGTCAGATAGATATATTGGTTTACTCGGTAATCTTAATAGTGATCCAAACGATGATTTACGAACTCGCAATGGTAATATAGTTCCCACTAAGAATAATTCAACTTATGGACAACTCAGCACAGCATTAAATAATTTATTACCTGTTCCTGTAGCTTTGAGCAAAGTTGAAACATTATTCTTTGACCAGCTTTACAAAGAATTTGGTGATAGCTGGCGAATTAATGAGAGTGAATCTTTATTTGACTATGCTTCTGGCCAAAGCACAGATACATTTACCAAACGTGGCTTTCCCAATAATTACATCAGTCTTAGTTCATTTCTTCCACCGCAACTGCGTAAAGCTGAAGAAATTTGTCAGCGTGCTGGTGTTTCAGGAGATTTATTAGATGGATGTATTTTTGATGTTGCTAACACTGGAGAAGCTGGATTTGCACAAGCAGCAGCAGATGCGGTGACAGGTATAGTTAAAGATAGAGTGCAACAAGAAATCAGAAATCGCATTCCTGTAAATATACCCGGTGTGCGTTTCCCATAAAATCCACAACCCTTGTAGGGGCGGGGTCTCCCCGCCCTTGGAATAACTTGGTTATGAATTTTCCGCCCTTTTACCAGCGCCATAATATCCCAAAACCTTAAAATCAACACTCCACATCCAGCATGAAATATAACCCCAAAATCCACCATCGCCAATCAACACGCCTACGGGGTTATGATTATTCACAACCAGGAGCATATTTCATCACCATCTGTACCCAACACCGTGAATGTAATTTAGGCGAAATCATTAACGATGAAATGAAATTCACAGTCAGGGGTTTTATTGTCCATGAATTTTGGTTAAAAATACCCGCTCATTTTCCTAATGTTGAATTGGATGAATTTGTTATTATGCCTAATCACGTTCATGGAATTATTGTGATTAATGATGAATTGTTGGGTGTACACGATTATATAAAAGAGGGCGGGGATGACATAAAGGGCGGGGATGACATAAAGGGCGGGGATGACATAAAGGGCGGGGATGACATAAAGGGCGGGGATGACATAAAGGGCGGGGAGACCCCGCCCCTACAGAAGAAAATAACATTGGGACAAATAATTGCGTATTACAAATATCAAACAACCAAAATAATTAATAAAATTGATGACACACCTGGACTGCGTATATGGCAAAGAAATTATTACGATCGCATTATCCGTTATCAAAAAATTTTAGACATCACTCGTCAATACATCGTTAAAAACCCTTTGCGTTGGGATAAAGATCCAAACAACCCCCGTAGGGGCGGGGTCTCCCCGCCCTTGGAATAACCGCCCTTGGAATAACCGCCCTTTTGTCCTTAATTCTTTTCAAAGCGGGTGGCGGGAATCGAACCCGCATTATTAGCTTGGAAGGCTAAAGTTTTACCACTAAACTACACCCGCAAATCTGTATCTATATAAAGATAACATAGCTTTGGTAAAAACACAAGTATTTATGGAGAATTAATTGGCTGAATCCTAATCCGCATATACAAATTACTCAACTCTGGTTTTGAGCCATTTTCGTTATATGCAGCGATAAAGCTTTCTTGGTTGAAGATATCATTAAGCGCTTGCTCATAGATGCTTTTTTCACTGCTGAGTGTCGTCGGTTCGATTTCTAAGACTACAGCTTGTTGAAATTTGCCATTGTTATCAATTACTAAACTAACTAGTATATTTGCTGGCTTTATTTCAGAATCACTAGGGAAAAAACTAGCTTCTAATTGCTTACTGCTACTACCTTGATATGCCGCCAGAACATCAGGTAAAGCATCTTTGATTAATCGTCTTTCTTGTATTAATTGATTAACTTCATCTTTCAGTAGAGGAGAAACATTAGCTAGTATACCCCCTCCTGTTGGGGTTGGGGAAGTTTCCTCTGTTGGGGTTGGGGAAGTTTCCTCTGTTGAAGTTGGGGAAGTTTCCTCTGTGGGAGTTTGTGAAGTTTCCTCTGTTGGGGTTGGGGAGGTTTCCTCTGTGGGAGTTTGTGAAGTTTCCTCTGTTGAAGTTGGGGAAGTTTCCTCTGTTGAAGTTGGGGAAGTTTCCTCTGTGGGAGTTGGGGAATCAGAGGGAATATCTTTTGGTAGTAGGGTTCCTTGTCCCAGTTTTAATTCTTGACGGCGATTCCAGGGAAGGTTATCTAATGGAATTGTTTCTGTAGATGTAGGAGTTTCTGTAGATGTAGGAGTTTCTGTAGATGTAGGAGTTTCTGTCGCTGTAGGAGTTTCTGTAGATGTAGGAGTTTCTGTCGCTGTAGGAGTTTCTGTCGCTGTAGGAGTTTCTGTCGGTTCAGGTATGGAGTCTACTGGTTCTGGAACTGGCTGATTATTAACTTGAGAGTTCTCAGTTTGAGACTCCTGTGGAAGATTGAAATCAGAACTTATAGCGCCATCATCTTGATTTTCAGGGGTAGTTGGCGTGGTTTCTGGTAAAGATGGTGTAAAAGAATTTTGAGTAGAAGAGGGAAGTTTTGGTGTAACTGTTTTAGCGATGAATTTGGGTTTGGCTGTTGATTCTTCTTGAGGCGAAATATCTATGAAATCAACAGGAATATTAGCTTGACTAGAGTGGGGAATCCAAGGTCTAAACTCATCAGATGAGCCTAATAACCAAAAAACCAGCAAGTGGAGCGAAATTGAACTTATAAATACACTAACCCACAAAAAAGGCGGATCAGTATGTTTTCTCCCGGTTTGCAAAGGAATCAGAGATTTATCTGTAACTGGTGGCATCATATTCAACTAAAAACTGGATATGATTTTATGATTGAGTGCTTTAACTAATTGCTCATCCTTAATTCATCATCCAGTCTGAAATTTAGTCATTAGCTGGGAAACTATCTGGTTGTGGTGTAACTACGAATGTGAGAACTGTTTCATCTATTCCTTTAAGTTCCAAGGGACTACCTTTAGTAATTTCTTCTTCTTGTAAATAATCAGCAACAGCTGCCGATACCAAAATAGTACCTGGGACAGCAGCAGCCTGCAACCTAGCAGCAATATTCACACTGGGACCAATTGCTGTGTAATCAGCACGTTCTTCACTACCAAACATCCCGACAACGGCTGTACCTTGGTGGATACCACAACGAAACTGCACGCCATTACGCCCGTCAGTCTCGAATATACCTTGTTCTCGCCAGCGCTTGTTTAAATTAATGAGGGCGTTTTGCATTCCTCTGGCTGTACCGATAGCACGACGTACTTGTTCATTTGGTGTGAGTTCTTCGGGCGCTCCATATAAGGCTAATATGGCATCTCCCATAAATTTATCTACAGTACCGCCATTGTTAAAAACAACTTTGGTCATAATTTCTAGATATTCATTCAGTACTTCTGCAACTTTGCGGGATCTGAGAGTATTTGATAATTGGGTGAAACCAACAATGTCACTAAATAAAACTGTCACTAAACGTGGTTCTGGTCGCAAATCTAGGGACAAATTGCCAGATGCGGCTTTCTGCACTAGTGCAGATGGCAAAAAGCGCTTGAGTACTGATTCTGTCAGGTAGGTGTTTAACTCCAAGACGCGTTTTTCATTTTCCTTCAGGGCTAAAAGATTCCTCGCGCCTGCCAAAAGTTCCCGGTCATTGAATGGTTTAGCTAAATAGGCATCAGCACCATTTTCTGTGCCTTCAATACGAGTTTCTTCATCAACCTTGGCTGTGAGTAGAATGATGGGTATACCGCGCATATTATCATCGCCCCTGATCATCTGAATCATTTCTAGTCCAGTCACCAAGGGCATCATTAAGTCTGTGATGATTAAGCTGGGATGAAGTTCTTGTGCTATGTTATACCCTTCATAACCGTTACGAGCAGTAGCTACTTGATAGCTATTTTGGCGGAGTATGGTGGATACATAAGATCGCATATCTGGGTTGTCGTCTACAACCAAGATTAATTGATCAGTTTTTGACTGAGCGGGAAGTTGTCTGTTGGAGTTTAAAATTCCTGGATTAGGTGATAAATCTCTGGTAATAAATTCTAGGTTATCTTCCGTTGATTCTACTTGTTCTACATCAATTAATTCTACAGTGGCGCGGCTGGTATTCAGTTCACCGGGGATGTGTAGTACCTGTTCTGGGGGTAAGTGATCTGCGCCTGTCAACAGCCGTAGGGTAAATTGAGTACCTTGTCCATAGACTGATTGTACTTTAACTTCGCCGCCGTGTAGTTCTACCAATTCTTTGACTAGAGACAAACCTAATCCACTACCTTCATAGGTGCGGTTTTCTGAGCCTTCAGCTTGACGGAAGCGCTCAAATAGATGGGGAATTTGTTCGGGCAGAATGCCAATTCCTGTATCTTGGATTTGCAGTATGCAGGCATTTCCCTCATTGTATAGTCTGACCCTGATTGTGCCTCCATCAGGAGTAAATTTCATGGCATTTGACAAGAGGTTGTAGAGTACTTTGTCAAATTTTTCCAGATCCAAGTAGACTGTGGGACATTCTAGTAAATCGGTAATGACTTGCAGTCCTTTTTTCTCGCAATAGAGACGAAATGATTCGACAATTTGGTTGACAAATTCGATCATATCGCAAGGGCGGAAACTAGGCTGCATTCTCCCAGCATCTAAGCGTTGTAAGTCTAGTAGTTGATTTACCAATCGCAGCAGACGACGAGAATTGCGGAGAGCGATCGCACTTTGGGCGTGGGATAACCCTTCCCCAGATGCTACTGCTGATTCTAATGGCCCTTGAATTAAGGTGATGGGAGTCCGAAATTCATGGGAAATATTTTGAAAAAATTCCGTTTTTTGTCTATCTAGTTGTATGAGGCGTTCAGCTTGTTCACGAGTTTTTTGGTACAAGCGTGACTGTTGTACTGCGATCGCAGCTTGGGCTGCTACTGATTTAGATAATTCAATTTCTGATAGCAGCCACTTGCGAACTTTGTGACCTTCGCGCAAAGTGATACTACCGATACATTGACCATCAATTATTAGGGGAACAACCATCAGCGATCGCGGTCTCATTTTCAATGGTAAATCAAACGCCTGGACATCTGAGGAAGAATGAGTGATGTCAGTGATTACCACTGGTTCTTGTGTCCGCAATATTTCTTGCAAAATCGGATTCTTCCGAATTGGGGCTTGGGAACTAGGTAAGTGCTGAGTAACCGAGCGATGATTGCTGTTGAAGTTATTTTTTCTTAAATTGTTGAATTCTTCAGAACTATCATACAAGCCTACACATTGCACAAATTCATCTTCTTCTGTCCACAGAGACAGCACACAACCATCTACATTTAAAGCTTGTCCCAATTGTTGAGTAATAGCTGCAAATATATCTTGTGGATCTAAGCTAGAACGAATCGCCCTAGTAATTGTATTAATTAAAGCTTCTCGTTTTGCTAAAGCGCCAACTTGCTCATAAGCATAAGCTTGAGACAAGGCCAAGGCTGCCTGATCTGCTACAACTGAAACCAGTTGCACCTCTTCATCTCCCCACATACGGGATTGATAACACTTGTGTAGAGTCAAAACTGCTCTGAGTTCTTGTTGACAAATCAGCGGTACAACTAAGCTAGAGCAGATTTTAGCATCTGTAAACGCCGCTGCGCGATCGCGATCATTTTGGATGCGATCATCTCCAGCTACATCATAAATCACCTGTACTTCACGGGTTTCCCAGACTGTTTGAGCCAAAAGTAACTCAGGAGTGGAGGGCAAAAATTCTTCTATTTCCCCATCTTCCAATCCGTCCTCTTCTTCGTCATCACTGGCAGTTTTTTGATAAATAAATCCTTCAGCCGCTAACTGCTCATCTTGGAAGGGGCGTAAAAGACAAACATCCACCTCTAACATATGCCCCACTGTATCGACTATAGTTTGCAAAATTTGCCTATAGTCCAGGGCGCTGCGAATCGTATTAGTAACTGTATTCAGCAGCGATTCTCGCCGGAGTGTGCGAGTCAGTTCGCGGGTTCTAGTCTTGAGAACATTATGTGTGTCCAAAGCTTGGCGTACCACAGCTTTGAGTTCCTCTGCTTCCCAAGGTTTAGTAACATATTTAAATACTTTGCCAGAGTTAATAGCTTCCACCAAGTCTTCCACATCAGTGTAGCCAGTTAAAATAATTCGGATAATATCTGGATATTGAGTTGCAGTCAGACTCAAAAATTCTGTACCGCTCATCATCGGCATCCGCTGATCTGAGATGATTACTGATATGTCTCCCTCTCTTGCCAGCAGTTCCAGTGCCGCAGGACCTGAGTTAGCCCTCAGCACCTGATACTCGCGATAGAAGCTGCGGTAAAGCAAGTCAAGGTTGTCTGGCTCATCATCGACAACCAAAATTTTCGGCTTACTGTTTGCTTGTGATGTCATGCACCGCTTTCCTGCTGCATCGGCAGTCGGATAAAGAATAATCTGATCAGGTAGAGATATTTCTGAATCAGGTAAGGTTTGAGCATTTCGACCAAGATACTATTGGGCTACATGACTGCCAGATATAGGACTATTCCCTCACGGTAATTGTACTTACTAGCTAGTAATGTTGTTGTAAACTAATGGCACAGTGCAGTTAATTTCATAGTTATTTTCCCTTGATCTAGTAGATTTTGACTCACCAAATCTTCTCTCATGTCTTGTAATAACCTTATTGGATTCCATAAAGCGCTCCTAGATGGAGCCAACATAACCATGATGTATATTAAGTTTGGCCATTGCAGCAGTTGTACTAACACTGGCGGGTCAATTTTATTTATGGTAGTCATGGTAGAGTCATGAATATTACAATAATTGTATTTCCAAGCCAAGTATACAATTAAACAAGTAATAATTTCCAATTTAGCAATCAGAACTAATCACGTAAGTTGCTAGTTAGCCAAACGGTTACTCTTGACAGGAAGACAACAGAGTTGAATCAAGAATTTTCCCTTTTTCCCCATCACCCATGACCAGCCTAAACTAGATGACTAGCAACTTGGGTGAATACTAAGACAGGTGGTGATGTTAGGCTAATTGGGAATTAACGATTGAGTAGCTCTACAGATTCTCTTTCCAGTATCCATTACATAGTACCTATACAACCAGCCTTATTGACTAAAAATGGGGGTAAATACAAACCTGATATTAAGCATATAATAACCGAAGTTGCTAGTTATAACCTTCAGTTAGGCAGATGGGGAGAAATCAATTCAAAAACTCCTGACTTCTAACTTCTGAACTCTTAACTAGGAACTGACGTTAGTACTTGACTAACAAATTAGATAGGTTTTGCTACGCTTATTGGTACTCACCCTAACTAGACCACCGTAAACTAGTTGTTTAATAAAGATACCACTCATTTTTATATTCTCAAATCAAAGATATACATGGATATACATAAACTCTCCTTTACTCAACCCATTAGATTTATGTAATTGAAACGTCTAGCTTCTTTGAGGAGCGCAGCTTACAGAACCATAAACAAAGTTTTACATTTTGTATGATTGCCGATCAATACGGAATTTACCATCTCATGACGAGTTGCTTTTCCCAGCAAATCAATCACGTATCTGAAAATGCAAAGTCAATCAATCCTCAACTAGCTTTTCCAACCTGGTTTTTTACCCCACATCATCAACCGTCAGTTACAGAAGTTCCTATCCCAGCTTTGCGACAACTTCAAATCCGTGCAGCTACATCTGCTGATTTGACTAGTATTGCCCAAATCATTGCTGAAAGCTTTCACTCTCAACAAGGTTTCTGGGGCTGGGCTTTTCCCTTATTACGTTTGGGTATTTACGAAGACTTAAGAAATCGTTTAGCCTCAATATCGCCTCATCACGTTTGTTTAGTCGCTGTTGACACAAGTATGGGGAGTACTAATCAAATATTGGGAACTGTAGAATTGGGTTTGCGTTTTAGTGATTCTTGGGCAAATGCTCACAAGTCTTTTCCTTACTTATCCAATTTAGCTGTCAACCCACAATACCGTAGGCATGGTGTAGCTTCCAGGTTATTGACTAGCTGTGAACAAGTCTGCCAAGAATGGGGATTTCAAGATTTATATCTCCATGTTTTGGAAAATAACCATCAAGCTAGGCAACTTTATTTCAAGCTGGGATATCGTCGGGTGCATAAAGTAGAATCTCTTTGGAATACCTTTTTCCTCAACCCCTCACGCCAGATTTTCTTGCATAAACACCTAATTAAAAAAACTTGGGTGGGAGGATGAGAGGAGTTGTAGTTTGACAAACAGTTAACAAATAAATTTATGAGCCGGTTTACGGCTGTTCTCTGTATCAGCCTCAAAAAGTTGTTAAAAAACTTGGCAATACTTTAATTTTCAACGGTGAAGAAGCATGATGCTCAAATATTTTAGAAATGTTACTATTTATCAAGACTCAGCTACAATTCAAAACCCAAGAACGTATTTTGACGGTTCAACACGCGGGAATATGCCGCCTTGCCTGAAAACATCATGTTTGCTTATGTTTTCCATAGGGAAAACAGGAGGTTACATAGAATTGGTGTAGTTTTGACCAATTCACGTGATGATATTTTCGGTTTTTTAGCTTGGCTATTTTAAATAGAGAAAGATTATATAACACAACGAACCCATAGCTGAACAGTTTTTGGAATCCTCATACTAACTTAGTATTGAAGATTTCATCTTTATAAAAACTTTAAGAAAAGACTCGTACAGTTGAAGACAAATGCACCTTAATCCCATAAAATGTGATTAACAATTGCCAAGCACCGTTGATTTAGTCGGCAATTAAGCTAAATCTTCCCAAAAAAAATCTTGAGAATATAAAGCCAGTCAGAAAAATTGATTTAACTAAACAGATAATTATTGGATATCTAGAAGTGCATAGCCTTAAAACCGTCGTCGAAAATTTGAGAAAAAATGGATAGCGAACAACGCCGACGCTATCAGACCGCTATGGTATCAACTTCTTGCTCTGAAACTGGTTTCGTGGATAAGCTTACCATGGGAGATGGAATTGAGCTATGGCAATGCCCCCCGCAGGCATCGCACAGATCTGACATTCTTGCGTCGCTCCATAGCGGAAAAGTTTTCATAGTTAATAGTCGAAGACGGAATGGGTTAATAGTCTTTAAAGGCTACCATGCAGAGTTCGCTGGGCCGGGAGCAGTAGTAGGTGGGGATTATGATAAAGATTGCCAATGTGTACTACCTATCGGCAATCTGTCGTTGTTAACTCCTGAATCTCATGAAGATCGTCAAAAAGCTTACTTGATTAGGCGACAATGGATTCGCTTGATTAAACAAATTACGGAAAACTCAGTTTCTGGAGAGCGAGTCCAAAAAATTATTGATCAATTTGAACAGTATTTTCCGCCAGAAATAGTTGCTGATCTACCAGATGTAGCCTTTGCTATGTTAGTAGGTGTGCTGCCGCAAACGGTAGCGATAGTGCGTCGTTTGGGCAGTGATGGAGACGGCTATTTTAATTAAGAATAGTTAACCCAGAGTTGCTAAAGCAGTTTGTAATCGGTTTAGGGTATGAGTGTTTTCTGTGGGTGTTCCTACAGTAATTCGCAATCCCCCAGGAAGTAATCTCACAAGAGTTCCTTGATTTCTGAGTGTTTGGTGGAGACGAGTTAAAGCAGTATCTGCTGGGTGAGAAGCATTTGGTTTGAGACGCAGGTAAATAAAGTTAGTCTCGCTGGCTGTAATTTCTAATGCTGGATGTTGCGATAAAGCAGTGATGAGTTTACTTCGTTCACTTAGGGTTTGGGGAATTGACTCCAGCAAAATTTGGCGATTTTGTAAAGCAACTAAGGCAGCAGCAAGGGAAAAACTGGGGAGATTGTAGGGAAGACGGACTTTTTCTAATATAGCGATCGCATCTGGATTCCCTACACAATAGCCAACACGCATAGCTGCTAACCGAAAAGCTTTGGAAAAAGTCCGCAGCACTATCCAATTCGGACGTTGTACTAATTCCCCAACTAAGGTAGTTTGGCTAAATTCAAAGTAAGCTTCATCGATGACTACCAAAATTTCTTCTGGTAGACTTCTTAACCATGCTAATTCAGCCGCAGTTAAGCAATTGGCGGTAGGAGAATTGGGATGAACGACGAAAACTGCCCGAATGGGGGGATTTTGAGTGGCTTCAAGGGCTGATTGTGCTGCTTTTAAGTCTATTTCAAAATTGCTGGCATCTCTATCCACCGTTACCACAGGAATGCCCAGGGTTTGCGCCAAAATCGCATACATGGAAAAAGTGGGGTTGGCAACTAAAATAGAGCCTTCTGAGCCTAAACAGGTGGCAATCAATAAAGAACGGATGAGTTCATCTGAACCATTACCGACGGAAATATTCGCAGCAGTGATAACAGAGGATGAAAGATTAGCTGACTCATTGACATATTCGGCGATCGCATCTTTGAGTGTCTCATGTCCACCATCAGGGTAACGATTGCTTTCAATCACTTGTTGAAAAGTCCATGCCAGCTTTTCTTTAATCTCCACTGGTAAATCGTAAGGACTTTCATTGGTATCCAGCCGATCAAATTGGATGGCGACTGGTTCGGCTGTATCGCTGCTGGGGTGGGGTTTATAGGCAGTAAATTGGGCTAAATCTGAACGAATGAAGGGAAGCATAATTGGTAATTGGTGATTGGTAATTGGTAATTGGTGATTGGTAATTGGTAATTGGTAATTGGTAATTGGTGATTGGTAATTGGTAAAAAGTATTACCCAGTCTCTATTTCCTAATCTCCAATCCCTAGGTGACAAAATGAGTGAATCGCCTGCCAAATTTCGGTGCTGACGTTTCCCAAAGCGTGATCGCTATCTAGTTCTACTAATTTTACCCAAGGACGGGAACTCGCAAATTCACGACTAGCGGTAATGGGAATAACTTCATCTTCTGTACCATGCAGAATCAATGTGGGAATTGAACGTTGGAGATTTTTTTCTAAATATTGGGCAGCATCTGTGACAAAATTGTAACTTAGAGGTAATTCTCGTCCTTCCCCATAGTGATGTACTAAGAAATATTGTTCTTGTTGCCAACGTTTTAAAGCTTCTTCTCCTAACTTAGGCAACCAATGAGATAAAAACCCAAAAGCTGGTGCTAATAAAACTAAGCGTTGCACTTGTGGGTATTTTTCCCCTAAATGAGCAGATGTCAAACCACCTAAACTAGAACCAATCAGGGTTACAGGTGCAGAATCATCACTGAATTCAGCAGCAACTTGATTTACCTGACGGGTAATTGTTAAATGGGAAAAATCGCCGGCATTTAAATCGGGAATTTTCAGCTTGATGTGAATTTGGGTAAAGTGATCGCGGATATCCTGAGCTTTAGTAGATTTAGGGCTGGAAGCAAAGCCGTGAATATAAATAAAAGAATTTAACATATGATAATCAAACCCTTGGGGGAATTACAGCAGAATTCAGGAGTCAGGAGTCAGGAGTAAAACTGGCTTGCTGTCTAGGTTTCAATTTTGATTCTGTACCTCATTGATCTGCAATCTGCTATAAAAATTAAGAATTAAAAATTAAAAATTAACATCCCCATAAATATATTTAGGGGCTTGAAACCCAGTATTCGGGCAGGATTTCACAACTGTTCCCTGTTCCCTATTCCCTCCCCGAAGGACTTGATCTGCTAATGACTAATCCAATCACTCCAACTCCCAGCATAAAGTTTACCTGTAGAAATTCCCGCAATTTCTAAAGACAGTAAATTCACACAAGCAGTAACACCAGAACCACAATAAACTAAAATTTCCTTAGCTGTTTCTAGCTGTTCCCACCTTTGACGCTGTTCTAACTGGGGAAGTAAACAGCCATTCGCGTCGGTGACTTCTTGCCAAGGATAGTTGACAGCACCGGGAATATGACCGGCAATTTTATCAATTGGTTCTCGTTCGCCTCGATAGCGATCGCTCTCTCTTGAATCTACCAAAACTACATCTGGACGATCTTTGCGATTTTTTACATAAGTATAATCTACAACTTTTTGCGCTTGTAATTGCGGGACAAATGTCCCCATTCCAGATTCTGGAATCACTTCAGAAACTGGATAACCAGCTTTTTGCCAGCCAGCAAAACCACCATCTAGAACAGCTACTTGCTCATGTCCTAAATACCGTAATAACCACCATAAACGAGACGCAAACGCAAACCGAGAATCATCATAGGCGACTACCAGAGTTTTTTGGTAATTAACTCCGATTTGCGCTAATTTATCAGCTAAATCATTGATATTAGGTAAAGGATGTCTTCCCCCATGTTCTGCCACAGGACTAGATAAATCTTGATTTAAATCTAAATAATAAGATCCTGCTATGTGACTTTCTTGATATTGCTTTTTTCCCAGTTGCGAATCAGCCAGAGAAAAGCGACAATCGACAATTACAACTTGGGAATCGTTAAGATGTTCAAATAACCATTTGGGAGAAACAACAACTGTGGTAGGAGTCATTAGTTATTAATTTAGTTTAGTATTATGAACAAAATGTCATATTCAGATAATTTTACACCCCAACAAACACAAGATGGTTCTTTTACCTTCTTTTCCGAAGAATTTGACGAGGCTTTTCATAGCCATTATGGAGCTAGACAAGAGAGTTATTTGAAGTTTGCACTTCCTACTCAAGTGCAGAAAGCAGCCGGAAATGGAATAGTCAGGATTTTAGATGTTTGTTATGGTCTAGGATACAACACAGCCGCAGCGTTACAAGTGATTTGGGAAGCAAATCCCATTTGTTATGTTGAAGTCATTGGTTTAGAACTAAATCCAGAAGTCCCAAAAGCAGCCATTAACCAGCGTATATTCTATGATTGGGACTACGAGTTTAGACAAATCTTGACCGAACTAGCTTTTGGTCATCAATCTTATACAGAACGCTTGAAAGCAAAGTTACTCATAGGTGATGCTAGAGAATCAATTCAGCTATTACATCAGTCAGGTTTTCAAGCTGATGCTATTTTTCTCGATCCCTTTTCACCACCGCATTGTCCACAATTATGGACTGTGGAATTTATACAAAAAGTCGCCTTGTGTTTACATCAAAATGGCTTACTAGCGACTTATTCCTGTGCTGCGGCTGTACGCACTGCACTTTTAGCAGCAGGCTTAGTCATAGGTTCTACCACACCCATAGGAAGACAGACACCTGGTACTATAGCCGGATATCCAAGAGATGAGTCGGTGGATAATTGGGAAGATGAGGAGGAAGAAATTCGTCCTATTCCCCCTATTTCAGAAGAGGAAAAAGAACATTTACAAACTCGTGCGGCTATTCCTTACCGTGATCCCCAATTGAGGGATGCTGCGGAAGTTATAATCATGCGACGACAACAAGAACAACAAGCCTCTATTTTAGAAACTAGCTCTCAATGGAAAAAAAGGTGGAGTTAACTGATATGATTTGAGCTTGAATATCAAAATACTAAAAATATTCATCATTGAAATTTACTGATACTTAATTATGGTTGTTGTAGCAATTCTCGCGGCAGGAAAAGGCACAAGAATGAAATCAAACCTGCCTAAAGTTTTACATTCTTTAGGTGGAAAATCTTTAGTTGAGAGAGTTATTGAAAGCGTCGAACCCCTTTCACCTGAACGGAAGCTAGTAATTGTTGGATATCAGTCCCAGGAAGTGAAAACTGCGATGGCGGAAATTCCTGGTTTGGAGTTTGTGGAACAGACTTTACAATTAGGTACAGGTCATGCTATCCAACAATTACTTCCGCATTTGGAAGGTTATACTGGGGATTTGCTGATTTTGAATGGTGATGTACCTTTGTTGCGTACAGAAACTCTGAAAAACCTGTTACAAACCCACCAAGAAAATCAAAATTCCTGTACTATTCTCTCTGCACAGTTATCAAATCCCCAAGGTTACGGAAGAGTTT
This sequence comes from Anabaena catenula FACHB-362, assembly GCF_014698735.1. Classification (GTDB taxonomy): domain Bacteria; phylum Cyanobacteriota; class Cyanobacteriia; order Cyanobacteriales; family Nostocaceae; genus Anabaena; species Anabaena variabilis_A. Next base: position 34,895 of record NZ_JACJTQ010000006.1, read on the forward strand.
TTCGTGATAGTAACGGTATTGTGCAGAAAATAGTTGAAGATAAAGATTGCACTTCTAACCAAAGAGAAAATAACCGCGTTAATGCTGGTATTTACTGTTTTCGTTGGCCAGATTTAGCAAAGTTTTTGCCTCATTTAGCAGCAAATAATGCCCAGAAAGAATATTATCTCACAGATGCCGTTACTGAAGTGGGAAAAGTAATGGCTGTAGATGTGGAAGATTACCAAGAAATTTTAGGAATTAATGACAGATTACAATTAGCCACAGCTAACGATATTTTGCAAAGACGCATTAAGGAAAAATGGCTTTTAGCTGGTGTAACGCTAATTGATCCTGCAAGTATTACCATTGATGAAACAGTGGAATTACAACCAGATGTGATTATTGAACCGCAAACGCACCTGCGCGGTAAAACTGTGATTCAGTCAGGTAGTCGCATTGGCCCTGGTAGTTTAATTGAAAATAGCGAATTGGGTCAAAATGTGACTGTGCAGTATTCTGTAGTCACAGATAGCGTTGTACAAGCAGAAACTCGCATTGGTCCCTATGCTCATTTGCGTGGTCATGCTGAGGTGGGTGCTGGTTGTCGAATTGGTAATTTTGTCGAGTTGAAGAATACCCAATTAGGCGATCGCACTAATGTAGCGCATTTATCCTATTTAGGCGATACTACAACCGGAACTCAGGTAAATATTGGTGCGGGGACAATTACCGCAAACTACGACGGAGTAAAGAAACATAGAACTAAAATAGGCGATCGCACCAAAACCGGTTCTAATAGTGTGTTAGTTGCACCTATTACTGTGGGAAATGATGTTTATATTGCCGCAGGTTCCACAGTAACAGAAGACGTAGAAAACGATGCTTTAGTAATTGCGCGAAGTCGTCAGGTAGTTAAACCAGGTTGGCGGAAAAAAACAGAAAATTAATATTTTTTGAGGTGCGTTCCCAACGCACCGCAAATGTCACTATTGAATCCTCAACTCCTGCTAATTGGAAAAGTATTGACAAGCAAGTTTTCAAAATCACTATAGCAAGACGGACGTAACAGAAATAAGTTGCTTTTTTACAGATATTCCACTCTACCCTTCATCTCCTCAAGGGTAGCGACTTCATAAAGCAAGATGAGCATCCGAATGATGTAACCAATTGATTTTGTATCTTTACGACAATAAACAATGCCACTATGATCAATTCCTTGATGATTGAGAATCAGAAAATCATCATCGTGTGTAACTAGCACGCGAGACTGTTCCTTAGCAAAATCCAACTGCACTCTATCACTCTTTGCTAAAAGATTAGCCCCCTGTGTAGTCGTCACGTCAATACCAGCCTGTCTCAAAGCTAAAGCAATATCAGGATCAACATTTTCATCAAGGTGGAATTGAATGCGTTTAGGCATATTTTCTCATGGCATCAAGTTTTTCCTGTAACAGCGAAGGACTGTTGAGACGTTCGGCTTCAGCATAAGTTTCTGCGTCAGTAATTTGCTGGTCAATTTCTTGCCGATGCTCATAGTAAAATGCTATAGCTACATGAACTGATGCTAGTGAAAGCTGATATTTACCGGCAATTTCTTCTAAAGAATGCCCCATGCGGAGATACATAATGGCAACATCTGCGACTGTAATTCTTGTTCCAGTAATACGTGGCTTACCACTACGAATTCCAGGAGTGACTTCAATATAGTTGTCCAAGTTGTTTTCCATAAATGTTTTTATTTAGCAACTAGCCTTAGTTTAACCAACTCCTATACTTGTTGCTGTATTGGTTAATTTTTCACCGTCGGAAGTTTCGTAGAGTGGGATAAGCCACGGGCGGGCAGGACTTGTACTGAGCTTGTCGAAGTATGCCCACCCCACAAACTTTTGTTCGCAAAGCGTTACGTAGCAAAGGTTGACGAACTAGAAATCTTGCAGACACTATAAATTGATTCAAAAATAACCAATTCCCACCTCAAAAAACCTCCGCGAACCTCTGCGCTAACCTCAGCGTCCCTCCGCGTTAAAAAAATCCTCCTCAACAATAACCGATCAACTCGCCATCATTCCATTCCAAAGTATCGCCAATAGTGTCACCATTGTGATAGGCAGCAAGTAAGATTTCGCTGGTTTTACCCCATGATATAGCTCCAGTGGCATCAAGAGCGATCGCACCCAAATCCCGTGCATTCTTACTAGCTTCGGTAAATGAACGCAACATAGCCTCTTGTAAAGACATTCCATCACTAACACGGATGACAATCTTAGCTGCTAAACACTCATCAATGATATCTTCGCCAATGCCAGTACAGCTGACACCAGCATAACTTGTAGCATAATTACCAGCAGGCATAGCGGAATCACTGACTCGCCCAATGCGCTCAAAGCCTTTACCACCAGTGGAAGTACCAGCTGCTAATTTGCCATAGCCATCTAAAGCCACGACACCAATTGTACCCCGTCCCGCATTACAGCTTTCTGCTAGTTCTGGTTCAGCGACTACCCCAGCCATCGTGCTTTTAAAGTTATCCTGGCGTTCTTGTATCCACTCTTGCAAGCGTAAATCAGTTAAACCATTGTAGGTAGGAACTTGCAACTCCCGCGATAACTCCAATGAACCGTGATCAGATAAAACCCGATCTGGGGAGGTTTGTAAAAATTGCGCCAACTCAATCGGGTTTTTTACCCGTGAAACATTAATTACACCACTAAAACGCCCTGATGTACCATCCATCAGCGAAGCACTCATGCGAATTTGCCCATCAGATTGGAGTACCGAACCAGTACCAGCATTAAAACGGGGATTATCTTCCAACATTTGGCAACCGCGCACCACGGCTTCTGAGGCTGTAGCACCTGCTAAGAGCAGAGAATAGACCTCTTCAATTACAGTATAGAGCGATCGCCTTACAGCCTCTATTCCTCCCTTCCCTTGGAGAGAACTACCAGCCCCACCATGAATAATTAATTTAGGTTTTACTTGTAAAGTCATTTAATTGCGTTTGTCTAGTTTTAACTTTGATTCGTTTCATTTTTAGCCTGAGAACGACGACGACGGCAACGTTCAGAGCAATATTTCACTTCGTCCCAACAATCTTCCCATTTTTTGCGCCAACTAAAGGGACGTTGACAGACTACACAGATTTTTTCAGGCAGATTAGATTTAGCAATATTACGTGCCATATTTAGAGTTTGTTGTGAAAGGAAGAGAAGAGGAGACACGGGGATGGGGAGACACGGGGACGCGGAGATTCATTTGTAGCTTGAATTAAGTGAAATGAATTTAATTTTGTCCAACTAAGTCGGTAGGCAGAATAAAACCAAACTGTGTAAAGAAAAGTAAACAAGGCTAAAACCCTTTCTCCCCCTGCACCCTGCACCCTGCCCCCTGCCTTATCCCAACGACAATTTTTAACGCCAAGCTACTTACTTATTAATTAGCACTCCTACTGACTAAGTGGCGAAGTATTTCCTACGGTATTTCCTTCAGAATTGCTAGGTGCTAAAGGCAAAACTAAGCGACTAACTACTCGATGATCTGGTAATTGATATATTTGCAATTCTCCTCCCAACTGCTGGATTAGGTTTTTGCAAATTAGCAGATGCAAACCAGGTGGTTGGTTGAGGTAGGCAGAAGCAAGTATATTCTTGTGTCCATTTTGACTTAACTCTGCTAATAGATGTGGATCAATGATGCCATGATCTGTAATTGACAGTTCCAGCGATCGCTCATCTAACTGGTTACACCAGATATCAACTCTTTCACCAATGGGAGAACGTTTACAGGCAGCCAATAACAACTCGTAGACAACAAATTCTATTTTGACAATATCGCCAGATGTAGCTAAAGGAGATGGATGAGATGCAGTGATCAGCTCTCCGGATAATGAAGAGCTTTTGGGTGATGTAACTCGCTCAGTTGGTTGTGCCAAACCATGTACACCTATCCACATCTGTTGTTGTTTAACTAAATGATCTACTCGTTCAATTGCGCGCTTCAATAAACTGGAAATTGACATCGTTTCCCAACTCATTTGCAACTGCCATTGCTCCTGTTTAATCACTCCGCTCATAGAGTTGGTGATATAGTCTAACTGCCGTAGTAGGAGCTTGTAACGCATTTGAGTCAGTTCATTAGCCGGAATACCTAAATCATGAATCTGAGTCAGCACCTGAGCCGTCATTCTATGGATTTCTTCTAAACGTCGATGTTTGTACCAGTTGAGTTCTCGTAATCCTTCACTATTGGACTCTAAATCTTGGATGATTTGCTGTTGACTTTGCCACCAAGCTAATTGAGAAACAAGCGTTGCGGTAACACTGAGATTAATATCTGACCAAGTTTGTTCTCCATAATTTGCCAGCAATACTATACCTGTAGGTTGAGAATCAACAGTACTACGTAATGCCATCACCCAAACTTGACCCCGATCAGGGACAGTCAACCATTGCCTGGTTGCTGGTGGTAAATCATAGGCTTTGAAAATCACGTAACTATTATGTGCCACTGCCAACTCGATGAGAACATCTCTCTCGATGGAAATAGGAACATTTTCAACAATCCCAAACTGATTATTGGTCATTACCCCTGGGATAATTGTTGCCCATTCTTGACGAGGAGACCAGGATAGAATGACAGCCAGTGGACATTCCAAAACAGTTGCTATGTGTTTTAGGGCTGTTGTCTCCAAAGTCCCACTTTCAGCTGCTATCAGGATGCTAGGGTATTGTTTGAATATCTGGGAAATTTTTTCCTGTTGTTGAGTAATTATATTTAACTGCCAATTACGAACTATGACACCTATTTGCTGGCTGAATAACCACAGCAATTCTTTTTCTTGAGTTGTCCACGAGCGATGAGTTTCGTGAGTAATCAGCAACAGTATTTGCGGCGTATGACCTTGAATACAGCTGGAAATCAAAAGCGATCGCACACCATTCTCTAGTAACTGGGAACGCCAGCCGAACATGGGCAAATCTGCGTCTAAGTTTTCAATCTCTAATGCTTGCGTTGCATTTTGCAACATCTGAAAATCTATGTCTGGGAGAGCGCTAAGTGAAAATCTCCAAGCTCGGCGATTCTTGACTGCACTTTGGTAAAGAACTTGATAAATATTTTGGTTGGGTTGGTACTGTAAAAGTAAAAACTGTGTTGCCCCTAGTCGCTCTATAATGCTTTTGGCGCAAGGGTATAAAATTTCTGGTAGATCTTGTTCTTTATAAATAGCTTGGGTAATTTGTTTAGTCAGTTGGTTGTCTTGTTGAATCTGTCTGATGGTGCTTTCCATGCTGTCGGTGGGAGCAACTAAGGAGAGTAACCCAGCCGCACCTTGGACAAAATTTTTGTCTGCTGGAGTCCAAACTCGCGGTTCAGTACTTTCTACCGCCAGAAAGCCTAGTAGGTCTTTTTGCAAGATAATCGGCGCGGCTAAGAGCGATCGCACCCCTAAGCGTTGCAGCAGTTTACTCTGCACATTGCTGTTGAGAGAACTGCTTGATTCACTCATGCAGACTACTTCATTAACTGCCAAATTGAAATAAACATCACCCAACTCCTGTACTGTTATCCCTGCGGTGGCTGGCTGAGTGCTTAAATTACGACCCATGCTCACCAGCTGACTGCTCATGCGACACCAGAAGTAATGTCTTTCTCGTTCAAACCAGTAAATATTTGTCCGGGAGGGAGAAACAAATTTATAGGTCGCATCGACTACTGTTTCTAGCTTTTTATTAAAATGGCTAAGGGAGCGTAAATTTTCCAGCAGTTTTAATAATTGCTCGCTAGGACTTGGGGTTTGCTCTAGTTGCCAAGTTTTTTCCTTGTAATTAAGTATTACTCCCAGTTCACCTAAAACTATCAACAGTCTTGCTCTGGCTTCTCCCCTCAGTAAATACCCCCATCTAGATGAACCAATTAACACTAACCCCAAACATCTGTCTTTATAGCGAATTGGTAAAATAATTGTTCCCTGGATATTGTATTTTATGGCTACTTCTTGCCATTCTGGGGTGCGGACTTCTTGTTGTAAATTAGCTATGCCTACAGGACGCAGTTCTGTTACTGCTGACTCTAATAAATTCCCTGGATTTAATAAAACTGATCTTTGTAAATAACTTGTGTCACCATCAGGCGTAATACCACCTTTACCATACAACGTTTTATTTGCCTGATTATAAACAGCAATCCAAATCAATTGGTAGTCAAACTGTTCTTGAAGATAAGTAATGGTAGTTTTGATGAGAACGTCAACATTGTCCTCTTCTCTGAGTTTCTGGAGAACTTGGAACAACAACAGGATTTGTTGTTCGGCTGATAGAGGTTGATTTGGCTGCCCCATCTGATCATCTGTTGACATGAGTTGTAGTATTATATTTATGATGTCCAGAGAAAAATTTCGATTAATCTGGCATTTGTTAATAATTGGTAGATGTTAACCTAGTTTGGATATTTATCAAGCAGTAATTAATCCTTTTTTATTCACTTTGGTCAAAACAGATCCAGAGTGGTTACACCAGCAAACTATTCGTACTTTTAGCTGGCTGTCACAAGCAAGCTATCATCCTCCTGTTAGCTGGTTAAATAGCAGTATACGAAGGTCTTTGTGCCTAAATAATACAAGTTTAGAACAAAATCTGTTTGGGCTAAATTTCCCTAATCCTGTAGGTTTGTCCGCTGGTTTTGATAAAGATGGACTAGCGGCGGGAATCTGGTCTAGTTTTGGTTTTGGCTTTGCTGAACTGGGTACTGTCACATATCATGCACAACCTGGAAATCCTCCTCCCCGTTTGTTTCGCTTACCATTAGATAAAGCTGCTCTCAACCGCATGGGCTTTAATAACTCTGGTGCGGCAGCAATGGCAGCTAGATTGGCATCGAGTCAGCAAGAATTAACTCGCTCAGTACCTATAGGCATAAATTTAGGTAAATCTAAGATAACACCCTTGGAACTAGCAGCACAGGATTATCTGGAGAGCTTTCGCTTACTTAAAGATTTGGGTGATTATTTTGTGGTTAATGTGTCTTCTCCCAACACACCGGGATTGCGATCGCTCCAAGATGCTGCCATGCTCAGTCAAATATTGGATGTATTACAAACAGAAAATAATTCACAAAAGCCAGTTTTTGTGAAGATAGCACCAGATTTAGAATGGGAAGCGATCGCTGATATTATTTCCCTCGCTAAAACCTACAAATTAGCCGGGATTATTGCCACTAACACTACAATTAGCCGTGAAGGACTAAAAACTCCAGTAATTGATCAAACTGGTAAATCCCCCCAAGAAGAAGCAGGGGGAATTAGCGGAGCGCCATTGCGGCAACGTTCTACAGAAGTAATTCGCTTTATTTACCAGCAAACCCAAGGAGAAATCCCCATTATTGGCGTAGGGGGCATATTTACCGCTGACGATGCTTGGGAAAAAATCACAGCCGGAGCTTGCCTCATCCAAGTTTATACAGGCTGGATTTATGAAGGCCCAATGATGGTACGCCGCATCCTCACAGGCTTGTTAACCAAATTAGAAGAAAACGGCTTAACCTCCATCAGTCAAGCCATAGGCATTGGTAATAGGTAATGAGTAATAGGTAATTGGGAAGAATCAAATTACCTGCACCCTGCACCCTGCCCCCTGCACCCTGCACCCTGCACCCTGCACCCTGCCTCTTATTCTTCAACAGGGAAAAACTCCTTAGACTTACGAGAATAAGACCAAGCAATTCCATCAGGATCACGGCTGCGACTCCATTCTGGAAAATCAGGGTCATTACGCCGTTTATAAACCGTACTGGAATAAACACTTAGCCTTTTAGCTAGTTCAGATTGAATAAGTGAACCAAAAACTAACTGTTCTGCCAGAGGTTTTTTAACTTCCTCATGGCTAGTTTCGGGTAATAATTCGGTTTCGGTTTGTATTTCCTCTTCCTGGGAAATTATTTCCGGTGGTGCTAAAAAAGAACGAGCAACATTAGTCACCGGTCGAGATGGAAGTTTTTCTACTGGCTCACTACTATCAAGTATATCGCCCAGAATACTGGCAGTTATGAAGTAGTAAGACGGACTCTCCTTTTCAGAATCCAATATACTAGCGCCAAATTCTTTAGATTTACTATCTAAATAGCGTTTTGCCACCGTCCCAGAAAAATCACCCTTGATTGCCAAATCCATCGGTGTAATTTTTCCCTGGTTTTCCCGAATTAACTGATAAAAAAGCGGGTTAACTTGATCACACCACTTTTCCCATTTATATTGCTGCCAAAGGTTTAAGGCTATCAGTAGCCCTAAGATTAGCAGTAAAATTCTCCAGGTATGGACCAAGAAAACAATCAAAAACGATATCGGCAAAATTAGAACGAGAAAACTTTTCCCGTAATTTTCTATGGCTTTTTCACTCATGCTGATTTATGCCAAGTGAATTTTTACAAAATAATATTTATATCTTGGCAAAAATTTGGACATTTGTTTGTATTTTTTGGCAAAAATATCAGCCATTATTCGGCAAAAGCCACTGACATAGGGAAAAAGTGACGCGTGACACCAAGAAAAGATTTTTTTCTATCCCCTTGACAACCAGAAACTCGCGTACTACATTAATACTACAAGCAACATTCCCAAAGGAGTTAGCTTTCACCGTAGCGGATAGCTCAAACGTCAGAGCGCCCACCTTGCCTTTTTAGGCCGACTTATCGAGGGTTATCGTAATCACATTAAATACCCTTGGTTAAAATCCCGGAGATGCAGACCAAATTTCTGCTCCGCTACACCCAAAGCGATTTGAGATTTTGACTTTTTACGTGCGGGAATAGCTCAGTTGGTAGAGCAGTGAACGGGGTAAAACCCATATTCCTTGGTTGACAAACTTGCCTGAAAAGGCCGACTAACTGAGGGTTATCGTTAATTCATTGGTCGCAGGTTCAAATCCTGCTTCTCGCGCCAAAACTCTTACTTTTGATTTTTTTATGTGGTGGGTAGCCAAGTGGTAAGGCATTTCATTTTATATCCTTATTCACAACCTTGCCTGCAAAGGCCGATGACTTGAGGGTTATCGAGACATTCGCAGGTTCAAATCCTGCTCCACCACCCAAAACAATTTTAGATTTTGAATTTTTCTGTAGTGGGTGGCGAAATTGGTAAACGCACCAGAGTAAATCCTTAATTTACTTTCCTTGCCTAAACAGGCCGAAAAGTTGAGGGTTATCGGGTTCTGGCGATGAAAATCTTGCAGGTATGCCTTCGGCACGCTACGCGAACAACTCCTGTCTCACTACACCAAACCTCTATTCAATCTAAAATCCAAAATTCATCATGTGGCAGGTAGTTCAGCGGCCTAGAACACCTAAAACATCCTTTTTCATACCTTGCCTGAAAAGGCCGACGAATGAGGGTTATCGCCTTCCACGCGGGAGATCGCAGGTATGCCTCCGGCACGCTACGCGAACAAATCCTGCCCTGCCACCTTATCTTAAATTGCCTGAAAAGGCCGGGAGAAGAAGCCATGAATTACAACTTCTTTACTAACAAGAAAACAGCTACACCTCAAAATCAGCCTATTCCCGGACGGGAAACTGAGATGATCAAAGGACGTAGTGGCGGCTATATGTTCGATGCTGGTATTTGGAAAATGCTGCGTCGATGTCTATTGATAGGCACAGCAAAAAGCACGTACTACGCTGGTAAACAGGAATTAACAGAAGATTTTGCTAATGTTGTCACCCAAGCCGTTGCGGAAAATCCTGGCCGGGTAGCCGAAGAAATTATCTATGCTAGTGATGGACGTGCCATTAACAACAGTGCGCCTATTCTCGCTTTGGTATTGCTATCAATGGGTGAAACTCCAGAAGCTAAAAAAGCATTCGGTGAAATTTTCCCCCAAGTTGTTCGTACTGGTAGTCACTTTTATGAATGGTTGAACTACACCAAATCTCTACGGGGTTTTGGTAAAGTTATCCGAGAAGCCGGTAAAACTTGGCTTTCACGGGAAGATGTCAAAGGTTTGGCTTACCAACTTTTGAAATATCAACAACGTCAAGGTTTTACTCACCGTGATGCTTTGCGGTTGTTCCACGTCAACCCACCTACAGAAAATCACCGTCAATTATTTGAGTGGGTTGTCAAAGGTTGGGAAGAGTTACCAGCAGATATTCCCTCAGATGCTTTAGCGCAGATTTGGTGGTATGAATGGCTAAAGCGCAACCCTAGCGAAACTCACACAGCTATTTCTCAAGGACGCTTAACCCATGAAATGGCTGCACCTGTGGGACAAATGGATAAGCAAGCTTGGAATTTACTATTTCAAGAAATGCCCATTGGCGCAATGTTGCGAAATTTAGGTTCTTTGACTCAATTGGATGTATTGCGGGCTGATGAAACCGCTAATTTGCAGCGTGTGGAAGCAGTTCTCAATAACCAAGAATATCTGCGAAAAGGTCGAATTCATCCCATTGATGTTTTGAAAGCCCTCAAAACCTATCAGTCTGGAGGTAGTTTAGGACGTAGCCAAAAAACTTGGAAACCTGTTTCCCGCATTGTGGATATTTTAGAAAAGGCGGTGGAACTTTCTTTTGAAGTGGTAGAACCGACGGGGAAAGTGTTTATGCACGCCGTAGACATTTCTGGTTCTATGGCTAGCTTGGTTGCAGATATGGGTTTGAGTTGTTGTGAAATCGCCACGACAATGGCGTTAGTGACAGCAAAAGCTGAAAAAAACTATGAGATTCGCGGTTTTTCAACTCAGTTTAAAGATTTAGAAATTACTGCGAAGGATAGTTTTAGTTCTGCGGTTCGCAAAGCTAGTAACCAAAACTTTGGCGGAACTGATGCTTCTGTCGCTTATGACTGGATGATTGCAAATAAGTTTAAGGCTGATGTTGTCTGCTTTTGGACTGACTCGGAAAGCTGGGCTGGTAATAAGCATCCTAGTCAGGCTTTGAAGGAATACCGCAAAAAGGTAAATCCTAATGTCAAGGCTGTTTATGTGACTTTGACACCTTACCAGATTTCTTTGGTAGATCCTCAAGATCCTTTGTCTTGGGATTTAGCAGGGTTTGATCCGAGTATTCCGCGCATCATCCAGATGTTAGCTAATGATGATTTATAAAGTTGTGCTGTAGATTGTCTGATAAGGGGTAAATATAATTTTATCCTTTGTCTTTCTTGGCGGGTTTTCCCTTGTTCGCAACTTGCCTTTTAGGCCGATGAATTTAGGGTTATCGGATAACGTCTCCACCATATTCGGGGATTAGCGGGTTCAAATCCCGCACCCGCCATTTTTAAGGATTTTGTCTCACGCAGAGGCGCAGAGTCGCTGAGATTAAAGTGAGAATTGATTAGTTAATTACTGTCTTTGGTCAACTTAAATCCACAGATCTTTTTAAATTTTTTAAATTTTTATACTTAAGCTAATCAACAAGATTTTTGTATTTATTTATGTGCTACAAAATAAGGTATAAAGCTTTTGAGTTTTAGGAGCAGCCATGTACGTGCTAGTTGGTGGAGCAGGCTTAGTAGGGCTTTCTTTGGCTCAAAAATTGGTAGAACTAGGGCATACTGTGGCCATCATTGATATTGATCCTACTGCGTGCCGTTATGCCCGTGAACAAGTAGGAGCGATGGCTTTTGAAGGCAGTGCTGTGAGTACAGAAGTTTTGTTAGAAGCTGGGATTCGTAAAGCCGATGCCTTGGCAGCTGTCCTCAGAAGTGATGCCTTAAATCTAGCAATGGTAACTCTTGCTAAACACTACGGTGCTGCCCATATCCTGTCTCGGCTGCGCCATTCTGATTTTGCTGAACCACTGCGTTTGGCAGGAGCTAACCATGTAATTAGTACTGTTGAACTATCAGTTGCAACGATGGTAAATGCCATTGAATATCCCCAGGTAGAATCAATGATGCATTTTGAGCAGGGGCAGATTGAGGTTTTAAAAATTTCTATTCCCAACAGTTGCTATGTAGCCAATCGTAGCGTTGCTGAAATTGCTCAAGATTCTAAGTTTCCCACTGGCTCTCTAATTATTGCCTATCAACCTCACCCCCACGAAGATTTGATGATTCCCAATGGTAGTACAGTACTAGAACCTGGTTCGACTGTGTTGATTGTGACTAAGCCAGGATCTTTACATCAAGTTATTGATTTTATCGAAGGCTGTAAATAGTTTTAATGAAACTGCATCCATATTTTTATTTAGCAATTGCTGTTATTGTTCTGACTTCTTGTAAATCAAGGGAGATTTCACCAAAGTCACAATCCAGTACTAGTGGGTCTACCACATCTCAAAAAATAGTGACACTGGATAAAAATTTCAAGGCAGCAATGAGTCAAATCATTTATGTTCCAGTCTATTCCCATATCTATCATTACAATCGCCAAGCAATTTTTAATTTAGCGGTGACGCTGAGTATTCGTAATACAGATTTGACAAATCCAATCATCATTACCTCTGTTCGCTACTATGACTCAGATGGAAAATTAATTAAGAAGTATTTAGAGCGTCCTATTCAACTTGATGCACTAGCATCAAGTGATTTTTTCGTAAATAAAAACGACATCAGTGGAGGTTTAGGGGCAAACTTTATTGTAGAGTGGGTAGCCCAAACAGAGATTTCTGAGCCTGTAGTAGAAGCAGTCATGATTGGTACTGATTTTCAGCAAGGAATTTCTTTTGTCAGTCCTGGTAAAGTCATTAAAAGTCAGGAGTCAGGAGTCAGGAGTCAGGAGTCAGAATAAATGCAACCTGCAAGAACATTTGAAGATTTAATAGTTTGGCAAAAAGCACATCAATTTGTGTTAGGAGTATATCAATTAACTGCGGATTTTCCTAAATCAGAAATATATGGACTAACTTCTCAGTTTAGACGCGCATCAGTTTCCATTCCGGCAAATATTGCAGAAGGATTTAAGAAAAAAGGAGATTTAGATAAATTAATATTTATGAATATTGCACAAGCTTCTCTAGAAGAATGTAGATACTATCTTATTCTCACACAAGATTTAGGATACGCTAATACATCAGAATTAATGTTGAAACTGCAAGAAGTTAGTAGATTATTAGATAGTTATGTAAAAGCTATGCTCAATAATTCTAACTCATAATTCCTTAATTCTAATTCTTTCTACCTCCTGACTCCTGACTCCTGAATTCTTACATTAAAAGTCAAAATAACTATAAAGGTTCATTGTCGAAATAGGTATCTTGAAAAGTGATCAATCATCATCAAGTTGGAGGAGTTGTTCATCAATAGATTGTATCCGTCCGCTTACAGTTACTTCTGAAAGAATTCGCTTACGCAGTGCTTCGTTAAGGACTCCTTTTTCTGCTAACAGCAAACGGCGACGAATAGCATCCAATTTGCTTAGATCACTACTCTTGTCATCAGACTTGTCAAAACGGCGATTATAGTAGTCTCGCAGAGCCTTTTCTGCTTTAGCCACTCGTATCTGATAAGCCGAACGCATTTCTTCATAGACGGATTTTGGTAATACCCCTGACTTCAACAAGCTATCTAATTCATCCTGTGCTGCTTTACCTGTCATTAGTTGAGCTTGCAATTCTTCAACCTGCTGCTGAGTCTCGGAAAATTTAGATAATTTTAAGCGTTTTACTAGCCAAGGCAAGCTTAAACCCTGTCCTACTAATGACACCAGTACACTGCCAAAGACTAAAGCAATGAGAACTTCTCGTCCCGGCAGCGTACTAGGTAAGCTCAATGCCAGAGCCATAGAAAGTGAACCCTTGATGTTGCCTAAAAAGAGTAAATGTTGCCAGCGCAGAGGAATTGGGCGGTCAAACCAACGAACTGCTGTCAGTAGTGGATAGACAGTAAGAATTCTTCCGACTTGATAAGCCAAAACAGCAAGTAGAATTGCAGGTAAAGTCGTCCAGAGTGTGATTAGGTTTATTTCTACACCAATCAGCAGAAAAATAAAGGTGTTGACAGTAAAACTGGCATATTCCCAGAAACTAAACAAGGTAATGCGACTGGAAGCAGTAGTATTGCCAGACAGTCCAAAATTTCCAAAAATTAATCCAGCTATAACAACAGCTACAGCACCTGATACACCCAGAAATTGACCAACCTGAAAAGTTCCTAATGCAACTGCAACCGTCAGTAAGAGACTGCCTAAGGGATCATCTAAACGAGAAAATATAGGTATGCTCAAGTAGCCTAAGACTAAACCTACGAGGCAGCCCCCTACGGAGATAAATAGTAGTTGTTGGATTCCTTCTAATAAGGTCAGTGAACCTGTTGAATATACTTGCAAAATCAGGTTGAATGAAACTAAGGCAGCGGCATCGTTGAATAGGGTTTCTCCTTCAACAATGCTAGAAAGCCGGGAGGGTACTGGTATGTCCTTAAAGACAGCAATCATGGAAACTGTATCAGTGTTTGCTAGAATTACCCCTACAAATAGAGCAGGTATCCAAGTTAGTCCCAGCCCAAATTTCAACAGGACGGCAATAATAACACTGGAAAGTACAGCCCCTGGGCCTGCCAGAAGGGCAATTGGTTTAAACGTACTGCGTAGACGGCTGATGTCGGTATTAATCCCAGCGTCAAAGATGAGAATTGGCAGGAAAAGATTCAAAACCAAGGAAGGATCTAAACCTATGGGACGAGATAATAGCTCAGTGATTGGCAAACCTGCCAAGACTAAACCTGTGATATAAGGGACTCCCAGCCGGCGAGATACCAAAGCTACACCAGTGGCAACGAGCAAGAGAATAATGGAAATCTTGACTAATTCGGTAATATTCACTATGGATACTGAAAATTTATGTGAATGTCATTGAAAAACGTTACACATTCCTTCACAAAACTCCCGTCCAAGGTGTGGTGGGAGAGTCGGCATCAAATAAAGATAAATGATCTGTGGAATAATCTGTATTAAAACCAATTTTACTATTTTCAGAAATTGGCAATTTATCCAGTTCCTCTAAAACTTCTAATGCCGATTGATATCGTTCTTTATGATCATCTAATACCATTTTATTAATAATTGCTGCTAAAGGCTGACTAACTTTAGCTTGATCAATCCATTTTACTTTGCCATCAATATCTCTTACTAACTCATGGGGAAAAATACCAGTCAAGGCTTTAATTCCAATCATGCCAATGGCGTAAATATCGCTATTATATTGAGGATGACCAAAACATTGTTCACTAGGTGCATAACCTTTAGTACCAATACCAATAGTCAAGGCTGTTGAATCAAGATTTTCTGTGATATGCGTGCTGACTTCTTTCACAGCCCCAAAGTCTATTAATACTAGTTTCCAATCTGAATGTCGGCGGATAATATTTTTAGGTTTGATATCTCTGTGAATTACGCCATTGGCATGGACAAATTTTAATATCTGCAACAAGTCTTTTAAAATTCCAATCACTACACTTTCTGCGATACATTTACTTGATACTAATTCCTGATTTAATGGATGTCCAAGTATATAATCTTGCACTAAATAAAATTCTTGATCTTCTTCAAAATATGCTAAAAGCTGAGGAATTTGATTGTGTGTTCCTAGTCTGGCCAGGGTTTTTGCTTCTGAACTAAATAAACGCCGAGCAAGTGCTAAAGTCTCGGCTTTAGTTGTAGCTGGTTTTAAATGTTTGACTACACATTGGGGGTTGTCAGAACGCTGTATATCTTCTGCAATATAGGTTTGACTAAATCCACCTGCACCAAGAACTTTAATAAGTTTGTAGCGTCCGGCAAGTATTTTAGCATTCAATGTTAAATCCCTTTGCTGAATTAAGTTTTGTAGGTGCAGAAGTGTTGACTGATAGTCTCCTGAATAACTGGATAAAGTTTGCAGTTATGAAAAATTAATAATAATTTTTTTTGTTGATTTTTCTCTTAGTTTGGAAAAACTTTTCTGGCTGTAAATAATTGTTCCAGTTTTCTGAGTCAAATACATAAGTATGTGGGATTAATTAAAAATCAGACTTTTCTGGTAAAATTCTCTGCTAAGTGGGTGAAGCCTACTGTAGGCAGAGGCAGGGGATATGCTTTTAATCTACCCTTCCAGCTAACACTCATTTTTTCTGCTTCCCTCTCCTCGTAGGAGAGGTAGGGCAGGGGTTGGGGGTGAGGTCAATATATATGTTTAATTCAGCCATTATACTTACCATAAAGGAATTATCTCAAATATCTGCTCATTTCCCCAAAAGTAAATGCGATCGCATTTTGGTTGCAGATACTTCACTGACGCTGTGACTAATAGGGCTTCTTCAACGGCTATACTCCCATATTTTTGTGACACCTGCTGAAATTAGTGATTATTAACCTCACCATAGCTACTTGATGTATCAATAACTATATCTAAAGCTACCGAACGCACACTCGCTTTCATCAACTTGGTGATAATCTGGGTATAAGCTGGACATCTATAAGGGAAAGATTCTAATAGCAACATTTTGAAATAAAACTTCAAGAAAAATATTATACATTTGTGAAGTATGCTTTAATTATTACTAAATTTACATGAGTACAGTTACACTAAAATATTCCCTATACAAATACGGCTCAACTATTTGTCTGACTGGATTCCTCTGTGTGATTGTTGCACAGATATGAACCAGACTAACTTCACTTTTCTTTGCAATTGATGACTGCCAGATTCTACCCTACTCCAGTACTCAACTGAACCAATTGGGCAGCAGGAGGAAAAGAAACTTTGATCCTCCTATCACTAACCCGTATAATTTGGTTTGGCAGTGTGTAGGCAAAAGATGGCAGGTAAACAAGGTTGAACTCAGCTACCCTCCCAGGGAACCTTCTCTCACCGCTTAAATATTGATACTTACCAGGAAATAATCCCTACGGTTAATGAGAAAATATATTGATGGGGATCAGCCTAGATCCTACCCCAGTCCCTATGCTATACCTCTTTAGGAGTAAACTTGATTGATATACAGATCCTAATGGTGTTAAAGAGTCAATTTTATTGGTAGATTTTGATCACAGGGTATCTTTGAAAGAGTTGGAGGTTAAACAGGTTTAGTTATAAGTCTCTCAAATTTAATGTTTTAGCCAATTTTCTGCTTTGACAGAGGTAAGATAAAAGCTATACATGAAAACTACCTTTTATAGATATTAGCGACTTTGTCAATTAAGAATTGCTATAATCTATTCTTCCATCTTACATTCTTATCTATTATTTAGGTGTAAATTTCTATGGGTTCTCCAATGAATCGTCTATCTATTTTTGTAGATGGAAACAATATGTTCTATGCTCAACAAAAAAATGGCTGGTTTTTTGACCCGCGACGAGTGTTAGAATACTTCAAAAACGAGCAGTCAGAAACGACATTGATTAATGCTTTCTGGTACACTGGCTTAAAAGATCCACAAGATCAACGTGGTTTTCGAGATGCGCTAATTAGTTTGGGATATACAGTACGCACTAAAATTCTCAAAGAATACTACGATGATGTCTCTGGTCGTTACTCGCAAAAAGCGAATTTAGATATTGAAATTGTTGTAGATATGTTTAATACAGTAGATCAGTACGACAGAGTTGTCTTATTCAGCGGCGATGGTGATTTTGAAAGAGCGATAGAACTATTACGCTCAAAAAATACGCATATAACGGTAGTATCAACAGAAGGAATGATAGCGAGAGAGTTACGAAATGCTACGGATAGATATATAGACTTGAACGATATTAGAGACCAAATAGAAAAAACGGAAGGTTAGTAAAGTTAACAATTATTTACAAAACCAAGAGTTAAAAAATAAAGTTCAAGGTATTTTAAGCCCACAATCACAACTAAACAACCCAAAAGCGATGAGAAATCAAGCAGACAGAATTATCATCTTTGATACGACACTGCGAGATGGAGAACAGTGTCCAGGAGCGACTTTAAACATAGACGAAAAGCTGATTATTGCCAAGCAATTAGCACGTCTTGGTGTGGATATTATTGAAGCTGGTTTTGCCTTTGCTAGTCCTGGAGATTTTGAAGCAGTTAAGAAAATTGCCCAAATTGTGGGGACAGAAGATGGCCCTGTAATTTGTAGTTTGGCTAGGGCAATTAAAGCAGATAT
This sequence comes from Anabaena catenula FACHB-362, assembly GCF_014698735.1. Taxonomy (GTDB): domain Bacteria; phylum Cyanobacteriota; class Cyanobacteriia; order Cyanobacteriales; family Nostocaceae; genus Anabaena; species Anabaena variabilis_A. The sequence continues at coordinate 52,918 of NZ_JACJTQ010000006.1, forward strand.
CGAAGCGGCAGCAGAAGCATTAAAACCAGCAGTTCACGGCAGAATTCACACCTTTATTTCTACTTCTGATATTCACTTAGAGTATCAGCTGAGAAAGTCACGGGCAGAAGTGTTAGCGATCGCAGAAGAAATGGTAGCCTATGCCAAGTCCTTCATGGATGATGTCGAATTTTCACCAATGGATGCGGCTCGTTCTGATCCACAATTCCTTTATCAAGTATTAGAGAGAGCGATCGCAGCTGGTGCAACAACAGTTAACATTCCTGACACCGTAGGTTATACCACACCCAGCGAATTTGGGGACATGATTAAAGGCATTATCGAAAATGTCCCCAACATCGACCAAGCTATTATTTCCGTTCACGGCCATAACGACTTAGGTTTAGCAGTTGCTAACTTCTTAGAAGCCGTCAAAAATGGTGCAAGGCAGTTAGAATGCACCATCAACGGTATTGGTGAACGGGCAGGAAATGCGGCTTTAGAAGAATTGGTAATGGCACTGCACGTCAGACGGCAATATTTTAACCCCTTCTTAGGACGTTCAGAAGATTCTGAAGCACCCCTGACGAATATTGACACCAAACAAATTTACAAAACTTCACGTCTTGTTTCCAACTTGACAGGAATGTTGGTGCAACCAAATAAAGCTATTGTCGGTGCAAATGCCTTTGCACACGAGTCTGGTATTCATCAAGATGGAGTGTTGAAAAACAAACTCACCTATGAGATTATGGATGCCCAATTGATTGGTTTAACAGACAATCAAATCGTCTTGGGCAAACATTCTGGGAGAAATGCTTTTGGTACCCGCTTGAAAGAATTGGGCTTTGAACTGTCAGAAACCGAATTAAATAAAGCCTTCGTCAGATTCAAAGAATTAGCGGATAAAAAGAAAGAAATCTCAGATTGGGATTTGGAAGCCATTGTTAACGATGAAATCCAACAATCACCTGCTTTGTTTCAGGTAGAGTTAGTGCAGGTTTCTTGCGGTAGCAACGCCAAACCCACCGCTACGGTTACTCTCCGCACCCCCGACGGTGAAGAATTAACCGACGCAGCTATTGGTACAGGCCCAGTAGACGCAGTTTATAAAGCCATCAACCGGGTAGTGAATGTACCTAACGATTTGATTGAATTCTCTGTACAATCGGTTACAGGGGGAATTGATGCTCTTGGGGAAGTAACAATCCGCTTAAAATATGAATCGCGTGTTTTTTCAGGTCATGCAGCCAACACCGATATCATTGTGGCATCGGCTCAGGCTTACGTGAATGCACTCAATAGGTTGTACTCCAGCCTACGTCAGGAAGCGAAAGAAGAAGTAACAGCCTAGTAGGGTGGGTTAGGTGCGGTGAGATATTTGATGTTAACAGATTGCCTTAATTCGCACCGTAACCCACCTTGATCAATTCCAGCGCCTGAGTTAAAATTTCTTGTTTTACAACCATAGCTGCTAATTCTTCGGCTTCATATCGTCCTTCAAATGCTTCTAACGACGCTCTTTTTAGTGATACTTGATATCCTTCTTGAAAAATTTCCAATAATTCTGTTTGATTCAAGTAAACACCACCAGATTTGCGGCGCTTGTTAATTTTATTGATTTCTCGCACTGCATTTTCTATAGATATTTCCCAAGAACGGGTAGAACGTTTTTCAGCTTTTTGTTTAATTAAATGAATGAGGAGAATTACGCCATAACTATCAATTTTATTGATTTTATCACTTAGGCTCATTTCTTCTAATTCATCCACCAATAATAAAGCTTCAGGAATTTTACCTTGTTCTAGAAGTTGTCTGAGTTCTAGTAGTTCTTCCATGTTATTTGTTGAATATAAATTATAGTATTTCAAGTATTACAAAAATTATCAATACGCTGTTACTTCTTATATGAATTAGCGATTACAACAGGGAACAGGGTTGAAAATCTCTTGGTATATGGCTTTATTTCTAAAAATTGGATCTGATTTACCTAAAATCTGCTGTATTTTCATTCTAGTATTAATTCTAATACCAAAAAAGTTTATACTGCTAAAAGCTGTTTTTGGTAAATAAACATCCATGAGTACCAATTCAACCACGGAATTACCGCTTTGGGTACAAGATAGAGAAGTATTCCTGACTCATGATCAAGGGGTAGAATGGCGAGAAGGACAAAAGCCAGACTATTCTTATACTAATGAATTTCTACACAAAGAAAGTAAATTTAACCATCCCGAAGGTTCTTTAGAAGCCATAGCCCAAAACCTAGTTCGCACCTTTGAAATGGAAGCTTCTCATAAATTGAACCCCCAACAATGGCTTTCTATCGTTGCGGACAAATTTAGAATGAGTAGCAACGGAGGAGAAGAATACACCGCTAAAGAAGTAGTTGAACAAGGAACATACAACTTATTTATAGTTGACAACGAGCATTATTGTCCAGCGGCTGAAACCTTTGAATCTTCATTTGAACTGTTTCACAAAGCCTTTCCCAACGGCTTTTTATGGGAATTAACAGAAGTGCTATCTGGACCACCCAACGTTACCTTTAAATGGCGACATTGGGGAACATTTACAGGTACATATAAAGATTATGCACCCACAGGGGAAACAATAGAAATAACGGGTATGAGTATAGCCCGTGTAACTGAAGATTTAAAGATTGAATCTTTAGAACATTATTTTGATAATAACGCCTTTTTGCAAAAATTAACTGCTGGTGGTTGTCCCTTTCATTCTTAATATATGGTAGGGGTTTAGCATTGCTAAACCCTGACAAAATCAACATAATTAATTAACCGCAGATAAACGCAGATGAAATACAAATGATGTGAGCAATTTGATATCCAGGGTTTAAAAATTATGAATCACCCCACTACATCATTAACACAAGTCCGCACTGCATTAAAACAAATCTGGGGTTATGATGATTTCCGTCCCCCACAGGGAGAAATTGTCAATACTTTATTATCCCAAAAAGACGCATTAATTATTATGCCCACAGGTGGGGGAAAATCAATTTGTTTTCAACTTCCCGCACTATTAAAAACCGGATTAACTTTAGTAGTTTCTCCCTTAGTAGCACTAATGGAAAACCAAGTTGAAGAACTACGTCAACGCAACCAAAAAGCAGCACTTTTACACAATGAATTACCTGCAAATCAACGTCGTGCAGCTTTGCAAGCTTTAGAAAAACAACAATTAAGATTATTATATTTATCACCAGAAACTTTACTCAGTCCCCCAGTTTGGGAAAGATTATCTCATCCCCAATTACAAATTAATGGAATTATCCTTGATGAAGCTCATTGTTTAGTACAATGGGGTGATACTTTTCGTCCAGCTTATCGGCGTTTAGGTGCAGTTCGTCCAGCGTTATTAAAATCAAAACCACCAGGAACTAAAATTAGTTTAGCAGCTTTTACAGCAACGGCTGATCCTTCAGCACAAAAGATTATTTCTACAGTTTTACAATTACAGCAACCTGATAGTTTTAGACTTAATCCTTACCGTCCAAATTTACATCTTAGCATTCGTATTGCTTGGACACCAAAAGGAAGAAAACAACAATTATTAAAATTTATTCAAAATCGACCAAATCAAACAGGTTTAATTTATGTCCGCACTCGGAAAGATAGTGAGAATTTAGCCGAGTGGTTAACAGAAATAGGATATAACACTGCTAGTTATCATGCAGGATTAGGTGCAACAGAAAGACGTGCAGTAGAAGCAAGTTGGTTAGGTGGAAAAATACCCTTTGTGGTGTGTACTTGTGCTTTTGGAATGGGAATTAATAAAAGTGATGTGCGCTGGGTGATTCATTTTCATGCACCACATTTATTATCTGAATATGTGCAAGAAATGGGACGTGCTGGAAGAGATGGAAAACCAGCAGAAGCGTTAACTTTAATCAGTGAACCGACGGGTTTTTTAGATGCTGAAGATAAACAAAGACAGCAGTTTTTTCAAGAACAAATGTTTAAGCAACAACAAAAAGCTCAACAGTTAGTGAAAAAGCTACCGCAACAGGGAGAAGTAACATCTGTAACGCGACAATTTCCTGATGGTGCAACAGCGCTTTCTTTACTTCATAGCAGTGGACAATTACAATGGCTTGATCCTTTTCATTATGCGATTTCTGCAAAGTCAGGAAATCAGCCACAAATGCAATTACAAGCTGCGAAACAAATGAGTGAATATTTGCATACTAAAAAGTGTCGTTGGCAATTTTTGTTAAATGCTTTTGGTTTTGCTAAAGAAGCTGCAAACTGGCGTTGTGGACATTGTGATAATTGTCGTAAATAGATAGTCAATTTAATAGGTAATTAATAAATATTGCAAAGTTTTATGATGAAGTATTAGATGGACTTTGACAACAATATTGTTTTGTTGAAGCAGCGTTATCTATTTGATTTCTGAGCGTATCTATCATTCCTATTACTTGTGTATGCAATTCATCATAATATTTTTCATCTATATCAAGATAATTACCATGAGCTATAATATTCCTTTTCTCTAGCAACTTTTCATCTATTAATACTTCTTTAGATTTATAGAAGGAATAGTCTAAACCAATCATACATATTATTTCTTTAAATACTGATGATGATAAATTAGATGTAGTAATTCTAAATTCATATTTTATGACACTTCGCTCATTTAATCTAGTCATAAAAAATTTTGCAACTTCATTATATATAGTTGCTTTTTCTGTGTCCTTAGCCTGATCTAATTGATCTTTCATTGCCAAAGCTATAAAATGATTTGCTAGTTGATTATAAGGTAGTTTTTGCATGGCAACAAATTCTACATAACTATTAGCAGCTACTTTAACAAATCCTTCCCAGTGAGCATAAAGCATAGTGATACCACTGCGAAGTAATGCGTTTCTTTTTGCTGATTCAGAGGATTTTGAATCAATCAGACTTTTCAATATTGAAAGTTCTTTTTTTCGCCATGCCAATTCTTGAGCTAGTTTATCACTAAGCTGCTCTAAAGTGCGTATTTTCATGGCTGAAAGAGCTTACGACCAAGGGGAATTAATCTTGTAATTCTTCGCTGTGCATTTGCATTTGACCACCCTCGACTCGACACAATTGGATTTTCAGGATCTATCCAAAATTGCTTAACTTTTTCCTTTACATTGATAGCTGAATTAGATAAAGTTTTGTAGTTGTGACTAATACCTAACGCAATAAGTTCATAAGCTGATACTAAAAATCCTCCTAAAAACTTTTCTTTCGCGGCAGAGTACCTACGAAAGCTATCAATACCCATTTGTTCATTTAAAATTTCAAATGTTTTATTAAATGCCATTTCTGCTTCTGAATAATCAAAATGTGGATTTTGAGAAATTTCAATCATTTTGTCTGTCAAAAATTCATTGAAATTATTGCTTATATTTCTTATTTCATCTACTTCCAAATTTCTTAAAACTAAAAACTTTAATAATAGTTCCATATCATATTGTTCTGCAATTGATTCTTCACTTAGTCCTACACAATCTTTAAAAATTTCACTTTGACTTAATTTTTTCATCCAATGAAACATTTTCTGATTATTCATTACAAGAATGCAGTTTCTTACCTCCTGTACAGTAGCTATTGAACCTCCAGTGTTCAATCTTTGAAATAACTCATATTTTGCGTTATCATTGCTTTCTTCAAGAATAATAGTCACATCAATTTTAGCTCTTTTTATTAAAAGACGCTGATTTTGTGTTAGAGAGTTTTGAGGATTATCATTATCCTCCCACTTTTTACTTGCTAGATTTGGCAGATATTTAGTACCTTCAAGAATTAATGGTTCAACACAGTTATTATTTTCATCTTTTAGTTTTCCAATCAATTCGTAGATCGTAGATAATCTGTTAAGACCATCTACAACATCCCATACACCATCTTCACGTTGAGCCACAAAAATTGGTGGAATAGGTATACCCAGTAAAATAGATTCTATTAACCTTGTTTTTTGGCTAGAAGTCCAACGAAAAAAGCTTTGAAATTCAGGATGTAAATTAATTGATTTATCTTCATAGAGGCTAATCCATTCTCCAATAGACATTGAATAGTGATCAGATCGTATCTCTTGCCTCATTTTGTCAATTTCTTCCTGAAGTCCCATGTTCTTACTCCAATGCTAAAAATTATAAAATCTGGAAAGCCTACTTTTACAGTCTGTTGAGTTGATATGTAATCCTTTTAGGGTTTGGTAAATTAGTAGTTGATTAACTCTAATTTACCATGAAAACCCTACGTTAAAACTGCTGTAAAAAGCGCAAATCGCTATTATACAAACGGCGAATATCGTCAATTTGATGTAAAACCATCGCAAACCGTTCTACACCAAAACCGGCAGCAAACCCACTATAAACTTCCGGATCGTAACCCACTGATTTAAGTACATTTGGGTCAACCATACCGCAACCCATGACTTCCAACCAGCGTCCATTCCACTGTAAATCTACTTCCGCAGAAGGTTCAGTAAAAGGGAAATAACTAGCGCGGAAACGAATGGGTAAATCACCAAACATGGCTTGCAAAAATACCTTAACTGTGCCTTTGAGGTCTGTAAAAGTCAGTCCTTCATCAATGGCTAAAAGTTCAATTTGATGGAAAACTGCGGAGTGGGTAGCATCTACATCATCTCTTCGATAAACTCGTCCTGGGGCGACAATTCTAATCGGTGGTTCTTCCTTTTCCATGTAGCGAATTTGCACCGATGAGGTGTGAGTCCGCAGTAAATTCCCATCTGGTAAATAGAAGGTATCCTGCATATCACGGGCTGGATGGTCAGGTGGGGTATTCAGGGCTTCAAAATTGTAGTAATCTGTTTCCATCTCTGACCCTTGAGCCACGGTGTAGCCCATACCAACAAAGATATCCAAAGCTTGGTCAATGATACCATTGAGGGGATGAATGCGACCTTGGGGACGGTAAATACCGGGCATAGTCACATCTAAAGTTTCAGACTCTAGCTGTGCTTGAATTTGAGCAGATTCTAAAACGGTGCGTTGCTGGTCAAGAGAGTTTTGGATAGCTTCTTTAACTGTATTAGCGATCGCGCCAATTTTGGGACGCTCCTCCGCACTCATTTGTCCCATGCTGCGTAACAGCGCACCCAATTGACCTTTTTTGCCCAAATAGTTAACTCGCAGTTCTTCCAGGCGTTCCAGGGTATCAGCAGATGCGATCGCTGCTTCTCCTTCTTGGCGCAATGCTAAAAGTTGATCCTCTAAATTGCTAGTCATTAGTCATTATCTTTAGTTATTAGTCATCAAAAAAGGGAACAGCGAATAGAGAACAAAATTTCCTATTTCCTGTACCTTCACTTTCGTGGCAGGTTTCAGGTGGACTATGAAACCCCATTTGAAACCCTCTGTTCCCTGTTACCTCTTTAATAGTCTATAGTCCAAAGTTATGGACTGGAGAAGAAATAAGCTTTGTAATATGCCATTAATAAACTAGACTATTTCTCTTTTTAGCAGTTTAGAGGTATTTTTTATTCTGTACTTGTGACCGCAGACACTGACAAGCGACCCTTAACTGATGAATATCGAAGTATGAAATTACTAATTAGCAACGATGACGGCATTTCTGCCCTGGGTATCCGTACCTTAGCTAACTGCTTGGCAGAAGCGGGTCATGATATTACAGTAGTTTGCCCAGATCGAGAGCGTTCAGCAACAGGACACGGACTAACCTTGCATCAACCAATTCGCGCCGAAATGGTGGAAGCACTTTTTCATCCTGCCATCAAAGCATGGGCTTGTGATGGCACACCTTCCGATTGCGTAAAATTGGCATTGTGGGCATTACTAGATTCGCCCCCTGACCTAGTGCTATCAGGCATTAATCAAGGTGCCAATTTAGGAACAGAAATTCTTTACTCTGGAACTGTTTCAGCCGCAATGGAAGGAGTGATAGAAGGCATTCCCAGCATTGCCCTAAGTCTTACAAGTCATACACACAAAGACTTTCACCCAGCTGCAAACTTTGCCAAACTCCTAGTAGATCAGCTAGTAGCAGAACCTCTCCCAGACTTGATGTTGCTTAACGTCAATATTCCTCCCGTCCCATCGGAAGAAATTGCTGGTGTCACTTTTACTCGCCAGGGAGTGCGCCGCTACGTTGATGTTTTTGACAAAAGAGTAGATCCACGAGGAAAAACTTACTACTGGTTAACAGGAGAGATTTTAGAGGATGTAGAACCGCCCACAGGTTTGAATTTACCGCTAAATATCCCCATCGATGTGCAGGTGATCCGTGAAAACTACATCAGTATTACCCCATTGCAATACAATCTTACTTATGCCAATGCACTGCAACAATTATCGAAACGAGAATTTAAACTTCCGTAAATTTTTGGTTTTCTGACCAGACACCAGCCGAAATAAAATTCATGGCCGCACAATTTAAGCTATAAAAAAGTTAGGAGATATATTGAAATCACTAAATAAGTATAAACTCTAGTATCGTGAGAAGTGGTATACTTCAGTACAACACTCATGATTTCCCAAAAAGTTCTTAAACAGGGTATGATGTTTTACCAATAAAGACCTAGTAACAAAGGTAGTAAGACAGCATAAACCAAAAAAAATAAGACCAATCCTTTTTACTCGATCGCCCGCTCAGTCCAGCAACCAACACCCATGTCTAGGATAGAGAACCAATTTACAGTACAATTTTGGGGCGTCAGGGGCAGCATCCCCTGTCCAGGTCTAAAAACCGTCCGTTATGGGGGTAATACCCCTTGCATTGCTATGCAAGTGGGCGGTAAGCGCTTAATTTTTGATTGTGGTACAGGAGTTCATGTTTTGGGGCAATCTTTGTTACCCCAAATGCCCGTAGAAGGTCACATATTCTTTACCCATTGCCACTGGGATCATATGCAGGGGTTTCCTTTCTTTACCCCAGCATTTATCAAAGGTAATAAATTTAATATCTACGGAGCGATCGCACCAGATGGCTCGACAATTGAGCAAAGGCTCAATGATCAGATGCTTCATCCCAACTTCCCCGTACCCTTGCAGATTATGCAAGCACACTTGAATTTCTACAACATTAAAGCGGGGCAACCAATCGAAATCGATGACATTTTTATAGAAACTGCACCTTTAAACCATCCAGGTGAAGCCGTAGGATATAGAGTTAACTGGCGCGGTGGTTCTGCTGTTTACATCACAGATACTGAACATTTTCAAAATAAATTGGATGAAAATGTCCTGTGGCTGTCCCGTGATGCCGACATCGTCATTTACGATTCCACCTACACAGATGATGAATACTATTCTCCAAAATCACCGAAAATTGGTTGGGGACATTCCACCTGGCAAGAAGCTGTAAAAATAGCACAAGCTGCCAACGTAAAAACCCTGGTGATCTATCACCATGACCCCGCCCACAACGATGATTTTTTAGATAATGTCGGCAAAGAAGCAGTTGAGAAGTTTCCTGGTGCAATCATGGCACGGGAAGGATTAGTACTTCAGGTTCCAGTCTTAGATCCTCTCACAGAATCTTTTCCTGTCAGCAAGTCAGTGTAATTCCTAATCGATAATGGGTAATTATCATCCCGTGTCTAAAGCCAGGGGCTTGTAACCTTGAATGTAGAAAGTAAAGTCTAGCTTTGTCTAGGTTTTATATAGCAGAAAAATGCTATTATTGATAGGTATTTTAGGTGATAACCAAGCCTAAATACTTAATAGTAGGGTGAGATACACCCAAACAATCAAGCCTGTGGACTAGATAGTGCCGACACTTCTAGAGTGTACGCCTTTGGCGTTCCCGAAGGGTAGCAGGAAGAAAAAGCTGGCTCTTGTTAGCATTAGTTAGCTTTGTTGGATCGGATTTATAGATTTTAGATTAGATTGGTGATCAGGAGCTTTCAGCGCCAGAGCCTACCTATTGCTGAGATGGCGACAACTGCTAAATTAACTTTATAGTTTCACCAGCAGTCCAAAAAAGCCTCTAGATGCCTCTCTAAGGGCTGAGGGTAGGTAAACAACTCCCCCTAGCAAAACAGGGGCTATGTTTCCCCTCACAGGGTTGCCGAGCGCTGATAGCTACGATAAACCTAAAATCCCAGAATCCACGTGCTAAATTTGTCTCAAAATGGGTGTTCTGTGTGGGTTGCTTCCTCGACCAAATTGGCTCTAACACCAACTGCTGTTGCCCTTGGAAAATTTGATGGTGTTCATCTTGGTCATCAAAAGGTAATTCAACCAGTTTTGCAGTCAGTTGGGAATGAAGAGGGGTGGGGAGATGGGGAGAAATTACCAGAAAACTCACCCCAAAAACCTACATACTCAACAGTTGTCACCTTTCATCCCCATCCACATGAGTTTTTTACAGGCCAACCCCGTGCTTTGTTAACACCGCTGGATGAAAAAGTTCAACAGTTGCGATCGCTTGGGGTAGAACAACTGGTATTATTGCCCTTCGATAAAGAACTATCAGCCCTATCACCTGAAGAATTCGTAGAAAGAATCCTTGTCCAACAACTGCAATGTCAACGAATCAGCGTTGGCCAGGATTTCTGTTTTGGTCAAAAGCGCACGGGTACTGCACAGGATTTGCAAATACTCGCCGCCAAGTACAAAATACCCGTAACCATCGTTCCCATCCAAACTGATACCAACGATTTACCCGCAAATGGTAAAAGCGTTAATAATACTTCGAGTGAAGACCATCGGATTAGCACTTCATTGATTCGCCAAACTTTGCAAGAAGGCGATATTCAACGGGCAACTCGCTTATTAGGCAGACCCTACACCCTGACTGGATTAGTTATCCCAGGTCAACATTTGGGTAAAACCATCGGCTTTCCTACTGCTAACCTTCAACTACCAAAAGACAAATTTTTACCCCGTCAAGGAGTTTATGCAGTTCGGGTTATCATCCTCAGCGAAACGTCAGATACACCTCCTACTCAGAACTTAGGTGTAATGAATATCGGCAATCGCCCCACTGTCAACGGTACTGATTCCTCGGTAGAAGTACATTTGTTAAATTGGTCTGCTGATTTGTATGGTAAAAACCTAGTTGTGCAACTAGTAAAATTTTTGCGTCCTGAACAAAAATTCCCTTCTCTAGAAGCCCTAAAAAGCCAAATTCAACTTGACTGCACCGTAGCCAGAGAAATTTTGAGTACAGAATGCTGAATTGGGAATGTTAATTGGGAACACTGTAGATATGGTGATTGCAGGCATGGGCAGAAGGCAGGGGGCAGAAGGCAGAAGGCAGGGTGCAGGGGGCAGGGGGCAGGGGGCAGTAGATAATTATTTCTCCGCGTCTCCGCGTCTCCCAATCTCCGCGTCTCCCCACCCCCCATCTCCGTGTCTCCCCAACTCCCCGCGTCACCCCATACCCATACCCCATACCCCCATTGCATGAGAGAAAAAATTGACGCATTAACACAAAATCTAGCTCGTACCATTGTTGGTAAAAATGAAGCCGTACGCTTAGTGCTAGTTGCTTTGCTGGGTGGTGGTCATGCCCTTCTAGAAGATGTCCCTGGAGTTGGTAAAACTCTGCTTGCCAAATCTCTAGCGCGATCGCTTGATGGTAAATTTCAAAGGATACAATGTACTCCCGATTTACTACCAACGGACATCACCGGCACTAACATTTGGAACCCAAAAAGCGGCGAATTTACTTTTCTCCCTGGGCCAGTATTTGCCAATGTTCTGCTATCTGATGAAATCAACCGTGCCACCCCGCGTACTCAGTCAGCTTTACTAGAAGTAATGGAAGAGTATCAAGTCACAGTTGATGGTGTCTCTCGTCCCGTTCCTCAGCCTTTCTTTGTCATTGCTACCCAGAACCCCATCGAGTACCAAGGCACATTTCCCCTGCCAGAAGCACAAATGGATCGGTTTATGCTGTCTTTGAGTTTAGGCTATCCCTCAGAGTCAGAAGAACTACAAATGCTGCAAAGTATCCAGCAGCGTCTTCCAGTTGATGATTTGCAGCCTTGTATTACCTTGGCAGAAGTAGCTCAATTACGCCAACTTTGTTCTCAGGTACAAGTGGAAACCTCCTTGCAAGAATACATCGTGGAATTAGTGCGGACAACCAGACAGGATGAAGAAATCACTCTTGGCGTTAGTCCTCGTGGTAGTGTGGCATTACAAAAAGCTACCCAAGCACTAGCTTTTATCTCCGGCAGAGATTACGCTCTTCCTGATGATGTGAAGTTTCTTGCGCCTTATGTTCTGTGTCATCGCCTCATTCCTAGAGGTGGACGCAATGCTAAAACTGTAGTTGAGCGGTTATTGCGATCTGTGCCGATTCCGTAATTAAAAAAAGGTTAAGAAATGTATCCAAAACTGCTGGCTTGTCTTGCTGAGGTGATTGCCTTTAATAAACAAGTCAGCGATGGGTAGCATCAAACGAATTCGTTTTGGTACATTGATTATAGAATATAAAAAAGAAGTTTAAATTATGCAAAAAATTATTATCAAAAACTTCGGTGCAATTCAAAATGCAGAAATTGAAGTCAAGAAAATATTAGTTTTGATTGGTGAACAAGCCAGCGGTAAAAGCACTATTGCTAAATTGATTTACTTTTTTAAAACACTCAAAGATGATTTGTTTAGTCAAATTTATCAAGATACACAGAAGGATTATTTTGATACACCCTCTGATCTAATATTTCCTATAAGAGACAAGTTTTATAATTTTTTTGGTTCGACATTTCACTTGCCTGATTTTGAAATAACTTTTTATTATAGTGTTGAGCAAGATAAATACTTAACATTAACTCTTAATGAGAATAAAAGACTTAATTCTCGATTCAGCGATAATTTGTTGAACGAGAATTTTAAAAGTTCTGCTACTCAAATAAAAAAACTTTTTCAACAGAATATAAATCCAAATAATATACATGAACAATTGGCGTATGATCAAAATAAAATTAAATACGCTAAAATGCTTTCTACATTATTAAACGAATTTTTTGAAAGCTATCAGACAGATTCATTATTCGTAATTGCAGGTCGGAATGCAACAGTCAGTTATTCTGATTTTTTTGAAAAAAATCTGTTTGCAAGTGTTCAGCGTACCTTAGAAGAAAATAGTAAAATAAAAGAAAATAGTAAAAAATTTCAGCGTAAACAACAAACAATAGATGAAACTTTAATGCTGAAATTCATGGAAAGAGTTGGCAGAATTAAAGACATATTCAAAAAATTTAAAGATTTTATAGGCATAATTGAGAACTATGAAGATGACATTGACAGAAAGGAGGATTTATATCTAATAAAAAATAGAATAGATAACATACTCAAAGGTAAATACTTAATTGATGATTGGGGAGAAAAAATATTATTTAAGCCTGAACAAAGAAAGTATGTTTATCTTTCAAATGCTTCATCAGGACAACAAGAAGTGATAAGAATTTTACAAGATATTTTTCTGAACATCCTTGATGATGTAAAAGTATTAAGAATCATAGAAGAACCAGAAGCACATTTATTTCCTGTTGCCCAAAAACAACTGATTGAATTATTAGCTTTAATGGTGAATCACGATGAAGATAATCAACTGATTATTACTACCCATAGTCCTTACATACTCACAGTTTTTAATAATCTACTCTTTGCAAATAGAGTAGTTGACAAAAATACCGCAGCAGACGCTGAAGTAACAGCAATAATTCCTAAAGATTGTTGGTTAAATGCTCATGATTTTTCAGCTTATTCATTAGGGAATCAATCTGTTTCTGAAACAACGAATTATTGTGAGTCCATTTTTAATACTGAAAAAGGTACTATTCAACAAAATTATTTGGATACTGTTTCCGAACTTTTGGGTGGTGATTTTCAGGCTTTGTACAGTATCCACGCTAGAACTTTTAAAAGAAAATGAGCAAATTTGAAGATATAAAAGAACATCTATCAAATAGTTTTGCTACATTTTCAGATTTTCTAGAAATTGAATTAAAAGCAGAGTTTTCAGTGATAGATTATCAAGGACAATCTTTTATTATTATCAATATTCAGTTTGATGATAATACATTTACGATTAAGCTCAATGGTAGTGAGACTGTTATAAACGATTTTGATAACACTAAATTATTTAATATAAGCAATGCTAAAATGATTGGTTTTATTCCTATTGATGGAAAAAAGGGACTTTTGGGATTTGGTGATTCTCATTGCGATTTTGTCTTTTTTGATGAAACAGATTTTTGTTTCGTAGAGTTTAAATTGAATGCAACAAGTGAGAGAAAGGTAAACAAGAATAGGGTAGACGCTATTGGGCAATTAAAAAATACTATTAATTTATTTGATGATAAGTTAGAAAAAAATTACGCAGGGTTAAATTTAGAAGCTTATGTTTGTACTCCTGAATTTTACAAATACCCAAGATTCAATTCAAGTTGGCAAGAATTGGCAGAAGAGTTTTTAGAGGAAAATGGTATTCCACTTTTTGAAAGAAATGATAAAACCTGCAAGTAAATAAGACATTATGCAACAAATTTTTATAAAAACAGTCTAAAAATCAGGTGGTCACAGATTGCTCAATGATGAGGTATTTATTTTAATAGATACAAGAAAATACAATATTTACACTAAAGTAACTAAATTGATGTTAAATACGATTAAGCCTAAATCATCCCATCCAAAACTGAAACGCCAACTGCTGATTGTGATGCTAGTCATTTTTGGTTGGAGTATAGCTATAGGATTTATACTGGGTTTAGCCACCAGCACCCACGCAGCTAACCCTCCATCATCAACTGGTACGGTTGATGTAGTGCCGGCACAATACCAACTAGCGCAAGAACTATATCTAGAAAACTGTGCTACCTGTCACATCGGCATACCACCAGCGGTTTTTCCCACCCAAACATGGAAAAATATCCTCCAAGATTCCCAGCACTATGGTGTACAGATTAAGCCTTTAGTCGATCCGCCGCGCATTTTAGTGTGGAAGTACCTTTCTACTTTCTCTCGTCTTCACCTCCAAGATGACTCAACACCCTATCGCCTCAATGAGTCCCGTTATTTCAAAGCTTTACATCCTGGTGTTAAATTACAACAACCTGTAAACATGAACGGTTGCGTCAGTTGTCATATTGGTGCTGATAAGTATGACTTCCGCAGCCTCACTCCAGAGTGGGAGTAGGGATTAGAGACACGGGGACGCGGTGACACGGAGATGGGGCGATGAGGTGACGCGGAGATGGGGTGACGCGGAGACGCGGAGAAATAATTACCTACTGCACCCTGCACCCTGCACCCTGCCCCCTGCCCCCTGCCTTCTGCCTCCTGCCCCCTGCCTTCTGCCCCCTGCCTTCTGCCTTCTGCGCCCTGCCCCATCTAGCGGCAAAATGATACTATGAAGACAATTTAAAATAAGATATAAGTTAAAACCAATCATTGATTCAGGTGATTGGTTTGTTTTTATTCTGTTTTTGAGTTAATTCTGGTTTCTCAGCCATCCACAAGCAAAACGGCTGGGTTAGGTTAAATGTCTATAATCAAATAACCAAAGCTTTAATCTCCATCCCCCTTGATTTAGTTCTATAAACTGCCATGCTAAAACTTTTGTTGGGCGATCCCAACGCTCGTAAGCTTAAAAAATACCAACCTTACATTACAGAAATTAACCTTTTAGAGGAAGAAATTAAGGCGCTCTCTGATGAAGAGTTAAAAGGTAAAACCGCCGAGTTTAAACAGCGTCTGGCCCAAGGCGAAACACTAGATGATATCTTACCTGAAGCTTTTGCCCTTGTCCGGGAGTCGGGACGACGAGTGCTGGGGTTACGGCACTTTGATGTGCAACTATTAGGCGGGATAATTCTCCACACTGGGCAAATTGCCGAAATGAAAACCGGTGAGGGTAAAACCTTAGTTGCTACCTTACCGAGTTATTTAAATGCTCTAACTGGTCAAGGTGTACACGTTATTACCGTTAATGATTACCTGGCACGTCGGGACGCGGAATGGATGGGTCAGGTACATCGGTTCTTGGGGTTAAGTGTGGGGCTAATTCAGTCCACCATGACCCCCAGTGAACGCCAAAAAAACTATGCTTGTGATATTACTTATGTCACCAACAGCGAGATAGGCTTTGACTATCTGCGGGATAACATGGCCACGTCAATGGCTGAGGTGGTGCAACGCCCATTTAATTACTGTGTTATTGATGAAGTAGACTCGATTTTAGTTGATGAGGCGCGGACACCACTGATTATTTCTGGGCAGGTGGAAAGACCGACAGAAAAGTACTTGCAAGCAGCAGAAATAGCTTTTACTCTCAAAAAAGATGAGCATTACGAAGTAAATGAAAAGGATCGTAACGTTCTGTTGAGTGATGAAGGCTTTGCGGAAGCAGAAAATCTTTTGGGTGTGACAGATTTATTTGATCCAGAAGACCCTTGGGCGCATTTTGTGTTTAATGCGATTAAAGCTAAGGAATTGTTCCTCAAGGATGTAAACTATATTGTCCGTAATGACGAAGTTGTTATTGTTGATGAATTTACAGGTCGGGTGCTGACGGGACGACGTTGGAGTGATGGTCTGCACCAAGCAGTTGAAGCTAAGGAACACGTAGACATTCAGCCAGAAACCCAAACTTTAGCCACAATTACCTATCAAAACCTGTTTTTGCTGTATCCCAAGTTGGGGGGGATGACGGGAACGGCAAAAACGGAAGAAGTCGAGTTTGAAAAGATTTACAAACGGGAAGTAACTATTATTCCCACTAATCGGATTAGAAGACGGGAAGACCTGTCTGATATGGTATTTAAGACCGAAGCAGGCAAATGGGGTGCGATCGCTAGAGAATGTGCAGAAATGCACCAAAATGGTAGACCTGTGTTAGTGGGAACCACCAGCGTTGAAAAATCTGAACTTCTCAGCCGACTCCTGAAGGAAATGAATATTCCCCATGAGTTACTCAACGCTAGACCAGAAAACGTGGAACGGGAAGCAGAAATTGTCGCCCAAGCCGGACGCAGGGGTGCTGTAACTATTGCCACGAACATGGCGGGAAGAGGTACGGATATTATTCTCGGTGGTAACTCCGAGTATATGGCGCGGTTGAAGTTGCGAGAATACTTTATGCCCCGCATCGTCAGCCCAGAAGATGAAGATAGTTTTGGGATGCAAAGGGCTTCTGGACTACCTATGGGTGGTAATGGTGGTGGTCAAGGTTTTCTTCCTGGTAAAAAGGTGAAAACTTGGCGGGCTTCCCCGGAAATTTTCCCTACCCAGTTGACAAAGGAAACAGAACAGCTTTTAAAAGAAGCGGTGGAAGTGGCTGTAAAAGCTTACGGTGAGCGCAGTTTACCGGAATTGGAAGCCGAAGAAAAGGTAGCTGTAGCGGCGGAAAAAGCACCTACAGATGACCTGGTAATTCAGAAATTGCGGTCAGCTTACCAAAGCATTAAGAAGGAGTATGAAGTATTCACCAGCACAGAACATGATGATGTGGTGAATAGAGGCGGTCTGCACGTGATTGGTACAGAACGTCACGAATCACGGCGGATTGATAATCAATTGCGTGGACGGGCGGGAAGACAAGGTGATCCAGGAACTACAAGATTCTTCCTCAGTTTAGAGGATAACTTATTACGGATCTTTGGGGGCGATCGCGTTGCCGGCTTGATGAATGCTTTCCAAGTAGAGGAAGATATGCCTATTGAGTCGGGTATGTTAACTCGCAGTTTGGAAGGCGCACAGAAAAAGGTTGAGACTTATTACTACGACATTCGTAAGCAGGTGTTTGAGTATGACGAGGTGATGAATAACCAACGTCGTGCTATCTATGCGGAACGTCGCCGGGTGTTGGAAGGTCAAGATTTGAAGGAACAGGTAATTAAATACGCTGAAAAAACGATGGACGACATCGTTGATTATTACATCAACCCTGATTTACCTTCGGAAGAATGGGAGTTGGATAAGTTGGTGGATAAGGTGAAGGAGTTTGTTTACCTGTTGGCTGATATGCAGTCAAGTCAGTTGGAGGATATGGGGGTTTTAGAAATTAAAGCTTTCCTCCATGAACAAGCGCGGATTGCTTATGATATGAAGGAAGCGCAAATTGACCAGATTCAACCGGGTTTGATGCGTCAAGCGGAACGATTCTTTATTTTGCAACGCATAGATACTTTGTGGCGGGAACATCTGCAACAAATGGATGCTTTGCGTGAGTCGGTTGGTTTGCGTGGTTATGGGCAAAAAGACCCTCTGATTGAGTATAAGAGTGAGGGTTATGAGTTGTTCTTGGATATGATGGTGAATATCCGCCGTGATGTGGTTTATTCGCTGTTTATGTTCCAGCCTCAGCCTCAGCCTACTGTGCAGACTTCTGAGATGGTTTAAGAGTTTTTTCACGCAGAGACGCAGAGGCGCAAGAGAGGCGTTTTCTGCGTCTTTTGTTTTATGAGGAATGAACCGCGAAGACGCGAAGGACGCGAAGGTAAGAGGAGGAAGAAGAGTTAAGTTAATTATTCAGCGAACATTTCAGCTAAGATATCCAGCACTGCTTTTTGTTCTTCTGTACTAATTTGACCTAGAAATTTGACTAATCGAGTTTTATCTATTGTGCGAATTTGGTCTAGTACAATTTGTCCTTCTTTTCCTTGAAATTGACAGGTTACTCTTGTGGGGTATGGTTGCCCTTTTGTTGTCATTGGTGCAACTATGACGGTGGCAATATGGTGGTTTATTTCGTTGGGTGAAATTATTAAACAAGGGCGTGTTTTTTTAATTTCACTGCCAATGGTAGGATCAAGATTAACTAGGAAAACATCAAATCTGTTAACTACCATTGCCATTCAGCTTTATCCCATTCTGTTATATTCACATCATCTAATAAGACATCATCGCGTTTTTCTGCCATTTCTATAAATGCTTTTTCCCAACCTTTTCTTACTTGTTCAACTGGGCGAATAATGAGATGATTACCGTGAACTTCTATTTCTACTTCTGAGTTAATTCCGCTTTGTTCTAATAAGGTCTTGGGGATGCGTAACCCTTGGGAATTGCCGATTTTGACTATTCGGGTTTTTATTGATGTACCCATTTTTTGTTTTTGGGGATAAGGTGGTATCTACATTGTAATTACCGGAATAGGAATGGTCAAGTAGAAAAGTGGAAGTGGTGGTGTAAAATTATGATATGGGTTAAGATTTTTTTAATCTTCTAGACATAGAAGTACGGAGAGTTTTTTGGCTGTTTATGTTATACTGCTTTGAAAAACTACTTTATTTAATCAAATAATGGAAATTATACTCAACATTAACCAAAAATTGTTGCATGGGAAAATAATAACTAAAAAAGTATTCCAGTCAATTAATTTTCTTGTAAACAAGAGAGATATAATAAATACTATCAGCGATATAGATGATTTTATTTACCATATAATCAACCATCCAACAGATGATTTAGAGGCATTAGAATTTCATCTTAACCGTGTCAGCTTGAAAATAGCCGAAGTTTTATGGATAAGAGAAATCTTTATTAGCAGAAGTGTTATTGAATCATTATTATTTTCATTAATCAAAGATCCTCATGTTAATGATCCTATTGAAAAATTTTTGTATCTCATTGAAGATTATGGTTTGCATAGACCAGGACTTGTTATTTATCCTATTCATTCATTTGGTATACTTGGTTTCGGTTATGCTCGTTTTTTCACAAAAAGTAAAGCATATTTTTTATTGGAGGATGCAGGTATAGCAATTACGCCTCAGTCAAATTCTAAAGAAGTTCTTTATTCATTACTAGAAGAAATTCCCTTTAAAATGGGAATTCAAGAAAAAGTACCTATAGATTCCATAGAACATTATACAAGAAGTCGTTCTCTAAGATGGTTAACTAACAATCCATTGTTATTTGTCAGGGTGAACATTTTTAAGGGAGGATACTATGAAAATCAGTTTTTACTTATCATCAAATTAAAAATTGCTAAATCCTTGATTTTAATGCTTTCAGTATTAGGAAAAACATCGGAAGAATTCGATGGAATGAAAAAGTTTAGTTCATCTAAACTTAATAACTTCGAGACTTTAGACATCAAGCATTATTTAGTTTTTCAAGTTGGATTAAATAATGAACAAAATTTAGATGGCTTTTGTGTTCCAATTAACGTCAATAGATCAGGATTAGCTGAATTATCATCATTGAAAATAGAGTTATATCCAAATGAATGGCAGGATAAAACAGATATATTGCAGCAGGTAGAATCTGCACTGCGAAAAGTTGAAAGTGGTTATATTTCCAATTGCATCAATTTTCAAAAAAATAGACAAGAAACTGTAAAATCACGAGTTTACCGTAAAATTTTTGATTCTATCAAATATTTTGAACGTTCATTCCGTGATAAATCTGAAATAGAAGATAGTATCGTTAATTTAGCAATAAGTTTTGAATGCTTGTTAACTGATTTTTATGCTAAAGGAGTGTACAAAAGAATAATTAGGCGAGCGAGAATAGCTTTAGAGAGTGTGCCAAATTTTGAAATATTTTATACATCTGTGGATAATTTATATACATCCAGAAGTCAGATTGTCCATTTAGGTAGAACTGTCAAGACTATTACTGTATCCTAACTAATTGATATAGCATTTCCTAGTTGGTGAAGTACAAAATCATCTGCGTTTATCTGCGTCCATCTGCGTTTAATCATTACAGCTTGTACCTCATATAAATGAAAAAGCTATTATTCCTCTGTAGCCAAAATAGACTACGCAGCCCTACCGCTGAAGCTGTATTCTGTGAATATCCAGGATTAGAAGTAGATTCCGCAGGTTTAGACAGAACCGCCGAAATCCCAGTCTCTACAGAAGCTATAGAATGGGCTGATATCATCTTTGTGATGGAAAAATCCCATAAAAGCAAACTATCTAAGAACTTCCAACTCTTTCTCAAAGGTAAAAGGGTAATCTGTTTAGATATCCCTGATGAATATGAATATATGCAAGCAGATTTAATTGAGTTATTAAAGCGTAAGGTTTTACCGCTATTGGGAACATAATAGCTGTTTCCCTCCCTACCCTTTAACTTGAATATATATATTAAGTATTGTTTCCACAACTTCTGCACAATCTTGGTCTAAATTAAAACTATAAGAGTACTGCGACTATTGCTGGAGTTGGATGATTTTCGTTGAATCGACCATCGCTATCCGTAGTCATCATCACTCTGATTATACCAAATTAACTTTTTAATCGAGAGTAGACATGAATAATCTAAAACCTATAGAATCCACTAGCCTTTTTCAAGAATTCCAAATTTGTACACAACTGCAATATAACGGACAATTAAATATCAAAAGTTCAGAAGGAAAAACATGGCTTTTCTATTATCGTCTAGGACAGCTAGTTTGGGCAACAGGAGGAACTCATCCATCTCGACGGTTGCGGAGAAATTTAGCTAAATATTGTCCCTATCTTGATATTAGTAAATTAAACTTAAGTCCTGAAAATACATCAATAGAACATTGGGATTATCACTTTCTGGACAACCTGCTTCAAGGTAATAAAATCAAAGCCGAACAAATTAACGCGATTGTAGAAAATACAATATCTGAACTTTTATTTGATTTAGCCCAGCAGGCAAATTCTACTTCTTTAACTTGCCAAAAAAACCAAAATATCATCTTAGAAGCACCAATTAGTTCCACAACTGCAAATATGTTTTTCAGGCAAATGCAAGACTTTTGGGATAGTTGGTCAAACGCTGGATTAGCAAGTTTTTCTCCTGACTTAGCACCAGTTTTGGTCAAACCAGAGGAACTTAAAAGACAAGTAAGTCCATTAGTATACAAAAATTTTGAGACTTTTCTCAACGGCAAACATACGCTGTGGGATTTATCTGTAAAAATGAAACAGAGCGTTATCAAAATTGCCCATTCCTTGCTTCCTTATATTAATCAAGGAATAACAGCACTGGTAGAAGTCCCCGACTTGCCGTTACTAGTAATGAAAGTTAAAAACAACTACAACAGTAACAAAAAATCAAATAATCCGAATGCTCCATTAATAGCTTGTATTGATGATAGCCCCCAAGTTTGTCAAATGTTAGAGAGAATTGTTATCTCCAATGGAATGAGGTTTATCAAAATTGAAGATCCTTTACAAGCTCTACCAATTTTAATTGAGAATAAGCCAGACTTCATTTTTTTAGATTTGATTATGCCAGGGATAAATGGTTATGAACTCTGTGCAACTTTACGACGAACTTCTTTGTTTGCTAAGACACCTATAGTCATTTTGACAGGCAGTGATGGTGTTTTTGATAGAGTTCGATCTAAAGTTTTTGGTGCTACAGATTTTATGAACAAACCCGTAGCTACAGATAAATTGGTGGGGATAGTAGATAAATATT
Organism: Anabaena catenula FACHB-362; assembly: GCF_014698735.1. Taxonomy (GTDB): domain Bacteria; phylum Cyanobacteriota; class Cyanobacteriia; order Cyanobacteriales; family Nostocaceae; genus Anabaena; species Anabaena variabilis_A. The sequence continues at coordinate 75,239 of NZ_JACJTQ010000006.1, forward strand.
TAGGTACTGTACCAACCATAGATAATCTGTCTAATTTGGCATTTTGTTCTTAAATTAAATATCTAAATATCGGAAATTGCTTTCCCTGGATAACGGGGTAGGTATACAGTAATCTTTGTACCTATTTGTTCTTTACTTTCCAGTAAAATCCTTCCTTGATGAACTTCCACACATTTTTTCACCACCGCAAGTCCTAAACCAGTTCCTTTAATATCACCGACATTACTAGAGCGGTAGAATGCTTCAAACAAGTATGGTTGATTTTCTAAGGGAATCCCCATGCCTTGATCTCGGACTTGGAATATAGTCATGTGGTTTTGACATTCTAAATCAAGATAAACCGGCTCTCCAGGATGAGAATATTTAATAGCATTAGAGAGTAAGTTATTCAGTATTCGCTGGAGTATTGTTAAATCCATTTCTGCCTGGGTTGAGTCTCCCAAGCAAGTGAAACATATTTGATTTTGATCACCTAGACTATATTTTAGGGTGTCAATGAGTTCGTGACAAAATTCCTGCAAGTTAACTGATACAGTTTTATACTGCATTTTTCCCACTTCCATACTACCGATGAGCAGGATGTCATCCAATAAAGAAAGCAGGTTATCAACAGCAGTATTAATCTTGTTAATGTAACGGTTGATTGTCTCAGGAGCCGGAGTTTCTCCACCACATTCAAGCAATCCGGCAAAACCTTGAATACTGGTAAGCGGATTGCGGAAATCATGGGAAATCATGGATACAAACTCTGACTTGAGACGGTTGAGTTCTTGCTCCTGTTCTAAAGCTTTTAGTGCTTTTGCTTTTGCTTGTTGGAGTTCTATTTGCATTCGTCGCAAACTTAATTGATTCTCAATGCGAGCTAGTACTTCTTCGACTTGAAAAGGTTTGGTAATATAGTCTACTGCTCCGACGCGAAAAGCTCTGACTTTATCTATGGTTTCGCTGAGGGCGCTGAGGAAAATTACGGGAATTTCTTGAGTATGCTGATCTCGTTTTAACTGCTCACAAACCTGATAGCCATTGATATTGGGCATATTAATGTCTAAGAGGATAATATCTGGATGCTCCATGGCCACAGCCTTGAGTGCGATCGCACCGTTATTGGCACAACGTACCTCATACCCCTGTTCTTCCAGCATACTGGAAAGTAAATGTAAATTGTTTGGCGTATCGTCAACAATCAGAATGTTACCTTTACCTGGATCAGTGTGAAAGTTGTTCATAATTAACAGCTACAAGTCAATCTGTCTAAATCTGATTTCTGATGGTGCGGATGCGCTGGAGACGATTGACAATTCTGATTAAGAGTTCCTGAGCGACAATTGGCTTTGTCAAGTAGTCATCAGCACCTTTAACAAAAGCCTGTTGCAAAGTCTCTACATCAGTACAGCCACTCAGAAACAGTATAGGCAGCCAATTCCAGTCATGATTTTGACGTATAGACTCACATAAATGCAACCCTTCAGTTCCACTAGGCATATTGACATCAAGAATCACAAAATCTGGGCGAGTTAAATTCAATGTTTTCCAGAAATCATCGGGATTATCTAAGCAAGTCAGTTTCACTCCTAAAGGTTCCAGCAATGTTTTGAGTATGAGCAAAATTTGTGGATCATCATCAACTACCAAAATTTTGGCATTGATTGGCTCAAATAGCTGATAATTATGGGCTATAGTCTGGATATCAATTACTTCTTGAATGGGTCCTTCCAGTTCCTGACGTAAGGTAATCACCAAAGGCTCTAATTTCCGAGCCAATTTCTGTAGGTAAATAATAGTAAACTGCGATCGCATCTGAAATTCAGATTCAAATAGAACTTCAATTTGCCGCGCTAGAGTACTCCCTTTGTCAAAGCCAAACATACCCAGAGACCCTGCCAGCTTATGAGCATTTTGAATAAGTTGTAAACATAAATTTTCATCAAATATCCCTAATTCCAGAGAGGGAATTGCTGCTTCGACAATACTTAAGCGCTCAAAAGTTAAGTTTTTTGTACTCTGCCATATTTCTGCAACAGCGTTATCTAAAGTTTCCTGCTTCACTGAACTGACAACCGTTTGATTATGACTAGACGAAATAAAAGTAGGATTAATCCTATATCCTTGTCCATAAACCGTTTCCAGCAAATCAACCGCACCAACGGCTTTTAACTGACGACGAATATTTTTAATGTGAGATCTAACCGTAGATTCATGAGGTGGTTCAGCATCAAACGGCCACAAATGATCAACAATATCTCTGCAACTGTAAACCCGTTTTTGATTGCGGAGAAACAACTCCACCAAGAGGTACTCTTTGCGACTGAATGGCAGCACCTGTCCCCGATAAGTCACCTCATGCATATTCGAGTCCAGATGTAGCTCACCACAAATGAGCAGAGGATTTGCAGAAATACTGCCACGACGGATTAATGCACGAATTCTGGCTGCAAGTTCTTGGATATTAAAAGGCTTAACAACATAATCATCTGCTCCACTATCTAGCCCTACCAGCTTATCAGTCGTGGTATCACGAGCCGTCAACAGCATCACCAAAACTGGATTTTGCTGATCTCTCAGACGACGGCAAAAGCTGATACCATCCAGTTTAGGGAGCATCACATCCAACAAAACCAGATCATACTGAAAGCCTTCTACCAACTCCCAACCAGACTCACCATCTTTAGCTACATCGACAACATAGTTCTGCTCCCGTAGCAGTCTTGTCAAAACTCCTACTATACTTTCATCATCGTCTACCAGCAGAATCCTCATAAGCTTTGATACTAGTATCCCAAGACGGAATTAAAAATTAAACATTAAAAATGAATACAGCATGAACTTTTCAGAGATTGGGAATAGGTGGTTTATTTCCGTCCTGCGGTACTAGTGCAATTCATCGAGAAGAAAGCAAGTTTTACTAATGGGATAAAATCTATCCATAACTACTAACTTACTGCCATACAGTTGAGTTTTGTACTCTAGTTGACGACGGAACTCATAAAAGCCCATGAAAACAAAAAAAGTTTTGGTGATAGATGATGAAGATGATATTCGGGAAGTGGCTAAAATTAGCCTAGAAATCATGGCAGGATTAGAGGTAATCTTGGCTCGAACTAGCAGCGAAGGACTGCAAAAAGCCGAGACTGAGCAGCCTGATGCAATTTTGCTAGATGTGATGCTGCCAGACATGGATGGATTAATGACATTTCAAAAACTCCAATCTAACCCAGCCACAAAGCATATTCCCGTCATTCTGCTAACTGCCAAAGTACAAGCATCAGATCAACGCCGCTTTGCTGATTTAGCTGTTAAAGCCATGATTGCCAAACCCTTTAAACCTGCTCAATTAGCTGAACAGCTGTTGGTGGCTCTAGGTTGGAAAAAATGAAGTTGGCGTTGCTACTCCACATATTTTCCATAATTGCTCCCTATTCTTCTTAACTATCAGCCTATTACTTTGTCAAGACAAAGTATCAAATATGACTATTCCTCAGCTATTAAAGTTCCAACCTGTTGAAATTAATACGCCCAACTTGAACGATGAGATGTTCTTGGATATCAGTCATGAGTTGCGTACCCCTTTGACTGTAATCCAGGTGGCACTAGAGCTTTTAAGCTGTGGTAAATTGGGTACTCTCTCCCAACAGGAACAGCGACTGGTGGAGATTGCTGCTAACAATGCCGAACGGCTCATGAAATTGACGAATGCAATTGAGCGACAACCAGAAACTCAAACCACATTCCTATCTGCGGATGAACTAGCTCAACTGCGATTAGAGCGAGATATGAAATCGGCTATAGTTCACAACGAGTTTAAGCTTTGTTATCAGCCCATTGTTTGCATGAAAAACGGCGAAATTTTAGGTTTTGAAGCCTTAATCCGCTGGCAACATCCTACTCTGGGATTAGTATCTCCTGATCAATTTATACCTTTAGCAGAGAGAAGCGGCTTGATTATCGAAATTGACGCATGGGTTTTGCAAGAGGCTTGCCGTCAACTGGGCACCTGGCAACAGCAGTTTCCTAATCATTTTGATTCTCTGAGTGTCAGCGTCAATATTTCTAGTCAACAGTTAGCATCTCCTCATGTAGTTGCACAAGTCAAGCAGATTTTACAAGATACAGGTTTGCAGTCTCAAAACTTAGTATTAGAGATTACTGAGACTGCGATGGTAGAGAATGCAGTCACTGCCAAGCAAACACTAGAAAACCTGCGAAAGCTGGGAGTACGGATATATATCGATGATTTTGGCACTGGTTATTCTTCTCTGAGCCGACTTTATGAACTACCACTGGATGTCTTAAAAATTGATCGTTCTTTTGTCCAAAAACTGGATTTATCAAGCGGAAAGCACGTAGTTCGAGCGATTATCAACCTAGCCCATGACTTAGGAATTGAAGTGATTGCCGAGGGCGTGGAAAAAGTCGAACAAATTTTAAAACTTCAGTTGCTTGGTTGTACCAAGGGACAAGGATATTTCTTTGCCAAACCTCTAGAAAATCATGCAGCTACAGATTTACTTTTTAGATTAGCAGTTAACATCTAATTACTAATTCGTAATTCGTAATTCGTAATTCGTAGTTCGGAATTCGTAGTTCGTAATTCGTAGTTTGTATTTCGTAATAATGCCTCCGGCAGGCTACGCCAACGTAGTTCGTAATAATGCCTACAGCAAGCTACGCCAATGTAGTTCGTAACGGAGATTTAGACCTCCTGATAAGTAGGTGAACAGAAAAAAACCAAAATATGTAACGAAAAGTAAAATCTCCCAAAACCTCTTCTCTATTCCCTGTTAAGAGTTCCCTTGTCATAACGACAATTTTTAACGCCAACCTACTTATCGTGTTCAGTTCAAGACTTATAATGAGGGAACCGCGCGGGGACAAGTCGAGTTTTTTTTGATAAGTAATTAAACGAACTTGATATAACTACTGAATTCTTAAATTCAACCTAGTAAAGCGAGATGAGCAAACAGAAAATCGTCTTTATCCAGAATAAAAATAAGTATGAGCCAGCAAAAATCGCAATTTTTAGCAAATATCTTAGTAGTTGATGATAATCCCATAAATTTAATTTTACTATCTAAAGTACTGTCTAATTATGGTTATAAAGTGCGCTCTGCACCCGATGCGGAGATGGCACTAATGTCAGTTCAGGCCAAGTTACCCGATCTGATTTTGTTGGATATTATGATGTCCGATATGAATGGCTATGAACTTTGCCAAAGGCTGAAAGAAAATGAATATAGCCGTGATGTACCTATTATTTTTATCAGTGCTTTAGATGAACCTTTAGATAAAGTAAAATCATTCACAGTGGGTGGTGCTGATTACATTAGCAAACCCTTTCAAACGGAGGAAGTAATAGTCAGGGTTGAAAATCAACTGCGAATTAGATATTTACAAAATCAATTAGTTGCTCAAAATGAAGAGTTGCTGAAAAAAACTCAGGCACTAGCTGATTTTAGTTCTAGTTTAAAGCAGTTACATCGGATCAATATGACCGATTTTCATAATGTTGAAGAACTTTTTTTAGACTATTTAACCACAGGTTGTCAAGTCCTCCGGTTTTCCGCAGGGGCAGTTGGTCAGATTCATAATCAAACTTATTCATTTCTGGCTGTCAAATCTAACATTGATGCCTTAGTTCCCGGTTTAAAAATTGAACTTTCAGATGCTTATTGTGGCCAGGTAGTTGAGCAAAATGAAACTGTTACTTTCCACAATGTTGGGCAAATAGAGGAGATGCGTTCCCATCCAGTCTACCAAAGCCTGAAAATAGAGTCTTACATTGGCACTCCCATTTGGGTTGATGGCAAGATTTATGGTACGCTTTGCTTTTTTTCCACTGATATTAGAAGTGAGAAATTTGCCAGCCATGAAAAAGAAATCATTGAATTAATGGCTCAAAGTATTGGCAAGTTTATTAGTGCTAATCAAACAGAGATCAAACGCCTACAGGCAGAAGAAGAATTAAAGAAAAGTGAGGAACGCTGGCAATTAGCAATTCAAGCCAGTAAGGATGGAATTTATGATTTCAATTTACAAACATCGGAAATCTTTTACTCGGCTCGCTGGAAGGAAATACTCGGCTATGAAGAGCAGGAAATTGCCAATGATATTAAGGAATGGCTCAAACGCATTCATCCAGATGACTTAGAATTTGTAATTCAGGCAAATTATACTCACATGAATCGGGAAGTTCCCTTCCTCATCCAAGAGTATCGGATGCTGTGCAAAGATGGCAGCTACAAATGGATTTTAGAGCGCGGTCAGGCACTGTGGGATGAAAATAACAAGCCAATTAGATTTATCTGTTGCCATACAGATATTAGTGAAAAGGCGCGGCTTGAAGCCGAACGCAAACGACAAGAAGAAGAAATCAGGCAAACTCAAGCATTCCTAGATTCAATTATCGAGAATATTCCCGATATGATCTTTGTAAAAGATGCTCAAGATTTGAAGTTTGTTCGCTTGAATAAAGCTGGAGCAGAGTTACTTGGATATACAAGAGAAGAGTTACTTGGCAAAAAAGATACTGACTTTTTTACTCCGCAGGAGGCAGATTTTTTTACTAATAGAGATCGGGAAGTTTTAGCTAACAGAACCTTATTAGAAATAATAGAAGAAACTATTCAAACCAAAGACAAGGAAGTCAGAATTCTACATACTAAAAAAATCCCGATTTTAGATGCCAATGGAACTCCACAGTATTTATTGGGTATTTCCGAAGATATCACCGAACGCAAACGTCAGCAAACTGCCTTACAGTTAATTTTTGCAGGTACAGCCTCAAAAACAGGCAGTGAATTCTTTCGTTCATTGGTTCGTTATCTAGCAGAAGTTTTACAAGTTCGCTATGCTTTTGTGACCCGATTTGTAGATTCTGCAAAAACTAGAGCTTGTACATTAGCATTCTGGCAAGGAGAAGACTTTGGTGAAGACTTTGAGTATAACTTGGCAGGAACTCCCTGTCAACAAATATTATCGGAATCAATAGTCTACTATCCCCATAGTATTCAGTCTTGGTTTCCTGACCATGAACATCTTGGTAAGTTAGAAGTAGAAAGCTATTGGGCGATCCCACTGCATGATTCAACGGGAAACATTCTGGGACATTTGAAGGTTTTGGATACCAAGCCAATGGCGAAAAACCAGACCGAAGAACTCATTTTAGAAATTTTTGCAGCCAGGGCAGGAGCAGAGCTAGAAAGGCAATTGTTTGAGGATGCTTTAAAGAAAAATATAGAACAGCAACGGGCAACATTGCGAGTAGTTGAACGGATGCGGCAGACTTTAGATATTGAACAAATTTTTCGCGCCACAACACAAGAATTAAGACAATTATTAAAGTGCGATCGCGTTGCCATTTACCGTTTCCATCCAGACTGGAGTGGAGAATTTGTGGCCGAATCTGTTGGTAGTGGATGGATTGCTCTGTGGCAAGAACAAAATAATTATCCCAAATTGGCGGAAAATGTGACTCTAGATGAGCGATGTACTGTCAGAAATTTCGATAGAGCAACCAAAGATAATACTGATAACTATAACTTATTACAAGATACTTATCTCCAAGAAACAAAAGGTGGTCGTTATAATCAAGGCACAAATTATCGAGTTGTAGAAGATATATATAAAGCTGGATTTGAAGATTGTTATCTGCAACTTTTGCAGAAATTTCAAGCCAGATCCTATACCACTGTACCAATTTTTCAGTCTGGCAAATTATGGGGATTGTTGGCAGTTTATCAAAACTCTAGTCCCCGTCAATGGAAACAAAACGAAATTAATCTTGTTATTAATATTAGTAACCAGTTAGCAATTGCCCTCTATCAAGCCGAATTATTTACTCAGATTCAACAACAATCAGTAGAGCTAGAAAAAGCCAGAGATGCAGCAGAATCCGCGAATCGGGCTAAAAGCGAATTTCTTTCCAACATGAGTCATGAACTGCGGACTCCACTGAATGCCATTTTGGGCTTCTCTCAAGTTATGAGTCGTGATGTCACCCTGGATAAAAAAAATCAGGGGTATCTGGAAATTATCAACCGCAGTGGGCAACACTTGCTAGAACTGATTAATGATGTGCTGGAAATGTCTAAGATTGAAGCAGGTAAAATTACACTCAATGCCACCAGTTTTGATTTATATTACTTGCTGAACAGTCTGGAAGATTTATTACGTCTGAAATCCACAGCTAAGAAGTTGACACTCATTTTTGATCGCGCTGCTGACGTTCCTCAATACATCACCACCGATGAAGTTAAACTCCGCCAGATTTTACTAAACTTGTTGGGAAATGCCATTAAATTTACGCAACAAGGGTTAGTGACACTGCGAATTAGAGCAGGGGGTAAGGCAGATCAGGTTTCTACTTTCTTGCTTTTTGAGGTAGAAGATACGGGAGCCGGCATTGCACCAGAGGATATCAAGCGGCTATTTACTCCATTTGTGCAAACTAGAATTGTTCAGTCCCATGAAGGCACAGGATTAGGATTAGCCATTAGCCAAAAGTTTGTCAAGCTGATGAACGGTGAGATTACGGTTGAGAGTGTAGTCAGTCAAGGGAGTATATTTCGCTTTACTGTTAAGGTTGATTGTGCTGAAAAAGTAGCTGTTCCTGCCCAACTACCAAACTGTCGTGTGATGCACTTAGCTCCGAATCAACCGATTTACCGTTTACTTGTGGTGGAAAACCAATGGGAGAGTCAAAAACTTTTAGTAGAGTTGCTTAGTCCCCTGGGGTTTGAGGTGTATGAAGCGGCTAATGGTCTGGAGGGAGTCCAATTGTGGGAGCGTTACCAACCCCATCTGATATTTATGGATATGCAGATGCCTGTGATGGATGGTTATGAAGCAACTCGGCAGATTCGGGCTGCACAGAGGCAAAATTCAGAGTCTGTGCAGAATCATTGCAAAATCATTGCTTTGACTGCCAGCGCCTTTGAAGAACAGCGAACTGCCATTTTATCTATAGGTTGTGATGATTTTATTCACAAGCCTTTTCAAGAAGAATTCCTATTAAATAAACTGGCTGAACATTTGGGAGTTCGTTATATTTACGCAGAAAAAACGGAAGATATAGGCGAAAAAAATCCAGATTCTTCATTGTTTACCCTTTCTCCTTCATGTTTACAGATGATGCCTGATGAATGGATTGTTCAGCTACAGAGGGCTGCGAGTAAATGTAGCAAACGTCAGACTGTTGAATTGATAGCTCAAATTCCCGATGTTCACGCTAACCTGGCTAAAGCTTTAGCAGATTTAGTCCAGGACTTTCACTTTGAGAAGATTGTGCAGTTATGTGTTGAGTATTTGTCAGGACAGCTAAAATAGTACCAAGGATGATCGGTGGTACTGTCCAATGGTAGGAGGCAAAGTATGGGTGGGGCTGGAATCAGAATTGTGTTAGTAGAGCCAGCAGGCCCCTTAAATTTAGGCTCAATTGCCAGAGTTATGAAAAATTTTGGCTTATGTAATTTAGTATTGGTCAATCCACAGTGCGATCGCTATGATGATGATGCCTTAAAGATGGCAGTTCATGCTCAGGAGATTTTAGAATCTGCGGTTATAGTAGAGACATTACCACAAGCATTGCAGGGATGCGTCCGCGCGATCGCTACCATTGGCCGTGATTACAGTGGAGAAATCCCCCTAGAAAGCCCTCGCAATGCCCTACCTTGGTTATTAGCAGAACCAGAACAGCCTGTAGCTTTAATTTTTGGCAGAGAAGACCGAGGATTAAGCAATGAGGAATTGAATTATGCCCAAAAGTTAATTTTCATCCCCACCAGTCCCAATTATCCATCCCTGAATTTGGCTACCGCTGTGGCTATTTGTTGTTACGAATTGTCTCAATTAGCAGAAGTAGTCGTCACTCAGAAGCTACCGCCTACAGAAATCGCCCCCTTGGATGTCGTGGAACCTTACTACCAAGAATTAGAATCCCTACTATTATCCATCGGTTATCTTTATCCCCATACGGCTGCTAGTCGAATGGAAAAATTTCGTTATTTATATAATCGCGCTCACATAAAAACTGCTGAAGTCGCTATGCTGCGCGGGATTTTGCGACAAGTAGAATGGGCAATCAACAATCGGATTCAACAAGAAAACTTGTAATTAATAGCTTAATATCTACGCAATCATTACCCAAAAGGATTAATATGACTTACACTAAACAAAAAAAAGCTACTTAGTTCCACAACGTGATCTGAGTATCAAGGTGCATGAATAGTCAATTTTGGGTCGAACGTTTACAAAAAACAAAGTCGAGTGGGTCACAAGGAGTAGCTGTGTCAGAATCAAGTGACAAACTAATAGCTGTCTCACGACGGCAACCTAGAGAGCGTCGTCGCCGTCCACGCCCAGTCCAAAAGGCAGTACCAAAACCAGTCAAGAACCAGCAACAGGCTACCAATAAAGGCGAATCTGTGGCGATAACACGCCTAAATAATAATATCAGTCCGCCCACACTTCCAGCTGAGGGGCGAAGACCACCCTCTAAGGTAGTAATGCCAGCAGCTGTTAAACCCATCCCCAAGGGTAAGATGGCACAACCGGGTACTATGAAGTTTAAAACAGTGCGTGTCCAAAAACAAGGCAAGCCGAAAATAGATCGGCGCACCTCGCGGAAGACGCGGTTAAAGCCAATGGCCAGAACGATATTGTATTCGTTGCGGTTGTTGATTGTCGGAGTTGGACTCGGTGCGATTGTCGGCACGCTGTTGTCAGTTTTAGATCCTGCTAATCGCATCAGTTCAGCGCCTACTTCCCCATCTCAGACTAATGGGCAATCTCAGACACAATCTAATTCTCCAGTCACAACTCCTAGCTTATATCTATCCCAGGAAATAATCCCTTTGAAAACCGCTGTGCAGAATCTGGCCACAGCAGAGCCAAATCTGACTCCTGGGGTGTTTATGGTAGATTTGGATACGGGCGCTTATGTAGATATTAATAGCAATGCAAGTTTTTCAGCAGCCAGCACGATTAAAGTCCCAATTTTAATTGCTCTTTTCCAGGATGTGGACGCGGGAAAAATTCGCCTGGATGAAATGCTGACTCTGCAACAAGATATGATTGCAGGTGGTTCTGGAACTTTAAAGTCTAACCGTGTCGGTACTCAATACAGTGCGCTGGAAATCGCTACTAAAATGATTACTGTCAGCGATAACACAGCGACAAATATGCTCATTTCCCGACTAGGAGGTAAGGATGTACTGAATGAACGTTTTCGCACTTGGGGATTAGCGACGACAATGATTCGTAATTCACTCCCGGATTTGCAAGGAACAAATACCACCAGTCCTAGAGAATTGGGGAATTTGATTTCTATGATCAATCAGGGAAATATTGTGAGTATGCGATCGCGTGATCTGATGTTAAATATTATGAGCCGCACAGAGAGAGATCATCTCTTACCCTCTGGTTTGGGACAAGGCTCAAAAGCTTACCACAAGACAGGTGATATTGCCACTATGTTGGCAGATGCAGGTTTAATTGATATTCCCTCTGGTAAGCGCTACATCGCTGCTGTTATGGTACAACGCCCGACTAACGATCCTCGCGCGGAAAAACTCATTAGTTCCATCTCTGCTGCTGCTTACCAACAGTTTAGTCAAAGTGCTGTTTCTCCCCGCACTCCCACAACTAATCTACCTACCACTAATTTTCAGCCACCTGTACAACCAGTTCAACCGGTACAACCTTTTATTCAACCCCCAGTGATGAATCCTGTTGTCCCTAACGGTATGGTCAATAATGTGCCTATGGGTACTTATCAAGCCCCTGTGATGACTCCACAATATTATCCACCACAATGAATTCGTAATAGTGCCTACGGTCCCGCTAGGGATACGTAATTCGTAATTCGTAATTACCAGTTACCTTAGAGTTTTTGATATCGCATTCCTGGTAATTGCGATACTAAACCCATGAGTTCTAATTGTAATAAAGAACTGGAAACTAAAGCAGCATCCATACCCGTTTTTTGAATAATAAAATCAAAAGATAAAGCATCAATAGCTAAAGTATCTATTACCTGCTGCAATTCTGGTGATAAATTAGCTAAAGGAGTCGATTTAACTAATGGTATCTCTACATCTATTTGGGGAATTGCTCCCAGCATGATTAATAATTCACTCAGTTCTTGATTAATTAAACCTGCACCTTGACTAATTAATTTTAAACAACCTTGTGATGGTTGATCATCAACTCTTCCCGGTAAAGCGTAAACATCTCTACAAAATTCATTCGCATAAGTTGCTGTAATTAATGCACCTGATTTTATCGGTGCTTCCATAACTAACACCGCACGACTTAAACCGGCAATAATCCGATTTCTTCTCGGAAAATGGGTACGGTTAGGTGCAGTTTTCGCGGGATATTCACTAATTACTATTCCAGATGTCAAAATCTGTTTATATAAATCTCGATTTTTTTGGGGATAAATAACATCTACACCTGTTCCCACAACTGCTATTGTTCTTCCTCCCGCTTTCATTGCTGCTGAATGACTTTCGGTATCTATTCCTTCGGCCATTCCCGAAACAACAGTAAAACCGTTTTTTGCTAAAGCGGTACTAATTTGACGAGTCCATTTAATTCCATATTCTGTAGGTTGACGTGTTCCCACAATTCCCACTAAGGGTTTTTGTCCTGAGTTTTCCTGTAAATCAACTTCACCTCGATAGTACAACAGTGGTGGTGGACTGGGAATTTCTCGCAGCAATTGGGGATATTCTGCGTCTGCTGGTGTCCAGAAATGGGGGTTTGCTTGTTGGTGTTGGGTAAGTAGTTGTTCTGGATTTAAACGGTTTCTCTGTTGGACGACTTTTTCTAATGTTTGAAATCCAAAACCTTCAACTTTTCGCAATTCCCCAGGACTAGCTTTCCAAGCTGTTTCTAAATTACCAAAATGCTGTTGTAATCTTTGCAGTAATATAGGACCAATACCAGAAATTTGCGACCAAACTAACCAATATTTTCGTTCTTCTGTCAATTTTTCTGTCTCACTATTAGTATTTTGATGATTTCCTGATTGGCTTTGTTGTTTATGTTTTAACGAACCGCAGAGACGCAGAGGACACAGAGGTAAGAAAATTAAGCTTTAGCTTCACGTTGATTTTCTAAATAATCAAATACAGATTTATCCCCAATATCATCAGGAATATTTTGGACTGTTTTCCGCAATGCAAAGACTAGAAATAAAATCGCCCAAATTCCTAATAAAACCTGTTCTGCTTGAGTTGATAAGATTCCTGTTAAATGTCCTAATAAAAGTAAGGGAACAAGGGGAGTTAAGATTTTAGTTTCTAAACGATGAAAGCAAAAACCTTCTTTGAAGAAAATACCTGTTAATGCTGCAAAGGTGAAACCAATCCCGAATATAGTTAAGGGTTGATTGTAAATAGTTATTGCAAAAGGCTGGCTATCAAAATGTCCGAAAATAAAGGCAGAAATGCTACCAATGATCCAGAAAAGCTGTAAGATTTGGTGCAGCAATTTCATATATATGTGAATAGTTAATAAACTGACACCAAGTGCAAGACTAAAACAGGTGTAAAGTGGGGTAATGGCTTGAATAGCAGCAGGTTGAGGAGAGAATAAGGCTAACCCGCTACCAATGGCAAAACTAACAGCAGCGACCATTAAACCTGTACGATAGATGATCACACCTGTGCGATCGCTCTTCGTAATTGTAAAGTCCCCAAACTGACCTTGATATACTTCCGGTGCAGATAATGTTTGTGTAGTCATTTTCAATCATCCTCTTTTTTATTTAGAAATTGATGCAAGTGTCACAATCAGTATCTCTGTTTTCTAGCCTCAAATGTCACAAATCTCTTTAACCTCACCAATAGACATCTAGCTAATTTAGTTTTATCCAGAACAGTTGGAGAAACTGTCCATGCAACGTCTCTACATACTTGCTCACCAGATGTCTAATATATCAAGTCTGACACAATCTACTAACTCATGTTATTAAATTATTACTCGTATCAATAATTATCGTTGATAATTGTGTCACAATTATCAATATATGTAACATATTTAGCAAAAATGACTTTCTGGGTAAAGGGTGAATCTGATGATAGGTAGGATCATTACAGGACGTTACAAAATCATCAAAAATATCGGACAGGGTGCATTTGGGACTACTTATTTAGCCATAGATACCCAAATACCCCAACCTAATGAATGTATAGTTAAGCATTTTACACCATTAAGCACAGACCCGGAAGTCTTAAAAAAATCTAAGGTATTATTTGAACGGGAAGCTAAAACCCTAAAACAACTTGGTACACATCCACAAATACCCACACTTTTAGCGTATACCGAAGAAACTCCAGATTTTTTCATAATTCAAGAATATATAGAAGGACATGATTTAACGCAAGAATTACCTTCTGGTGTTCCTATCAGTGAAGATTTTGTCACTAAATTATTAACCGAAATTATTGAAGTATTAGTAATTATTCATGCTCAAAATGTCATTCATCGAGACTTAAAACCCCAAAATATCAGAAGACGGAAAAAAGACAACAAAATTGTGATCATTGATTTTGGTGCAGTTAAAGAAATCGGCACTCAACAATTAGGAAATCAACAACCACAAACTGGTACAATTATTGGCACTCCTGGATATATACCACGAGAACAAGCAGACGGAAATCCAGTATTTAGTAGTGATATCTATGCTGTGGGTATGATTGGTATTCAAGCTCTAACAGGCAAACATCCTATAAATTTACCAATAGATAGTCGCACAGGAAAAGTAATTTGGCGTAATGATGTTAAATTTAGTAATAAATTTGCAGATGTGTTAGATAAAATGGTGATTTCTCATCATCAAGACCGTTATCTAACTGCAAAATCAGCATTAACAGCATTAGAAGAAATATCACATAAAAAATGGAAATTACCTAAAATTAATCCTCTAATTCTGAAAATTGCACCGATAGGATTAGTAATAGCAATTGCTATAATTCTGTTTTTACAACGTTCCATATCTGAATGTGGAGGAGAATTATCAACATATCAAAATAGTGAATATAATCTGACTATTAAATATCCCCAATGTTGGCAAAGAGACGACTCAACAGATCCAATTACTGGGAAAATATTAACATTTATTCAACAAAAACAAAATGCAAAATTGATTATCAGCAGTTCTGAATACTTAGGAACTTTAGATAATTATCAAAAAATTCATGTTGAGGATATAGAAAAGTATTTAGAAGCAGCAGAAATCATAGAACAAGATGCAACTATAGTTGGTAATAAACCAGGAAAGAAAATAATTTCTACAGGTAAAAATGGTAATGATAAAATTAAAAATATGTATGTGATGACATTAAGAGGAAATACAGCTTATATGATTACCTATTCAGCGACAATAGATGATTATGATAGATTTTTACCAACAGCAGAAAAAATGATTCAATCTTTGGAAATTGATTAATTTAATTCCGTAGGTTGAATTGCACTGTCGCTTAACCCAACCTCCATTTTTAATTGAATCTAAATTGTATCTGGGTCAATATTTAATTCCCGCAATTTTGCTGCTAAACTTTCTGCGGTTTCTTCTGGTGTAGGTACTAACTTTACTTCTGGTGTAAAATAGCGTAATAATCCGTCATGAATTCCCAAATATAAACCTAATTGTTCACTCCATAAATGCCCTTTTTCATTTGCTGCTAGTGGTTGATATTTGCCATCTAATAAATGAAAACCTGCAAATTCTAATGTATAGGGGTCAAACCAAAAATAATCCGGTGTCCGAAAAGTATCTTGATAAAGTTGTTTTTTATATTCTCTATCTGTTTTTGCTGTTGTTGGTGAGAGAATTTCTAAAATTACATGAGGATATTTACCATCTTCGTTCCACACTACCCAACTTTTACGGGTTTTCCGTTCTGTTCCTAAGACTACAAAAAAATCAGGGCCTCGGAAAAATTCTGATTTTTTCTGTTTAGGACTATAGTAAATGGTCAGATTTCCCGCTGCATAGAAATCATTTCTATCTTTCCATAACCATTCTAAACATTTTAACAGTAAGATTATTTGTCGTAGATGTAGTTCTGTTTCCACGGGAGGTTCATCACTATATAAATCACTGGGAGGAAAAATTATATCTTCAGAGATGTTTTGTTCAGGTACTAATTCTTGAGTAATCATCATGATATGATACCAAGTAGTTATTTGTTTATTTTAACGTTTGAATGGTCAGAATCAGGATATCCAGGATTTTAGGATTGACAGGATTTTTATTATCTAATTGTTGTTAAAAACCTCTTGACAATTTTTTCTAGTTTAGGTTATCATTAAATTATAATGGGAATCTGTGTCGGCATATAGGGTTAGATTTAAAACTCACAGAGTCATAAAAAACAATCAATATCAAAAATCCTGGTAAAAAGATATCCAAATTCTGTTTTCATTCTCCTGAAGATTAATAAATAAAGTGAGAAATCGGGGATCTAAAATCCTGTAAATCCTGATTCTGACAAATTTTAATCGTAGGTTTCACGCAAAGACGCAAAGACGCAAAGGAAAACAAGAAATTCAACAATCACATCCTGAAAATCCTTAAATCCTGGATATCCTGATTCTGACAAAATCACTGTTGTTGTAATTCTCTAATTGTATCTTGGGCTTTTTTCAACCATTCTTCATTACCACCCTGTTGCTGATATAATTTTACGGCTTGCTGTAAGTCAGATATTGCTTGAAACTTATTTCCTAAATCAGCAGAGGTAAGCCCTTTGTTGTGATAAGCATAGGCATAGTTAGGATTAATCTTAATAGCTTGGTTGTAATCTGCTATTGCAGCTTGCTTATCTCCTAAAGCAGAACGCGCAAGTCCCCGGTTGTTGTAGGCATCGGCATTGTTAGGATTAATCTTAATAGCTTGGTTGTAATCTGCTATTGCAGCTTGATTGTCTCCTAAATCATAACGGGCAAGTCCCCGGTTGTAGTAGGCATTAGCATAGTTAGAATTAATCTTAATAGCTTGGTTGTAATCTGCTATTGCAGCTTGATTGTCTCCTAAATCATAACGGGCAAGCCCCCGGTTGTAGTAGGCATCGGCATAGTTAGGATTAATCTTAATAGCTTGGCTATAATCTGCTATTGCAGCTTGCTTATCTCCTAAATCATAACGGACAACTCCCCGGTTATAGTAGGCATCGGCATAGTTAGGATTAATCTTGATAGCTTGGCTATAATCTGCTATTGCAGCTTGCTTATCTCCTAAATCATAACGAGCAAGTCCCCTTCCTACGTAGGCATTAGCATAATTAGAATTAATCTTGATAGCTTGGTTGTAATCTGCTATTGCAGCTTGCTTATCTCCTAAATCATAACGAGCAAGCCCCCGGTTGTAGTAGCCTAAGGCATAGTTAGAATTAATCTTGATAGCTTGGTTGTAATCTGCTATTGCAGCTTGCTTATCTCCTAAATCAGAACGGGCAATTCCCCGGTTGTTGTAGGCATCGGTATAGTTAGGATTAATCTTGATAGCTTGGTTGTAATCTGCTATTGCAGCTTGCTTATCTCCTAAATCAGAACGGGCAATTCCCCGGTTGTAGTAGGCTAGGGCATAGTTAGGATTAATCTTGATAGCTAGGGTGTAATCTGCTATAGCAGCTTGCTTATCTCCTAATTCATAACGGGTTTTTCCCCGGTTGATGTAGGCATCAGCATAGTTAGGATTAATCCTAATAGCTAGGGTGTAATCTGCTATTGCAGCTTGCTTATCTCCTAAATCAGAACGGGCAATTCCCCGGTTGTAGTAGGATACATAATCACTAGTATCAAGTCTAATTGCTTCATTGTAAGCCACAATTGCCCCGCGATTGTCGCCTTTATTTTGCTTATCCAAACCCAAAGCAAAATAATCATCAGCCTTTAATCCCCCACCAGTCGGCACATCAGGAAAACGCACACCTGTATTTACCCCCAAGCGTGCCGAAATCCTAATGAAAGTATTAATAGGAACACCAGCATATCTTCCTGTTTTCGATTCTCCCTCAATTTCCGTCCTCCCATGAATACCTATCAACTCACCTTGTTGATTCAGCACTGGTCCCCCACTCATACCGCCCAGAGTAGGATTAGTATAAAATAAATTATAACCACCATCCACCCTCACCTGAGTTGCATTAGCAGAAACTTGCCCATCACGACATTCATAAAGAGACACGGGAATACTACCAGTTTTAGCCGGAAACCCACCAATATAAACATTATCCCGACGTTGAACTACATCAGAATTACCCAACTTAGCAACTTGATAACTTCTGCTACTATTAAACTGCAACATCGCTAAATCTATACCAGTTCCCAGGGGTTTGACATTTTGAACATTAACAGGATAACGTTGTCCATCTGGGGTGACAATTGCATATTGTGAACTGGGATTTCTAAAATTGTGAAAAGCCGTGAGAACAGTATAAGTATTCCCATCACGTTGAATCAAAGTTCCCGAACCAGGGGCTTTACTATCAATTAAAACCGTGATTTTTTCCGCTATTTCATCTACTTCTTTACTGCATGATAAACCCTGTGCTGTTGCTGGTTGAGTCAGGGTGATAGAGGTGAGGATAAATAAGGTGGGGATAGTGTATTTATAGTTCATGTTGAGATTTTTGTATATATTTTATTGATTTATTGTTTATTCTCGTTCCCTGGCTCTGCCGGGGAATGCTATATATGAGGCTCTGCCTCTATGATTTTACATTGTTTAACTTGTTTTGAGGAATACTATGTATGAGGTTCTGCCTCTATGATTTTACATTGTTTAACTTGTTTTGAGGCAGAGCCTCACGTTCTGCATTCCCAGTCGGAGACTAGGAACGAGACAGGGGAGACTGGGAACGAGAAGAATAAGAAGGGGAAGGTTTGAGTTTGTCTATAGGAACAGCCCAACTTAAACGCACTATTTGTTGATGTAATGTTTCTGCTGTGGGTGTACCATCAATAAAGACGCTGGGAGTATCCCAAATCGGATAGGCGTGCATTCCATTGACACCGATTAACTCACCATGTTTATTTAATAACGCTCCCCCACTCATGCCTTTTTCTAGTTGGTTTGTATATCCTATTTGATATCCTCTTTCTAAAGCTTTTTCTAGCACCAAAGCTATTTTTCCGGTTGTTAATTTTAGGTTTTGAACTGCGTTTTCTTCCTTAGCAGGAAAACCCGCAACAAATACTTCATCTCCTCTTTTTGGTTGTTTACCAATAGTGGCTACAGAATAAGTTTTACTGCTGGAAAATTGCAATATGATTAAATCATATTTTGCCAAGTTCGCTTTTTTCAATACTTCGGCTTTATATACTTTTCCGTCTGGAGTTACTATTTTATAAGGTGGTTCGTCTGCTTCTAAAACATGGGCATTTGTTAATATTGTATAAATATTCCTTTGTTTTTTTAGCAAAATTCCTGAACCTAGAAACTCAGTTGATAGCACTTTCACTGTAATAGCTGCTGCTTGCTGTTTTAGCTGTGGTGGAGAAAGTTCGGTTAGCGGTTTATCAAAATTCCACTTTTCAGCATAAACACTAAGGTTTGCGGTTGACGCTGGAAGCATGATAGATAAACCACTAACAAAGATAATTAATTTGATGATGTTAAAATCAGGCAACTTCAAAGGATGTAATGGTTTATTTTTGCTCACCTTCTAAATTATTCAAGTAGATATCAAAATCAAATATGGTATCTTCAGGATTACCATTTTGGGTTTCAATTTTTCCCTTAGCCAAGGCACGACTGTTAAATAGTCTGTTAGCTACTGCTTTTCTATTTGCACCCGGTTTGAGAGTAAATAGTATATTCCCACTGTTACAGACTGTATTAGAGTCAATTCCAGAGCAAATTACAGGTTGACTGTTAACTATCCCAGTGGTGATTTTTTTGAGTGTGCCGTTTTCGTAACTTCTCTGAAATCTTGATGATACTTCCTGACAGCGGTTTTTAGGATTATAAGGTGCGGGAAAGTCTGTTGATGTCCACTTCATAACGGGGTATCTTCTACCGTCTTCTGTACGGGCAAAGGTGAAATATTCACCGCTACTTCTGCCACAATAGAATGTAGTGCCTCTGGCGTAGCTAGGTTGACTGATGGTTGCGGTGGTGGCTAACGCCATCAAAGATGCGAAAATAAAGGTTGTTGATAATCTCTGTTTCATTCTAGTTTTATTGTTTACAGTAATTTTTATGTATTGATATCACAATCCAAGGTAATGTCTTTCTTTGCGTCTTTGCTCCTCTGCGCGAAACTTCATTTTATGCAAATATCTCTAATTCTTATAGTATAAATTAGCAAGACTGCAAAAACAAGACGTGTAGGGTATCTTGCCAGTTAATCTGCAATTGCGTATGTGCATTACCGCTATTGATCGCAATTTCTAACCAACCGTGACTACCAACTAAAGCTAAAGCTTCCCCAACTTGTACATCACTGTAGGTTTCACATCCCGGTATTGTTAAATCTGCTACTTTCACACTCCAGGTTTTCCCTTGTACATAACTACCAGGAATATTGCTGACTAAATTACCAAAATAATCTATATATTGAATACAACCTGCTACACCTGTTGTTGTCTCGTAGCATTCGTCAATATCTAATTTTACCAAAGTTGCAGGATTGATTTCCTTTCCTAATTCTTGCAAAGATACACCACTTGCAATATGCGCTGCTACTGGTGCAAAGATATCTCTACCGTGAAAGGTGCTGCTAGGTTGGGATGTGCGCCAATAGTTAAGATTTGTAAGCTCTACTGCTGTAATAACCTGATTTTTGCTGGTTATGCCACTAAAAATGCCGTTATCGGGGCCAACAAGAAAACCTTGAGCTAATTTTACAGCGATCGCTCTCCTTTGACTACCCACCCCCGGATCTACCACTGCTAAATGTACTGTACCAATGGGGAAATAGGGATAAGCATTCATCAAGCAAAACCTTGCTGCGGTGACGTTTTGGGGGGTAATCTGGTGCGTCAAGTCTACTAACTTCAAATCTGGATTAATTTGAGCAATAACACCCTTCATTACCCCAACATACACATCGTTATTGCCGAAATCGCTTAATAAAGTCAGGATTTTTGATTGGCTCATTTGCTGATGAAACAAGGCTTGACTATTAATATATATTTCAATATAATTTTCTGTAACAACAGTTACAAAATATGAGTTATGTTATAAACACATGACATAAAAATAAACATAAAGGAGTTATCGCTATGAGTAGTAATAGACTACAAGCAGTTCAAAAAGCCGAAGAAGCTCACAGACAGAACATTCAAAAAAGTCTAGAACATCGCTTGGAAGTAGCTAGAGCCAAGTCTGACGAAAAGCTAGTTCGACAGTTGGAAGCAGAGATGGCTTCTTATCGCTAATATTAAGTTTTCAATGTTCATAGTTGTGTTGTGTGTAAACCTGCGTGAGCGGGTTTTTTGTTGAGCTTTTTTTGATCACTCAGAGTCACTTCAGAAGAACGCAAGAGTGTGTTGTCAAAAAATGAAGCTGAAAAGGAAAAAGAGATTTTTATACTAAAAACGGTTGGAAACTTTACTTTTAAACGCAGAGGTTCGCTGAGGTAAACGCAAAGTGACGCAGAGTTTTTATGGGAGTTTTCGCTTTGAATTTTGTTATCCTCATAAAGTCGAGATATTAACCGTTTGTAGTATGGTTCTTTCCTTTTCTCTTCCCCCTTCCCCTTCTTTTAGTAATATCAAGTCCAGCTAATTGCTTATCAAAAAAAACTCACCGCGTCCCCGTGCGGTTCCTTAATGATAAGTATTCAACTGGACACGATATCAGCAGTTTACTCAGCATTCAGAATTTTGGGGACTTTGAAAAAATCGCCTTCCTGTTGAGGTGCGCTGCTGAGGATGGCTTCTCTATCAGGATAGGGCTGTAACTTATCCTCTCTTGTCACATTGCTGACATCAATAGCTCTGGTTGTTGGCAGTACATCTGTGACATCAAGTTCACTGAGTTGTTCGACATACTCCAAAATACTACCCAATTGGGTGGTGAATTTCTCTTCCTCGTCAGGTGTCAATTCTAACCGAGCGAGATTAGCGACTTTGCGAACTTGTTGACGATCAATCATAGTTTAGTAATTAGTAATTAGTCATTAGTCATTAGTCATTAGTAAATTACTGAAGACCAATGACTAATGTGGTTAAAAGAATACGTCAATTTGCGATCGCCCAGTGGTTTTTAACCAGTTTTGAGCTTCAATGTAATTATTGGGAGCCATGCGAATTGCTCTAATCCAATAATCTGCGGCTTGGTCAAAAAGTGCTTCTCCAGCGTCGTTATCGCCCTCTTCTTTAGCCTTTTCGCCTTGAAAATGATAAATCACAGCGATGTTATTCAAAGCTTGGGGTAGACGAGGATTTAACTCAATAGCCTGGTGATAGTATTCTAAAGCTTTTTTGTGGTCGCCATTACTAGCGTAAATCAGCCCCATATTGTAGAGAATATAACTCTGATCATTGGAGTCTTCCTCTAGTGTGAGAGCTTCTTCATAGTAATCCAGTGCTTCAGCATATTCGCCTTCTGCCTGGGCTGACATCCCATCTCGGTAATAGACAAATGCTTCTTTAGCTTTTCTGTTAGCTGGTAGCAGTTTGAGGATCAAATCTGCCATGACGGTAAAGGATTTGTCAACAAAGTTATCGTTTTTCTGTGTTCTTGGCATATTTGCCTCTGTGTTGGCTCAAATGAAGCAGACTTTGTTTAGTAACTAATTCTTTGCGACTGGTATTTGACAATCAGCAACTGCTCCATAGTTAATTTAACTGATTTATGGGCAGTTCTCATCTTTTGGAAGTTTTATGATTGTTCCTTGATTCTTTGCTGTAAAGCGTCTCGTGCTTGTTCGCGGTCGTCAAAATGGATTTTTTCAGTACCGAGAATTTGATAATCTTCGTGACCTTTACCAGCCAACAACACCCCATCACCTGGTTTTGCTTGTAAAATAGCAGTACGAATTGCAGTGGCGCGATCGCATATTACCATCGGTTGAACAGAATCAGGAATACCAGCCAGCACATCTTGTAGAATCTTTTCTGGGTCTTCAGTGCGGGGATTATCTGAAGTCACCACAGCCACATCAGCTAATTGGGCGGCTATTTTTCCCATTTTAGGACGTTTAGTGCGATCGCGATCACCCCCACAACCAAACACACATATCATTTTACCAGGAATAAAGGGACGAGCCGCTTTCAGCAAATTCTCCAAACTATCAGGAGTATGAGCATAATCCACAATCACGCTAATATCTTGGTCATCACTAATTTGTACCCGTTCCATACGTCCAGGAACACCAGGAAAATCAGGAATCCCATTGGCTACCAATTGCAAATCTAACCCCAAATGTAAAACCGCACCAACAGCAGCCAAAAGATTTTCTAAATTATACTGACCAACTAAAGGCGAAGAAAAAGCCACATCACCCTTTGGTGTATGTAAAATTCCATTTACACCATTTGGCTGATAACTTAAATCACTCATCCAAAAATCGGCGTTATTATCATTAACACTGTAACTCCAAACCCGTTCTCGACTCAAACCAGCAATTAACCGTTTTCCATATTCATCATCAGCGTTAATAATTGCCCGTCCTTGGAGATAATCAGGACTAAATAACAACGCCTTCGCTGCAAAATAATCCTCCATATCTGTGTGATAGTCAAGATGGTCTTGGGTAAGATTGCTAAACACCCCCACCTCAAACGGACAACCCAAAACCCTACCCTGTGCTAAAGCGTGGGAACTGACTTCCATTACCCCAAACTCACAACCAGCATTTACCGCTGCGGCTAACTGTTGTTGTAATTCCACCGCAAAAGGAGTAGTGTGAACAGCAGTTTGTTCAAAACCCGGCCAACGAGTGTAGAGAGTTCCCAGCAAAGCCGTAGGTAAACTAGCTTTCGTAATAAAATATTCAATTAAGTGAGTAGTAGTAGTCTTGCCATTTGTACCAGTTACACCCACCAATTTCAGCTTTTGTCCAGGATAACCGTAAAAAGCGGCTGCAATTTGAGCGCAAGCTTTCGTCATATTACCGGCAGGAATCACCATAGATTCTGATGTCGGCGGATTTTTCTGGATAGCTTCGGGAGAAACAATAGCCGCAACCGCACCAGAAGCCAAAGCACTCGACCAAAACTCCCCACCATCTACTCTAGTTCCTGGCATCCCAATAAACAAATCTCCCACACCGCAAGCATGAGAGTTAGTTTTAATGCCCTTAACTTCCACATCGACTAAACTAGGATTTTCCAGACCTTCTACTGTCGCTAGTAATTCCCTTAAGTTCATTTGCTGCACCTCGCCACAAGCTTTACTTGCGCCTATTCTGCATTATTTTTTTCTAAATTGGACATATATTTCCACAGCATTTGTTGTAATTGCGTGACACTAGCACGAGGAGAAGGACGGGTTACAGGATGTTCTACCTCTGAGTCATCCTGTATTAGATACAGTACAGGTATTTCATACTGATATTTACCAAACCAATCTTCACGAGTTGTAATATCTCTAATTTCTAACTCAAAACTAGGATCTGCGATTTGTTCAAGCTTTTCTTGCAAGCCTTCGCACAAATGACAACCGGGTTTACTGTATAAAATTAATCGCATAGGCAGGAAGGAGGTGACAGGTGACAGGTGACAGGTGACAGTGAAGAGGCAAGAGGTAAGAGGTAAGAGGTAAGAGGTAAGAGACAAGTATTTTTCTTCTCTGCCCCCTGCCTTCTGCCTCCTGCCCCCTGCCTTCTGCCTCCTGCCCCCTGCTTTTGTGATGTAGTGAGTTTTGAAGAACGACTAAACGCCGATTTTTTCCAACATCAATTTAGAACGTTTCACCTGTTCAGGAATAGCAACCGGATAATCACCAGTAAAACAAGCAGAACAGAAATTATTCGTATCTTCTTTGGTTTCTTCCAACATTCCGTCCCAACTCAGATAAGCAAGGCTATCAACTTCTAATTGTTTCGCAATTTCTGCCACTGATTTAGTAGCAGCAATTAATTGATCCTGAGTATCGGTATCAATCCCATAGAAACAAGGATGAGTGACAGGAGGTGAAGAAATTCTCATGTGTACTTCCACCGCACCGGCTTCA
The DNA here is from genome assembly GCF_014698735.1 of Anabaena catenula FACHB-362. Classification (GTDB taxonomy): domain Bacteria; phylum Cyanobacteriota; class Cyanobacteriia; order Cyanobacteriales; family Nostocaceae; genus Anabaena; species Anabaena variabilis_A. The sequence continues at coordinate 100,371 of NZ_JACJTQ010000006.1, forward strand.
CGCAGGGTTTTGACGAGTTTACGGCTGGTAGTACCCCGCACAATGGAATCATCGACAATGATCACTCTTTTACCAGCTAACACATCTTTGAGGGGGTTGAGTTTCATCCGCAAACCTAACTCCCGCATGGCTTGTGTCGGCTGAATAAAGGTGCGTCCAACGTAGCGATTTTTAATCAGTCCTTCACCGTAGGGAATACCAGAAGCTTGGGAAAAGCCAATTGCAGCAGGTATGCCAGAATCAGGAACTCCAAAAACTATATCGGCATTTACGGGAGATTCTTTGGCTATTCTTCGTCCTAACCGCATCCGATAACTATATAAAGTTTCGTTGTGCATGATGCTATCAGGACGGGCAAAATAGATCATTTCAAAGATACACAGTTTGCGTTCTGGCTGTTGACTCCAATGGAAGGAAGCTAAACCGGCTTCGGTGATCCAAACTAACTCCCCTGGTTCCACATCTCGCAGGTATTCAGCACCAATAATATCCAAACCGCAAGTTTCGGAAGCAAGAACGTAACGCACAGGATCACTATCTAAAGTGCCTATGACTAAAGGACGAATCCCATGAGGATCACGCACACCCATCACACCTGTAGGTGTGCCAATAACTAGGCTAAATGCACCTTCACACCGTTTAAAGGCGAGGATAGAACCTTCTAACCAATCTGCACCGGCATTGACTTCTTGTGCAATCGCATAAGCAATCATTTCTGAGTCGGTTGTGGTGACTAAGTTAAAATCGCTCTTGAGTAATTCTTCTCGCAGTTTTACAGTATTGACTAAATTACCATTATGTGCTAATGCTAATAAACCTAAGCGAGTTTCCACCACAGCGGGTTGGGCGTTAACTTTGCGGCTGGAACCGGTGGTTGAATAACGTGTGTGACCAACAGCTAAATTACCGGGTAACTCATCTAAAATGGTTTCATTAAAGACTTGAGATACCAAACCCATATCTTTGTGTTGGTGTACTACCTGACCCTCAAAGGTAGCAATACCAGCAGATTCTTGACCCCGATGTTGGAGAGCATACAATCCAAAGTAGGTCAATTTAGCAACGTCTTGTTCTGGGGCGTAGATGCCAAAAACACCACAAGCTTCTTCTGGCTTGTCAGGACGGTGTTCATCCGAGGTAACGGAATTAATGGGAATCATGCTGGTTTTGCTCCTGGTGGGGTGTCGAGTCAGTGGGAACTGAGAACTGGGGACTAGGGATTGGGGACTGGGGACTAGGGATTGGGGACTGGGGAGCGGGGACTAATTAATTTATTTCTGACTCCTGACTCCTGACTCCTGACTCCTGACTCCTGCCTCTTAACAAATCTTTAACCATCCATTAAAACAGTACCGTAAATTGGTCAAGGATAGAGTATGAATTGTAAATTTTCATCTTGTTTTCCGCGAGATAACCCATCCACTCCTTCGGAGAAGCAAGCTACAGCGAAGCAGGTTGGGGAGGGATAATGCGTTTAATTTAATGGTACTCTTCAAGAAAATTTCGCCTACGACACTGTTAAATTAAACATTTTCCGAGTTGACAACACGATTAAACCCGTGTTTCGCTGTATCAATCGGACTTTTATAGCTGTACATTGACCCAATCTTTTCCAAGATGCGTCACTAACTGAAACTTGTTTTTCCGTGTCTCCACTAACCCAAGCGAAAAATGTTTTCTTACCTTGAGTAGCTTCTACAAAATCACCTTTTCTAAATCCATGCCTTGTTGTAGTTCCACCATATTTACGTCTATTCCCACCTTTCGAGAAAACCATTAAATGTAGTTGCCTACGACTAATTGGAGGACGACGTAAAATAGTAAATTGCGACTCAGTAATAGTTACATTACCTACCCAAGACGCACCATGATTTTTAATGTCATTCCATGTTTGGTATTTCACAAATTCGGAACTTGCTAAGGTGACAGCATCAACAGCATGAGTTTCCGGGATTTGCAAAGACTTTTCTAATTTTTCTTTATGCAATCCTAAATATTTACGAAGATTTGATGTTTCCCAACCTTTTTTTAGAGTCACTTTGGCAAGTTCAGATAATCGGTTAATTTGATATCTTTGACCTACCATAACCGGACTAAAACTCTTATTTCCTCGTGCTTCTACCTCTTCAACGATAATTGTTTTGACTGGGTAAATATCACATAATAAAGTTATTGTTCTATATTCTAAGTCTTTGTTTGCTCGAACACTTGGAGGAAGTTTAGAACTCCGACGATTTTCAAATCTAGTCTGACGATGACTACGTTTATTGAAAGACAATTTTCGGTTAATTCTTCTACCGCGTCTACTACGTCGCATCATAGCTCTTTGCTCCATTCTGTCTTTAACTGTTTTGAATGGAAGAACTAGGTGCAACATTTGTAAGGTATATTTCTTGGTTTGAACCGCGATCCCAGAAAACATTTTACCTAGGTCTAAACCAATTACGATTTCTTGAGCTTTTGTCTTAGATGGTTCAGTTATCAACTGGACATAAAAAATACCTAATTTGTTGAATTTACCAATTGCTTTACCTTCTTGAATCCAACGTCTAGCGCGGCTAGGCTTGGTTGGCATTAATGGAATATTTTCTGCTGAAATTACAGGTACTCGCATAAAGAGATAATCCTTGGAGTAAAAGTTTAAGTCCCCTCGCCCAACTAATCCAAAATGTCTTGGCTCAACCCAACGACTAAACAAATAGTCTTGCAGATAATCCAAACTGAGGAAGTATTTGGAAGTGCGTATCAGGATTAGTCTCAGTGGGCTAGTCAAACACGTAATCTTTGTTAATTACAAGCCCCATCCCTATTGACGGGTGGGGTTATTGACGTTCAATCCTTGATTTTTGATGTTGATTAGGTATTGGTATAAATGGCGAGACGTTTAGAGATGGACTGAGAATAGCGATCGCTCATATCTTCGAGACTAACCTGGAGTAACTTGTGGTTATCTGCGGTTAAAATCTGCAAATTAGGCGAATTAGAAACCGTTCCCAGTTTTTGCCAATTCTCTGTCAGATGTTCCTGTAAATAGGATTCCCATTTTTCTTGGTTTTCTTCACTGACAGAAACTAAAATTCTTGCCCCACCTTCACCAAACAATACTTCATCAAATCGTGAATCATGATTTGCACTAATTGGGAAATTAATCTCAGCACCTAAATTCCCAGAAAGACAAGATTCAGCTAAAGCTACAGCCACACCACCTTCAGCCGAATCATGGGCAGAATTTACCCAACGTGCGCGAATACCATCACGACAAGCTTTTTGTACAAGACGTTCTAAATTAAAATCAACTCTAGGTGGCTTCCCTGCGATCGTATGATGAATGGTTGCCAAATATTCAGAAGCACCTAATTCAATTGTAGATATTGAATTTGGGATTGGGGATTGAATTGGTAAACCCAAAAGGTAAATTATATCCCCTACATTTTGCCAACCTTGTCCGCAAATTTTCGTTAAATCAGGAATCAAGCCCACCATACCCACAACCGGAGTCGGATAAATTGGTTGGGGATTACCTTCCGCATCAAAAGTTTCGTTGTAGAGAGAGACATTCCCACCAGTTACCGGCGTTCCCAACTCTTTACACCCTTCACTCAAACCCCGACAAGCGGATGCTAATTGCCAATAACCAATCGGTTTTTCTGGACTACCAAAATTGAGGTTATCCGTCACAGCCAGGGGTTCAGCGCCCACACAGCTAAGATTCCGGGCAGCTTCAGCCACTACTGCTTTAGCCCCTTCATAAGGATCAAGATAGACATAACGAGAATTACAATCTACCGTAGCCGCAACACCAGATTTTAAATTGGCAATTGGGGATGTAAGATTAGGAGTTTCTTCTAAAGGACGTAACCGCACCACAGCCGCATCAGCACCACCGGGTAACAATACGGTATTATTCTGAACTTGATGATCATATTGGCGATAAACCCAGCTTTTAGAAGCAATAGTGGGAGTATCTAGCAAAGTTAATAAAATCTGATTCCAACTTTGCAGACTTCCCTCAATTTCAATACCCGCAACATTGCAAACAGGTAAACTAGCACTTGTCCATTGCCAAGCTTTTTGTGCATATTCGGGTAGTTCTGTCAATAATTCTCTTTCATACAAAGGCGTATTTTCCGCCAAAGCATCAGCGGGGATTTCTGCGGCAATTTTCCCCTCAAACAGAATCCTGACAATAGGTTCGGCAATTACCGTACCTGCCACAACGGCTTGTAGTCCCCAACGATGGAAAATATCAATTAATTCCTGTTCTCGTCCTTTATGGGCAACAAACAACATTCGTTCTTGAGATTCCGAAAGCAGGTATTCATAGGGAATCATCCCCAATTCCCGCACCGGAATTTTATCTAAATCGAATTCAATCCCGACACCACCTTTAGCAGCCATTTCCGAAGTGGAACAGGTGATACCCGCAGCGCCCATATCTTGGGCAGCAACTACAGCCCCGGTTTTAAATGCCTCTAAACAAGCTTCAATTAAGGACTTTTCTAAAAATGGATCTCCTACTTGCACCGCAGGACGGTTATCCATTGATTCATCAGTTAATTCAGCACTGGCAAAACTTGCGCCTCCCATGCCATCCCGTCCGGTGGTTGAACCCACATACAGCACCGGATTTCCTAAGCCGGAAGCCCCTGATTTAACAATTTCTGACGTTTCCATCAATCCCAAAGCCATGACGTTGACTAGGGGATTTCCAGAGTAGGCGGAATCAAAATACACTTCACCACCAACTGTGGGAACACCAACGCAGTTATGGGTGACAATTCCAGATGAAGTGACAAAAAGATGGGTGTTATCTACTTCTACATCGTAAACATCACATTCATCAACGGTTTGGCATTCGATACTTTTAATTTTGACAACAGCTACATCTGCCGCAGACTGAGTAAAACGTGGGAATGAATATTTACTTCCATTGTAACGATTAAGGGCAACTGCTAATTCTGCATTTCGCTGTTGACTAAAGACAGTTGCTAATTCTTTCAAGCCCGCAAAATTACTAACTTCCAATTGCCATAATGGTTTGCGAATGTGCTTACGTCCCTCTATTTCTCCTTCGCCACCTGCTCTTTGATAAATATAGGGCATGACTCCTTGACTTTGCAGCAGGATAACTGTTTGTTCAAACAATTTATGGCTAGTTGTCCCAAAACTAATTTTGGCATGATTACCATTAGTTTTTGTGGTCATTGAACCGTCACCACGGAGTAAACCTTTCAGGGCTTCACGCTGCAAATTTTGTGACCATTGAAAAATACAAGAGGGAAAAGCCTTATTACTGGCTTGAGTTCCACATTGCCATACATTTTTGAGGAAATGCCCTAATAACCAAGAAGTGGCATAAACAGCAATAGTAGAAGCGCGTTTTTCTACACAGGGGCGTAATCCTAATTGCTTCAAGCCAGCAATTACATCTTCAACATACTCTGTTTCATGGTGGGCAAAGGTGAAAATAATTTTGTATGTGTTGCCATTTTGGGAAACGCAGCCTTCAGACAAGAAATAGCCAATTAATCGGGCAAATAATTCATTTGGCTGAATCACTGCTGGCATATAGTTAGCTTTGCCACGTCGAAATAGACTAACATCGCTACGGGAAACATTCAGCAGCAGTTCTAAGGCTAAAAAGTGAGAAAGTGGCAGTCTACCAGTGCTTAAATATTGATGACGGTTGGTAGCTGAAGATTCAATTAACCGTAATGCAGTCCGCACAACTTCCGTGACTTGCCAATTTTCTGGTAGTTGGACATAAACATCTTTACCACTAGCATCTTCTGGATTTAAACCAGCAATTAAGTCCAGGGGTGCGTCTTGGTTTTCTCCTGGTTCTAATTCGGGTAAAGCGGTGATAATGGGAATTTGATCACCCACTTTTAAAGATTGTGCCGGGGCTACATCCCATTGACCTTCTACACAAATTAGCATGGGATGGTCTGGTGTGACTATCAGTTTACGCCCCAAAGCAGTGCGGATAGTCATGAGATTTTGGGTACAACGCTTGAAAATACGGCGGACACGCTGCCAACTTACAGTATGCTGATCTGGGTCTAAAGACAGGGTTGTAACCGCATTAGCATCTTCTATTTCTAAAGTGCTGACACCAGCAGGTAAGCGCGATTCGACAAAATTACCAATGGTGTCAAAATGCACACCCTGTTTATCTTTCCAGATAAATGTTTCGTCGCTAACCAAGCAGTTACCATAATGGGAGATTCCCGCTACAACACCTGTAAACAATCTTTGGGTTTTTGGATCATTCAAATCACCAAACCGCAAAGAATTTAATAAAGCTATGGGACGCGCCCCCATTGTAAAGATATCTCTTAATATCCCACCTACTCCGGTTGCAGCACCTTGGAATGGTTCAACGGCGGAAGGGTGGTTATGGGATTCTATTTTAAACGCTAATTGTAGTCCGTCGCCGATATCCACAACTCCTGCATTTTCACCTGGTCCCACAAGGATGCGGGGGCCTGTGGTGGGAAACTGTTTGAGTAAAGGACGGGAATTTTTATAACAGCAATGTTCTGACCACATTACCCCAAACATACCTAGTTCGGCTTTGTTGGGATGACGGCCTAAGCGGCGGACAATTTCGGTATATTCTTCTGGTTTTATGCCTTCTGAGGCTATTTCTTGGGGAGAAAAGGGATTTTCGGAAATGGTGGTCATGGAAGCTTATGCACCAAGAGGACAGAGAAATATTCTATCTGAGATCCTCGACTTCTTTTTTTTAATCTGGTCAATCAATTATAAATTGATGTCAGTAGTTGGGTATCTGGAAGTGCGGCAGCCCTGTCTACTGTACAATGTTTTATGGAACGAATAAATTACTGTCAAATTATTCAAAATATCTTAAGTAATCATTTTAAATCAAAACTTCAACTTCTTGGGCGATACTTGTAGGCTGAGGAATTGGTAAACCTGACTCTATTAAACCTTCTATATGAAATTCTATGGCTTCAACAATCATTTGTTGGACTTCTGCTAATGTTTCAGCCACAGCTATACAACCGGGTAAGTCGGGAACATAAGCACCATAACTGGTATTTCCTTTTTCAATTACTACTGCATAACGCATTATTCTTCCTCCAATTGAGCTTGTTTCCATATACTTTTTAGTGTACCAATGGGTACATCAATATTAGGTTTACCGGAAACTGTAACTGTACCAAGTTTATCAGGGTGTTTAAACTGTCGGTGACTTCCTCTAGTTCTGGCTAAATACCAACCATCAGCTTCTAGTCGCTGAATCACTACTCTTACTTTCATATTAACATCTATCTGTAATCAATGGTTTGATTTATTGTATAATTAATTATGTTACTCGCTGATAAAATATGCAAGATACCCTAACCATTACTATTACCCCAGAACTGAAAGCAGCACTTTTAGAAATTACTCAAGCTGAAGGTATATCTGCTGATAGTTTAGTTTGTAAAGCTATTGAGGACTACATTTTTACTCACAAATTACGTTTATTGCGTTCTTAATTATCGGTTAGCATTAAAAAAAGAACAACCTCAACGGATTTTATATTTAGCTATTAGTGAAGACACATATCGAGATTTTTTCTCCCGTCAATTTATCCAAGAATATTTAAAAGAATATCAAATTAAGGTTTTAATTTTTGATTCTTTAAACCAGGAGATTGTTTTATGGAAAGAATAAATTACTCGCAAATTATTCAAAATATTTTAAGCAATCATTCTACTAATGATATAGCTAATGGTACGGAAATTCAACTGCTTTTTGATACGCAACGTCATCATTATCAGGTATTAAATATTGGTTGGAAGCAACAAATCAGAACTTATGGAGTGATTATTCATGTTGATATTATGATAAAATCTGGATACAAAGAGATGGTACAGAAATAGGTATTGCTAATGAATTAATCACTGCTGGCGTACCTAAAGAAGATATTGTTTTAGGATTTCATGCTCCTTATAAGCGACAATTTACAGGTTTTGCGGTAGGATAATAATTTACTTACTTCCATTTTTTACCATTTCATAACAGGTTTATTCTTTATCAATAATCAGATTAACACCACAGCGAATCGCTGCTTCTGCTAACCGATTATCAAGTGTTGCTAATGGTAATTGTAACCGCAGTGCTAATTCTAAATAAGCTGCATCATAAGCGGCTAAACCTTCTCGTCTTGCTAATTTCAAAGTTGAATCTAAAGCATTTTTATCTGTAGCCATATCAACTTGAATTAATAGGGACTGTAATAAATTAATTGCTTCCTCAGATTGTTCTTTTGTCATGCGGTTGCGTCGTTCAGCTACAATAAGAGTATTAGCAATCTCTAGCGACCAAATTCCTGGCACAAATGCTTCAGAATCTACCATCATTGCTAGTATGGAATTAGCATAATCATTATTTTCGTCTACAAAACACCAGCTAATTGCTACCGAACAATCTAAAACAAACTGCATTAAAATCTTCGTCCTTCTTCAATCATTTCACGGATTAAGTTTTTATCTAAACCTACTTCTTGTCTTAGTTGTTGCATTCTAATAATTGCATCTTGAATTGATTTTTTAGTAGTAATTTTTCCCCAAGCGTTATGTTTTATTGTGGTAGTTTCTGTATTGTCTAATGGTTGCACAACTACCAATACTTCTACAGATTTATCTTTAAATTCTGTATGGGTTTGGATTTGCAATATACCATCAGCACCTATATGTGTTAGCAATTTCATTGTTTCCATTTTTTACCACCATTTTATAGATGAGAGTTTATTCATCGGAAAGATGAGCAACAGTATGTACTATAACTTAATTTATTGTATCATCAATTTTATAAGTTACCTTTGAGATAATTCTATATTTTTCATAATTTCTATTTTACTCCTCATCATCATGTAAATTAGAAATATAAGCCGGAAGTTTACCAAAACTAATTCTTTCTACATATTTAATGGCGCGATGTTCTGCCAATGATGTTTGAATTAAGGTGTTTATTAATAAGCGAAATTTATTAACATCTGCTTGAGATGGTGATTTTAATTGTGAAGCTAATAAACTAGAAATTTGCAGTATCAATTTAAGATTAGGTAAGTTAGCTTCCGTTTGTTCAATGATTTCATATTTTTTATTAAGACAATATTCATTACCTACATGAGAATAATCAGCCAGTGTTTTTAATAGTTCTGGTTTCCAATTAATAATTACTTGCTTGATTCCTGGTATTTTATTTAATAAAACAGCGATGATTTTCGGTAAGTTAGGAATGAAATCACCGATATTTCTAAATCTATAGATAGGAGTATCAATAATTAATTCTATTGTGCTAACTGGTGGTGCGCCAAATGTATAGGTTTCTAATGTATAAGCTGCAATAGGTTTTAATTCGCTTTCACTAATTTGTTTAGTAATTAATGTAGCCGCAGCACCGCCTAAACTATGTCCAGTGACGAAAATATTTTTGTTGGCGTTTTCTGCTCTTTGGATAAAGTCTTGTAATTGTTGCCAGAAACTTTTAACATAAAGATTAAAACCGGAGTGAATAGCTTCTGAATTGGGGAATGCTAGTAAGTTAAAGAAGTAATCATCTAATCTTTCTGTACCTCTAATAGCAATGACAATATCATTTTCTGTAGATAGGAGTAAACCACAACAAACTAATTCATCGGTATCACTTAAAGGACGTGGTGCTGAGATAAATTCTATTGTTTGATACGGTGGAAAAAATGATGGAGAACCTGTTTTCAGGATATCACTAACTATATCATTTCCTTGTTTATAGGCGACGTAAGCGAGTTGAGAAATACAAGCCATTTCTAGGGTGCGTTGTCTGTCGGTTGATTTTTTCATATTTGTTAAAGATGTAAATGTTTGATTTTATTTGTACAAAATAGATATGGTAGCTCAATTTATTGTATAATCAACTATGTAGCTCGCTGATAAAATATGCAAGATACCCTAACCATTACTATTACTCCAGAACTGAAAGCAGCACTTTTAGAAATTACTCAAACTGAAGGTATATCTGCTGATAGTTTAGTTGGTAAAGCTATTGAGGACTACATCTTTACTCACAAATTCCGTGCATTGCGTTCTTACTTGACGCGAAAGAATGAAACAGTTTACACCGATGAGGAAATTTTTGAGATAATTTCATGAACCTAGTTATAGATACTAATGTTTTGATTGCTGCTTTTATTGCTAAAGGGATGTGTAGTACAGTTGTTGAACACTGTCTAATTGTGCATTCTCCCATTACTTCAGATTTTATTCTCAATGAATTACATGAAAAACTGACAGTAAAGTTTAAATACTCTTCTGAAGATGCGGGAGAGGTGATAAATTTATTGCGTTCTAGAATGCAGGTTGTAATACCTACACCGTTAAATGTCCCTGTCTGTCGTGATGTTGATGATGATATGATTTTAGCAACAGCAATTGCTGGAGAGGCTGTTTGCATTATTACAGGTGATAAAGATTTACTAATATTGAAAATGTTTGAATCAATTAAAATTATTGATCCAAAAGAATTTGCTGCTTCTGAAGAAATGCTGAGATAAATTTCACGTTGAAAAAATAATGAATATCAAGTTTTCAGGATATTGCTAACTATATCATTTCCTTGTTTATAGGCGACGTAAGCAAGTTGAGAAATACAAGCCATTTCTAGGGCGCGTTGTCTGTCGGTTGATGTTTTCATATTGGTTAATTTTTGGGTGGGTTTGATTTTGTAATTACAGGGTTGTAGATTTATTGATCATAGTTTGTAATTGTTGCTGCACTTGTTCAAGTTCTTGGCGTTTTTGGTTAATAAATGCTTTTTCAATTTCAATTTGTTCTAGTAGCGTGTTGTGTTCATTTTCTTTCTGCGCTAGAGAAGCATCATAACTAGAAATTGTTTGTGCAATCATTTCATCTAATGCATTAAGTCGAGGCTCAAAGATATCTTTATGGATAACTTTATCTAACTGTTCAATTATTTGCAAAATTATGTCTTTTTCAACATTGCGAACCTGTTTTTTACATTCCTCCAAAACTGCCTTTTTTATTTGATCATATATACTACCAATACCAAATCCTGCTCCAGTAAATATTGCTGCTACTACAGCTATAATAATTGCAATTGGATTTAATAATTGTAAAATTAATATTGCTACTATACCTATAACTCCTGCTATGATTACACCTGTTAAGTAATTAATAAAATCCCCTGCAAATCCTCCGGTATAGCTACTACTCAATTTATATTCATATTTTAAGGATTGCTTGATTCCTTTAGAATTATCAAAATTTTTGACAAATTTTTGAATTTCTATTTCTAATTTTACATCTAAAATCCGAAGTTTATTTTTAATTATTTTCCTTATGTCTCTATCTACAAATCCTTCTATTTCTTTGGTTAAATCTTCGGTAAATTCCTTAACATAATCCTCAACTATACCTTTTTGTTCCAAAATAATATTTTTGTCTGATCTCCAATTTTCAGATTTTTCAGATAAGCGACTCTGCCATGAGCCTTCTTTTACCCAATTATTCCAAGATTCCCTAACATCTGATTTAACTTCATTAAGCATTTCATCCATTAGGTTTTTAGAACAAATACGTATTTTTACCCCATATCCACTTAATTCACCAATCTGCTCTATCAATATGTACTTTTCTGCTGCCGATTCTTTGATTTTTAAATTAAGTTCATCACATCTTTCTTCAAATAGCATTAAACAATTTTTGTTGAGTTGCTGAATCTTCATGGCACAGTTGTTAATTTCCACTGCACCACGTTCAGATGTTAAAAACTCTTCAAGAGATTGTGTAAAATGATTAAATGTTTTTGAGTATTCATTTTCAGTTTTATTAGTAAAAGCCTTTATTGCTTCTTTAGCAGAAATGAAATGAACGCGATTTTTACCTAAAATAATAGGGTTTTCACCATAAGCAAATTCCTCTACTAACTCACTTACATCTTGCCGATCTTCTTCAGAATCTAAAGCATCTATTTGATTGACTACGAGAAAAAGATTGTTTGCAGGTTGATTTTTTTCACCGTTATTGATTTGAGTGATAACATCCCGCACTAACTCACATTCTGTTTCACTGAGAGCAGAGGAAGCAATAGTTAAGAAAACTACTACATCAATATTTTTAAGAAGTTTTTGTGTAATAGCAGTGCGGTCAGGGTGTTCGTTTAACCCTGGAGAATCTACAAGTAATACACCATGTTTGCATAACTCTAAATCAGGATGCTCAAAAATAATCTGGTCAATATCAAAATTTGCTAACTCATTACCACGATGTTTACGTACCGCTTCTTTAGACAGAGTTGCTAAAACTTTATACTCTTCAAAAGATATCTCTTTTTCATCTCCATTTTTATAGTGACATATAATCCGTTTTTGTAATCCATGTTTTAAAAATGTTATTGTGCTACTACAGGCAATAGCTCTTACAGGTTGAATTTGTTCACCAATGAGGGCATTAATTAATGTTGATTTTCCTCGGCTGAACTCTCCTACAACTGCTACAGTAAAATTTTGATTTTGTAATTTTTGACAAAGATTTTCTATTTCTGTAATTAAGCTATTTGTTGATAATTCATGACTAGTAGCACACTCTTGAAATATTTGTATTAATTGAGGACAAATATTATCAGATATTTCTTCCCGATATTTTTTAAATTCTGCGAAGGACGAGACGCGGTACTGATTATCTTTTTGATGACTCATAATGATAAGTATTCTTTTGGCTTGCTTTATTGTAGTATAAATACTAATGAATTAAATAACGCATATAGCCGTAAATAGAAGGAATTTTATGATTTATCAATTTCCATCTCTCATTCAAGCTGGTATTGAAGCTGGTAAATATATCCCCGTCTTTAGTAATGGTTTACCCCTAAGCATTGCTAGAGATGCTGTTACAGGTCAGTTTGTGTCTCATGCTATTGGTGTTGTCAATCCATTATCACCACTGGTAGCTGCTCCTAATTTTCTTATGACTGGGTTACAGATGTATCAAAATCAGCAAAATTTTACAGCCGTCATGGGTAGCTTACAAACAATCCAAAACAGCTTGGGAGTATTACAAGCAACAACCGCCCTCATCGGTGTAGGAACAGTTGCAGGTGTAGCATTAACAGCCGTGAACTTACACCAAACCCTGAAATTACGGAAAGAAGTTGAGCAAATGCGGTTAGAGGTCAAAAATGGCTTTATTGACTTGAAACAAGCCTTAAAAGACCAAGGAGCAGAAATTAGACAATTAATTGAACAGGTAGCCCAAGATATCAAATTTGAACAACATCGCACCGTTTTGATTAGAGCCTATGGTTTATTTGTGCAAGCAATAAACCGTTTACGTTCTGCTATGCAATTACAAGATATTAGCCGCAGAAATGCAGAAATTGACGCTGTTAAAGGAATGCTATTTGAAGCTTTAGCAGATTATACAAATCCGTATTTATTAGAAGATACTTGTGCGCCTGGACAACTACGCCGGTTAGAATGTTCTTGGGCTATTGAACAAGCAATTATTATCACTTATCAAGTGCAAAATGAAGTTTCTGCTGTGAGCGATCGCTTATCGCAACTCCAAACTAAAATATGTGAAGATGCCCATACTGTAATTAATCAATGTGAATCCCACGATGAACTTGATTTTCTCTTTCCTGAACTTACCCGCATTCATAATCATGATTTAGTGATTATTGAATCATGGCAAAATCATGTAGATTGGGTAAAATCTCTACCTCCAGCAGAATTAAAACTTTTAAATAGTGCTGATTTCAATAATTCAGAAACTACCCAAACCATAACTAATTCAGAAATACCACCAGAACAAATCAGCTACGAAAACATAGCTGGAAAATCTCATTTTTATTCATTACGTGATCAATTATTATTTATGTTTGCGCCAGAATTACGACGGGAATATGAAAATTATGTCAGTCAACAAGCCGCAATTTCTGGATATAGAACCTTAGTTACATCTAATTTACAACAAGCATCAGATTTAACCGTTGCTAATCTTTTTTACTATTTTAATATTAGAGATGAATCACAAGAAGAAGTAAATAAACAATCAACTTTTGAAAATGTTTAAAAATTTCAGGTTTGTATTGACGTTACCTACCTATTTCTAGATTTTTGAAAATCAAATCTGCTCTTGGCTCAAATCCATCACCATATTCTACCTGTAAATGAGTGATGACATAGAAGGCTTTACCATTTTGTTCTCCAATGTAGACAGCACCCACTATATTTTTACCTTGGCTGAAAACAATCTTTTCTTTCGCCCAGGGATATTTGATATTAGTACTCCGGCTCACAACGCGCCATTTATTAGATGCAATTAAACCATTTTTACCATTCACAAAGTTTCTAACTTGTCCGAGAGTTTTTAAATTATTCAAAAAGGCAAAATGAACATATGCATTATCATTTTTTTTACCACCAAAGTTAGCAATAAACCTCACTCCGCTTCCTTCTCCAGAACTGCTTCCTGTAACTAAAAAATCCTTTTCAGGAAAGTAGGTAGTTAATAAGTTGCTATATTTATATAGTCTGAGTTTAACGGGAACTTTTTCACCTTCGACGGTAATTGTGGCAGTTTTGGTAGGCGGTTTATCGGCTTGAGAATTATCTCTAGTTAAAAGTGCTGTCTGAGTAGTTGTGAAGGTGTTTTCATGCTGCTGTGGCATAGCACAAGCAAAGGATACGCCTATAAGCATTATCCCAGCGGTTAATCTCATCAAATTTAGCTTCATTTTAGATCCGAAATATTTAGTATTAACTTAAATAAGAGAAACAGACACAGAGGGAAACTCTGACGCTGAGAAGCTTTCAAATACGGAGTTTGGGTATTCAACCCAAGTTATGCGGGGAGAGAGTAAACGCTCCGCGTCTTCTTGATCAGAGTTGACTGTTGGATCTGAGCAACTGTTCCTAACTCAATAATGTTGATGTATTTTTCTTTATCAATAAAATGCTAAATACAATACATTTTCTCTGTAATTTGTACGTGATTTTCATCACAAGTATTTATGATTAGAATCACACGTATCCATGATTAAGATCGTCTCTTTATAATTAGCAAATTGGCATAATTCAGTACAACTGAACTCTAGCCGAGTCATTAATAGGGAACACATCAAGTGCCGACAGCCTTTTACAGGATTGTTGGCTTTTTATTAATGGTAATTATAAACAATTAAAAATTAAAAATTAGAAATTAAAAATAAATCCTACTTTTGGCTATTTATTTTTGTAATATGCAAATCTAGCAACCGCCCAGGTGCTGAAGACATCAAGTAATGATAAAACATAGACAAAAAAAGACTTTTAAAGCTGTCACCTGCCATACTACAAAAATAAGGCTAATGGTCGTTGAATAGCGATTTTGATCAAATATCCCCACAATCGGTTAATAACTTGACAAATAATTTGCCATAGCCACTACCAAGTGTGGGGACAAGATGATCAGATGATGATCACATGAAGAAATTTATTGCCATCAAGTGCTAACGTCTGATAACTCTAGTAGACTCAAAATCCACTGGGAGAACCAGCACAGGAGTTATATCAAGACATCGCTTGAATGATGTAATCAAAGTAAGGCGCTGCTTCGGCGGCATCTTCAGCACTCAATAAATCCAATGATGCTTGCTTAAGGGAAGTGATAGCTTCAACCATTCCAGGAACAGGAACGCCCAGAGAGTTGTACATTTCCCGCACTCCTACTAAACCAATCTTTTCAATTGGTTCTTTATCGCCAGCAAGTACACCGTAGGTAATCAGGCGTAAGTACCAACCGAAATCACGGATACACAAAGCACGTTGTTTTTCACCGTAAGCATTACCACCGGGGGCAATAAAGTCAGGACGCTTCTGCCAAAGTTTTTTGGTGGCTTCTTGGACTATCTTTTTTTCATTTTCGGCGAGGGTAGTAACGATTCTTGTGCGTTGTACACCAGTTTCCAAAAATTCTTTAATACTCTTGAGTTCGCCACTACTGGGGTAGCGCAGTTCGTCATCGGCTTGGAGAATAACTTGGCTAATTACAGTCATGATTATTAAGCTGTTACGCGAAATATTATTTGCTAGTTTAACTAGTTAGAGGTACAGAAGTGAAGGGTGTGAGAAGATAGGGATGGGAACTGGGGATTGGGGATTGGGGAAAATTAAGGAAGTAATTGTAATAATTCTTCAATCACCAAATCCAAAATCCCTTCGGGTATGCCTCCGGCTCCCGTAAGGGATACGCAGTCGCACCCTTCGGGAAGGCGAAGCGCCTACATGGGGGAAACCACGCCACTTGACGGCAGTTGCTACAAGTCGGGAAACCCGCCCATCGCACTGCCTCCTTTAAGCCGGGAAACCCGTCCAACGCAGTGGCTCCCCAAGACCCTTACGGGTTCGCCAGTTCCCTACGGCGGGAAACCCGCCTTCAGGACTGGACTCACCGCGCTGACTCACCAACATCCAACATCCAAAATTGAATGACTAATGACTAATACAGCTTGGCGACAGGGTGAAATAATTGAAGTTGATATTTCTGATTTGAGTGATACTGGTGATGGCGTGGGACGCTTTGATCAGCGTGTGGTCTTTGTTCCAGACACTGTCAGGGGCGATCGCGTGCTGGTGAAATTATTACAAGTTAAACCAAAATATGCTTATGGTAAACTGGAGCAGATAGTCCAGCGCTCTCCAGGACGTATCCGACCAAGTTGCATAGTGGCTGATAAATGTGGTGGCTGTCAGTGGCAGCATATTAATTATGATTACCAGTTAATAGCCAAGCGTAATCAGGTCATTCAAGCATTAGAACGTATTGGCGGGTTTGTCCAACCACCTGTAGACGCTGTATTGGGGGCTGATTCATCCTTAGGTTATCGGAATAAAGTTACCTATCCTTTGGGTGTCTCAGCGACAGGTCAGGTACAAGCTGGTTATTACCAAAAAGGTAGCCACCAATTAATTAACTTAAATCAATGTCCAGTCCAAGACCAACGCTTAAATCCCATGCTGGCTGAAGTCAAGCAGGATATCCAAAAGCAAGGTTGGTCAATTTACAACGAACGTCGTCACCAAGGGCAAATTCGCCATCTGGGTTTACGCATTGGTCGTCGTACAGGTGAAATGCTGCTGACTTTAGTGGTGAAGGATTGGAAATTACCCAGAATTGAAAGCCAAGCAGAAGAATGGTTGCAGCGATATCCCCAATTGGTAGGGGTGTCACTGAATCGGAATAGCGATCGCACAAATGCTATCTTTGGCAACGAAACTCGTTGTATCGCCGGAGTTCCTGCCCTGCGCGAAATATTTGCTGGGCTAGAATTTCAAGTACTCCCAGATACATTTTTTCAAGTATCCACCGAAACCGCAGAAGCCCTATTAAAGGTAATTCAGTCAGAACTCAATCTTCAAGGTCATGAAGTTCTAGTCGATGCCTACTGCGGCATTGGGACTTTAACCTTGCCTTTAGCGAAACAAGCCCAGCAAGTTACAGGCTTGGAAGTGCAATCAGCAGCCGTAGAACAGGCTATTTCCAATGCCCAACATAACGGGATTAATAATGTTACATTTCAAATAGGAGCAGTGGAGAAAATCCTGCCAGATTTGGGGATTATACCAGATGTCGTATTACTTGATCCGCCACGTAAAGGATGTGAAGCTAATGTCATCAAAACTTTACTTGACTTGAAACCATCTCGGATTGTTTACGTCAGTTGTAAAGTAGCTACCCTAGCCCGTGACCTCAAATTACTTTGTAAAGATGGAATATACACTCTTACCAGAGTACAGCCAGCTGATTTTTTTCCCCAAACCGCTCACGTCGAAGCTGTCGCTTTTCTGGTATTATCACCTTTGGCTCAAAGTTAGCGAATTCTTTACAAAAACCCAAATGAAAAATTTGTAGTCTAGTGCATAGTACTAATGCTAAGATCTAATTAGGCTAAAAATAGAAATTCTTTTTTTACATTGAAGTTGCATAGGCTCTTAAAAAGGTGAATTAGATTGCGTAAATTATAAAGAGGCAATTAAATAGAGTATTTCCATACTCGTTCAAATTAATAGCAACTTAAAAGTTGTTAAATGCATTAGTCAAAATAATTACAGCCAATTTTGAACCAAGCAATTCTAACTTATGTTTAGAGTCAATGCTCCCCAGCATTTTCAAAATTTAGTTTTACAGACGCTAGTTTGAAAGCAGCATGACCACCTCAATTTTTATCAGGGTGCCTGTGACAGCAAACTGATGTCTAGCTAACTAAAAGCTACGGGGTTTCTCTTGTGATTACCATTTCTCTTCGTCCAGTTGGACGTTCTTGGGGTACTATTAGTTTTGCCTCGACTCTTTATCTTTGTCCCATATTAGATTTACTATTGGCAGAAGTTCCCGCCAAATTACAAGCAGAGTTGCGGCTAGGACTTCAAGAAGCCCTAGTAAACGCAGCTAAACATGGAAATAATCTTGATCCCGGTAAATTAGTAGTAGTGCGTTTTTCCTTGATAGATAATCAATATTGGTGGATCATTTCCGACCAAGGTAGTGGATTCACACCTTTACCGGATTTCGATAGCGATCCCACAGACTATTTACCACCAGATGAAGCCGAAAGTGGTCGCGGAATGTCTCTTCTTCATCAGATTTTTGATCAGGTAGAATGGAACCGCAAAGGAACAGAATTAAGGCTTTGTAAGCAATTAGAAACCCGTCGTTTACTATCTTTACGACGATGAAGGCAGGAGGCAAGGGGTGCAGAGTGCAGGGGGCAGGGAGAAAGAGGGTTTTAATCTACTTAATTGCTGATCAAACAAACTCTCCGCGTCACCGCGTCCCACCGTCTCCTCATCTCCCCATCCCCCCATCCCCCCATCACCTTTTGCCGTGACTTTCACAAGGAGGGGCAGAGACAGACTTATCTAGCCAACCAATAGCCTGTTCTAATCTCACTTGAGCTTCTTGAGGCTGGTTTTTGACCAAAAACACCATCGCGGCGGCTACCTGTTCACTAGCGCGGGAATTGCGGTTAGACTTGAGACGATGCCAATCATCAGGAGAGATACTTAGCCTTTCCATCAGGGCTTGTGCCAGTTCTAAAGTGCTAATTTCATTCAGTTGACTGGTTTGAGACATTTGAGACATAAGACTAAGTGCTGAGTTCTAAGTGCTGAGTCAAAAGTTTTTAGTTCAGAACCTTGACTAATGACCAATGACTATTGATTAATTATCCTAGTTTACTAGTTTGTCGATGAAGCCGCCCAAACAATCAACCCAACCGTCACCAGAGGAAAATCCCGAAGCTGATTTTGCACAAGAACTGGAAGAAGTGGAAAATTCGCTCTTATTATTGAAAGAACGGTATGCCCAAGTACAAAGGGATCAAGAACAAAAGGCACAATGGCAACAAGAATTAAAGAATCTCAAGCAAAATAAGCATCAGCACCCAGGAATCAAAAAGGAGTTAAAACGCATTCAACAACAATTGGAAGCCTTAGAAATAAATTTGGAAAGCCAGTTGTTTTCTTGGACGAGTCTGAAAAGACCTTTTTGGCAAGTAGTCCGCTTTGGGGGAATGGGAGTTATTATCGGTTGGTTATTAAAATCTTGGGTTGGGTAGTTCTAATTTGGGATTGTAAAATTAGGTAGGATTGGCTTAATTGTTAATTTTTCTTAAAATAAAAACTATACACATTTACAAAATACAAATTGTAGAAAATGGTAAATCGCCGAATTGCAGAAATATTAAAAACTGGTCAACCTGAAGAGTCTTTAGTAGTTCAAGGTTGGGTAAGAACAAAACGCGAGTTAAAAGGTTTTGCTTTTTTAGAAGTTAATGATGGTTCTTCATTAGGTAATTTGCAAATTGTCATTAATCAAGATTTACCAGACTACGAAGGAATCTTAAAAAAAATCAATACTGGTGCTTCTGTAGAAATAACAGGTGTACTTGTCGCTTCCCAAGGAAAAGGACAGCGCATAGAATTAAAAGCTGATAGCGTTAAAGTCTACGGTGATGCTGATCCCGATACATATCCTCTGCAAAAGAAACGCCATTCCTTTGAGTTTCTACGCACCATTGCACATTTGCGTTCTAGAACCAACTCCTTTGGTGCAGTATTTCGGGTGAGAAATGCTTGTTCAGCAGCTATTCACCAATTCTTCCAAGAAAAAGGATTTTTGTGGGTACATACTCCCATTATTACCGCTAGTGACTGTGAAGGTGCTGGAGAATTATTTAGCGTTACCAATTTCAATTTAAAGAATGTTCCCCGCAGCGAAAATCAAGAAATTGATTATAGCCAAGACTTCTTTAGCAAACCAGCTTATTTAACAGTCAGTGGACAATTAGAAGCCGAAATTATGGCAATGGCTTTTACTAACGTCTACACCTTTGGCCCTACATTCCGGGCTGAAAATTCTAATACTTCTCGTCACTTAGCAGAATTTTGGATGGTTGAACCAGAAATGGCTTTTTGTGATTTAGAAGGTGATATGGATTTAGCGGAAGAGTTTCTGAAATATATCTTTAAATATGTATTAGAAACTTGTCCAGAAGACATGGAATTTTTTAATGAACGTATTGATAAGACTGTTTTAGAAACCGCAAATAACATTATTAATAATCAATTTGAAAGATTGACTTATACAGAAGCAGTCAAACTTTTAGAAAAGGCTGATGTTAAATTTGATTATCCTGTTAGTTGGGGTGCAGATTTGCAATCAGAACATGAACGCTATTTAGCAGAACAACTGTTTAAAAAGCCTGTGATTGTTACAGATTATCCAGCCAAAATCAAAGCCTTTTATATGCGGTTGAGTGATGATGAAAAAACCGTCCGCGCTATGGATATTCTCGCACCCAAAATAGGCGAAATAATTGGCGGTTCTCAACGGGAAGAAAGACTTGATGTATTAGAAAAACGGGTTTTAGCCCAAGGTATGAACCCAGAAGATTTGTGGTGGTATTTAGATTTGCGTCGTTATGGTACTGTTCCCCATGCTGGTTTTGGTTTGGGGTTTGAAAGATTGGTACAATTTATGACGGGTATGGGAAATATTCGAGATGTAATTCCGTTCCCACGTACACCACAAAGCGCAGAGTTTTAATTGTAGTTTTAATGGTAGGGTGGGTTAGGACGGTAGTCCGTAACCCACCATAAACTTCAGGATAATGGTGGATTACATTGTTGCTAACCGACTCTACATGATCACTATTTACTAGATAAAAATGGTGGTTTACCCCTATTCAAATTCAACATCATTGATTAAATTCGGTATTTGTTCACTTCCCCAATTTTCTGGATAAATACCTTGAGAAACAAAGCGATGAAAACTGGAAAATTCCCATTGTTTTGCTGTTGTACATAATCCATGTTTGATGGGATTATAATGTATATAATCACAGTGAGCAGCAAAGTCTATTTCATCTTTAATTGTATGTTCCCAAAACCGACGCTGCCAAAGATTACTTTCTTTTTGCTTTTGGCGTGAAGGTGAAATTTGAGCCTCAAGTGCTAATTTTTCTGCACAGTGTTTGGTTACAAATGTTTTAATTAAACGCCATCTTGTTGAATAATCACTGTCTTCTATAGGTAATGTCCATATACAATGTAGATGATCTGGTAATAAAACCATAGCATCAATAACAAAAAGATATTTTTTGCGAACGTGATTGATAGCTAGACGTAATGTATTTCTTCCGATTTCAGTGCATAGCCATTTCTGGCGTTGATAGGTAACTCCTGTAAAAAAATATGTACCTCCTGCAAGAGTGTATCTTCTGTAGTCAGGCATAGGATTATCTATATTATTGAAGTTTGTGGGTTTATGGGTTTTTGTTTCATGGGTTTTTGGTGGGTTACGCTTTCGCTAACCCACCCTACGGTTTTAATATGATTGCTTATCAATAAATCAACTTCAATTAACTGTACTGACGGCAGTATAGATGTAATTATTTATATGCGTATATTTAAAAGACCGACTTTTAATTAATTCTCTGTTTTATGGAAACTTATATCTTGCACCAACCAGCGATATTCCCTTTGTTGTTGGGGAAATTAGGAGATTTACGTGGGGTGATGTAGTGATATTTTTAGGTGATATCCGGGTTGGAAGATAGGAGTTAAGGACTGTATCATAAAATATGAATTATGAAGTTTGAATTTAGAAAATCCAAATTTGACTTCACAATTCATAATTTATTAGCTTTCAGGCTGAATGCAAAAGAAAAATTCTAGTTTTGAGTTTTGAGTTAGGACACTGTAACTCAAAACTCATAACTTTAAAATTTCACCAAATCAGCAGTGGGTTTAAGCCATTTGATTTTCAATTGCCCAACGCGCTAGTTCGGTGCGGTTGTGGAGATTGGTTTTACCCAACATATTGGATACATGGCTTTCAACAGTACGCTGACTGACATTTAATTCTTCAGCGATTTCCCGGTTAGCTAAACCTCTGGCTACAAACTGAACTACTTTCAGTTCTGTTGGGGTTAACTGCACATCGAAGGGAACCTGGATACGGGAACCGTTTTCCCCTCCCTTTGTCTGGTGTTCTTTCCAACGGATAGTTTGCTTGAGTGAGGATTCTACTTGTGCTACGAGTTCTTCTGGTTCAAAGGGCTTGACCATGTACACGTCAGCACCTTTGTTCAGACCTTTAACTCGGTCTGCACTTTGTCCCTTAGCGGAAAGGAAAAGAACAGGTATCCAACTAGTACGTTCGTTTTGCCGGACTTGTTCAACGAAAGTATATCCGTCCATTTCCGGCATCATCACGTCACAGATGATCATGTCTGGAACTTCATGTTCTAAAATTTCCAGAGCTTCTCGTCCATTTTCGGCGGTGATGACTTCGTATCCCCGGAATTCTAAGTAATCCTTCACCAGCAAGATGAGGTTAGGGTCATCGTCAATCAATAGAAGTCGTTTGTGATCTTTCATGCTGGGCTCTTTCATAGCAGTGGCACTTGTCGCGCTTCGATCCATCAAGGTCTTGAATAGTTATCCTCTATGGTGGATTATTGAGATGCTTTTTTTCCCACTTAACTTGCCCTTGCTGCCTGGAAGTCTAAAAAGTGACGGTCACTTTCAATCTTACTAGTAGCTGGATGGCAAAAGTCCAGTAAGGATACGGAGAGCAACAGTATTTATAATGCGCTATTATATACGGCTTTGAAAGGGGCGGGCTAAAAAAGATTGATAAAATCAAAATCCTTTTGGTTGACAACTTCAGTATTGACTGAAAGATCATCCTAGCTCAAAACTAACCCGCACTTTCATTCGCTGACTGCTGCTCTATTATATCCTTTGGATGTTAAGCCTCTATTTCAGAGGTTTACGAGAAACAGGGTAAGTTTCTGGCAAAGGATGGGTCAAAAATGCATATCCTTCAACCACCACCATTCTGCCGATTAAGTGTTCTTGGATGATCCGCTCAATGACTTCCGGTTTCGTTTGGCTATACCAGACCCCATCTGGGTAAACTACCATTATCTGCCTAGAACAACAAACACGCAAGCAGTTGGATTTAGTTCTGAAGATGCAAATGGGATGACGAAGAAAGCATTTGGTTGAGAGGTGGCTCCTTGAGTGGCTCTTGCAAGCATTTCCCGGATTCCAGACTAGCTTGTTTTAACCAGGAGTGAGCAACCATCTGCTCAGAAAAAACAGCAAGCTGTTTGGTGAATATTTGCCAGTTCTAGATTGTCCAAACAATGACTTGAGGTTTTAAGTTCCACAGTTTTAGTAGTTTTGGGGATTGGACGGCAATGTTACTCATTAAGCGGCTCCCTGATTACAGTTCTATAACAATTTGCCAGCTTTGCAAATAAAGTTGTCCATATAAAAATATTCATTACCTACGCAACAAAACCTGACAACTATACTAATTAAGTATAAATACTTAAGTATAGCTGCGCCTTCATAGTTCGGGAACCCGTACACCTGGAATTATTGCCATTGGATGCTGCTCTTCGGTAAATTAGCACTCAGGAGTCGAGAGTGCTAACAAGGCAAGAAAAATTTTTATGGCAGCTGTATCTCTAAGCGTTTCTACAGTTCAACCTTTGGGCGATCGCGTTTTCGTGAAAGTGACCGCCGCTGAAGAAAAGACCGCAGGTGGTCTGTATTTGCCAGACACCGCTAAGGAAAAGCCCCAAGTAGGGGAAGTAGTAGCCCTTGGTCCTGGCAAGCGTAATGACGATGGTAATCGTCAGGAAATGGAAATTAAAATCGGCGATAAGGTGCTGTACTCCAAGTATGCAGGCACTGACATCAAGCTCGGTACTGAAGAATATGTACTGCTTTCTGAGAAGGATATTCTAGCAGTCGTGATCTAAAAGGGTGATGAGGGGTATGAGGTATGTAGGGACTGGAAAAAAGTTCTCCCCTATGACCAATTACCAATCCCCAATCCCCAATCCCCAAATTCAAGACAAATTTTAAGTTATTACCTTTACCTGGATTTAGACTTATATGGCAAAGCGCATTATTTACAACGAAAACGCCCGTCGCGCTCTAGAACGCGGTATTGATATCTTAGCTGAGGCTGTAGCTGTTACCCTTGGACCTAAAGGTCGCAACGTAGTTCTAGAGAAGAAATTTGGCGCACCACAAATCGTTAATGACGGTGTCACCATCGCTAAAGAAATTGAATTAGAAGACCACATTGAAAACACAGGTGTGGCGCTAATTCGTCAAGCTGCTTCTAAGACCAATGACGCTGCGGGTGATGGTACAACCACCGCTACCGTTTTGGCTCATGCGATCGTTAAGGAAGGCTTGCGGAACGTTGCAGCTGGTGCTAATGCGATTTTGCTGAAGCGCGGTATTGATAAAGCATCTGCGTTTTTAGTAGAAAGAATTGCTGAACACGCTCGTCCTGTAGAAGATTCTAAAGCGATCGCACAAGTTGCGGCAATCTCCGCTGGTAACGACGAAGAAGTCGGCAGCATGATTGCTCAAGCTATGGATAAGGTGGGTAAAGAAGGCGTAATTTCCCTAGAAGAAGGGAAGTCTATGACCACCGAACTCGAAATCACCGAAGGGATGCGCTTTGACAAAGGCTATATCTCTCCTTACTTCGCTACTGATGCAGAGCGGATGGAAACGGTTTTCGATGAGCCTTACATCTTGTTGACAGACAAGAAAATTGCTTTAGTCCAAGATTTAGTTCCTGTACTTGAGCAAGTAGCTCGTTCTGGTCGTCCTTTGGTGATTATCGCCGAAGATATCGAAAAAGAAGCTTTGGCAACCTTGGTAGTTAACCGTTTGCGCGGTGTACTCAATGTTGCGGCTGTTAAGGCTCCTGGTTTTGGCGATCGCCGTAAGGCTATGCTAGAAGATATTGCTGTCTTGACTGGTGGTCTACTCATCACCGAAGATGCTGGTTTGAAGCTGGATACCACCAAGCTAGATAGCCTGGGTAAAGCTCGCCGCATCACCATCACCAAAGACAGCACCACAATTGTTGCTGAAGGTAACGAAGCTCCAGTTAAGGCTCGTTGCGAACAAATCCGTCGTCAAATGGAAGAAACCGAATCTTCCTACGACAAAGAAAAACTGCAAGAGCGTTTGGCTAAATTGTCTGGTGGTGTAGCTGTTGTGAAAGTTGGTGCAGCTACCGAAACCGAAATGAAGGACAAGAAGCTGCGCTTGGAAGATGCTATCAACGCTACCAAAGCTGCTGTAGAAGAAGGTATTGTTCCTGGTGGTGGTACAACCCTAGCTCACCTCGCTCCTCAGTTGGAAGAGTGGGCTAAGGCTAACCTCAAGGATGAAGAGTTGACTGGTGCTTTAATTGTGGCTCGTGCTTTACCTGCACCTCTGAAGAGAATTGCAGAAAATGCCGGTCAGAATGGCGCTGTCATTGCTGAACGTGTGAAAGAGAAGGATTTCAATGTAGGTTTCAACGCAGCTACCAACGAATTCGTTGATATGTTGGAAGCTGGGATTGTTGATCCTGCGAAAGTAACTCGTTCTGCGCTGCAAAATGCGGCTTCTATTGCGGGAATGGTGTTGACAACCGAATGTATCGTTGTTGACAAGCCTGAGCCTAAGGATGGCGCTCCTGCTGCTGGTGCTGGTATGGGTGGCGGAGATTTTGATTACTAAAATCTTTTCCTAGATTAGTTTAAATAATGGCCGCTTCCGTAAGGGGGCGGCTGTTTTTTTTGCACGCAGAGGCGCAGAGGCGCGGAGAAGTAGATATAGATTAGGTTAAGTGAGTGGAGAATACCGTATTGTGTTAATATTGACCAAATATTGTCAATATTCCGGTTTAACACTTACTTATGGGATTTAATATTATTGGTGCTGTTGTTGGTTTTGTTCTCCAAACTGGTGACCAAATAGTTTCTGCTTTTATTGAGCAGAAATTTGGTAAAGAAAAGAAACGTAATTTACCTGCAAAAATTGAAAGTGTTCGACAAGATACGCGAGTGCGTCAGGCAGAAATAGATTACTATAACCGTCGAGAAGCTAGAGAGAAAGAATTACTGCAAGTTCAAGAAGTACGCTTAAAAACAGATATACAAATTGCCGCAGCTAAGGCAGAAAGAGAAGAAAGAGCTTTGCAATTAAAACAGGAAGAATTAGAAGATAGACGTAAATTAAGTGCTTTATACTTAGATGTAATTCGAGAAAAAACAACCCAAGAGATTGAAATTAAGAAAAAAGAAATTCAGGCTATTTTTGATCAGCAAAAATGGCCAGGTATTTTAAGTCGTGATGAAGTACAAAGAATATTTGTTGAGGAACAAGAGAAACCACGTTTATTAATGTTAGTTCCACCTCCAGATATTAGCGAAGATTTCCCTGTATCATTTCGTGATAGTCTCAATAAAGAAATTCGCAATCAATTAAAAATATTCTTAGAAAAGCATTATTCACTTCAAGGTGATTTATGCCCAGTAGAATTTTATGGTAAATATTTTGAGCGTTCTGTTTTTGATGCTGAAGTTAAGCAGCTAGAGACAATTTTATCTGCTGTGCCTACTGCCATTATTTATACTGATATTACAGATCACGAAGTTTATTTTAATGTTCGGTTTTGGGGACTGCAAAAACCAGTATCTTTATCTTTTGAACCTTGGAACTGGGAAGAAGTAAAAAAGCAACTTGATGAAGCTGGAAATGATGAAAAACAAAGTTTCCGCATAATTAGACAGACTATTGTTACTTTGCATAAGTTATTAGCGGCTTTTTTGGCAGATTGGTATTATTTAAATATTGATCCAAATTATGAACCACAGTTATTGAATATAGAAGCTGATATTCCTTCAGACTGGACAAACAAGATTAATGAACAGCTAAGTTTAATCTGTCAAGATTATCGAGAAATATATAATAAGGATTTGAAACTATTAGCAGATTTTGAAAGTAAGAAAAAACAAAATTGGCGATGTATCCATACTTTGACTGGACATTTAAATACTGTTTATTCTGTTGCTATTAATCCAAATGGTAAAACTTTTGCTAGTGGAGGGGGGGATAATAATATTAAGGTTTGGAACTTACAGAATGGAGAAATGATTTGCACCTTTAATGGTCATTCTAATTATGTTCGTACCGTTGCGTTTAGTCCTGATGGACAGACACTAGCTAGTGGTAGCTATGATGATACAGTTAGATTATGGTATTCCCGAACAGGAACAACTTTTACTGGACATTCAGCAGATGTTGAGTCAGTTGTATTTAGCCCTGATGGTAAAACTCTCGCTACGGGAAGTGATGATACAACTATTAAAATATGGAATTTAATTAATGGAGAGTTAATTTCTACTCTAACTGGACATGAAAAATTCGTTGTATCTCTGGCATTTAGTCCTGATGGACAGACATTAATTAGTGGTAGTAGCGACAGTACTATAAAAATATGGGATATGAAAACTGGGCTGGTAGTTCACACTCTTGCTGCACATTTAGGCACTGTTCTTAGTTTAGCTATTAGCCCTGATGGTAAGACTTTTGCTAGTGGAAGTGTTGATAATTCTATTAAAATTTGGTATTCGTCAAAAGGTGAATTAATTCACACCTTTTCTGGGCATACAAACACTGTATGTAGTGTTGCCTTTAGTCCTGATGGACATTTTTTAGCTAGTGGAAGTAATGATTATACAATTAAACTCTGGCATCTAGGTACAAAAGAATTAATAAATACTCTTTCTGGACATTCATCAACTGTTCATTCAATTGCTTTTAGTCCTGATGGAAAAACTCTTGTGAGTGGTAGTGCTGATAAAACAATTAAAATTTGGAAGTGTGAGTAATAAAATTCTAGAAAGAAGGACATCAAGAATTTGGCTCTTGCGTCTGTTTTATGGAGGTTGAGGATTGTTTATCACAAAACCCTTACGGGGCAAGGATTATAAACTATAATGCCCATATTTTGAATGAAATGCCGACACAATAAGGCTTTCAATGATTTTGAACTGGGTTCTCCATAAAAAGTACCGAAGAACCAAGAATTTTAACTTTATATTATCAATTTTATAATGATGATATTAAGTGATTCAACAACCATATAATTTTGAGGAGATAAAACTATGACTCAAAGTATTAACCAACAATCCAATTATCAAAAATTCACTCCAATTGTTAACAAATTGATTGACAATAATCCTCTTTACCGAGAAAATCTAAATAGACAGGAAATGATTGAAAATATCACCCGTAATTTTGATCCTGTAGCTGTTCCTGATGTGAATAGTATTTCTGTGGAAGCATTAACCAAACGAATTAAAAGAATATTATCTTTACATCTAGTTTCAGGAATGCTGAATGATTTCACTCCAGAGCAAATGCAAATTTTTGATGAATCTGTAAAACGAGGGTAAATGGGTTATTTAAATATTTTTTGCTAATAATTTTTCAACTAATTCCTCTAATATTTGTGGAGAAATTACTAGATTAAATTTACCTTCTCGCCAGAATATAATAATTTGACAAGGCGCACTATTTTGGTTTTTACTCAATAAAGCCGAGATAAAAACAGATGTATCTACAATTACTAAAGGTTTTGGTGAATCAAATTTTTGAAAAGACATTATAAAAAATCCGATTCATTTAATTTTGCCGATATTCTTCCACTTGCGGCATCAAATTTTTGCCAAACTTCCTCTTCGCAGTCGTTGGATAAAGCTAAAACTTCACTGAGAGTTTCCGCAATAATCTCTTTTGCTTGTTGTTTATAATTTACTGGTGGTTTTTCTTGATTATTTAATCCCAGTTGTTGAATTAACTGTTGTAATAACCATTGTTTATCTTCAATGGAGTAAGTTTGTAATATTTGTTCAAGTTCAATAATTTTAGGTGATGGCATAATATTTTTTGTAGTAAAAGTTTAGTTAGTTTTATTATAGCAAATCGTTGGGTTAAACGGAATCAATATCATGGTATATTTAATACTATGTAGAGCCATTTTATCCAACGATTTGCTACAACTATTGATTTTTTTTTTGCACGCAGAGGCGCAGAGGTGCAGAGAGAATTTTGAGTTTCGATTCAACTCACAATCAAAAGAGCCACATTCTGCTGATAAACTAAATATTCACGCCATACCTGTCTCCTATTTAGTTCTAATCAATTACAGATTTAAACTATCACAATAAACTAGCCATTAATGGTGCATAAATTGCACTACTCTCTACTCTTTGCATAAATTCTTTGGTTAGGTTAACCATAGATTCATGACATTCTCCATATTTTTGTTTATATGTTAACTGCATACTAAAATCTAGGCTTTCAGCAATTTTTGCCCTTTCAGGTATTTTTGTATAAAACGTTGGTGGGAAAAAGGGATTAACGATAATAAAATTTAAATTGTGAGTTTGGGATACAGTTCCGTTATAACGAGAAATTAAAGTTCCGACTGGTTCTAGGTTATGTTCATAATCTTTGTTAAATTTTTCAATCTGTTCAAGTAATAGTTCTAAACCGTGAATTGACATTCGGCTAGGTACACAGGGAATAATACAAAAATCACTAGCATAAAACGCGCTTTTGATAATATTATTAATACTGGGTGGACAGTCTATTAAGATGTAGTCATATTCTGCTAATAAGGGCTTGAGAATTTGACGCAAAATAGAAACTGAACTTTCTGGTAAATACTCTTGGACTTCAAATAATCCTGGACTGCTAGGGATTAGATGTAAACAATTGAAAGAGTTTTTGTTTCTGACATTAGAAACTTCTTCTTTAACTATAAATTTATGATAATTACCATTGTTTACAAAAAAATCAGCATTTTTAAATAAATAAGGCAATGTCAAACGCCTGTTATTATATTGCCATTCCCAGACTTCTTCCGCCATTAAAGCAGTAGTTAAGTTAGTTTGGGGATCTAAATCAATAGTCAGAACCCGCTTACCATACATTGTATCTCCTGCCAAATACTCTGCTAAGGCCATAACGAGGGTGGTTTTGCCAACTCCACCCTTGAGGTTGCAAACACTAATTACTTTAGCTGCCATATTTTTTGGTAGATGCTGTATTTCTGGAGATACTATTCTATTTTTGCCTGAAATGGCACAAAAGTCACAGCTTAAGTTTCCCCATTGCGGTTATGGGCTGTGAAAGCAAAGTTAGTATTTACTAATTATACTATTATCCGTGTATATACGTTTGTCTAACGGTTTGAATTATATTTAAATTTATTTATTAGCTAGATTAAAAGTATCTGTTATGGCAGATGACAGAGTTGAAGCTAAAAGTAGGTTTAAATATGGTCAAAATACAGTATGAAGGTTATTGCGAAGGTACACCAACGAACTTAGTTAAAGAAAAATTTGGAGATACGAATATTTATTTCCAAAATGCTAAATCACTGTTAACTAAAGCCACTGGTTTTATTGCTGCTTATGACTTTACTCTCAATCCTTATCGGGGTTGTCAATATGGTTGTAGTTATTGTTATGCTGCGGCTTTTAGTCCTAATACTAAAATGCGTCAGGATTGGGGTAAATGGGTAATTTATAAAGAAAATGCAGCGGAAATTCTAGGGAAAGAATTAGAAAAATGGTATAAAAAAAATCCGAATCAGCCTCCGATAATTTATATGAGTAGCGTTACAGATCCTTATCAACCATTGGAATCTAAATATAAATTAACTCGCAGTTTATTAGAGGTGATGCTTGATTATCGTCCAACTTTGGTAATTCAAACTCGCAGTCCAATTATCACCAGAGATATTGATTATTTACAAAGGTTTCAACGCTTGCGAATTAATATGAGTATTCCCACGGGAAGTGAATCTGTAAGAAAGGATTTTGAACCTCGTTCACCTAGTATCAAAGCCAGACTAAATGCTTTGGCTAAAATCAAAAAAAATATTGATAATAGTAAAGGTTTTATTCCTAAAATTTCTATTACAATTACGCCTTTACTCCCAACTTTAGCGAATGATGAATTTGCTTTTATTGAAAAATTAGCAATTGCTGATAGAGTGGTGATTCAAGATTTCCATGTTAACAATAATCGATCTCTTGTAGCATCAACTCGTCAAGAAGCTGAGGAAATAAAACAAAAGTATGCTTGGTGGTATGAATCAGATAAATCGAGTTATTTGAAATTTAAAAAAAAGTTAATTGCTCGGCTTCCGGGTGTAGAAATTAAAGAAGGTAAAGACGGATTTGGTTATGAGTAATTTTATTATTAATTGGTGGAGAAGTCAAAAGTTTAAATCAGCTTTACAGCGTGGTGATAACCGACGTGCTGTGCAGATTTTGCAGGAAATTCAAAAGTCAGGTGCAAGTTTTTCTTGGTTAGAGAAATTATTTCGGGATAAGCTTCAACTTGAACGTAATTCCCAGGAATATAAACGTGAAAAAGCCAATTTAACTAAACGATTAGCCGAAGCAACACAACCAAAATCTCATTTGTCATTAAAGCTAGAAGCAGAATTTATTCAGTATATATATAAAGCTTTTAATTTAGTGCAGCATGATGAATATAAATTACAAGCTACTGGTATTGATAAGCCTATATTTGAAGATTTTGAAATTCAGCTAGTTGAATATCTCCAAGAAGAATTTAGTAAAATTCCTGATCAACAATTAGCGATTAAGTTAGAAGATGCTCTTGAGGATATTAATAACTTAAAAATTGGACAAGATCCAGATTATCGCTTTAGTTTGACTCCTCATGTCTATTTTATGAAATATTTTTTAGAAAATGTATATTGTCTATATTTAGCCTGGTTTTTAATTTACCAAGATGAGTTACTACCGACAAAGTTTAATATTCTCGATATTGCAGCTGGCCCGGGAACAAGTGCTTATGGTTTAGCTTTATTTCTCCAAAGTTTTAGCGGCTTCTTTGAGATTCCCCAAATGCACGTATCTTACTATTCTTTAGAAAAACAAGATGCTTTCCAATATCGAGGGCTTCAGTTTTGGAGAAGATATATTGAATCTCGTATTAGTCCCGGAAATACTTATTTTCGCTTTGTGACTGATGACATATTTACCTGGAATGAAAAATCTAATAATATCCCTAAAAAGTTTTTTAATTTTATAGTTATTTCCCATTGTTTTTTTAACGATACAGTTAAAAATCAGGAAGCAAATAATATATATAAACAAATATTCGCTCAAAGTTTAAATCATCAAGGTTATGTACTGTTAATTGTGCAAGATAAAAAGTTATTTAAAATTTATAATACGCAGAAACTTGAAGATAAAAACCAAGAAAAAATTTTAGTATGCAAATTTTTAGCAGAACTTGAATTAGAATTGGTTTGGTATAAGTATTTAACCTCAACGGCTTCCAGAATATCTTTATCTGCTGCTGAATTTGCTAAATTTGCGAGAGAGAAACTACCTAAGCAAGTGTATATGACTCCAATCATCCAAAAGTATTTTAGACAGAAATATGAGTCAAACTATACTTTAGATGATTATATAATCTTAGCTAAAAAACCGTAGACAAGATTTCATCAGCCAAATTTATCTGAGGTTAAATATTTATTTCTGAAACTTTTACAAAATGTCTAAGGTTAAATAAAATATAATTTTCATTTATATAAATGACACAGAACCCAGAAACAAAGCCAGGTTGGCATGGCAAACTTAATTTAGTTTATGCTAATCGCCAAGATTCCACCCAATTAATTTACAACCACTATCAAGCCCCTTTCAAGGTACAACGCCCCTTTTACCCAGAAGGACAGGAAGTTTGCCATAGCGTCATTTTACACACGGCTGGGGGCATTGTGGGGGGCGATCGCTTATCCTCCGAAATTCACCTCGAAAAAAATTCCCAAACATTAATCACCACAGCCGCAGCAGGTAAGGTATATCGCAGTAACGGCTTACCCGCAAGACAAACGGTAAATATCCAAATTGATGCTAATGCTTGTTTAGAATATTTACCTCAAGAGACTATTTTATTCAACGGTGCTGTTTATCGCCAAGATTTAAAAGTAAATTTAGATACCAATTCTAGCTTTATCGGCTGGGAAATTACACGGTTGGGAAGGAGTGCGAGAGGAGAAAAGTTTTTAGAGGGAGAAATGCGATCGCACACAGAAATCTGGCAAAATGGTATTCCGTTGTGGATTGATAGACAAATCGTACCCGGTAGCGAAGAAGTATTTCACAGTCCCCACGGGTTAGCAGGAAACCCCGTTGTAGGTACTCTAGTTTGGGTAGGAAGTCCCATTCCTGGAGAAATAGTTGACAAAGCCCGTTCTTTAATTATTCACAACTCTGGGGCTGGAGTAACTCGCTTACCACATGGATTTTTGTGTCGATATCGTGGTAATTCTACATCTGAAGTCAGAAATTGGTTTACAAATATTTGGCAAATTTTACGAGTATCTTTGTTAAATCGTGGTAATTGTATTCCCAGAGTATGGCAAATTTAAACTAACCACTCCAGGCACAGAGGACAGAGACAAGAATGCAGCTTACACCCCAGGAAAAGGATAAGTTATTAATTTTTACTGCTGCATTAGTAGCGGAAAGACGAAAAAATAGAGGTTTGAAATTGAATTATCCCGAAGCAGTTGCTTTTATTTCTGCTGCTATTTTGGAAGGTGCAAGAGATGGTGAAACTGTAGCAGATTTGATGAGTTATGGCACAACTTTATTAACTCGTGATGATGTCATGGAAGGTGTACCAGAAATGATTCATGATGTGCAGGTAGAAGCCACTTTTCCTGATGGGACAAAGTTAGTTACTGTACATAATCCTATTCGTTAATGAAAACCCATTAAGATAGGAGAAAGAGAAGATAAAGACTTGTTTTGCTATGGGTTTGAATTCGTTGTAGTACCAGCATCTGAATTCGCCTTAGGCGTATTAGGAGATGTCTGCGTGTTAGAACTCGACTTATCTGGGGTAGAGGTCGATGTTGGAGTCTTGGTGGATGATTCAGCAGGAGCTACGTTAATCGTCGTGTTCTGTTGAGCGGGAGCAGGCTGTGGATTATTAGGGGCAATCACCTTAACATCTGTCTTCTCTTGTTTAGGTGCTTGTGGCTGGGGAACATCAACTTTAACGTTGACATTAGGCGCTCTTTGTTGAGCAGGAGTAGGAACAGATACGGGTACGGGAACACGCTCAACAGTATTCGTCTTTTCGATGATCGTTGTCTGTTTAGCTGGCTGTTGAGAGGCAGCAGGAGCAGGTACAATAATTACTGAGTTGGTAGTTGGCCGCCCCCAAAAGTAGTAAGCAAGTCCACCCATTCCCAGCAAAGCGGTAATACCCATACCAATTATCAGGCCACTAGCGGTATTATTTTGATCGCGTGCTTCTAGGGCTTCGTTCTTCAGATTTGTTCCAGAGACACGACCATCAGAGTAACCGTGATCATAAGACCCAGATTTATCATTCCTGACATTATCGTCACGGTTATTAGGATTAGGATTATTGAGATTAGTCATATGTTGCTACCAGAAATCATTAGTGGAATTAGGACACAAACAAATTCAAAAAAGCTGCCTCTGTTCAGTCAAAATTAGCAATGACTGAACGGCTTTTGAATGTCGCTATTATGATGTAAACCCGATGTTTGATATTTCTTAATTGAAGAGGTCTTGAACCTTGGCTTTCACATCTTCCACAGTGTTACGAACTTGGCTTTCAGCTTGTTTAGCTTTGCCTACAACTTGGTCTTTCAGATCACCTGTAATATTGCCAGCTGCTGCTTGAGTTTTGCCGTCAAGATTTTTAGAGACTGCCTTTGCTCTTCCTGATAAACGAACATTGCTTTTCACATCTTCCATTGTGTTACGAACTTGGCTTTCAGCTTGTTTAGCTTTACCAACAACTTGGTCTTTTGGGTCGCCAGTAACATTACCGAAAGCTTCTTGAGCTTTGCCTTCAATATTCTTAGAGACTGCCTTTGCTCTATCCATCATTGCTATTTGAATATGGGTTTGACCGCTTATATCAGTGAGTGAAGTTGCAGCCCAACTATCTCCAGGTGCTAAACCCAATCCTATAGAAGTTGACACTAATAAAACTAGGCTAATAGTGAGCAATAATTTCCGAGCTTGTTGAAATAAAATCATTCTAAATTCCCAAACTTTTATTTTTAAGGCATTGATTTGACTATTAACTAAAAGCGCATAACTAGAAAGTATAGATAGTTTGATGGCTATTTATACTTTCCAGAAAAATGACACTCTTAGTCAATAATTTTTTTGACTTGATCTTTCACATTTTCAACAACGTGAATACCGCTTGCTTCGACTTGTTTTGCCTGACCTTCAGCTTGAGCTTGGGGATCTCCCGTAATATTGCCTACAACTTCTTGAACTTTGCCTTCAATATTTTTGGCAGTTGCTTCAACCCGTTTTTCTAAGCTCATAATTATCTCCGTATTAATTTTCCAGATTAAATGAATTTAAAATCACATTACCGCTATGAACATGAGAATATCGCCACTCTTCACCTCTAATCCAAAACCGGACTTGAGAGTTGCCAGCATCACAGGAATTATACGGTGCAGCCGATTGTTAGAGGTGACTTAACAAATTACTCTGTTTCAGTACTGGGTGATTATTTTTATAGCTTAACACCAATAATCAGTTTATTTTTAT
Source organism: Anabaena catenula FACHB-362 (assembly GCF_014698735.1). Taxonomy (GTDB): domain Bacteria; phylum Cyanobacteriota; class Cyanobacteriia; order Cyanobacteriales; family Nostocaceae; genus Anabaena; species Anabaena variabilis_A. Next base: position 136,416 of record NZ_JACJTQ010000006.1, read on the forward strand.
ACCTAAAGACATAATTAAGCTACTATGCAGCTTGATTGTATAATGTAAAGGAACTATAAATGCTTGCAAACACATCGGCGAGTTCTAGATATCAAGATATTGCAGAACTATGTCCTCAAGCTTTTAAACCATTTGTCTAATTCTGAGAAAAGCTGTAAATCAGGAAAACCAAATTATGATTCCCGGAGAAATAATCACAGTACCAGGGGAAATTGAATTAAATGCAGGTCATCAAACCACAAAATTAATAGTAGCAAATACAGGAGATAGACCAATTCAAATAGGTTCACATTTTCACTTTTACGAAGTCAACACCGCCCTACATTTTGACAGAGAAAAAGCGCGAGGAATGAGATTAGACATCCCCGCAGGAACAGCCGTGAGATTTGAACCAGGAGACGAAAAAGAAATAACATTAATCCCCCTCCTCGGTACACGCCAAATCTACGGCTTCAACGCCAAAATTAACGGCAACCTCTAAAAAACCCTCCGCGTACCTCCGCGCTAACCTCAGCGTCCCTCAGCGTTAAAAAAAAGGATAAAATATATCCTACAAAATGAACCTCTAAAAAAACCCTCCGCGTACCTCCGCGCTAACCTCAGCGTCCCTCAGCGTTAAAAAAAAAGGATAAAATATGCCCTACAAAATGAACCGCCAAGCCTACGCCGATACCTACGGACCAACAGTAGGCGACAGAATTAGACTAGCTGACACAGAATTATTTATCGAAGTCGAACAAGACTTCACAACCTACGGCGACGAAGTAAAATTTGGTGGAGGAAAAGTCATCAGAGACGGAATGGGACAATCCCCAATTTCTAATCATGATGGTGCTGTAGATTTAGTAATTACTAATGCTTTGATTCTCGATTGGTGGGGAATTGTCAAAGCAGATATCGGCATTAAAGATGGGAAAATATTTAAAATTGGTAAAGCCGGAAATCCCTATATTCAAGACAACATAGATATTATTATTGGCCCCGGAACCGAAGCTTTAGCCGGGGAAGGAATGATTCTCACAGCGGGGGGAATAGATACCCACATCCATTTTATATGTCCCCAACAGATTGAAGTGGCGATCGCATCAGGTATCACCACAATGATAGGTGGAGGAACAGGCCCCGCAACAGGTACAAACGCCACCACCTGCACTCCCGGCCCCTGGAATATGTACCGAATGCTGCAAGCGGCTGATGCTTTCCCCGTCAATATCGGCTTTTTAGGCAAAGGTAACACCAGTCAACCCCAAGGACTTGTAGAACAAATCCACGCCGGTGCAATGGGGTTAAAACTCCATGAAGACTGGGGAACAACCCCCGCAACTATTGACACCTCTCTCACCGTTGCTGATGAATATGATGTGCAAGTTGCAATACACACCGATACATTAAACGAAGCCGGATTTGTCGAAGATACTATTGCGGCTTTTAAACATCGTGCTATTCACACCTACCATACCGAAGGCGCAGGGGGAGGACACGCACCGGATATCATCAAGGTGTGCGGACTAACCAACGTTTTACCATCTTCCACCAACCCCACCCGTCCTTACACCGTCAACACTCTAGATGAACATCTGGATATGTTGATGGTATGTCATCACTTAGATCCCGCAATTCCTGAAGATGTCTCTTTTGCTGAGTCCCGCATTCGTCGAGAAACTATCGCTGCTGAAGATATTCTGCACGATTTAGGCGCGTTTAGTATGATTGCTTCCGATTCCCAAGCGATGGGTCGTGTGGGAGAAGTAATAATTCGGACTTGGCAAACCGCCCACAAAATGAAGGTACAACGCGGAACACTCTCCCCTCTCCTACCAGGAGAGGGGTTGGGGGAGAGGTCAGACAATCTTCGTGCAAAAAGATATGTTGCTAAATATACAATTAACCCAGCGGTTACACATGGGATTTCTGAATATGTGGGGTCAGTGGAAGCGGGGAAATTAGCAGATTTGTGTTTGTGGAAACCTGCATTTTTTGGAGTGAAACCAGAAATCGTGATTAAAGGGGGAATGATTGCTTGGGCGCAAATGGGTGATGCAAATGCTAGTATTCCCACACCACAGCCTGTACACGCACGCCCCATGTTTGGTAGTTTTGCAGGTGCTAGAAACGCGACATCATTAACTTTTGTTTCTCAAGCAAGTTTAGAAAGAGAAATTACCCAACAATTAGGGTTACAAAAAACAGCAGTTGCAGTTTCAGGAACACGGCAAATTAGTAAGCTGGATATGAAATTAAATGATGCTTTACCTCATATTGAAGTAGACCCAGAAACCTACGAAGTTCGTGCAGATGGTGAATTATTAACTTGTGAACCTGCAACAGTTTTACCAATGGCACAAAGATACTTTTTGTTTTAGGTTATGACTGAACAATCTACCGATTACGATAGCCCTTAGATTGAAAGATTAGCAAAACAGGAAGGAATTGAGGAAGGACTGCAAGAAGGTATTTTACAAATGGGAAGAGATAATCTGATTGAAGTCTTGGAAACGCGATTTGGTGAAGTACCAACATTTATTATTGATGCAGTGAATAATATCAATGATTCATCTGTATTGAAAACACTGCTAAAAAGAGCAATTTCTATTCCTTCAATTTCCGAATTTCAGAAATTATTAACATAACTTTAAATGTTGTTATTAATGCAGTAAAAAAATTAATAATTTATCTGCATTAATAAAACTGCATAAAAAAGAGATTCTTTCTATAAATGAATTTACACATTTCTCACATAAGATTACTATTGAAAGTTAAATAGAGAAAATGTCCTAACTAATTTTCCTAATTCGCTTCTAATTACGCATAACATCATTGTTTCTTTATCGTTTCTATTTCACTCATGGGTAAAAGTAAAGTATTCTCAATGTATTGTCTAACTTCGCGGCTAACATAACAATTGCTATAAAGGCATTCTAGTAAAAAGATATTAGCATTATAATATTTTTGCAATATATACTTTTGTGACTTACTGAATTGCCAATCATGTCCAATATTACGATACTTAATAATTGTATCTCTTAATTCCTCTGTCCACGTATACCCATGAGATTGCCACCATTCAACATTTTCCTGTTTAGTCCACCAATCATCATTTTCATATAGCCATTCCTGATTTCTGTTTAAAGTAGGAATTTTATTTGTTAATAATTCAAGTTCTTGCTGTAATTGATAGTCAAGGTTGAAGTTGAGGTTAGGGTCAAAATCTAACATTAACCAGAGGTCAAGTATGAGTTCATCAGGTAAATTGCCGGTAAAAGATTTTTTTTGATTAACACTCTCAATATCAAAGTAATCTACACTATCAAGTAAATTTAAGGTATCATACCCATAGTATGCATCAATGCTGTTAAATGATGTAAGACCTAGATTGAAGTAGAAGGAACGAATTATTCCTGGTTTAAAATCAGATTTTACTAATGATTCCTTTTTACTTACCCAGTGTATAAACTCTTGTAATTTATCGTCGTTCTCCAATAATTTATCAGTTTTTAATTTCATTAAATATAACAAATTATCGGCTTTTTTAATCCTTTCTATAGTTAATAAAAAAACCTCGCGCCAGCGTTTCTCAGTTATATGTGCTACTAAAATACCCCAATCAGAATTATCAGATATTTCTCTTGCTGCAAAGTATTCATGAAAAGTTAGGTGAGAAAATGAATAAATACCTTTTGCTCTTTCCAGCAATAATCCGTGCTGTGATACGATAGATTTTAGAACATTTTTGCTTTCTATATCTAAAATCTCCTGTTTAGTCTTAAAATTGAGTAAATTATAAATATATTCAGAAATTAATATTTCAGCATCATTTTCTTTGAAAAAATAATTTCCAGATTCAAAAGTAGTAATTGCAATTTTGCTTAATAAATCTTCTTTTCTTCTGGTAGATAAAGTTTTGTATATTTCATCACGCTCGATATCTCTACTGGCATCCCACTTTTCTAATAATAGTTCTACCCCTTCTTCGTACAAGTCATAACGAGTGTTCTTGAATTTTCCTTTTTCTTCAAAAATGAGGCATAACAAAGTTAGGAGAAGTGGATTGGTTGCTAATTCTTTAATCGGTTGATTATCTTCTATCTTTTGAATGAATCTTTCTATTTTATCAGGTTTTCTGTTTTGAAACCATTGTTTGGTAAAAAATTTAATTTGTTCATCGTCAAAATCTGCTACTTCGACATCTGTAAATCCCTGAAATATATAGTCATTGGCTGCTATTCTACAAGTGATAACAAATTGATTTTTAATAAAATTACATATTTCTCTAATTTGTCTTAATATGTGCTTGCTATCTTCTTGTCGAACTTCATCTAAACCATCCAGCAAAATTAATCCTCTACCTTGTCTCAGAAGTTTGTCTATTTTATCTTCAGCATTTTTAACATTACAAACTGATAATTGTTGAGCAAGATATTCTAATAAATCTGGCTGTTTGGGCTTTTCTGCAAATTCTTTCATGGTGATGAAAAACGGTACTTTATTTGTTAAAAACTCCCCTTCAATACAGTGCATTGCTAAATATTTTAAAAATGTGGTTTTACCTGCTCCCGGTTTTCCTAAAACCATCAGTTTACTATGACGTTTTACTGCTTCTAGTCCTGGTACTCTTTCCTCTTTTATTCCGCTAAGTCCAAAACGATCAAATTCTTCAGGGTTACAGTTTTGCAAAAGTTCAGCAATTTCTATGCGTCGGTTTCGGTTTAGTTTCTCCAAAATGTTGACATTTGTATAAATACCTCTTTCACCCGTTAACTCTATCGGTTGTTCCATATCTAAAACGCGCATAGTTCCACATTTTTCTTTGATGTGGGGTTTTACCAAAGTGCGAATTTCTTTAACTAAACTATCAATTTCATGATCTGCAATATCAGCATTTGCATTTATAGGAGGTTTTAGTTGTGAATACCGCTTTTCTAAATATTCTCGCAAACGGGGTTCTTTCACAGGTCCACTACCTGTAATCTGAAACTTCTTGTAAATACCCGATAGACAAGTATTGAGATTGCTTTCCCCGATATTAAGCGTCTGTGTTACTTGTACTCGACTTTTCCCACTTCCAAAGATTTCTATAAAAACTTCCTTCTCTCTGTTTGATAATTCGCTGTATTGTTCGAGTTGTTTCAGGAAATCTTCAGGTAACGACATAGATGCAATAAAAAACTCTGTAAATTCCAGTTTAGCTTGCATTTTCGGCGATTTACGTATAATCAAGGCAAGTCAGGGTAAGTCAAAACAAGTCAAGAGTAAGTCAAATAAATAACTCCAAAAGAAAATTGCGACATTGAACTCAGTCAAACAAATGAGACACTCGCAATGCTAGAAACTCTAATCCCCCAACTACTCAACAAATCTCTTGAAGTTATCCTGACGCTACTGCTGGAAAAATTGTGGAAATGGCTGCTGAAGGATGAAAATAGCCAGAATCTCAATAACTACCTGAAAACGCAGATACTTGTGCTTTATATCGATTGGATTTTACTGAAAACGCCTCTCAACCCCGTTACCCAAGACACAACAAATAAACAACCCAAAAACAAATGAGTTGTATTAAAAATCTATGTGTAAGATACTGAAGGGACACTAGACTCTTACAAAAACTCTATTGCTGAAGCGTATCACTCATAGATGGTTACAGATTCAGCTAACCTAAGAAAAGTTGACTTTTTCCCTCTACCTTTCCAAGTCTATGAGTTCAAAATCTCCTCGCACCGGCAAAATACTAGTTGTAGACGACTCTCCTGATAATATCTTTCTCGTCAAAACCATCTTAGAAACCGAAGGCTATATAATTAGTACTGCTGAAAATGGTGCTGAAGCAATGGCACAACTTCAAGCATCTCCCTGTGATTTGGTGTTACTGGATTTAATGATGCCAGGAATGGATGGCTATGAAGTAACTAGATGTATTCGTAGCGAAATGAATTTGCAGCAATATATCCCCATCTTACTAATTACTGCCCACGATACCCCTAACGTCGCCCAAGGATTGGATTTAGGTGCTGATGACTTTATCCGCAAACCCGTAACTATCGATGAATTATTAGCCAGAGTGCGATCGCTCTTACGACTCAAACATAGTATAGATGAACGTGATGAAATTGCCCTCCAGCGCCAAGATTTCGTTTCCCGTCTCACCCATGACTTACGCACTCCCTTAGTAGCCGCAGATCGGATGTTAAGCCTATTACAGCAAGGTGCTTTAGGAGAGTTATCACCGCCAATGCAGGAAGTCATGACTATCATGGCGCGTAGTAACATCAACCTGCTAACTATGGTTAATACCTTATTAGAAGTTTATCGCTTTGAAGCAGGGCGCAAAACTCTCACATTTCAACCAGTTAATCTCAGCCAGTTACTTAAAGAAATCGCTGGAGAATTAGCCCCTCTAGCCGCAGAAAAAGCGCTATCTATAAATCTAGAATTATCTGATAACTTAACCACAAAAACCTTCATGGGCGATCGCTTAGAACTAAATCGTCTATTTACAAACCTGATAGGTAACGCTATCAAATTTACAGATTCCGGTTCAGTTACCATCCGCCTCAAGTGTCAACATAGACCAGAAAAAACAGACCAACTTATAAATATTATTGAAGTAGCTGATACAGGTTCTGGTATTCCTCCAGAAGAACAACCCACCTTATTTGAACGATTTCGTCAAGGTAATCACAACCGTTCTGGTAGTGGATTAGGACTATACTTGGCGCGTCGTATTGCAGAAGCACATCAAGGTTTTATTCATGTAAAATCTGAATTAGGTCAAGGTAGTATTTTCATTGTTAATTTACCCATAAAATCTTGATTACCCCCTTCCCAGCAAAAGATTACTTATCTTCTTCCTTCCTCCTTCTTCCTTCCTCCTTCTTCCTTCGCGCACTTCGCGTCTTTCCTTACGGTCCCGTAAGGGATACGCGGTTCATTGAAGCATTTCATTTAATCCGTATTCTTCTAGAAGGGAGTAAACAATTCAAAAATCCAAATTCAAAATAGTTAGGAGATAAAAAAATGGTTACTACTGAAATATCCAAAATTGCCGAAATTCTCAACATACAACGGATTTTTTTTAAAACTGGTGCAACTAAAAACGTTGCTTTTCGGATTGCACAACTCAAAATTCTCAAGCAAGCAATTATTGACAATAAACCAGCAATCATCCAAGCATTAAAAGCAGATTTGCATAAACCAGAATTCGAGACTTACGCCACAGAAATTGGTGGAGTCAAAGAAGTTGACTATGCGATCAAAAATATTACTAATTGGACTAAACCTAAAAAAGCAGAAGTTCCCTTAGAATTCTTTCCTTACTCAGCTAAAATTCATCCAGAACCTCTAGGAGTAGTTTTAATTATCGGACCTTGGAACTATCCCTTTCAGTTAATTATCTCACCTTTAGTCGGTGCGATCGCCGCCGGGAATTGTGCAATTATCAAACCTTCAGAAATTGCTCCCCATACTTCACAGCTTGTCGCTGAAATCATTGGTAAATACTTTGAAAAAAATTATATTGCTGTTATAGAAGGAGGTGTAGAAATAAGCCAACAGTTACTAGAAGAAAAATTTGATCACATCTTCTTTACTGGTGGTACAGCCGTGGGTAAAATCGTCATGGCAGCAGCGGCAAAAACTCTCACCCCAGTCACCTTAGAATTAGGTGGGAAAAGTCCTTGTATCGTAGATGCAGAAATTAATCTTGAACATACAATCAAACGCATTATTTGGGGCAAATTTATTAACGCCGGACAAACTTGTATTGCCCCTGATTATCTATTAGTAGACCAAAAAATCAAACAAGATTTGCTAAATGGTCTGCAAAAATGCCTCAAAGAATTTTATGGTGATAATCCAGAAACTAGTCCTGATTTTGCCAGAATTATTAGCCAAAAACAATTTGCAAGATTGGCAAATTTTCTCAAAGATGGTGAAATTATCATTGGTGGAGAAACTAACCCAGAACAAAATTATATTGCTCCCACAATAATTGATAATATTTCTGTAGAAGATTCAGTTATGCAGGAGGAAATATTTGGCCCCATTCTGCCGATAATTGCATATACAGATATTGCTGAAGCCATAGATTTAATTAACTCTCGACCAAAACCTTTAGCTTTATACTTGTTTTCCCAAAACCAAGACCTGCAAAAACGAGTTTTACAAGAAACTTCATCTGGTGGCGTATGTATTAACGATACAGTTATGCAAGTTGGGATTTCATCTTTACCATTTGGTGGTGTAGGTGATAGTGGTATTGGTAGTTATCACGGTAAAGCTAGTTTCGACACTTTTTCCCATTACAAAAGTGTTGTGAAAAACTCATTTTGGCTGGATTTAAATTGGCGATACGCCCCCTATAAAGACAAATTATCGCTACTGAAGCGAATTATTGGGATTTAGCTAGTTTTGCTAAAAGCCAAAGCTATAACGTTCCTCTGCCCAAGGTTCACCCCGACGGTGATAACCATTACGTTCCCAAAAGCCTAATTCTTCCTGTTCTGAAAACTCTAAACCATTAATCCATTTAGCACTTTTCCAAGCATAAAGGTGAGGAACAACTAGCCGCATGGGGCCACCATGTTCGGCTGGTAATGGTTCTCCAAAGACTTGAATAGCAAAAAAGTTTTCTTCCCGCACAAAGTCTTGCAGAGAAATGTTTGTTGTGTAGTCACCGTAGCCGTGTTCCATCACATAGGCTGCTTTTGAATCTACTTCCAGCAAACTCATGAAATCTGTCACCTTAATCCCAGTCCATTTAACATCAAGTTTTGACCAGCGGGTGACACAGTGAAAATCTGCGGTAAATTCCTGTTGTGGTAGTTCAAGAAAATCAGACCATTTAAATACGGCAGGTTTTGCTAAACCCCAAACTCGAAATTCCCATTCTTCAATGTTGATTTGGGGAGTTTCACCATAAGTTAAGACTGGGAAGCCTTTAGCTAGATGTTGGCCAGGAGGAACCCGTTCACTTTCTTCTGGACTTGGTTTCTGAAAAAATTTCATCACATCACCTCCTGGAAACATCCGCCATAACGCGGGGCGTTTAGCGGTTTGTGGTTGATTTCATCAGGAAAGCAAAGAAAAAGAGCTTCTATAGCTTTGCTATTCATGCTTTTCCTGATGGAGAAATTATGACTCTTCTTCTGGTTCTTCAGCCGTTGGATAAACGAATCGAGAACGTCCAGACAAAATTGATTTACCGAGAGAGAGCGCTTTTTGAGCTTCAACAACAGCCTTGTGTGTCCAGGTAGCGCGGCGTTTGTCTCGTTTGGATTTTGATGTTTTCTTCTTTGGAACAGCCATGATAGCGGATATCGTGATTCTTGACAACCTTTTTATTCTAAGCCATCAATTGACATCAGCAATGGTAGATACTGCAAATTTCGGCTAAGTCGAATACAGTTGATGATCTTTTTATGGTGTTGTTGGCGTAGGTTGGTTAACTGCGGGAGATTTAACTGTGGGAGGTACCGCAGGTGCAGGATCAGGAAGTGCTGTTTGTGTTCCAAATAAAAGTAGCGATCGCGCAGTTTTGAAGTAAGTTACCCAACGTTGGGGATCAGGGCGCTGTTTCCATTCTACGCGACTGACATCTAAAGCCAGAACTGGGGCGATTAATCCATGACTTTGCACGGTGACAATTATAGAAACATCTGTAACTAATATATCTTGGTCAAAGCTGCGTTGAGCCGCAGCCCTAGCAACCATTTCTGCTCTTCCCAGAACGGTTTCGTAGTTTTCATCCTTTAGACTTTCAATGCCTAAGTCAACTCTGGCTGTGTAAGCTTGCACATTTTCGGGTGCGATTGCGGACATGGCAAACCACAGAGGAACCGATAGTAACAGCCACATTCCCCCTTGAATTATCCGGATTTTCCTGCCAAATTGGCCAATAAATGAAAAGGGGATGATTGATGATGGTTCTTGAGTGTAAATCCTAATCATTAACTCCTGTCTCCTGAATAATGACCTTTCGTTTTAATTGAGTAAAAGTATTTTCCGCTTTAGTAACGTCATAAAGATTACATTTTATCTGGTGATTAGCAAGAAGGATAGTAGGCAGAAAATATATTTTGCTCTCTGCTAAAGGTTGAAACTTCCTAACTAAATTTTTTTGTGGGAATTCCCTACACACCACACCTTTGTTCATAGGTTAGCTTTGTTATTTCAGCAAGGCCAACCGCAATTTTAGGCAAACAATAAATAACCGACAAAGAGCGGGATGGTAAATTACTGGGCGATCGCTATTGGTATCAATCAATATCAATTATTCCAACCTTTAAGTTGCGCTCAAGCAGATGCTGAGGCGTTAAAGGATTTTTTGGTAACAGAAACAGGTTTTTTGCCTGAAAACTCCCTGCTGATGACAACTACTTCGCCACCGATAGGGGAGCGAGCCTCCTACCCAACTAAGGAAAATATTCTGTTTTTGCTGGAGGAATTAGCCGCCACATCTTGGCAACCAGAGGATCAGCTATGGTTCTTTTTCAGCGGCTATGGAGTTAACCACAACGATAAAGATTACTTAATGCCTGTAGAAGGCAATGCCGAACTTGTTCGGGATACAGGCATAGAAGTGCGATCGCTAATGCAAGGTCTACAAGTTACCGGACTCAATGTATTACTCATATTAGACATCAACCGCGCTTTTGGTACTCAAGCCGATGCTCCTGTTGGTCAAGAAATCCTCGAATTAGCCCAAGAATTACAATTAGCAACTATTCTTTCTTGCCAACCAGAGGAATTTTCTCACGAAAGTAGCGAACTAGGTCTCGGATTCTTTACAGCCGCCTTATTGCAAGCTTTACGTTCTGGGAAGGGCAGCAGCTTGGCAGATTTAAACAGCTATTTGAGTTCCTTCACCCCAGAACTATGTCAACATCACTGGCGACCTATCCAAAACCCTGCAACTTTTATCCCTTCTAAACCGCAAGTTATCTTGCCAATTTTGACATTAGACAGCGACTCGGAAGCAGAGCAAATTATTTTTCCTGAAGAAAACTTTGCTGTGAGGAGTGCAGCACTTCCTTTGGGAAATCAAGACTCTAAAAATTCTACCTCAGACAAAGCTTGGTGGGCAGAAAGCAAAACCGTAGAAACTACAACACTCAACAAAACTTCTTCAGAGGTTGAAAAGCCGGCTACTTCTCCAGATGGAACAGTTTCTAATCCCTTGGTAGATAGTCATCAAATGCTGGCAACTTCTCCAGAATTAAATACAGCGGGCAGGTTTATCCCCTCCGCTGCTAAAGACTACGCCAGTCCATCGGTTCAGGCTAACTCCCCCATTTGGAAACAATTTATCTTATGGGGTGGAGGCAGTATGATCATAGTAGGTTTAATGGCTACTTTTCTTCTCCGCAATCAGGCTAGTTTTCGGTTTAAACAGTTATCAACAGCCGTTAGTAATCCCACAGTTTCCCAAACAATTGAACCCACACAACCAGTCAGCGCCCCCATTGCTTCCACTCCTGACCCCAAACAGCGTGAACAAGCAGTTTTTGAACTAGCCAAAATGTCCCTCAGCGAAACTAAAGCTGCTGATTTGAGTCAAGCGATCGCAACGGCTAGAAAAATTCAACCCGGTGAACCGCTTTATCAACAAGCTCAGGATAATATTCAGGTTTGGAGTCAGATGATTTTAGATTTAGCCACAGAACGCGCTCAAAAAGGACAATATGGTGAAGCGATCGCTACTTCTAAGTTAATTACTACTTCGGAGGCACTTTATCCCCAAGCACAAGCTGCAATAGAAAAATGGCGACTAGAAGCCAAGCAGTATGTAAGTAACAAAACTGTGTTAGATGCGGCTAATGCTTTAATTCAACCCGGACAAGCTTCTAGCTACAATCGAGCCATCGAAGTTGCCAAGAGAGTACCACCAGGACAACCAGGCTTTGATATAGCCCAACAATCTATTAATCAATGGAGTGAACAGATTTTAGATTTGGCTAAAAATCGCGCCGCTCAAGGTGACTTCAGCACCGCTATTGAAACCGCTACTTTAGTCCCAGAGGTGACAGCCGCTTATGAAGACGCTCAGGATGCTCTTCAAAAATGGCAAGCTCAAAAGAATTAGTCATTGGTGATTGGTGATTGGTGATTGGTGATTGGTGATTGGTGATTGGTGATTGGTGATTGGTGATTGGTGATTGGTGATTGGTGATTGGTCATTAATTAAAAAGTCCAGAGTTGATTACAGTTCCTGTCAACTCTGGACTCGGTACTCAATACTCAATACTCGGTACTCAGTACTCAATACTCAATACTCAATACTCAATACTCGGTACTCAATACTCAGCACTCCATTAGCAGTATTGTGAAATATCTTCGCCGCACTCATCAGCTAAATAGCACATCGCTCGAAACCTTAAACCTACTACTTCTTCATACAAAGGGTTTAGTTTGCACATTGGCGGAATGTGAAACATGGTTTTACCAAATAGTTGAACATCACGCTCAAAAGGACATTGAGCCGGAATGAATTTACACAACCGATGAGCAAGCAAGCGATCGCTAACTTTTAGGTTATCCAACCACTGACGCAACGGTACCAGAAAATCCCAATTAAACTGTGAATGTGAGCCTTGTAATTGGGTAACATCAGCTTTACTCGTCTCTGCTTGATGGAGCGATACCCAACTGACTAGAAAAATCTTTTTAGTGGTATTATTAAATACCTTCATGATCACGCCTCTCTTTTAATGAGGGTATTCACCTTACCGATGAATATATATACAATTAAGACAATTGCCTTTCCTGAACAAAAACTATTCTGACGGAAATTATATAAAAAGTGTGAGTAGGCACTTAAAGTCAGAACCGATGTATTACTACGTCAAGTTAAGCGTAATTTTCCCGGAAGTGGTACTGTATTCCTCGGAACTTATCCATAACTTGACACAGTTTAAATTCTAATGAAGACCTCTACCTTTGGACAGGTTTTAGTGTAACATTTACAAGTCTTATTATATCTAATAATTATTAGTAGTTTTGATAAATATAAATGCTGCAAATAGTTAAGTTTAACCGTTGATTGTGCTGCAATTTACCATTTACGGGGTATTAGGGCTAACTTACCTGGGTTTAGCACTGGGTTACATTCCCGGTTTACGGATGAACCGCGCCACTATTGCCTTAGTCGGTTCCGCTTTGTTAATTGCGTTGGGTGTCCTGAACTTACAGGAAGCATGGCTTGCTATTGATGCCAACACAATCGTATTTTTGTTGAGCATGATGGTAGTTAACACCAATTTAGCCTATGCAGGGTTTTTCCGTAAAGCTCTATCGGTGTTATTGAGTATCACCCGCAGCCCTTTGGGATTATTAATAACTTTAACTTTTGGTAGCGGTATTCTCTCGGCTTTTTTTCTCAATGACACTTTGGCGCTGGTTTTTACACCCTTAACTCTCAGCTTGACACAAGCTTTAGGTTTGAATCCGATACCTTATTTACTAGCCATCGCAGGTGCAACTAATATCGGTTCAGTCGCCACTTTAAGTGGTAATCCCCAAAACATCCTCATTGGCTCATTTTCAGGGATCAGCTATCTAGATTTTTTACGGGCATTAGCGCCCATTGGTATAACAGGCTTAGTTATGCAAGTGGCATTACTCTGGCTACTTTATCCAGATGTGCGCTCAAATCAACCTTGTCAACTTTTAAAAATAGACAATCAACGCATTTTCAAACCCTTATTTAAGAAGACATTAATTATCACCACCGGATTATTAATTGCTTTTGCTGTGGGTTTACCTTTAGCAGAATCCGCTTTAGTCGCTGCCAGTTTGTTGCTGATTACTAGACGAATTAAACCACAACGTATTCTTAAAAAAGTAGATTGGAATTTGTTAGTGATGTTTTCTGGACTTTTTATTTTAACGAAAGTCACACAGAAGTTGAATTTGCTACAACCATTTACTCATGTTGTTAAATCTGAGCTTGGTTTATTAGCAATCACAACTATTATGTCAAATCTGATTTCTAATGTTCCTACTGTACTGCTACTACAACCCCTAATTGCTCCCAATGATACCCATTCTTGGCTGTTGCTGGCAGCATCATCAACCCTAGCTGGTAATTTGACTTTGTTTGGTGCTGTTGCCAATTTGATCATCGTAGAAGCAGCCGCAGAGTTAGGCTACAAACTCACCTTTTGGGAGCATTTGCGCTTTGGTGTACCGTTGACAGTGTGTACTTTGGTTTTAGTTTACCTCTGGATTCATTAGCTGAACTACTTATAGCGTTTCCTACTCACATGAGCTATGTACAGCGGTTTCCAATCATATGAGGTACATCATAGCCCCCTCATCGCAAGCGATGAGGGGGTTGGGGGTGGGGTGTTTGTACCTCACTCAACCGAGAAGGGCTATATCGTATTTCATTACACAATTTGCACTGACTGAGTATTAATTTCTATGAAGTTAGCCAGTTTTACGTCATTCGTAAATAATGTGGCGTTGAGAGATTTTGCAGTTGCTACAATTATGGCATCAGGAAGTCTAAATTTGTATTGTTTGCGAAGTGCAATCGTTAAATTTTTAATATTATTATCAATACCAACAACTGTAATTTTATTTAAAAAATCAATTATTTGTGTTTCTTCAACTGAACTCAGGCTAGGATAAGATAACAATTCGATTTCAGTAATCACTGAAACAAAATATTGCCCAGATGCTAATGGGTTTACTAACCTACCACCCAAAAAATACAGCAATATATAGGAATCCTAAATGATTTCTGTTAGCTTGCGTGGCGTAGCCATAAAATATCCGAGTATTGTAGGGTGGGCATTGCCCACCTTATCATGGTTTTTGTGGGCGTTGCCCACCCTACAAATACTTAGATTTATTCAAGAATCAAATCGGATTCCTATATATATAGGACTTACGCAAAACAGAACTAAAGTAGCGGTAATTCATGAATTACCGCTACACAGGAATAAGGTTTTCAGTCACATCTTGCGTAAGTCCTAATATAATCTTGATCTTTATTTATCTTAGCTTTTCACATCTAGAAAAAAAGTAATTCTCTAAGTCTCAACACAAAAACGCAAAGATGCTAAAAACACCTTTGCGCCTTTGCGTCTATCGCACGAAACAATTCTTAGGAAGCTACTTGCGCCGTTGGCCGAGTCCGCCGTCTTCTACCATCAGCAACCTTCACAGGTGGTTCTTCAGGGATTTGCATCAACAAAGTCACAGAAGGTTGACATTGCAATTCTCGACGCATGGAACGTGCCAATTCTTTTTCTAAAGTTCCTTGTAAACCACCCCAATCGATATCGGCTGGTTCCCCTCCGGCTGAAAATTCCGACCAACGGACACTGAGAATTTCTTCAATTCGCTGTTGTACCCACTTTAGCAGGAGCGATCTATCTATACTTGTCACCACACCCCGCAGGTGAATTTCAGGTTTTGCCAACAGTTTACCAGTCCAATCAATGGCAGCCGCAACAGTTACAATACCTTCTGAAGCCATACTTTGCCGTTCTTGCAAGACTTTGGCGCTGACCATACCAGAACTAGTAGTATCCACAAGTTCAATCCCTGATTGCACTTTACCCGCAACACGGATAGATTCTTCGGTCAGTTCTATCACATCCCCATTCTCAATAATAATCATATTTTCAGATGGGATGCCCATACTTTGAGCCGTTTCCGCGTGCTTCACCAACATCCGATGTTCGCCGTGAAATGGCACAAAGAACTTGGGTCGAGTTAAAGCAATCATCAGCTTTTGGTCTTCTTGGCAACCGTGACCAGAAACGTGAATACCTTTATCTCGTCCATAGACCACTTTTGCTCCCTGAATCATCAATTTATCGATGGTGTTCACCACCGCAATTGTATTCCCAGGAATTGGGTTAGCGGAGAATACGACTGTATCTCCTGTGCGAATTTTGATGTGGGGGTGTTGTTTGTTGGCGATTCGGGTCATGGCTGACATCGTTTCACCCTGAGAACCAGTGGTCAGAACCAGCACATTCTCATCGGGCATACTGCGAACCATGTGCAACGGTTGCAGCAGATTATCTTCGCACTTGATATAGCCTAAATTTCGGGCATGGGCAATTAAATTCAGCATGGAACGCCCAACAACTGTGACTACACGGTTGTGTTTCTTTGCCAAATCCAAAATCATGTTGATGCGATGAACGCTGGAAGCAAAGGTTGTGACAAATAGTCTTCCAGTGGCTTGAGAGAAGACTCGATCCAGATTAGGATAAACAGAACGTTCTGAAGGTGTAAAACCTGGTACTTCTGAGTTAGTGGAATCACTTAACAAGCAAAGTACGCCTTTTTCGCCATGTTCTGCTAGACGTTGCAAGTCAAATTTTTCCCCATCGACTGGGGTGTGATCAATTTTAAAATCTCCTGTGTGGATGACTACACCCAGGGGAGTATGCAGGGCAACTGTGAAGCTATCCGCGATGGAGTGGGTATTGCGGATATATTCGACAAAAAAGGCTTTACCAATTCGGACTACATCGCGGGGAAGGACTGTTCTTAATTCTGTGCGATCGCGTACCCCTGCTTCTTCTAATTTACCTTCTAGCATTGCCATTGCTAGTCTGGGTCCATAAATCACCGGGATATCAAATTGCTTGAGGTGAAATGCAATCCCACCGATATGGTCTTCATGACCATGAGTCACGACCATGCCTTTAATTTTATGGCGATTCTCTCGTAAGTAAGTTGTATCTGGTAATACAATGTTAACGCCATGCATTCCGTTTGTGGGAAAAGCCAATCCTGCATCTAACAGGATTATTTCGTCTTCGTACTCGAAAACACAGGTATTTTTACCGATTTCGTGTAAGCCACCCAAAGGAATAATTTTGAGGGCTGATTCAATTTCGTTTTTAACCATTTTCTCCTTGAGATTGTTGTTTGTTGTGAATCAGTTGATAGTTAGCTTTCTTGTATGAAATACAACACTGATTTTTTATAATTTAGTCAGTGTAAAAACAGCCAAGTTTTAATTCAGATATCCAATTTTTTATTGAATAAAATGAAATTTTTACTGTTCGCGGAGCATTTCGGAGAACAGGATTTTTATATCTCTCAGTTGTAGCACAGATGTTTAAATCGCACCTTAGTAGCAATTATTGCCAATTATTTATATGTATTTTGGGCAATCGGAGTTTGCCAGTATCCAACATATTGGCGCTTAGATTAAACTCAGTTCTTTCAGCACAGCCTCTAACTTTTGACAGCTTTCTGCGTCACCTTCACATAGGGGCAGACGCATTGAACCAACCTCCCAACCTTGAAGTTTTAGTGCTTGCTTAACTAGGATAGGATTTGTAGTTAAAAATAAAGCTTTAAACAACGGGAACAGTTGTAGATGAATCTCCGTGGCAATTTGAATTTTACCGACATTAAAAGCCTGAATCATCTGTTGTAGTTGATTACCTACCAGATGAGAAGCTACACTTACTACACCCTTAGCACCTATAGCTAACATAGGCAAGGTTAAAGAATCATCTCCAGCGTAAATCTGAAATTCTTTGGGTGTCAAGCGGCGAATTTCACTGGACTGGTCTAAGTTTCCGCTGGCTTCTTTAATGCCGACAATGTTGTCAATTTCCGCTAAACGTACAACTGTTTCTGGACTCAGGTTTTGACCTGTACGACCAGGGATGTTATATAACAACATTGGTAAGTCGGGACAGGCTTTTGCTATTGCCTGAAAGTGTTGATACAATCCCGCTTGCGGCGGTTTGTTGTAATAGGGGACAACTTGTAAAGAACCATGTACTCCTATTCTAGCTGCTTTTTCGGTTGCTGCGATCGCTTCGGTTGTTGAGTTAGAACCACAGCCGGCAATTACTTTAGCTTTCCCAGCTACGGCCTGCAATACCTCAACAAACAACTGGTATTCCTCGTCCCAACTCAAGGTCGGAGATTCTCCTGTTGTCCCACATACAACTAATGTATCTGTACCGTTATTAACTAGATGCGCTGCTAATTTGGCTGCTACATCATAGTTAACGCTGCCGTCTGCTTTAAACGGCGTAATCATAGCAGTTACAATTGTGCCAAAATCTCCCACCCTCTTTTTACTCCTGATTAGTCATTAGTCATTAGTTATTGGTCATTAGTCATTAGTCATTACTCATTGGTTATTGGTGACGAGGTAGAAGAAAGGAAAATTACACAATTACCAATTACCAAACTACGCTGTAGTCGATTGGAGTAGATTTTTCTCTATTAATAATTCGGCAATTTGCACTGCATTTAATGCTGCGCCTTTGCGAATTTGGTCACCACATAGCCATAGTTCCAAGCCACAATGATGAGAAATATCTTGACGAATTCTCCCTACTAAAACTTCATCCCGCCCACTGGCTTCTATTGGCATGGGAAAATGATTTGCTTGCCAATCTTCTACCAATTTCACCCCAGGGGCTTGACTTAAAATTGCTCTAGCCTCATCTGGATTAAAAGGTGTCTCGAATTCTAGATTAATTGCTTCTGAATGGGCGCGGAGTACGGGAACCCGTACACAAGTTGCAGTTATTCTGATTTCTTGACTACCAAATATTTTGCGGGTTTCATTGACCATTTTCAGTTCTTCTTCACAATACCCTAAATCGGTTAATGGGGAATTATGAGGAAATAAATTAAAAGCCAAGGGGTAAGGCAGGACTTCAGCTACTGGCTGTTTCCCTTGTAAGATGTCACGGGTTTGGGTTTTGACTTCTTCCATTGCTTTAGCACCAGCACCACTAGCCGATTGGTAGGTAGCTGCCACAATCCGTTTTACTGGTTTAATCTTATGCAATGGCCATACTGCCAAGGTCATTAAAATTGTTGTGCAGTTGGGATTGGCAATAATGCCTTTGTGACTAGCTGCGGCTTGGGGATTTACCTCTGGTACGACCAAGGGAACTTCTGGGTGCATACGGAAAGCACTGGAGTTATCTATCACCACTGCGCCTTTCGCTACTGCTACCCCAGCCCAGGTTTTGGATGTTCCGCCGCCCGCACTAGCCAGAACTATATCCACATTTTCAAAAGCCTGTTCAGTCACCGGCTCTACTAGTATATTTTCCCCTTTAAATTTGAGTGTTTTGCCGGCACTGCGCTCAGATGCTAACAATTTTAAATTAGCAATCGGAAAATTCCGGCTTTCTAGTAATTCCAGCAACTCTGTGCCTACAGCACCAGTTGCTCCCAAAATAGCTACACGATAGGATTTAGACAAACTCAACTCCTCCTTTAAGAGGTTATTAACAATTTTTTGGCACAAATCACAATATTTATAATGGGCAAATCAGAAGTTAAATAGGTTTGAATAGTTTTGAGAGCTTTTTTCAGCCTTGCTCAATCAAGATATGAGATTCAAAAATTAGATCCTCTCAACTTTTGCTTTTCGCGCTGATTCGATTGCTTATCCCTCAAGAAATTCTAGGAAAGAGCGATCACCTTAGACTTAATTCATACTTCAATCCAGCAACATCTGTTTTCTCAATTTATTCAAAATTTCAACCCTTTATATTTTTTATACTTAAGCGATATGGACTTTTACAATAATTTCTGATTAAATTTCACTTGCGAATTTTAATCAAATATTATCATATAACAAACTGTACTTTCAGATAAAAATTGAAATATCGGCATTGAGGTATTTTCTGTATCCCTGACCTATCAGGTAAAAAAGCCTGTTGCCTGTAAAGTTAGGTTGCCGATTGTCAGAAATATACTCTATTTACGATAGATTCAGAACCAGGACATCAGAAAATATCTATGTAGCAAAATAATATTAGCACTCTTTTTACAGAAAGCTGTCACAACCAATGGTAGAACCCTGGACTGAGAGTTACTATGTTGAAAGGATATCATGGTACGAGCCATCTGATCACCACTACTAATGCCCAGTTGTGAGTAAAAAACCCAAACAGCAGAGAATTTAGCAGGTTTTTTAGTCCCAAGCACTGAATAACTGCTCAAGACTTATGAATTTGAGGTAAAAATGCTATCGGTAAAGATATTGCAGTAAAGTGTTAAGTCTTTTGCCATTGGCAGTAAACTGGATATCTGCTAGAGGGCAACCGTCCCCACCTTGGATGAGATCATGTCTACAAGGCATATCCTATCCCCTGAGACAGCAAGTTAGTAACGCGAACCATACGCGTCTTGGTATGTACTCAGAGATGAAAACACCAGAAAATTAGAGACAACGCATGAAAGTCACCCAGGAAAAACTTCCCGCCAGCCAAATTGGGCTGGAAATAGAGATTACACCGGAAATTACCAAACAAAAATACGAACAGGTTGTTAAAAACTTAAGTAAAACTGTCAATATTCCTGGGTTTCGCAAAGGCAAAGTACCCCGGCAGATATTATTACAGCGCCTAGGCGTAACTCGTATTAAAGCAGCAGCCCTGGAAGAATTAATTCCAGATGGTATTGAAGAAGCAGTCAAACAAGAAGCCATCCAGGCCATTGGTCAACCGCGTTTACGCTCATCCTTTGATGATTTGATTAATAATTATGAACCTGGGCAACCCTTGGTGATTTCAGCTGCGGTTGATATAGAACCAGAAATCAATTTGACGCAGTACACAGGTTTGCAAGCCAAAGCCGAGGAAATCAAGTATGATCCCACAAGGGTGGATGAGTTACTAGACAAGGAACGCCAAGAAATGGCAACCTTGGTTCCTGTGGAAGGACGAGCCGCCCAAATTGGGGATATCGCCGTAGTTGATTTTAAAGGTGTAATCACCAAAGCTGAAGGTGAAGACGAATCAACAGAACCCACACCAATTCCCGGTGGAGAAGCGACTGATTTTCAAGTCGAGTTACAAGAAGATAAGTTTATCCCAGGTTTTGTCTCCGGGATGGTAGGAATGAACCCTGGAGAAACTAGAGAAATTGCGGCGCAGTTTCCAGATCCTTATGCTAACAAAGAGTTAGCTGGTAAACCCGCACTGTTCACAGTGACACTCAAAGAAATTAAGGAAAAAGAACTACCGGAATTGAATGACGATTTTGCTCAAGAAGTGAGTGAATTCGAGACATTGGCACAATTGCGGGCATCTTTAGAAACGCGCTATCAAAAAGAGGCTGAAGATAAAACTAAGGCAAATCAGCAAGAAGCCTTGTTAGAAGTACTGATCAAAAACGTAGAAGTTGATTTACCAGCGACCTTAATTGAACAAGAAGTCGATGCCATGTTGACACAGACAGCAATGAAACTGTCACAGCAGGGGCTAGATGTGAAAAAGCTGTTTACCCAAGATATTATTCCCCAATTGCGGGAGCGATCGCAGCCAGAGGCAATTGAACGCCTAAAACGTTCCCTAGCCATCCAAGAAATCGGCAAACGCGAATCTATCCAAGTGACACCTCCAGAAGTTCAAGCTAGAGTCAAAGAACTGATAGAACAGTATCCTGACGAAGATGTAGATCCTGTAAGACTACAATCAGTGGTAGAGAACGAACTGTTAAACGAAAAAATCATTGATTGGCTTTTAGCCAACTCCAGTGTGGAACTAGTACCTTACGGTTCTTTAAGTGCGACAGAGGAACCAGCAGCAGAATTAGCAGATCAAAGTCCTGAAGTTGCTACCGAAGAAGCAACTACAAGTCCTGAGTAAAGAAGATGGGGAGATGGGAAGACGAGGGAGATAGGGAGAAATAATTACCTTCTGCCTTGGAACCTCCTACTTCCTGCCTTCTGACTTCACACTCAGCATACAAGACTAACTTCAACGGCAAGAATTTATATTTATATAAGGCATAATGGTTAACACATAGCTCAAATCAAAATTCAATCCGTGAAAAAAGCAGCCATAACGGCTGCAAATTCTGTCCCACTTATTGTTAAATATTCTTGTATGCTTGTATCGCAGTCGGGAAATTACCCAATTAGCAGCTTGAGTCCTATAGGCATTAGTTGCAACTTGAGCAGTCCTAGCAACATCGTCCCGATGGTGGTAGAACAATCAGGCGTGGGAGAAAGGGCTTTTGATATCTACTCCCGCCTACTGCGAGAGCGGATTATTTTTTTGGGAACACCAATAGATGATGCTGTAGCCAACTCAATTGTGGCCCAATTGCTATTCTTAGATGCTGAAGACTCAGAAAAGGATATTCAACTTTACATTAATTCTCCTGGTGGTTCAGTCTACGCAGGGATGGCAATCTATGATACAATACAGCAGATACGTCCCGATGTTGTAACCATCTGTTTTGGACTAGCCGCGAGCATGGGGGCCTTTTTATTAACATCTGGAACTCCAGGAAAGCGGATGTCTTTACCTGACTCCCGGATCATGATTCACCAACCCCTTGGTGGCGCTCAAGGTCAAGCCATTGACATTGAAATTCAAGCGCGAGAAATTCTTTACATTAAGGGTAACTTGAACCAGTTAATGGCCAAACATACTGGTCAACCCTTAGAAAGAATAGAAGCCGATACGGAACGCGACTTTTTCATGTCGGCAGAAGAGGCGAAGAATTACGGTTTGATCGATCAGGTCATTTCCCGACAAAATCTTCCCACAGCAGGGGAAAACGTCACCATTCTGAAATAAGAGGCTGGTATGTCTAAGTACGACTCCCATTTAAAATGTTCATTTTGCGGCAAGTCTCAAGAGCAGGTGCGTAAATTAATCGCGGGGCCGGGAGTCTACATCTGCGATGAATGCGTTGACTTGTGTAATGAAATCCTAGATGAGGAGTTACTTGATACGAATGCTGCCGCTTCCCAACCAGCGCCACGGTCAGAACCACCTCAAAAACGCCGTACCCGTTCTGCCAATCTCTCATTTAACCAAATACCCAAACCCAGAGAGATTAAAAAATATCTAGACGAACACGTTATCGGTCAAGACGAGGCCAAAAAAGTGTTGTCAGTGGCAGTTTACAATCACTACAAGCGCTTGGCTATTGTTCAGTCTAAAGCGAATGGTAAAGGTGGGGTCGATGATGCCATAGAACTACAAAAGTCCAATATTTTATTAATGGGACCCACTGGTTGCGGCAAAACTCTCTTAGCGCAAACTCTGGCCAAAATCCTCGATGTCCCCTTTGCTGTTGCTGATGCCACAACTCTGACAGAAGCAGGGTATGTGGGGGAAGATGTGGAAAATATCTTGTTGCGACTGTTGCAAGTGGCAGATTTAGATGTAGAGGAAGCACAGCGGGGAATTATCTACATCGACGAAATTGACAAAATCGCCCGCAAGAGTGAAAATACCTCGATTACCAGGGATGTTTCTGGAGAAGGGGTACAGCAAGCTTTGCTGAAAATGTTGGAGGGAACAATTGCCAACGTTCCACCCCAAGGCGGACGTAAGCACCCTTATCAAGACTGTATCCAGATTGATACTAGTAACATTCTGTTTATCTGCGGCGGTGCGTTTGTGGGCTTGGAAAAAGTCGTAGACCAGAGAGTGGGTAAAAAGTCAATGGGCTTTGTCCAACCGGGAGAAGGTCAAAGTAAGGAAAAACGGGCAGCAGATACACTGCGCCATCTTCAACCAGATGACTTGGTAAAATTTGGCATGATTCCCGAATTCATAGGGCGGATGCCAATGGTAGCGGTGGTAGATCCCCTGGATGAAGAGGCGCTAATGGCAATTCTCACTCAACCACGCAGCGCTTTAGTGAAGCAGTACCAAAAACTGCTGAAAATGGATAATGTCCAGTTAGATTTTAAACCAGAAGCCTTAAAGGCGATCGCGCAAGAAGCCTACCGTCGCAAAACAGGGGCGCGGGCTTTGCGGGGTATTGTGGAAGAATTGATGCTGGATGTCATGTATGAGTTACCATCCCGTAAGGATGTCACTCGCTGCACTGTCACCAAGGAAATGGTTGAGAAGCGTTCTACTGCTGAACTGCTAGTACATCCTTCTTCACTACCTAAACCAGAATCAGCATAATAGTCATTAGTCACTAGTTATTAGTCATCATTAAAGGCACAATGACTAATGACGAAGGACTAATGACAAAGGACTAATGACTAATGCCTTATATTAAGGTTCGCGGGGTTGAGCATTATTACGAGTGGATGAAAAAACCATCAGATTTGGTAAAACCAGTGATGGTTTTTATTCATGGTTGGGCTGGTTCGTCTAGGTATTGGCGCAGTACGGCTGAGGTTTTATTAGCAGAATTTGATTGTTTACTCTATGATATGCGGGGGTTTGGACGTTCTCATGGGAAACCTACCATTGTCCAAGCTGGGGAGTCTGTGGTTGAGTCACAATCAACCGAGGAAAAAGCTGAGGCCATTGCTGAGTTAAGTTATGAATTAGAAGAATACGCTGAAGATTTGGCTGCTTTGTTAGATGGGTTGCAACTTCCGCGTGTTTATATTAATGCTCATTCAATGGGTGCTTCCGTTGCCACTTTGTTTCTCAACCGCTACCCCGAAAGAGTGGAAAAAGCGATTTTAACTTGTAGCGGCATTTTTGAATATGATGAAAAAGCCTTTTCTGCCTTTTATAAATTCGGTGGACTAGTAGTTAAATTCCGTCCCAAGTGGTTAGGGAAAATCCCCTTGGCTGACAAGATATTTATGGCAAGATTTTTGCATAGTCCCATCCCTAAATTTGAACGTCAGGCTTTTTTACAAGATTTCATTGATGCTGATTATGATGCAGCTTTAGGGACAATTTTTACTTCTGTTAGTAAGCACCAAGCCGAAATCATGCCCCAGGAATTTGCCAAATTAACAGTACCAACGCTGCTAGTAGCTGGGGAATATGACATCATTATTCCAGCTGAATTGGGACGGAAAGCGGCTGCACTCAGTGAGAAAGTTGAATTGGCTTTGATTCCGAATACAGCCCATTTCCCCATGCTGGAAGACCCAGAAACTTATTTGCAGCGAGTGCGAGAGTTTTTACAAATTAGTCAAAATAATTCGTAATTCGTAATTCGTAATTCGTAATTCGTAATAATGCCTACGGCAGGCTACCGCCAACGTAATTCGTAAACAGGGAACTCTTAACAGGGAATTCTTAATTTTCTCCGCGTCTCCGTGTCACCGTGTCACCGTGTCTCCGTGTCTCCGCGTCCTCCCCAAATCCCCAAATCCCCGAACTTAAACCAAACCAAGTTCTCGTTTGAGCAAATTAATAGACAGAGAACCAATGTAGTTTTCGCAGCGAATCAGTTTGGGTGGACGAATGAGATCGTCTAGAACTATTTGCACTCCTGCTTGTACGGCTAAATAGCTAGTTTGATCGGTACAAAAAGTTATTTCCGCCCGTTTGATGATTGCTTGCAGTTTATAAGCATCTTTTGGTTGGGAAGTCATCACCAATAGTTCATCCCCCCGTAAACCGTGCAGGATGACTTCTGTAGCTCTGAGAATACCAGGACTAAGGCTGACGATGCCAATACAACTAGCTTTGGGAAGGCTTTTAACTACATTGAGTTCCTTCGCATAGTCGTGGATATCTAGGGGAATCACACGCACAGCTTTTGGCGCTGCGATCGCTTCTACTTCTCCGATAAAATATCGACTAGTGACTAATGTGGCCGAGGTAGTTTGGTCTAATACTGCCAATAATTCTTCCATTGCCACCAACTGGACTGGAATTTTTAAGGCTTCTTGTAATTCATCCACCATTAATTCCCCAGCACCAATGTCTTGAGATGGTACTACTACCAGAACTCTAGCACTACAACGCAAGCGCCAGTCTACTTCTGCTAAACATAGTTCTCGTGCTTCATTCAGAGAGCAACCTTGATTGAGCAATTCATCCAAGGCTTGTTGGACTACTTTGTATGCTTCGGGATATTGCTTAAGAATAGGTGACTTTGACCTACTTCCGCCCTCATGACCTTGGGTTCGGACATATATTCCTGAACCTGCCAGACTTTCAACAAATCCTTCTTCCTCCAACTGCCGATAAACCTTGCTAATCGTATTGCGATGTAGTCCGGTTTGCATTGCTAAGGCCCTAGTGCTGGGCAATTTGTATGCAGGTGGATATTGCCCAGATGCGATCGCAAATCGGATTTGATTAAACAGTTGGTTAGATGCCGGAATTTCACTATCTGGCTGAATACGGAATTGAATCATCACCAATTCTCCTGATTACTGGTAGCTCGCTGCTCTTTATTAACTGTGTATGCTACCCGTTAAATATATTATTGATATGTTAAGTGAGTCGGCACAATCAAACCGACGTATGTATAGTTTTGTAAAAACCTTGAACTGAGATATTTTCAAGGTATTTGTTGATTTTACATTTCGTTACATAGGTTGATTTTTTAACGCCGATTTACTTGGATTTTGCTGATGGATATTGCGAATACATACAAGGAAAGATAATTTGGTTGAAAACAGCCTGAACATACTGGCATAGTTATATCAGACAAATACAGCCCTATAGTAAAAATTATTATGACAGAACGAGTTATAGACACCACAACGGTTAATCTTTCTCTACAAGACGCTACGTCAACGCCAGATAATTTGCAAATAGCTGCTTATCTGGCACAACCTCAAAATCCTGGTACTTATCCAGGAATTGTAATTCTGCAAGAGATTTTTGGTGTTAATGATCATATTCGGGATGTAACAGAACGGATTGCTAAACTAGGATATGTAGCCATTGCTCCGGCACTCTTTCAACGTCAAGCACCTGGATATGAAGCAGGTTACACCCCCGAAGATATTGAAACAGGTAGAGGCTACGCGATGCGAACCAAAGCCTCAGAATTATTAAGCGATATTCAACTAGCTATCGATTATCTCAAAAGTCTTCCCAAAGTCAAACCAGATGCCTTTGGCTGTATTGGCTTTTGTTTTGGAGGTCATGTAGCATATTTAGCCGCCACCCTTCCAGATATTCAAGCCACCGCTTCCTTTTATGGTGCTGGTATTACCACCCGCACTCCCGGTGGTGGAGAACCTACTGTTACCCGCACTAAGGAAATTACAGGAACTATCTACACCTTTTTTGGCAGAGAAGATGGCAGTATTCCTCCAGAACAGGTAAACGAAATCGAAGCTGAATTAGAAAAATATAACATTTCCCATCATGTGTTTCGCTACGATGGATCTGAACACGGATTTTTCTGTGACCGTCGTGCCAGCTATAATCCTAAAGCTGCGTCCGATGCTTGGGAACAAGTACAAAAACTTTTTGCCAGCGTTTTAGCAGTGTAAAAAGAGGTTTTTTAAGAGACTCCCTAGTTGATTTCTCCTGAACTCCTGGAAAGCGTAGCTTCACGAAGCAGCACTCCTTCTTCTCATAACAATTTATCTTCAAACGTCATGAATTCCGAATCACCACTTTCTCAAACAGCCAATTCGTCTTTTTCAATGGACGATTTTGCCAAAGCACTAGAAAAACACGATTACCAATTTCAAAAGGGACAGGTTGTACATGGTAAGGTGTTTCAACTTGAGCATGATGGAGCTTATGTTGATATTGGTGGTAAGTCGTCGGCTTTTCTCCCCCGCGAAGAGGCTTCTTTGAGAGCAGTAACTGATTTGACAGAAGTCCTACCGTTGCAGGAGGATATGGAATTTTTGATTATCCGGGATCAGGATGCTGAAGGTCAAGTTACTCTTTCTCGTAAGCAGTTAGAAATTCAGCACATCTGGGAGAAACTCGTACAAATGCAGGAAAATTCCCAGACAGTCCAAGTGCGGGTAACGGGTGTGAATAAAGGTGGTGTCACTGTTGATCTTCTTGGTTTACGAGGATTTATTCCGCGATCGCACCTCGCCGAACGTGATAACCTAGACGCACTCAAAGGTCAAACTCTAACTGCGGGATTTTTGGAAGTCAACCTTAACACCAAAAAACTCATTCTTTCCCAACGTTTAGCCACTCGTTCTAGCAACTTCAGTTTATTAGAAGTCGGTCAATTGGTGGAAGGAAAAATTACCGGCATCAAACCTTTTGGTGTATTTGTGGAGTTAAATGGTGTCAGCGCCTTACTGCACATCAAACAGGTCAGCCAAAAATTTATTGAATCTTTGGAAAAGGTCTTTCAAATCGGTCAACCCATCAAAGCTGTAATTATTGACTTAGATGAAGGTAAAGGTCGAGTTGCTATTTCTACCAGAGTTTTGGAAAACTTCCCTGGTGAAGTGCTGGAGAATATGGAAGAAGTGATGAGTTCAGCCGAAGCCCGTGCTAACCGTGCTGCTAATAAACAGGCAGAATAGGGGACTCTTAACAGGTGACAGTAAGAAGTGAATAGGTAATAGGGAAAAGAAAATTACTTCCTCTTGCCTTTTACCTCTTGCTCGAACATCATTTTTACTTGACGATGGCTGTTTTGGAGTTGTTGTAATGTTTCTTGAGAAAAGGCAAAATTAATTAATCCAATTAATTGCCACCAACTAGATAACATCGACTCCGAAGAAGCTTCCCCAAACTCAAGAGTAAAAAACTCTGTCCACCATGAAGGTGCTTGCTTTCTTTGACAATAATTATGGCACTTACGCCAGCGTTTGCGCCACTTGATACAATCTGAAGTAGTGGGAGAATCTACGCTGATAATAGGCGGAAAATCAGCGTAACTGACAAATTTACTTAAACCTTTACCGTGGACATAAACCACATAGCGCCAACATTCAACTGTATAAATATCCTCAAAACTTATTTTGAACATCACGCAAACAGCATCTTCAGTCACAAATCGTGTTAATTGATGGAGAGTTGAGGATTTGTGAACAATTTTTGATGTGCGAATAGGAGTTGTTTTTGGCTTGAGAGATGATACCATGATATAAGTGTTCTTTTGAAAGTGAAAATTTTACTTTTGAAAGCGATGACACCTTTGGGATCGCTTTTCAGTTTCTAGAGCCGGAGGGCGATCTTTTTATTTGATTTAATCTATTAAACGATATAATTCAATCGTTTGTCAATAGTCAATGGGGCTAATTAAGCTAAAAATTAAAGAATTCGCTGATGAAAAGGGTTGGACGCTCAAAGAAGTTTCTGACCGTTCCGGTGTGGCATATAGTTCTGTGAGAGCTTATGCAAGAGCGCCTGGGTTAGCTATGGTAGACTTTACATCTATACTTAAAATGGCTCGCGCTTTGGATGTAATGATTGAAGACTTAGTTGAAGTAGTAGAAGAGTAAAAGACTTAAATCTTGCATCAATAATAAAAATGGGAATGATTCGGCTAAAGATTCGAGAGTTTGCTGGTGAGAAAGGTTGGACATTAAAAGAAGTATCTGACCGTTCTGGTGTAGTTTACAGCACTCTCAGAACCTATGCGCGATCGCCTGGACTAGCAACAGTAGATTTTACAGCCTCCAGAAATTAGCCCGCATCTTTGATGTCATGATTGAAGACTTGGTAGAAGTAGTGGAAGAGTAATCTCACGTCAAGTCTAGACGTTCTATACAATATCTCTATAGGTTTAGACAGTAAAAATTATTTTTGGCAATAATAATAGTTAGTTAAGCGAGTTGAATTTTGGCTAACTATGGATAATTTACCGGAAATCAAGTCTAACTCCCCTGCTGGGGGTGGTTTACCTGTAATCCAATATTGGGTAGAAAAAACCCTCTCACCACAAGGGTTACAATTATGGCAAACCCTCAATCATAAAAGTGCGTGTTTATCCTGTGCTTGGGGTACAGGTGGACAAAAAGGGGGGTTTGTAAATGAAGCAGGAGAATATTTACAACGCTGTGCTAAAAGTGTAGAAGCGATAGCTTCGCTCGCCGCAGGCATCGCAGCGGAATTGCAACCAGGAATTAAACAAGATTTTTTCCAACAATATAGCATCAGTGAATTACAACAACTGACTTCTCAAGAATGCGATCGCTTGGGTAGACTTAGTTATCCTCTTATTCTCAGATCAGGATCATCCCATTATCAACGCATTAGCTGGGAAGAAGTTTACCAAATCGCTACACAAGCCTTTAGTTCAGCACCAGAACGCATTGCTAGTTATAGTTCTGGACGTTCATCTAACGAAGCTGCATATTTATTGCAATTATTAGTGCGATGCCTGCGGCGAGCGAAGCTATCGCTTGGTAGTAATAATTTAGCAGACTGTTCAGATTTGTGTCACGCCCCCTCAACCGTCGGGTTAAAAAAAGTTTTCGGTTCAGGCACATCAATGGTAAGTTTAGAGAGCCTTGCAACATAGTGATTGTGTTGTTTTAATTGGTTCTAACGCACCTGCAAACCATCCGCGATTGATGAACGAATTAATCAAATTGCGAGAAAGAGGTGGTAAAGTAATTGTTATTAATCCCCAAATTGAAATCGGTTTAGTTAAATTTGCATCTCCTGCGTTTCCCATCAAATCTTTACTCACAGGAGGTTCAGATATATCTTCTTTGTATTTACAACCAATTCCTGGTAGCGATGTTGCATTATTTGTAGGGTTGCAAAAATCCCTAATTGAACAAAATTTGATAAAAACAGAATATCTCAATTCTTATACTCAAGGCTGGCAACAAGTTATCGATTATGCTAATAATATATCCTGGAATAATATCACCACAAACTGCGGTTTATCCCAAGAAGAAATCACAGCCACAGCTTATTTAATAGGTAAATCAGAGAGTGTAGTTTTTGCTTGGGCAATGGGTATAACTCAACAAGCAAACGGAGTTGATAACATTTTTAGTATAGCCAATACAGCCTTAATGACAGGTAATGCTGGTAAAATTGGTGCGGGAACAATGCCCATTCGCGGACATTCAAATGTGCAAGGATTTGGTTCAATGGGTGTCACAGTTCACTTGCGCGAAGAAATCAAACAAGCATTATCGAAACTATTAGGAAAACCCATCAGTGAAACTCCTGGTTATCATACCCGTGATTTAATAGAAGCAGCAGAAATAGGAAAGATAGATACACTCTTTTGTTTAGGGGGAAATTTGTATGCAGCGAACCCAGATTTACAGCAAGCAAAACAAGCATTATCGCAAATAGAAACAATTTTTTATGTAGCTACAAAACCGAATTTAGGACATTTTCACGGATTAGCCAAAACGCAAACTTTAATTTTACCTGTTTTCAATCGGTTTGAAAATCCTCATAAAACAACAACTGAATCAGGTAATAACTTTGTGCGTTTAAATGATGAAGGTAAAAGTCATTTACAACCACATAATTCTGATTTGATTTCGGAAATAGAATTAATTACAGAAATTGCTCATCGTTTATA
The DNA here is from genome assembly GCF_014698735.1 of Anabaena catenula FACHB-362. GTDB lineage: Bacteria > Cyanobacteriota > Cyanobacteriia > Cyanobacteriales > Nostocaceae > Anabaena > Anabaena variabilis_A. Next base: position 167,541 of record NZ_JACJTQ010000006.1, read on the forward strand.
TGGAGCAACACCGATAGATTGGCGTAAATTACAAGATACAGTTTATGTGAGAGACTTAATTGCTAAAACTATTCCTGGTTATGAGAAAATAGGCACAATTGATAAAACTAAAGAAGAATTTATCATTGCAGGACGGATTTTAGAAGAACCGAAATTTTCCACATCTGATGGTAAAGCGGAGATGTTTGTCACACCTTTACCGCAATTATCTTTACCGAATAAATCAGATTTTGGAGTTTCAGAAAATCAGTCAGGAATTGTAGTCATATTGGGAACAGGACGCAGTTATGGGCAACATAATACTGTAGTTTATCGCAGTGAAGATAAATATCGAAATATGCCCCATCGTTATTGTATTTTAATGAATAGTTTGGATGTCAAAAAAGCAGGATTTCAGGAACATCAACGAATTACAGTTAAAGGGAATGCGGGAGAATTAAACAATATTGAAATTATTTGTGGGGGAATTCGTGAAGGTGTAGCTTTTATGTTTTATCCTGAAACTAATATTTTATTTAAAGCGGAAATTGATCCGCAAAGTGGGACACCTGCTTATAAAAGAGTTCCGGTTTTTATTTATAGCAAAATGTAGGTTATCTCGTTCCCAGTCTCAGACTGGGAATGCCATTAGGAGGCTCTGCCTCCACTTTACAAAGAAGGCAGAGCCTTCTAAAATTCATTCCCATACAGAGTATGGGAACGAGAAAATCCCTAATAGGGATTAGGTGAAATTGCAATGCTTGGGCTAATGGTCATGCTGTTCCTAGATTCTCTCCGGCAGGTTTCAATCCCTAATAGGGATTATGTGAAATTGCAATTCTAAAGGTTATCCCGCATCAGTGGGTAAAAAAGTAGCCGGTTTCAATCCCTAATAGGGATTATGTGAAATTGCAATTACTTGGTACACCACCTTCCATCTGGAATACTCCAGTTTCAATCCCTAATAGGGATTATGTGAAATTGCAATTTATAAATAGCGCTTTCCTTGTCTGATACGTTTTGTTTCAATCCCTAATAGGGATTATGTGAAATTGCAATAATTCTAAAAGTATAAAATAAATACTTACGCAAAATGTTTCAATCCCTAATAGGGATTATGTGAAATTGCAATCTATACTCATTTTCTATGATTAATGCTTGGCACATAGTTTCAATCCCTAATAGGGATTATGTGAAATTGCAATGGTAGTTTAGCCACAACTACAAAAGGTGAAGTGTTTCAATCCCTAATAGGGATTATGTGAAATTGCAATTCGGATCAATTGGCTGAGGATTATCAAGGAAGTTCCCAGCAGGTTTCAATCCCTAATAGGGATTATGTGAAATTGCAATAAGGCTTGATTTGCAAGGCTAGTAGGGGTGTGGCGTTTGGTTTCAATCCCTAATAGGGATTATGTGAAATTGCAATCAGGCTGATCGGTTGGCTGTGGTGGTTAAGGCTTGGGGTTTCAATCCCTAATAGGGATTATGTGAAATTGCAATTCCATCGCATTTTTGCATCTATCGCCGGTGGTGCAACTGAGGGTTTCAATCCCTAATAGGGATTATGTGAAATTGCAATAAACAGTCAAAGAGTGGTTCAAAGTTGCATCTATTGCGTTTCAATCCCTAATAGGGATTATGTGAAATTGCAATCCCCGCCTGATAGTGAGGATGAAAAGAAAAAGCGAGAGTTTCAATCCCTAATAGGGATTATGTGAAATTGCAATTTAACTTCCCCAGGTTTGGCATTTCCCACGCCTGGTTTCAATCCCTAATAGGGATTATGTGAAATTGCAATTTACCAATAAATAAAATTTGTTCCAAAATATCCAGTCGTTTCAATCCCTAATAGGGATTATGTGAAATTGCAATAATAGTCTCGTCTTTCAAAGGTAAGAGGGTAAATTGTTTCAATCCCTAATAGGGATTATGTGAAATTGCAATATTAAATGAATTAGTGCTTTACGCTCCAAAGTATGCCGGTTTCAATCCCTAATAGGGATTATGTGAAATTGCAATGCCGATATGCACCAATGTTGTATGCAGGATCATCGATAGTTTCAATCCCTAATAGGGATTATGTGAAATTGCAATCCGGCATTGTTACCTCTTAGTAGTTGCAATATAGTTATCGTTTCAATCCCTAATAGGGATTATGTGAAATTGCAATCCGCATAAATATACCTATAATTGCATTTCTGTTCAAAGTATGTTTCAATCCCTAATAGGGATTATGTGAAATTGCAATCAGAGGCGATTAAACCCGTATCCTCTAAGCTGCATCCTGTGTTTCAATCCCTAATAGGGATTATGTGAAATTGCAATATGAGTGGCGTATACGTCGAAATACAGAGGGAAGTTTCAATCCCTAATAGGGATTATGTGAAATTGCAATTTGCAATACCTGGTATTAATGCTGTAACAACGACTATTGACGTTTCAATCCCTAATAGGGATTATGTGAAATTGCAATCTAATGTCGGCAACTCTAAGGAAGCATACGATTTTAAGGGGTTTCAATCCCTAATAGGGATTATGTGAAATTGCAATAGAAAAACTACACTTAAGTAGCAACCCAAAACGTTTCAATCCCTAATAGGGATTATGTGAAATTGCAATCTGATTCAAATATATTTTGGTGTATGCTGGGGCAATTTACGTTTCAATCCCTAATAGGGATTATGTGAAATTGCAATACTGCCATATCTTGTTAATTATGTCTGAGAATTTAGCCAGTTTCAATCCCTAATAGGGATTATGTGAAATTGCAATAGCGGCAGTCTGAAAGCCTATATATATGTAGTTTTCAAGGTTCAATTGCGCGGTCAAGATCATAATAGTCCATTCCAGAAAAAGTGTCAAGAGTGAAAAACGCTGAAAACCTTGCTGTGTAAGGTGCGCGGAGGTGTAGATCAGGAAAATCCATCAAAGCCTTATCTAGATTTGATTTCAGCCATTTTTTGAGAAATCGGATTTTTTACACCCACCCCCTCGCGCATTAGGGGAAGAAAATCGTTTTATTTCGTGGTTTTTTACCACCTAATTTTTTTACTTTACCAAATTTGAACCTAATCACCATCCCCAATATCCCTTTTCGGTGGACGCTTGTAAGTAAAAGTAAAACTTTCCCCACTAGCAATTACCTTTCGCATTTCATCATACAGAGGATAACTACCAACACCGCTGAGATTCGCCCAACCTCGCGCCCTCGTTAAAGCCACAAATAACTGGTTACGGAAATTAACATCACTTTCATTCCGCGCTACATTATCAAAACCCACCACATAAACCATATCCGCTTCGTGTCCCTTAGCGCGAGTGATACGCGAGATAGTTACCCCACCTTCATGCCAAAATTTATCAGGGTCATTATGAGGATATTGGGGAACTAAATCATTTAACTTTAAAGCAGTAGGAATATAAACATCAATGTCGTACTCCATTAATAAACTTGCGACATAAGTTTCTAATTCCATTGCTTCATAAGTTGAACCTAAAACCAACACTAAAATATCACGACTGGGGTTAAGTCCGTCATGGACAATATTGTGCATAATGTTCTCAGCTAAAGCCGTCATTTCCGCTTCACGAGAACCATAGGTTTCAAATTCTAAAACAGGTTTTCCCCAAAGTTCAGGAATAGGATTTGGTGAAAATTGTGGTTGTCGATTAACAGTTATCGGTTTACCAACTCGCCGAAAATCTCCTTTCACTTCATAACCAATTCTATTCCAATCATCTTTATTAGTAATACCAGTCAGCATTCCTTCTGGACGTAACAAACCCATACCGATAGCATGAGCAGATGTGAGAATTGGCCCCGGAGTCCGGTAACAACGGCGCATGACTTCAGAACGTTTAATTCCCCCTGGATATTGGGGTTGTTTATTCAGTAAATTACTTAATTTTTCTCCAAATACTTCTTTAGCTTTCGGTACTACTAAATTATCCAAACTTTGCGCTTCATCATAAGCCCAAATCAAGCGTCTTTCTTCTGGTTTGTCTTCATTTACAGGACGTAATGCTTGATAAGCTAACCAATAAATAGCTTGTTTATCTTCATATTTCAAATCATCTTCAGCTACTAAATCTTGACCTTCATCAATGAGAATAGCATCGAACATCGGTTCAATTGTAATTTCTTCCAATAACCGTTTACTTAAATCTATTAAAGCTCGATTTGGCTGTCTTTCATTAGTATTCTGAACTGTTCCAGGTCTTTTACCGTGATATTCGCAAATAGTTCTATATAAACCTGGTTGTTCTCTTGCTCCCCAAGCATGAAATACTTGCAATTTAAAGTTAGTTTTTGGATCATAGTGCATTTCACCACAACTAAAACGCTTTATCCATTGGTCGAGTAAACCAGTCATTAAATCATAGAGAGAACGAGTAAAAAATACTAAAGCAATATCCCAGTCTGGATGCTTGAGGTGCATATGTGCGGCTTTTTGACAGAGCAACACGGTTTTTCCTGAACCTGCAATACCGCGAATACGTTGGGGTCCAGCAGGAATTTCTTTACCAATATGTTCTTGCTGTAAGTCTATTTCATATAGTTTTTCCCGTAAACTATCAATGACGCTAGAACGGGTTTTACCTGTAGTAGTAACTTGATTACGGGGTTGTTTACGAAGTACAGGTGTACCGCCAATCACCGATAGTAATAATTCCCAGTCTTTATCTTCTAAATCTGTTCCGGGAATGACAATATTAGTTTGTTGAATGCGTTCTAATAAACCAACTTTTCCTAATTGGTCTTGAAATATAATTGGTGGACAATCAGGTAATTTATCAAAGCCTTTTTGTTGCCATTGTTCTGCGGTAATTTGCGGTAATGCAACTATAGTTCTACCATTAACCTTACGCCAAAGTGCAGGTTCTCTATCACTATATGATATTAAGGCTCGCAGTTGGTGTTCTGCTTGTTGATAAGGATTGGTTTCCGTGATATCACTGTTCTCTAATTGCCATTGTTGACCATTAATAGCAGCAATTTGCTCAATATGGATAGATTTGACTTCTATTACGACTACACCAAATTCTCTATCAACTATTAAGATATCTGGCTCTTTACGAATTTCTCCAGCTTTGGAAAAAATGGGATAACGCCAATAGCCAATGCAGTTCCTATCAGCAAAAGCACTACGGAAAGCATCCCAAACTTTTTGTTCTCCATCTTGATTCTTGATTGCTTCAGTGGTGATAAATTTGCTACCCTGTTCTTCTATGCCTACAGCCATTTTCTTTATGTGCCTAGAATAGTTAATGCTGCCAAGGTATCATTGCTGATGAGTAGTGAACCAGTGAGAATATACTGATATGGAATTATTGAATAGGGCTAGAATACTTGAGTATGTTTGCGTAAGTAGTGGCGCTCACAGCAGAATTAATAGACATAGGAGTGAAAATTAAATATGCATGACTTGAAGCCCTTGTAGAGACGTGACCTGGGTAGGGATTCTCGGCTCTACAATCTTTACCGGAGATGTCTAATGTTTTCAGATCATACTCTTGCGCTCTTCTCTCCGACTCTGCGTGAGATAAAAACTAAAAAAACGGAGAGGGGGAGATTCGAACTCCCGGAAGCTTTCACTTCACCTGATTTCAAGTCAGGCGCATTCGACCACTCTGCCACCTCTCCAAATTATTTGTCAGATTGTGGAACACAAAAACTGACAAATAACACTATAACCTATAATTACGCAATTGGCACTACTGAAGCCGAAGAATTATAAAAAATTTCCTCAGCAGCCACCTGAAAGTCTTTACCCACCCAAACTAGAGAAGCTTTTGTTACCACACCATTCTCTAAAGAAACCAGAGAAAAATTTCGTAACTTTATACCATCTTCCTCAATAATCCGGGGTACAGTAGCGGCATTTAAGTAAATTGTTCCCTCTGGACTTCTAAATACAGCCTTCCTTTGTAGCTTCTTAGTATGGCGCAGAGTGCGGTGCATATGACCAAAAGCGACTAGAGAAACAGTTTTCTTCATATTGAGACTTTGAGAAATCGCTTCCGCTAAATCAGGATCACCAAAATCACCACCTATAGGATGCCAATCTTTACCACAGGGGTCTTCAGGGCGATCGCCTAAACCACTCGGTCCATTGTGTCCTAGAAAAATAATATTGTCACAAGTCACACTTTTTACTACTTTGACTATTTTATCTGCGGACTCTTCCAGACTAGAGACACCATACCGTTCTTGACAGATTTCCGCAAATCTCCACTCCGGTCCACCCCAGGTAAAAGGACGACCACCCACCACAGTTAAATTCCAATGGGGAAAATCCAACTTACCATAACCGACTTGGGACACTCCCAATAAATCTAATTGTTCCTGTACCCAGTCTTCCTTGGTGCGGTCATAAGGACATTTTTTGCGTCCCCATTCAGTGGCCGAGTACCAGGCATCGTGATTGCCCATTACCGCGGCTTTGGGAATATCGAGGGATGCGATCGCTTTTACCACTTCCACTGACTCATTCCCGAAATCTCCGACAAATAACACTAAGTCAACACCAAGCTGCTTGAGTGCTATACCGTCTTCTACTTCCCATTGGTCGTGAACATCGCCAATTACAGCAATTTTGACAGGTTTTGATTGAGTTTTCTGACTGGTCATGCCACTTTAAAAAGCCGTATATCTCCAGCATATGAAACTCCACTCGATTTGGGCATAAATTGCCAACATCAACCGCCCACTATTTTTGGTAAAAACTACTATAATTGAATCCACAAGATAATAATTTGTACAAAAAAGCAGTTCTTAATTGTGTTTACAACTACACTTGCTCGACCACAAGGTACACTACCACTAGATTTATTTGCTGCCATTGAGGATCTGAAAACAGAACTCAACGCGGTGATATTAGCGCACTACTATCAAGACCCCGATATTCAAGATATTGCCGACTTTATTGGCGATTCCTTACAATTAGCCAAAGCCGCAGCAAATACCAATGCAGATGTAATTGTTTTTGCCGGTGTTCACTTCATGGCAGAAACAGCGAAAATCCTTAATCCTGATAAATTAGTATTGTTACCAGACTTAAATGCTGGTTGCTCTTTAGCTGACAGTTGTCCCCCAGATCAGTTTGCCGCTTTCAAAGCCGCACACCCAGACCATTTGGTAATTTCTTACATTAACTGCTCTGCCGAAATTAAGGCCATGAGCGATATTATTTGCACTAGTTCTAACGCTGTTAAAATTGTCCAGCAAATACCCAAAGAACAGCCGATTATTTTCGCTCCAGACCGGAACTTGGGACGATATGTGATTGAACAAACTGGAAGAGATATGCTGTTATGGCAAGGTAGCTGTATTGTCCATGAGACTTTTTCCGAAAAAAAAATAGTCCAGTTAAAAATTGCTCATCCTCAAGCAGAAGCGATCGCACACCCAGAATGTGAAACCAGCGTTTTGCGTCATGCCAGCTTTATTGGCTCTACAGCCGCCTTACTCAATTATTGTCAAAAAAGTCCTACACAGGAATTTATCGTGGCTACAGAGCCAGGAATCATCCACCAGATGCAAAAATTAGCACCGGACAAACACTTTATTCCCGCACCCCCACAGAATAATTGTGATTGTAACGAGTGTCCGTTTATGCGGTTAAATACATTAGAAAAGCTGTATTTAGCCATGAAAAACCGCACCCCCGAAATCACCATGTCAGAGGATATCCGTCTCGCTGCATTGCGTCCCATGCAACGGATGTTAGAAATGAGTGTTTAGGTAGAATGTCATAGATTGTAGAGACTTTTCAGGAACAGTCTCTACATAGATTTTAGATTTTGATGTGTAGCGCATTTTGGGATTTTTAATTTCCCGCAGGAGTTGACTTAATCTTCTCCACTTCTTTCTGCGCTGCCTCACTATATTCCCTGTATAACTTAGTCCGAATTTTTGCCTCTTGATAGCGGCTATGATTAGGGGGAACCTTACCCATTAAATCAGAAGCCCGTTGCCATGTAGCAGCTAATTCCAACCACTGAGTTGAAGTTGTAGCTGTTTTACCAGCAGCAGAAGCTTGGTTGGCAAATCGCACAGCATCAGCAAATGCGTCATCTGATGAATTAATAGATGGTTTAGAAAGGCTGTTGTTAACACTACGGGATGATACTTGTGATTTAATCTCGTTTGCGGTTTTCAAAGATGGGGAAAAGTCTAGCGGGATGAAATTCTTGAGTGTATTTCCTAAACCGGAATTAACCAGCCAAGCAAGCAAAAGAATTGTACATAAACCAGTCGCCCCTATTATCCCCTTCTTTGCTGAATGTTTGTGCTTATATTTGTTAGTTAGTAAAGATTGAGCTTTAGGTAAAATCTCTTTTCCTGATTCAGCATAGGCTCCTGTAAAATCTTGAATGAGTTGTTTGACAAAACCAGGCGGAGATAGTGTAATTTCCTGTGACCAAAGTAATTGATTTTCCCGACCACGGTTAATTTCTTCTAGCCACAATAATTGCTCTTCTCTAACAATGCGACTGTTAATATTGACTTTACGAATGTTACGCGGTGCAGTTGAATCAAGAATTTGCTGAATTTGCTGTACCAGAAGAGATTGCTCAAGTTGTTCTACCGTAGCAGCTTCACACAAAAGTTGTAATACACCATCAGCAAAAATAGCTCTAGTTCTGACACCAGACATAACTAGCTTTTCGTTCAATAGTTGAATAATCGCAGCAACGCTACCCTGGTGAGCTTGCCAAGCGATATCGTTTATCCGATCTACCATTTGTAGTTTAGTGATAGCTCTTACACCCTGACCTGTTAACTGACTCATTAATTTAGGACTCTGTTTTTACAAACTTCACCTAGTCTAAAATTGTATGAGTAAATAGATAAGGTTGCCAAACAAAATTATTAAGACCCTCGTATCATATCCTGATCATGCCAACTTTATCGAATGTGTTTAGAATAGCTTAGACGTACAAGGGCTTGTCCTCAGATCTCACTGTGGGTAGACTTTGCTGGTTTTGTAAGCTTAAAAAACAAAAACCCCCCGGAATGAAGCGGGAGGGGGATTTGTGGTAGTGATAGACCTGGCATCGAGCTATTTTGGCGTGGGGCAACCCCCAGACTATCGTGGCCGCA
>NZ_JACJTQ010000060.1 GCF_014698735.1 Anabaena catenula FACHB-362
TGTGCTGTGGATGGTTTACTTATTTCTCTAATTGTCCGATACCTATGACTAGATGACCCATATTTATAAATGCACTATTTTGTCATTCTGTCAATGCGTAAGTCCTAAAACAGTAAATGTTATTTGTCAATATACACAAAAACCCTCAGCAATGATTGCTGGGGTTTTAATTTACACTTTTTTTCAAAGGCGACACCCGGATTTGAACCGGGGGTGAAGGTTTTGCAGACCCTTGCCTTACCACTTGGCTATGTCGCCAGACTCGCCAATATTTATATTACTACTATTTTCGCCCAATTGCATCATCTGGCTGAAAAATTTTCTGGACAGGCTTCTGGCCTGTCCTACAGTGATTCAGGAATCAGAACTTAATTTCACTTCATCGGCAAAGTTGCCCCAGCGGACAAAGTAAAATGGCCCAGCCACAGAACCCCAAATATGCTCATCTGTATCGGGATTTCGTCCTCTGTCGCGGCTGATGAACTTTTCACCATCAATCTCAAAATCACTATCCAAATAGGTTCTTTGCCCGTCACGCATGACCATGCAACCCTTTCCCGGTTCGACTGTGCCTTTGAAGTGGCTACCCGTCCAGTCTACAATCATGTTACAACCAGAAAGCCTTTCCAAGCGATCGCTCGTTAAAGTCTGCAACCTTGGTAAATCACGGGAAGCACCATAAAAGTCTTTTTCTTCTTTGACAGTATAGTTTTCAATATGGATTTTATCCCCTACTGTCAGCAAATTTAACACCCGCACCCGATAGGGTTTATTCAGCATATAGTCATAAGCTTGTTCCACAAACAAACTTACCCCTGACAATACCCCAAAATCAAGGGGACGCATACATACACGAATATGGGCAAAAAAAGCCGGATTCTCAAAAACTTGGGCTTGATTGCTAAAATCAGCCGCCATCCAACGAGCTAAAGTGGCAATATCTGTAGAATGAGTCATAGGAATTTTGGATTTTGGATTTTAGGACACAGGCTGAAAACCGCCTGACACATATTGGCTAATTTTAAACCTTGGCGTGTCACGTCGCTTGACTCCAAATTCAAAATCTCAAATCTCAAATCTCAAATGACACTAACCAAAACGCCCAGCCACATAATCACGGGTACGGTTATCTAGAGGATTACGAAAAATTTGACCTGTAGTCCCAAATTCTACCATCTGGCCAATGCGACTTTCATCGGTGCTAAAGAAAGCTGTAAAATCAGAAACGCGGGTTGCTTGCTGCATATTGTGAGTGACAATTGCAATTGTTAACTCAGAACGCAATTTGTGAATTAGTTCTTCGACTTTCATTGTCGCAATGGGATCTAGGGCTGAACAAGGTTCATCCATTAGTAAAACTTTTGGTTTTACAGCTAAAGCGCGGGCTATGCAAAGACGCTGTTGTTGTCCACCAGAAAGCCCTAAAGCAGATTGATCTAACTTATCTTTTACCTCATTCCAAAGCGCCGCACCTTTAAGGGCAGATTCGACAATTTCATCTAATTCTACTTTCGGACACCTACCTGCTATTCTCACACCATAAGCGACATTTTCATAAATGCTGATTGGAAAAGGATTTGGTTTTTGGAATACCATGCCAATTTCTCGACGCAGGCGATTTATATTGATGCGAGGATCATAAATATTTTGCCCAAAAAACTCTATACTTCCCTCAACTTTTACCTTCCCTTCTAATTCACTAATCCGATTGAGTGTTTTAATAAAAGTAGATTTACCGCAACCACTAGGTCCAATAATTGCAGTTACTTGATTCTGACATATATCTAGTGATATCCCTTCAATAGCTTTAGAATTTCCGTAGTAAAAACTGAGGTTTTTAACTTTGATGGCTGGAACTAGGTTACTCATACTTGATATGTAAATACTTGGTCTAAAAAACAAATTTTTAAGTAAGTATTCAGAATAGAGAATACAGAAGACGCTACGCAGACCTGTGGTTCAGGAGAATAAAGGCTTTTTTAGTAAACTTTGATGATTTTGATAAAATCTCACCTCTCTCTATTCTTCATTTCATAAGCATTCTGAACCGATAGCGCAGCGTGGCGTAAGCCATAGGTCTGCGTAGCGTCTCCTGACTCCTGACTCCTGACTCCTGAATTCTTACATTTTTAACTTTAATTTACTTTAACCTGCTTTTGCTACTCAATAAGCGAGAAACAAGGCTAAAAAACAAAGATAAACTCAGTAAAATTATAGAAGTAGTCCAGACTAATTGGTTAATTTCTGGGTCTGGGCTGTTGTAAAGGTTAAAAATTAATACTGGTAAAGAAGCAGTGGGACTCAATAACCCATCTGACCAATTTTGACTAAATAAAGCGGTAAAAATTAGTGGTGCTGTTTCCCCCGCAGCGCGAGCAATTGCTAAGGAAATACCTGTAGTAATACCCGGTATAGCCGCAGTCAAAACAATCCGAAAAGTAGTTTGAAACCGAGTTCCCCCTAAAGCAGCAGAAGCAAGACGTTGTTGAATGGAAATCAGTTTTAAGGCTTCTTCTGTTGTCAAGACAATCACTGGGAGCATAATCACAGATAAAGCAAAGCCTCCAGCCAAGGAGCTAAATTGTTTAGTAGCTAGAACAACGACTCCATAAGCAAACATTCCGACGACAATTGAGGGAACACCTGTGAGGATAGAGTTAATAAAACGAACAAAATTAGTAATTTGGTTAGTGCGTCCAAATTCTGCTAAAAAGATGCCTGTCATTATCCCTACAGGAATGCTCAACATTGCACCAATACCCACCATGAGTATAGTACCGAGGATGGCATTGGCAAACCCATTTTCAATCAATGGCTGGAAAAACATCTCTGGTTTTAAACCAGACAGTCCCCGCTTCATAATTTCCCATAAAATTGATAATAAAGGAAAGAATGCTAATAAACTCAAACCGAAAGAAACTGCATTCATTACATAAGTAAATAAACGCCGCTGAGTTGGGAGAGGACTGAGTAATTTGTCTACTAGAGATTCATCGATTTCGGAATTAAGAGATTCGCTCATATCAAGTTGGAATTTTATATTTTCAAAGATGAACAGTATTAGTATTTATTGATTATCTATTTTTCTTGCCAACCCATTGCACTAATAAGACAGCGCCAATATTAACCAATAGAGTTAATGCAAACAAAATCAAGCCTAAATAGCTTAATGCCCCAATGTGCAATCCTGGTTCAGCTTCAGCAAATTCATTAGCTAAAACGGCGGGAATTGTATAAGCTGGATCAAGTAAAGATATACTGATTTGAGGAGAATTGCCAATCACCATTGTTACTGCCATTGTTTCACCAAGTGCGCGTCCTAAAGCCAGCATGGCTGCACTCACCATACCTGAAAATCCTGCTGGTAGTAAAACGCGAAAAATTGTCTCCCAGCGGGTGCTACCTAAAGCCATAGATGCGCTACGTAACTCTTTAGGAATGACCATCAATACATCACGAGAAATGGCTGCCATTGTTGGCAAAATCATGATGGAAAGGATTATTCCCGCAGTCAACATATTGTTTCCCGCTGGATCTTGGGTATTAAATAGAGGGATGAATTTAAACAGGAGGCTTAACCACTTTTGCAGAGGTTCTAAAATGGGAATAAACACAAAAATTCCCCACAAGCCAATAATGACACTGGGGATAGCAGCTATTAATTCCACTACAAAAGCAATAATATTTTTGACCACATCTGGTAAAAAGTCTTCACTTGTTACCAAGGCTACGGATATACCTATAGGCACAGTTAAGAAAATAGCGATCGCACTGCTGACGATAGTTCCATATATATAAGGTAATGCACCAAATATTTGATTACCTGTATCCCAATCTTGACCCCACAAAAAACCGAATCCAAATTTAGCAATTGCTGGTTGCGCTTCTTGGAAAATTACCCAAGTCATCACAAATAGTATTGCTACGGTGATAGTAGCAAACAGATAAACTAAAAATGTAAATCCTTGGTCAAATCGAAAACCAGCGCCGCCCGTAGCTGTTAAATCGATATTTTTACTACTTAAATTCTGTGAATTATGATCGCTTGGTTCAAATAAGTTAGTCATGTTCTACAAAAAAATCATCCCATTTTAATGCCAGTAGAGTGAGAATTACCCACTCTACTAAAACGAATTCAGCAGAAATATTACAAATTACTTAACGGTGCTATTGACTGTCTGTAGGACACGGTTGACAACATCACCAGGAATTTTGGTGTAATTTAGGTCATCATTGAATTGTTGACCATCTTTGAGTACCCAATTAATCCATTTTTTAACAGCTTCAGCTTTAGCGGGAGTAGGATATTGCTTATAAACCATCATCCAAGTCAAACCAACAATAGGATAACCCTGTCCTGGATCTCCAACAAAAACGCGATAATTATTTGGAAAAGTCACAGTAGATAAAGCAGCATTAGCAGCTTGTAAAGAAGGAGCCACAAATTCTCCTTTTTTATTTTGTACTTCTGCTGATTTTAAGTTGTTTTTAGTAGCGTAGTCATATTCAACATAACCAATAGAGCCAGGAGTGCGAGCTACTAAGGCAGCTACACCGGGATTACCTTTACCTTTGAGAACGTTTGGTAGCGTCCATTTGGGAGCAGTATTAGCGCCAATTCTGCCTTTGAAATAACCACTAATAGAACTCAAATGATTGGTGAAAATAAAAGTTGTACCGCTACCATCAGCACGAACCGCAAATTTAATTGGTTGATTTGGTAAATTTACACCTGGGTTATCAGCTTTAATTTTTGCGTCGTCCCATTTAGTGATTTGTCCAGAAAAAATTTCTGGGAGGGTTTTGCGAGACAATCTGAGTTTGTTAACACCTGGTAGATTATAAACAACGGAAACAGCACCACCTGCTGTGGGTACTAAGATGACACCATTTTTAACTTTGGCCATTTCATCATCTTTCATAGCTGCATCACTAGCACCAAAATCAACGGTTCCAGCGATGGTTTGACGAATTCCACCACCACTCCCAATTGATTGGTAGTTAACTTTCAATTCGGGATGTTTCTTTTTAACTTCACGAGCATAACGTTCGTAAAGAGGAGCCGGAAAAGTCGCTCCTGCACCGTTGAGAGTTTGAGCTTGAGCAGTTGCTGTCAAAACAGGACTAAGTGCGACAGCGCCTGTTAGTACTGAAAAAGTAACTGCACGGTTGAAAATGGTGGTCAAAAAAGTCATACTACCTCTAATTTAAGGAATATTTTCCTGATGGAATCACAGCCTTCAACAAAGTTCATACTTAATAGTTAATAGTGATTTAATAAAAGTTAAAGAACACATTAAACTATGTTTAAATTATTCCTTAAGGAGTAGGTAAATTTATTATTTACGTAGTAGCAGAATCTGTAAAGTAACCAGCACCTGTTTAATGTTTGTCGGTGTTGTCAGTAATATTCCTGGTGGCTTAGGAGTGTTTGAAACTGTAATTTTGCTCATTCTCTCCTCAAAAGTTTTCGCAGCAGCGCTTTTAGGCTTGATGCTGGCTTATCAGGGACTCTATTAAGTACCTCGGCAAAATTAATTATACATTTTGCCAAATTTTGCCAAAAAATAGAAATCCCTGTTCCCTGTTCCCTGTTCCCTGTTCCCTTCCCGAAATGTGCAATTTATTTGGCACGACTACTTACAAGTTTTCCGGTAGGCTTAAAGCTCAGTGTCTTTAGACCTGAGAGTGTCAATTCCTCCCTTTGCTAGTGGCAGCAAGTTTACTGGGATTCTATGAAATTAGATATGGTATCAAACAATCAAAAAATATATTAAGAAACATTGCAGGTAATGTTTCCACATCACCATATCCCTGCCTCCTGATACCACCAATCACGATATAATTATTTTTCTAAATGTCTCCCTGGCCTCCTTACCAACGAGACTCAGGATAATGAATTCAATATAATAAATATGGCGCTCATAGTTCAGAAATACGGTGGTTCATCTGTTGGTTCAGTCGAACGGATTCAAGCTGTTGCACAGCGAGTTGACAAAACTGTAAAAGCAGGAAACTCGGTGGTGGTAGTGGTTTCAGCAATGGGGAAAACCACTGACGGACTCGTGAAACTTGCCAATGGCATCTCTAAAAATCCTAACCGTCGAGAAATGGATATGCTGCTTTCCACTGGGGAGCAAGTCACCATTGCTTTACTAAGTATGGCTTTGCAGGAAATCGGACAAGCAGCAATTTCTATGACTGGCGCTCAGGTAGGAATTGTTACTGAAGCTGAACATACTCGCGCTCGGATTTTACATATTGAAACTGAACGCTTGATGCGGCAAATCGAAGCAGGTAAGGTTGTTGTCGTGGCCGGATTTCAAGGCATCAGCAGCACAGAAGAATTAGAAATTACCACTTTGGGACGTGGTGGTTCTGACACTTCCGCAGTGGCTTTGGCAGCAGCAATCGGAGCGGATTTTTGTGAAATTTATACCGATGTCCCAGGGATTTTAACTACAGATCCACGTCTTGTCCCGGAAGCTCAGTTGATGACAGAAATCACCTGTGATGAAATGCTGGAATTGGCAAGTTTAGGGGCAAAAGTGCTGCATCCCCGCGCTGTGGAAATTGCTCGGAATTATGGTGTGCCTTTGGTGGTACGCTCAAGTTGGACGGAGCAGCCAGGGACTTGGGTGACAACACCTCATACTCGAGAGCGAACTGCTTGCAGCAGCGCTCCGCTATCGCTTGTCAATTTAGAATTAGCTCGTCCTGTTGATGCTGTAGAATTTGATAGCGACCAAGCAAAGGTATCTTTGTTGCGTGTCCCCGATAAGCCAGGTGTTGCGGCGCGGTTATTTGGAGAAATTTCTCGGCAAAATGTAGACGTTGACTTGATTATTCAGTCAATTCATGAAGGTAATAGTAATGATATTGCTTTTACTGTAAATACACCAATATTAAAAAGAGCAGAAGCCGTAGCAGCCGCCATAGCACCAGCATTAAGAAATCAACCGAACTCTGACGAAGCTGAGGTAATAATAGAAAAAGATACGGCAAAAGTGAGTATTGCTGGTGCAGGAATGATTGGTCGTCCTGGGGTTGCGGCTAAGATGTTTGCTACCTTAGCTGACGCGGGGGTGAATATTCAGATGATTTCTACCAGTGAAGTGAAAGTTAGTTGTTTGGTAGATGCAGTTGATTGCGATCGCGCAATTGTAGCACTTTGTAGAGGCTTTGAAATCACCGCTTCCTCTACTTCCCTGACTCCCCCCGCTGCCAATTCTCCCGCAGTGCGTGGTGTGGCTTTAGATATGAATCAAGCTCGTTTGGCTATTCGTCAATTACCAGATATTCCCGGCATGGCAGGGCGGTTATTTGGGCTACTGGCAGAGCATAACATCAGCATTGATATGATTATTCAATCCCAGCGTTGTCGGGTGGTTGATGGCATTCCTCGGCGGGATATAGCCTTTACCGTGGCGAGGATGGATGCAGAAAACGCTCAAGCTAAATTACAACAAGTTGCAGCACAGATCGGATGGGGTGAAGTAGTCTTAGATAGTGCGATCGCTAAAGTTAGTATCGTCGGTTCTGGTATGGTAGGACAACCAGGTATTGCTGCCAAAATGTTTGAGGCTTTAGCAGAACACCAAATCAACATTCAAATGATTGCGACATCGGAGATTAAAATTAGCTGTGTTGTGGCACAAGAAGAAGGGGTGAAAGCTTTGCAAGTCATTCACGCTGCTTTTGATTTAGCTGGTAGCGAGAAATTTGTAGTCCCAGTTTAAACAAGTTTAATCACAATTCCAAACAATCTACAGATACAGACTTGCGGTACTAGTCTGTATCCATTTCCTGAAAACTGCTTTTATAGCAACGGACAAGGCGTTTAGGACATCACCCAATGCTAAAACTTAGACAATAAAAGGCTTCTAGCACTGTCACCTGTCACCTGTTCCCTGTCACCTGCTTTTAATTCACAGTCGCTTCAGCAATACCCACTGGACAAGCAACATTAGTACCACCTAAACCACAATAACCACCAGGGTTTTTAGCTAGATACTGTTGATGGTAGTCTTCAGCATAGTAAAATTCAGGTGCATCTAAGATTTCTGTGGTAATCTGTCCATAGCCTGCACCGTTGAGTGCCTTTTGATAAGCGTCCCGCGATGCTTCTGCTAATTGCTTTTGCGTTGCTGAATAAACATAAATTCCCGAACGGTATTGAGTACCAGAATCATTACCTTGACGCATTCCTTGGGTGGGGTTGTGGCTTTCCCAAAAGACTTTTAGCAGTTGAGTATAACTAATTACTTTGGGGTCAAAGACAACTAACACCACTTCATTATGACCAGTCAGCCCACTGCAAACTTCATTATAGGTGGGGTTGGGTGTGTAACCGGCAGCATAACCAACGGCAGTTGTGTAAACTCCGTTTTGTTGCCAAAATTTGCGTTCTGCACCCCAAAAACAGCCTAATCCAAACATGGCGGTTTCTAAGCCTTCAGGAAAAGGTGCTTTGAGGGGATTTTTGTTAACGTAGTGATGTGCGGGTACTCGCATTACTTCTTTGCGTCCGGGTAAAGCTTGTTCTGGTGTAGGCATTCCCGACTTTTTACCAAATCCGAATATTCCCATGATTTTTGATGTGTATGATGAATGATTGCTATTCTTCTTTATTGTAAATATTCTCAGGTCTAAAGACACCCTGGATTCTTTAATCTAAGATATAGCAGAAGTCAGGAGTCAGGAGTCAGGAGTCAGGAGTAAAACCCTCTTGTAGTGGGAGTTTCATCATCAATTGATGTCCTAACCACCCTGGATTCTTTAATCTAAGATATAACCGAGCAGACAGTGTTATTCCTGGCTATTGAGGATATAAGTATTTACAGCAGATTGCAGATCAATGAGGTACAGAATCTAAATTGAAACCTATACACAAAGCCAGTTTTACTCCTGACTCCTGACTCCTGACTCCTGACTCCTGAACCGAAGGTCTGCGAAGCGTCTCCTGACTCCTGAATTCTGCTGTATTAGCGATCGCTTTTAAAATAGGGAATACCTAATGCTTTTGGGGGTGTGGATTTGCCGGCTAATCCTACTAATGCCAAAATAGCGATCAGATATGGCAACATTAGCAAAAATTGATAGGGAATATTTACACCTAAAGCTTGAATTCGCAGTTGTAAAGCTTCCGTTGCACCAAATAGTAAAGAAGCCAAAGCAGAACCGACAGGATGCCATTTACCAAATATTAACGCTGCGATCGCAATAAATCCTTTTCCTGCACTCATCCCTTCGGCAAAAAATCTAATCTGCACTAATGTAAGATAAGCACCCCCCAAACTCGCAAGACAGCCACCAATAATCACCGCACAGTAACGCACTGATGACACAGATAAACCGGCGGTATCTACGGCTGGAGGATATTCTCCCACTGCTCGCAAGGTTAAACCAAAGTTTGTATAATACAAAATATATCTAGTTAAAATAATCAGCAATATTATTAAATAAACAAAAATATCTTGCTGAAATAGTAATTTTCCTATAATCGGAATTTGTGATAAACCGGGAATTATGATCGCTTCAATTCCTGGTAATCTTTGGGTACTACCATTAAATATTAACCTGGCTAAAAATGATGTTATTCCTGATGCGACTAAATTAATAGCTAAACCAGAAACTAATTGATCAACTCGCAAAGTTACAGATAAAAAAGCGTGAAGTAAACCTACTAAACCTCCAGCAATTACAGCAGCCAAAATACCCAACCAAGGATTACCAGTGTAGAATGTTGTCGCTGCGCTGGTAAAAGCACCAGTTAGTAACATTCCTTCTAAGGCAATATTTAAAACTCCTGAACGTTCTGAATATAATCCTCCTAATGCGGCAAATGCTAGGGGTACAGAAAGATGCAAACTAGCAACTAAATAATCTGAAAAAAAGTTAAGGTTCATGGTCTGTCAAATTTATTTTGACGCTTGTGAAAATCTAGAAGCTTTGTATTTTATAGCTTTTGGCTTTTCGTAAACTTATATCTCTGAATTTTTTTTAACAGAATACTAGTATGGACCAAGAAATCTTTCTCCATTAAAATGAATCATATGTGATGGATCACTAGCTATCCAAACTTCTGTTTCCCACGCTATTTGATGTATAAATTTTAATAAATTACTACGATCCATAAAAGCGGTCACAAAAACTAGTCCAGCAGTAGAATTACCAAAAAGTAACTTTAATTCATTTTGTCGTTGCACATTGATTGGTCCATTACTGGATACTGCCTCGACAATTACTAACCAATTTTTAACAGTGTAGTGAATAATTAAATCTGGTATTTTTTGAGCTTGTGTTAGAGTAATTCCCAAAGACAGAAGTGCATTTGTGTTACAATGCCCATACTTAGAACCAGTATCACCTAAATATAAAATTTCTCCTCCTGGTGTAAATCTAGGACAAAACTCATCAACAATTTTTTTAATTAAAATATTCTGACCACCAGCAGTAATTTTAATGTCTTGCTGGTTCGGAAGTTTGATAGGAATCATTTGCATCTCACGATGTTGAGCATAACGAGCCTTGAGTGTTTCATTAAAAACAAGATAATCTCGTAAATTTGTAGTCCACTCCTCAGTTTCGTAAGTTTGAAGTAAAGCCAGAATTGCTGATTCAATTTGATAAATTGTCTTTGGGCTATTTGTTGGTCTATCGGGTTTATCTGGATTCTTTACTAAAATTCCAGCATTAACAAAAGCAGCTACCGTTTCATCTCTAATAGTTTCACGAGTATTGGGTTTGTAGGTTCGTCCATAATTTTCAGCAATAAATTTTATGACTGGAGTAATCCCTAGCAGAGGAGCTTTAGCTTCTATCCATGAGTCCATAGCCTTCAGGTCTAAAAAAGATAGTAAAACCAGAGCAGACCGCTCATTATATTGTTCACGAGGTAAACCCAAATCCTTTAGAATTGCTAATGCTTCATCAATCCGCTTAGTTGCTTTGATAGAATTAAATTCATTTGAATTATCAGACATATTAAACAACTCTTCCATATAAATATCAATTTTATCCTGGTCTATCAATCCTGATAAATACCTTTCTCCTAATTTTTCCAGTTGAGCCAGGTTAGGATACTTTAAACTACGTAAATCTGTGCTATTGACTTGAGTATTACCATTAAATTGACGAAAATATTCATCAACTAAAGTAGAATTCAAGAAAGCTACTAGACCCCAAGCTAGTTTTTCAGGTAAACCTCCACCATGACAGTGATAATAGTTCAAATGATTTTCAAAACCAATCTTTGGTTGTGGATATTGTTTTGGATGAAAAATAGCTGCTACAATCCTTCTAGGTTCTTCTTTGGTGGTGAATCGCTTTGTCAGAATATAAATACCAGATGATAATAGTAATTTTTCAGTTTCTGGACAGTCAACAATTGCATTTGGCTTTTTATAATTTGGTTTTGGCCAAACAATAGAACAATTAACTAAATGACCTGGGTAAATTAGAGGTACAGTATCTTTTTCGGGAGTAGATCGGAGAAATGCACTTGCTCGAAAATCAACTACTTTACCAGTGGATACTGACAAACCAAGCTCCTCTAAAGTGCAGCTAAATGTCATCATTTGTTTAGCTATTTGCTGCTCTAAACTATTAGTGACAATGCGAATATATAAATTAAAATCATCAGGTTGTACTAACTGAGAATGTTTAATATAACTGACGGTTGATGCTTTATCATCAGGTTCCACACTAGAAATTATTTCCACTTCATTATCATTGTTTTTAGATTTTATTGCTTGAAAAATGATATTTTCTTGCAAAACATTATTATCTTTAAATACCTGATTGCGTGATTCAAAAATATGAATTTTGCGGAAGTATAAATCCGCCAAAAAAGTTTTTCGGAAATTTTTAAAATATGAGCCATTGCAGAAACTGCGTGGTGTAATAGCTACTAGTTGTCCATTCGGAGCCATTAACTGAGTAGTTAACCAGAGAAATGCAGTGTAGAGATTAGTTGTTTCTATTTTGATTTGACTTAAAATTTTTCTATATTCTGATTGACTTTGAATTTTTCGATAAGGAGGATTGAGGATGGCAAAATCAAACTTCTGCTCAGGATAAGTTAATCCTAATTTCAATTTATTTACGCCAGCTTTAATAAAATCCTCTGGCAAAATTTCTGCTGTAAAATGAATTCCAGCCTTATTGCACTCAAGCTCACACATCTTAATAGTATGATTCAAATAATTTATGAGTGTGGAATCAATTTCATAGGCACTAACAGATAAAGACTTAGGTTTCTTATCTAGTTGACATATTCTGGATACAAATGCTGCTGTCAATGATCCAATTCCTGCACCAGCATCTAAAAGACGGATAGAGGAATGTGATACATCAAACATTGATGCTAGTAAGCAAGCAGTTGGAGCAGGAGTCAAAAATTGTCCCATTTTTGCCTGCTGTGTAGAATCCAGTTCACGAGTTGCTTGTAATCGCAATAAATCTACACGTTCAATGAATGAAGTTTGAGTATGTTCTGTTAGTTGATGTAGTTGTTGAAAATTAAGCACTTTTACTCGGTTTACTGTTATTTTTTCATAACATACAATTTGATTATTTCAGCATAGCTGCTTTCTTCACTTTTACCCGATATTCTAAAGCCAAAGCGATCGCAATAAATAATACTGTTAAACCTTGAATAGCATAAACTACAGTTGAGGGGACACTGGCGCTGCGTTGCATGACATTTGCACCACTACGCAAAGCGGCGAAAAACAGGGAAGTTAGCACTATACCGAAGACATTACCACGACTTAGAAAAGCGATCGCAATCGCATCAAATCCATAACCAGGTGATACTTGTTCAAAGAGGCGATATTTCAAACCCATCACCTCACAAGCACCTGCTAAACCTGCTAAACCACCCGCTAAACCCATGACGAACATAATAGTGCGTTCTACGGAAATTTTGGCGTAACGGGCGGCTATGGGGTTGAAGCCAACGGCATTAATTTGGTATCCTAAAGGCGATTTTGTTAATAATACCCATAAAATCCCGGCTGTAATTAACGCTAATATAATTCCAGCATGGGCAAGACTTCCGGGTAAAATAATTGGTAATTGGGCAGTTTTAGCAATTAGTGGCGAATAAGGACTAGGTGCTGCTGGTGCTTTTAAAGGATTTTGGACTAAATAGCTAATTAAATACACAGCAATGTAATTTAACAACAAAGTTGTAATTACTTCATTTACCCCTTTTATCGCTTTGAGATAACCAGGAATTAAACCCCAAAATGCACCAAAAAGAAATCCGAAAAATAAAGCTAAAGGAATATGAATAAATGCGGGTATGCCTTGAATATATAAACCAATTAAGCTACTTCCTAATGCACCTAAATAAATTTGTCCTTCCCCACCAATATTAAATTGCCCAGCACGTAAAGCGACTAAAATGCCTAAACTGGTGAATAATAAAGGAGTCATTTTGGTGAGAGTGTTACCAAAACCAAAATAAGTAGAAAGAGATTCTTGAAATAAAGCTGTATATGCAACAATGGGATTAGTGCCAGCGACTAGGATGAGAATTGCACCAGCGAAAAGAGCAAAAGCGATGGCAATTAGTGGTGATATAATTGGTAATATTGCTTTAATTTTATTAGCTATAAGCATTATTTTATAAATTATCTATCTGAACAATTGATGCCGATTAAACAATTGTTCAGCCTACTATATTATTTCCCATCAAACTAACCCAACACTGCTGAAGAAAACATCTGCGACAATGCCTCAAAATATGGCATTAAGGTGTTAGATTGTTCAGGAGTTAACCAATCAAATATTTCATATCTGAGTAAATACAACATTTGCCGAACCAGTTCCCACTGCACTTTTAATGTAGGATAAAGCATGACACAAAGGGGAAATAACTCTTCTTGGATAGCAGAGATGTTTCCTTCTAAAGCACATACCCACAAATAGATTTGAAACATTTCCACATCTCGGATGCTAGATGCTTTTACTATAGGGTCGCTTAACAACCCAGACATAGAGTGATAATTTGGAAAAAGTTCAATTATCCTTTGCCGAATGTTATGGGCAATCTGGGTACTATTTGGTAATAGGGTTTGGACTGCGGACATGACAGGGGAATTATAATCATGCTTTGCTGCTGCGTTATATGCACGTTGCAGAGGCATATAGAGGTAATCATCAATAACTTTAAAGTACCCGCTAATAAGTATTTTTTCCACAGGTTCAAGTTTTTCTATGAGCATTTCACTCGTGTAATGAAACTGCATACTCACAAAACCAATCAATCTAGGATCAATACTTGTATATTTATGTCTTATTGCTCCTATATCTGCACCAATGAAAATAGCTAACTTCTCAGGAGCTACCAAATCAGTATAAACTTCCAAACCCTGGTTATAGAGTGGAGATTCTTGCCTATCAAGTTTCATCAGCAAAGAAAGAGGGCGTGATGATGCTTTTTGAGTGTATACATCTAAAGCTTTTTGATAAATCCTAAAAGAATCTGCGGCAATGTCCCAAGGATTTATTATATTAGGATCTATACCATGCTGCTTAACTTCCTCTGACAGCAGAAGCTCGGTTTTATTCCACGCTTTAGCACTGATAGCCCGTAAAGATAACAAGATTCCTTGAGCAGTTTTTTCGCGTCTACTTGGTGAAACTATTTCTGATAGAGTCAGATGTTCACCAGATTCTTGACTGCTAGTATTAACCTGGAGGTTGTTTACATACTTACTAGCCCATTGCTGTGCTAAAGATTCCACAGACTTCTTAGATTCTATGTGGGACACTACTTTGAAATTATTTACTAATGAGTTTCAGTGTATATTCGGGGATTATACAGTAAATATATCACCCCAATTTTTTATTTTTTGGTTTAATCCAAAATTTGATATGTGGGCTTTAACTGCTATTTTTCATTTAGACATCTTGTGAAAAAAACGTTTAAACTTACTATAAAGCGTTTTTACAAGGTTTCTAGAGAACTTTTAATTTTTAGATATCTGTATTGTACTACCACCCATCAACAAACCAATCTCCTCAATAGTTGCAGTTTGTGTATCCAAAATATCAATAAACTCACCTTTATATATTACCGCAATGCGATCGCTTATCGTCATCACTTCCTCTAACTCAGTGGAAATATACAAAATAGCCGCCCCTCGTTCCCTTTCTGCTAACAATTTCCTATGTACTACTTCTGTCGCACCCACATCTAAACCCCTGGTAGGTTGCATAGCAATAATTAAACTCGGTTCTCCTGCTAATTCTCTCGCTAAAACTACCTTTTGTTGATTTCCTCCTGACAGTTGACTTACCTGTACATCTTCAGAATTAATTCTAATATCAAACGCTTGCATTGCTAATTCAGCATTATTTTTAATTGCTTGTTTTTGTAATAAAAATCGCCGAGAAAATGGCAATTTTTTAAAAGTCTTTAAAATCAAGTTTTCGCCAATATTAAACTGTAATACTAAACCAATTTTTTGCCTATCTTCGGGAATATAACCAATTTTCATATCTTTATTAATTGCGGAATTATATTCAATTTTACCTTGTTGAATAGTTCGCAAACCTGCAATCGCATCTGCTAATTCTCGCTGTCCATTACCATCTACTCCCGCAATTCCTAAAATTTCTCCTTCCCGCAATTGAAAAGAGACATTTTTAACAGCATTCACACCTCTATCATCTGCAACTTGTAAAGTCTCTACCGATAACAATAATTTTCCGAAAGATACTGGAGATTTATGCAAATTTATAACCACTTCCCGTCCTACCATTAATTCTGCTAATTGCTGAGATGTAGTATTTTGAGTATTGATTGTGGCTATAGCTTTTCCTCGACGTAAAACCGTGACAGTATCACACAAATTTATCACTTCTTCTAATTTATGACTAATAAAAATAATCGTATTTCCGCTATTAGCAAGTTGACGTAAAATAGTAATTAATGAGGTTATTTCTTGTGGTGTCAGAACTGCTGTAGGTTCATCAAGAATTAATAATTTTGCCCCTCTATAAAGAACTTTGAGAATTTCTACCCGTTGTTGTGTTCCCACTGGTAAATCTTCAATCTTTGCATTTGGGTCAATCTCTAATTGATATAATTGGGATAAATTAGCAATTTCTTGTTGTTTTTGTTGGAGATTTAAACGCCATTTTGTTTCAGTTCCTAAAATAATATTTTCTGTAACTGTTAATTGGGGTACAAGCATGAAATGTTGATAAATCATGCCAATACCTAATTTAATTGCTTCACGAGGAGAGTTAATTTTTACTGGTTTATTGTCTAAATAAATATTTCCTGAATCTGGTTGATAAAAGCCGCTAATAATATTCATTAAGGTGGTTTTACCTGCGCCATTTTCTCCTAATATTCCATGAATTTTTCCAGTTTCTACGGTTAGATTAATATTGTCATTAGCGACAAATGAACCAAAAGATTTAGTAATATTTTCTAAGTGGAGATATATCATTTTTTTGAATATTTATTCATTTAGCCAACTAAAAAGTTGACCCACAGTCAGATTAAAAGACTCAGCAAAAGCTGGAACAGGTAAGCTATCTGTTTCTAGTTCAAATAATAGAATACGTTGATCAGCAAAATAGACAAAAACTAATTTCTCTGCGGGGTCAATTAACCAACCCATTTGAGTACCATGACGAAGATAGTGGAGGATATTACGAACAACTTTAGTTTGACTTTGTTCAGGAGAAAGTATTTCAATTGTCCAGTCAGGAGGGATAGCAAAGGTGTTAGCAACTTCACCATTTTCATCGCGGGGAATGCGTTCCCAAGTGAAGGCTGCAATATCAGGTACAATGGATCTACCTCCAAAGGTACAGCGTAATTCAGAGTATGCACGGGCTATCCGCTGGGGTTTGAGTGCTATGTTAATATTAGAACCAAGGTCAAGCTGAACTGTGCTATGTTTTCCTTGAGGCATGGGTTTTTGAATGATTTCACCGTTAATAAATTCGCTTACCGGTTTGGTTTCTGGCAATTTGAGAAATTCGTCAAGGGTTAAGGGTTTGATAGGGGTTTGAACCATTACCGTTTCGGGTTAGTGGATTGTAAATATTGTATCGTTTTCTAATTGTCAGAATCAGGTGGTTATCGAGCGGAGTCGAGATAATATCCAGGATTTAAGGATGTACAGGATGTTGTTTTGCGTTAAGGTTTTTTAGATGTAAAGATTTTTGTGATGTACTAGAAACTTTTTTACTCTTGTATGATAACATTAAATTAGATGCAAATTTAGCGTAAATTAGTTGTCATGATTAATTTAAGTCAAGATATTCAGTCACTTTCAACCTTTAAACGCAATACTAATGAACTGATTAACCAGATGAAAGAAACTGGAAACCCGATGGTTTTAACAGTTAATGGTAAAGCAGAATTAGTAGTACAAGATGCTGCTGCTTATCAAAAATTACTGGATACTTTGGAAAAGTTAGAAACTCTTATTGGTATCAAAAAAGGATTAGAAGATATCGCAACAGGTAATACACAATCTCTAAATAATTTTATTCAAGAAATGCAGCAAAAATATGGAATTTCAGGTTAAATTAACTGGTAATGCCAAACTAGAAATAGAAGCTGTATATCTTTGGTTAAAAGAATATAATCCTGATTATGCAGATCAATGGTTTAGGGATTTAATGAATACTATTGCTACTTTGCAAGATAAACCTAAACGTTTTCCTATTGCTAGAGAAAATGATGATTTTTCTCAAGAGATAAGACAATTTTTATATGGGAAAGGAAGAAATAAATATCGTGTAATTTTTACCATTGAAGAGGATATTGTTTATATTCTTTATGTACGTCATAGCGCACAATCTTCAATAATATTCAATCCTCTTGATTTTGAGGAATAGTGTAGATAATGTACGACAGCTTAACGCACCCTACAATCTAATTTGTCTGAATCAGGATGTCCAGGATTTTAGGATTTTCAGGATGTTATTTATCTGCGTTCAATTATTTTTGATGTTTTTTTAACGTTCGCGGAGCGTGGCGTTAGCCATACCGCAGAGACGCAGAGGACGCAGAGAGAATTTTTCAGTTATTAAAATGATGTACTGATTCTGACAAATACAACTTTCATCACCAACAAACCATCTAAAAATTACCATCCTGTTCATCCTTTAATCCTTAAATCCTGGATATCCTGTTCGCGTAGCGTGGCGTTAGCCATTTATGACAGAAATTCAGATCATTTCTTCACACAACGAGTATCTTTCCCACCTTCCTTACACGACTCAAAAGTGATTTTCTTATCCGCAATTTCCTGTTTGATTTTCATCACTTTCTCTTGAACTTCCGGCTTCACTACTCCAAATTTACCCAAATATAGAATCTCTGGTTTTTCCAAACCAATTGTATAAATTTCTCCTTTTAACTGTTTTTGTTTCGCTAGTTCTGCTAAATAAGCAATAGCTAAATCTAACCTTTTCACCGCACTGGTTAAAACTGCTTTCGGGGCAATATCTAACTGATCTTTTGTATTTCCAAAAGCATAAACTCCTTTATCACTTGCTGTTTGTAAAACTGTGGCGGAAGAATTATCTAGCCATTGGAAAATTACATCATTACCAGCAGAAATTAAAGCCAAAGTTGCTTCCTTAGCTTTGGTAACATCATTCCAATCACCAATAAAAGTAGAAGTAACTTGAATTTTTGGATTTACAGATTTTGCCCCTAATTCAAATCCTCGTAGTTCTTGCTGTGTAGCTTCAAATTCCTGTCCAGCAATGTAAGCTAATTTATTAGATTTAGTAATAGCAGCGCCAATAATTCCACATAAATAACTAGCTTGTAAATGATCTATTCGCAAAGCGGCGATATTATCACCTTTAACAGAACCATTCACAGCAACAAAGAAAGTATTAGGAAATTGGGAAGCAACTTGTTCTATGGCTGCATCAAATTGTCCACCATGTGCAAATACTACGTTATAGCCTTTACGAGCAAAATCTGTTAATGCTTCTGTTTGATCTGCTTGTGCTACATTTTCTACATAAGCGATTTCTGCACCCAGCTTTTGTTTAGCGAGGTTAACACCTTCATAACCCGATTGATTCCAAGCTTTATCTGTGATGACTCCAGGGAGGACAATTGCTATTTTCAATCCTTCACCACTCTTAGCTGTGGTGGGTGTAGATGTAGAATTTGAATTAGGATTATTAGTACAGGCTTTTAGTAGTAAACTAGTAGCTAATGTAGCTGAACTATATACAATAAATTTACGCCGATTTAAGTTATTCACCGAGTTAATTGCCCTAAAAAATTATCTTTTGCATACATAATCAAATATTTTAACATTGCTATGTAAAAGTGTTGATTTTTCCAAGCCTTAGAGAACTGGATTGATACTCAACACGTAAGTATTCAGGATAGAGAATACTCCAAGCCAGGAGAATAAAGGCTTTTTTAGTCAACTTTGATGATTTTGATAAAATCTCACTTCTCTCTATTCTTCATTTCATAAGCATTCTGACTCCTGACTCCTGACTCCTGAATTCTTACCTCAGCACTTTGCTACTACAGGAATGAACCAAAGGTAATAGAGGCCCTAACTGTTCCTGTCCATTCACAGCTAAATCACTGTGACACAAATAAATTCTTTCTGAAACACGAGCTAGTAAATCTGCTATAATTCTTTTTAATCTTTGTTCTTCTGCTAATTGTTCATCTGCTGCTGTCCAAGGTTCTCCCAACCTGTCGCGTAGGAATAAGGTAGCACCAAACAAAGTAGCTGCACCACCTTTAGCCCACAGCGGTGAACCAGCATCTAGCCAAAAATGCCATCTGTGAAATTTTCGACTAGCACGGTATTGAAATATAGTCGCTAAGGTAACAGCTTTTCTCGCACTACCAATGGGATGCACGGGGTAGGGATTGGCTGTGATTGTACCACGCCGCAGCAGTTGGATAAATTCGGTGATGGTGGTGGTGAGGGTTTGTTGAGTATGCAGTGAAAGTAAGATTTTACCAGTTTGTCTTAATCTATTGTCTACTTCCCAGTAGTGTTGAGCCGTTTCTAGTAGTTCTCGTAATGCTGCTAGTGTTTCATAGGGAGGATTGTTATTTTTACACACAAAGTCTTGAATGGCTTTGTAGATCAGAAAAATAGGTGTCAAGGGAAGATGCGGTTGATGTTGCGATCGCTGTTGTTCTATCCACTGTAATATCTGATCATAGGCTTTACTCGCCCCATAGCCAATTCTATCCCAACGCTCAAAACTCTTAATTGGTAGTAAATGCGGTGCGTCAGGGTGGGGAACAAAGCAAGCGTCTGCTATTAACCCAGCGCGTACAGGATCAATAAATTCTTGTTTCTCTCCATTATCGGTGTGACTTTGACTCAAGACAACCAACATCTCTGCAACTGCATCCCGGTCTACCAGTCTGCCCAAATCAGGATAAACTAAAGTCAGTAAGGTGAGTAATGCTCTGACAACTGGTGAACTAATTAGAGGACGTTGGTCATTAAGGCATTCTACCTGGATATTCTGCTTAGTTAATATTTCTATGAGAGTATAACGTGCGATCGCATCTAACCCTGGTGCAATTATGGCAATTTCTTCTGGTTCGACTTTCCCAGACTTAATCCCATCAATAATTACTTCTGCTGTTTGACGTAATAGTTGAGCGCGAGAAGCTGTTTGAATGGGTTGCACAGATGCACTTAAACTGAAAATCGCCATCGGTTCTGTGACTAATTCTATCATCGGTTTCACCAGTTGCACCGCTAAACTATCTGCTGGAGAACCAATTAAATTTTCTACCCGACAACGCTGTGCTAGTCTTTGCAAATATTGAGGATCTGCACCCAATCCCCAGCGTATCGCCCCATCTGGATTATAGCTAAAAGCGCCAACTGCATTGCCATCTAAAAGGAACTCAAAGAGGTGATGAGCGATCGCTGGATAATCATCCACATCATCTGCTATGATTGCCTGATAGCGATACCTGAGACGCTGCTGATAATCGCTATTAGTTAACAAATGCTGGCTGTAAAGTTCCGTTATTAGCCCATAAGTCAGGAATCCTCTTTCTAAACACCAATTGCGCCAATTTAGCAGCAAAGATCCTAACAATTCTGGCTCTAAATTACCGCTATTCTCCTGTAAACCACTTTCTAAAATCTGGGTAATATCTTCACAACCCATACCACTGTAAGCACCCAATTGCCATAAATCCAAAATCCTTCTCACCAAACGATACTCATTTAATCCCGCACGTCGCACAGTTTCTGCTTCTAACTGAGAGCGCCAAAGTTTTGTTGCTAATTCCTGTTCAGTTTCTGGACGCAATCTCACTGGAAATTGTGCTTTAATCTGTAGTGATTCAATTAATAACGGCCAAAATAAAATTACTTCATCCTGAAAAAATCCCAAAGTTGTTTTAGCGCGAATTGGATATTTTCCTGAAGTTAACGTAATAATTGTATCAGCCAATTCTCGGCGGTTATCATCATTGGCAGCTAAAACTAAAACTCTCGGCTCTGTTTGTCGGAGGGTTGAAGTTTTTTTTGTGCTTGAAGTTTTTTTCTGGCTTAGAGTTTTAGTATAAAATGATTCTATATCTTGGTTGTCAAGTTCTAGCCAATGACAAAATATCTCGGCTATACGAGTAGTTTTACCAGTGCGACTAGTACCAACAATCCAAACAGAATCAGAAACCACCAATAGACTCCTTATAAATTTGTTATTATACTTCGTGCGTTAACTTAAGGTAAAGAATCAGCAAACAATACTAGATGATCATCGACGATGAGAAACTCTGTGTTTAGTCAAAAAATATACTCTTTCTTGCTAAGTGCTTACAAATGGTATCTACAAACGCCAGAACGTTCTTTAGAGGAAGCGTATCAAACAGCATTAAAGATTAAGGAAATCGAAGACAAGCATTTTAATGGTAATAAAATAACCTCTGACTCTGCTATATACAGCAGTAGTGTCATGGATTATTTTGAAATAGAGTTGAAAAAATTATTAAAAAATGCTCGAATGCGGCTGACGGAGTTTAAAGCAAGTCGTTGGTTTTCCAATGAATCTAAGGAAAAAGCAGCCTTGAAAGCAGGTATTGAATATCCCAGTCCTGCTTCAGTTTTAGAAAAGCTAGAATTTATTGATATAGTAATTGCCAAGTACACAATTGATGATCAAGAAACAAATCTTTCCAATTTAGCACCTCCATCTATAATAGTAGCAGATGATGCCGCCATTGTTCAATCAAGAAAACCAAAAACCTCATTTCAAAATAGCGAACCAAAACCCAAACGCAAAGCTGATACAACAGGAGTTTTACCTCGTTCAATTTTAAGCACCATCAATCGTCTCCAAGTCGAATTAGATCCAAATTCCGAACAAGACGTAGTAAAAAATTTCCGTCAGACACAAAAAAGAACAATTATTTCGATTCGGTTTATCTTACTACTAATTATCATACCGCTTTTAACCCACCAATTAGCAAAAGCTTTAGTAGTTGGACCATTAGTAGATAAATTTAGAACTTCGCCAACAGTGCAAGTATTTCTCAATTCAGAAATGGAAGAAGAAGCACTAGAGAAAATCCAAAGATTTGAGGAAAAAATCAAGTTTGAAAATTTAATTAATGATGCACCACCTATATCTTCCCAAGAGATAGAAAATCAGATGAGAGAGAAAGCGCAAGAGGTAGCAGAGGAATTTAGTGCTGAAAGTTCCAATGCGATTAAAAATGTATTTGCCGATATTTTCTCTGTAGGTGCTTTTATCTGGTTGTTAATTATTAGTAAGTCTTCTATTGCCGTCCTCAAAGATTTCTTTGATCATGTAGTATATGGATTGAGTGACAGCGCCAAGGCATTTATTATAATTTTATTTACTGATGTATTTGTCGGATTCCACTCTCCTCATGGTTGGGAAGTACTTCTAGAAGGAATATCACGCCATTGGGGATTACCTGCAAATCGGGATTTTATCTTTTTATTTATTGCTACATTTCCGGTAATTTTAGATACTATTTTCAAATACTGGATTTTCCGGTACTTGAATCGAATCTCACCTTCCGCAGTTGCGACATATCACAATATGAATGAATAAAATAACTCAGAGACTAGTGATGGTAAATTCAAAAAATATGTATTAATAAAAAATTTTATTTGATGAAAAAACTACTTAACACTACTATCAGCTTACCTATCTTTTTAGGCATTTTTCTGATGCCTTTAGAACCGATTAAATATCAACAACAACAAATTAAACAAATTACAAATCAACCAATCATTTCACCAGAATGTCAGGTCAAAAAGTGGGAATTACCAGATGAGTTAAAAAGCAAAAATGAAAAAAAATTACCTGTACTCATCCCCAGAGTTCCAGTTACCTGTTGTGAAAATGATGGTACTTGTTTAGATGAGATGATTTATGGTGGGGATAATGAAAAAATAGCAGATAAAAAAGCCTTGTTAACAGCTATTGATCAAAGTTTAAAATATTTGCAAACTCGTGGTGCTGAAGTTGCTTATAAAAAGTATAAAATACCGGAAATTACCAAGGAACGTGTTGACAAAAGTTTGCGAAGATTTCGGGAATTGCTATTATCAACTAATTCCCCTCAAGAACTCCACACAGCTATTGAAAAAGAATTTGTCTTTTATCAATCCTTGGGTAAAGATACCAAAGGTACAGTTTTGTTCACTGCTTATTATGAACCACTATATTTAGCCAGTCGCAAACCGACAAAAGAGTTTCGTTACCCTGCTTATCGCTATCCTGCTGATTTAACATCTTGGACTAAACCCCATCCCACCCGGTTAGAATTAGAAGGTGCAGATGGCTTACAAGGTGCAAAAGGTAAATTAAAGGGTTTAGAATTATTTTGGTTCCGCGATCGCTTGGAACCTTATATAATTCAAATTCAAGGTTCAGCACGACTAAAATTAACAGATGGAACACAAACAACCATCGGTTATGCAGGTAACACAGCTTATAACTATAAAAGTTTGGGACGCTTATTAGTAGATGATGGTAAATTACCTTTAGAAGGTTTAACCATGCCAATCATCCTCGACTATTTCCAAAAATATCCCCAAGATTTAAATATTTATATTCCCCGCGATCGCAGTTTTGTGTTTTTCCAAGAAACCAACGGTAAACCAGCACAAGGTTCTATAAGTGTACCACTCACACCAGAACGTTCCATCGCTACAGATAAATCTTTAATGCCTCCCGGTGCTTTAGCATTAATTCGCGCACCTTTTCCCTTTGCTAATCAAAACGGTGAATTAGAACATCGTACTGTTAGCCGTTATGTATTAGATCAAGATACAGGAGGAGCAATTAAAGGTGCTGGGAGAGTAGACTACTTCCTAGGTACAGGTGAAATAGCAGGAGATCGAGCAGGTGTCACAGTCAGTAATGGACAACTATTTTATTTGCTACTCAAACCTAAAAAATAATTCGTAATTCGTAATTCGTAATTCGTAATTCGTAATTCGTAATTTTTAATTCGTAATTCGTAATAGTGCCGATGGTAGGCTACACACTAAGTGCAGCTATACTCGTAAGGTCTTGACGTAATTAAATTTTGTGATGATGACTTAAATCCACAAAATTTATTAAAAACAGGGAGCATCCCAATTTTGCAAAAATATACGCAACTAACCCAAAAAACCTGTTTTACCTCTTACCTTCGCGCTCTTTGCTACGCAACGCTACCGCGAACGCGTCTTCGCGGTTCATTTTTTCCTTACTTTTGCGTAAGTCCCATTAAAAAAATATCTGTTCTGCTTTTATTGATTCCATAAACTATTAACAGTTACAAATTCATAACCTTGTTGTAATAATTGCGGAATTAAGATTTCGAGAGTAGCAGCAACATCTTGTCCACCACAAACACCATCATGTAAAACAATTAAAGAACCATTTTTAACCTGTTGCAAAATTCGCTGCACTACAACATTCACACCCGGACGTACCCAATCTTCCGGCACAACACTCCACATCACAGGACGATAATTCCACTGTTGAAATAGGTTTAAAGTTGCAGGTGTAAAAAAACCATTTGGAGGACGGACATCTCGCAATAATTCAGGTTCTAAATCACAAGCATTGTAAATAGCAACTTGGGTTTTTTCTAAACTCAGCTTTAATTCAGTTGGGGAAAGCAGAGGAAAAGAATGATGTTCATAACCATGCAAACCTATCCAATGTCCCCCATCTTTAACTGCTTTAGCAATATGTGGTGAACGGTTGACACAAACACCTAACCAGAAAAAACTAGCTGTAATTTTGTAACGATCTAAAACTGTTAATACTTGAGGTGTGTATTGGGGATGAGGTCCATCATCAAACGTAAGAGCGATGTTTCTTTTATTACTATCTCCACCCCAAAGACAGTTAGGAAAACTCGGTTGAAGAATACGGTAAATAAGTGGGAACAGAGGAGCAAACTGCATTTTAGGTCTTAACATAGCTGGAAATATTAGCGCCGACTTACTTACACCGTTTTGAAAAATGATGGTGAGAGTTGTAACAAAAACTGTAACAAGAATATTATTTCCCCTAACTTTCGACTACATTAATGACAAATAACAGGGTAATTCCTGAGTAAAGGGGTAATGTTCAAAGATACTCGAGACTATCAAATTCTCTTTCTCAGTCTTTTCCTTATGTTAGGAATTGGGACAAGAGACTGGACACTGCGTCCTGAGTTGATTGTAATAGCGATCGCAACCTGCATCATAACTCAACTCATATTCTCCTTAGTCATTAGTCATTGGTCATTGGTAATTAGTCCAGAACCAACTCACATCAAACCAACGTTCAATCTCCGCAGTTCCTTAATTACCTCTCTAGGACTGAGTTTACTGCTACGGGCTGACCATTGGACAACGATGGTTTTAGCCGCTGTCATGGCTATTTCTAGCAAATTTATCTTCAAAATTGGCGATAAGCATTTCTTCAACCCTGCCAATTTTGGCATTATTACCGTCTTATCACTAACCTCTGATGCTTGGGTTTCCCCCGGACAGTGGGGTGAAGAATGGTGGTATGGGCTGTTATTCGCTGGAACTGGAGGACTGGTTCTGCAACGTGTTGGTCGTTGGGATACCACAGCCGCTTTTTTAGGTGCTTACTCCTTACTGGAAGCAGTACGTAATATTTGGCTAGGTTGGACTTGGGATGTTTACTTACATCGCTTGATGAGTGGGTCTTTACTATTATTTGCCTTATTTATGGTGACAGATCCTCGGTCAATTCCCAATAGCCGCATAGGGCGGATTATTTGGGCTGTTTGTATTGCCATAATCACATTTATTTTGCGGAATTATTTCTTTCTTTCTACTGCTGTTTTTTGGGCTTTATTTGCTTTAGCACCCTTGACTATTCTCGTTGATACTATCTGGGTTGCACCCAGATTTTCTTGGCAGAAGGACGCAGAAGGACAGGAAGAAAATCACCAATTACAAATTAGTCAGGTTTTATAAAAATGAAAAAATTTAGATTATTTATCCCCTTATTAATAGCACTTGTCGCCGTGCTATCTTTTGCACCGGCAGCTTGGGCTTTTTGCGGTTTTTATGTCGCCAAAGCTGATACCAAGCTATATAACAAAGCTTCTCAAGTAGTAATTGCGCGAGAAGGAGATAAAACAGTTTTAACAATGGCTAATGACTTTCAAGGTGAAGTGAAAGACTTTGCTGTGGTCATCCCTGTCCCAACAGTGATTAAAAAAGAGCAAGTGCGCGTTGCTGAACCAAAAATTATCGAGAGATTAGATGCTTTTAGCGCCCCAAGATTAGTAGAATATTTTGATTCTGACCCCTGCGCCCCAGTTAATAAAATGGCGGATATGCCAGCACCACAATCCGCAGGAGCAACTAGAGGTGCAGAGGAAAGTAGGAGAAGAGATAACAGTTTAGGTGTGACAGTTGAGGCGCGTTTCAATGTTGGTGAATATGATATTGTGATCCTCAGTGCTAAAGAATCTGGTGGACTAGAAACTTGGCTAAACCGCAATGGTTACAAAATTCCCAGAGGGGCAAAAGAATTACTAAAACCCTATATTCGTTCTTCAATGAAATTCTTTGTTGCTAAAGTCAACTTAGATAAATTTGAGGAATCTGGTTATCAATTACTCAGACCTCTGCAAATCTCCTACCAATCATCTAAGTTTATGTTACCCATTCGTTTGGGTATGATTAACGCCACCACAGAGCAAGATTTGATTGTTTATATTCTCTCACCCAAAGGACAAGCTGAAGTCACCAACTACCGGACTGTTAAAGTTGCCTCTAACGTTAATATTCCTGTTTTTGTCAAAAACGAATTTGGCGACTTTTATAAATCCATGTTTCAAACTTCTTACAATAAAGAAGATAAAAAAGTTGCTTTTCTAGAATATGCTTGGAATATGAGTAGTTGCGATCCTTGTTCTGCTGATCCTCTCAACTCCGAAGAACTCAAGCAAGCTGGTGTGTTTTGGTTAGATAATAATTCTGATTCCAATGGAATAACACAGCCAAGATTTGGTCGTCCTTTCCCCACAAGTAATGTTTTTATTACCCGTTTGCACGTCCGCTACACTCGCAATAAGTTCCCTGAAGATTTGATGTTTCAAGCAACTTCCAATCAAGAATCTTTCCAAGGACGTTATATTTTACAACATCCCTTTACAGGTAATTTACAATGTTCTGCTGGTAGGGAATACAAACGGACTTTATCTGGGCGTTTTGAACAAGAAGCTCAAACTCTTGCTAAATTAACTAATTGGCAGATTCAAAATATCCGTCAAAAAATGAAGCTTAATGTAGGAATTCAGACTACTTCTTGGTGGGACAATCTCTTAACTTGGCTAGGATTATAGAACAATACGGTTTATATCAAGTCCGGCTAATTAGGGTTGCTGAATAAGTCTTTTCGTTAGGGCTAGGAGTCAGGAGTCAGGAGTCAGGAGTCAGGAGTCAGAATTAGAAGGAGATAAGAATAGTCTCGAATCTGGGTAAATGAACGGTAAATGAATGGTTTCATCACTTATTCCTTGCACCTTATTTACCTTTTATCCCTCTATAGTCATTTATTTATCTAGGTTTCCAGTTTATATGCCTAACGGCACGCTCCGCGAACAGCAAGTCCTAACTACTTCAGATCCCTGATTTCTCAGAGAAGTTAGGGATCTGACTTTTTCACATAATCAAAACGACTTTTCCTCCCCCTACTTACTTATTGATTTAAGCTACGAGATTTTGCAATTTGGCTACCATTTCCGCACGCGCAGAAACCCCCAATTTGCGGAACATTCTTTTCAAAGCTTGCTTAACAGAATTTTGGGTAATCCATAATTTAGTCGCAATTTCTGCATTAGTTAAACCTTGGGCTACCAATTCAGCAATTTCTAATTCCCTGGGTGTGAGAGGACTGGGGACAGTAGATGGGAAAGTTTTTGGTTTTGCCCGTAGTGTGGCTAGTTTGCTTGATAAATGAATACATAAGGCGCTAAGGTCAGCTAAATCATTACTATTAAAAGGTGGACTGCCTTGATCACGGGCAAAATTCAACGTTCCCACCAAATGACCATCGGACACTATTGGGCCAGTCATCACATGGTCGTGACGGGTACAAAAATGCTTCCAATCACTGGGAGATAAGATTAATTGCTCATGGGTGGGGGCGTGACGTTCTACCACATATTGACCAACAGGATTGCTTTCTAAACAAGCTGCGGGCATTTCTGGAAAGTCTATTTTGGTTGGGGAATCGTCATCTAGGAAAGAAATACCCCAATGTTGCACTCCAAAATGGTCGCCAATGGTATCCATGAGAGCCTGTTTTAATTCTTGCTCATTTTGGACATTAGCGATCGCTTGAAAAATGGCGTGGAGAGTTTTAGCCATAAGAGTACCCACTTGGGGACTATGCGAACCTCAATCATTATCTCTATGCTAATACCAGCAAGATTAAAACGCTATTATTACTGGTGGCGATAGGAGAAGCACATGACAGTTACACAAATCTCTGCCCAAGAACTTTTCCGGGCTGCTTATGAAAACCGCTACACTTGGGACAAAAGCTTCCCTGGTTATACCGCAGATATTACTTATAAATATGATGGCCAGGTGATCACAGGTCAAGTTCGTATTGATGCCAATCTCAAAGCCGAAGTTTTGGGTGTAGAAGACGAAGCAGCTAAAAAAGCGATTCACGGTCAAGCTTGGGAAATCGCCGTACACCGCGTCCGTCGCGCCTTTGAAGACACTCACAGCGCCAATACTTTTAGCTACGGTAATACTGACGCAAGTGGTGCAGTGGAAATTTTGATGGGTGGGAAGGCTGAAGGCGACAAATATAAAGTTCGCAATAATGAAGTTTGCCACGTACACCGTTTAATTCATGGTACTTTTGTGACAATTGACACTTTTAGCAGTCTTGATACAGGGGCGGGTTATCTGTCTCACACCTATGATTCTGTATATCATGACCCCAAAACTGGCGAACAAAAGGGCGGTAGAAGTGAATTCACCGATGAATATGAAAAAGTTGGTGAGTATTTCATTTTGAATCGTCGAGAAATTCGGACTGAGGTAGACGGTAACGTTTCCATTCAGGAATTTATCTTTTCTAAGATCGAGTTGTTAGGCTAGATTTCTCAATAATCTGCGATCGCTTTCGATAATGTGAAAGTATAAACATATAGCCATCCTTGCAGAGGTTGTGAACATCTTGTAGCGACTGTCTTGATTGTCAAGCGATCGCTCTTGTTGACGCAACAGGGGAACGCTGTGCTAGATTGGGCGGTGGTAGGTACGGGCATGAAGATTTTGGATTGG
>NZ_JACJTQ010000061.1 GCF_014698735.1 Anabaena catenula FACHB-362
GGCATCTCTAACGCTTATTTTAGCGTACCAGCCAGCTACCTTTGCATTGGGGCATCTCACTTTTAAAAGCAGTGGCAGTAACACTTTAGCTATTTCCGGAGATGTCTATTAGGGATTGAAACCAAACAATCCGTATCCTGTCCCAAAAATAACTTCATCTATTGCAATTTCACATACTCCCTATTAGGGATTGAAACGTTCGCCGTACAGGACAACAAATTATTGCAAATCAATCAGATTGCAATTTCACATACTCCCTATTAGGGATTGAAACATCGTCCATCCCTAGTTTCCGGGCGATGCGTTCCCAAATTGCAATTTCACATACTCCCTATTAGGGATTGAAACATTAATTCTTTCTTGGGAAAAACTAGAAACTCTAGATTATTGCAATTTCACATACTCCCTATTAGGGATTGAAACGTTGGTGAGGAGAGCATGATATGCGAAGAATGTGCCGAATTGCAATTTCACATACTCCCTATTAGGGATTGAAACCCAGATTATTACTTTGCTATCTTCACGAAAGACGGCAAATTGCAATTTCACATACTCCCTATTAGGGATTGAAACGGAGAAGATGATACGTAAACAGCATCATACATCCATTGCAATTTCACATACTCCCTATTAGGGATTGAAACTCAGATTCAAAAACAATATGAATTTCTCAATGGATATTGCAATTTCACATACTCCCTATTAGGGATTGAAACCAATCGCGTCAATCAGTCGGCTTGCGATTTCTGTCATTGCAATTTCACATACTCCCTATTAGGGATTGAAACTCACTCATCACAATCCAAACTATTTTAATGACCATGATTGCAATTTCACATACTCCCTATTAGGGATTGAAGCTATAGCAAAATGACAAATTCAGGATTTCTACATTAGGGATTAAAACACAGTCCAAATTCTGGAATATGATGAGGATTACAGTTATTATTTGCTTCCATGACCAAACAAACAAATACAATAGTCATTTTTGATATAGATGGAGTAATCCGTGATGTCGGAGGCTCATATCGCCGCGCTTTAGCAGATACTGTAGAGCATTTTACCCACCAGGCTTATCGTCCCACACCTGTAGATATCGACAACCTGAAATCAGAAGGGATTTGGAATAACGATTGGGAAGCTTCCCAAGAATTCATTTACCGCTATTTTGTCAGTCAAGGAACAACCCGCGCACAACTGCAATTAGATTATGAAAGTATAGTTACCTATTTTCAAACTCGTTACCGGGGTACAGATTCAGAAAATTGGAATGGATATATTTGTAACGAACCTTTATTAGCACAGCCTGGTTATTTTCAAGAACTAACCCAATCTGGTATTTGTTGGGGATTTTTCAGTGGTGCTACTCGCGGTTCGGCTACCTATGTCTTAGAAAAACGCTTGGGTTTACATTCTCCCGTCTTGATAGCAATGGAAGACGCACCTGGTAAACCTGATCCTACAGGACTTTTTGCAACCATTCGTCTATTAGCAAATGGACAGGATAAAAAACAAACAGTTATTTATGTGGGTGATACGGTAGCGGATATGTACACCGTCGAAAAAGCCAGGGTTTTAGATAATTCTCACACTTGGATTGCTGTGGGAGTTTTACCACCCCATGTACAAGAAACAGCAACGCGACGTGATGCATATACTGAAACGTTAATTCAAGCCGGGGCAAATATAGTATTGAGTAATGTGCAGGAATTGACTTTCAAGCAAATTAAGGAAATGCAAACAGAATAAATGTTTTAAGATGAATCAAGCGATGGCTTCAAAATTGATTAGAGGATGTTTTAAAAGTCCTCTCCTTGGTAGCAAAACGTTTCAGATCCCTCTAAATCCACGCCACTTGCTACAAGTCGGGAAACCCGCCCAAATGGGATGGCTTTTGCTTTGTTTGAGATGAAGTTAGTTTTAGCAACTGTCTTGTCTCAATGGGAGATGGAAATGGTTGATACTGAACCTATACAACCAGCAAGGAAGGGCGCTTTATTAGGTCCCGGTGGTGGTGTCAATATGGTTTTGAGGGGGAAACGTTTGCAAAATCAGCCAGTTCTGCAAACTAGCCGTTAGTTGAGGTTTTTGAGGTGCGTTAGCGTAGCTTACCGTAGGTATCGCTTGGAGTCTGGAAGTGTGAGAGCGATCGCATCTCTGTAGGCTTGAGAATTATAGTTATACCGTTTCTTTATGAGGCTGCGCTAAATTTCTTTAGCTCTTTCTTTGTGTAATTTACGTCCTTTGAGGTTAATTATATAATTCGGCGCATCTTCATACAGAATTGGTATTACGTCCAAATATCGTTATAACTACACAAACTCTGGCAAACGTAACTGCATTTTTATGTACCCAAGCTTTTCAGGAGCGTTCGCTACTTGAGCTTTAAGAACAGATGATTGATTTTGTGAAAAACCCATTTTTAAAAGAAATGTTTTGACCTGCTCATTTCTTTGTCCTGAACAGTAAGGCGCAATAATTGTTTTTAACCCTTGCTGTTCAGCCAAATCAAAAATGCTAACTAAAAAGGATTGCTCTACTCCACGTCCCAAAGCACGACAGCTAATCAGAAATGTATCTATAAATAAACCTTCGTCGTTTTTCTTGACAATTGCTGCACCAACTAGACCATAATCACCAAATCGGTCTTTAAGAT
The DNA here is from genome assembly GCF_014698735.1 of Anabaena catenula FACHB-362. Classification (GTDB taxonomy): domain Bacteria; phylum Cyanobacteriota; class Cyanobacteriia; order Cyanobacteriales; family Nostocaceae; genus Anabaena; species Anabaena variabilis_A. The sequence continues at coordinate 2,657 of NZ_JACJTQ010000061.1, forward strand.
TTAGCACAATAATAGAGCAAGATGTATAAATGTCTTGAATTTCAGGTAAAGATCGGCGAATTAGTGAAAGATTAAACTGATTCGTTTTCTGAGTCAATTGCGCTACGCGTGGTAAATCTCTTTCTTGAGCAGTCCGTATTTCTACAACTAGTTGTAAAGATTCTAAATAACTCTCAAGATTAGATATGCTCTTCTGCAATTCCCGGCGTTCTTGCTCTTGAGTGATTAATTCTGTTCGTATTGTATCTTCAATTGTAATATTGCAAGAATCAAAACACCATAGCTGGGAAAAATGTTTAACATAATTTTCTAGCTGCTTTGGCATTCTCACAACTGTTACCTCTGGAACATTAACCTCCACTTCCAGGCATTCAATAGGAGAATCATCGACGAAGACGAAAGAATCTAAACCCACGTTTAATTCTTTGCTCAGTTCGCGCACATTGACAGATTTTGCGTTCCAGTTAATTCGATAAGCAGCGATATCGGAACGTCGCAGAAGCATTTCTGGATGATTATCAAATACATTCCAGACATCTGCTTCCTCATTTTTGCTAACGAGTACAAGGAGAATACCGCGCTTTTTTATATCGAGGATCATTTCCTGAAAGAGACGAAAACTCCGTCCGGGATAATCATCACTCAGAATTATGCCATCAATGCCATCCTCTCCCACTATGCCGCCCCAAAGAATACCATCACAATCCAGAGCTATCACTTTTTTAGCTGGTAGAAGTATTCTATGTGTCAAGCGGGTAAGTGTAATCCCCAGTTGTTGATAGACAGCCTGTGAATACGGAGCGCGAGCGATAGCTTCCAATGAAGCATCTTGTGAATTCTGCCGTCCAATTTCTTCAACAACTTGAGCAAAATCTAAAATATGAATTCCTTCTATTTTTTCTAATTTCTCCTGCCACCAAAAGCGCAGTTTATCTACCTGTTGATATTTCCCATAAAAAAATGGTGAAACTGCTGGGGGCAAGTTTGAGACAATCAGACCCTTTTTCTTAGCAACATAACTCCTGATCGCATCTAACAGTTGACTACTGCGAATCAATCCGTCCTGATCTCCATCAGATATTAAATCTTCCGGGCGAGTCAGCACGACATTTAAACCATTGATGTTATTAACAAACAGGCTATCAGGAGACAGAAGAGTTGTTTCTAATTGATTAAATTCACCAAACTCAACAGAAAAGGGAATGCCGAAGGCTCGACACCAGAGATCTAAGGTAGAACCTAGTGGTTGTGCTGTAAAACTAGCAGCTATGATAATCTTTTTATCACTTTCTGCTATTGATTCCCGAAAACGACGGGCAAGTACTTGAGTTACCTGATCTGGATCGTAAAGAGGGAAAAGTTCTGGATTAATGGGAATTTCAGGATCTTTACTAAGAGCAGTAGCAGTTGCCAAACTATTTGGTAATTTATTATCTGTATGAAGATTAATCAATTGCTTAATTGACTGACGGGAATTTAGATTAAAGATGTCTTGTGCAGGAATACGAACGGAAAACCGGTCATATAATGAAGCAGCAATTGACATTTTAGCTAGGGAATCCCATGCCATACAATTTTCACTATTTAGATCATCTGATATCTCTTCTGGTAACAAACGAATAGCATTAGAAATTATTTCATTCAATTCTGATAGAGCTATTGGCTGAAGTGAAGACTTTGCCTTAGACTCATCCCCCAACTCATTTCGTTTGCGAAGCAGAACAGCAGGATTACCGCCCCAGACTTCACCCCGACCGATACGAGTGAAAGGAATTACATTACTACCTACTTCTACTATGGCATCCTCTTCAATTTTTACGCCCATTCCGATTCGGCTATTACCGCCAATAGTAGTGCGGTCTCCAATCGTAATTGGTTCGGAAATATATTTCACTTTTCCATCAGATGTATTGAGAGCATGAGCAACCAAATGGCATTCGCTACCAATAACAACATTGTTGCCAATGTATGTCAAATCTGGATCTTGCGGCCAAGTAACTACCACAGAATTTTTACCAATATGCACCTTTGGAGAATAAGCTTGCATTACCAGATTCCTCAGCCATTTCCATCCAGTTGGGTTCAATTTGAAATAATTCACCAATGGCAAAGTATCAAGCACTAACATTAATTTATATGAGATAGATACAGGTGATAATTTAATTAGTAATAGCAAATCCTTAAGGACATTAATTTCGCTAAATCTTGGCTTATTAACAGATAAAAATAGAAGCTTTGTCAGCAATGCACTCAGTGAAATAAAGGTCAACAACCAGAAAAAATAAAGGATTGGAAATATTGCCACTATCACCAGAGTATTTGGTTCTGGAAAAATACTAGAAATAATCCAAGCATCAAGCAGCGCAGCTATAACAACCAAAAACAAGGGATACAAAAATTTGATAGTTTCAATGATTAGTACAGAAAGTATTTTGATTAGTTTCATAGTAGATTTTCCTAATAGGTTGATGCTGGACACATTAAGCCATAATGAGTCATAATCGTATTTTCTGGTTAATTTACGATGTATACCAGAAAACCGCCCCATAAAGTTAAAACATAGGTATTTCCGTTTATAAGTGCTTAGGTTAATTTCAAAAACTTATGTTTAATTCTCAAAAACCTCAAAATAGTAAAGAGAATTACCTTTACTTCAAGAATAAGGATATTGTCAATTATGCCTCTTATTAGCCTGATTGCAGCCATTTCCGAAAATCGGATTTTAGCAGACTCAACAAAAGAACATATTAATGTGGGTATTCCTTGGAATATTCCCAGTGATGTCCATTATTTTCAGAAAATTACCTGGCGGCATCCTGTGATTATGGGACGCAAAACTTATACTGCTTTCTATACACCGCTGCCAAATCGCACAAATATAATCGTTACCAGAGATGCTAATTTTAAAGCTCCTGGCTGTGTTGTTTTTAATTCACTGCAAGAGGCGATTGAATGGGCGAAAATGAGCGAAACAGAAGAAATATTTATTGCTGGTGGTGGACAAATTTATGCTGAGGCAATCAAATTTGCTGATAAGCTTTATTTAACTATTGTGGAAGGTAATTTTGTTGGCGATATTTACTTTCCTGAGTTTGCAAATTTTGGCAAAGTAACCAAAGAACAGCATTCGCAGGAAAATGGCTTTCAGTTTAAGTTTGTGGAGATTGAAAGGTGCGTTAATGAGGTAACGCAACCCACGATCATGGGATAATTTATTTTTTGGAAATTCCCTTACTGCAATTTCAAGAACTTATCCAACGCTGCTACCATACTGGGAGGCCAACGGCGGATATTTGTCACCCAGTTCATATCTTTGTAGCGGGTATCGAGTCCATACGCTGCTACCCAGTTGCTTTCTGCTTCCCCTTTTTGTCCACTTACCCAATAAGCGGCTGTTAAAGCTGCACGCATATCAGCAAATTGGGGATATTTACGGACTATATTTCGCATTTCTCGGATGGCTTTGTCTGTTTGATTGGTTTCATATAAAGCCAAGGCATAATTAGCTCTAGCAAAGGCAAAATTGGGGGAGATTGCTGAGGCTTTTTGATAATCTGCGATCGCATCTTGCCATTTTCCCAAACCTGTTTTGGCGTTACCCCGATTGTTGTAAGCCATGGCATCGTTAGGATCTAGTTCTAAAACATGATTATAATCTGCGATCGCATCTTCCCATCTTCCCAAACCTTCCAAGGCTGTCCCCCGATTTAAATAAGGGTCTGTTACATTGGGCGCTAGTTCTACAGCTTTGTTATAATCTGTCAATGCTGTTTCTAACTTATTTTGACTGACACGAGAATTACCACGATTACTCCATGCTCCGGCATTAGTGGGAAATTTTTCAATAATTTCTGTCCAATAAGCTTCCGCAGTGACAAAATCACCTTTCTCAGTAGCTGCAAATGCCTTAGTTGCTAATTCATCTCCTGCTTGTAACTGTTCTTGGGTAATAGGTTGTGATTCTGCAAATACTGGTGTACTCCAGCCAAACACCAGTAACAGACTCAGGAAAATACTAATTAATTTAATCATCTAACTCTCTGCGATATGCAACAGAATTAATGATAAAGCAATCTTCAATTATTAGTGAATAACAAAATACCCAAGTTCTCTAAGAAGGTGTAGGTTCTGTGAGAACTAATTGTTGAAAACACGTAAGAATTCAGGAATCAGGAGTCAGGAGGAAGAATTAGAAGAAGATAAGAATAATCTTGAACCTGAAAAAGTGATAGGTTTTTGATAGTTTCAACACTTATTTCTTGCACCTGATTCACCTTTTTTAACCTTTAAACTCTTGATATATCTAGGTTTTAGGTTTATTAAGCAAGCCCTAAATATCTAAAAATTGGGGTATCTACAGCAAAAATAATCTGTAAAGTTCACGAGTGAAAACCAAAGTAATCTGGAAGAAGATGAAATTAAACTTCTAAAATGTAAAGACATTTCCTAAAACATCTCTACATTTTAGATTTGGTGAATTTTGAATTATTTACACGCCTTCTACCAAAGCACTATACTCATCTGCCGTCAAGGAATCCTCAAAAACTTCTCCTGGGTCATTGACACGCAGTTTCAGGAACCAGCCTTGACCATAGGGGTCATCTCCTATATCTTCAGGAGAGTCAATCAATTCCTCATTGCGTTCTACTACTGTACCAGAAACGGGTGAATTCAGTGTTTCAACCGCTTTTACGGACTCAATAGTACCAATGCTATCTCCCTTAGACACAGCATCACCAATCTCTAGTAGATCTAAAAATACAATATCACCCAATTGGTTTAGGGCATACTGAGTAATACCAATGGTGGCGATATCGCCATCTAACCGTGCATATTCATGAGAATCTAGATATCGCAAATCATCCGGATATTCCAAAGACATACTACTTCCTCTTCCACATTAAAAAATTAGCGTTACCACAGTAACCTAAAATACATTATTCCTCAAAAACAGCAAAGGTTATCATTTAGTGACACGATTTTTTGAGCGATAAAATGGACGCTTCACAACTACCGTAGGATAAGCTTTGCCGCGAATTTCCACTTCTAGTTGCTGTTTGACAGTTGCTAACTGGGTGGGAACGTAAGCTAAGGCGATTGGATAGCCTAGTGTGGGTGAGAAAGTACCACTAGATATTTCTCCTACTACTTGCCCTGATGATAATACTGGGTAGCCGTGACGGGCGATGTTGCGGGCTTGGGTTTGTAAACCTACAAGCTGACGCTGCACTCCCTCAGTTTTTTGCTGTTCTAAAACAGTACGCCCAATAAAATTGCCTTTGGTATCTAAATGGACTAACCATCCCAAACCAGCCTCTAAGGGTGTGGTGGTATCGTCGATATCTTGCCCATAAAGCGCCATTGCTGCTTCGAGACGGAGAGTATCTCGACAACCAAGCCCACAGGGTACGATACCAATATTATATAGACTTTGCCATAATTTTATCCCTACTTCGGGATCTACCATGACTTCAAAGCCATCTTCACCTGTGTAGCCTGTGCGGGCTAAGAATGCGGGTTCTCCAAAGATGGTTGTTTCTAAATGCCCAAAGGCTTTGATTGGGGATAAGTCCGCTGTCACTAAAGATTGAAGTTGCTTCGTAGCTGTTGGCCCCTGAACTGCAATTAAGACTTTATCCCGTGAGAGATCTTGAAATTCAATTGTATCAGTATCCAGATGTGTCAAGATCCAGCTTTTGTCTTTATCAGTAGTTGAGGCATTGACGATAATTACTAACTTTTCAATACCAGCGTTATCTGTACCTTGGTAGTAAATAATGATATCGTCAATAATTCCGCCTTGGGGATTTAACAATACTGTGTATTGTGCTTGACCTGGTTGCAGACGACTCAAATCTGAGGGAACTAAATTTTGCAGCTGAGAGATCAGGTTTTTCCCTTGGAGGGTAAATTTGCCCATGTGGGAAATATCGAACATTCCAGCGGTGTTTCTGACAGCTTGGTGTTCTTGGGTGATACCGCTATATTGTACGGGCATTTCCCAGCCACCAAAGCTAGTAAAGCGGGCTTTGAGTTCTATACCCGTTGAATATAAAGGGGTTCGCGCTAGAGGGGAGGCAGCGCGGTCTTGGGGAGCCAGTCCGTTGCGGGGGTTTCCCCCGTTGAAGGAACTGGCGTGGTTTCCCCCATGAGCGACTGCCGACGAGGTGATACTTTCTTGATTAGTCACAGGTAGTTAGTTCTGCGTGCGATTGCACCTCAACATCTATCTATCCTACGAGATGGTTTCTAATTTAGCAGACTTTCTCCACTCCTTCCTTAGTGCGGTTTAATAATGAATAGTGGAATTGTTGAGATTTATTAAGCAAAGATGACTACTTATTGGCAAATATTGGCTAGTTTTGTTTTAGCTGTGGTGCTGTTTGTGTTTCCTCTATCAGCACAAGCCGCAAGTTCTTCTAGTGTGACTAGTTCTCTGATTAATAAGGGAGACGTTGGAAAGGACTATTCTGGTCAAAGTTTAGTCGGGACTGAGTTTACTAGCGTGAAGTTAGAGAAGACTAACTTTAGCAATGCTGATTTACGCGGTGCCGTGTTTAACGGTGCTTTGTTAGAGGGTGTAAATCTGCATGGAGTCGATTTTAGTCAAGGGATTGCTTATCTATCAAGGTTTAAAAACTCTGATTTTAGTGATGCGGTATTTACAGATGCCATGATGCTACGTTCAACTTTTGATGATATTGATATCACTGGGGCTGATTTCAGCAATGCCATTTTAGACATGACACAGGTGAAAAAACTCTGTACAACAGCTAGTGGTATCAACTCTAAAACTGGTGTAGACACTCGTGAGTCTTTAGGATGTAAGTAGAATTCCCTGCTTTTAAGTTTCCCCCCCACAAAACAGCGGGGGAACTTAGATTACTTTAATTGTTCTCCTAAAAATAAATTATCCAATTTCACCACATCAAAACGACTTTTTCTCCCCCCGCTCCCTGCTCCCTGCGCCTCTGCCCTAAAAGCGATCGCATATTTTTTTATTTAAAAGTTTCTAAATGGAGCTAAGGAGAATCGAACTCCTGACCTCTTGAATGCCATTCAAGCGCTCTACCAACTGAGCTATAACCCCGATAATTGCATTTTTTATAATGCCTTAATGATTAGTATTTTGTCAAGCCTTTATTGATTAAATGTGAAATTTTATTTATCATCCTCAGCAGTTGTTAAGAAACTTGCAGCAAATAGCTCATACAATGCCCCATGAGAAAATACACTACTAACATAGCCGCAGCAGCTACGGCAACTAATGTACCAGCCAACATCAAAGAAAATTCTTTGTGTTCAACAGCCTTCTCCATGAGGTGTAGCGACCAGGCTACCAGCGCTACATCAAAAATTAAAATAGGAATCAACATATTTCTTAATATTACTTCATACTTGTAAATTTATATTAACACTCTTTTGGCAAACTGTGTCTAACCTTGGGTAGATGTGGTTGATTCCTATCCCTTTCCTCATCAAGGTAATCGTACGGAAACAGAGCGATCGCGTAAATAATTTTTGATTTGGGCGACGCTTAATTGGCCAAAATGTAACAGAGATGCTAATAATGCCGCTTCGGCTTTACCGACTGTCAAAGCCTCATGGATGTGTTCACAATTGCCAGCACCACCAGAAGCAATAACGGGAACTTCTACAGCTTGAGCGATCGCTCGCGTTAACTCTAGGTCATAACCGGCTTGAGTACCATCGGCATCCATACTCGTTACTAACAATTCACCTGCCCCCCGTTTTACAACTTCTTGCGCCCACAGTAAGGCATCAATGCCAGTATTTTCTCTGCCACCACGAACGTACACATCCCACCCAGGATTAGTGGGGTCAACTCTGCGCCTAGCATCAATAGCAACAACTATGCATTGATTACCAAAGCGATCGCTTGCCCGATTGATCAAGTTTGGGTCGCGGACTGCCGCAGAATTAATACTAACTTTGTCAGCCCCTGCTCGTAACAAACCTTTAACATTTTCTAAGGTTTGGATACCACCACCCACAGTTAAGGGAATAAAGACCTGTTCAGCAGTTCGGTAAACCACATCAATAATCGTATCCCGGTCTTCATGAGTCGCCGTAATATCCAGAAACACTAACTCATCAGCACCAGCTTCGTTATAAACCTTGGCTAGTTCTACGGGATCACCGGCATCCTTAAGATCAATAAAGTTAACTCCTTTAACAACCCGTCCCGCCTTGACATCCAAGCAAGGTAAAATTCTTTTAGATAACATAATGACTTTCATTCTCCAGGTAATTGCCGGAATTTAAATTCTAAATTGCCTTGCGTATTTCTAACCGAAAATTTTTGAGCCGATACGATATGAGGAAGTAATGGTTCCCATCTCCAATCCGAAGTCTAAAATCTAAAATCCCCAATAGCTGAATTATGGCGATAATCTCCTCGAAAAAAAGCGGACAAGAACCCAACGGACAACCAAAGCAGCAGCGGGAGTCACCAAAAGCACGTTCTGGGCAAAATAAGGCCCCTTCAGAAGAGAATCTTTTGCTCTCAGAAGCAGCTATTGATGAAGAAGGGAAGCAAGAAGAGAGTATTCGACCCCAGCGATTTGCTGATTACATTGGCCAAAAAGACTTAAAGGATGTTTTAGAAATTGCCATTAAAGCTGCTAAGTCTAGGGCTGAAGTACTGGATCACCTATTGCTATATGGTCCGCCAGGATTGGGTAAAACCACAATGGCGATGATTTTAGCATCAGAAATGGGAGTAAATTGCAAAATTACCAGCGCTCCTGCTTTAGAACGTCCACGGGATATAGTCGGGTTACTGGTAAACCTCAAAGCCGGAGATGTGCTGTTTATTGATGAAATTCATCGGCTTTCGCGGATGACAGAAGAAATTCTCTATCCAGCGATGGAAGATTATCGCTTAGATATTACTGTCGGTAAGGGTTCTGGCGCTAGGATTAGAAGTATACCCCTGGTTAAGTTTACCTTGGTGGGAGCAACAACCCGTGTCGGTGCGCTAACATCACCTTTGCGCGATCGCTTTGGCTTAATTCAAAAACTGCGATTTTATGAAGTTGACGAACTCAGTCAAATTGTCCTCCGCACTGCTGAGTTATTACAAACTCCGGTCAATTTAGATGGTGCTAACGAAATTGCCAAACGTTCACGGGGAACTCCCAGAATTGCGAATAGATTACTGAAACGGGTACGTGATTATGCTGAAGTTAAATTATCAGGAGAAATTACAGAAACCGTTGCGGCTGAAGCATTGCAACTATTTCAAGTAGACCCTTGTGGGTTAGATTGGACCGATAGAAAAATGTTAACTGTAATCATTGAAAACTTTAATGGTGGTCCAGTAGGATTAGAAACCATTGCTGCTGCAACTGGAGAAGACACCCAAACCATTGAAGAAGTTTATGAACCGTATTTAATGCAAATTGGCTATTTAAGCCGCACTCCTCGCGGTCGAGTCGCCACGACAGCAGCATATAAGCATATGGGATTTAAACCGCCTAATGAGCAATTATCGCTACTATGAGCGCAAATGCGGGGACGCGGGGACAAGTCCTGGACTTGAGACTAAAGTTGAGAATAATATCACCAGGCTGAATATCGCAGTTTCCCGCTGCCATATGTTGAAAATCCCTCTAGTATTTTACACTGGGGGGATTTCGTTGTTAGCCGAGTTAATAGGGTTATAAGTACCTTACAAAGTAATTGTGCAAATCTGGTGGAGCGATTAGAGAAAACCACTGCAAAATACAAGCCGATTTAACCCAATCGGTGGGGGTTGGTTTAAAAAACTCCTCCTTGAGGGTTTCACACGCGTTTCTAATCACGACGTTATAGGCATACATCTACCTTCTTTCTTCCCTATTCTCTATTCCCTGCTTAAATGAGTTGATTTACAAATCAAATCGGATTGCTATATTTTACTTACAGCAGATTGCAGATCAATGAGGTACAGAATCTAAATTGAAACCTAGACACCAAACCAGTTTTACTCCTGACTCCTGACTCCTGAATTCTGCTGTATGTTAACAATTCACCGATTCTGAGAAGAAAATGAAATACTACGTAATTTATGATGGTCAGTGTAATCTTTGTGTTAATTCAGTGCGGTTATTAGAAACCATAGACCAGGGAAAACTATTTAATTATGTTCCCATGCAAGATCCGCAAACATTGGCTAAATGGGGAATTACCGCCCAAGATTGTGAGCAGGGAATGATTTTAATTAATGAGAATCTTTCACAACGTTGGCAGGGTAGCAACGCAATTGAAGAAATTGGACGTTTGTTACCTACTGCGGGTTTTGTAGATATTTATCGTGGTTTACCCGGTATGAAATGGCTGGGGGATAAATTCTATGAACAAATCCGTGATAATCGTTATACTCTATTTGGTAAACGTGATACTTATCAATCTGTTTATTGTGTTGATGGTAGTTGCAACGCGGGAAATAAATAATACGAACTTTAACCAAGATAAGGATACTGTGACGGTTTAATTTTCAATAATTCTATCCAGTATCTTATAGCATTTTGTTTGGTGGTTTCTATATCACGCTGTTTGTGAACCCTGCCTATTTCCATCAAAAAATATGTAAGTTTAATAGCTGTAAATAAATGAATAAACCCCACAGCTTTAAAATGTTGTAAAAATAAATGTTGAATAATTTGTAATTTCTGTTTATGGCGAAAGTACAGCCACCATTGCATTTGATGTATGGCAATAGGATTCTGATAATTTAATATAGTTTCTACTTCAGTTAACTTATCTTTAACTTGATCATAATACTGCATTTCTTGATGATAATCACCAGCTTTATAAGCTAAATCGGCATCATCAGCTAATTGATATGCTTCACTAATTAACTGACCTGCGGTTTCCGCTTGTTTTTCACTATAACCAAGTTTCATATAGATACCAGCGGCTGCTAATGCTAATTCTGTAAACTCCTCAGCATCATGTAACCAATATATCTTTGCTTGTAGTTCTCCCAATATAACGGCTAAACTTTGATTCATAGTTTCCTCTAAAAATTTCTCGGTGATCAATTTTCCTCAAGTCATCTGATGCTCCCGTGTTAATTTGCCATTTGCCTGTTCTTTCATCCATTGAAAGGAAACCAGATTGAGTAAAAGACCAATCATAAATAACAAAATCATCAAGGCGATTTGATACCAAGCGATAGGTTTTACCCATAAATCAGCAACTAGATGGAAAAAATTCATCACTGAATAGAAAACTGTAACGCCAAAGTGAAGCTTTCGATAACGGTTTGATTCACTGAAGATAGTAGCAATCATGATAATCATAGGCACAGCAAAAAAGCCCAGCATTGACCACAGAATCCAGGCAATATTCCCTGTTTCATGAGTGTCAGAAGTAGCAATGTTTTGGTTGTGAAACAGCGGCATTAAACCAAGCTGGGTATGAAACAGAATCCCTAGCAAAAAAACTGTCCACAGTATGATGATTTTCTGGCGATGATTCACAGCCATAGTTATCCTGCTCTTATGTTCAGAGGCTTTTGCTTTTCTCCATAATAGAGAAACAAGTTAAGGTAGTTCATTTAATCACCGCTTTTACCAAATTGCTGCAACAATTCTTGACATAGAAATTCTATGATTAGAAATGGTACTACTCAAATTATTTATGCGGTTAAATCTTTCTTGCTGTACCTCATATCATATCTGGTTAAAGACTTATCATTAGGGAACCGCACGGAGACGCTATTACGCGAAGAGTTTTTTTGATAAGCAATTAGCCGGACTGGATATTAGTTATAATCCCTATGTTCGTGCCAATATCTAGTAAATTTCTTTCCCCCTACTCCCAGCAAGAAAGCCCCCCTGCGGTTCCTCGTTAACCGGAGATGATATTTGAAGGGGGTTTGGCCTGCATAGCCAAGCTATCAGGTAATCATTACAATATATTAATATAGAAGTCTTTGGAGAGCAATTTGTGGTAGCTAATCCCCCTCGTACTCAACCTAGTGATAACAAGATTTTGGCTACAAATAGTCAGAAATTGAGTAACTTTACACAAAGACATATCGGCATTAACACTGAAGATATTCAGCAAATGCTAGAACTATTAGGGTTTTCTAGCTTAGATGCCCTAATTGATCAAACAGTACCACAAGCAATTCGTTTTAATCAAACTCTACAATTACCAGCAGCGCAAAGCGAATATGCTGCACTAGCCAAATTAAAACAGATAGCTGATAAAAATCAAGTTTATCGCTCATTCATCGGCATGGGGTATTACGACTGTATCACCCCCGCAGTTATTCAACGCAACATCTTAGAAAACCCCGGTTGGTATACAGCTTACACACCTTATCAGCCAGAAATTGCCCAAGGACGTTTGGAAGCATTGCTAAATTTCCAAACCATGATTATTGACTTGACTGGTTTAGAAATTGCTAACGCTTCTTTGCTTGATGAAGCGACAGCAGCAGCAGAAGCCATGAGCATGAGTTATGGTATTTGCAAAAATAAAGCAAACAGCTTTTTTGTCTCCCATGAATGTCATCCCCAAACCATTGATGTCTTACAAACTAGAGCCAAACCTTTAGGGATAAATATCATTATCGCAGATCATCAAACATTTGATTTTGCAGAACCGATTTTTGGGGCAATTCTCCAGTATCCTGCTAGTGATGGTACGATTTACGACTACCGTAATTTTATAGCAAAGTCCCATGCTCAGGGTGCATTAGTGACTGTTGCTGCTGATCCTCTTAGCTTATTATTACTCACACCCCCCGGTGAATTAGGGGCTGATATTGCTGTAGGCAGCACACAGCGGTTCGGTATTCCCTTGGGCTTTGGGGGACCACACGCTGCTTATTTTGCCACGAAGGAAGAGTATAAACGGCTAGTTCCAGGACGAATTGTCGGGGTATCAAAAGATATTCATGGTAAACCTGCATACCGTTTAGCTTTGCAAACTCGTGAACAACACATTCGCAGAGATAAAGCCACCAGTAATATTTGCACGGCACAGGTATTATTGGCAGTTATGGCGAGTATGTATGCAGTTTATCATGGCCCAGATGGACTGAGAGGAATAGCCGAAAATATCCACAAATTAACCGCTACTTTAGCAAATGGACTGAAAAAGTTAGGTTATAAAATCAGTTCTGAAAAATTCTTTGATACCTTGCGGGTAGAATTAGGAAATACTAGATTAGAAGCAATTCTTGATGCTGCAAATGAGAGAAATATCAATTTACGGATTTTTGATAATGCAAATGTTGGTATTTCCTTAGATGAAACAACGACACCAGAAGATTTAATCGAACTTTGGCAAATTTTCGCTCTCAAAGATCAATTACCTTTTACTGTCGAAGAATTACCCGTTACCAATTATCCATTTTCACGTCAAAGTAAATATCTCACTCATCCAGTTTTCAACCGTTATCATTCAGAAACTGAGTTATTACGTTATTTACATCAACTAGAAACTAAGGATTTATCATTAACTACATCAATGATTCCCCTGGGTTCTTGCACAATGAAGTTAAATGCAACTTCGGAAATGATTCCTGTAACTTGGGCAGAATTTGGGAAAATACATCCTTTTGCACCAATTTCCCAAACGAGAGGTTATCAAATTCTCTTTCAGCAATTAGAAGCTTGGTTAGGAGAAATTACAGGTTTTTCGGGAATTTCTTTACAACCAAATGCAGGTTCTCAAGGTGAATATTCAGGACTTTTGGTAATTCATGAATATCATCAAAGTCGTGGAGAAGGACATCGAAATATTTGCTTAATTCCTCAATCTGCACATGGAACAAATCCCGCAAGTGCGGTAATGTGTGGAATGAAAGTTGTCGGAATTGCTTGTGATGATCAAGGTAATATTGATGTTGATGATTTAAAAGCTAAAGCCGAAAAATATAGTCATGAACTTGCGGCTTTAATGGTGACATATCCTTCAACTCACGGTGTATTTGAAGAAGCAATTCAGGATATCTGCGCTATTGTTCATAATCACGGTGGACAAGTTTACATGGACGGGGCTAATATGAATGCCCAAGTGGGTATTTGTCGTCCTGGTGATATTGGTGCAGATGTTTGTCATTTGAATTTACACAAAACCTTCTGTATTCCTCATGGTGGTGGTGGACCCGGTATGGGTCCCATTGGTGTCGCTTCCCACCTTGTCCCCTTTTTACCAGGACATTCTGTGGTGAGAATGGGTGGTGATTTGGGTGCTGTTTCTGCTGCACCTTGGGGTAGTGCAAGTATCCTAGTGATTTCTTGGATGTATATTATCATGATGGGTGCAGATGGGTTGACGGAAGCGACCAAAATTGCGATTTTGAATGCTAATTACATCGCTAAGAAATTAGAGTCATATTATCCGGTTTTGTATCAGGGAAAAAATGGTTTGGTGGCACATGAATGTATTTTAGATTTGCGAAGTTTGAAGAAATCAGCGCAGATTGAAATTGATGATGTTGCGAAGCGGTTAATGGATTATGGTTTTCATGCACCTACTGTTTCTTGGCCTGTTGCTGGGACAATTATGGTAGAACCAACGGAAAGTGAATCTAAACAGGAATTAGATAGATTTTGTGATGCTTTGATTGCGATTCGTGAGGAAGTTGCGGCAATTGAATCTGGTAAAATGGACATTCAAGATAATCTTTTGAAAAATGCGCCTCACACTGCGGAAAGTTTGATTGTTGGTGAGTGGAATCATCCCTATTCTCGTGAACAAGCTGCTTATCCTGCACCTTGGAATAAGGAATATAAGTTTTGGCCAAGTGTGGGGAGAATTGACGCTGCTTTTGGGGATAGGAATTTTGTTTGTTCTTGTTTACCGATGGAGGCTTATAGTTAATTAATTGTAGGGTGCGTTAATGAAATGTAACGCACCATTTTGATTTTGTTATTGGAATGGTGTGTTACGCTGGCGGTAACGCACCCTACGGACTATTCTTTACCGCCGCCGAAAAGTTTGTATATTCCATATCCAATAGCGCCCGCAACAGCAACAGGTGCAGCAGCAACTATAGCAGTACCAGCAATCGCACCTCCACCAACAAGACCACCGATACCTGCAAGGGTACTCATAATTGCAGCACCAGAAGCACCAGCCGCTACTGTTACAGCACCAGCGCCAGCTACACCAGCAACAGCCCCGATATTTGTAGCGGTTCTTGCAGCAGAACGAGCATCACGTTCTTCTTGACACAAATCCGGTTGATCTTTAAACAGAGTTTCATTCATAATTTTTGCACCAGCATAAGCAGGACCAGCAGCCAATACCGCAGGAGCGGCGGCCATACCTCCACCTACAACACCACCAGCCGCAGCTAGACCTGAAGTGATTCCTGCTCCTGAAGTTGCAGCAACAGTTAACCCTGTAGCAGCACTGACAGCAGCACCAGCAGCCATACCAGTTTCAGCAACAGCTTTTACTGTTTTAAAATCTTTAACACCCAAACCCTCTTCTACACCTTTTTCAATAACCTTGTCTACAACTTTATCTGTAACATCTTCCCAACTCATAAGCTTATTGCTCCTAATAGAGATCCAATATTATTAAAACATAATCGTCACTACTTGGTATATCAGTATCACTACTGATTTAATCTTGCTGTGTTTTAATTATGTATAAAACATTATACGTATAAAGACGGTTGCTAATATTATGGTTGTTTGTTGAATGATAAAATTGTAATTGTCAGAATCAGGATGTATAGGATTTTAGGATTTACAGGATTGTTATTTGTAAGTTATTGGTGAGATGTTTAAATTGTAATTGTCTGAATCAGGATGTATAGGATTTTAGGATTTACAGGATTGTTATTTGTAGGTTATTGGTGGGATGCTGAAATTGTAATTGTCTGAATCAGGATGTCCAGGATTTAAGGATTTACAGGATTGTTATTGATAAATTGTCTGTGAATATTTGAAGATTATAAAATACAGTTACAGTAATAGTCAAGAATTAACAGCGGATAATTTAACTGATAACTTATCTATCATCCCAAAATCTCTATATTTTATAGACAATCAAACAACTACATCCTGAAAATCCTCTAATCCTGGTTATCCTGATTCAGACAGATTGTTATTGATGAATTTTGTGTGAATATTGAAAGATGAAAAATGATAATTACAATCACAGGATATTATCTCTCATCAAAAAATCGCCATTTTTCCTAAACAATAAAAAAATTATATCCTGTACATCCTCTAATCCTGATTCAGACAGATTGTTATTGATGAATTGTCTGTGAATATTTGAATATTATAAAATACAGTTACACCAACACTCAACAAATAACAACAAATAATTTAACGGATAATTTATTATCTAACATCCTAAAATCTGTACTTCTCATAGACAATCAAACAACAACATCCTGAAAATCCTTTAATCCTGGACATCCTGATTCAGACAATTAAATCCTCAAAATCCCCACTTAAAATAAACAACAACATCCTGAAAATCCTAAAATCCTGGTTATCCTGATTCAGACAATTAAATCCTCAAAATCCCCACTGCAAATAAACAACATCCTGTACATCCTTTAATCCTGGACATCCTGATTCAGACCATTTAACCCTGAAATCTAGGATTAAAAACCTTCTTATATTCCAACTTTAACGCACCAAAATTAATCAATAAACCAACAGGGAAATTATAAGCTACTAAATAATTTTTCGCTTGCGCTAAATGAACATCATCTAAAGAAATAACCGCTTTCAACTCCACCACAACCTGATTTTCAACTATAAAATCCGCTCTTCGTGTTCCTACTTCAATTCCCTCATAATAAATTGTTTGTTCTACCTCTCTTCCAAAACTTAACCCTGATTTTTTGAGTTCAATTTCCATACATCTTTGATAAATAACTTCCTGAAAACCATTTCCCAAAGTTCGGTGTATTTTCATTGCACAGCCATTAATTATATATGTAATTTCGTCTAATTTTAGATTTGGGGTATTAGGTGTTTTCATGAAATTACAGAATTGTGTTTTGTAGGTTGTTGGTAGGACGCTGAAATTATAATTGTCTGAATCAGGATGTCCAGGATTAAAGGATGTACAGGATTGTTGTTTATAAATTGTCTGTGAATATTTGAATATTCTAAAATACCGTTACACTAACAGTCAATAAATAACAGCAAATAATTTATATATCATCCCACAATCTGTATTGTTCATAGACAATAAAACAATTACATCCTGTAAATCCTAAAATCCTGGTTATCCTGATATGGCTTACGCCACGCTTCGCTATCAGACAAAAAAATCAGCTTGATAGTGTATAATAAACATATCTTTTAACTCTCAATTGATTATGACTAATATTACAATCTCTAACCTTGACGATGATCTGAAATATCGGTTACAAAAACGAGCAGAAAAACATGGACATTCTCTAGAACAAGAAATTACAGAAATTCTCCGTCTTGTTCTCATAGAAAATCCTAAAAATCCCATCAATTTAGCAACTCTAATTGAAAACCGTTTTGCAGATTTTGAAGATTTAGAATTACCAGAGATAGTGAGAGAACCGATCCGCACAGTGTCAATATTTGCAGATTAGAAAATGATTATTCTTGATACAAACGTCATTTCAGAACTAATGAAGACTCAAAAATCAGAAATAGTTCGTGAATGGGTAGCAGCACAACCTTTAATGAGTTTGTTTACCACAACAATTACTCAAGCAGAAATTCTTTATGGTATTGCTTTACTTCCAGGAGGAAAACGACGAGAAGAACTTAGTCAAACAGCACAACTAATGTTTTCTGAAGATTTCGCTGGACGAGTTCTTGCTTTTGATCAAAATGCTGCTGTAGCATTTGCTCATATTGCATCTCAAAGACGACAAAATGCTACTCCAATTTCTCAACCTGATGCTCAAATTGCTGCTATTTGTTACACTCATAAAGCAACTATAGCAACACGCAATGTTACTGATTTTGAAGGATGTGGTATTTCCATTATTAATCCTTGGAAGCCTGAATCAATATATTAGCAAAGTGAGAGTGAACAACTAATAAAACGTTGGGATAACGCACCCCATCATCCTGAAATTGCAACCTATACTCATCATTTACATAATGGTTCTGAAGACTCAGTTTTTCCATATTTACCTGTTGATATTGAAGACATTTTAAAACAAGTTTCTGCTGAGATTTTATCCGATTAAATTACTTTTGATTCAGACAAATGTTACTTTTTAGTAAGTTAGTTACTTTTAAGTGCCTACTTGTCAGAATAACTTGACATAGTTTAAAGTCGATGAAGTAAGATTTAGTACATCAATTCCAGCATTAGATAAACGCCTGTAGATGTAGTTTTTTGGAGAATTTTATTTATGGCTAATATCCTTCACATTGACTCTAGTCCACGTGGTGAACGTTCAATTTCACGTACACTTTCCTACGAGTTTATTACTTCTTGGAAAGATACCCATCCTGAAGATACAATAACTTACCGAGATTTAGGTCGTAATCCTGTTCCCCATGTAGATGAATCATGGATTGCTGCTGCTTTTACACCACCCAACGCACGCACACCTGAACTAACTGAAGTAATTTCACTCTCTGATAGCTTAGTTGATGAGTTGCTAGAGGCAGACCGTTACGTTCTTGGCGTACCGATGTACAACCTTAGTGTACCATCTACTTTTAAGGCTTACATTGACCAAATTGTTCGTGTTGGCCGCACCTTTGTAATTGGTGAGAATGGGAGCATCTCAGGTTTAGTTCCTAGCGATAAAAAGCTGCTGGTTATAACCTCTCGTGGTGGTACTTTCCCTCCAGGAACTCCCGCTGCTGCTTATGATTTGCAAGAACCCTATATCCGTGCCATTTTTGGTTTTATTGGCATAACTGATATTACTTTTATCCATGCAGATAGCCTAAATTTAGGTGATGAAGCGCGGGAAAAATCTCTGGAAGCGGCTAAAAATGCGATCGCTCAAGCTGTCGCTAATTGGTAATTTAACATCTATGGAGACGTTCCACGGAATGTCTCTACACCTAAATTCATAATTTGGTGCTGATGTAATTTTTAATGAATTCTGGAGGGTATAAATCTTCGTTACAAAACTTAAATTATAGCAGGAGTCAGGAGTCAGGAGTCAGGAGTCAGGAGTAAAACCCTCTTGTAGTGGGAGTTTCATTATCAATTGATGTCCTAACCACCCTGTCCACGGCTATACCTATTATTTTAATAAATTTTCTAATTCTTCTCTTACAGATAATGGTTGATAACCTAAAGCAAAGGCTTTAGAACTATCTAAGGAAACATCTTTTGGCCTTGGTGCTGCCATTTTCACATCTGCTTGCAAACATGATTTTAATTTATCACTAGGAAGCTGCAAAACTTCCACTAATATTTTACCAAAGTCATAACGGGAAATTCTTTCTTTACCTCCTAAATGAATTATGCCGTTAACTTTTTCTAATGCTAACAATAACCCTTTCGCGGCTGTGTTTGCACTAACTGGTGTCCGAAATTCATCTATAAATAAACTCAGTTCTTTTCCATCTTGCAATATTTGAATAAATTGCTGAATAAAGCTTTTCGCTGTTGGTGTTTCTTTCCCAAACATTAATGGCATTCTGCAAATTGCCGCTTGGGGATATAATTTTAATATACCGACTTCTGCTTGGACTTTTTGTTCACCATAAATATTGACAGGTGAGACTTGATCTATTTCTTTATAAGGTGCTTTTAAACCATCAAAAACTAAGTCGGTGGAGGTAAAAGCTAAAGGTAAAGAATTGTCTGCACAAAGTCCGGCAATTTGACAAGATGTTGTCACGTTTATTGTATGAGATTCCTGGGGATGAAGTTGACAGTAATTCGGTTGAGATTGTGCGGCTGTGTGAATTACTGCATCTGGTTTGATATCATTAAATATACCCTTTAATTCCTGAAAGTCGGTTAAATTAACTTTGACGATTTTGATATCAGGTATTGCTAAAATCTGGGTATGATATGTACCGTAAACTTCCCATTCTTGTTGTGCTAATTGGCAAAGATGCCACCCTAGAAAACCACTAGCACCAGTAATTAGGAGTTTTTGCATATTTCCTCACCAAACTGATCATCTAGTTTTTGGTTATGCAGATGCTTTTGATAACCAGTCATAATCTATTGGATTAATTCCTGAAAGCGTTTTTCATTCCGTACTTTATCAAAATCAGCATCATTTTTCGCTAAGTTTTGATATTTTTCTGGTACTAATTGAATGGCTTTTTCTAGATTTTCCAGTGCTAATTCGACATTATCTTGTAAGGCATAATTACAAGCTTTGTTATAATATGCTTGATGGGAATTTGGCTTAATAGTAATTGCTTGATTGTAAGAAGCTAAAGCTTCTTTGTAGCGTTGCAATTTGGTGAGTGCAATTCCTCGATTAATCCAGGCTTCAGATTTATCTGCATGAATAGCGATCGCTTCATTGTAGGCTGTAACTGCTTCTTCGTAACGGCGCAAAGCTGTTAAAGCATTTCCCCGATTATACCAAGCTTCATCTTTATTCGGTCGGAGAGCGATCGCTTTATCATAAGATTCTACAGCTTCTTCATAACGATGCAAAGCAGTTAACGCATTTCCTCTGTTAACCCATGTTTCTTCGCTGTCGGTTTTAATAGCGATCGCTTGATTATAGAACGTCAACGCCTCTTTGTAGCGATTAGTATCTAAAAAACTATTGCCTTGTTTTAACAACTTCTCTGCTTTTTGGCTATCCTGTACTTCTGTTAACAATTGATTGACATTTCGTTCTTGTACAAATTGCTTGGTATTTTCTGCTGATGAGATTGCCAAATCACCACAACCAATTGTCAAAAAACTCATAAATCCACAGGCAATTAAGCCTCGCCACACAACCATGTTGCACCTACACAACTCATAATATGATGTTAAGACTTTTTGATATTCAATAATCGTATCAAAATCAACCAAAGTATTATCAATTATCTTTTGTTTTATTGAGGAAAAAATGAAGATTTGGACAAGCTTTGTTTAAAGCATACGTATCATACCATGATGAAGTAAAATTAATCAATTAATTTACACAGAGACCTCATTAATTATCACTATTCCCCTTCCCTGTTGTCGGCCTCTAGTTATAGGTAATAATATCTCCTAGTGATCATGGTGTGAGAACATATAAAAACTCAACTACAGTCAACGCAGTCTGAACAGAATGGAACAACATCAGAAGTCAACCGTCGTAATTACGGGCGCATCCTCAGGTGTCGGTTTGCAAGCCGCAAAAGCTCTAGCTCAAACTGGTCAATGGCACGTAGTAATGGCCTGTCGGGATCTCGCAAAAACAGAACAAGCAGCCCAAACCGTAGGAATACCACAGGACAGCTATACAATCATTCATCTTGACTTAGCCTCTTTAGACAGTGTTCGGCAGTTTGTGCAAGATTTCCGATCAACTGGTAAATCATTAGATGCTTTGGTTTGCAATGCGGCAATTTATATGCCTTTAATTAAGGAGCCGTTGTGGAGTGTAGATGGATACGAGTTAAGCGTAGCCACAAATCACCTCGGCCATTTCCTTTTATGTAACTTGATGTTAGAGGATTTGAAAAAATCATCTGCTTCAGAACCTAGACTAGTAATTTTGGGAACTGTGACACACAACCCGAAAGAATTAGGAGGAAAAATTCCACCTCGTCCAGATTTGGGAAATTTACAAGGCTTTGAAGCAGGATTTAAAGCACCTCACACCATGATTGATGGTAAGAAATTTGAACCTGTTAAGGCTTATAAGGATAGCAAAGTTTGCAATGTTCTGACTATGAAGGAACTGCATCGACGTTATCATGAGTCAACAGGTATCACTTTTAGTTCTCTCTATCCTGGGTGTGTGGCAACCACAGCTCTATTCCGTGACCATTATCCCCTATTTCAGAAACTCTTCCCCCTATTTCAGAAATACATTACTGGCGGGTATGTGTCAGAAGAGGATGCTGGTAAGAGGGTAGCAGAAGTGGTTGCTGATCCTGCATACAATGAATCTGGGATGTATTGGAGTTGGGGGAATAGACAGAAAAAAGACCGCAAGTCCTTTGTGCAAGAAGTTTCCAACGAAGCAAGCGATGATGATAAAGCCAAGCGTTTGTGGGAACTAAGTGCAAAATTGGTAGGACTGGCTTAAAAAATTCTTTTTTTGGTTTTCTCAAAATCAATTGATACCGCAAAACCTCAATCCCAAGAACCTCTCCCTAACCCTCTCCTAAAAGGAGAGGGAACCACCACAGAGGGGGGAAATCAAAGTCTCTTTCCTTGTAGGAGAGAGATTGAGAGAGAGGTTTTTTAGATAGGTTGAAAAGTAAGTAAAACACACAGATTACCGATAGCACCCTGAGATTTAAGATAATTTCAGGGTGCTACGCTATTAACATTACTCAAAATTTTTTTAAAGAGTAGATTTGTTAATCTGGGTTAGAAAAAACTATGAGAAAATAGAAAGCATGACGATTGAATCTAATTCCTCTCATCCACCTCAGCCCGAACCCAAAGCAGACCAAGATTTGCAACCAGATGACTTTGACGTTGATACAAGCGAAAACGGACTAACCGCAGAAGGGTTGGCTGCACAACAAGCTTTATCAGCAATTTCTTCTTTACAGTCTTCCAAGAATACAAATGCCCTAAAACGAGCTTCGTCTAACTTCAAAGAAGCATCTAGCCATAACATTATAGTTAAACCAAGGGCATTAATTTTTACTTTACTAGCGATCGCTCTGACTGTGATCGGTATTGCTATTAATAACTCGTTTCTGGGTATCTTGGGAACCTTAGCAACTTTGGTATTATCCTTAGCGATGCTTTTACCTTGGCTAAAAGATGTCATGCAAGAATGGTTTTCTCCCCAAGATAGAACCATATTTATGGCCTTTATGGGTTTATTAGTAGGTATTACGGGCTTATTTAGATTTGCTGGTGTGGGTGATAGCCTCCTGCGTTGGGGACGTAAAATTAACTGGGAAGCGTCAGGAACTTTAGCAGAATGGTTTGGTGCTTTAGGGCAAATTTCCATTGCCATTATTGCTGTTTACGTGGCTTGGCGACAATATGTGATTTCTAAAGACTTAACTATTCAACAAAACCTGCTGACAGTACAGCAAAATATTATTACTCAACAGCAAACAATTGATTCTTACTTCCAAGGTGTTTCCGACTTGGTACTTGACGAAGAAGGATTATTAGAAGACTGGCCGCAAGAAAGAGCGATCGCAGAAGGACGAACTGCCGCTATTTTTAGTAGTGTAGATGGTAGTGGTAAAGCCAAAATTCTCCGCTTTCTCTCCCGTTCTAAATTACTCACACCATTAAAACGCGATCGCCGTTTAGGTAGAGCCATTCTCGACGGTATCGGTGGCTACGCAGAAGACCGATTAGAAGGTGTACGCGTCATCGACTTAGGAGTAATGTTAGCAGGTTCAGACCTTGCTGGTAATGATTTACGTTGGACTGATTTAAGTGAAGCTAATCTAGTTCGTGCTAATCTCAGCGGTTGCGACTTAGTCAAAGCTAACCTATCCCGCACCATTTTATATGATGCCAATCTCAGCAATGCTGATTTAAATGGAGTGCGTTTCTTCTATGGTTCAGTGGAAAAAGCCTCACCCCGCAGTCGTATCAACCCACCTGACTATGATACAGGGGAACACACCGGCGCAGTCGTGGAAAATGCAGATTTCAGCAACGTCCAAAGAATGTCTGAATCAACCCGTTGTTACTGCTGTGCTTGGGGTGGAGAAAAAACCAGAGGCACAATTCCCGGTGGTTGTGAAGGTATTCCCAATCAGTTGGGGAGATAACAAAATTAAGTAGGTAACCTGAGTTAAAAGCTCATTGATTTTGAAACCGTGGAAAGCTTTGCAACCATCTGAGTACGAGATGAAACCTCAAGCTTGCGAAACATTCTTTTTAAAGCTTGCTTAACAGAGTTTTCAGTAATCCAAAGTTCAGCACTAATTTCTGCATTGGTTTGTCCTTGAGCCACCAAGGAAGCAATTTGCACTTCACGAGGCGTTAAACGCTCTGTCTGTAATAGTGGCTGTAGCGATTTTGCCGATGCCACCCAAGTAGAAATGTGCAGACAAAGCGCACTCAAATCTGTAAGATTTTGTGAATCAAAGGCAGCCATTTCTTGCTCACGGGTCAAACCTACCACGCCGATTAACTGACCATTGCTGACAATTGGCCCTGCCATGACGTGCCAGTGGTCAGCACGAGGACAAATCAACTTCCAAGTCTGAGGTTCTACTACTAAAGCTTCATGAACAGGGGCATGGCGTTCTACCAAGTAGCGCACAACTGGATTGTGTTGTGGTGATAATGCAACTTGCAATGCTTTTTGGATATTGCTGTCCACTAGAGAAATTTGAGCAAAGAAAAACAGCCCACATCGTGTAGCTGAAAAATACTCACTCATTTGTGTGGATATGAGAAAACGCAACGTCTGTTCATCTTTAGCTTCAGCAATTGCATGAAAGAGAGAGTTTAAGGCAGTCATGATTAGCAAAATGTACCCTTTCGAGGTCTAGGCGCAGTATCGCAACCAGACTTATCTTAGCTTTAGTTACATCAAACCGCTTCGCGGAGTCATTAGTCATTAGTCCTTAGTCCTTAGTTTTTTCGCCCACTCTGTTGCGAGGTATGTATAGCAGGTGACAGGGAACAGGTGACAGGTGACAGTCTGAAGAGTCTTTTGGTGTCTAGGTTTTATAATCAGTTGGTGTCCTAACCGCCCTGTCCGTTGCTATACCAAAAAACTCTTTATTAATGACTAATGACCAATGACTAATTTGTTTGCTTTTTTCGGATGACTTTACCATGACTGTAAATTCTGGCATTGATGACAAACAGATATCAGGGCGCTGGCTTGAAATCGGTTTTTTGATAGCAGCAGTGTTTTTCAATCTCTGTTTAGCAGTCCAAGTATTCAGTGTGGGACTGGCTTACTTTTACAACTCTGATTGGTGGAACTTACATATTTGGCTTGTGCGAGGATACAGCGGACTCTCACTAATTTTGTTGGTATGGGTGTTTTTGATTCCATTTCCCCCAAGAGTCCAGCGTCTTACGGCAAGTATGCCAGTGCTGCTGGGATTGCAATTTCTCACAATTCAGTTGAAGACTTCTTTTCCTTTAGCAGTGTTCCACCCACTCATCGGCTTTTCTTTATTCTCTATTTCTACAACCTTAGTTCATCGGACATCGCGCATCGTATTTCTCAACCACAACCAAGAATAAATTCGACCAGAAAACACAACTTTTAATTTTTTTAGCGAAATTACAGGAGAAATACAAGTGTCTCAATACGCTGATCCATCCGCCCTCGTTGATACCCAGTGGCTTGCAAATCATCTCAACGATTCAAACGTCCGCATTCTTGAAGTAGATATGAGTTCAGAGCGGTACCAAAATGCTCACATACCTGGTGCTGTCTTCTGGAACATTTTTACAGACTTACTATTGCCCGATTTGAAGATGAATTTAGATCCGCGAGCCTTTGAGAGGCTTATGGCACGTTCAGGCATTACTAATGACACAACAGTGATTGCCTATGGCAGTTATACAGGAACAGGAGCCTGGATTTTCTGGTTATTGAAAGTCTTTGGGCATGAGAATGTACTAGTTCTCAATGGCGGCTACCAGAAATGGAAGTCAGAAGATCGTCCACTAGCAACTGAGTTATCCACGTTTTCTGGCACTGATTACCGTGCCAAAACTCCTGATACTCATCTGCGAGTATTACATAATGAAGTTCAGGCATCGATTGGGCTGTGCGATTGCGTGTTGTTAGATGTGCGAACACATCAAGAATATTGTGGTGAGTGGTTTTTCAATCAGCCACCAAAAGAAGGTGAACTGACTGGACATATTCCAGGTGCAGTGCATCTTGAGCATCTCTTAACTCTCAACGAGGATGGAACTTTTAAATCATTCAACGAATTGAAAAATCTTTATCACAGTAAGGGCATTACGGCTGATAAGGAAGTGTTTCCCTACTGTGCCATCGGTGCGCGTTCTGGATATACATGGTTTGTCTTGAAGTATTTATTGGGCTATCCGAATGTTCGGAGTTATGATGGCTCTTGGTTTGAGTGGAGTCGCCTGCCTGATGTAGCCATCGAGAAATAGTGAAATACCATGTTATGAAGCGAATCTCTCCCTATCAAACCCAAAAAGTGAGTTATGAAGAGTTGAGGGTTAGTAGCTAGTTACTGTTTTCTTAACAGAAGCTAACAAATACTCACATTGGCTCAAAATTTCCTGTGATCTGCTCTTACAGAATTACCAGTAAAATACCTGTATGCTACTAGG
>NZ_JACJTQ010000062.1 GCF_014698735.1 Anabaena catenula FACHB-362
GTGAGGATTGCTCTGAATATATTCAAATATACTGCCCATAACGTCTTACCAAAAAATACACTTTTATATTCTTATACCATAATTTAATTCTTTTTCGGAGATGTCTATTGCTTGAAAACGATGGGGGAAATGGCGATCGCTTGTTCTGTCCAAACAAAATAGCGACTTGGGTAAATTACTCGTTGTCTTCTGAATCGGTGGAGACATTTTCATCTGTGCAAACCGTTTTGTCCCCTCCGTAATAAAGGGATAAATCCGATCATTAAACCAGAGTTCTACTGTCACGCAGACTTGCATTCGTTCTTGTTGATCTGCACTGAGAAATTTTTGTTGGTCAGTACAGCTATTTCCTAAGTACATCCCCGCACCAGATTTAAATAATTTCTGTAACTTTTGTAGTGCCTTTTCCTGTGATTCTCCGCTACGTTGTTGGCTTTGAGGTCTAGCTAAAAACAATCTATCCAGACGTTCAAATCGCAGTCAACTAGATGTTTCGCTACTCACGCACTCATAACCCAAATACCAAGCAAAATTAGAAAACACCATTTGCAATGGATAGGCTAAGAAAAAGTCTTTTTCATCCCCTTCGTATCTACCCACGCCTGCAAACCGTTGTAACTCCAACAGCCTTCCTTCCACAATTGCCGTTTCCAACTGGGTGAGATTATTACTTAAAGCACTACTATGGAGATGTTTAGAGTCTACGATAGAAGTATTAGCGATCGCTCTCACGGGATAAATATTTTCAGTATTTTCAATAGTATGTGTTTGTAATAAACGCTGCTTAAACGTTTCGTAGATTGCTATGGCTTGGGGGTCATTTAAACTATTAGCTTGGGATTGAATAATATCAAAAACTTTGATTAATTCTGGTTTAGAAAGAATGCCTGTACCAGCAAAATAACCGTGACGCATGGGAAACTCCGGTAATATTTTATAAGGTTTTAAAACTTTTTCAATATCTTTACGAATTCTATCTTTTTCTGTACGATAGTTGTCAATTACCCCGGCTTGTGCAAGAGAGCGAATTAAAGTGTTCAAGCTACCTACACCCATATCAGCTAAAAAAGGGTAGTGGAGAATAAAGCGGATTGTACCGATTAACCGCCCAAACACCTCTTTGTCTGAATAGGAATGTGTTGCATTTAAAGATATCAATTCATCAGGCTCAAACTTGGGAAAATCTTCACTACAAACTTTTGAATTACTATTAATAATTCCTTCAGCTTCTAGCCATTCTAAATCAGCAGCTATGGCATCTTCCTTAGCATAAATTTCACCCCGCATCTTGGACATAAAAGCAGTAATCTCTTGCAGGGAGTTAGTAAAATCTGGAACATAGCCGAAAATGTTTTCCAGGACTTGAGGCTGAGTTAAATAGAACTCACCAATACCAGGATAGTTAATAATTAAGAATATCAAATACATCAACCGTTCAAAATCCACTAGATGACTATAACGATGGGGTGTTATGTTTGCATGACGATTTTGAACGTTAACAATTTGACGGGGAACACCTGCAATTAATTTAGCAATTTGGTGTTGGGAAAATTCGGGTGAGTTGACATCAATTTTATTCACTGCGGCGAATCCTTCACCATGAATTGGTGGAAAATATTGCAGCATTTTATACATACTTTTAATAATATCTGGGGGAACTTGGCGTTGGCGTTGTTGATTCCACTGAATGCAAATTTCCAAGGGAGTTTTTAAGTACCAGCCAATCCAGTGGAGTTGGGGTAACTCCCATTCTCCAAGTTGGGTTTTGACTTTGAGTAAAAAGTCCATGCGAAAGGAACGCTTACAATTAGTAGCATCGTAGATAACACTTTTATTTAAACTAAATGCAGTACAAATACGGTTAATAGCAGTGGCTTCGATTTTGTGCCATTCCCCTTGAATTGTCGCGTTACCATATAGTTCTTGGCGGATTTCATCAGTAGAGATAATTTCGCAATTTCCCAGGCTGGATAGGAGTTTTGCAAAGGTAGATTTACCGCTTCCTGGTGTCCCGATGAGAAAATGAGCGATGATTGTTTTGGAGTCGGTTTTAGCTGCCTGTTGAGTTTTGCGTCGGGACGTTGACATATAAGGTATGATTTTATAGTTATTTTACTAATTTATTTAAATATGCAAATCAAGTTAAATATTTGAGGTATGTGTTTAATCTTAGTTGGGTATAAATGATAATTTTACATTGCTAGTGCGAATGACCAAGAAGATATTTTGTCAAACTAAGTTTCTATCAAAATCTTTCTGTGTCTAGGTTTTAAGCTATTTTAGGAGATTTTTGTAACATCACTATCGACACCAGTCAGAGAATTACTCAAATCCCTATTCTTTCGTTGAGTGGTGTCGATGGCTTGTTGTGTAAGGGTTTAAGGTATGTGTTTGATTAATTTTCCAGATGGATTTATAATGTTTTTTATAGTAGTGTCGATTTGCGGTCTAAAACCCTTATTGGGTGAGGGCTGCTAGACGAACCTTGGAACCCACCGATTGGGTTAATTCGGAATAATTGGAAACCATCAATGAAAGGCTGAACTCGTTCTGAGTGGGCATTGCCCACCGATTGGGTTAATTCGGAATAATTGGAAACTTTTATTATACTTTCAGGCATCAAAGCAATATCTTTGACCCACCGATTGGGTTAATTCGGAATAATTGGAAACTTGCGGGTGATGGGTTGATTTTGAACAGGAACTGAAACAGAACCCACCGATTGGGTTAATTCGGAATAATTGGAAACTCCAAAGCCCATAAGGGAGATGCTGTCACAATACTTTCTGACCCACCGATTGGGTTAATTCGGAATAATTGGAAACTTCTGAACTCTTTGGAATTAGAATCGTTTTGCAGAGTATCACCCCACCGATTGGGTTAATTCGGAATAATTGAAAACTTGTTTGGAAATTAGTAAATTGAATTGTAATTAGAAAATCAAAAAATGATTCGTTTAATTTTTGTTTTTGCTGTTATTTATTTATCTTTTTCTTGTTCAGCATTACTAGAAGAGGAAAAAACTCAAGAAGTGCGACTATACTGCACTAAAGACACTTTTTCCACAATTAGCATTACATGGAAGAGTAATCACGTAAAGCACAATCGTTTTGTGAACAACAATTGTTTCCTGAAAACTCCCGTCTATGTTGCGAGATACTTATTTTTTAATAGCTTAAAATCTACCCAAGAAGAAGTTATTACAGTTGGTTCTGTAACAGCAAATAGGGGTAGATATAGCGAAGCTGTCACCAGGGGCAAGATAGGCTAAAAGCCTTACAGTGAGAGACTTTTAGACAATGAAGAGTCTTTAGTGATTTTTTAGACATCATCTTAGATCACAGTCTCAATTGGCAACCGTTCCTTCATGTCCAAGCGAAAAGTACCATAAGGATTAACATGAGCCCAAATCAAAGGAGAAAGTGCGCGTAAATCCTCCGGTTTCATCAACTTCATCCATTGAGGCTGTGATAACACCTGCTGGATCATCAAAGTATTCACATACACCAAAGAAATTTGGAGTAAATGTAGAGACAACACCGCCAATTCTTGGTCTTCCAAGCGATTTGTCGCAATCTCCCCACCCTTACCATAAAAAATAAAACTATTGGCACTATTCCAATTTTCCACAACATTTAATCCAGCATTTACCTCCTGTCGCAAATCAACAGAATGTAGATATTGGCACAAAAATATAGTCTTGACTGCCTTACCTAATTCAGCCAAAGCTTGATAAGTAGGGTGTAATAAATTGCCCCTAGTAAAACGCTTCAAAATCGCATCTGTTTCCGCCATACCCAAACGCAGAGCCGTTGCATACTTCACCATTTGGTCATATTGTTGACGAATCAAATCCCAGTTAATAGCACGAGTCAAAACCGATTGCAAATTAGAATAAGCATCATTATTACCAGTTGTGGGGCGATATAACTTCTGAACATTTATCCGTTTAAGACGCGGCATTAATTGAAAATTTAGTAAATGACAAAAAGCAAAAGCCACCTCACTTTGTCCGTGGCTATCAACATAATTCTTCTCAACCTTCATCTCTGTACAATGGCGCAGCAACCCTTCAATCATCGCTGCCACCTCCGAAGAAGAACAAGTTTTCAACTGTGAATAAATACAAACAGAATTCTTCTCAACGTGCCAATAAATCATCACACCACGTCCACCATAGCGGATATGCCACTCAGTCATTAAATTTTGGTCCCAAGAGCCAAACTTTTTAGAATCAGAAGCACAAGCAGTAGTTCCCTCTCCCCAAATCTGTGGACTTCTAGCACGAAAAATCGCATTAGCAATACAAGCAATCGCATTCCGTAACTGGTCTTTCTGAATAAAACGACGCTTTACATACAATAAATCATGATAATTATCATCTCCAATTTCATCACTTAACCGCTTTAATCCCGTATTCGTTCCTAAACCATATAAACAAAGCAATAAACGTTTTTGTAATGTTTCTGGGTCTAAATTTTCTCGTGTAGATACACTTATAAAAAATTCACTGAAATCAACTCGTAAATCAGTTTCTTTGAGAATATCTAAAAGACTAGTCATGCGCCAACGACGGAGAATTTCAGCTTTTAACCGTCCCAAATTACTAGGTTCAGCTTGTGGCTCTAAAGGAGAAACCGAAATTCGAGAGTTACCCTTGGTTTTAATCTTCACCAACTGATTTTGAGGAATTCCTAGATCCAATAACGTCAATGCTTCGTGCATCTGCTGCTGTAAATTAGCAATAAATACTTCCACATCTGACGGTTGTTTCAACGCTTGAAAGTATTCCTCCCTTTGTGCCTCAAAATCTGCCGGTAAATCTTCTTCAGGATTGCGATAACGATTAGCACCCACCACCCAAATTTCTTTACAGCGGAGTTTTTCTCTTAATGCTTGCAGGACACTTAATTCATAGTTAATCCGATTAACTATTATTTCCCCATCTGCATTATTTTCTAAGATAATTTCTTGCCAGCCACTCCGCAAAACTCCATCAATGGGTATCTCTTCACCAGTTTCATAATAACGCTGTTTACTGTCTGCATATTTTTTCAGTAATTCTAAAGCTTGAATTACAGGACGATGAACTTCATTATTAGAGCGGAATTCTAACTCATGCAAAATTAAGGGGAGAATTCGGCGATAATATCCTCCATAAGAAGCTCTCATCACCGTATAAACTTTTTCGCGGTAAGCATTCCCTGTAGATTTATATTCTTTTACCAAATTCTTGAGTGTTACTTCACTTACCACAGGGAAAATAACATCTTTAATTGTACCATCTGGTTGATTTAAAGATGCTTCTGCCATTTGATAGAGTAGATTATTCTTACCATGAACTCGTTTAAAATCGTTCAGCAGTTCTTTGTCTATTCGTTTCTCTGCATTCGCTCCTATCCGATGTACAATTTGGATGAGAAGTTCCACTAAGTTATCTGTAACTTCTTGACTTCTGAGCCAACAAAAAGCTGCAAAGAGAGTGTAACGAATAGCATCTGGGTGACGACGTAAATCACGAGGATGTTCAACAGCTACTCTGGCTTTGTAGATTTGAAGAACTTTGGTAGGAATTTTCTTAAATAAGTCTGCGGGTAAATCTAACTGTCGAAAAAGCTCTAATTTAGCTATTTCTTTTTGAAAGCTTTCTACACCAATTCTCCCCGGATCTGTTTTTAAGTCAGCCCATGTAGAAGTTTCAGTTTTTGAAGTGGATGTACTGCTTTGTTCAGTAGATGTATTATTTAAATGTGGAGATGATTCTACCTTTAATTCTGAGGATAATTCTGTTGTTTGTGCAGATGAATCTGTCTCTATTTGTAAAGATGGTTTTGTGTCTAATGGTAGGGATAAATCTGTTTTAAATTGTGGCGACGATTCTACATCTAACTGTGCAGATGACTCTGCATCTAATTGTGGAGAGGAATCAGATAACTTTAATAAATTGTCTATTTGTTCTTTAGATTTGCTAGATAACTGTTCACATATTTGACGAAAAAAGTTTTCCTCAAAAGTCCGCAAAGCCGAACGAATTATCCGTTCTAATCTTAAAAAAGTTGGCGGTTCAATTTTCAATTCACGTAAATGAGTTAATGCGGCTAATTTTAATTGTTCAAATTTTAATTCATAAATTAGTGCTTGTTCAGTCAACCAATTAGCAAGTTCTCTGGCATCACTAACTTGAGCTTGTCGAAATCCCAAATACTCTCGAATTTGAGCGCGATGATATTTTATAGAGCGTCCTTGCCAATCATAATCTTGATATCTTTCTGACTTGATATCTAAAAGTTTGGCAACATAATTAACAACAGAAGCCGGGATTTCCTGTGGTTTCTCTGGAAATCTGGCATTGAAAAGAAAGAATTTGAGTAATAAAGCGAAACCCAAGCGATTTTGGTCATTTTTCTGGGTTAATAACTCTAATTCGTTAGGTACTAGTGTCCAATGTTCTACTAGTTCGGACGGTAGCCAGTTCTTTTTCATCAAGTCTCAGTTGGCAATTACAGAGTATTGCTTATACTCTGTATTAATTTGTCTGTTAAAGCTTTCAGGCTATAAATATATAGTTTTTTAAGCTAGTGTTTAACCTAGTTTGTTATGTATTTAAAGTCAAGATATTTAAAGCTTTTTTGGCAACTTCTTCGGCTCTGGCACTGGTAACTTTCTGATAGCGTAAGGTTGTCTGGATGCTACTATGTCCCATTAAGGCACGAAGTTCTTCAATACCCATTAATCCTACTCTTTCAGTGGCGAAAGTATGCCGTAAGTCATGTAATCTGACATCTTTTAACTCTTCACAGCTAGAAGTAATTTTCACCCAATCTGCGTGTACTGCTTCATAGCTGACTCTAGTGACAAGATTTGAAAACTGCTGTTGAGCGGTGAACAGGGCGGGACTATTTGTGTATCGATAATACTTGATATACTTTTTGAGAGCTTCTTCTGTATCTTGGCTGTAAAAGCACCAGCGTTGTTTATTTCCTTTGCCAATTACCTGAAATTTACGTTCTTCTTGATTGACATCGGATAATGACAGTCCCAGTAATTCGCTAATTCTTGCTCCAGTCCGATGTAGTAAGTGAACTATTGCTTCTAATCGTGGGTTTGATTTTACCAATTCGTACATAATTGATAGTTGAGATTGACTCAGATAGCGACTCACTTCATCTGTTTTATGTTCTCCTAGTTGACGTTGGGGTTTTCGTGAAGGCAATTTATTGATGGGATTAAATTTAATGTAACTTTCTGCCACTGCAAAGTTAAATAATGCACTGATAATTGATTGGTGACGATTATGGGTGCTGTACTTTAAGTTACTTAAGTTGTTGAGGTAATCAATGAGGATTTGTCGGGTGATTAATTCTATGGGCAGTCTCCCATATTCGGAGAGCAATGGTAATAGGGTTAATTCATAAGTCCGAACTATGCTAGTTGCTAAACCTTGTTTAGCTAAAAAGGCTGTGGTTACTTGTGCTAATGTTACTGTCATTTTCTCTCTCCTTTTTTTAGTAACATGAGCTTTGATGATTATCTAATTATTGATTATCATGGCATAATTTAAAATATACTTAAATGTATATTTTTCTGAATCATGAGTCTCCCCTATCCTCAAGAATCGTTAGGTGAATATATTAGGAGATTGCGGACTGGTTGCGGGATGAGTCAGTTGGAACTGGCCAGTATTGCTGATGTTCACATTCAAAGTCTGGGGAAGATTGAGAGGGGTAAGACTACTAAGCTGAATCAGAAAACGATGCGTGGGTTAGCTTATGCTTTGCAAATTCCTTCTGAATATTTAGATTCAGTGGTTAAGCAGATTCCGATTCAGGATAATGCAATTATCAAGTTTTGTCCCTGTTGCTGGTCTCCTGGAAGTCCACCGGAAGCAATATGGACTCATATTCGCTCTCAGTATTGTTTTCTTTGTGGGACTAAGTTGCGTAATAATTGTGCTAATTGTCATGAACCAATTACTTCTTTGAAGTTCCGGTTTTGCCCTTACTGCGGTTCTCCGTATAAAGCACAAATTTAATATCTGAAATTAAGCAATCAGCTATGGTAACGAGAAAATCTGCTTCTTCTCAAACTCAAACTGTTTATCAACTCAAAATCACTCTCAAGGGCATTCGACCGCCAATTTGGAGAAGGGTACAGGTATTAAGTACGACTACTCTTCAAAAGTTACATCTAATTGTGCAAGAGGCAATGGGTTGGGATAATTATCATATGCATTCATGGACTATTGCTGGTGTTGATTACGGTCAATCTCAACCGGATTTTGATGTGCGTTCGGAGAATGCTGTCAAGCTAAGTCAGGTGGTTAAGGGTGAGAAGTTCAAGTTCTCCTATACTTACGATTTTGGGGATAGCTGGGAACACGAAATTTTGGTGGAAAAAGAGTTGCCATGTTCAATGGATACTAAATATCCTGTATGTATTACTGGGAAGCGTGCTTGTCCTCCTGAAGATTGTGGTGGTTCTTGGGGTTATGCTGAGTTGCTGGAAATTATTGCAGATCCATCACATCCAGAATATGAGGAAAGGATAGAGTGGGTGGGTGAAAGTTTTAATCCAGATGTTTTCGATGTCAATCAAGTGAATAAAATGTTGCAGGATTTGCAATAATATCTCAGTATTATTTTCATATTTTTGGTAGGTCACTCCGTAGAGTTTTTTTAGGGGTAAATTATATATTCAGTATTTATACTTGACTTGAAGCACGAGTTCTGAAACCCAGTCTTGGCAATACTTTCAGCCTATCTTGCCCCTGGTGACAGCTTCGCTATATCTACCCCATCTTGACTAAATTTCTTGAGGTAGCAGCAATTTCTTGAGCAGTAGCTGTGACTTCATGGGTAGAAGCGAGTTGTTCTGTAACTGTTGCTTCTAGCTGTTTTCCAGATGCAGCAATTTGTGTAGATGAGGTGGTAATCTGGACACCAGACTGTTGAATACTTTTAATTAAGGAGTTTAAATCCTTATTCATCGTATAAAACGCACTTTGCAATTTACCGATTTCGTCTTGGTGTCCAGATAACTCAATTTGCATCGTCAAATCACCTGTAGATATTTTTTGGGCAACATTGACCAACTCAGCAATTTTGGCAGCTACTGTGTAAAAGGCTGTTTGCAGTTTGGCAATTTCGTCTTTACCTTCCGATGATTGTTGTGTAGTTAAATTACTAGTAGCTATATTGTTAGAAATTTTTACTAACTCTTCAACCTGATTAACTATAGGTTTACTTAAAACAACGCCTAAAATAATTGCAGTTAATGGACCTATGATTACAGCAATAATCATCAAAAAAGAACCAGTAGCCGCATCTTGTTGACCTACTTTATAAGTCGCAATTCCAAGGCTTTCATTTAGCTTAATATCTTCTAATAATAATTTGGTTGCAGCTTCAAATGAAGGACGATTATCTTTAGCTTGTTGTCGCAGTTGTTCGTACACAACCTTAGCTTTATTGACTAGTTCCATTTCTGGAGAATTGGCTTTATTTTGCTTAATCAGTTCCAACTCCTTATCTAGAGGATTGACAATACCCAATATCTCAAACTGTTGGTTAATTTGTAGCAATTTTTCATGATTTTCTTTCCACTCATTCCATTTGCTTAAAAGTTGTTCATATAACTTCTTCTTGTCATCATTTTTCTCAGTCGGTTCATACTGTTTAAACCCGCTGTCAATTTGTTCCCAAGCCTGTTTAATTCTTACTACTTCTGCATTTCTTTCTGTTATCAATAGTTTTTGATCGAGTAGAGCTTTCTCTGAAGATTCAATTTGGGTTTGCCCTTCATTAATTTTCCACAGCCCCATAATACTGGGTATACTGTTAGTGCTGAGAGTGTTAATAGCACTGCTCAGTTTGATATTCACACTCCAACCCATTAATGACACTACCAGAACAATTGCACCAATAAATAAAAACGCACCGATTAAGCGTTTTTGTAAACTCATGTTATTCAGCATAAAAGTACTGTAATTTCTCCTAATAATTAAAACATCCTCTAACAAACAGCTATAGTTTGGTTTTATTTAATGCAATATAGTAATAGCATCAATCGCCATGATTTTTACGGCGTTTGAAATTATTAATTTCGAGCATATTCCAACCTTCCAATTTATTCTCCTATTCTCTATTTCCCAACCTTTGCAGACGTTGACGTAAAATTGTAGCTTTTACCATATCTCCTCTTTGTTCTTTTAGCAAGATTAAATGCAATAATGCTTGAAAATTTTTACCATCAAGGTAAATAGCCTTTTGGAAGCATACCTCTGCTTGTGCTTCTAGCCCTTGCGCCTGATAAACTTGACCTAGTAACACATAAGCTTCTGCACTAGTAGAATTCTCTTGCAAATAAGTTCGACATCGAGATACCGCTTCGCTTAAATTTCCTTGGTCTGCTAAATTACGAATTGCGTCTAAACTGAGTTTCGACAGTTCTGTTAGCTTTTTATGGCTGTTGACAATATCTTGATTTTGAGTAGTTTGTTTATTGTTAATTTTAGAATCAACAATAGAAATCGTTAGTTGTGTTGTTTGAGAAGTAATAGTTTTTGACGATTGAGGATTATTTTGTATATGATCGTTGGGTAACTTGTTTGACTTGAAGTCTGTTTTCCTGCCAATAAAACCAGAAGCTAGGCGGATGACTTCAAAACCTAAGTTGCTTAATTCTCCTGTCTCTGAAGCACCAACTAATAATATTCCTTGTTTTTTTAATAAGCGATGTAAGTTTTTTAAGGCGATTTGTCTAGCTGTACTATCAAAATAGATTAAAACATTACGACATAAAATAATATCATAAGGCGCTCTATCTAATAAAAAATCTGGATTCAGTAAATTGCCTTGATGGAAGTTAACGGCAGTTTTTACTTGTTCAACCA
This sequence comes from Anabaena catenula FACHB-362, assembly GCF_014698735.1. Lineage (GTDB taxonomy): Bacteria > Cyanobacteriota > Cyanobacteriia > Cyanobacteriales > Nostocaceae > Anabaena > Anabaena variabilis_A. The sequence goes on from NZ_JACJTQ010000062.1 coordinate 10,892, forward strand.
ACTGATAACCTTTATTTATGGGAGTAAAATATCGTTGTTGGAATTCGTTAGTAGTACTGCGAAAAGAGTTCCGACTATAAATAGCTTTTCTTGCTTTCTCTAAAGCTTTGTTGCTGATATCTACTGCATCAATCTGAAACTGACTTTTAACCAATCCCAAATCTAATAGTGTCATAGCCAGAGAGTAAGGTTCTTCCCCAGTAGAACAAGGAACGCTTAACAAGCGTAGTCTACTGGTATAAGATTTGGACAACCACTCTTGACGGATGTAGTAAGCCAGAAAATCAAAGGGTTGTTTATCCCGATAAAACCAAGTTTCCATTACAACAATCAGTTCTATTAGCTCGTCCAATTCCTGTGAAGAGGTGTGTAAAATTTGCCAATAGTCATTGATATTACTTGCATCACAAATAGTACAACGATTTTCTATAGCTCTGGCAATTTTGCGAGAGCCAATAATATTGGGAGCCACCCCAATTGTTTGTCGTAATAGCTTCGAGATTTCTGCCAAACTCATTAATTTAGCCTTCTCCTGCTGTTAATAAATAAGTATTTTGTGCGTCTGTAAATAATTTATCTAAACGTATGTATTGTATAATCCCTTTTTCGTTCACCAGTATTCCGCCTAGATATGGTGCTTCTTTGACGCGAATACCAGAATCTATTAACTCAGTTTGGGGCTGGTTGAAAGTCTCTGTGACTCTTTCTGCAACTAAGCCCAAGTATTGACGTGTCCTCTCTTGACGAGGGTAGTTAACCATAATAATTCGAGTACTCAAACAAAAACGGCTGGGTGTACCACGAATTAAATGGCACAGGTCAATCACAGGTACAATTGCACCTCGGTACTGAAATAAACCAGCTACATACTCTGGTACATGATGTACTTTTCGCAGCGATACTCTAGGTATAACTTCGACTACAGCAGCACTTTCAACAGCATATAAATCATCACCTACTGATAGAAGTAGCATTAACATAGTTGTGTTTATTAATTCATCTTTTAGGCTAGTATTTGTATTGTACTGAGTAAACGCTCGAATTCAAAAAACTTAATCAGGACTTCTAAAGAAGCTTCTGGATCTCTAGGGGTAGTTGCTGCAATTTCTTGAATAATTTGTATATTTAAATACTTAAATGTAGTTTGGCGTAAAGTTAATATTGCTACTTCTGGGAAACCTCGTAATTCATAGCTGAGGCGATGCAACCGCGATTTTGCAAAATTCACTTGAAACTGGGCGCGTCTGAGCAACCGTTGTCTGATGTTCTCGTATAGTTCTGGGTCATCTGTGGCAAGAGTTTGTATTTGATGATTTTGAATAATCGGAATGATGTCAGGATTTTCTTCCAAAAATAGTAAACTACTTTCTTTGTTATAGGCTGCTATTCCCTCCATACCTAATCCACCAATATCTGCTAAAGCGATGATGCGAGCTATATGTGAGATATTTTGGTTAGTGTCATATAGAGAAGGCTGATAGATACTTTGGTCTGTGGGGTCATAAAGGCAAATTGTGGCAGAAATAGCTTCTTGGATAATTGATAAATCTGCGTTTGTGAATAGCGCTATACTTTTGGGATTAGATGCAGATATTTGTTGATTTAAATCTTGGATATAGTCCAACAGCCTTTCAATAGTTACATATTCACTCACACTGGCTTCTCGTCGCCTGGGAGTCAATGGTGGGTTGGGTATGAAGATTTGTATCATGTCATGAGCGATCGCACACAAATCTACTAATAGTTCCATTCTGGTGATACTTTCATCTGCAATAAGCAAATAAGGGGTAATTGTCTGAAAAATTAACCCAGCACGCTGTTTTACACCCATTACATGGTCGATTGTGTGGTAATAGAGCTGTTTTTGAGCAATTTCCCGCTCAAATTCTGACAAAACAAATTGGTTCACCCTAACTACAGCCTCCGCAAATGTTCTGGGGATAGGGGGTAACTTTAAGTCTTGTTGCTTGGTCAAACTCATATCATCGTCTTGATTTATTACAGGTATACAAGTGTTTTAACTTATTTAGGACTAACCCTTTCAAGGTGACACATAAAGATACATTGTTTCAGTGCGATCATTCTGAGTTATGTGCTCAAATTTTGGGATTTTTGAAGATTGGTTGTTTCAACCTTCAAAAAACTCAAAATATGAGCGGAAGATTCAAGATGATAGCACTGTAACGACGTATTTCCGTTAGTCACCTTGAAAGGGCTAGTCCTATAATCGTAGGGGTTCCCTTTTTTCTCTTTGGGGGTCATCTCACAAAATCGCGTTGCTCCCCCAGGAACAGTTCAAACGTCATAACGCATTTTGAACGAAATTCATAAAAAGTAATGAATTTTTAACGGCGATGACGTTTGAAGTTGAGCACATTCGCCCCCTTTCGCTTGGTGGGGAAGCGATATTTGAAAATCTTTGTTTTGCCTGTCCGTCTTGTAATCGCTATTGGCACCGTTATTTATTTTTAAGCTATTTGCGATCGCATTCTCCCTTTAGCCAAACTCCGCACTTAGGCATCCACCTATCAGTGAAGATACCAACGACAAATCAAAAACAATACCTTCGCCAATTTACAAGGGTAAGCTGATATCTCAATGCCCTTTTAACAATAAGTCCTAAAAATTACTTCAAGGTTTCCGGCTAGTTTATTTGTGGCAGCAGGGATTATAAGAGTGATATGATATCCGGCACAGGGTGCTGAGTGGTAGTTTTTGAGTTGTCGTTGTGAAAGACAATAACTCAACTACGAAACGCTCTATGCCTTCATACTCTTCTCTTAACAACGGTATTGATTCATATGAAACAGTTTCACCATTTAAGCACTAAGCTTCAATTACAAACAATACTTCTACTAGTTAGCTTTAGCTCAATTTTTATTGTAGTTTATTTCGGTTTAATATGGGCAAAAGAATCTTTAAAAGTACAAATCTTCAATCAATTAACCAGTATCAGAAATACTAAGTCTTACCAGATAGAGTTTTATTTCCAAACCCTGCGTAATCATGTCGAAACCCTTACGGAAGATAAAATGTTTGTAGAAGCAATGATTGAATTTGATCAAGCTTTTAAAAAAATCAATAACCAGAGTATTCCTCAAGATTGGGATGAAAAAATTATCACTTTTTATCAAAAAGATTTTTTACCCCGTCTTAGTAGCTCTAACTTTCAAAAAAATAATTTATCTGCATATAAGCCATCTAATAGTGTTGCCAGCTATTTACAATATCATTATTTAGCTAATAATCCCTATTCAGTAGGACAAAAGGATAAACTCATAGCTGCACCAGATGGCAGTGAATATAGTAAAGTTCATAGTAAATATCATCAACTGTTTAAAAAATTGATTGAAAAATTTGGTTATTATGATTTATTCTTGATTAACCCAAAGACTAGCGAGATTGTTTATACAGTTTATAAAGAAATTGACTTCGGTGCAAGTTTAAATACAGGAATACTTGCACAAACTAATTTTTCTAAATTAGTAAATACAATTAAGAAAAATCCTAATCGTGGTGTGGTTCAGATAGTAGATTATCAACCCTATCAACCATCTTATATGGCTCCTGCTGCTTTTGTAGCTGCACCTATTTATAACGGTGAAAATTTAGTAGGTATCCTGGCTATTCAATTACCTATAGATCAAATTAACCGAGTTTTGACAAGTAATAATAACTGGCAAAATGATGGTTTAGGAAATACTGGTGAAACCTATATAGTAGGTTATGATTTATTGATGCGTTCAAATTCTCGACTTTTATTGGAAGATAGTCAAGCTTATATCAACATCTTAAAATTGCAGAATGTTTCAGATGAAACTATCCGGTTATTAGAACAGCTAAAAACTTCAATTTTTTTACAAATGGTTAATACAGAGTCTGCAAGATTAGCCATTAAACAGCAATCAGGTACACTCATTATTAACCAAAATTATCAAGGTAAAGCCGTCCTTAGCTCTTACGCACCTTTAAAAATTGCAGGTGTTAATTGGGCTATTATTTCCGAACTGGGTTTATCAGAAGCATATCAACCTATTTATAACTTACAACGAGTATTAATCATTGCAACTATAGTTTTAGCATTAGTAATTGCTATTTTAGCTAACTTCTTAGCTCATAAGTTTGTAAACCCTATTGAAGAATTAGTTAAGGTTTCTAACACCATTGCTAATAGTAAAATGCAACAAGCTGAAGAAAAAAACGAAATAATTAACCTTCAAATTGCTTTGAAAAAAGTAGCTAATAAAATTTCTGAATTAGTCGAGATTTCCCAAAAAATTGCTAGTGGTGATTTAACAATATCAATCCAAACGTCTGAATATAAAGATGAAATAGGAAAACTTCACAATGCTTTTTATGCCATGAATCAAGATTTAAAATCCTTGATAACTAGTATTCAAAACTCAAGTGAAAAAATTACAACATCAAGTACACAGATAGCTACCTCTGGCAAACAATTAGAAATAACAGTTAGTGAGCAATTAGCTTCTACCAATAAAGTTGCTGCTACTTCACAAAAAATTGCTGCTACATCCAAAAACTTAGTCAACATGATAAACAAAGTTGAAGATATAACTAAAATGACATCCACTGCTGCTAGTCAAAGCAAAGATGAATTAGAAGAAATGAAGAGGATTGTTCAATATTTACTAGAAGCTACCAAGTCTCTTACTTCTAAATTAGATATTATAAACAAAAAATCCGTTAATATTAATAATGTTGTTGTGACAATCAATAAATTTGCTACTCAAACAGATATTCTATCATTAAATGCAGCTATAGAAGCAGCCAAAGCAGAGCAATATGGTGCAGGTTTTGCAGTTGTGGCGGCAGAAATTCGGCGTCTAGCGAATCAAACTGCTATTGCTACTTTAGAAATACAGCAAGTCATTCAAGATATGCAAACAGCAGTTTCAGTGGGTATAATGGAAATGGATAATTTTACTGACTCAGTTAATAATAGTGCCAAGCAAGTGAATTTAATTAGTAATAAAATTGTTAAAGTTATTCATCAAGTCGAAAGCTTGCCCCCACAATTTAGACAAGTTAGCAAAAGTATGGAAGAACAGTCTCAGGAGGCAATACAAATTAGTGAGGTAATGGCACAATTAAGTGAAGCTTCTGAGCAAACAGTTGATGCACTGCGAGAAACAAATAATTCTTTAGAAGAGTTAGAAGATGCCTCGCGCTTATTAAAAGCAGAAAGTTCTCGATTTCAAATATAGGTAGTGGTAAATATGTAGTGATAATAAAATGTAAAAAAGCAGCAAGCTATATCGCAATATTGTATTGCTTTGCTCCAACTAGAAAAAATCAGTTTTTTTGGGTATAAACTCAATATTCAGGTTCTACCTGAGCCAAGTACGAAATTAAATTGCGCTTAACGTGATCATGAACCTCCTTCGGCAACACAGAGATCAAACAATCCACTAAAAAAGCTTTAATTTCCATCGTAGCTGCATTCACAGCCCTAGAAAACCCTTGCCAACCAAGATGTTCAGCAAACGTAATCAAATGTTCAATCACCAAATCCGCAGATTCATAACCAGCTTCCCTATCCTGCTGCAACAGAGGTAAATACTCATCAATAAACCACTGCTGCTCCTTAGTCAAAACCTCTAGAGAATTATTACTAACCCTATATAGAGAATTATATAGGAGTAGTAATAATTTTCTAAAGCAGTTCCACCCCCCAAAATACTTCTTAGCAACCTGACTTAACCATGATTGAGAAATACTAGCAGCTTTACCTAGCACCTCTTGAGTAACTTTGTGCCAATCTGTCACCCCATCTGCTACCAGCAACTTGAAACCTGTCAATATGCCCTTACGTGTCTGTTGTATCTCAGTACCTGCTCCTGCACAAATATCAAAAGCATCAGATTTAATAAACCTAGCATTAGGGTAGTAATCCGCTAAATAGGATAAATCTTTGTCACTAACCACATAAAAAGTAACCTCTTCCATTCTGCGGTTAGCTCTAGTTCTACCTGCACATTGAACAACCTCAGTCTGAACCAAATAGTTAATTACATCTTGAAAAACCTTATTCTCTTTACTAACACATCTATCTCCTGTTAAAGTTATATAAACTTGCCCAGATGCTCCAATATCCTGATAAGGAGTGCCAAAACTGCAAACCGCTTGCTTATCTTGATAGGCATTACTGCCGCGATTATCAGCAAACCAGTGTCCATCACTCTTGTTTTTATGTGCTAAGTGGTCTATGTAAGCAATATTGCCATCATGACGCTGATTTAATTCTTCTCGCAATGCAGCAATTCGTTCTTTTAATTTGTGACCTCGGTCTTTATTCAGCAACCCAAAGCCCGTAATCTGGTGAATAGTCAGGTTACTGTAATCTGGTGGGATTTCCGAAATCACCAATATTTCCTCTGGATTAATCCCCAACTGCATAGCCACATTGTCACGGTTAGCAGTAGCATCCATCAAAAAAACAAAGTCAAAAGCTTTGAGAACATCAACTTGACGGCTGTTTTTAGTAGCAATAATTAAATGTTTGTTCTTAACCCGTAAAGCCCCTGGTTCGATGTCTCCAATGACTTCTAGAAGGGGAATCAACCATCTCACAGGTAAACTGTCGATATTCCTGTAAGTCTCCTGAGCAGCTTGTTTATTGAGGTGACTACGGATAAATTTTAAGGTTTTTCTATTTATATTTTCGCGATGGCTTCGCCCGCCGCAGGCATCGCATTTATCAACCCCATCTAATGTAATACTATCAGCCTGCTGTACCAATTCCTCAATATCTGGAGCAATAGTTTCCAGTTCAGCAATGATTTCCGGTATATCTGTGGGAATTTCCCCTAATAAAGCTCTAATTAACTCATCATTGTACCCATGATATGTTTCCTCAACAGGGGGAATTTCACCAGTTAGCAGTACCCGCAGTGGTAGAACTAAACTTCTAATTTTGTCATACAATGCTGGTAACTTGGTTTGCACCTCCATCATTGAGGAGTCAAAATCTCGTAAACTAACTTTAATAAAGTCAACTGGTTGTAGTTGTCTAGAAGCTTCGTCAACAAAAGCACCTGACTTCATAGCAGTGATATCTGTAGCTTGGGGTAAAGAGTTGATATTGGCACGAATCCGCTTAGATGCTAGTGCATCCCTTCTATCACGTCGGAAGGTAGCACCATTGACTTTCGGGAGGACATTACCAGCAGCATCTCTACCTGCACAATTAGCTCTGAGTCTACAACCGTTGCAGATGGGGTTAAGGCTTGCTTCTGCGGATGTTTCTTTTTTGTATCCTTTGGTTGCAAGAGCATTAAAAAAATCTGTCAGAGGACAAGTTCCCTCAACGTTCGGTTCTTCCCCCGGTTGAGGCCAGTGTATTTGTGGGTTTCCCAGTGGAGTGAGCTTATAAGCATCTGCTACTAGTCCATTGTGACGTACTGGTAAGTCTGTCCAGTTTTCAATAGTTGCTACAGTGGGATTACGGTGTTCATTGCTGAGGTAAAACAGCGTATTGACTCCTAACTGTTCTGGCATAAATTCACCCACAGTGTGAGATTTACCAGCACCTGCGTGTGATAAATCTAAGATGAATTTTTTACCTGATTTAGTTGCATCTAGGTAAGTCTGGGTGCGATTCTTCGGTTCAAACCAGATATCAACATCTAGGTTATTGGTTGGTAAAAGTATTGTTGGTTTTGGTTGGTAAATAACGTTACCTATAAACCGTTGGACTTTATTAGTAACAGTGATTAAGGTGTGGATAAATTCTTCAAAGTCTCTCTTTATACCGTATTTAGCTTGCCATTGTTCTTTGCTGATTGTGGGATCTGTTACGGTGGCGTGTAGGTTATTACCGGAGTATTTTCCGTGGTAATCGTTAAATATCTCCTTCTGATAATTGTTTAACTCTTCTTGTTGGTAATCTTGGAATACAGCATTTTGATAATTGTTTAATTCTTCTTGTTGGTAATCTTGGAATACAGCATTTTGATAATTGTTTAATTCTTCTTGTTGGTAATCTTGGAATACAGCATTTTGGTAATTGTTTAATTCTTTTGTTCGGTAATTGCTGAATCTCTTTACTTGGTATTTGTTATACTGGCTATCTTGGTAATTACTATTAAAAGTTGTACCTTCAACTTTTGGAAATCTAAATCCATATTGTTTAGCAATGTGAAATAGTGTCCCAATGGAAATACCAGAACGACTGCGAAAACTCTTAATTTTGGCTCGAATATTCCAAGTTGTCCCCTTAATTGATGGACTCCACTGTTCTCCGATAATTTCCGCATCTACAGCACCATAATGAGAATTTAGTGCCATTAATACATCTATGCACTTTTTGTAGTTGTTGCTACCAGGACTACGTGAGGGAATGTAAGTTAAAGCTTGTTGAATTAGCTGATCAATATCCCAGTTGTTAGCTTCCGCACGCTCTTGAAACTGTAGACGACGGGCTGTAATTTCTGCTAACCGTTTCTCATATTCGATTTTTTCTTGATAAGCGGTGGTGACAGCTTCATCTATCCAAGATTGGGGTAGTGTGACATGAGGTTGAATTAATGGGAATGTGGCTTTGGTATTGCCATAAAACACCCGTGAAGCATCTTTACAAGCGGGGTCATGAGGCAAATGCTTCATTAAGTAGCGTGTTAGTACTTCTACTGTATCTGCACCTTGAACATATTCAGGTAATACGAATACCAAGCGGAATTTGTGCCAATCTGGTTGATGGCTGGCTGTGGTGTAGATTAAAGCGCAATATTGTTTGATGAATGGATGTTCTATTGCTTCGTCTAGGTTTAGCTGATGTTGGTAGATTTTCTGGGCTTGTCTACCATCTGATTTTTCAATGACATTACCGTTAATGTCTACCCAAGCTCGATTAATTTTGATTGGTCTACCATTTTCATCTAATGGATTGCCATTTTCATCTGTCCATGTTTGTGTGTTGTCAATATCTAGTAATAGCCATTGAGAACCAATAATACTGGCTTTACTCCGCCATTGCCCACCTAGTAAACCAGCACATAAGGCGTGTCCTGCTCCTACGTGTCTCATCACATCCCAAATTGTGCCTTTTCTATCTTGGAAGTTGGCTGCCAGTTTACGAAAATCCCAGTTTTTATCTTTACCAGTGGCGTTAAATGCGAATTTGATTTTGTCGTTCTGGATAGGCTCTGGTTCTAACCGTGGTGTAAATTGAGCCTGTTCAACGAAGAGGCAGGGGGCAGGGGGCAGGGGGCAGGCTTCCGCCGTGAGCGTCAGCCGAACGGGAGAAATGACTCTTTCCTCCTGCGGTAAAGCGGAGCGGAATATGGGTTTGAGTCCCCCACTTCTACAAACTGGTTCTCGTCCAGGTGGGGTAGTCCCTGAGCTTTGTCGAAGTGTTGAATCCCCATCCCCATCTGTTGCGCCAGCTTCCCGCAGGGTACTGTCCTTCCTGCTCCCTGCTCCCTGCTCCCTTGCCCCCTGCTTCTTTTCTTCAGGCTGCTGTGGTTCTGATGAGTTGTTAAATTGCTGTTGTGACATGATAGCCAATCCTCCAGTAAGTGTGTTGGAGGAATTGGAGCAATCCCGTATTAGTAATCTTTTAGACAAGAACCCAGGAAGATAAGAAGATAAAATTCCTGAATTGCTGTTTTACTAGGACTTACGCACGAGGTATGAACAATATGGGTTTGAGATTGTTTCCCGGCGATATCTAAGCTTTCTTTGCTTCTCCTATTGGAGACGGTGTGTATTAGCGGAGCTTGTGTTTGCGGCACACTATGTTAACGATATTAGCGTTAAGAAACGCTCCGCGTAGCTTGAGCTTGCTTCCCCAAAGAGGTACACCGAAAGCATCGCAATTGCGTAAATCCTAATTTTTTTGTAAAATCAGTGTTCTTCTGGTTTTACATCTCAACTTTTTGAGATAAGATTACTAACAGGGATATAAAAATTAGGCTTCGATACCCAATACCCCGCTCCAATTCCGATGATGGAATGTATTTGGAAAACCTCGCTGTCCTAACTGGACGTGGGGTTTTCGCCTTTTTAATCTATTTAATTTATTCGCACGTAGCTAACCAAGATTTGACAAACTCAGTTACTTCCTCCTCTTGAATAACAAACATAGTGCCTTTTCTTCTGAGAGCCAGAGTTTTCATGCTTCCCACTTCAGTATAAAGATGTTCTTTGAGATTTGAAGCTTTTTTAGTAGGATGCCATAAGACCAAAACTTTTGCAGTACGTATTTTTGTGGCCTCCCTTGAAGACATTCCAAATAAGTCCCTTTTCTTGTTGAGCCACTTTTCGTAATCTGCTAACTCAAGTAATGGACAAGGTTTCCAGGTTGTTAAACCACCCTTATTCTTCTTGCGGACCTGGATAATTTCTCTAGTTTCGTTGTAAACTACTTCCCTGTCTCCCAATGATCTGATGGAGATAAACAAGTGAGTTTTACGTGGAAACCTGATAAACAAGTCAATAGGGTTCTTGTCCTCAATTTGAAGGACTGGAAAGACTTGTATTCCTTGGTCTTTAAATTCCTCCAACAGTACATTTGTTAGCTTTTCCAGTCGCGCAATCTTTTCCACCCTAACCAACGGTTTGTAAGCCAAGCCAAAAAGCAACCAGCCGGCGGGGCTGATTGTACCTGTAGCAATTGCTGAACTACTAGCTGCTAGAGCAACAGTGGAGTCAACGTTTTTTGCTTCCCTAAGTCCCTCTAAAGCCGCTTCGTTGTGCGGCGGAAGTTGAAAATCGGTAGGTGGGTCTTTCACTGTCAACATTACAATTTTTAAAATTAGTGGTGTGAAAATAGCACTTTCTTTCCAAATCCTAATACCTAATTCGGCATTTTAAACAAAAGAAGTAGGGGGGCAGGGTGTAGAGGAGAGGAAAAATTACTCTTCCACCTTGCGCTCTTTCTTCATGTTCCCTACTCTCCTTCTCCCTGTACAAGATTATTTTTTTGAATATCAGGCAACTTCTGAAACTGTAATATCTATAAAATTTTGATGAATATCTCTATTTTGAGTACCGCTCTTTTTGACAATTGCCTCTTCCACAAGTTTTGCTACCCATTCCATTACTGCTAAATCTGACTTTTTAGCAGCATCTTGTATTAATGGTTGTAAGTGTACTGGCAGTTGTAAAGTCAGGTTAAAAGTTTCTCGTAACGGGACTAAATTATTTCTGACTTCAGATGATTCTCCAAAGCGGTAAGTCCAGTATTTACATTCTGCACCCCGTTGGTTACCGTCTTTCTTAACAAAACTTAACTTACCTAAGCGATCGCAATAAAAACTTTGGTGATCATCTTTTATCAACTCTTGACTAGAATGACGGCAATTCCAGCAGCTACGGGTTAATGACTGTTGAGAATTGTCAGTTAATTGCTGTTGTTGCTCAAAACAATTCTTTTGTCTAGATTTATTTGCTGAGTTTTCACGATGGTACTCTCTTGCTACTTGGGCAACGTGAGCAGCTGTGACTTTACTATTGGGGGCTGTAGAAACTGCTTTAGCCCAAGCTTCGCGTTGTTTTTCTGGGGGTAGTGTTACTAAGGGTCTGATTTGGCGTTCGTTCGTAGGCAGAATTTGATTTTGTGATACATGGGTCACATTTACAAAACTTTGTGATCCACGAGTTATAGTTTCAGGATTTTGTGATCCACGGGTCACATTTTCATAAACCAATGCAGCTTGTATCAAGCGATAAGCAGACCGTCGGGACATTTCCCAACGGTTAAGGCAATATTCATCAAAGGTTTTGTAACTTTGCCGATAAAGCTGTTTATCTCGAATTTGACCCAAAGATTGTCCGATGTCCCAAAAAGCTCTTAAACCCTTTTCAATTCTGCCCTCTAAAGTACCTAATTCCAGTGCTATGGCTGATGCTTCCTGCACACCGCAGGGCTTTACACCAGGCAAGCTATCAGCTTCATTGGGCTGATGTTCCATATTCGATAGGTTTTGACTATCAGCCTGATTTTCTTCAGAGTTAGTCTTCAACCCCATTGGATCACTATCTTGGATAAAAGTAAAATTTTGTGTATCCAAAAAGACGGTAGAATTAGAGGATGACCTTACTTGGTTCTCTGTTCCATTAACAGAAGCTCGATTGAAGTCCGTCATATACGTCATAACTTTGCTTTGGGAGTGATGACACCTTGTTCGTTGACGGATGCTGTCTAAAGTACATTTTGTAACTTTTGCACCCTGCAATAATTATACTTGCATAATGCAGGGTATACTGCATAGTTACTTATTATTTCTTAATAATTTAATTCCGATGTGATCCAAAATGTTTGTTTCATTAGCTTGTTGTCAGCACTTTTTTGATTATTTTCATCAAACTCTTGTAAAGGAAAGAGATTTAGTCTTAAATTAGTGAATAAAATGAGTAAGCAAGTCTTATCCACTTTGAGCCTTGCGAAACTCTTGTGCCAAGATAAGCAGACCGTTGGTGAATGGATCACAAAAATCTAAAAGCTTTATGTGGCGGTTAGAATCGTGGATTTAATAAGGTGTCAAACTTTGTTTGAGGTTTCTTGTCATACACCAAAACAATAACCGAGAATTACAGGTTATTTAATCCAAGCTCCTTACTGTAAACCAAATTCAGCGATTAGACATCAATTATTTGAATCCGCCAATGAAATTAGATAAATATAAAGTGGGATAAAAAGTAAATTTTATAACTGGTATAACCAGGTTTTCTACTATGCAAGAACGTCAAAAACGATTAGCTCAGTTAATTGAACACTTATTAGAAGAAGGCTGGACTCAAAAAAAGTTAGCTGAAAGAATAGGTGTTGATGCCACAACTGTATATCGGTGGTTAAAAGCGAAAGTTGTCCCTGAAGCTGACTCTAAAAATTTCTTTCGTCTGGCAAGAGTGAGTGGTGGAGATAGCGAATCGCTGCAACAGTACTTGGATGGTCATATATCTTTATCTAGCTATCGTGAATGTTGCGAAAATAGTTCATTGAATTATGCAAAAAAATTTAAAAATCGTCCTGTTGAGGATATTAAGAAGGAAGTCTTGGCACAAATTACTCTGCTCGAACCAGCAGATATTTTGGATGTAATATCTAAAAGTGCGGACTTTTTAGCAGCAAAAACAGCATAAACAAAAAGGGCATGAATCATAAACATATTATACCGCGTTCTTTCAATTGCACCCCTATCAAAAGGTATAAAAAAAGTATACAATTTAAATTGTATAGATATAATTCTTAGTCTGCTACGCTTTCAAAATTCTTATTTATGTATCTTTTAATACAAATTTGGCAGAATATCCATACACAATAGATAAGACTAGTTGTTTTAAGTGTGATTCAGATCACTGTTGAAAATAAATTATTGAATAATTATTAGAAGATTAAATTTGCCATCTCCTAAACTGGCAAATATAGCGGTTCTCATTTGGATGCAAGATATGGTAGGGGCATTGCATAAATAAGATTTCTGTTTCTTTCGATGTCATATCCCTGCTTCAATTTTGTATTAGACATCTCCAGAAATTAGGTTTTCTCCTAGACAGGACAAGGGTTTCACATTCTTTTTCGGAGATGTCTGTTGTATCCAATTGAACTCCGTCATCAGTTACCATTTTTCAAGATCATCACTAATAATTTTGAAAAATCAGATAATCCAACCTAAATAGGAGGTAAATCAGATGATCAAAACAGTTATTATCGATGACCATGATCTGACTCGGTATGGGATTAGAATGTTACTTTCGGAAGAGGAGAATATCGAGATTTGTGCGGAAGCCGAAACAGTATCAGAAGGACTAAAACTAATAGAAACTCATGTTCCACACATAGCTCTTGTTAATCTGCATCTTCCAGATAATAGTGGTCTTGAAGTTGTAAAACAGATTAAACAAGTATCACCAATCACTAAAATAGTGATATTTAATGCTCAATCTACGGAAATCTTTGTCAAAGAAGCTTTTGCAGCAGGGGCAGATTCATATTGTACGAGGATGATAGCTAAAGAAAAGTTAGCAGAAGCTATTTATGTGACACACAAAGGAGAAAATTGGTTAGATTCTGCGGTCGCTAAAATATTAATTCAAAATTTGCAACCTCAACCAGTAGTCGTTACTCCCAGTCTGAAAGTGAAGCGAGTTTTTCGGCAATATTCGCTTAGTTCTAGGGAATTAGAGATTTTGCAGATGATTGCTATTGGTGATAGAAACAATCAAATTGCCAACAAACTTTTTTTGAGTGTAGGTACTGTGAGGTCTCATGTCCATCGCATCCTAACTAAACTCGATTGTCAAAATCGCGCTCAAGCTGCTACGAAAGCAATTGTAGAGGGGTTGATAGATAGTCCAGAAACAAATCAAATCAGTTTAACGGCTTGATTTTGATTTTTGATTTAATTGATCTAGATAACGTTGTCGCTCGTCATTATTCACAACCCAAATCATACATTTGCCTTTTAATTTATCTTTTTTTGCTCGACAAACACTCAGGTCAAAATCGTTCCACTTCATAATCTGACGAGCAAATTCTCCGTCTTTTGACATAGCCCAATTCAAAGTTTCTTGTTCTTCTACAGTCAAGCGAACTGGTTCTGTTAACCCTCTACCTCTCCAAATAAAAGTTATATTACCAGCCAGCATAACAACACCAAACACACCAGATAATACCAGGGCAGTGGCTATGAAGGGACTAAAGACGGATCTAGATTTTTTTGGCTCGGTTTTACTCAACAAAGTTGATGCTGCTTTAGCGATCGCACTTTTTTGTTGAACAATGGCTACACTTGATGCTTTATCAAGTTTGTCATCTATTTCTGTTGTCCAACCCTCGACTACAGTATTAAGTTTACCGGGAATGTCTTCCATTAATACTTCAAATTTACCCAGAGAACTCAATATCAAAAACAATGGGTCTTTAGGATTGATACCAGAACGTCTCACCACATCGAGAACTTTCTGTTTAAAATGATCTGATTGTCCTGCTAATGTTGTATCTAAAGAAGTTTCTAGAGAGGTGTTCATAAGTTCATGTTCCTTTTTTTATGTTTCTTGATAGAGATGATATAGTAATCAAACCTGATTCCTATATGTCAGTTTTTTATTGTGCTGAAATGGACAGAATTAATTACATATTGGTTATTTAGCAATTCTCTATCAGTCAAAAATTTTAGTCCAGATGTTTGTGTAATTAATTTTGTCCGATTACTTATATGCAGCTTCATATTAATTGAGTATAAATCCTAAAATCGTTCTAAATTATGATTTTTCTATGTATAATTTTATCCCTAGTTATTTCCGATTTTTAATATTTACAACAAAGCTTAAAAATCGCTACTTAATTGATTTTGTAATTCCACTGTTGATGTAATGTTTAATAAACCCAATAATTCTCCAATATGTTTATTATTCTTAATTGGCTCACTAAATTCTTCCATCCAATTAAAGACACGAGAACGGTTCATAAAATCTATCTCGTAATTTTGTACTGCATAACTATAAGGTGAATCCAAAGATTCTACTAATTCATAAGTATCTCTCCATAACTTTCCCAAATATAACTCATTGTTTCCACTTCCTTGAATACGCTGTTGGATATCAGAACCATCATAGTAAGGAAAATCTTCACCAAAATACAGATTTTTGATAATGATGTAGTCTGCTTTATTTCCATAACAATTAAAAAGCTCTTGTAGATAATCTGTACAATCTCTCCGATAAGAAATTGGATGTACAAAGGTGATACGATAACCTAATTGTGCAATTGCATCCCACAGCATTACTTCTTCGGCAAATTGTCGGAATTCTTCAAAACTTTGTCCGGGTAAATCACTCAAAGCTACTTGCACATCAGAAAAACTCTCTAAATCAATTAATAATTGGTCTGCACCACCTTGGGTTAAGGGCAATTGAGCAATAGGTAATAATAGCTGATAAGCATATAATTTATTGCGATTACCACTGTAATAAACTCTGAGATTTAGTTGTGATTCTAGATAAATCTCTATCAACAAACGTACTGTTATTGACTTACCCACCCTAGCATCACCAACTGTCATTACTAGTCGTTTGGGATTGGGGATAATTTCTGGATTATTTTGGCTATGCGGCTTGATCTGAGATGACTGCATTTTCTTTTATCCCCAATAATTCATTAGACATCTCCGGAAATAGCTAAAGTGTTACTGCCACTGCTTTTAAAAGTGAGATGCCCCAATGCAAAGGTAGCTGGCTGGTACGCTAAAATAAGCGTTAGAGATGCC
>NZ_JACJTQ010000063.1 GCF_014698735.1 Anabaena catenula FACHB-362
CTATGAACGCTATTATGAATTAGTTCGTACCTCAGAAGATGACCCCAATTTACCCCGTCGTCAAACAGCTAAAGCCATTGCTCGTTTTATTGAACTTCATCCCCACAATATCACCCAAAAAGTAGAAATTATCATCGAACATTTTCGCAACCATACCCGCCATAAAATTGGCGGTAGGGCTAAAGCAATGGTTGTTACCCGTTCTCGTGAACACGCTGTTAAATATAAACTGGCCTTTGATAAATATATTCAAGAAAAAGGTTATAGCGATATTAAATCTCTAGTGGCTTTTTCTGGTTCTATTACCCTCGATGAATTTCCAGATCAACCCTTTACAGAAGCCAATATGAACGGCATCAAAACATCAGAAATTCCCGAAAAATTTGACAGTGATGTTTATCAAGTCCTGTTAGTTGCTAACAAATTCCAAACCGGATTTGACCAACCTTTATTACATACCATGTTTGTGGATAAAAGGCTAGATGGAGTCCAAGCCGTGCAAACTTTATCTCGCCTCAATCGTACCACCACAGGGAAAGACGACACCTTTGTACTGGATTTTGTCAACAAACCAGAGGACATTTACAAAGCCTTCAAACCCTACTACGAAGAAACCCCCATTGGCGAAACCGCAGATCCACAACAATTAAATGATTTATCCTATCAACTTTATCAATGGCAACTTTTTAGCCAAGACGATGTAAACCAGTGGTGTGAAATTTGGTTTCGTCCTAAAACTTCCTTGACGGGAAAAGAACATCAAAAATTAAATAATTTATTAGATCCAATTGTAGACCAATATCAAAAACTTATAGACCCAGACCAAGAACAATTTAAAACTCAATTAACCAGCTTCCGTAATCTTTATTTATTCCTAGCTCAGATTATTCCTTATCAAGATTCAGAACTAGAAAAGCTGTATGCCTATGGACGATTTTTACTCAAGAAATTACCCAGAAGTAAAGACGCTCCCAAAATTGATTTATCTGGGGATATCGAACTAAAATTTTATCGCTTGGAGAAAATCAGTGAAGGTAAGATTGATTTAAAGGAAGGTACAGCAGAACCATTATCAGGTGCTACAGCAGTGGGAACTCGTCAGCCAGATAAAGAAGTTCCTCTATCGCAACTGATTAACTCGCTGAATGAAAGATTTGGTACAGATTTTACCCTAGCAGATCAACTGTTTTTTGAACAAATTGCCGAAACAGCGATCGCTAATGACTCCATCAAACAAGCTGCTCAAGTCAACACCAAAGAAAACTTTGCTCCTGTTCTAGAAAAGCATCTTGAGAACCTGTTTATTGAACGCATGGACGGGAATGAAAAAATCTTTATGGAAGTGATGAATAACGAAGAATTTAGATCAGTTGTGTTGGAGAAATTACTAGCTAGTATTTATGAGGCTATTAAAGGTGAGCATTTATGATAGGATGAGACGAGATAGGGTGTCTTGGTGGCTACCCAACTAGAAGTTGGGAAAACCATATTAATAACACCGTGCAGAATTTCCCCAACGGAAATTTTAACGAGCAGAAACCCCAGCGCGATCGCCTGGAGAATCTTCAAAAATTGCCCCCCGTCGTTTTAAGTCACGCTTTGCATTCTCAGTAATTCCTGGGTTATATCCAAAGCGAGCATTTTCAACTTTGGCTTCTCTTAAATCAGCACTCTCTAAATTAGCAAATAATAAATTAGCACCGCTTAAATTAGCAAATAATAAATTAGCATTCTCTAAATTAGCACGGGATAAATTAGCATTCTCTAAATTAGCACGGAATAAATTAGCATTCTCTAAATTAGCACTCTCTAAAATAGCACTCTCTAAATTAGCACGGAATAATTTAGCAAATAATAAATTAGCACTGATTAAAATAGCACCGTTTAAATTAGCACTTCTTGAATCAGCACTCTCTAAATTAGCACCGATTAAAATAGCACTCTCTAAATTAGCACCGATTAAAATAGCACTTCTTAAATTAGCATTCTCTAAATTAGCACTCTTTAAATTAGCAGTGATTAAAATAGCACTCTCTAAATCAGCACCTCTTAAATCAGCACTTCTTAAATTAGCACTGATTAAATCAGCACTCCCTAAATTAGCACTTCTTAAATTAGCACTTCTTAAATTAGCACTGATTAAATCAGCACTCCCTAAATCAGCACTCCCTAAATTAGCACTTCTTAAATTAGCACTTCTTAAAATAGCGCCTCTTAAAATAGCACCGATTAAAATAGCACTCTCTAAATCAGCACCTCTTAAATCAGCACTCTCTAAATCAGCACCTCTTAAATCAGCACTCTCTAAATCAGCACCTCTTAAATTAGCACCCTTTAGGTTGGAATGATTCAATTTTGTAATAAGTTGGAAAGTGGCACTCCAATTACCACGAATCAGGTTTGCAAAAACTAACTTGAAACTGATTGGATTTTTTGAACTTGTATGTGCCTGAACTACAGTTAGATCATCTTCAAATATTGCACCTTGTCCGATTAAGTTTTGCTTTATTTCTGAAGATATATCTGAATTGTTGCTAAATTTAGCTTGTTCAACTATTGCATCACTGAAGCCAGTATTATTGAGATTAGCACCTCTCAAATTTGCACCACTCAAGTCAGCACAATCTAAATCAGCATTTGCTAAATTTGCATTTTCTAAATTAGCATTCCTCAAGTCAGCACAACTGAAGTTAATACCACTTAAATCAACGCCACTCAAATCAACACCACTTAAATCTGTATCACTTAGGTCTAATTTTTCACCTTTAGCTCTGCTAATAATTCTTGCCACTAAAATAATTTTATTTGGTTCTTCCTCTAGCTTTTTAATGCCATCTGGAGAAACATTGAAAGTAATTTTTATACTGCCTTTTTCTATTTTAGATATTGTTGCATTTTTATCACCTGAACTTCTTTTCACGGCTTCTAGCCAAATATTTTGTTGTTCAGAATTTTGTAAAAAACTATTTATATCGCCTGGAATTGTAATAACAACTTGACCATTAATAGTATCAAATGTAATAAAAGTTTTAGCGTTATTTGGTTCTTCTGCTAGAGTTACTACTCCAGTTCCTTCAGTTATAGGAATATTACTTAGTGGTCTATTCATACTAGGAACAGTCCAGGAATTGTTATCTTGTTCGGACTCTAGTTCAGCAATATCTTGCCAATTCAAGTTTAACTCATTGCATAGAGAAATAAACAATTCCTTACTAATAGGTTTTCCTGTCAAAAATTTATTTACAGTCTGTCGAGAACAGGTAATTTGATTCCTTTTATCCCTATTACTATTTTCACTAGGAAAACTAGCTAGGCAATCCTGCGTTTTACCGTATTTCTCAAACGCTTGACTCAGTTTTTCAACTCCTGCTGCTGTTGCCCGAAAAGAACGCTTCCCCATGACTCACAATAACTTTTACATAAGTTTGACAGTATATAAACCAGACATAAGTTTTACATACAAGTTGTACATAACATTAACCACAGCAAGGAAAATCCAGGGGTTAATGGAGTTATCAAAGCAAATTTACCAAAAACACTGGATTATGACTAACAAGCATAACATTCAACCTGCTCCTAATGTAGTTATTCCCTCCCTCCCCTCTAAAATTTCCAAAACCCTTGATCTCTCGTTGAACATAGGGGGGAAGTGTAAACTTTACTTGACACAGATTGTTGAGGAGAGATTACGTCAAGCCCGCCGCACACAGATTTTTGAGGAGAGATTACGTCAAGCCCGCCGCAGCTTTGATTTTGCCTTAACTGCCACTGCTTTATCTTTTGGTATCAGTCTTGTAGGTGCTGGGTGCTTGCTCACCAATAAAGTATCAGAAGGTGCTGTGACTACAGCCGTGGGACTTGTAGCTAGTGTGCGCTATATGCAGATTGCTAAAGATGCAAATAACCGCTTAGATGAAATTGCAGATCATTTGGATACAAAGTAGGCTTTGATAGAGGACAGCCGGGATATCAGTAATTATCCTGGCTGTACCCCATAAGCACTTTTAAACCAATGTCATCAAACATTTTTTACCGTACACAAAAAATATACTAAAACATACACAATTATAATTAATCATAACTAATCTTGATTAGTTTCCACCCGTATTGATTCAGGTGTTGAGAGGTCGGTAAATTCGTGTTTAACGACGTTGACCACAGGTGAGAGCATTGATAAGGCAGAAACAGCCCCTAATACCTGTTCATCACTCACTTCTAGATACCTTTGTAACTGTTCTAAGTTCCGGTGTCCTGACAATTCCTGAATTACCCGCAGTGGTATACCAGCGTTACTCATCTGGGTTAAGGCTGTCCGTCTGAAGCTGTGGGTACTTACTCCAGTGATTCCTACAAGGGAACAAGCTTTCCTTAAAATCCTTGCTGCTGAATCATGGCTGATATGTCCGTTGCTCCTACCAGGGAACAGATAATCATAACCTGCTATTCGGTAATGTTCAGCCAATAACCGCCGTAGGTCTTCAATTACTGGGATGGTTCGTGTGGCCAGTTTACCTTTGGTATTTGATTTTCTAATTATGAATTGCGATCTAACTTCACCCTTGGGTGTGTAAACATCCCCAGTCATCAGGGTTACACATTCTCTAATTCTACAGGCACTAAACAAACACACACCAAACAGCATCCGGTCACGGTCGTTATCTAGACCTTGACTAAATATTAACTGTATTTCCTGCTGTGTCAGCACTTTGGCGCGTCCGTGCCTGTTGATTTTCATAAGCCACTGTAGACCCCGTGATTTACAGCTTACAGTTACAGGGGACGGGTTAGCAGGTTTATTTCACTTATTCTTACTCGCAACCTACACTCAGAAAACTTTATTTGTAGGACACTTGTAGTACACTCCTGGTTTTACTAGCAATACTTATGATGTAGCCATTACAACCATTAAGGTAATAAAAACGTACTACACTTTTCCCCAACTCTTGTAGTACGTTTTGTAACATATACAATCCCTTTGGGATGATTGAAACATTGTATAGATTGTACGTAGTTCGTTTTTGGTTTGTACCACTGGGAGCGATCGCTTCAGAATCAATAACTTAGCAATAAAGAATAGCTTGGGACATTATTATTTACTCCCTATACTTATTCTATACTTCTATTTGTTTTCTCAGTCTTTTTGATAGATTGTTGTAACGACGTGCTTCCTTCAAGTCCCCTGCTAAAAGGCAAGCTCTAAAAAGGTTTTGGTAGGTTGTGATCTGCGCTTCCTTCTGTTTTTTAAGTTTAGTTTTCAGTTGGGTAATTGTCATAAATCTACCTCTAATTTTTTATTTCTATTATATCAATAATAGTAAGTAATACCAGCATCAAATATTGTTTTTATGCTGGTATTCTGTTGTGGGATTGTGTACCAAGGATAGATTTTTTTCTATCCTTAGTTTGTGGCGCGGGTTAACTTACCAGTACGACCACTCCCACACTTTTAGAATGTCTAGCGAAACATCACCTAGTTGCCCTAAAAATGTCCTGATTGGGTAGGTAAGGCGATTGTCAAATGATAGAGCAACATTTAAAAGTTGTTCATGCTCCTGGACTGTTGTAGCGGCTAGAACTTTAACTTTTAATGATTCTAGTTCCTGGTCATATTCTCGCTGTTCCTGTTCACGTTCGCGGCGTTTTTGTTCAGCAACAGTATCAACGTCATCAACAACAATCTTAGATATCCAGTCCGGTGGTGTAGTGTCAGAAGTGGTTGTGATTATTCCAACAAACTGAGGAAGAAACATCTTAATCACACTTTCTAAAACCTCAAGACCCTTGTTATCTAATTTCGCCGCTACCGCTTTTATTGCAACTTCCGTTGGTGCAGTTAAATAATATTTGCTGATTTGTGCTTCTTTACCTGTAATTAGGCTTTTTACGGTTCTGAGTGAAGAATCGGGTATCTCCTCCTCCATCACTTGCACCAACTTATCGCCACAGGCAATTTTAATATCAGGTGCAGGAGTGCAATCGCTCTTTTGATTAGTGGTAGTTGAGGCAGGAGGTACAACCTTAGTAATTCCTAGTTTATTTGTACTATTTTCTGATTCTGGTAAACCCACTTTAGCATCTGGTAAACCCACAGTAAACCCAGTTTGGTTTTTCGCTGTTTCCTCAAACGCCTGTATATCAACACTTTCCGACCCAGTAAACCCAGTAAACCCACTTTCGCCACCTATTGCTGTACTCTCAGGGCATTTAGGATTGTGTGGGGTGTTTACGGGTTCTGGGTTCGGATCTAATAAACTAATTTCAATTTTTTTCTGGAAGTTAGAAAAAGTGGGTTTACTGGGTTTACTGGGTTTACTTTCCTTATCTGGTAAGGGTTCTAAATTTTCGTAGTGAGTCTCCAGTGGGTTTGTAGTGGGTTTACCAGTAACCCCCTTTAACGGGTCAAATCGTGACAGTGGTGCTATCAATAGTTGTTGTTGGCGCGGTTCTGGAATAGGTTGCGGTAATTTTATGCGATCGCTTTCTGAGATTAGTTGTAGTCCCTTGATAAAAGTAGTTTTCCGTTTCGTGGTGGGGTCAGTAAATGTGTATTTGTCAATTTTTGGGAATAGCTTTTTAAGTCGTGGGTAAACATTGTTAGCCCCCTTGATGTATGGGTCGGATGGCTTCACAGGGTCACTCCAGCGACGGTTTTTAAACTCATCAATTACCAGTATTCCTAAATCTTTGTAATGGTTTTCCAGTTTTGAGAAGATGTCATCTAACTTGACTTCACCATTACCAGTTTTTAGACCGATGCTATCTATAAACTCAAAAAGGTGGTCGTTTTCCTGTTGGATTTGCTCTAATAATTCAGTTGTGCAACTGTAGTCTATCCCATTGGTTATTAAATCCTGTAATGCCTTAATCAAATAATTGAATAAAGCGGGGCAAATTTTACTGGTTATAAAATTTGGATCATCTTTGAATCGGTTATCTGCAATCACATGATTAGGATTAGTAGGATCAAAATTGCTTCCTGTAACGAACGTCTTGCGAAAATGGATAGGAGCAAATCTATCCATTGCTGCTTGACTTGTACCGTAAAGGTTAGGAAGTTCATTCAAGTTGAACAAACATATCCCTTTAGGTTTGTATTTTTCCGGGTCTATCCCTTTGCGTTCGCTGTACATCGGCTCTCCCGTTGCGAACATTTTTAATGAGGGACTCTTATCAATATTCGTTGTCTTTGCTAGTGACTCAGAAGGCCAGTTAATCTTGCTCTTGATTAATGATGCTAAGTTAAATTGACGACCGTTATCATAATCTATGAAGTGGTTTAGACTTGCCGCTGTGATGCTATTGTCACCTATTATGTGAGTCATTGCCTCACGGAATGTATCTTTACCATTACTTCCCTCACCAATAAGGAATAAGGTTTTTATTTTCCTTGCTCCTATCCTTGTACGCACTTCCTGTAAATCTAGTGATGCAGCTAAAACCTTGAGTAGTATAATTCTCTGATTAGGATCTAAAGAAGTCAGCATTTTATCGCAGTCGTTAGAATTAGCAACAGGATCATAATTAACCTTTGGTTCACTAAAAAAGTAATGTTTGTCAGGGTCATGTTTTTCTAGAACAGGAGTAGGAATATTATTAGTCCAATCTAATTTAACTACTCCATTAGTAAAATTAATTCCCTGTGGTAATTCTGAATAATCAATTGATTTCCGATCAATTACCCAGTTAATTAGTTTTGTGGTATGTCTAGGATCACAGAACGGGAATCTAATATTACCCTCTTCATCTTCCACAGATACATTATTCCAATAATTCCCGACTAATTTTCTAATTGTTTTCATGGGAATTAATTTATAATAATTCCCTTCCCATTGGTAGAAATTATCCTCAAAGCACCTAACGATTTTATCCTTATTGAATAATGTATTTTCGGCTATCTGCAATGCAGATACTAGCGGATCGCTCTGTTCATTGTTGTAGGAAACTTTTTGAACTTTTTTAGTTGACTTTTTTGGTTTATCTAAAAAACTACAATCTAAACCAGCTTCACCTGCTAACTCTCGCAGAACACCTATAAATTCCTTGCCTTTGGGCTGTAACCCAATTTGACCGCCTTTCAAGCTGTGACGATACCCAAAAACATTACCACCTGCATTACAAGCTGGACATCTATAAACTAAATTTCCTTTACCATCTCTCTCACAATAAAAAGCTGTTCCGCTTGATGATTCATGCCAAGGACAATTACCCTGTAATTTTCTGCCATGCTTCCCAGTTGTTTCTATGAAATTATGTCCTGGCCAATTAAAAGCCTGTTCTAATGGGAGAGTGTTGTTAGTGTCAGCTATCAGTTGATTGAACTTATCATCCCCTTTAGTCTCAACTGTTTGATCATCGTTTTTAACTTGAGGGTCTACAACAATTTTAGGAGTAGCAGGTTGTTTTTTATCACTAGCTTTTAATGTTGGGAATAGTCCTATACTTTCGTAATTCTCCACAACCGGGGGATATTCAAACCAACGTACCCATTCATAACCTTTACCATCTGCTAATTTTGAGGGGGGTAATAATGAGTGTTGTACTATCTCACCATGTTTTTTATCTTGTCCTGGCTCATGGTTAAAAGTGGAAACATTTTTAAATAGCGGATCTTCATTTTCTAATGCTAAAAAATGTCTGTAACCACCGTTAGGGCTTCTATAGCATGGTGCTAGTTTTAAAATAGGGTATTTCTCCTCCCATTGCTTAACATCTTCTTCACAGCGTTTAGCTAATGTTGCGTAAAGTTGATCCCGTTCTTCCTGAGTAAACTTGCAATCCTCTATATCTTTTTGACCCTTTTTAATGGCTTCCCCTTCTGCTAAAACTTCCAATTCATAATCGCCTTCAGCATAATCCTTTGCATCTGTATCTGCCATCCTGATAAAATGCCGTTTGCTATTGCGTTTTGAATTAGCGATCGCTCCTACACCGTTGTGAATTGCGTTTTTACCTTCCCACCAATCCTTTCTTAGTTCCTTTGGTGGGATGCAATCTTGCCAATCCTGCCAATTAACGGGTTGAACCTTACCGCTCCAGTTGACAAACATCGGAGATTTAGCGCGGCTGGCCTTCCCAAACTCAACAGCCTTAGCAGGGCAATTAGGTACAGGTGATATTCCTAGTGAATTGATTAACCATGAAGCTGTTTCTATTGCCGTTACAGGCTGTTTAGGTGCTGGTATTTCCGCACCTGCTTTATAGCTGATACCTTCTTCTACTTCACCGTAAATATCATCTAGGGAAGATGTAGCCACTTCGGCTATGTGGGTTTTAATATTAACCGCGCGACCAGCAAAAGGGGATTTTTTTGTAGTCTTTTCAAAACTAGCTACCATAAATTTCTCCATGAATTCTAAAGGTTTCAGGAAAAAAGACTGACAACTAGAACGCTTGTACTATCCCCATTTTTATGCTATGATGCTAATATAATTAACAATATTTTAAATAATTAGATCATTGAGCGGTCTGGGAGTCGTGTTACCGATAGTTACTAGCTATCGCACAAGGTAAGCGGTTTCTAGTCCGTCTTTTTTATGGACGTATCCATGTCAAGTATTTTATTTGACCTGACATATTTTAATATTACCATCTATTTTTAGTAAATTATTTTAGTAACTTTGTACTAAAATAATTTTAATTTCAGTATTGACGATACTTTCACCCCGCTTCAATCTTATAATAATAGTAGAGTTATTGTATTAGCGGGTAGTAATCAAATCCTACTATAACAAGGATTAATCACTATCCTTCATGTTCTGCACCATACTATTAAAATCATCAAATTTGTATCACTATGACACATTTTTAAGTGTTTTTGACTTTGTGATAATTAATATCAGTAATCATCAAAACTGTAACTGTTGTTACAAAATAAATTCAAAAACTGTAACAGGGTATACAAAATATTTTTGAGGAAAATTAATCTTTATGGTTTCTTAATGTTTTCTCTTGCTATACTACAGTGTAATTATGTGTTACAATAGTAGTAGTATAAATAATGACTTTCCCCCGCACTCAATTCTCGCGCAAGAGTGTGGGGGATTTGTTTTTAGCGGGGCAGGGGAACAGGATACAAAAGTTTCTATCCTTAGTAGGTAATCAGCTTAAAAATATTAAGTTGTCATGGTTCAGGTGGTGAGGTGCGATCACGCTTAGGAAGTTTGATCATGTTTGTTTTTTTCATCTTCTAGCCATAGAATCATTGCTTGCTCTAATCCATCTCCTACACTTAACTGTTTTAGAGTGCAAGCTGCTTTAAATCTAAGGCATACATCTTTTTTAACGTCTCCTGATATTTGTATGTAGTTAGGATCACGTCGTTTTGCTGCTGACATTTCTAAAAATTCATTCATAAACATTACCACTAAATTTTAACCTCACATGGTAGAAAAATTTTTATCTATCATGCACACACTCTAACACGGTATGCTAGAATGTGAGCATGAAAGACAAACCAATGCAACCACCTTACATCCTTGTAATTCCTGCGGGTTAAGGATTTGGGTTAAGTGCAACGGCTTGACAAGTCCACACGATACTGCATTTTTACCCTAGTGCATTGACTAGCACGCAGATCACAACCGTGAAAACCTTAAAAATTCGTGGCGTGAACTAATCAGCACGGTAAAAATGCAGAAATTTATGTTTACATTAAACCGCTATGGAACAGCCACGATTAATCTATGAAACCTTGCTAGACAAGCGGTGTAGTGATTCCCACTGGTCAAAGATTAAGAAACTAGCCACTGTTACGGACATCCCACTGGACAAAGATGGGTTAAAGGTCATCATAAACCTACGCAAACTTAACCCGCGCTACTTCAATCTTTACCCTGAGATTAAGAACCATTTAACAGCTTTTGGTGAAACAGCAGCAGGGGAATTAGGACTAGGAACTACTGGAGATAAACTAATCAATCTTATTAATAACAGGTTGGGTATTTCTCCAGATGTAACGACTATCTACCGTTGGTTTTATCGCTCAGGTACTAACTTTAAAAAGTCCCAATGGTACGACCGAAAAACAGCAATGATGGTATTAACCAACGCGCTAATTTTTAAGGCTAAAAAACAGAGAATAGGAGCATAAATCATGTTAACCACAATTGCTAAAAAAGTTCAATCACGTCTAACTCGTAAAGGTGTAAAGGTGGTATTGGGTGACGTAAAAACTCAGTGTGAATTAATGATTGCTGACATTGAAAACCCCACAGAAGTAGAACTTTTAGCAGTACAAGATCATTTCATGAATAACGCTACTCAATTAACCGTAGTTAGTGACGACGTACCCACAGAAAAAACAGAAGTAGAGGAAACATCCATCTGTGTAGGTGGTGAACTTGGAAACATTGCAACATCTACACAGACAGAACTGGAAACATTAGAACAAGAAACCACACTAGTAGACAACGGTATACAACTTGTAAACAGTAATCTAGATACCAACCTAGATGATATAGATAGTCAAGATTTACACCCAACTACAGCTGATCCGACTACTGAAGATATAGGAATGATTGAACCTGTCGCAGATGTCGCACCCCTAGCCACTGCCACCAAATCAGAATTAGTCAGCAGCACTGCTCACAGTTTGGGTATTGTATTGGACGTTGGGGAGATATCTTTAATAGCTGAAAATATAGGGACTAGCACTGATTCACTAGAACAAGATATAGACGCTATTGAATCGGCAATCATGGCATTTGTAGAGCATAAAGCTATGATTAGCCAGCAAAAAATTAACCAGATGGTTTCATCAGTTCGGCGAACTGTTCAACATAAAAATTCTGAAAACTCCCAACTGCTAACCGATGGATTGAAAAGCATAAACAGCGATATACAGGACGCAAACAAAGACTTTAAAAGCAACGTCAAAAAGGCACTTACAGCCTTTGCAATACCAGCTATCAAAGCCGGATAACACCCTAATATTCAGGGTTAAACCTGTTACCTTGATTACCTGTTCCCTACTACTAATAACCCTCATTTCTGGACTAATAGCACTAGACAATTATCGTTTTAGTAGCAGTTCCATCAAACTAGAACACAGATATTTTGTTGACCCTAACTCATATTTGGATGTACCAAAATGAAGATGTTACCACAAGCTAAATCACCCAAAATTAAAAACCATGTCTCACCAAGAGGTAAGGTATTAATCAATCAGCTAAACCAAAAATTTGGCGTTACCCTTGGAGACTTCGAGAAAGCTTGTATGGGTGATTTACCATCTATGCAAAAGATTGGAGAATTGTCACGACAAGCCCAATTTGCAAAAGAATTTGCACCTAAACTGAAAGACGCTTACATCACTATTCTCGAAGGGAGTGAAGCTTATAACGTAGCCATTGCTGACATCCTGAAACAAGCTGGTAAGTCTAGTTTAGCTATTGATAAAGCTGCTACTGGTGTGACGTTAGCTAACACGAAATACATTAACCAGCGTGTAGAACTTGCTCAACAGTTCGTACATGATAGACAAACTGAAAAGGTAAGACATGAATACCAAATAAACTATCAACAAATCAAGGGCTATATTAGCGCACACATTACCAGCGTTGACCAACAAACAGCAGTATTAGAGGTACAGAATCAACCTGAAATTAAACAAATACAGGCTGATGAAACATTGCATCAAAAGCAGATGAATGAGGCTTTGTCTAAAGGGGATAAAGCCAGATATGACCTTTTACCAGATAAGCAATACCACACACCAGGAATCAAGGAAAGATTAATGCAGTTTGTGTCCGCATTAGGGTTTTAAACCGTAGCTAATTAATATCCCTCTACCAACGGGAATTAGTAGAGGGATATATCAGGTCAAAATATTACTTACTCCTATGTTAGCACCTCACACACCACCGGATCTAGATTCAGTTCTAGATAGTGATGATTCCCAACAGATTAACCAGGAAACTGCAAGATATTTAAACCATATTGAATCAAAACTCTATTCTGATATTCAAACCAGAAAGCGTATAGACTCCGGTTTATTGTTTCTAGCGTGTCAATTTAGTTCCTGTTCCCTCAGTTGGTTGCTGTTTAACCTACAGGTCACATTAAGCATTATTCAAGTTGCATCAGCAGTAGTTAGCTTATTACCTGGATTGGTGGACGTGGGGGATAGTTTCAGTTTTTCTCTATCATCTGAATCTTGGGAATTTAGCTTAGGTCAAAAACCACTGATAGGAATAATCAAACTATTAATAGGTGGTGCTGTATCTATGCAAGGTACATCTAGAATTACTGCTGAAGTCGTTAACACCCAAACAGCGATCGCACAAACTTACCAAGAAATTAGATCATCTGAGGGTCTTAGCTGGCAACTTCCCAATATGGGTTTTAGTTTATTGATTGGGTTAAGTGCTATTGCACTGCTAGGAATATTTAAAAAAGTTTCTAATACTACTAACAACGGGAATCAAGACAATGAAAATTAGAGGTAATTGGGGATGTTTTCAAATATTCCTATCCGGTCTAGTAAGTGCTATTGCAATAAATTACTTAATCACTGGTTTTATTGACATTGTTTTTAATATTGATAAATTACTAACTTGGTTACAGCGTTCTGGTATTGCTGAGTTTATCTACAGACTATTTGGAGGTCGTTAAAGAGCATGAATAAAAACGAATTAGACGCTATTCCAAAGGAGCATTTTAGATTTGTTTTGAAGGGTAAAAGAGTGGTTATTGTCTTTACAGATGATGGTGTAAAAGGTGGATCATTTTGGGACATAACATACATTAACAGAGGTTTTTAGGTATGCAAGAAATACAACAGTTTAACACCCAATTAGCTAAACAGCGTCGTAGTTCTACAATCCTAGTTAGTGTTTTACTGTCATCTGGGTTAGCTGCATCCATACCGATGTTTAGTGACAGCATCAAACACACAGAAACATTATACTGTAATACTCAAAGTAGCTGTAAAGGTTTCAATATAAAACGCGGTATCAGCTACCTAGTAGACAGAGAAAGACGTAATCAGTTATTTGATAACTCTATTCAGGTAGTGAAGATTTTACCACCGGAAGATGACAAAGCAGTGGTGTGGGGTTTAGCTTCGAGTATTTTCTTGTTAACCGCTTATGGAGTAAGTAAGGCACTCACTGACCATCAAGAAAAATCAATACATAGCCAATTCAAACTGCTCAAAATAAAGGCACTGGAGAATGATTTATTAGAGTCCACACACATAGATTTATTTGGGTTTACCAAGAGTAACCAAGCTGAGATTACCAAACAAGCCATAGCCCGTCACACCCAAGAAACAATACAGGCTATGAAGTCAGATGGAGAATTACAACTAGACCACCTAAACGGACAATTACAAGGTACTTTATCTATAAAATCACACCAGTTACAGGTTAGTGAATTAGACAAGGAAACAGCTAAAAACCAACTAGAAACAGCAGAAACTAAACGCAAACTGGACAAACTTAATAAACCTGTCCAGGATGCTAAACAACCTACACCCAATGAGGAAAAAACAGTTCTGATTGATGCTCTAAAGGGTCATGAAGACGGGTATCTGTGGAAGATAATTAGTAGTCTTAAACCATTGTGGTTAATTGGTAATCAAGGTAGTGGGAAAACTTACACCGCAGGAGCGATCGCACTCATCAGAAAATATTGTTTAGATGCTCCAATCTACTACACCCTAGACCGTCACTATACAGGGGAGAATAGCAAAGTTTGGCAACATCTAGAAAGTCAAAATGTTGCACAGTCAGAAGATGAAATAGCTGCGGCTATGGCTGATTGTGGACAATATTGGTTAGATAGAATCAAGGCTAAACCAACCAATAAAACTCAGATTATAGTAGATGAGTATACCAACCTACGCGGTTTAGTTGGGGAAGTAGCTGATACTTTCTTTAAGCTTAGTTTGACGGATACAAGAAAAGCGAAAAACTATTTATTGGGGATAACCCACAACGCCACTAATTCTAGTTTTCCTGAAGGTACGAAAGATACTCGTAAAGCCGGAATGATTTTGATTGAGAAGTTTTCCGCGAACGGTGAAACACCTCTACCTAGAATCGTTATTAGGTATGGTTTGGTAGATGAAAACGGTAACAGCTTGGAGGATGTTGAAAAAACTTTACCAAGTTGGTTTCATCCTGAGAAATTCCATCAACTCTTTAACGGTAAGCCGATTGATTTTGATTCCTAACTTATCAGCTACCAGAGTTTAAACCTAGCAAGATGCTGTTACATCGAAGTGCCTGGTAGCACTGGCATTAATGCCAAAGTTCACTCTAATTCTACTATTCTGATTAGCAGTTGCACCCCATAAATAAACACCTACCTGATATCAAGTGGGTGTTATTTATTAATTGTTTTATTAATTAAAATCACTATATCCAGTAAGTGAATCTTTTTTACAAAATTACCAACCTCTAGCACCAATACTTTTACAGTAGTAGGTCATAGCATTGCTGAATGGACTACCATTTCTCACTCTAGTTTCTTCTTTTAATTTTGTAGTTTCAATTACCCTGCCATCGTAAATTAAGCGTGACCCTACTAAAAATAATCGCTCATCTCCACACGCGGGTTTTAAAGAATACTGACTAAAATAATCTGCTTTTGATAGTGGTGCATATACCTTGATTACTGTTCCAAAATCTTCATCACGTTTCATCATGGTATCTGTATCTAAGAAGTAGACCGTACCGTCAGAATTTTCCCCAACCTTAACCATTTCGGCTGACGCTGGTGGAGAACTCAGGAGAGTGATCATTCCTAGTATTGATGCTGCTATGGGAAGAAACTTTTTGGTAAGCATAATTTCACGTCGTGTTATGTATATATATTATTCGTGACAGTTATAAATCAATACTGTGTATATACGCAAACATGAACGCGATTCGCTTACATTGGGTAACTATGTCAATTTGAGAATTTTGTATGCTAAGGCTAAAACAAAGGCTGTGTAGACTTTTGGGCATAGTTACACGTTCTACTCTCATACAAAACTAAAACACCCTTTTGACTTTTGACCTGTAGCTAGTTAGGGGTGTTTTTGTTTTGGGGCTATGAACTGAGGTACAAATATTTTCTATCCTTGCTCGGTAATCAGGGTAAATTTTGGATCGCTTTCCGCAACTCCTGATAGATTAAATCCTCACCCCTTGCCTTTGCTATTCCTGCTATTCTGTTTAGGTCATCTCGCAAGGATAGATTTTTATTTATATCCTTGACTGTGGCTCTAACTTCTTTAGTGTGACGTTGCCAGTATTCCCAATCCGATGAAAATATATCAGCAGCCACTTCATTAAGGGTATATTGATCAGGAATTGATTTACCTAAATAAATCTGTCGTTTTTTCTGGTTAACGGTTCTTACAGCATAAAAATAACCGCGTCGGTTTATTATGGAGAGTTCCCCATAGTCGGTTAATATTTTTGTGGTTGTCATATTAAATTTATCTTGATTACTGAGTGAGGATAGAAATAATTTCTATCCTTGTTACCATGCCTATTGACTTATGATGTAAACGTCTTGGCGCTTGCCTTCTTTAGTCTTAACTTGTTTATTGGGTTTGACCTTATCGCTTTTAAATCCTAGTGCTTCTAAGATTGAGTTAAACCGAGCGATAACATAACCTTTGGTGATTTTAATATTTAGCTTTGATTCCAAGTAATTAGCATTATCTAAAATCTTCAGATCAATCCCTCTATCAATTATTAATTCTTGCCAATATTCAGCACCATTAACAATATCAGCTATTCCTAAAAATTCTATTATGTCTTGATTGGTAACAGGTGATTGGTGATTTAGAACTACAGCAGGTGAGGTAGTTTCTGGTAATTCCTCATTGGTAAATGGTGATTGAGGAATAGGGGGAACAGCTACAGCAGCCGGGGGATTTGATTTTAATTCCTCTACCTGCTTCTTTAGCTCCTGTAGTTCTGAGAGCAATCCGTTAAATTGACCCATAGCAGCCTCATATGAGTAAGCTATCGCCTCACCAATTCCTCCATCTGCTATTGATTCTTTAATCTCAGTTCTTATACTGTCTACAATGTCTACAGCTTGAAAACTAGGCTTTTTTCCTTCTACACCTAACACCCCTAGTAAAAGCCTCATAGCGGTTTGATTCTCACTTTCACCATTTACTTGATGCTGTTGTAGAAGTGCCAGTTTGTCATCATCAAATCTAAAACTAATTACTTTACTTCCCATATATTTTGTATTTTGTCTACAGTTGTAAACTTAGTATACATCATTGTGTTTACCGTTGTCTACATCTGTATACGATAATAAGTAAACCAACTGTAGACACTGTAGACAGCATAAGTAATTACTATGTTTACATAGTAGACATATTGTAGACAACTTGATATATTAAATATGTAGACAGCAGTATACAACCTGTAGACAAATCAAAGCAGCCGTCACACCTACCAAGTAACAACGGCTGCTTTAGTCCCAAAAATAAGGAACACATTATGAACTGTAACACCTGTAAGTTTTTCCAACAATCCCCTAACTTTCCTCAATGGGGTAAGTGTCAGTTACTTGGTGGTGATGTTGTTAAAACCAATCATCTCCAGTGCCAACAATCCAAAGTTTGTAAAGGGGAGTAGGGAACATGACACGCACAGAAGTAAACCGGATCAAAGCACTCCTGAAAAATACCTTTTGGCAGTTTGAAGATGAGTCAGATTGTGATATCACTCCTAAACTGGTGAGACAGTTCGCACAGTCACAGGTACACCCTGACGTTATAGAAGCAACTGCAATTAATATAAGCGGTCGTGGTTTCTGGACTAGGGTAGAAAAGCTTTGCCACTTGACCCTACACGCTAGGTACTGGATTAACCTTACCAAGTAACGCTTAAACTCACAACCCACTACATAAAATATGATGTAGTGGGTTAAATTTTACCCTGTTTGTCAAAGCGCATTAATAATAATTCTGTACTAAAATCTCACATCCAGCAACCTAAAACAGTCTTAAAGGTATATACAGTAATATTTATAGGCATTTAATTGACACAATAGTTAAAACTATTGTATAACTAGAATATAGAAAAACGTTACCAGATAAAGGTTGTAGGAGTTTAAGGTCATGAAATTAATCGGTTATGTGAGAGTAAGCAGTGAAGGTCAAGCTGATAACACTTCTTTAGAAGATCAAGAACTAAAAATACAAGCTTACTGTACTGCGCTTAATCATGAGTTAGTCGGACTATACCAAGATGTACAAAGCGGTGCTAAGTCAGATAATCGTAAAGGATTACAAACCGCTATAGCTGATATGCTAGATGGTAAAGCAGACGGGTTAATAGTTTTAAAACTGGATAGACTAGGAAGACGTGCTTCTGATGTATTGACCTTGATTGACAAAGAACTACAACCAAATAACAAAGCATTAATCGTAATTGATATGAACATGGACACTAGCACCCCTACAGGTAAGTTAGTGTTGACGATGTTGGCTGGTGTAGCTGAATTTGAAAAAAGCCAAATTAACGAACGTACTAAAAATGGTAAAAAAGCACGGGCTAAAACTTCTGATTATGCTAATGGTGGACAGCCTAAGTTTGGACATAAAGCAGATAACAAAAACTTAGTAATAGATGAGAAGGAACAGCAGATAATTGATATTATTAGAAGGCATCACAAGTCAGGTAAAAGTCAGAGACAAATAGCTGAATACCTTAATAAGCAAGGCATTTTAAGCAAGCAAGGTAAGGAGTGGTCAGGTACTACTATAGGAAGGGTTTTAACTCGACTTTACCCCAAAGCAAGCTAGAATATAGAGGGATAATTCCCCTATTCAACTTATTAATTAATCAGAACTTTATGGATATTCAAAATGCGATTAATACTATCCATGCTTACCATTGGAACAGTGAGCAATTAAAGGGAACTGCTATTTTATCGGTTTATGCTCTTAAGGGGATTGTTGGGTATGCAGCAAGCCAAAATAAACCAGTAGAGGAATTGTCACCTATGGAAATTGTAGAGGCTATCAAATTGGTGGATCTTACAGTTCCTCAATAGTCTATTTAGTTTGAATGCTGAAAAAGTTAGTTTGAATGGGAACTAGCTTAATACCAAATAGATTTATCTGCCCCAATTTCCAGTATGCTAGAGATGAAACCAGAAAACCAACTAACCAGATTTATGGAAAACCAGATTTATGGAAAAAAAGATTGTCACTATCACTGGATACAAAGGTGGAGTCGGGAAAAGTACCACAGCAGTACATCTGGCAACCTTCTTTAGTAGTCAGGGTAATACTGTCCTTGTAGACGGCGACCAAAACCGTACAGCCTTGGCTTGGTCAAAACGTGGATCTTTTCCCTTCTCCACAGTGGATGAACGTCAAGCATTAAAGGTAATTGCCGAAGCAGAATTTGTAGTTATTGACACCCCAGCTAGACCAGATTCAGATGATTTAAAGGAATTGGCTAAGGGTTGTGACCTGTTGATATTGCCCACAAAACCAGACATTGTAAGTTTAGAACCAATGCTGGAAATGGTAAAAGATTTGGGTGAATCTAACTATCGCTGTTTGCTGACTATTGTTCCACCACACCCCAGTAAGGAGGGGGAAGCTTTGCAACAAGAACTATCAAAAGGTGGGATTCCTGTATTCAAGTCGATGATCCGGCGTACTGTCGGTTTTGAGAAAGCAGCAATGGCAGGTGTTTCGATTCGAGATATTGATGACTCCCGTTTTAAAGCAGCTTGGGCAGATTATGTTTCTCTGGGTAAGGAAGTGATGGAGATTTTGCCATGAGTAAGTATGGTGATTTGATTAAAAAAGCTAGAGAGCCAGAACCCGAAAACCAGGAAACCATAAATACAGAAAACCAAAAATCTGGTTTACTAGAACAGGAACCAGAACAGTTTGTCAATCT
Organism: Anabaena catenula FACHB-362; assembly: GCF_014698735.1. Taxonomy (GTDB): domain Bacteria; phylum Cyanobacteriota; class Cyanobacteriia; order Cyanobacteriales; family Nostocaceae; genus Anabaena; species Anabaena variabilis_A. Next base: position 19,881 of record NZ_JACJTQ010000063.1, read on the forward strand.
GTGCATTAAAGTTCCTATTAAAGAGCGTCGTTACTGGATGTCTAAAGCTAAAGAGCAAGGGATTACCGTAACTTCAGTGATCATTGAGGCATTAAACCAGAAATTTGGAAACCCAGACAGCCAGAAAACCAGATAACCAGAATAGCAGTCGAAATAACTATCTTGACGTGATAGCTTCGCTCTCTTCTCTACGTAGACGCTACGCGGAGCTTGCTTTCCCTCGGTACGCCACAGGCATCGTCCAACACTAACCAACAACAGATTCAAACTCCCTATGGTAACAAATACAGAAAATTCTCATCATCAAGACTTAATTGGTTTTATTTGGAGTATTGCTGATAAACTCCGGGGGCCTTACCGCCCGCCCCAATATCGTCGGGTGATGTTGCCCTTGATTGTTTTGCGTCGCTTGGATGCTGTTTTAGAACCCACTAAACAAGCTGTAATTGATGCTAAGGCGAAATATGAAGCAACGGGGTTAAAGGGTGAGGCTTTTGAAAAAGCGATCGCTAAAATAGCAATAGGGGGAGAGCGTCAACAGTTTTTATATAACACCAGCGAGTTTACATTTCAGAAATTATTAAATGATGCTGATGGTATTGCTAGTAACTTAATTAATTATATCAATGGCTTTTCACCTAGAGCAAGGGATATTTTTGATAAGTTTGATTTTGAAAGCGAGATTCAAAAACTCGATGAAAGTAATCGTTTATATCTGATAATTCAAGAATTTTGTAAACCCGAAGTTGATTTATCTCCTGCCCAACTTTCTAATCTACAAATGGGTTATCTGTTTGAGGAATTGGTGAGAAAGTTTAATGAACAGGCAAACGAAGAAGCCGGAGACCACTTTACACCCCGTGAAGTCATTCGACTGATGGTGAATCTGGTTTTCTGCGATGAAACGGATGTCTTTAAACAAGGTATTTATCGCTCTGTGTATGACCCCACATTAGGAACAGGGGGAATGCTTTCGGTGTCGGAAGAACATATTAAAAAGCAAAATCCGGAAGCAAATTTAGGGCTATTTGGTCAAGAATATAATCCCGAATCCTATGCGATTTGTTGTTCTGATTTATTGATTAAAGATGAGCCGATTGACTATATTATCTATGGTGACACATTAGGAGTTAAGAACGCCAAAAATAAAAGTAATAATTTCTTACCCCAGGACGGACATCCTGATAAACAGTTTCATTATATGTTTGCTAATCCTCCCTTTGGTGTGGAGTGGAAACCGGAACAAGATTTTATTGAAGATGAGTATAAAAATTTAGGGTTTAAAGGTCGTTTTGGGGCAGGTTTACCACGCATTAATGATGCTTCATTATTGTTTCTGCAACACATGATCTCAAAAATGCACCCTTCCCCAGAAAAAGGCGGTGATGGTTCACGGATTGCGATAGTATTTAATGGTTCTCCATTGTTTACAGGAGATGCGGGAAGTGGGGAAAGTAATATCCGGCGTTGGATTATTGAAAATGACTGGTTAGATGCGGTAATTGCTTTACCTGACCAGATGTTTTATAACACGGGAATTTTTACTTATATTTGGTTAGTAACGAATAAAAAAAGGTTAAATCGTCGGGGGAAGGTGCAGCTTATTGATGGTACTCACCATTATCAAAAGATGAAAAAGAGTCTTGGTAATAAGCGCAATGAGTTATCACCTGAACATATTACCGAACTGGTGCGACTGTATGGGGATTTTCAACAGAATGGGATTAGTGAAGTTGCTAATAATGGCAAGATAGAAAAGCCGATTTGTTCTAAGATTTTTGATAATCGGGAATTTGGATTTTTAAAGATTACGGTGGAACGTCCGTTAAGGTTGAATTTTCAAGTTAGTCAAGAGCGTTTAGCTTTACTTTGGGAACAGTCAGCTTTTCAGAATTTAGCGACGACGAAAAAGCGGAAAGATGAAAAGGTACAACAGTTAGAAATTGAGATGGGTGAAAATATCCAAACTCAGATTATTGAGGCTTTGCAGAAATTGGATACTAATAAACTTTATCTTTCACGTGATGAGTTTGAAAAAGATTTGAATCAGGTGTTAAAAAAAGCCGGATTAAATTTAAAAGCACCTGTGAAAAAGGCAATTTTAGCAGCATTAGGAGAGGCAGATCCAGAAGCGGAAATCTGTACAGATAGTAAGGGGAATCCTGAACCGGATAGTAATTTGCGAGATACAGAAATTGTCCCTTTACCAAATGATATAGCCTTACCTTTACCTTTAGGGTATGACAAGGATGGGAGTGCAGATGAGTTAGTTAAGTTAGTCAAGGAACATTGTGAGGAGTATTTAGAAAAAGAAGTTTTACCCCATGTTCCAGATGCTTGGATTGATTTTTCTAAGACTAAGGTAGGGTATGAGATTCCCTTAAATCGGCATTTTTATATATATCAGCCACCCCGTCCTTTAGATGTGATTGAGGATGATATTAAGGCGTTAGAGTCCGATATTATGGCGATGTTAGCGGAAGTAGTTTAACAAGATTCCCGACTTTTAACATTAATTTATTATTTATTTACAAGATTAAAAAAGAAGTCGGGGATCTGAACAGCTAAAATAAAAATGTAGCGTTAGGAGATTTTCAAATTATGCAAATCACAATTGATTTACCAGATAATTTAACAGATAAAATACCAGAGGAATGGGGTAATTTATCCCAAAAAATCTTGGCTAATCTTGTATTAGATGCTTTTAAAGATGGCTTGATTGATTTTGATGAGATGAAAGATATGCTCAATTTTTTTTCTGACACTGATTTCCAGGAATTTTTAAAGCAAAAAAATATGCTTCATTCTCAGGGGATACTGAATTTATATGGTGCTTGTGCTGATATTGAGTTTAAGGAAGATAATCTAGGAATTTCTGATGATATGGATGATGATTTAATTGGGGTGTTTGATGAGTAATAATTCTTTGATTTATTTACTAGATACGAATGTATGTATCATGTATCTCAAGGGTAAATCCCTTAGTATTAATCGTTATATTGACAATCTAAAGGTTGATAAAATTGCCGTCTGTTCTGTGGTGAAAGCTGAGTTATTTTTTGGGTCAATGAGGAGTAATAACCCTCAAAAAAGTTTGAAGATTCAAAAATCATTTTTACAGCAGTTTGTATCTTTACCCTTTGATGATTCCTGTGCGGAGGTTTATGGTAAGATTCGGGCTGATTTAGCAAATACTGGAACTCCTATTGGTTCAAATGATATCCAAATTGCTGCTATTGCTTTGGTGAATAATTCGATTTTAGTGACTCATAATGTGAGAGAGTTTAGCAGAGTTGAAGGGTTAAAAATTGAAGATTGGGAAGGGGAATAATGGGTAATTATCAGGGGTATCAAAAGTATAAAAATTCTGGTGTTGAGTGGTTGGGTGATATTCCTGAACATTGGAAATTTATTCCTTTAAAATTTTTGATTCATACTAGAAAAGGCGTTGCTTTTAAATCATCTGATTTTACAGATAGAGGATGCCGAGTTGTTAAAGCTAGTGATATCAAAAATTATTCAATTTTAGAAAGCAATATTTATTTAGATGAATCTTTTAAACAAGAATATCCTAAAGCAGTTTTAAAAGAAGGAGAAATAGTTTTAAGTACAGTAGGTAGTACACCTGATATTAAAAACAGTGCAGTTGGTCAAGTAGGTATAGTTCCCCAAAATTTAGACCAATGTTTACTCAATCAAAATACTGTTGTTTTTAAGCCAGATGTAGAAAATTTATTAAATGAATATTTATTCTATATATTGACTTCTAATAGATATCGAGATCATTTAGGTTTGTACGCTCATGGTACAGCTAACCAAGCAAGTCTCAATATTAGCGATATGCTTTCTTTTCAATCTCCAATTCCCCCACTAGATGAACAAGAAAAGATTGCTCAATTTCTCGACTATAAAACCAAACAAATAGACGAACTCATCAAAAAGAAAGAAACCCTCATTGAAAAACTCGATGAAAAACGCACCGCCCTCATCAGTCACGCTGTTACCAAAGGACTAGATTCAAGCGTACCAATGAAAGATTCTGGTATTGAGTGGCTGGGTGAAATACCGAAACATTGGGAAGTTAAAAGATTACGTTATATAGGTTCTTTTCAGAATGGAATAAGTAAAGGTGCTGATTATTTTGGTTTTGGCTATCCTTTTGTAAATTATACAGATGTTTATGCAAATTTAGAATTACCAAAAATAGTAAATGGATTAGCTAATTCTACAGATGAAGACAGAATAAATTATTCAGTCAAAACAGGAGATGTATTTTTTACAAGGACATCAGAAACTATAGAGGAAATAGGCATTACATCTACTTGTTTTAATTCTATTGATAATGCAACTTTTTCGGGATTCTTAATAAGAGTTAGACCGTTTTCAAATTTAATATTTCCAGGATTTTCAAAATATTATTTTAGGTGTCAATTACATAGATTTTTCTTTGTAAAAGAGATGAACCTTGTTACTAGAGCATCATTGAGTCAGGAACTTTTAAAGAGATTACCTGTATTATTGCCCCCCCTTGAAGAACAAGAGGCAATCACCAATTTATTAGACCAAAAAACAACCAAAATTGACCTACAAAAAGCCAAAATCAAAGAAGCAATAGAACTATTAAAAGAATATCGCACCTCCCTAATTACCAACGCCGTCACAGGTAAAATAGATGTACGCCAAATTGATATTCCCTAACCCCAGAAATCACAACCCCAAAAAGGATAATCACAATGAGTATAGAATATCGCATCAAGCTTATTCAAACAGGAAACACCCAAACCTTAACCATCCCTCAAGAATTAACTCTATCAACAACAGAAGTAATTATCAGAGAAGATAACGGAAAACTAATCATAGAACCCTACAAGAAAAAATCTCTCCTAGAAATCTTTGCCACCTTAGATGACATTGAAGAAGATTTTCCCGATGTTGATCAAGGATTATTACCCTTAGATGATATTGAATTGTAAAAATGTCTTATTCATACTTGCTCGATACCAATATACTCTCTGATTTTGTCAAACACCCAACAGGGAGAATTTTTTCTCAAATTAAAAATGTGGGTGAAGAAAAAATTTGTACCAGTATTATTGTAGCTTGTGAACTACGATTTGGCGCAGAGAAAAGCAATTCATTCCGATTAAAACAACGAATTGAACTAGCTTTTAGCATGATTCCTGTATTACCATTAATGCCAGATGTAGATCATAATTATGCCACAATTCGTACACATTTAGAACGTCAAGGAACTCCCATTGGTAGTAATGATTTATTGATTGCTGTCCATGCGTTGACATTAAATCTAACTGTCGTTACTGCCAATGTGCGTGAATTTTCTCGCGTTCCTAATTTAAAAATAGAAAACTGGCTAAAACCCTAGATAAAGGTTTATAGAAACTTTATACCCATTGATTAATTTACACTTATACTTAATAATATTTATACTGCCCTGGTCATGGACAAATCATGCACACAGAAACCGAATTTGAAAACATCATCGAAAAAGAACTCCTGCAACTCAGTGGCTACGAACAAGGACACGCCAAAAACTACGACCCAGAAACAGCCCTTTTCCCCACAGAAATCATTAATTTCATCCAACAAACTCAACCTAAACAATGGGAACACCTAGCCAAAACCAGCCCCAATGATGCCCAAAAAATCATCATAGATAGTCTTACCAAAGAACTCAAAAGCCGGGGGATGCTAGATGTCCTCCGTAATGGCTTCAAATGTTATGGTAAAACCTTTAAAATTGCCTATTTTCAACCTAACACCGGCATGAACCCGGAAACCTTGGCACTGTACAAAAAAAATCGCCTCACTGTTACCCGCCAAGTTACTATTAAAACCGGACGCATTCCCGATATTCTCCTCAGTATCAACGGTTTACCCATTGCCAGCATCGAACTAAAAAACCCCCTCACCGAACAAACCTACCAAAACGCCATCCATCAATATCAACACGATAGAGATGCCAAAGACCCCCTATTTGCCTTTAAACAACGGTGCTTAGTCCATTTCGCCGTAGACACAGAACAAGTCTGGATGACCACCAAACTAGCCGGAGAAAGTACCTATTTTCTCCCCTTCAATAAAGGACATAATCACGGTGCTGGTAATCCCATTGGCGACAATGAAGAATATCGTACTAGTTATTTGTGGCTAGAAGTTTTACAAAAAGATAGCCTGTTAGATATTTTGGCGCGTTTCCTCCACATCGAAATTAAAGAAACCAAAATTACCACAGATACAGGCATTAAATACCAGAAAAAAGAAACCCTAATTTTCCCCCGTTACCATCAACTTAATGTGGTGCGTAAACTTATTAAGCATACTCAAGAAAATAAAGCCGGACATAATTATTTAATTCAACATTCCGCAGGTTCAGGAAAATCTAATTCTATTGCTTGGTTAGCACATCGTTTAGCCAATCTTCATGATAACCAAGATGAAAAAATCTTTCATACCGTTGTTGTGATTACAGACCGTACCGTATTAGATCAACAACTGCAAAACACTATTTATCAATTTGACCATAAAGCCGGAGTTGTGCAAAAAATAGATGAAAACACCCAACAACTAGCCACCGCCCTAAATGATGGTGTACCAATTATAATTTCTACTATTCAGAAATTCCCTTTTATTACCAAAGCTATTGAGACTCTAGAGAAAAAAGGTAAAACCATAGATATCACTACCAAAAATAAACGCTTTGCCATTATTGTTGATGAGGCACATAGTTCTCAAACAGGAGAAACAGCCGCAGAACTGCGGAAAATCCTCAATAAAGATGGGATTGAATCTGCGATTGCATCTCAACTTTTAGAAGATGAATTTGAGGAAGAGGAACTTAGTGATGAGGCTAAACAACAACTATTAAAAGCACAACTCACCCGCACTAAACAACCAAACCTGAGTTATTTCGCCTTTACTGCTACTCCCAAATATAAAACCTTACTCGTATTTGATGAACCAGGAGACAACGGACAATCTCCTTTTCATCTTTACACCATGCGTCAAGCCATTGAAGAAAATTATATTAAAGACGTTTTAGCCAATTACACCTGCTATGAACGCTATTATGAATTAGTTCGTACCTCAGAAGATGACCCCAATTTACCCCGTCGTCAAACAGCTAAAGCCATTGCTCGTTTTATTGAACTTCATCCCCACA
>NZ_JACJTQ010000064.1 GCF_014698735.1 Anabaena catenula FACHB-362
GTGAGGATTGCTCTGAATATATTCAAATATACTGCCCATAACGTCTTACCAAAAAATACACTTTTATATTCTTATACCATAATTTAATTCTTTTTCGGAGATGTCTATTTTACAATGGAAGAATTGTACGACTTTTTGACCAAACTATTAGAGTCCCAGGATAAGAATAATGAAAACGTGGACGACTATGTAACCCAACTATTACAGAGTATGGGTATTAAGAATAATGAAAACGTGGACTAATAAGGATGCAGGAAAAGAGACCTGTCCAAATTGTAAATCAATTTACGAAGTAAAAATCACGCGCTTTCCATTCAAAGACAAAGATAGCTTTAACTGTCAAGTTTGTGGTTATGAGATGGAGAGTTGGAATGACACAGAAGTTCCAAGTTTTACTCTTGTTAAGCGTGGCCAAACTACTGAATAATGTAACAGGTTTGAAATTCAAAGCATATTTTTTAAACCGCTACAAATCCGTTTAAAAGGCGGCATATTCGTAGAATAACCCAACAACCTAACCAACAACGTTGGGTTTTCTGATTGATTCTACTCAACCTAAAAAACTGATCTATTAATTTACCCTACAGTGTGATTACAGTTTCAATAGATTGAACCGACTCATGACGAGGACGAAGATGTAAAGTGATTTCTGTATCTAGTCGTTTCAGGAAAATCAGAAGTTTACCCTCGCTAAATCTTTGAAATTCTCCGTTCATTAAATGAGATACTTCTGGTTGAGGAATTCCCAAAAGTTGACTAATTTCACGCTGTTTAAGATTTCTTTGTTTGAGGATACGGAGTACCTGAATTCCTATCTTACCCCGCGTCAAAAGTTCATCTGCATTAGAAAAACCAAGATCCGTAAATACATTGCCACTGCTTTCTTCAAAAACATTTTCCTGTATCATTGTTGTTTCTCCCTTGCTACCGCGTCTTTATAGCGTTGTTTAATCAGATCAACATCAACCTGTGGGGTTTTAATTCCCTGTTTTGATTTCTTCTGAAAAGCGTGTAGGACATAAATTTTCTCACTAATCTTTACTACATAGACTGCTCTGTAAGTATCGCTATCATAACGTTTAACGATTTCATACACACCGCTTCCAATCCCCTTAAAAGGCTTGGCATCCATTGGTGTTTCACCTGATTGTACCAATTGCAGCGCATAGCCTACAGAGGCACGCACCTCTTCAGGGAATGAGCGGATATTTTTGAGAGAGTCTCCCATCCAAACAAGAGGTCTTAGAGGAATTTCTATAATATCCTCGTCATTCTCCATTTTATATGAAATTTCCTATAAAAACACTCATACAATAGCATAATATTTACCCTGCCCAATGTTTAAGACAAGTTTTCTTTTCAGGAAGTTTAGTGCAGACTAGCGTTTTTGGTTTACAGAATGTGAAATTAGCAGTAAAAAACTTACTGCCAATTTTCCCTATCTATATCAATCAGCTTTCACATTCAAAGCGTATTCCTTAAACCGCTCCAAATCAGCTTGAATTGTAGACTCCACAACCTTTCCCAAAAACAAATTATCCATGAGTTTACCAAGCAAGCCAGGAATAGCATAGGAAACCGTCATTTTGACAACGCTGCTAGTATGACGATCATAAAAGCGAATTGCGCCCTGATTCGGTAAACCATCAACCGATTCCCATTGAATAATTTGCTTAGGAACCATTTTGAGAATGCGAGATTTCCAGGTAAAATCCCAACCACCTGTACTCAATTTCCAAAGAGAAATCTCAGGATCATCTGGCAAAATTTTCACCGAATCAATCCATTTCATCCACTTAGGCATTTGTTCCAAATCAGACCAGAGGCTCCATACTAAATCAATAGGAACCTCAACTTCCACCTGCACACTATGCTCTAACCATTCAGCCATTAGATTTTAGATTTTAGATTTTAGATTGGTCATGGGTAATTGGTAATAGGTAATTGGTAATTAAATCACGATTCCCTATTCCCGATTCACTGTCACCTATCACCTATTTCTTCACACTTTCCAGAATCACCTTAGCCGCACGTCGTCCAGAAATAGTTGCACCTTCCATACTGTCAATGTAGTCTTGTTGAGTATAACTACCTGCCAAGAAGAAATTAGGTATAGGTGTTTTTTGGTCAGGACGGTACGCATCCATTCCCGGTGCTTCTCTGTACAAAGACTGAGCCAGTTTTACCACACTGTACCAAGTCATGTTTAAATCTCTGGAAGAGGGGAACAGTTCATGGACTTGTTTAAGGACGTGTTGTGCGATCGCTTCATTACTCTGTTTAATAAAAGGATCTCCCGGTGTCAATACCAGTTGCAACAATGAACCCTCACCAGGACGATAATAATCTGCGGGGCTAGTCAAAGCCAAATCCGCAAAACACGAAAAATCAGCATCTGCGGTATATAACAAATTATCTATTCCCACCGCATGATTTAGCTGTTTCCGCTTTTGGTCATCTTCCAGTTCCGTCACCCAACCATCAAACCGTAGCTGCACTGTAGCGACTGGAACAGCATCAAGTTTATAAATATTGTCAAATTCTGACCATTTGCGCCATGCTTGGGGTAAAACGCGCTGAATTCCGGGGACATCACAAGCACAGACATAAGCATCAGCGGTAATAACTTCTTCTGTATCGCCTTGAGCAACTAATATACCAGTAACACGGGTTTCTTCCCCCCCAAGAACATTAGATTCAGCAAACTGAATTTCCCGGACTTGGCGACGGGTATAGATTTTCGTGCCTCTAGCTTCTAAATATTCGACAATCGGTTTGTGTAAATATTCGTGAGGTGAACCCTCCAGCATCCGCAGAATTGAAGCTTCAGTTCTGACAGCAAAAAACTGGAAAATTGTCAACATACAACGGGCAGAAATATTATCGCAATCGATAAAACCAAGAGCGTAAGCGATAGGGTTCCATAGGCGTTTGATGCTGCCTTTACTGCCCCCGTGACTGTAGAACCAGTCGGAAAAGCTGATTTTATCTAACTTGCGGATAGTTTTCATGGCTCCGTCAAAGTCTACCAAACCTTGAACAATCGGGCTAGTTCCCAAAGCGATCGCATTTTGAAATTTATCCTGTAGTGAAAGTTGGGAAGTGGTGAAAAATGCCTTTAACCCATTAAAAGGCGCACCAGTGATAAAACGGAAATCTAAAGCCCCAGTCTGTCCACCTTTATTGATAAAAGTATGACTATGTTCTTTGAGGCGTAAGTTTTCCCCTGCTCCCACCTTCTGCATCAACTCAAACAGATTGTAGTAGCAGCCAAAAAATACGTGCAACCCCATTTCAATATGGTTGCCATCACCATCTACCCAACTGCCAACTTTGCCGCCCACAAATGGACGAGATTCAAAAATTTCGACTTCACAACCTGCATCAGCTAAATCTACTGCGGTTGCCAGCCCAGCTAGTCCCGCACCTACAATTGCAACGCGCATTCCCTCGTTCCTTTATGGCTTACGCCACTCGGCGCTATCAGTTTCTTTACAAATTGTAACTGTGTTAGTGTCGGAATTTGCTACTTACTTGGGAATTGGGAATAGTTGATTGGGAATTGGGAATTGGGAATAGGTGATTGGGTATTAAATTTCGGATGTGGGATTTTGGATTGTATTTAATTACAGCAGTTTGCGTAGTTAGGAGGTACAACATCTAAATTCAAACCTATACACAAAGCCAGTTTTACTCCTGACTCCTGACTCCTGACTCCTGACTCCTGAATTCTGCTGTAAGTCCAATCTCAAATCTCAAATCTACAAATCTCCCCATCTTGAGCGTTTCCCCATCCCCCACCCCCCTTAGCCTTTCTCCTTAGCCTCTTCAGAGAGGGGTAAACCTCTAATCAGTTCTCTAATTACATCAGTAGCGGGTCTACCAGTCTGTTGACAATATTTTTCTAATTTTTCCGCTTCCTGTGTTGCAAGGTTAACAGTTATACGTTTAACGGCCCATTTTTTATTTGTCATGCAATTTGCTGTATATTAATACTGTGAAACTAATCTGGTTGCAAAAGTAAAAAATGATAGTATCAGACTTTGCCTCAGAGAAATAGCAACATCATTAATATCATTCGATTTTTCGTTAAATAATATTCACTTTTTAAAGTATAAATAATCTTGCTAAGTCGGTGGGCATAAATATTTTTTGTCCTGGGGACAAGGTTTTGGCGAAGCAGCCCGGTAAGCTAATGTGCCTTTAAGTTACATAATTCGCAGTCTTAGAAAAACGCTCTTACACGGAGACACAAAGACGCGGTGATGCAGTTTAAATAATGATCAGCTTATTAGGGTCTCCCTAGATGCTACGCGATCGCGCCGCCTTTGGCGATGTAGTCGATACTGTTGGCAAAGGCAGTCTTGGTGGAAGCAGCAGAGAAAAAGGTTTTAAACCAGTTAAAATTTCTTTACATAGTTATCTTTATTTATGCCTTTTTACTTAATTATTGTCTCTGTTTACAAAAAAGAAAGCAGTGAACGCAGTTTAATTTTATTGTAAAAGCCATAGATAAACACTGGGATGCTAAAAAATAGGATAAAAATGTTTATCTGTGGTAATTACACAAATCATTATTCAAATTCCAGTTGGGGCATAAGTTGAAGAGTACCGATTCCTAAATCTTGGGGAGAGAGCGATCGCGCTTCAAACAAAGCCATCATGTCTTTTAACTGCGGATTACCGCGAGAAGCTCCCGTCAGTCCTTTAGCAATAATTAAGGCGCAATAGCCTTGAGTATTTTTACAGCGCTCATTCCATTTTTTCCTAGCTTCGACATGGATGGGATCGTTATCTAAAAATTCCCCAAACAGGAACAACTCATCATTCTCTGTTTGTAACAAACCCAAATCATAGCGATAGTGTTCAGGACGCGTCTGAAGAGGCAGAAGTGAGCCGTAGGAATCCTCAGCCAAAGGATCAGCCCCTGGATTAAAGCAAATAGCTTTCAGTCCCCCAGCCGCTTCAATCTTCTCAATCACAGTTTTCGCCTTAGGACGGGAAGTTTGAACTAAAATCACGGGTAATCCATCACCCAATTGATTGATTTTCTCGACTGGATGGTAATTTACTTCCTTGCGTAAAGAATCTAACATCTCCCAAGTAATCACCCCTAAACTGAGGAAAGAGTCTTCTGGGATCAAGTCATCCCTTAAGGAACGGAACACTGTGGAGTCTTCATCTTCATCGGGGATGTCAAAGCCTGCCATTTCCTCTAATTCGGCTGCCAATTCAGGCATAGTAGAGACAGTCACAGACACTGATTTAGCGTCTTCATCTGGATTGGGTAAAGAAATGCGATAACGTCGGCTGAGAGTGGGAAAATCATCTTCGTACAATTGACGACGGTAATCGCGCATAAAGCGGATTAAACTTTCGAGAGCGACAAAGACAATCAGTGCTTCTTCGTCATACAAAACCGATCGTAATCCTTCCAAGGGGTGAATATTCCCAAAAGTAGGTTCAATTTCCGATATTGGTAAATCGCCTAAATCCTCATCTTCATCCTCATCTTCCTCCTGTTCAAAGGTGAGAAAAAAGCAATCCTGCTTGAGGAAAGCTTCTTCTAAACCCTGAGTTGATTCTTCATCTCTTAAAACATCAGCACGAAATCGCTTGAGAGAATCTTCTGAACGATAGAACAAAATTCCATACTCCATTCCCAGCATTCCCATGACTGAGGTATAGAGTGTTCCTATATCCCACTTATTGATTTCTATTGATAAAATTTGCTGTTCTTCCAGAAATTCCCAAGGAGCCGCTTCCCAAATAGCAAAAGCCTTATCTTGGAGAATTTGTGCATATTGTGGGGGTAAATCGGGAATTTGACTATCGAGAATGTCCGCAAAAGAGCGAAACAGTTCATCAATTAAAGGTAATTCTGGTGAGTAGTCAATGGCAATATCCAAATCTTGCAATACCCCGCGCAGGTAAAATTGAATTTCCCGGTCTCGCACCACAATTCTTTGGGGTCTGGCGGGTTTAGCAGGACTTTGTGGATGCTCCATGGCTCGCATTAAGGTACGAACAATTGCTTCTGGTCCGGGTTCTGGGGATACCACGTCCATACCTCTAACAATTCCTTGGGAGCCATCCACCCAGAGAATACATTCCCCATTAGACTCAGAGTCTCTAGGTTGAGTTTGTGATGATGACAATGGACGACGATCGCCCTCCCATATAGAAGGAATTTGGGTTAATTTCTTCAACCGACGACTGGTAGAGCGATTAAAACTTGTCATAGAGTAAGTTAATCAAAAAAAAGCTATTTAGAAGTAAACTGTGGGGAATGACTAGGATTCGGATCATATTTTCCCTGCTGTATCTAAAGAACGGTTGCTGCTCTGATGGCTCCAAGGCTGGCAAAAGAAAAATACCCCATCTCTAAATACACCGAATCTCTCAATTCTAGAATAAAAATCCTTTTTCTCTGTTGACAAAGTGTTTACTTTTTTAGCGTTTAGAGACATGAATGCAGCTAGAATAGAAGAAAAATAGAAAAAGCAACCCCGAGGCTATTACAAGCCTGTGCCGGGTAACGATGAGATTAAATCAGGAGTTGAAACAGCACATGACACAAGCGACTCAAGCTAAACAACGCGGCATTCTGTTGAGCGAATCAGCATTACACCAGGTAAAATCTCTTCAAGGCAAGCAAGGTCAAGATTTATGTTTACGGGTGGGAGTCCGTCAAGGTGGTTGCTCCGGGATGTCTTACATGATGGATTTTGAGGACAGTAGTAAGATCACCCCTCAGGATGAAGTTTTTGATTATGATGGCTTCAAAATTGTCTGCGACCCCAAGAGCCTACTATACCTGTACGGTTTGATGCTGGATTATAGTGATGCCATGATCGGTGGTGGGTTTCAATTCACTAACCCTAATGCCTCCCAAACCTGCGGTTGCGGCAAGTCATTTGGTGTGTAATATAGTCAATTGTTAGTGGTCAGTCGTCAGTTGTGAAGAACTAATGACCAATGACCAATAACCAATGACCAATAACCAATGACCAATGACTACAACAATTGAAGAACTGTTTGATACAGGTTTAGAACGTTATAAAGCAGGAGAATCAGTAGAATCGCTCATTCCGGTATTTAAAGAAGTGTGCGATCGCTCTCCTAAAACTAGTTCGGCTTGGATTTGTCTGGCTTGGTTATATCTACTCGATAACAAAGCCAACTTAGCTTACAAAGCTGCAAATAAAGCAGTCAAGTTAAATCCACAAGACCCACAGGCCAGGATTAATCTGGCCTTAGCCATGCTGGAAACAGGTCAAAAAGGTCTGCGCGAACACATCGACTTTGCACAACAGTTGATATTTGTCAACCAAGAATGGGAAGATGAAATTAAAAGTAGCATTGCCGATGGTTTAAGCAGAAAACCAGATTGGAAGAGTTTAGAAAAAGTCCAAAAATGGCTATTTGAAAAATAAGTTGTAATTTTTCAGTCGTAATAGTGCCTCCAGTCCCGTTAGGGATACGTAATTCGTAATTCATAATTCATTAGGAATTACGAATTATGAGCAATAATTCTAGAAGCTTATACAAGATGAAAGATAAATTATTAAACTGGCTAAACTTATTATTAGTTGCTGATGTTTTCCTAGTGATTTTAGGTTTTGTTTGGTTTGCTGTCGCGGTTGCTGGTAATGCTTCAGGAATCAACTTGGGTTTAGATTTATGGCATAAACTCTGGATACCTGTATTTAACCCAGCTATCGGCATCCTTATGGGTGGTGCGCTACTGAGTGGCATTACCAGTTGGGTGTCTAAGAAATTGATGAAAAATTAGTTATGGCAGGGAATAGGGAATAGGAAATAGGGAATAGGAAATAGGGAATAGGGAATAATGATTGAATTACCAATTACCCATTACCAATTACCCATTACCAATTACCAATCTAAAATTGAATTACAAATTATTCAAGAATTTGCGTCAGTGCTGCTGGCAAATTGGGATATTTGAACTCAAAACCTGATGTTAAAGTGCGTTTGGGGAGAACTTGCTGACCTTCTAACACTACTACTGCCCCATCTCCTAACATAGCTTCTAAAGCAAAAGACGGCACAGGCAACCAAGAAGGACGATTCATTACCTGTCCCATAGTTGTACTTAACTCTGTCATTCGCACAGGTTTGGGAGCAGTAGCATTATATATACCCTCCATTTCTGGCTTAGTTAAAGCTTGCAGAATTAAGTTAACTATATCGTCTATATGAATCCATGAAAACCATTGCCGACCACTACCAATAGGTCCACCGGCAAAGAGTTTAAAAGGAGTAATCATTTTCCCCAAAGCACCACCATTGCCCAAAACAATCCCAAAGCGCAAAATTACCAATCGCACACCAGCATCTTTCACTTTTTGCGCTTCGGCTTCCCATTCTTGGCAGACTTGAGCCAGAAAATCTCTACCAGAAGGGCTATTTTCATCAAAGGTACCAGTTTCGCTAGTTCCATAGTAGCCAATAGCCGAAGCGTTGACTAACACAGTTGGCTGAGGATTAGCCTTAGCGATAGCTTCCACAATTTTTTGTGTACCGAGTTTGCGGCTATTGAGAATTTTCTGCTTACGTTCTGGTGTCCAACGTTCCTCAGCAATAGGTTCTCCAGCCAAATTCACTACACCATCACAACCAGCAATAGCATCTTGCCAAGCACCAGATACACCCGGTGTATAGGCTAATATTTCTAGATTTGGGAAAGCCTGAGAGGGAAAAACCTTATGGGCAAAGCCAGCATTCCGGCTGAAAACTAGTACTCTATGACCTTCATCTTGTAGCCGTTTTACTAAACGACTACCGACAAATCCTGTTGCTCCAGTAATTGCTACTTTCATTTTTAACTTAGGCTAAATCACTATTGTACAGTTTTGCTTTTTACCTCAATTTAACGGTTTTTCAGCTTGTACAAACGAAGTGTGATTTTTTGCCTGAGAAAAAACTGATAGGACACTGATTATATACTAAAGATGGTTTGGAACTCTACTTTTAAACGCAGAGGCTCGCTGAGGTAAACGCAAAGGTACGCGGAGTCTTTGTTCAAGTTTTCGCTCTCTAATTAACTCGCGTCTTCCCAGTCGCTGAGTAATTCTCGTTCCTGCTTTTTCGCTTTGCTTTTGCGAACTGGCACTTTCGGAGTACCAATATCAACGGACCCAAAAGACTGTTTTGTCTTTTTGGCAGATTTGTTTTCTTGTGTGTTAGTCATGGCTAGATAAATTTGATAAAAACTTCAGTCTTAATTTATAACATCAAGTTTTTGGCAGGAATTTCCGGAAGATAAATTTGGGTTTTTGGGAAAACTTAA
The DNA here is from genome assembly GCF_014698735.1 of Anabaena catenula FACHB-362. GTDB lineage: Bacteria > Cyanobacteriota > Cyanobacteriia > Cyanobacteriales > Nostocaceae > Anabaena > Anabaena variabilis_A. The sequence continues at coordinate 9,314 of NZ_JACJTQ010000064.1, forward strand.
TCAATTTCCAGAATCTGGGGATTTTGTGGAATGGACTACAGAAAAACCTGACCGGATTGGTTGCTTATTAGCTAACTCAACTTGAAAACTTATCCTATCACTCATCTGGTTACTTCTCGCTTCCAGAGTCCAACTACCAGGGCGTAAATGCCAAAATAAAGCATTAGTTGATTGTGTAGATAACTTCTGACTATTCAGCCACCACTCTATCGGTTGATTCAATGCGCTGGCTAGTTTAAATTCTAATTTTTGCTGTCCTTCTGCACCGGGATTTACTAAAAATAAATCACCATCACGAGGAGATAAAATTCTGAGTTGATTAGCAGCAAAAGAGTTAAATTGTGGTTGTTTCGCTAACCATTCATCATACTCTGGTGGTAAATGGAAGTTTTGCTGATGTTCATAAGCAATTTTATCTTCGGGGGAGAAATATTCTTGTACGACTGAGTGACAATCAGGTGTAGGTTTTAACCCCGAAATAGCACAGATGGGTAATTGCACCATTGCTTCTGGATGTGGAAAATCTGCGGGAGATTGATGTTCGTGCAGGTGTAACATAATCCGGTTCCACAAAGGTGCAGCCCCAGTCACACCAGACACCTGACGCATTGGTTCACCGTTGAAATTGCCTACCCAAGTAGCGACAGTGTAATCTGTAGAAAAGCCCACAGTCCAAGTATCACGATAATTTGAGGAAGTGCCAGTTTTCACAGCTGTAGGGAAGGGCAAATTTAACACCGAGTCTACACCAAAAGCAGTAGCACGGGCATAGCGATCGCGCAAAATATCGATAATTAATTGCCAAGTTGGCTTTTTGCTTGGGGAAAGAGAATTTGGGGTCTGAGGTTCCGTTAATATAGTTACTAATGGTGTACTTTCTCCCAAACGCGCCATAGTTAAATAAGCCCTGGCGAGTTCCCATAAACTCACTTCTCCACTACCCAAAGTCAATCCCAAACCGTAATATTCAACACTTTGATTTAGATGTACAAACCCCAACTCATGCAACCGATTTAAGAAGGTTTGGACACCCACTTTTTCTAACACCTTTACCGCAGGTACATTTAAAGAATTTGCCAAAGCAACTCTTACCCGCACGGGGCCAAGAAAGCTGTTAGTATAATCTGTAGGGCTATATAATTTCGCCCCCGGAATCGCGTAATGAGAAGGGACATCCGCCAAAATAGAATTAGGTTTAATTGCACCTTTTTCTAAAGCTAATTCATACACAAACGGCTTGAGAGTAGAACCTGGTTGACGCAACGCCTGTACTCCATCATTTCTTCCTAATTTTGCTTCATTAAAATAATCAGGCGAACCGACATAAGCTAAAACCTCCCCAGAGTAGTTGTCAATTACCACCGCAGCTGCATCATGGACATTGTTCGCAGCAAGAGAAGAAATAACCTGCTGTACCTGTGCTTCCACAAACTGCTGCAAAGGACGATTTATCGTAGTCTGAATAGGAGAAGATTCCAGTTCCCCTCCTCGGAAGCGAGGAGGGGTTAGGGGTGAGGTATTTTGTGCTAACCAAAACAAAAAATGGGGTGCAGCAATAATTCCGTTTTGACGAGATTGAAAAACAACTTTTTCTGTATATATGCGTTCTGCTTCTAGATGAGAAATATATCCCTCTTGTACCATGCGATTTAAAACATATTTCTGTCTTTTCTTTAATCTTTCCCAATGTGCATAAGGATTAAAATAAGTAGGATTATTAGGAATAGCTGCTAAAAGTGAAGCTTGGGCTAAATTTAAATCACTTGCAGAAATAGAAAAGTAAGTCCGCGCTGCTGCTTCCACACCATAAATATTTCCCCCCATTGGTAAACGATTAATATAAGCAGAGAGAATTTCATCTTTATTCATTCCCGCAGTTAACCGCCACGATAGCCAAATTTCCTGTAACTTTCCCGAAATATTCCGAGGAGAATTATCTAACATCCGCGCTAATTGCATTGTAATTGTGGAAGCACCGGAAACAATTTTTTTCGCATGAATCGCTTCCTTAATAGCTCGAAAAATTGCTTTCAAATCCAACGCCCCATGTTGATAAAAGCTACTATCTTCCGCCGCTAAAATCGCGTTGATAAATTGGGGCGAAATCTGAGTTAATGGGATAATTGCTGTATGTTCTTGGTCATGAGTTAGTATGGTTCCCAATGGTAAACCATGACGATCTGTAAATTCCATTGCTAACTGCTTTTGGGCTATATCTACACTATGAATAGGCGCAAGATAAGGCATTAAGCGCACTATCAAGCAGAAGATAATTACAGCTAAGATGATTTTAATCGGTTTATATCTATGGATATAACGGCAATATGATTTTATCTCACGCAGAGTCGCAGAGACACAGAGAGTGGGAGTTTTGAGGTTACGAGTTTTAAAATTCATAATTTTAAACTTCAATTTAGGTAAAAGGGATTTCGCAAAAAAAATTTAATTAATATTTCTGAAATGTTAAGAATTGTATGGGTTGTTGGGAACCATCACACCAAGTTAGTTATCTATGTACATGAGTAGGCTGGGCATTTCCCCACTATTGATATTATCTATTGAACTTTTTTAAAATGATGGTTAGAAAACTTTTTAAGTTCCTGTTTATTTTCGGTCTTTTATTAGGGATAACTGGCTGTAATTTAATCAGCATCACCCCAGATAAAGAAAAGTTACCAACGGTTACATCTCTTGCACCTCCAAATTTACCAGACTGGATAGAACAAATCAGTCCTTTAGGAGATGCGAAAACTTTCAGTCAAATTCGCATTCGGTTTAAAGAAGCATTAATTCCCGTTGAAAGTCTTGATAGTTCAGAACAGCAGAATTTATTAACTAAATTTGCCCTTTGGCCACCTTTACCTGGACAATTTCGCTTTTTAACACCGCGTATGGTAGGTTTTCAAGCGGATAAAGCTTTACCCAAAGCCACGCGAGTTAAAGTTACTCTCAAAGCTGGGTTAGCAGATTTAAAAAATCATCGTTTAGATCAAGATTTAGCTTGGACTTTTAACACTGAACCCATTAATATCAGCAACTTACCAGGGGTTAACCCTGCTGAAAAAGCGGAGATTGAACCAATTGATTTACAGCCTAAGTTACAATTTACATCCAATATTGAACTAGATTTAGATTCTGTACAACAGCATTTACAGCTAATTCGTCAAGGTAAAAATCAAGGTTTAGGTTTTCAGGTAGAATTAGCCAAATCAGCAGAAACGGAAAATTTAGATTCCTTACAAAAGTTTGATGCTTCTGAACGTAATTGGATTTATAATATTACTCCTCAAAGAGAGCTTAAAAGAGCTAATAATTACAGGTTAGTATTTTTTCCAGGTATACTTCCAGCTTATGGAAATCTTCCCAGTGAGAAAGAGTTTGTTAGTAAGTTAGCGACTTATTCTTCTTTAGCATTTCAGGGAATTAAATCTTATGGACAACCTGACTCAGCAGGAACTTATGGTAGATTTATTAAAGGTAGTCCCCAGCTAGAATTTAATAACGTTTTATTACCAGATTCTGCCAAAGATAATATTAAAATTAATCCGTCACCTAAAGACATTGATAGAGTTCTGCAAATCTATGATCAAGATAGAATTGTTAGTATTAATCCTTATGCTTTAGAACCAGCTACAACTTATACGATTAATATTGGCAGAAATCTGAAAGATAAATTTGGGCAAACATTGGGTAAACCTCTCACAATAAAATATAACACTGGTGACTTAGCTGGCAATATTTCAGTTCCCTCTGATTTAAATATCTTCCCCACAGATAAAGATTTACAATTAAATATTGATACCATCAATTTACCAGAAGCAAAATATAAAGCAGATTATCGAATAATTAAACCAACGGACTTAGTTTATACAAATAATGCTGATGATTTATTGCCAAAACCATCTGAGTGGCAGAGTTTCAAAATAGCAGTTAAGAAAAATCAGTCAGTGACTGTAAATGTTCCCCTTAAAGAAAAATTGGGTGCTAATAAAGGAATGTTAGCTTATGGAGTGCAAGCACGAACTAATAAATATCAAGAAAATAATAAACAATTGTGGAGAGAACCTACGACTTATGGAATGGTGCAATTAACCAATTTAGGTGTATTTAGTCAATGGTTTCCAGCGTCGGGTTTAATTCGTGTTCATCATCTTAGTGATGGTTCACCAGTCAAAGCTGCAAATATTGAAATCTATCAATCAAAATTAAATGAAAAATCGCGCCCTCAACCTGTACCTTGTGCAAATGGTAAAACTGATGAAAATGGAATTTTGAAAATTGGCAATGATCAATTAAAACAATGTTATGATAATCAGGAAAAATTACCGAAATTTTTAGTCATTGCTAGTGAAAATCAAGATTGGGCATTTGCGAGAACTCAAGAATATAGCGGTGCTTATGGTTACGGTATTGATACGGGTTGGGAAGATGGAAAACCGATATCACGAGGGGTAATATTCTCAGATAGAAAGTTATATCAACCAGGAGAAAAAGCTTGGTTTACTGGTTTTGCGAATTTTTTAGAAAATGGGGAAATTCAGGAAGATAAAAATGCACCTTATAAAATAACTTTAGTAAATCCTAACGGAGAAAATACTGATTTAGGTACGCAAACTACAAATAATTTTGGGACATTTTCTCTAGAGATACCAATTCAAAAAAACCTACCTTTAGGCTATTATACTATTCAAGCTAAAGGTAAAAATAAGCGAGAAATATCTGGTGAGTTTCGGGTTGCTGAATTTAAACCCCCGAATTTCAAAGTTGATTTAAAGCTAAATAAAGAATTTGCACTCATTGGTAATAAAGTTGATGCAGATGTAGCTAGTAATTATTTATTTGGTTCACCAGTTGAAGGAGGAGAAGCCAAGTATTTTATTACTCGTCAGCAGACGAATTTTGTTCCTAAAGGTTGGGAGGAATTTAGTTTTGGTAGAAAGTGGTTTTGGCCTGAAGAAAGTCCGAATCTCTCTAGCGATGTTTTACAAACTACTACTCAGCTTGATGCTAATGGTAAAAATAGTCAAACAGTAACGGTAGCGTCAGATTTACCCTATCCCATGACTTACCGAGTAGATGTACAAGTTGCAGATGTTTCTAATTTATCGGTTGCTAATTCTCAAACTTTTACCGCTTTACCTAGTAACAGACTTATTGGATTAAAAAGTAATTTTGTAGCTGATGCTGGTAAAGATTTTCCTATAGAAATTATTGTGACTGACGCAACCGGAAAACCGCTAGAAAATCAACAGGTGCATCTGGAATTACAACAGATGAAATATAACAGCGTCACCCAAGTAGTTGAAGGTAGCAGAACTCCCAAAAATCAAGTTGAATATCAAACAGTTTCTAAAATTGAAGTTACATCTTCTAATAGTTCTCAAACTGTAAATTTAAAACCAACCGAATCAGGTTCATATCGCATTCGGGCTAATTTTAGTGATAGTAACAATGACATCACAGCCACAGATTTACAAATTTGGGTAACAGGAAAAAATCTAGTATTTTGGGGTGAGACAGAAAAAGATAAGTTATCAGTTAAATTAAATAAAAAAGAATTAAAAGTTGGTGAGACTGCTACCGCTTTGATTCAATCTCCCTACCCAGAAGGGGAATTATATTTTGCAGTAATTAAAGATAAACCTCTCTATCAGCAAGTTATTAAAGTTAAAGGAAGTGCGCCACAAATTCAGTTTACAGTTACGCCGGAAATGTTACCCAATGCGGCGGTAGAAGCGGTGTTAGTCAGACAGGGTAAACCACTGAATCAAGTAGAAACAGGAAGTTTAGAAAATTTATCCCGGATTGGTTTTGCACCGTTTAAAGTTAATTTGGCAGATAAATATTTAAAAGTGCAAATTAACCCAGTTGAAAAATCTTTAGAACCTGGAAAAGAAGAAACTCTAGAACTGGAATTAACAGATATTCAAGAAAAGCCAACCCCAGGACAATTTACTGTCATGGTTGTGAATGAAGCAGTGTTACAACTTGCTGGTTATCGTCCTCCAAATTTGGTAGATACTGTTTATGCAGAACAACCAATTTCAATCCGTTTTAGTGATAACCGTCCTGATGTGAGATTAACCCAAACAACTGCAATGTTACCGAAAGGTTGGGGTTATGGTGGTGGTTTATCAAATGCTTTAGCAAATACTCGCATTCGCAAAGATTTTCAAGCATTAGCTTATTACAATGGTTCAGTAATGACTGATGAAAATGGTAAAGCGAAAATCACTTTTAAATTACCAGATGATTTAACAACATGGCGGGTTATGGTTGTTGCTACAGATGGAAATCTGCGCTTTGGGAATGGTGAGGCGACATTTATCACCACAAAGCCATTATTAACTAATGCTATCTTGCCACAATTTGCCCGGTCAGGCGATCGCATTCTTGCAGGTTTATCCGTCACCAACACCACCGCAAACACCGGAAATATAAGCATTAACGGTGAACTTAGCGGTTCTCTCAAGTTCGCAGAAAATAACCCCACAACGAAAACTCTACAAACAGCAGTTGAGTCAGGAACCCAAGCTTATCGTTTCCCAATGGTGGCTGGTAATGTCGGTGAAGGTATGGTTACATTTGCAACAGGGTTAAATAATACCGCAGATGCTTTTACAGTACCTCTGGAAATTAAACCGTTAGCAATTACAGAACAAGTTGTAGAAACTGGTGTTAGCGAAAAACAAGTAAAAATTCCTTTGAATATTGATAAAAATATCTTCCCGCAAACAGGAGGTTTAAATATTCAATTAGCCAGTACTTTAATTCCTGAAATTAAAGCCCCAGCCAAACAAGTTTTAGATGATAATAATTTACCATTTGCAGAACCAGCCGCAAGTCAATTATTAATTGCTGCAAATCTGCAAACTCTCACCCAACAATATAATCAGACATTTGCAGAATTTAATCCCCAACAACAAGCAAACCAAGCCATTGAACAATTACAAAAACTGCAAATAGTAGATGGTGGTTTTGTCGCTTTCCCAGGACAGGACAAATCTGACCCTTGGGTTTCTGCTTACGCCGCAGAATCACTAGTAAAAGCTAATCAAGTTTATCCCGGTTTAGTCGATTCTAGAATTTTATCTCGCCTGAAAACTTATTTACAAAATGTTCTTACCAACCCCGGACAATACGACTTTTGTAAACAAAAACTTTGTAAATCTCAACTACAACTAAATTCTTTAATTGCCCTATCACAATTAGGTGATAAACGTAATAGTTTTCTTTCGGAAATTTATCAACAACGCGATGCTTTTGATGTAAATAGTCAGACAAAATTAGCGCGATATCTATTTCAGTTTCCTGAATGGCAAAATGAAGCGCAAATCATGCGAGTTCAGTTACAAAAGAATATCTATGAAACTGGACGTACAGCAGTTGTTAATTTACCCCGTAGTTGGGGATGGATGAATTCACAAACCACAACACAAGCCCAAGCTTTAAGACTATTTATTGACCAAAAAGCTAATGCCGAAATCCTTGATAAATTATTTCAAAGTCTGCTTAATCTGCGTAGAAATGGCACATGGCAAACAAGTTATAATAATGCCCAAGCCTTAACAGCTTTGGTAGAATATAGTCAACGCCAACCCACACCACCTAATTTTGTAACTACGATAAAATTAGCAGGTAAAAAGTTAGGACAAAATCGCTTTAATGGCTACAAAAATCCTAGCTTTCAGGTAAATGTCCCGATGGATAAATTACCTCTTGGTCGTCATGATTTAGTTTTGCAAAAATCTGGTCAAGGTAATTTACATTATTTAGTCGCTTACAATTATCGCTTGCAAGGAAATCAACCAGGAAGATTTAATGGTTTACGGATAACACGAGAAATTAGTAAAGTCAATTCCGAGAAAGTTATCCAAAAAACGGGAATGTATGCTTTTGATAAACCAATAACTTTACAACCAGGACAAGTCTTTGATATTGGTTTAGAAATAATTACAGATCATGCTGTAGATCATGTAGTGATTAAAGACCCATTACCCGCAGGTTTTGAAGCTGTAGATGATAGCTTTCAAACTGCGACACCGGCATTACAAGCCAAAGCCGATAATTGGCAATTAGGATATAAAACAATCTATAAAGATCGGATTATTTCCTATGCAGATCATCTCGAACCAGGAGTTTACAGTTTACATTATTTAGTCCGTTCTGTGACTCCTGGTACATTCCTTTGGCCTGGTGCAGAAACACATCTGCAATATGCACCAGAGGAATTTGGACGAACTGCGGATATAAAATTAAACATAATAGATGAGGTAATCAAATGAAATCTAGTAACGCTGAATTATTAGCCAAACTTACAGAACTGGCAAGAGACTTAGAGTTTCCTGTGAGTTGTTCGTCTAACCCTATTCACCCTTTTATTTGGGAAATAGAAGCGCAAGGAGAATTAAGTATAGAAAATTTACTTAACAGTGAAACTCCAAATTTCTTGGGTTACAGCGAAGGTGGGAAAATCATGAGAACTGGAGATTTAGAAGAGTATTGGCAGTTTGTTATCTCACAAGCTGAAAATCGTAGTCCAGAAACATTGCAAAATTATCAAACATTAATTGATGTACTACAATCTCATCTTACCAATATAGAATTACTCAAAATTCGGACATTACACGACCCAAAAGATAGCTTTGATATTATTGTGGGAATGACCAAATCCGGGGAGTGGATAGGAATTTCTCCGAATATTCCTACAGATGCTGAAGACTGCGACCAAATGGGGATATATAATACAGAACAAATTTTTTTAACTGCATATCAACCACAAAACGAAATTACAGTTAATTTACTCAATAGATTACAACCAATTTTACAAGATTTAGAATTTTACGAACCAGAAATTTTTGGTTTTTATACAGATAAAGGTTGGACGGTGAGAGTAGGTACAACCAGAGAAGTGATGATTCATAGTTTATTAGAAGCAGTTGGTTTTGCGAGAACTTTTCCTGTGTGTAAACTTTTCCATGAAGAGGAATATGATGAAGAAGAAGTGGAAGACGCTAAAGTTTATCTAGTTTTAGATGAATTTTTGGCAGAAAATATTACCAATTTACGTACTTATATGTTTGGTATGACGGTTTCCTATGTTTTTTATATAATTGGTCAAACTCCCTCTGGTGACTGGGCTGGTGTAACTTCATTAGCAGCTTGGGCTTAATTATAAACTTATACAGCAGGGAATAGGGAATAGGGAATAGGATAGGACTTACGCACTATACAAATTAGACATCATTTGTATCAACCGAAATTAGTTATTTCTGGCATATTAATTAGTAGGGTGGGCATTGCCCACCTACCCTGATTGTGAAGATGCAAGATGTGAGATTACCTACGGGACAAAAGCCCTACTGTACAATCTGATTCCGACAGTATTCTTGAGTTGGTGTCACAGAAACAACTTCCACCTCTACAGGTTTTTCTGGCATTGGGTTAATAATAAACTCACTCGCACCCGCATGAGGTTTTTGCTGATTTCCCCAATCATATGTATAGCCTAAACCTGACCAAGGATAATATTCTTTGTTGGCATTGGTGTAAGAATTGGTGTATATTGCCTTGACTACAGGACTGCTTTCAGGAATAGGTAAAGGCAACAGATTACAACTAGAATCGTTAATTTCCGAATCAATACATGGTCTGCTTAAATCTTCCGCTTTTACCCACATTTCTACAAAATGGGATTTAGTAGAATATTTATTTAAAATCAAACCCAAATACTGTTGTAGCCTCAATGAAAGTTCAATATTATCAGGAATATTGCTATCAACACCTTGATATTGCTGACAAAATTGTTTAACTTGTGGGACTGCTGTAAACCAAGTTTGATAGGGTAGAAGTTTTTTTGCCCCTACTGGCCAATCTACACTTGGATTATTCACATATTTCCAAGTTGACATTAAATATTCAATTTTTCCATTATTTTCTCTCCATTTAACTTGGGGATTATTTGGAGATAATGCCCACAAATCATTAACTAATTCCTCTGTTACTGGCTGTTTGGCATCTTCGATACTTTCTGCCAATGTTTTTGTCAAAATGTTATAAGTTTCTGGTTGATATTGCAAGAGATAATCATAGACATTTTGAGAAACTTCTAATTGGGCTAATTGCGCCTTTAATATCGGTGTACTACTACTAGTGATTTCTTCAGCTAATACCCGATTTTGCCATCCGAAAACAAAAATAGCACAACAGAGTAAGCCCACACACAATTGATGCAGCCAATTTTTCATGGTAAACAACTTGGTTATTTTTCTGGTTGATGAAAGTCAATTCAAATCCAGATTTTATATTTATTTTTAAGTAAGCAACCTTAGTATTTATTTTTTGTAATATAAGATTTATGTATAAAGAAAAACTAAAATTACGTAATTCTTAGTAAAGTAATTATAATTGCATTGCGCCAATTCTGTAGCAAATTACTAAAAACAAGTTAAATTTTACACATTTATAGTTCTAATTTTAAACCTATTTGCCCCAGAACTTCCCCTGCTAACCCTGGATATACCATTTAGCAAAGCTGCGTTATGGTTTTCAAGATGTATGAATTTCTCTAATCTTAGTTTTTTGAAGTGATTGATACCAATTTTGAATTTTATATTAGTAATACTTATAATTAGACTATTTGAGCTATTTGCAGTAGTATAATCTATTCCTCCTTTGCAGAATTACAAGATCCACTAAAATTTATATACCTCAGCTAATGGTATCTTCAATATGCCTAAACCTGAAATCTACCTCACATTTAGATTGACACAACCAGAGAATAATGTACTCCTAGCGTATTGTGAACAAACTGCAAGAAATCAAACAGATGTGTTGCACGAATTGGTGCGGGGATGAAAACGTCAAATCAAAATAACAAATAAAGAGGTTTAAAAGCCGCTTATATTCCTATATAATGATTGGTAAACCTTCCGGCTTTTATATCTGGCATTGGCAACTATGGGAGTAGTTTTTAACTCTAATGTGAATTGTGAATTGTTCAGCCTCTCTATTGCACAGGATCACCCTGGCTAAATAATCCTTAATAAAGGGGGTATACTTTCAAGCAATGATACTTAGACCCAAAACCTAACATAAATTAAGTTTAATAGCACAGTTGATCATTCGTAAATTCTAAATCCTACTATATCAAATAAAGTTATGTCAGTACACCAACCAAATGCTGAAGAGACCACGGATTTGATTATTGGTGTTCAAAACCAAGAAACCTATGAGTTACAAACAGACTCTTCACCTGTAGTCAGTCTATCCAAAAGAAAAGGAACTATTTCTCAGTTTCTAGCTCCCCTGACTCAAGACAGTTTTAAACAAGTAGTTCAGGAAGTTGAGCATAAATTACGGATTGTCAATGAAACCTTATCCATGTTGGATTATCAGGGTTTTGAAACAATCTTACAGGAAATGTTGCATTCAATTACCTTGAAAACAGGAGAATTATTAGGAGCAGACCGGACAACAATATTTTTATTAGATGAAGAAAACCAAGAACTCTGGTCTACTTTAGCCGAAGGTCAAGGTAAGCGGCTTTTAGAGATTAGGATTCCATCTAACAAAGGTATTGCGGGGGAAGTTGCGACTTTAAAGCAAGTAATCAATATCCCCTTTGATTTTTATAATGATACACGGTCAATATTTGCTCAAGAGCAAGACAAAAGAAATGGCTATCGCACCTATACAATGTTGGCTTTACCTCTGTTAAATGAAGACGGACAATTAGTAGCGGTAGTACAATTATTAAATAAATTAAAATACCTACATAATCCCAATGATCCCCTTTCAGATCGCATTGATACCAAGGGGTTTACTGAAGCTGATGAAAAATTGTTTCAAGATTTTGCCCCTTCCATTCGCCTGATTTTAGAGTCATCGCGCTCTTTTTATATTGCTACTCAAAAACAAAGGGCAGTAGCAGCACTGATGAAGGCGATCAAGTCTCTGAGTCAAAGTAGTCTTGATTTAGAAGATACCCTGAAACGGGTAATGGATGAAGCGAAAGAACTCATGAATGCAGATCGCAGTACACTGTGGTTAATAGACCGGGATCACCATGAATTATGGACGAAAATTCATCAGGGTAATGGTGTAACCAAAGAATTGCGAGTACCCATAGGTAGAGGCTTTGCTGGCATCGTTGCTGCATCTGGCAAAAAGTTAAATATTCCCTTTGACTTGTATGAGCATCCAGATTCAGAAACAGCCCAAAAAATGGATCAGCAAAATGGCTATCGTACCTGTAGTTTGCTGTGTATGCCAGTCTTTAATAGCGATAAAGAATTGATTGGTGTTACTCAATTAGTAAATAAAAAGAAAACAGGAGATTTTCCTGCTTATGATCCTGCTAATTGGCCTGTAGCTCCTGACTGCTTCCAAGCTAGTTTTGATCATAATGATGAAGAGTTCATGGAAGCTTTTAATATTCAGGCAGGTGTAGCACTGCAAAATGCTCAGTTGTTTGCCAAAATCAAACAGCAAGAACAAATGCAACGGGATATTCTCCGCAGTCTTTCTAATGGTGTCATTTCCTCAGATAAAGCCGGATATATTATCACTGCCAATGAAAGTGCTAAACGGTTGCTAGGGTTTAATAATGACGAACGTTTAGAAGGCAAACTGGTTAGTGATGTTGTGCATATTAAAGAGGGCGATTTTAGTAAGTGGTTTGCAGATGCTTTATACGCAAATCATTTAAAAACTAGTCAGCAATATTACCCGGATCGCACACTGCTGACGACCAGCGAAGAGCAGCATAGTATCAATTTATCACTCAACACCATTGCTGATGCCAGCGACGAAAATCAAGTCTGCGGCGCACTAGTAGTCATGGACGATATCAGTGATGAAAAGCGGCTCAAAAGCACTATGTACCGTTACATGACTCAGGAATTGGCAGAAGAACTGCTGAAATTAGATGACGCTAAATTAGGAGGCGATCGCAAAGAAGTTACTATTTTATTCTCAGATATTCGTGGCTACACCACCCTCACAGAAAATATGGAAGCTGAAGAAGTGGTGGGTATGCTCAATGAATATTTTGAATCAATGGTAGAAGCTGTCTTCAAACATAAAGGCACTCTGGATAAATATATTGGCGATGCCATTATGGCCGTATTTGGTTCACCCCTACCTTTAGAGCAACACGCTCGGATGGCAGTGCAAACATCTTTAGAAATGCGGACTCGCTTACAGCAATTAAATATAGATCGTCTCGCAGCTAATAAAGCCCATATCAAAATAGGCATCGGCATTAATTCTGATACCGTGATTAGTGGTAATATCGGCTCTAGTAAGCGGATGGAATTTACCGCTATTGGTGATGGTGTAAATCTTGGTTCTCGATTAGAAAGCGTTAGTAAACAGTACGGTTGCGATATTATTATCAGCGACAATACATATCGACTCTGCCAAGAAGACGTTTGGGCTAGGGAACTCGATTACATTCGCGTGAAGGGGCGAAATGAACCTGTAGCCATCTATGAGTTAATTGGGTTACGTTCTGATGCCATCGATAATACCAAACTAGAAGTAATTGAGCATTATCATAAAGGGCGTGAGTATTATCTGAATCGTCAGTTCATCCAAGCTCAAGCGGAATTTGTTAAAGCCTTATCCGCTGATAACAATGACAAAGCTGCAATGTTATACATAAGCCGTTGTCAGCATTGGTTACAATCACCCCCATCAGATGCAACTTGGGATGATGGGGTATGGACGTTTAAAGAAAAATAAGCTTTACCATACTCCTACGGGGAAGCAAGCTACAAATTAAACCAAAAGCCTACGTCATCAGCTTTTAAAATTTTGTGAAAGTGACCTGCTGTCGGCACGTTTTTGAATTTTGAATTCACGGATGTACTAGTACTTACAGTTCATATCGCACACAAACAAAGTCCGCGTAGGCTAACTCAAAGAATGTAAAATTTTAAGCAGAAAAACCCAACTTTCCAAAACAGTGTCATACTTAACAGTATCACAAGACTGTGTTTATCCAACTGCCACGTTTAAACGTGTATAACCAATGCAAGCTACTTCAACTTCAATTCTAGAGTTTGAGCAATTATTTAGACAAAAATTAAAACTAAATAATTGCAGGCTGATCAAGAAAAGACAAGAGAATAATTATGAAATAACTACTCCAGCTAAAGACATTTTTTTGATGACTTGGTGCGAATTTCCAGAAATTAACTTGGTATATCAGAATGTAGGTATACGCACAGCACAGACTGTGGTTTATGAACGGGCTATCCGCTCTCATATTAGTTCCTGCCTCACAAGTATCAAAAATACTCCTAATAATTGAGAACATTTTTGGTGAATTTACATCTTGTACCAGTTGTAAAAACTGGATTTATGGCGATGTATTAGACCGGAAATCATTTATTTTTCGTGTAAAAATCTGGTCAATCAGGTCTTATTGAGAATGGTGCAAGATATCAGTAAAACAACTAGACTCTCAGAATATTTACTTAAATTAGTGAGCAATCTCCCACCATAAGAAAAAGAAAGAGAGAAAAGACCCAAATAGATATGATATCAAATCCGGATAATCACTTATTATTAAAATCTCTCCGCGTTCCCGTGTCTGTGCGTCAGCCCTAATGATAAGTCTATCTCTAAGGATACGCTAAAGCGAACAAACGGACTTGATATGATGGGTTAGATCAATAACTAGAGCAAGTTGGTAAGCATTAAGCCGTCAGCTGATACCTAACGGCAGTCTTCACCAACTGCTTTTGTTTATATTTGGTGTTTGTTTTTCCTTAACTGCGGTTAATGATCATTTTTTAGCAATCATGTCAAATGTCTAAATGATGTCTAAATATTCTCAACAACTGACTCTAGCCAAATTTCCCCATCATCTCCTAATAACTTATGTGCTGCCTCTAGCATAGATGCAGCGATGTCTTTGAGGTCTTCTCGATTATCCAAATAAGTTTTTAGCGCGTCCATTGGATCAATGCTGCTACTAGCGCTTAATTCCGGAATCCGGGGTTTAGCTAACTGACTAACTAACTCTGGTTGAATTGTATATGTATGCGCTGCACCTAAAGCACTATGGACAGAAGAGTTATCAATTAAATCCAATTGTTCAGAACGCAGTTTGTAAATTAGCCTGACTACAGCATCTTGAATATTATATTTAGCGTTAGCGGAGCTTAACGAAGTTATCGCTTTCAACAAAACCGCCTGCGGATCATCAGCCTTAGATAAATCTACCTCAATCGTGCGGAATACTCGTACAGGTAAAGAGCAAAATTCCCAATTCACTTTTCCCCGTTCCAATTCCACCATCACATAACCTTTATCTTCTTTCTCTTCGCTAAAATCCACTCGTTCAATACTTCCAGGATAAATCACCGGCGGGTCATTGGATTTGTTTAAATTTTGGTGTTTGTGAACGTGACCCAAAGCCACATAATCAAAACAAGGGCGCGTCAGCAAAGAGAGAGGTAAAGTAAAACCTTTACCCACAGCTAACAAACGTTCAGCCCCCAAAGTGGCATTATCAGCCATCAAATGCGCTAAAAGCACCGTGGGTACATCCGGGTCAAGGCGGCGAATTTCCCCTTCTAAAACCACTTGTAGCCGTTCTGTTAACAGTTGATTAACATCAGCCATAGATAAACCCGCTGTTTCTTGACGAGTCATCAAAGTAGAACGGGTTAACCAAGGGAGAGTAATTATTTGCACCTTCCCGTTACGGGTTTCGATGCTGTGGGTAGTCAAAGTATCACCCACCACAAACCCTGGTACACCCAAAGTCCGGTAAATATTTAAACTTGCGCCACCCACTCCTTGGGAATGTTGGTCATGATTCCCCACCAACAGCACTGTCGGGATATCAGCATCGACAAGGCGACGAAATTGACTAGCAAAAGCTTCTTGTACATAAGGTGGTGGCGTAGCATCAGGAAAAGCATCACCGCCAAAGATCACCAAATCTACATTGTCTGTTAACGCTTGATCAATACATAAGGATAAAGTCTTGACAAAATCCTCTAATCGTGTATTTAATCCTGTTGCCGAATTGATGCGTCCGTGGGAAAAACCGCTCCCCATGTGGATATCTGAAAGGTGGAGAATTTTAATCATGTTGGTGAGTTTGAATTTTCTTTAAACGAACCACGAAGACACGTTCACGTTCGCGAAGCGTGGCGTTAGCCATAGTGTCCCGTAGGGATAGGACACGAAGATAAGAGAGTTTGAGAGATATTTTCCATAGGTCTTATAATAACGAAACACTCCAGACACAGAGAGAAGATGTTTTAATTATGAATTTTACTTATGATATAAAAGCGCCAGAAGGCCACCTCCCAACACCTCGAGTCTATCAAAATTGGGCTTCGACGATGTGGTATGAGGAGGTGGCGAAAGGTTTGAGGCTCTTCTCTCGCGTCGAGACTTGTAGATTAGACATCTCCGGAAATAGCTAAAGTGTTACTGCCACTGCTTTTAAAAGTGAGATGCCCCAATGCAAAGGTAGCTGGCTGGTACGCTAAAATAAGCGTTAGAGATGCC
>NZ_JACJTQ010000065.1 GCF_014698735.1 Anabaena catenula FACHB-362
GCGGCTTTGAGTGTGACAGAGATTTAAACGCTGCGATTAACTTGAAACAAGAAGCGGTCAGATTGACCGTGTTAGCCTGTGGACTAGATAGTGCCGACACTTCTAGGTGGTCAGTGAGCGCAGTGGTCAGTGAGCCTGTCGAACTGTCGAACTGAAGAAGCAGGAAGAAAAAGCTGGCTATTGTTAGCATTAGTTAGCTTTTTTGTATCGGATGCCTATGAGTATTTGATTGGGCAGTTTGCCAGTGGTGCAGGTAAAAAAGCAGGGGAGTTTTACACACCGCAGCAGGTTTCTAAGGTATTGGCGAAGATTGTGACAACGGGGAAAAAGCGGCTGAAGTCTGTTTATGACCCCACCTGTGGATCGGGTTCGTTGTTGTTGCGGCGCGGGAGGTGGAATCAGTCGGGGATTTTTACGGACAAGAAATGAACCGCACGACCTACAACCTGGCGCGGATGAATATGATTTTGCATGGGGTGCATTATCGGAATTTTGATCTTAGGCAAGAGGATACGCTAGAGAACCCCCAGCATGAGGGGATGCGGTTTGAGGCGGTAGTGGCAAATCCGCCGTTTTCGGCGCAGTGAAACGCGAATAAGCTGTTTGAATCAGATGATCGCTTTAGTCAATATGGGAAGTTAGCTCCGGCTTCTAAAGCAGATTTTGCCTTTGTACAACACATGATTCATCATCTGGATGAAAACGGCATTATGGCGGTGGTGTTGCCCCACGGGGTTTTGTTTCGAGGAGGTGCGGAGGGGCATATTCGCCAGTATCTAATCAAGGAGCGAAATTGGTTAGATGCGGTGATTGGGTTGCCAGCGAATATTTTTATGGAACGAGTATCCCGACTTGTATTTTGGTGTTTAAGAAGTGTCGGGAATCTCCAGAAGATGTTTTGTTTATTGATGCCAGTGCCTATTTTGAGAAGGCGAAGAATCAGAACTATTTGCGGGATGAGGATGTTGAAAAAATTGTTTCCACTTATCGCCAAAGGATAGAGGAGGAGAAGTATAGCTATCGCGCCCCGTTAGCAGAGATTGCCGAGAATGATTTTAATTTAAATATTCCGCGTTATGTGGATACGTTTGAGGAGGAGGAGGAGATTGATCTGGCTGCTGTAGCAGCGGAGTTGAGGCAGTGCGATCGCGATATGGTAGCGATCGATGAAACGATTAAGGAGTTTTGTGATGAGTTGGGGATTGATGCGCCGTTATGAGTAAGAAATTAAAGAAAAAAGTCCCTGAGCTAAGATTCCCTGGGTTTGATGGCAATTGGGACACAGATAGAATTGATAATTTTTTAGTTCGCCATGTAGATCCTGTTGATGTAGACCTTGAAACAAACTACAAACAGATTGGAATACGATCACATGGAAAAGGGATCTTTCATAAAGAAGCTGTAACTGGCAGAGAATTAGGAAATAAAAGAGTTTATTGGGTTCATCCAAACGCATTTGTTGTCAATATTGTTTTTGCTTGGGAGCAAGCTGTCGCTCTGACAAGTAGTGATGAAGATGGGTTTATTGCTTCTCATCGTTTTTTGATGTTTTTACCTAAACAAAATACGGCTAGTCTTGAATTTGTAATACTTTTCTTTTTAAGAGAACGTGGAAAATACTTACTTGAATTAGCATCTCCAGGGGGAGCAGGAAGAAATAAGACACTAGGACAGCAAAATTTTGCCGAGTTAGAAATTACTCTTCCAAAGATCGCCGAACAAGAAAAGATTGCTAATTTCCTGGGGGCAGTTGATCGCCGTCTAACCCAACTCCGCCGCAAGCAGGAACTCTTGCAGAGCTATAAACGTGGAGTAATGCAGAAAATCTTTTCTCAAGAGATTCGGTTTAAGCGGGATGATGGGAAAGCATTTCCCGATTGGCAAAAAAAGAAGCTTAGTCAAATATTTGAAAGAATCACGAGAAAAAACAAAGAAAATAATTTAAATACTCTTACTATCTCTGCACAACATGGATTAATTAATCAGAGAGATTTCTTCAATAAATCTGTTTCGGCTGACGACTTGACTGGATACTATCTTTTGAAACGTGGTGATTTTGCATATAACAAAAGTTATTCTAATGGCTATCCTATGGGAGCAATTAAACGACTCAAATTTTACGAAAAAGGAGTTGTGTCTACTCTTTATATTTGTTTTTCAACTAAAAATGAAGTTGAGGCTCAATTCTACGAGCAATACTTTGAGGGGGGCTTTCTAAATCATGAACTTAGTAAAATTGCTCAAGAAGGCGCACGTAATCATGGCTTACTAAATATGAGTGTTGTTGAATTCTTCCGAGATATTACTCTTGATTGTCCAAATACTGAAGAACAAGAAAAAATAGCCAATTTCCTAACCTCAATTGATCGCAAAATCGAAACCCTCACCCGCCAAATCGACCAAACCGAACAATTCAAAAAAGGCTTATTGCAAAAAATGTTTGTGTAGTAGAGGTATTATGGAAAGTTTAGAATCTTTAGTAAAGAGACATTTCAAAGAATTCCCTGATTTTCAATATTATGGAGCATTTGCCGAATTTATTAGCACAATTGAAAGCTATCATCAAGATTTACATACAGGAATAAGTCTAGACTGTTGCAATTCACTTCTCCAAAGTATTTGTAAGACAATTATTACTCAAATTGATCCACGTGTAGAAATTGGGACGTTAGATAGAGGAAATTCTAGTACAACTAATAGCCTTGTTTCTAAAGCTGCCAAACTACTTCAAAAAAATGACGATATATATGAAAAGGGGTTTATCAGTGAAATTGCAAAATTAGGAAGATGTATCGCTGATTTAAGAAATGCTAGAGGTGATGTGTCACATGGGCGACGAATTCCAAAAGAACTTGTTAATGATCAAGATTTATCTCGGCTCATAAGGGAGACTACCGAAAGCTTATCCCGTTATCTAATCTCCTCATTTTTTAGTTTTGCACTAGAAAAGAAGTCAAAAGAAGATTTTGAAATTGAAGAAGATGTAATTAGATATGAAGATAACCCAGAATTTAATGATCTCCTCGACGAAGAATATCCCTTAGACGGAAAACTACTTTATAGCCAAGCATTGTATAGCCTGTATTATGAAGATTATGATATCCGGCTACAAACCTTCCTTGATGAATAGGCATTGTTAGACGAAGAATAGAAATCTGAAGCACAACTAGAACAAAAGCTGATCGAGCAAACCGAACAATTTAAAAAAGGCTTACTCCAAAAACTGTTTGTGTGGATTGTTAAAATTAAATCAACTAACCCAGAGCCAAACTTACCCCAAGCAACTGCAAACCGTAGGAGGTAACGAACCATGATCGCAGCCAAAGACAACGCCCCCCACCTCACCCCAGAAGAGTATTTCACTTGGGAAGAACAGCAACTAGAAAAACACGAACTGATCGACGGTCAAGTTTACGCCATGACTGGCGGTAGCGTTAATCATAGCCGCATTGCAATTCGATTTACGACTATGGTTGATACCCATTTAGACGCTAGTAGTTGCATAACAGGTAACTCTGACCTGAGAGTTAATATTGTTGGCACAAATAACTACACCTATCCCGATGTCAGCGTCACCTGCGATGATCGCGATAAAACCACGACCCAACATATTACCTACCCCTGCTTAATCGTTGAAGTTCTCTCAAAAACTACCGAAGCCTACGATCGCGGTGGCAAATTCAGAATGTATCAAAATAACCCCGTCTTAAAAGATTACCTCTTGGTTAGTTCCACTGCAATCGAAATAGATTTGTATCACAAAAATGATGCAGGACAATGGATGATTATTAACTATGGAGAAGGTGACACCATTGAACTAAAAAGCATCAATCTCAGCTTCCCCATTGAACAAGTTTATCGGGGTCTAAACCTTACCCCAGAATCTTAATCAATTCGATCATTTCAGACAATCGATCATCATGCCCCAATCTGAACCAGAACTCGAACAAAACCTGATCAAACGTCTAACGGGGCTAGGCTACGAACCCGTCAACATTAGCAAGGCCGAAGACCTAAAAGCCAACCTCAAAGCCCAACTGGAAAAACATAACGGTATCACCCTCAGCGACACAGAGTTTAAAAGCATTCTCAACCACCTTGATAAAGGTAACATCTTTGACCGCGCCAAACGTCTGCGAGACAAAATGGAACTTAGCCGCGACGATGGCACAAACTTTTACCTAGAATTCCTCAATACCGAACACTGGTGTCAAAATCAATATCAAGTCACCAACCAGCTCACCCAGCAAGGCAATTACAAAAATCGCTACGATGTAACCCTGCTGATTAACGGCTTACCCCTCGTCCAAATTGAACTCAAACGCCGAGGGCTAGAACTCAAGGAAGCTTTCAATCAAATCAACCGCTACCAACGCCATTCCTACGGCGCAGAAAATGGACTCTTCCAATACGTCCAAATTTTCGTTATCTCCAACGGTGTTAATACCCGCTACTACGCCAACAATCGCAAACAAGAATTTAAGCAAACCTTCTACTGGGCAGAGCAAGAAAACAACCTCATAACCCAACTAGAAGAATTTGCCGATCGCTTTTTGGAAAAATGCCACGTCTCCAAAATGATCTGTAAATACATCGTCCTGCACGAATCCGACAAAGTGCTGATGGTGTTGCGTCCCTATCAATACTACGCAGTAGAAGCCATTATCGAGCGAGTCAAGGATACCAATAAAAATGGCTATATCTGGCATACCACTGGATCAGGTAAAACCCTCACCAGCTTTAAAGCTGCCCAAATCCTCACCCAACTCCCCAAAGTACATAAAGTGCTGTTTGTGGTTGATCGCGCTGACCTTGACTACCAAAGCAGCAGAGAATTTAATTATTTCAGCTCCGACTGCGTAGATACCACTGACAATACTCGACAACTGGTTGAACAAATGGCTGGGGATAGTTGCCTGATCGTCACCACGATTCAGAAACTCAACCGAGCGATCAAATCCCAACGTCATGAAGCCGCAATGGAGAGCTTGAAAGATCAGCGTATTGTGTTTATCTTTGATGAATGCCACCGTTCTCAATTTGGCGAAACCCATAAAAATATCGTCAAATTCTTTACCAAAGCCCAAATGTTTGGCTTTACTGGTACTCCCATCTTTGCCGATAACGCTGCCAGTAATCAACACGGTAAACGCACCACTAAAGACCTATTCCAAGAATGTCTGCATAAATATGTAATCACCAATGCGATCGCTGATGAAAACGTTCTTAAATTTTCCGTCGAGTATTGGGGTAAAATCAAACGCAAAGACGGCACACTGATCACAGAGCCAAAATTAGACCGAGAATTCTTTGAAAATCCCGACCGATGTGCAGATAAGATACGACCCGTTTAATATTGGTATCGCTTACGCCTTTGTTCGAGGACAGTGGGTAGAGTGTATATCTCAATATTATGCAGAATTCCAAGGTCGTTCAGAAAAAGAATTGAAGTTAGCTAGTGCTGAGTTACGCAAACGCTCCTCAAATCATACACAACAATCTCAAGTTTCGGCTAAGAATCTAGCAGAATTTTTAGCATCCCTAGAAGCACAAGAAGCTCTATTAGAACAGCGTTCTTATGATGCAGAAGTTAAGGAAGTCTTCCGAGTAATTGAAGGTGGAAAAGCGACAACCAGCCGCAACGAACAACCAAAAGTTATTCAAGTTCCTTTTGGCAATACCGATTCTCAAGCGGATGAAGATGAAGCACTTATCCCCTCAACACTTGTAGTTTACGAGGAATTTTAATTATGACAAAACCTACTGGATTTCTGCTTGAACTCCTCACGCGACCTGCTCCAGAAAGGCTGGCATACTTTGAGAATTACACCGTAGCACATCCTCGACTGAAAGACGGTAGGAGATAACGGTGAGAAAAAGCTGGAAACCAAGTTCTATAGCGAACTGCTTGCAGCAGCGCTTCGCTATCGCATTCAGCAGTTACTTGAAGATGTGCTTCAAAAGAATGAACAACCACTACCTATGACAGAAGTAGCAAAACGTCTAGGGCATCCTAAGCGAATTCTTTACAGGCATTTCCCAGAGCTATGCCGAGCAATTTCAGCCCAATACGTTAAGTATATGAAAGAATCTCGCATCCAACGAATCGAACAGTGTTGCGAGGAGGTAAAACAAGCTGTTAGGCAATTTCACGCTGAAGGCATTTATCCTAGTGAAACAGCTATTTCAAGGCTATTGGCTAAACCAGGATGTTTTCGTGACAAAGAGGTTCGCGCTGCTTTAAAAACAGCGAGAAAAGAAATTGGTTTGGAACCATAACTTTGCCACCTTTTAGTGGAAGCATAAGCTTGCAGTTGCGGCAAACTTATGGGTAAAGTCACATTGCATCAGCTAATTTTTTTTGATTTTTTGATGGGGGTGGGGGGACTTGAACCCCCACGACCGTTTAAGGTCAACGGATTTTCATTCTTCCGCAGCTTTCACTGCTGCCTTGTTACTTGAGCAACTTTAGGCTTTAAGAATTGGACTCTCCCTTTACCCTCGGCTTTACGTTAGGGTAGCTCCCGTCGAGTCTCTGCACCTTCCCCGAATTTTGGATTTAGAATTTTAGATTTAACTCCAAAAATAAAATCTCAATTATCAATTTTCTGGGCTTGGCTCAGGATTGCCATATCTGTAAACAGATTTAGGTTTCCCTGAATTTGAGAGCTTCCACTTGAAAGATTTCTCGATCAAGGCTCAGTTTTCTAAGTCCGTAGCGTCTACCATTCCGCCACACCCCCAAGGGTTTCTGAATCTGGAGGTAAAAAAACCTCCTCATCTATTCCACCATCAATTGCGTCTTTTGTGCAAGTAGTTTTAAAATTTTTCTTTTCAAATACTACTTTTTTTATTTAGCACCTAAATTAACTACTCATGTTATGAGTTTTTTAACTTAGCTACTTTAGCCGCGTTTGATAGCGAAATCACATTATATCATAATCTTAGCTGTTTTTTCCAATTATGACAAGTAGTTGGAAAATTTATTTGCTTTCCTGGCAAAACCCAAGAATGATACTTCCCTTGGTTCAGCCATTCAGCATATCATGAGGAATGGACGCACCAAATAGTCTCATATAATCCGACAAAGAATTATGGTTGTAGCGCTACTGTATCTGATTTTGGCCGGAGCTTATCTTCTGGTAGTACCAATGGTTGTAATGCTTTATCTAAAGCTGCGTTGGTACACAGCAAGCTCTGTAGAGCGTGGGTTCATGTACTTTTTAGTGTTCTTCTTCTTTCCGGGTTTGTTGCTGCTCTCCCCGATTGTGAATTTACGACCCCGGCGCAGACAAATTGTTTAATTTAGATTGGTAGGTCATCACTCTCATGCGACGCATTGATGCAATCGGAATTGGCTTGGGTGTTTTTGTGGCTGGTGGCTTGGCTTATGCAGGATTACAGCTAGTCGGTTTAGACGGTCAGAATGCTGGTATTTGGAGCCAATTCTTACTGGTTGTTGGCTTGATAGGCTGGTTAGCCACCTATCTTTTCCGAGCAGGTAGTAAAAAAATGACCTACCATCAACAGCGGGAAGAATATGAAAAAAATTTCCTGCAAAAGCGACTAGATGAATTGACTCCTGAAGAATTAGCAAAAATTCAAGCTGAAATAGAATTAGGTGACAGGTGACAGGGAAGATGGGAAGATGGGGAGACGCTCCAGATGGGGAGACGTTCCAGATGGGGTGATGGGGAGAGTATTTATCTTTCTTCTTCCTGCTCCCTGCTCCCTGCCCCCTGCCTATTTATTCCCTATTCCCTTCTTCTGACCAATGACTGCAATTTCTCATTGTTTTGAAACCCTGAAACGGAATCAAGAGTGCGCTCTGATTCCGTTTATTACTGCCGGTGATCCAGATTTAGAAACTACTGCTAAGGCTTTGCAAGTTCTAGATCGCTCTGGAGCGGATATTATTGAGTTAGGTGTTCCCTATTCTGACCCTTTGGCAGATGGTCCTGTGATTCAAGCAGCAGCTACCCGTGCTTTGGAACGGGGAACTACTTTGGATCAGGTGCTGGAAATGCTAAAAGCAACTACTCCCAGTTTAAAAGCACCAATTATTTTATTTACCTATTACAACCCAATTTTACATCGAGGAATTGAAAAGTTTCTCCAGCAAATTAAGGCGGCTGGTGTAGCGGGTTTAGTAGTTCCTGATTTACCTTTAGAAGAGGCAGGAGGGTTGTTGCAACCAGCGAGTGAGGTGGGAATAGATTTAACTCTGTTAGTGGCTCCTACAAGTTCTGCCCAGAGGATTGAAGCGATCGCTCGTGCTTCTCAAGGATTTATCTATTTGGTCAGTGTGACTGGGGTAACAGGAATGCGATCGCAAATGGAAAGCCGAGTTTCCGATTTACTTACACAAATTCGCAGCTTTACAGATAAACCTATTGGCGTAGGCTTTGGTATTTCTGACATAGAACAAGCGCGTCAAGTCCAGGAATGGGGCGCTGATGCAGCAATTGTCGGTAGTGCTATTGTCAAGCGGTTAGCAGATGGGACACCGGAAGAGGGACTCAGTGCGATCGCTCAATTTTGCCAAAATCTGAAGACAGCTATCAAAACGGCCTCTTGATGATTTGCGGAAAGTAGATTAAAAAGTATAACAGGGTAGTTTTTTTATCATCCATTAGTGGACAATTTGACTGATATAGTCTTGAATGTTAACAGCACATACCAGGTTTAAAAAAATTACCTGATAAATTTGCTTATAGTTTGAGTCTTATATAAGTTGAAGTAGGCAATCAATTATGAGTGTGAGAGTGAGTCAGTCAAAGTTAAGTTATGCTGCCGTCGTGGTTAAGGGGTAAAAGCGATGAGTGAAAGTATGGCATTTATCGGCGGAGTTGCTGTAGCTGGTCTGGCGGCTCTCCTATTACTAAAAGGAACAAATACCCCTATACAATCTAACTTCGCTGCTGCCCCACAAATGCCCACCACGTTTGTAGCGCCCCAGCTAATGCAGCAACCTGTGCAATATCCTCCTTACGGGCAACCAGTATATCCCAATCAACAACCAGTAGCTCCCAATTCTGACCAGCGTCTGGAAATGGAAAAGCTGAATATGCAGATGGAAAAGTTGAAAAGCGACAACCAACAGTTAGTGTTGCAAAACCAACAACTTCAGCTGCAAGCCCAAAATTTAACCCAGAAGCAGTGGGAATCAGCCCAACAGTTCAATCAACAAAAAGTAGCTGCACTACCACCTGAACAAAATCCTTGGTGGTCTTCACCCATAGTTTGGGCAGTTGGTGGGGCGACACTAACTATTGGTGGTGGCGTTGTGGTTGCTGGTGTCCTGGCTTTGTTTTCTCCAAAACAGCATCGTCCTACCCGCACTGTGCAGGTAATTCACCCCTACAACGGACCTACACCACCCTTAGCGACTGTTCGACGGGCTGAATTTTTACCTTCCACCCGCACAGAAGCTAGACGAATGGAAACGGCAGAATACGACGAACTGCACTAAAAAATTCAAAATTCAAAACTGAATGTTGCATTTTATAACCATCAGCTAAAAGCGGGTTTAGACAAAATATTTGTAGATAGTAGATATTTTGTCAACCCGCCCATATTTTTGTGTTTTTAAATTTGTCGAAGCTGTACTAGTGTAGGCTGGCAGAAATAACTGACCATTAAAAATTCCTAAAAAGCTTGTGTAATCTGCTTTTTTAATTTTTAATTTGTAATTTTTAATTTTGCCCTGCGGTGGTTGGTGTGTCAGTCTTAGCTGGTTCTTCTGGGGAAGTAGTTTGATTACTTTGGTTATTTTTATTGGGAAGAGCCTGTTTAGCGACATTTTCTGCGGCTTGTTTAAACATTGGTTCTAATTTATCTTGCCAGTATTTAATATTGGGTAACTTTTCTGGATGATCTCGATAAGCTAGAACTTTATCCCATTGGCCGTTATCAATAGCTTGATTAATTTCATTAGCTAGTGCTTCTGCTTTTGCCCAATCTTGTTGCCATTGATTAATTGTCTGGACTGTTTCTTTGATTCCTGAAGCAGCATTAGCAGGAATTGATCTGAGTATAGCGATCGCACCGGGCAAATCTCCTGACTCAAACTTCTGTCTGGCTTTTTCGACAATTTTCTCCTTATCCGCACTAGCACGGGCTGTTTCCGGTTCAGAAGTTGATTGTTCTGATGTTTCCGGCTCAGGAGTAACTACAGGAATAGGTTTTGGTTGAGCTTTGGGAATTGGTCGAGATGCAATTAAGGGACTATCTTCCACAGTTTGAATAGAAATCCCTTGATCCCGTACGCAAGCAATCCATTGTTCTTCATTGGTGATCACATCCGAGTGCGCCCAAGCCAAACGTCCAGATTTGAGCTTAACTTGTATCCAACCTCGTTTTGTCCGCTTACCAGTCACATCAAACCCACTGTTCTCACCCACAGTTTTCAAAATATTATCAGAATTAATTGCACTCGGTTCAGAACGGATATTAGAATTAGCCGCCACCATAGCCGAGCAGTTTTTAGCTGATGTGCTGTTGTTCCCTGTCCAATTAGCAGCTACATTTTTCACATTGGGATATAAATTTGTGACCAAAGCAGCTGCACCACCTGCCAATAAAATGCCAATCAATAAAGGTAATGGATCTGGTTGGCTAGAAGAGTCTTTATGAACAGGTTTACTAGCCACTGGATTAGCGGGAGCAATAGCCACTGTATGCTGCTGTGAAAATACTTGCGACAGAGGTTTGGGAGGTTGGTAGCTAATTTGTTTGGGAGACTCTGAATGTATGGAAGATACAGAAGTCAGATTTAGCAACTCTCTACAGGCTTGCAGTGCTTCCGTAGCAGTTTGGTAGCGGTCTTTGAAGTGATAACGCACCATCTTACTGAGGATTTCTGCCAAGCGGTAATTAACAGGAATAAAATGTTGCCAGAGAATTTCACCTGTATTCGGATCTTCTTGTAATTGCTTGGCTGGGACTCCTGTTAATGCTTGAATAGCAATAATACCAAGGGAATAAATATCACTATTGGGACGGGGTTTACCTTGTCCTTGTTCAGTAGGCATATAGCCCGGTGTACCAATAGCTACTGTAGCGGTGAGTTGTCCCCCAGCGGTAACTAATGGAGAGCTTAATTGTTTGACTGCCCCAAAATCTACTAAAACTAATCTATAGTCAGCAGCGCGACGGATGATATTATCTGGCTTGATGTCGCGGTGAATTACACCTTCTTGATGGACAAATTCCAAAATACCCAAAACTTCTAGCAACAGTTGCATAACCTGGGTTTCACTCCAAGGTTGGCCGGGTATGAGTTCCTCATTCAGGGTATGTCCGTCAATATATTCTTGAACTAAGAAAAATTCTTGGTTTTCGTCAAAATAAGCCAGCAGTCGGGGTATTTGGTCATGATTACCCAGCTTTTCTAAAGTTTCGGCTTCGTTGTTGAATAGCCGTTTAGCAGTTTCAAAAATTTTGGGGTCAGTGCTGTTAGGTTTGAGGTGTTTGACAACGCAGATGGGATGACCAGGCCGCCTTGTATCTTGGGCAATATAGGTTTGACCAAATCCTCCCGTTGCCAAAATGCGTATGACTTGGTAGCGATGGTCTAATAATTTGCCTATCATATTCCCTCCCCAGTTTTAACACCTAATTTTCCAGATGGTAGTCAATATCTCCAAATTTTCTTCCAGGAAATCCGCTATCTTGAGAAAAGATTTAGACTAACAACACACTTTTTGAAGAAAACCTACAAATTTTTACTTTTTGTTTAGTATCTCTATTAATTAGCAATGCCACCTAAGATAACAAACTCCACTACATGGCAGCAAGCTGAACTCCTCATGCAACCTGCTTTTATTCGCATTGTCGATAATATTCGCAAGCATCTGGATACCTCTTCCTGGAAAGGAACTTACCATGATGTGCTGATTTGGCCATCTAACATTACTGATGAAACGAAAGCTTTGGTAAATCAGTTGTTGACAGCTATGGAAACTGCTACACCGGAACAGGCAGAGGAAATTAAGGAGACTCTTGCTCGTTTGCCTATGCCCCATCCAGGATACCATCTGCGCTTGCAACGTCAAGAGCAGCAAATTAATGTAGATTTGTGGAATATTTGTTACCAAGTATGTTTTTTAAATTACGGTTGTGAAAATTCCGCAGTCGATATTGACACTAGTTTAATCGATGAGTCGGGGGAAGTGGATTGGCAGAATTTGGAAAATAAGACGAAGGAGTTAGTTAAGCAGGTATTTGATAGTTTACCAGAGGGATGAAGCTTGGGGGGTGTGGTGTTGCGGGGGGTGTCTGGGATGATACAGGATTTTTGGTGATGGTAAAAATAGAGTCAGCAGAATAGAATTCACTGACTCTACAAAGTAGATCATAATTTTTTGGGATGAATTTAGGCAGCAAAATCTTCAAGCTGGCTTTCTCTCATGCTGATTTTATCGCCATGTTTGCTTAAATCTGTTTGTTTTGACTGTGCTTTTAGTTTGGCCAAAAATCCTTCCAGTCCAGGAATTTCTAATTGGTGGAATGTATTTTGATTTTCTGGACTCAGAACCCATATATCTTCAACGGCTTTTAGAGTAGTTAGGGTAGTTTCTATGCTTGTTTCATTCTCAGCCAGAAATTTTTCCATCCCTGGTATTACTAATTGAACAAATCTAGAATTATCTTTCATGGGTTTACTTAAACGGTACTATACATATCATGCTCATTACGCATATACGCAGGTCAAGGGACACCCTTAAACAAAATTTGAGTACGCGGAATACGCAAGTTTGACTAAATGCAGTATTGTAAAACCTTTGAATAGGAAGCAGTTTGAGGAAATTTACCCTTAAACTAAATAACAGTACGCACAATACGCACAATACGCTGATGGGGTAAATGCGGTTATAAAACCTATGAATAAGCAACAGTTTCAGGAAATTCTAGAAAAGTTCAAAAAAGCACCCAAGAAAACTGAAGTTTTACAGTTAGTACTGAATGGACGTACTAATGCTGAAATTGCTCAGTTAAAGGGAGGTCATAAAGGAACTGTACGCAAGCAAATTTCTAATATATATAAAGACTTTGGTATTGAAAGTGAATTTCCAGGAGATAAAGATCAGAGAGATAAGTTAAAGGCTTTATTTTGCCAGTACAAACCTGAGTGGGTAAGTAATGATTTTTCTATCTCTACAAATGAGCAGATAAACCAGTTAGAAAATATAAATAATAATGTAATTTCATTAGTTCCATCAGATGGGGAATTAGTTGCAGAAGTTGAAGAAGATTTGATGTCTTTAGCTATCAGTATATTGGAACATATTGGGTTTGATGAACTATTTAACATGAAAAAAGGATTGGATGTTGTAGGTTATAGGTTAAAAAGTCCTAAAACAGCAGATAAACGCTATCAAATATTTATTGAATATTATTCAAAGTTGGGATTACGTGTTTCTATTAATAAAGATATTTTAGAACCATATTTACTTAATTTGAAATATTGGTTATACATAGATGAAAGTTGGGGTGAGAAGATAGCAGCACAACTTTTGATCATACCTCGTAGAGAAAAATTATTCTTAGCTGCACTTGATCCTAAATACTGGAATATATTTGAAGTGGAAGCAAAAACAGTAGGTGATGTTTATTTAAATGATAAGGAAAATCCAGAGTATTATGATCAGACAACAGGCAAAATTACTCAAAAATGTCTCGATGGATTTAGTAAACAAAAGCTAAGTGACCGCGAAAGCTACTTGGTTATTCATGAGAATCAAGAATTTAACTTTAACTATACCTGGAAAATGCTTATAAATTCAAAAGAAGTATTAAAAGATTTTCTTGCTTATTTTGGTAAAATTTTAATGGAAATACAATGGGATGAAACATCTGATAATGATGATGAAAATTTCTAAAAAATCCGAATAAAAGCATTTACAAGATTCACAAAAGTAAAAACTTTGTTTCATAACTAACTGTTTTAGCGTTTGTATTTATATTCCCACTTGATTACAGATAAACAAATTCCCCTTTCTACCCTTGAAATTTAAAAATAAAAACTACTTTTTGTAAACCAAATATTTTGACTCTGTGAAGTTTGTCAGTAAATAGGCTGATTGACTTGACACAGATGATTACAGTAGTAAAATTTCTAAATTAAACAGAAATCAAGGTAGCAAAAGCCGTTCTAGTGTAAAGTACTACTAGTATAAGTATTAGTACTAGACATCTATCCGAGAAAACCATTCTGGGTTAGGATGATAAACTGACAATGCCTTGATTAAATTATCGATATTGAGTTCTTGAGATTTTATGGACAAATGTCCACCAGATGGCAGTAGCAACCTCCTCTAAGCTGGCGAGTTAGTCTCCCAGCGTGGGGGAGACTATAGGAGGTATTTATAATGCTGACACAAGACGTTCGCAATTCCTTAGACATTGCTGACTTAAACCAATTGAAATGTGATTTAAACTGCTTACAACCTGTGGATGTAGGGGAATACATCTCACAATTACCTGAACAACAGCGAGCGATCGCATTTCGGTTACTCAACAAAGATCAAGCAATAGATGTATTTGAATATCTACCTACAGAAGTACAAGAAGAACTAATTAATTCCCTCCATGATGTCCAAGTGGTACATCTGGTAGAAGAAATGAGTCCTGATGAAAGAGCAGAATTATTTGATGAACTACCAGCAGGAGTAGTTAAACGGCTATTACAACAACTCAGTCCAGAACAAAGACAAGCCACAGCCACAATTCTCGGCTATGCAGAAGGGACTGCTGGGCGGGTAATGACAACTGAATATGTGCGGTTGCGACGAGGATTAACTGTTGGTGAAGCCTTAAGTAAAATCCGCCTTCAAGACGAAGATAAGGAAACAATTTATTACGCCTACGTCACAGATGATAACCGTACTTTAGTCAGTGTCGTTTCTCTGCGTCAGCTGTTATTTACTTTTCCCGATGTCTTAATTAAAGATATTGCTAGTTCCCACGTTGTCAAAGTCAGAACAGAAACCTCACAGGAAGAAGTCGCCCGCATTATGCAGCGTTATGACTTAATCGCTATGCCTGTAGTTGACAGGGAAGATAGATTAGTAGGTATTATTACGATTGATGATGTCGTCGATATTTTAGAAGAAGAAGCCACAGAAGATATCCAAAAATTGGCAGGGGTAAGTGGTGATGAAGAAGCTTTATCTCCCGCACACATCACGATTCGTAAACGTTTACCTTGGTTATTGGGGATTATGGGATTGTATATTGGTGCTGCCAGTGCGATCGCTCCCTTTCAACAAGTCATCGCTGCTGTACCAGTTCTCGCTGTGATCATGCCCATATTTTCTAACACAGGCGGAACTGTAGGTATACAAGCCCTCACAGTTACCATTCGCGGTTTAGGTGTAGGTGAAGTCACACCCGAAGATACTCCAAAAATTCTCCGCAAAGAACTTTTAGCCGGTTTAGGAACTGCGATCGCTTTGGGGATGACAATGATTTTCCTTTCCTTGATTTGGGCTAAACCCGAAGAACGATGGGTAGCTTTGATTGCAGGGGTAGTTATGGCCACAAATACAATGGTGGCTGTTACTCTGGGAACTTTGCTACCAATGGGTTTAAGGCATCTCAAACTAGATCCAGCTTTAATGAGTGGTCCGTTAGTGACAACACTCTTGGATACAATTGGCTTTTTAACTTTCCTCAGTATGATTTCTATTGCTTTAAAGGTATTTCATTTACAGTCTTGAAATATCCAATGTTACAGCTTGCTAATTTTTAGACTAGCAATTACCCATAGTGATTGTGTTCGAGCCTGATCACAAATAAACTGACAGTTACAGCAGAAACTGACAAGATTTTTCGGATTTGCCAATGGCTGAAGCATCCAGCTTTTAAAAGTAAGCAAATTCATCTTAATCGTCTAGCCTGATGGGTAGCAGTATGCTGTAACACCAATCCAATCACCTTCTTGAGCTTCGCCTATCCAGCAGTAATTTGTACCTAAAAAAATATATTCTCTCAAATTTCTTAAATGTAGTCGTAGAATTTCATCAACCTGCGGAAACCTAGTACCGCGAAATCTTCGAGTAGCAATAATACCTATGGAATATAGCAATTTTTTAAAGAGCAACTCTTTGGTTTCTGCCACTTCGCAAATATAGTCATTGAATATGTAAAAGGGATTAGGAGCGAATGATTTCTCACCTCGTATAGAGGCAAGGTAATGAAAACGGCATGATTGATATAATATTTCCATAAATCCTGGTATTTCTTGCAAAAACTTATGTGATGTTTCTCTAAATAAATTGTTGCTTTTTGGTAAAAACTCTTCATCACTGCTTGATAGAAAATCCCAATGATACTTGTTAGCTATACCAATCCAATACCCATCCATTGTTCTTCCTATATAGCACGCTCCTGCAGGGCGATAGCTCCCTTCAATATGATTATTGTCATAATGAAGAAGAGTTTTATCAATTGTTATTTCATATATCTGTAAATCTGACAAATTAGATAATAAAGAATCGAAAAATTGTAGATAAATTTGATATAATCCTAAAATACATCTTTCTTCATCTAATATAACAGTTCGATAATTTGATTCTGCTTTCACTAAATACTCACATCTTGTATATATCCCCTCCATCCAATCTACTTCTATCGGTAACAATTTAAACATATTTTCTAGACTTAATTCACCCTTATAAGTTAACTCCCAAATACGAGTTCCCACTGAAGAGTCTCCTGCACATGAGTAGTTTAAATTCTCAGTAGCTATTTTGAGTTGAGCAATAATATTTGCGCTATTTGTCTTCATAGTTAATTCAATATTTAGGAGCTTTAACCTCTTTTAGGTGAGTGTAGTACCTATTTCCTTACTAGCAACTTAAGGTTATTTAAATTATTTAACAATACCTTGTTGGCGATACCAATCAACTACATCATATAGGGTTTCTTTTAAAGGACGGAAATTTACACCTAGTTCTTTAATCGCTTTGGTTGATGACAATTCTATCTTGTCGTGCATAATTTTAATTCCTTCTAGAGGAATTACTGATTTCGTCCCTGTGAATTTGGCGTAATTATCAGAAAACCAAGCTAAAATCACTGTCAATTTATAGGGAAGTCGCAGTTTAGGCGCAGGAACACCGCTAATTTTGGCGAGAGTTTGGAAAATATTTTCTAAAGTAGAATATTTGCCAGCGACAATATAGCGCTCACCACTTTTACCCTTTTCTACTGCATTAATCATTGCCTGTGCAACATCACGGGCATCAACTATACAAGCACCACCGTCAATAATCCCCGGAATTTTTCGTTTCATATAATCCTGCACTAACTGACCGCTGTTTGTCGGTGCAGTGTCTCTGGGAGCAAACATCCAACCTGGTAAAATTAAAACAACTGGTAATGAATGCTGTTGTAAAAATTTATAAATTTCCTCTTCAGCTAACACTTTGCTTTTAAAATAAAGATTGGTCATGGCTAGGGAATTATTTGGTGTATTTTCATCACCTGGAACACCAGGAGATTTCATTCCCAATGGACCTGAAGAACTCACATATATAACTTTTTTAATACCATGATTTTCAGCAGCATTCAATAACTTAATCGTCCCTTTGACATTGATATCTTTAAGTATTTGCCAGTGATTACCAGGTTGATAGTATTCTCGAAAATAAGCGGCTGTGTGAAATAAAATATCACATCCTGATAATTTTGATGCAAAGCTATCAACATCGAGCATATCACCTCGAATTAACTCGATATCTAAGCCATGAAAAAGTTTCGCTGCTTTTTCTGGAGAACGAACTAAAGCTTTTACTGTATAGCCTTGTTCAACTAATAAGCGCACCAAATTATTACCCAGTAATCCAGTGCTACCCGTTACAAATACTTTCATATTTTCCTTTTTGTTATTTTCAATGATGTGGACTGGTAATACCGTTTCACTTGAAGATTGATACAAATGGACAGACGCACAGACGCTCTTATGCGGAGATTCATTTGTAACTTTAATTAAGTGAATTGATATAAGATATTCATCCCACAAGAGTTAAATAGAGTTAAGTTGGATATTTTTTTATAGGGAAATCCCTAATAATCAAAATCCACAACCAGAGGAATACGACTGCAAACTTTGTTACAGTGTGGTAATTCCATCCCTAATATATCTTTAAGATATATCTCTAGTAAAGATAATGTCAAGAGAAAATAAAAGTAAATACGCGATTCTAGGAATCTTAAGTTTTGGGCCCTTGTCGGGTTATGACATCAAAAAAAAGATTGAACTTAGCACCAGCAACTTTTGGAGTGAGAGTTACGGACAGATTTATCCTATTCTTAAACGTTTTGTTGCGGAAGGCTTGG
Source organism: Anabaena catenula FACHB-362 (assembly GCF_014698735.1). GTDB lineage: Bacteria > Cyanobacteriota > Cyanobacteriia > Cyanobacteriales > Nostocaceae > Anabaena > Anabaena variabilis_A. Next base: position 18,346 of record NZ_JACJTQ010000065.1, read on the forward strand.
CGACTCAATCTATACAAGCGCAAGTTGGTAAACCAGATCGTCACATTTATCAACTTACAGAAAAAGGTATTGAAGAATTGCAACGTTGGTTAATAGAACCTATTGAACCGCAGGTAGACAGAATTGAAATTTTGTTAAAATTGTTTTTTGGTAGGCAAATGAGCCTAGCTGATAACATTCGTCATGTAGAAAAATTCCGAGAATTGCAACAGCAACTACTAAAAAAGTATGTCGGGATTACTGAAGACGTGAAAGCAAAGGAAACAGAGAATCCGAATCTTCCTTATTGGTTGATAACTGCTAGTTATAAGCTGTATGTAACTCAGGCACTCATTAGTTGGTGTGATGAAACATTAGTTAAACTGAATCAGATGGCACAAAAAAAGTGCTAGAACACAGGTGTTATCATTGGCACAACATATACAAATTCACAAGCTGTAGAGAAACACTCAGTATAAAGCTCTACAATGTCAACAAATAGTTATTTATGCCTACGACTACCTGGAACCGTCATCACATTCTTTCTCTCGCTGACTTCACTAGTGCTGAATATAATGCGGTTTTGCAAACTGCGGCCTCGTTTCAAGAGGTACTATCACGACGCACAAAGAAAGTCCCAACTTTACAGGGACAGGTGGTAGCAAATTTATTTTTTGAACCCTCTACCCGGACTCGTAGCAGTTTTGAAATTGCGGCCAAAAGACTAAGTGCAGATACGTTGAATTTTGCTGCGGCTACATCTTCAATGACAAAGGGAGAGACAATTCTGGATACAGCCAAGACTTATTTGGCAATGGGAACTGATATTATGGTGATCCGCCATAAGGATGCAGGAGTTCCCCAAGCGATCGCACAAGAAATGGATCGTTTAGGTGTAAAAGTGAGTGTTCTCAATGCTGGTGATGGACAACATGAACATCCATCTCAAGGATTACTTGATTTATTTACTATTTCTAGCTTAATTGACCCTGCCCAACCCCGCATCGAATTATTAGCGGGTAAAAAAATTGCTATTGTTGGGGATATTCTTCATTCTCGTGTAGCCCGTTCTAACATTTGGAGTTTAATTGCCAGTGGTGCAGAAGTACATTTAGCAGCACCTCCCACATTATTACCTAAATTCTTTGCTGAATATTTAGGAGCCACAGAAAATTCTCAACGGTTATTTACCCATTGGCAACTAGAACCAGCTTTGGAAAATGCCGATTTTGTCATGACACTGCGTTTACAAAAAGAACGCATGACAGCCCATTTATTACCAAGTTTAAGAGAATATCATCAACTATTTGGCATTACTCGCGCCAAGTTAAAACTCTGTAAACCTAACGTTAAAGTTTTGCATCCAGGGCCAGTTAACCGGGGTGTAGAAATTAGTTCTGATTTAATGGATGATCCTGAATTTAGTTTAATTCAATCGCAAGTTACCAGCGGTGTAGCGGTGCGGATGGCGTTGTTGTATTTTATCGGTAGTGGTAAGGTTTCAGGAATTTAATAGTTCAAGCCCTTCAGTATTCTGTCCTAACCTATCTAGCAACTGCTAGATGTGGATTTGAGCAAGTTGCTCCCACTCAAAACTCACAGAGAGAAGCATTCCCGTATCCAGGCAAGCTATAATTTTCTTGCGGAGCAACTTTACAAAAATTTATGAGTAATCCTCTTGTGCAAGCCTTTTTTGTAGGCAGAGCAGTAGCTGAAGTGATTAATGAACGGGTAGAGGTCGCTTTGACCGATGCTTTGAGTGAATTGGGAAAATTTGATGCAGAAGCCAGAGAACAGCTGCGCCAGTTTACAGATGAAGTCATAGCACGAGCTAATCGGGCGGCTGAAGCGGCGCAAACTGGTACAACCACAGGTACTACTCCCACTGGTTCAGGTTCAGGTGACTTGCAAGCAGATATCGATGAATTACGGGCAGAAATTGCCTTGTTGCGAACTGAAGTGCAAAAATATCGCACCAGTTCAAAATAGGGGGTAATTGGGAAAAAGGTAATTGGTAAGAATTTTTTCTAGTACACAACGGGGTAAGTCAACGATTAAAAATTTCCCAAAAAGCAGATGACACCAGCTTTTTTAATTTTTAATTTTTAATTCCGAGAAAGCGGTACTAGTCCCTAATCTCCAATCACCAGTCCCCAGTTAACCCAAATTGGCTTTTGCTCAAAGTTGATAAAAAGAGTTTAAAATTCAGAGTGTCTTTTTTTACGGGAGATTCGGTTAAAACCCAACGGTACGCGAAAAATAATATGGAACAAGGTTACTCAGATAAGGCATACCGTTGGAATCGTGAAAGCTATTCTAGCAAAAGGCGCTTTATAGACATTTGGTCTTTTGTATTGACCTTGATGTTTAAACTTTGGCGCTTTAACAAAGCTTGGAGTTACCCTGGTGGTGTGACTGAGTTGAAGCAAACTGCTAGACGCAAAGCGCAAGCCATCTGGATTAGAAATACGTTTTTGGACTTAGGTCCGACTTTTATTAAAGTAGGGCAATTGTTTTCTACCCGCGCGGATATCTTCCCTGGTGAATACGTGGAAGAACTATCTAAGCTACAAGATAGAGTACCAGCATTCAGCTATGAGCAAGTAGAAGCGATTATTGAGCAAGAAGTTGGTAAAAAAATTCCCGAACTCTTCCAGAGTTTTGAACCTATTCCCCTAGCTGCTGCTAGTTTGGGGCAAGTTCACAAGGCTGTGTTACATACTGGGGAATCAGTTGTTGTCAAGGTGCAGCGTCCTGGACTGAAGAAGTTGTTTGAAATCGATTTGCAAATTCTTAAGGGTATTGCTCGTTATTTTCAAGGCCATCCCAAATGGGGACGAGGACGAGATTGGATGGGCATTTATGAAGAATGTTGTCGCATTCTTTGGGAAGAAATCGATTATCTCAATGAAGGTCGCAATGCTGATACTTTTCGCCGTAACTTTCGCGCTTATGACTGGGTGAAGGTTCCACGCGTTTACTGGCGTTATACCACCTCTAGAATCATTACTTTGGAGTATGTTCCGGGAATTAAAGTTAGCCAATATGAAGCTTTAGAGGCTGCGGGTGTAGATAGAAAAGCGATCGCTCGTTATGGCGCTCAAGCTTACTTACACCAGCTACTTAATAATGGTTTCTTCCACGCCGATCCTCACCCTGGTAATCTAGCAGTTAGCCCTGATGGGGCTTTGATTTTCTATGATTTCGGGATGATGGGGCGGATTAAATCCAATGTCCGCGAAGGACTAATGGAAACGCTGTTTGGTATCGCACAAAAAGATGGCGATCGTGTGGTTCAGTCTCTCATAGATTTGGGTGCGATCGCACCAACAGACGATATGGGGCCTGTACGACGTTCTGTCCAGTATATGCTGGACAATTTCATGGATAAGCCCTTTGAAAACCAATCAGTTGCAGCTATTAGTGAAGACCTTTACCAAATAGCTTACGATCAACCATTTAGATTTCCTGCAACTTTTACCTTTGTGATGCGGGCTTTTTCTACCCTAGAGGGGGTAGGCAAGGGGCTAGATCCAGAATTTAATTTTATGGAAGTTGCCCAGCCCTACGCAATGCAGCTGATTACCGACAACAATAGCTCAGAGGGGAATAGTTTCTTGAATGAATTAAGTCGTCAAGCAGTGCAAGTCAGTAGTACCGCCTTAGGATTACCACGAAGATTAGAGGATACACTAGATAAACTAGAACGTGGAGATATCCGCGTGCGGGTTCGCTCTGTAGAAACAGAACGATTGCTACGCAGGCAGAGTAACATTCAACTAGGAACAAGCTACGCTCTAATAATCAGTGGATTTACACTTTCCGCTACGATTCTATTAGTGAATCATGAACTATGGTTGGCAATTCTGGCTGGTTTGATAGCAGCAGCAGTCTCAGTCATACTAATTCGTTTGCTTTTACGCCTCGACCGTTATGATCGTATGTATTAATTGTTTCCAAAAAAATTTATGAAACTTAACTTTACCGGTTGTACCGATCCGGGACTTATTCGTTCTAATAATCAAGATGCTTACCACATAGACCCAGAAGGGCGATTTTTCATAGTTGCTGATGGTATGGGTGGTCATGCAGGAGGTGAAGAAGCTAGTCGCATTGCTACCCAAGAAATTCAGAATTATTTGGCAGCAAATTGGCAATCTTCCCAATCTGCACAAGAATTATTAGAGCAAGCTTTGTTGGCAGCTAATGCAGCTATTTTGCAGGATCAGCAAAATCACCCGGAACGGTCTGACATGGGGACAACGGCTGTAGTCGTACTTTTTCGTTCACCAGAACCGCCTCTGTGCGCCCACATTGGCGATTCACGACTATACCGATTTCGTGACTCCCAACTGGATCAAATTACAGAAGACCATACTTGGATAGCCAGAGCAATCAAAATTGGTGATCTCTCTGTCGATGAAGCTAGGTTGCATCCCTATCGCCATGTTTTATCCCGCTGTTTGGGACGTGAAGACGTGCATCATGTTGATGTGCAACCACTAGAACTACAAGTTGGCGATCGCTTGTTGCTATGTAGTGATGGACTCACTGAGGAACTCGTTGACCAAAAGATTTCTAGCTATCTCCAAGATAAACCAAGGCTAGACAAAGTAGCCTTCTCTTTAGTTGAAGCGGCTAAAGAAGAAGGTGGTCACGACAACATTACCGTCGTCCTTGTCGCTGTAGAGGAAAATTCTTAATTTCATGGTTGACATACTCACCGGCGTGAACGCACGGGGATTCTTCACGCTTCATTGACAAATACCACCGAAGTGGTTTTACTCCATCTCGACGTGCATTTATAGTCGTGGCAATGCCCTATCCCGACTCTGTTTATATTTTTTGCAGCATTCTCGTCTCGGTCGTGTTCAGTTCCACAATTTAAACACTGAACTGACCGAATTTTTAAATCAAGTTTGCCCCATTTGTAACCACACTCAGAACAAACCTGGCTAGTGGGTTCCCATCGGCTTATAACGTGA
>NZ_JACJTQ010000066.1 GCF_014698735.1 Anabaena catenula FACHB-362
GCCTGAGCCTATTTTATTATCCCAGATTTTTGCCAAACTCACCTCTTTTGGTCGTATTCACAATGCTTCTACAGCCGTTTAACCCTCGTAATTTGGCTATAGTATTGTTCTTTTAGACTTTATTGGTGTGACTAGTGCCTTTAGCCCCCCTTGACAATACTTATCAATCCAAGTGATTAAGCTCTGCCTTGCACAGCCAAGTTTATCCATCACTTCTTGTCTGCTTTTACCATCATGTAGATACTTGATTGCTTCTAACCGTCTTCTTATATATTGTTGTTGATATTTGTAAAATAATTTTTGCCACTCTTCTTCTTCAAAACTTCTTTTACTTAGTTGCTTTGATCTAGTCATAAACTCCTCTCTACTTTACGTCTAATTCTACACTGGGAAGGGAGTAGGAACTGCGTACACCAGTAGGGATGAAAATAGAAGAGATATTTTCAAATCAGGTCAACATAATTAAACATAAAATGTTTAGGAGATAGATCCCAGAATTATTAGAGAATTCGGGGATTTGGGAATTACGTTTTTTAAGGTTGATATACTTACCTACTTTATTACTATAAAAGTATAGATAAATTTTAAAGAAATATAAATAATCATCGCAGGTATTTGTGCTATAGAACCATAAATCAATAGTAAACAAATAGTTGAAAATACACTTCTATTGCTAGGGCATCTATCATAAGTATTATATTGATAATAACGACTAAAAACAAAAGCTTGACTCATTACCGTTTGAAAACTTAATCCTATAGCTATATTTAACATGGGATTTGATATAATAGCATAAATGCCAGCATTCATGCTGTAGTAAATAGATGCAACTATGAAATAATCTTTCTCCAATTTAGTTTGAGTAAAAGCATATCCTGATAAAAAGAATGCGTAAATAGAAAACATATTTCTCTTAAACTCTTTTTGTATTTCTTGAGTAGCATGATTGAATTCAGAAGTTTTCTTAGGACTAAAACACAATGAAGGCAACCACTTAACCTTCGGTTTTATTGTTTCTATATAACCTTTTTCGATCATTTCATCTAATATATGAAATCTTTTATGCATCTGACTACTTACATTTTTACTGTTCATAGAAATCAACTTTTAATAAGTTATGGATCTTCTTCTTTTGTCTATTACTGGATGCGATTGCATCCTTTATTGCTCTGGTGATTCACTTAGTTGAAATGTACTAAAAGACCAATGTTCAATTTTCAGATCGGTGAGGGTAAAATTTGATGTATACCTGTATCGATCTGCAAACATCGGGAACTAGTCTAAACTTCAGAAACCAAGACCAAGGAGCGATTTACACTCTAATCTATTGTCAGGTGATAAGCCCAATTTTTTTAGAAATTCTGGACTATAACAAGCTTGTTGCCAATTTTTAACAGCCTTAATGTCTGTAGGATCTAAAGATTTGGCACGGCTAAGATTGGTACATCGCTTGTTGCTAAATCCAAATCTTACATTGTTTAATATTTCACAACCAAATTCAGCATTTTTGAGGTTGGGTAAAGTGAAAGAAGCACCATAAAAGTCAACACCAGTAAGATTGGCACCTGAAAGGTCGGTAAATATAAAGGTGGCGCTAAATCCAAATGTAGCACCAGTGAGGTTGGCACGAGTAAGCTTGGCATAATTGAGGTTGACACCAAAAGATCCAAACTTAGCACCAGTAAGGTTGGCATCAGAGAGGTCGGCAGCCTGGAGGTTATTAGGGAGTTTGGCACGTGAAAGGTCGGCACGTGAAAGGTCGGCACGTGAAAGGTCGGCATCTGAAAGGTCGGCATCTGAAAGGTCAGCACCTGAAAGGTCGGCACGTGAAAGGTCGGCACCTGAAAGGTCGGCACCTGAAAGGTCGGCACCAGCAAGTTGAATACTATTTAGGGGGACACCAAGCTTGACCAATTCTTGGAGTGCTAGAATTCTTGTCGGGCTATTTTTTTGTCCCTTAGCTTGCTCAATCGTCCTCCTCAACTGACTAATTATTATTTCTCTGGTAGTAACAAATCCTATAAATATTGTTAAAGCGACAAGAGGAATAAACCCAAAACCAATAAATTTGAGGCGATTATTTCGTCTTTGTTTAATACTTTTTTCAATAAAGTCGGACTCTATTTTGTTAAATCTATTATTAGAAGATTTGAGTTCCTTCCTTAACACATTAAGGTATGGGTTATAATTCCAAAGGAATTGTGGCTGCTTCTCCTTACTTCTCCACTCGAAGGCGGCTAGTGTCAGTTTTCGGTGCAGTTGCAAAGAGTATTTTTCCTGCTTTTCTGCTTTTTCCTTCTCTTCCTCTTGCCACTGCCTTAGCTTATCCCATTTCTGTACTAATAAATCATGAGCTGGTTCTACATAAGGTTCTCCTGTTTCCTGTCCACCAACAATAAGACGAGCATTATTAAGAACTTCTAGAACTTGCTTGACACGTTCATTTTCTGTATCGTCTGCGTATTCTAATTCTAATAATGGCACTCGTCGTCGTGTTGACTCTTGATCCTGTTGAACTGTCATCATCCGCAGCATTACGCGCCGCATGGTAGCTTTTTGTGTATCATCTAATTTTTCGTATTCCTTATTAGCCCTTCGTGTCAAGGAGCCTGCTACGCTTCTGGTTTCAAACTCAGCATCTATTCTGATGGCGCGATCAGTAATTTCTCTATTTCTAGATTTTTCGGCAAATTTAATATATAGTTCACTTAAAGTAAAAGACAGTAAAGGTAAAGTTCCTGGATTTTGTCCTACTTCTTGAATCAGTCTATCTACTAAATTTGGTGGTTCAAAGTATAATGCCATCTCAGAAGCAGGTCTTTCAATTGCCAGCCTTAACTCATCCAGATGCATATTTTCTACTCGAAACTGAGCTTTGTTCCAATGGGACTTAAAAACATCTGATTCGCGAAACTTTTGTTCAAAATCAGACCGCAAAGTCACGACAATTCGGAATTTTTGAAGATTTGCTGTCAGAATTTCTTCTAAAAGCTTTAATAACTGTTGCCACTCTTGCTGTTTATTTGGTTGCTTGCTTTCTTGATCAGGCGATTTCCAAAAATTTCGCCGCTTCTGCTTTTTGTTATTTTGTGTAACTTCTTGAATGTTTTGATTTAAGGTTACTAACTCTTCAAACTGGTCAATTATTAGTAAAAGATTAAAATTAGTTCTACTCGAACTCTGACTCCATTGATTTACGAGATTAGTAAAATGCTGAGTATCTCGCTTTAGTTCGTTACTCAGATCATTTAAACAAGTCAAAATTTTTTGATTAAAATTTGATAATTGTTCCCGTTGTTTTTGCTGAGAGCATAAAGTATTAAGTTCGTTAAAATAATCAATAACTAGCAATAGTTTTTTTTCAGATTCAGCACCTCTCCACAATTCTGCAATTTTACGAATTTTTTCTGTTTCTATGTCTGAGTCAAAAATATTATCTATAAACTGAAATTGATTTACTTCGCTCAGGAGAGTCTCATCAGCTACCGGGAGAATTGACCTTGCTAAAGTAGTAAAAGGAAATTCTCCAGGACGCATGGGTTCTAGAATGTACCATTTTTCATTGTCTGTCTGATTATTCCGTAAATTGGGAACTAGTCCTGCTTTTACTAGACTAGATTTACCAGAACCAGAAGCACCCAATACTATAGTTAATTGTTCCTCATACACAAACTTTACTAGTTTTTTAACCAATTCTTCTCTGCCAAAAAATAAATGAGAATGTCTTTCCTCAAACGGCTTCAAGCCTTGATAGGGATTGTTATTTTCATTAAGTGGTGGTGCTGGTGTTAATTGCTCTTTTTGAAACCCGGGTAGTGTAAAAATAAACTCGCCTCTGTCATGCTTTTGTAAAGGCCAAAGCCCAGGAGTTTGCAATTCACTGATTCCATCTTTACTTACCAAGCGATCACGCAAATACAAATAAAGTTCAGGGGCTGTAATTACTCCATCTCCCGTTAAATCTGCTTTGTTATCTTTTAATCCTTCAATTAGGGCTAAAGCAAAAGGTGAGTGATAATAGTTTTGATCTGTGTTTCGCAAATCGCTTAAAAAGTCAAGTGCTTCTTGGTTATAAGCAGCGGAAGTGATGGCTTGCCAAGCTGAACATCTGATGAAGCGGTCATAATGTTCACGGTGAATCGTTTCTGGAATTGGAATGACATTTCTGCTACTCGACCAACGAAAATTACCAGCAAAACAACAATCCAAAATTACCAGCAAATGATGACAATCGAGTTTAGAGAGTGCTGCGTTTACATCCCTCATGGGAAGAAAAGTATCGCGATCTCTTGGATCGGCATCTTGAGGAATCAGATAACCTGCTGGACCATCTTCACTATTACGGGCAATACCGTGTCCAGCAAAGTAAAAAACTAAGCGATCTCCTTCTGTTGGTCGAATCTGATTTGGTAATGTTTCTTTTAGTAGTTTGTTAATATTTTCTAGGGTTGCTTCATTGTGTGGAGGAAAGAAGCGAATTATTTTTTGATATTCATATTGAGTTTCCAATAACTCAGCCAGTTCCGTAGCATCATTAATAGGTGTTGAGAGAGGGTGAATACCATTTCGATAGTCATTAATCCCAATGATCACGGCTATATTGCGGTCAAAATCAGTTCTGTCGTTACTCCAAATCATCAGTTATCCTCAACTTGTTGATGTAATTTTGAACAGGAGTGAATTTTTAGTTCATCCCTAGACAATTAACTAATTAAGCGGCTTAACTGCTGCAATTGTTAGAACACTAACTCTATTGAAATGTACTCACGCATCAAAACCTGCTACACACAAACTAGCACATTTACATTGAGTACCTAGATTTTTTTGACAATAAGTTTTACCTGCTCTGTTGTCCATTCATCACTAGGATAAGCAGCCGGACTCACATTTCTATTTGCAGGATTTTCGTCACTAATAGCCGCTATTAAATCTTCGAGTGGATTACTTGGTCGTCTTCCCTCTACTCCTGTTCGATGTTCACCTAACGCTGGTAGTTTTAGCCAGTCAAAACTGGTACCTGCAACTGTTGCAAAAACTTTGAGGACATCTGCACCTTCTTGATAGCCTTCTGGAAGACTGGTACGGAAACGGATAGGTGGTTTAATTTGGCGTCCTGCTTCTAAAATTACAAAGTCGGCACCAATGGGGTGAAGCTTACCAATGCTCCAATCAGGTTGGATAGCAAGTACAGTAATATTAAGTGTTTGAGAAGACTCATTGCGGATTTTCAGATAAGCAAATTCATCGACATTGAGTGTTGGTATCTTGCCAGATTTATCGAATGGCTTTAGTTCACGATTGTCACCCGCTTTGCACAGTTCAACTTTGATTTTTCCTGCCAAAGCTGACACGGGGTCATTGTTGTCAAGTAGCAAAACAGCTTGATACTTAGATAGATGCACCAAACGATTTACTACATTAGCTGCTGCATCTGGATCACCGACTTTCAGGACAGGTTGCAAATTAGCAATCGGTTTGCCACCTGGATCTAGAATCTCATACTCACCTTTTTCGTTAACAGACACCTGATAAGCAACGGCTTCATCGCTGTTTTCATCGCCAGACACAAACTCTATCCAAGCATTGCCTTCTACTGTTGGTTTTGCTATTTCAAGCTCTGGCAATGCAGACTTTGTTGGCAACAGACGCACCTTGCGGACAAGTTTTACACTCGGATGCAACAGTAAAGCAGTAGCCCCCTGCTCAATATTCTCAACCTGATTTTCTCCCAACACTTGTTTAATTTCAGCCCAGGAGTCCACTGCACCGAGTTCTGTAATTTGAACTAATGCTACTCGTTTGTTAGTCTGCTTTATATCTGCTGTGCCTAGTGAATAGATAGCAAATTCTGCACCCTTGAGAACACCATTTGCTTCCCCCGCTTGCAACTGTACCCGCTTCTGGGCTAAATCAACTTGTATAACTGGGATAGCCAACTGATAATCGACAGAGTTACTACCAAAAATTAAACGGTCTCTCTCTCCTTGCAGCATCGGCACTTGCCGTTCAAACTGACTATGGATTTTGGCTAGTAGGCGATCATGAAGTACCTTATAGGTGACTCCAGTACCCAGCTTCTTCAAAGAATCTAGCAACCAGTAAGTCAATGCTCCGTTGCGTTCCTTACCGTCAAAAGCATACTCGTAAGCAAACTCATTGTCCCGACAGGCAGCCAATAAAGTATAACCCCGCTGCTCAGGCAACCAACCGCTAGCAGCAGTAACATTGCGAGTTCCTTTGGTTAAACTCTCCCAAGTTGCTACCAATTCCTCAGATGATGCAACCAAACTTTCTATGGGTCGCAGCGTTTCGTCAACAACATCCAAGCCTCGGATATCTGAGTCAACTCCTTTGGTTGCTCCTCCTGAATGGCAACTATCCAAAACAATAGTAACGACTAACCCTTTATCCACCATCTTTTTTAAGATGTGTGCCAATTCAATATCGCGGAAATACTGTCCTTCTTTCGTGCCAATATCAGTAGGAACTAGCGCCTCATCTACTCCATCATCTCCTTTCAGTTTGGGGTATTTTGTTTTTGTACGCCCACCATGACCGGAGTAGTGAATGTACACAAAATCACCATTCTCAGCTACTCTACTCAATTCTTGAAACTTCTCTACTATATTGATATAGGTAGGCAATTGCTTTGGTGGTTCTTTTGGTGTAATTGAACCATCTACATTAGAAGCTGTCAGCTTTAAAATTTGCGTTTCTGGCCGTGTATTGAGCAGATAAGCTTCTAAGTGATTGATGTCCCGCACACATCCTCTGAGATTTCTGTAAGAACTGCCATCAGATAATCTATTGGGTAGATAGCAATCAACTCCAATTAACAAAGCATGAAACTTGGGTATTGGATTAGTTTGGTCAGTCATGCTAACATCTCCTATACTCAGTTATCAGAAATTATTTGCTTGCTACTTCAAACAGGTCGTGAACAGGGTTTGGAGCTTCTGGATCTGTATTTTCTGTCTGCACTTTTAATCGGTAAAGTCCTGATTTTAAATCATCAACAACCAGTACCGATTCTTGCTCCTGCTGTTCAAAATTCAGATGTAGTGCAGTGCCTTCTTGGGAAACAGATGTAATCTCTGCTTTGAGTTTTTCTAATCCTGGATTAGGACTAATGACTCTGGCACGGAATTTGATGGGTTCCGAAGCTAAGTAGAGGTCTTCTAGGTAAAGGCTAATAGCTGATTGCGGCGCTCTTACCCCTACTAAATCAAACTGACAGTGAAAATGATGTTGAAAACAGGTCATTAAGTCCTTAGCGTAAGTTTCGGAATGGATGCTCATTTACCCCCGTACCCCTGCCCCCCAAAATTTTTCGCTCTCCTTCATTGTCTAAACTGAGATATCTTTCTGACTCCAAACATATTTTCGGCAAGTTTCACAGGCTGCGATCGCAATCTTGCGCTGTTCTATATCTTCAATTGATTTAGGATTTTTGAAGATGGGGTGGTAGCGGAGGCGATCGCAGACAATTTGCAACCAGGTTTCCCAATTGCCAACCCGCCATAACCGCACTGTTCCATCATCACTGCCACTGGCAATAATTTGTCCATCCGAAGCGATCGCCACTGAGGTAACTGTATCCTTATGCCCTTGGAACGGTTGACCAATAGGATTGCCCTGCCTATCCCATAACCGTACTGTACGATCGCGGCTACCACTGACAATTATTTGCCCATCTAAAGTGATCGCAACTGAGGTAACTGTATCCTTATGTCCTTGGAACAGTTTACCGATAGGATTACCTTGCCTATCCCATAATCGTAGTGTGCGATCGCGACTGCCACTGACAATTATTTGCCCATCTAAAGTGATCGCAACTGAGGTAACTGTATCCTGATGACCGAGAAAGGGCATACCTTGTGGGTTGCCTTGCCTATCCCACAATCGTAGTGTGTTATCCTCACTACCACTAACGATGGCTTGCCCATCAGCACTAATGGCTACTGAATCAATAATATGCTCATGACCGAGAAAGGGCATACCTTGTGGGTTGCCTTGCCTATCCCACAACCGTACTGTCTTATCAGCACTGCCACTGACGATAGTCTGCCCATCTGGAGTTATGGCAACTGAGGTAACACCAAGCTCATGTCCCGTAAACGGTTGACCTATGGAGTTTCCCTGGTTATTCCACAACCGCACTGTATTATCCCAACTACCACTGACGATGGTTTGCCCATCTGGAGTCATGGCAACAGAGGTAACATAAGTATTGTGGCTTTCAAAAGGCTTACCTATTGGATTACCCTGTTGATTGTGCAATTGCACTGTCCCATTATTACTACCAGTAGCAATAATTTGCCCATCAGCACTGAGCGCAACTGAGGTGATACATTCCTCATCTTCATGGTCTTGGATAGAATTGCCAAGGAGTTGACTCTGCCCATCCCATAACCGCACTGTTCCATCAGCACTGCCACTAATAATAATTTGCCCGTCATCGCTGACGGCGATTGAAACAACACCAAGCTCATGTCCCCTTAACGGTTGAGAAAGCAAGCTACCCTGCCGATCCCATAACCGCACCGTCCAATCATTACTGCCACTGATGATGGTCTGTCCATCAGTGCTGATGGCTACTGAGGTAACAGACTCCTCATGACCTTGGAAAGGCGGGGCAAGAAGTTCACCTTGCCGATTCCACAACTTTACCGTCTTATCGCTACTACCAATAGCAATAATTTGCCCATCAGTGCTGATAGCAACTGAATTAACAGACTCTTTTTCATGACCGAAAGGTTGAGTAAGAGATTGGCCCTGCCGATTCCACAACCGCACCTTCCCATCAGCACTGCCAGTAATTATGGTCTGCCCATCAACACTGATGGCAACTGAGGTGACAGACTGCTCATGAGTGAAAGGTTCAGTAAGAGATTGACCCTGCCGATTCCACAACCGTGCTGTCCTATCAGCACTGCTGCTGACAATGGTCTGTCCATCAGCACTGATAGTAATTGCGATAATAATACTGTTATGCCCATAAAAAGGTTGACCTATAAGGTTACCCTGCCGATCCCACAACCGTACTGTTGAGTCCCAACTGCCACTAACTATAGTCTGTCCATCTGGGCTGATGGCAACTGCGCTGACCTCAGCCTCATGCCCCTGGAATGTTAGACCAATGGGGTTGCCCTGGCGATCCCACAATCGCACTGTTTTATCTTGACTGCCACTAACTATAGTCTGTCCATCAGCGCTGATGGCGACTGATTGAACAAAAAAATTCTCATGCCCTCTGATAACATTGCGCTCTCGCGCTACCTTCATCGCCTCAAATAAACTAGACTGAACCGGGCTGAGAATTTCATCAGGCAATTCTTCACAATTCTGACCCATTGCTTCAATTGCCAGAACTAGGCCGTTTAGAGGTTGTGCAGGAAGCAAATCTAAAATATTAGCTGCTTTCTCTCGCAGTTGTGCATTTACCCGCAGTTGTCTAGCTTGTTTCCGTTGAATGTCTCTGTACTCAATGCTGCGCTCAATAAACTCCTTTTCTCGGTGATTTAACCAGTTATCAGATAATTTCAGGATCTTTTCTAACTGATTGAGCCGATCGCCATCCGGCAACAAAGGACCTTGATTTCTAGCCCAATCATTTGCCTGTGCGGTCAATCGCTGCTGGAGTTCTAGAGTTTCTTTTGCTTTCTCTTCCTCAATCCAGTCCTGCAATGTTCCCCAGCCACGTACCAGAAAATCATGGGCAGCTTCAACGTATGGTTCTCCGGTTTCCAGTTGTCCTTTAACAAGGAGGCGAGCTTCAACGAGGCGATCAATCAATTGCTTGACCCGATCACTTTCCTCTTTAGTAGGATAAACCAATTCAGACTCAGGCACTCGTCGCCGTGCAGTTTCTCCACCTTCAAGAGTTAACATTCGCAGCATGACTCGGCGCATAGTAATTTGGGCAGCTACACCCAATTCATCGCCAATCTTGTTATATTCCTCATTCGCCTTTCGAGTCAGGGAGCCAGCTACGCCACCTTCCTTGTCAAAGTCAGCATCAATCGTTAAGGCGCGATCGCTAGTTTCTTTATTTCTCCATTTTTGGACAAGTTTAATGTAGAACTCGCTGAGGGTAAAGGAGAGCAGGGGCAATACTCCAGGCATCTGACCCACTTCGTCAATTAAGCGATCAACCAAGTTAGCTGGTTCAAAATAGAGTGCCATTTCGGATGCAGGAGCCGCGATCGCTTGTCGTAATTCGTCTGAGCGCATGGCGCGTACTGGAAACCTAGCTCTCGTCCAGTAGGACTTGAGGGCTTCGGAGTTCAGGAAACGGGGTTCAAAGTCGGAGCGTAACGTGACGATGATGCGGAGTTGGGGGAGGGTTGCTGCTAAAGTTGTCTCTAGCAGTTGCAAGAACTGTTGCCATTCTTCCTGAGCGTCACTCGGCTGATTGGGTTGTGCTTTGCGACCAAGGGTGATTAACTCCTCAAACTGGTCAATTACTAGCAATAATTTGACACCAGGATGCTTCTGAATCCAGGTTTTAACTATTTCAACAAAGCAATTGGAAACGGATTGCAATTGCACTGTTAGGGGATGGAGACAAGCCAGGAAGACCTGTTTGAGTTGCAGCTGCTGTTCGGATTCTGGCTCTGTTTCAGTTGAACAGAGTGCATAGAGTGTCTCGAAATGTTCTACAATTAATAACTGATTGGCAGTTTGGCTGTTCTGATTCCAGATTGCAGTAATTTGGGTAAATTTTTCAGTTTCCAGCTTTAAGCGTTGCGTAATACGGCTGGTTTCTCCCTGTTTCTTAGAAGCCTCAGCAATTTTCTGTAATTCCTTAATTTTCTGGTTCAGCTTTTCACTGAGGAAGCCCAGCGAGTCGAGTTGGACTGTGGTAGGCAGATCAGCGATCGCCCAAATGGTTCTGGCTAAAGCAGCGAACGGCGATTCACCAGGACGTATGGGGTTGAGGATGTGCCATTGATTGAGGTTGTTGTTCGGCTTAGACAATTCTCTCAGGTAGGGAATCAGCCCCGCCTTGACTAAGCTGGATTTACCAGAGCCGGAGACTCCCAAAACAACGGTCAGTGAATGGTCTGGTGCCGCAATCCGGGCATACAAACTTTCGATGAGTTCTTGCCTGCCGAAGAAAAAGCGTGCGTGTTCCTCTTCAAAGGGCTTTAGTCCCCGATAGGGATTGTTGGTTTCATCGATGGGGTCTGCCTTGCTCAGACTTAGAGGGTCAAAGTTTGGATCGTGGAAGATGTACTCGCCGCGATCGTGCTTTTTTAAGGGATAGAGTCCGGGGGTTTGGCGATCGCTAGAACGATTTTCTACGTTATCGCGCAGGTAAAGATATAGTTCGGGGGCAGTAATAACTCCATCTTTGGTCAGGTCTGCTTTTTTGTACCGTCTGCCTTTTTCATCCGGTTCGCCATCTTGTAATGCTTCAAATAGGGCTTCAGCAAAGGGCGAGTGTTTTTTTCCCTGAGACTTTTGGCTAATGCCTCGCTTATCGCTCAAAAAATCGAGGGCTTCCTGGTTGTGGGCAGCAGAAGTGATGACTTGCCATGCGGGATAGCGAATGAAGCGATCGTAGTGTTCTCTGTGGATGGTTTCGGGAATGGGGATAAGTTTGCGGGTACTTGCCCAACGGAAGGTTCCGGCAAAGCAGCAGTCAAGGATAACGATCAGGTGATGGCAGGGTAGGGCAATGAGGGCATCGTGTAGTACTTGCATGGACAGGAAAGTTTCCGGGTTTTTGGGATTAGCATCCTGGGGCAGCAGAAATCCTCTCGGCCCATCGTCGCTTTCAAGAGCCATTCCGTGTCCGGCAAAGTAGAAGAGCAGGCGATTGTTTTCAGCAGGTTGCTGGAGTTTTTCTGGCAACCATTTAGTGAGCAGGTTTTCAAGCTCGTTCCGTGTCGGCTTACGCTCAGTATCATCGGCATCAGTAATGAGTTCAACTTGATACTGGTAATCGTCTCTTAATATATCTGCTAGTGTCTCAGCATCAGGTTTTGCCGTATTCAACTTGGCAATGCCGTTCTGATATTGGTTGATGCCGATGGCGATCGCTAAGTTGTGTGTAAATTTATTCATTTATGAAACTGCCTTGCCTGTTAACACGGTTATCTAACTAAAATTCCAGTGGAATCAAGGCGATTGCCGCTCCTTTTTTGCTTACAAGCACTTCAACTGCCTACACTTCATTCATTGCCTACTTTCCGACTGTTTACGTCTGAGAAGCTTTAATATATTTACATAATCTGCGTTCTTCTTCACTGATATTCGCTGTGGGATTCCTCAGATATTCATCCATCCATTGACAACCACGTTTGAGTAAATCCTCTAATTCTTCAATTTTCCAAAATAAAGGTATATTTTGACCTTCTCCTACAGCGATGATTAAATTTTTACCATCATGGATAAAACCAATCACTGGCTCGGTTCCATCCCCGGTATCAAAATAAGTACCAAGAATGGAGGAAACTTGTGGATTCGTTAAGTTTAATTCAGCAAGTTGCCGTCCTCTTAAATCCCAAAGTCGTACTATCCGATCCGAACCAACAGTAGCAATACGCTGCCCATTTGGACTAAAGCTAACACTTATTGAGAATCTAAAACTATCCCCATCAATATTACCTATCGTTTTTTGATTTAATACATTTACTATATAAATACCATTATTTTTTATAACAGCAACATACTGTCCATCTCGACTAAAAATTACTTGGTTGCCACTTTGATAGTGTTCTAACTGAATCTCTTTTAAGCTGTTTATTTGTTTGCCATCAAGATTCCAAAATCTCACTTTTCCATCATTTCCCAAAGTAGCGATCTTTTTTTCGTCAGAAGTTATAAAAGCTTGTTTAAACCAATCTGGATTATTTTCCAATTCTAAAATTTCTTTATATCCTTTGTGAAATCTAACTTTGCCGTCATTTAGTTTTTCTATATAAAGGTTCTGCCGTACACTACTGTAGATATCTTTTTCCAGTTCTTCTTTCATCAATAACATCTCACCGTTAAACCATCCAATAGGGGATAGCCGAAGCTGTAATCTAGGCTTAAGATTCCAGTAGCGAATTTGATTGTGCGCTCCAGTAATTAGATAATTGCTGTCTTCAGTGAAGCGCATTCTTCCAAAGTATCCTCGATAACCTCCTTCACCAATTTGAATAACTTTACCTGTATCTTTCAACACTTGAAAAAAGTGCAAAAACTGTGTATCTGCACCTCCATCTATTCTTTCTAAAAGAGCAATTTGCTGTGAATTGGGGCTAAAAATTAATTTTGAGACAATATAGGCTAGTCTGCTAGTAAATTTTCCAAGTATATATCCTGTTAAATTCCAAAATACTACACTATTACTACTTATCGTAATAAAAAATTCTCCATTTGGACTAAACAAAATATTAGAAATACTGTTATTTTCTACTTGATGAGGTTCTTCAATTAGTTGGTTTGGTAATTCCCAAATCTTAAATTTGCCGTTAGTATCTAGTGTTATAAAGTGTTGTTGATTGGGATTATCAAATCTATGGAGTTTTTCAGGCTCGGTGCGAGATAGAGCTAAATCTACCTCCTCGCCCACGTCGTACCCTAAGAATTGCCAAATCGCATCATCTTCAGATACATTTAAACGATTTTGCTCGTTGATATTGTCAAGAATAGTTTGTAAAGTGAACAGAGGACTAACAGTTGGATAGCTTTGTAAAGGTGGATTATTATTGGTTTTCCAATTTTGCAGTTCTCTCGCTGTCCGCATAACTAGTAACAATGAATCTAAACTCTTTTCAATTTCAAAGTGTCGGGATGCAATGACACTTCCTAATTCTAATTCTGCTGCTATTCGGCGTTCTTCAGAGATTCGTAAATCTTCTTCCAACTTCTCGATCCGGTCTTGTTTTTCTTGAATACTGCGTGTCACAAACTCTTTCTCTAATTTGTTGAGCCAGTTATCTGTCTGTGATTCAAGCACCTTCTCCAATTTAGCTAGACGAGCAACTTCCTCAATCCAAAGCATCCCTCTGCCATGTTTCCAATCAAGGGCAGCAGGAGTCAAACGTTGTTGCAAAGTCAAGTCTTCCTGTTCTTCCTTAATCCATTTCTGTAATTTGTCCCAACCCCGCACCAGGAAATCATGAGCCGGCTCGACGTAAGGCTCTCCTGTCTCCTGTCCTTTTACCAGCAAACGAGCTTTAACTAAATAATCGCTCACCAGCCCGACACGCTTGTTCTCTTGCGAATCTGGATACACCAACTCAGACTCCGGCACTCGTCGCCGTGCAATTCCACCCCCCTCAATTGTCACCATCCGCAGCATCACCCGTCGCATCGTGGCTTGGTATGCCTTGCCTGATGCTTCGCCAAACTCTTTAACGAGATTGTCATACTCCTGGGTTGCCCGACGAGTCAGCGCTCCTGCCACTCCACCCAATTCTTCATAATCCTTAATTCGTAAAGCGCGATCGCTTGCATTATCCTTCATCCAACGATCGCGCAATTTGATATAGAGTTCACTCAAGGTAAACGAGAGCAGTGGTAATGCTCCCGGCATCTGCCCTACCTCATCAATTAACTTGCCCACCAACTCCGGTGGCTCAAAGTACAACGCCTGCTTCAGGGCTGGCCCCTCAATCGCCTGTCGCAACTCATCTGAGTTCATCGCTCGTACCGGAAACCGCCCATCCTTCCAGTACGATTTCAGCGGTGAATCGAGAAAACGCGGTTCAAAGTCAGAACGCAGTGTTAGTACCACACGCCATTCTTCAGGACAAGCAGCGATCGCTTTTCGCAACAGTTCCAAAAACGGCTGCCACTGTTTTGCTTCAGTGGTGCGCTCGCCTCCAGTTTGCTCGCTCCCTTGGCTATCTGTCTGACCCTCATGACTTGCCGTAATTAGCTCTTCAAACTGGTCAATTACCAACAAAAGCTTGATATTAGGATGATTCTGGCTCCATGTCTTGATCGCAGCTATGAGATACTGCGGATCTTGCTGGAGATGCCCAAGCAAGGAATCGAGTCTAGCTAAAATCTCGTCATGGAAATGGACTAATAATTGCCGTTCTTCTGGACGACAGAGAGTTTCTAACTGGGCAAGGTAATCCTCAACCAGCAGCAACCTTGCTTCTGGAGTCGCACTACACCAAGACTGTGCAACTTTAATCAAAATCTCATTCATTTGGAAAGGGCGATCGCTCTCTGGCTTGGCTTGATCTGCCCTACCCAAATCCTGATCTGCTTGGGTCTTAGATTCAAGCACTCGCTTGAGCGCCTCATCCAAAAAACTAACTTGAGACAATTGCTCAACGAGATTGGCATTGACAACAGGCAGGAGTACTCTTGCCAAGGATGTAAAAGGCAACTCACCAGGTCGCATCGGTTCTAGAATATACCACTGCTTTGCCTGCTTGTCTCGTAGATAAGGAATTAACCCTGCTTTGACTAAACTTGACTTACCTGAACCTGAAACTCCCAGCACTACCGCAAGCGGCTGATTAGGCACCAAGAGACGTTTTACTAATTCTTCAATCAGAACCTGCCTACCAAAGAAAAACCCTGCGTGTTTCTCATCAAATGATTTTAAGCCGCGATAAGGATTATTGTTTTCATCCAGGGGTGGTGCAGGCTTGAGTTGGTCGCGTGTAAATCCTGGTTTCGTGAAAATAAACTCACCCCTGTCATACTCTCGTCGTAACGGATAAAGTCCAGGTTTTTGGCGTTCTTCGGATAATTTACTCACTCGTTGCTCTAAATAGAGGTAGAGTTCATGGGCAGTAATTACACCATCGGGAATCAAATCTGCTCGATTGTCTTGTAATCCCTCAATCAGCGCTAGAGCAAAGGGAGAGTGTGAGGAGTTCGTAACAGTTCCCCGATTATCTTCTGCCAAGACAACATTATCGAGGGCTACGTCCATTGCTTCCTGGTCATGAGCAGAGGAGGTGATAACTTGCCAAGCGGGAAAGCGAATAAAGCGATCGTAGTGTTCTCTACGAACGGTTTCTAGAATGCGAATCAGTTTTCTACTGCCTGCCCATTGAAATGTCCCTGCAAAACAACAGTCCAAAATTACCAGCAAGTGATGGCAAGTTAGTTGGCTTAACTGCTCATACACGTATTGCATAGATAGGAAAGAATCTGCTTTGTTTAGGTCAGCATCCTGCGGTACCAAATATCCTGATGGCCCGTCTTTGCTGTTACGAGGAATTCCATGACCTGCATAGTAGAAAATCAGGCGATCGCCACTGGTTGGCTTAAGTTGATTGGGTATGGTGTGAGAAAGTAGGTCTTCGATTCCTGTCAGCGTTGCTTCGCCGTCAAACAGTCGAATGATATCTGTTTTTTTGTAGGCGTATTCTTTCTCTAAAAGGTCAGCAATGGCACTAGCATCGCTAACTGCTGTTTTCAGATCGTGAATACCGTTACTGTTGTAGCGATTAATGCCGATGACTACTGCCAAGTTGCGATCAAAGTTCGTCCTGTTTTCTTCCCACTGCATTCGTGTGAGTCCTTGGTTTATTCGATTTTTCGCCTTGTCCAGCACCCTAACCGACCGATTATAACCACTTACAGCAAATGTTTGATTTCATTGGTATAAATAATTTACAAACGAAGCCAGAAATGTATATATTAATTGTGATTAAAGATGAGATATTGTAAAATTCGCCTTGCTTTCATCTGTTGTGATTCTTGCGTTTGATAAAGGTGATAGGCAACAATTATGAAACAGAAACGCTAATAAATTGAGGATGACGAGGATGCTGGATAGATGTTTCTGACCATGACCCCCAAACATTGATAGGATTTTAGATATCCCCCTGCTTGCAGTGACTCATAGACCCAATTAAATATGGGAAACAGAATGCTGGCTGCAATCTCATCCAAAATATTTCTGATTTGATTATCGCTTGGTATCTGCTCAACCTCAAAAAGGGTTTGAGCATTGTCTCGTCCCCGTTGCGCCTGCATCTGTCTTTGATGATCTAAAAATGACTCACATTGCATTAAAAAAGTTCAAAAATTTATGTGAAAAAAAATGTAGATACAAAAATCTCCTTTAATGGCAGCCAAACCCTTGGTTTTGGCTTCAAAGCTTGTCCAATTTGGGTAGAAACTGTTGGTGGAGTTTCAAGATTTAAGTTGAACCCTAATACAAACCAAGGTGTAGCCCTTAGAGGCCCCACAGAACTTCGACTGAAGCAACTTTAGATAATAAAAATGAGTTAACGCCAGTTTTAATTGCTCCCAATCAATTGATAGAATTGGCATAAAGTGAAATCGACAATAGCAAGCGATCGCTATTAACTTGACTTATTTTAGTAATATCTTGGTAAAAGTTGCTTTAGATTCCCGTTAATGCTGTAGACCTGTAGATTCAGCTTCAGATTGTTGTTCACATCTTGTGCTTCTTCAGCACTGGCGTTAGAGATTCTGGAATACCTTGTAAATCAATTGAAATGCAACCAAGCTGAAACGCATCCTCGATTGAGCGCCCAGATCCCAAAGCATCATAGAAGCCAACAGCAAATTCAATAGCAGCTTGATCGCCAATTTGCTGATGCATTCCAATAACATAATTAATATGCTGACAAATTGCCTCAGCCTGAGTTTCGGAATAGCAGGTATTTAGCAGAACACATTCGACCTTATCTTTGAATATCTCAAATAGGTTGACTAAAGATGCTGTACTGACCAGCTGTATTTGCCCCAATTTGTTTTCCAAGGCTAATCCTTCAGTGGCTGCTCCATAGCCAGAAAAATGAACAATTTGTGGTTCATAATCTAGTAGAGCACGCCGTAGGTCATCAGGGCGTACAGCCCATTTTGAGATAATTTCAAATTGATCTCGTTTTTTAGCTCGCTCCAAACCAGTTTCAATTTCACGAACCTCTGCATCTAAGCGACGTTTATCTGTATTTTTAGGATTAGCTGTGAGAATGAGAATTTTTTTAACTGTTTTATCTTTGTCACTTTTATTCCCAAGACTATAGTAAGTTTCTATGTAAAATTTGTCGCTTTTTATCGCAGTGATAAGCATATTTTCTAAACTGCGAATCCGCTCATCTTTCTCTGCCATTGCAGCGAGCAAAGATTGTAGGTCGCTATATGATAAGGAGGCAATCTGTTGATATTTGTCAATATATTCAGCACTCAGACTAGAGCGATCAGCTTCACCTGTGACTCTCGCCTGGAGTCGAATTTTTTCTTCACCCCGCCCTTCTAATGCCACAAACTTTAGTTCTGCTTCTGGGTGCTGTTCGGCTAACTGTTTGAGGGCGATCGCTGCGGCGCTTGGGTCAATACCTTTGTAATGATATAAATCAAGGGTTTTAAACGTGCGCCCGACAACACGAGGATCAAGATTTTGAGTTTGATAGATTTCTAACGTTTTAACAATTGGAGCAATAAAATCAGTAAAATCACCTGCTCTAAACAGTTCCTGGCGATTGTCCGGCTTGCGAGAGGGATCTGGATCGGCTTCGGTAGGGAGTTTCGTGTAAATGTAATCGCACTTTACAGCATCTAGATTGGTACCTGTAGAAATTCCCCAGTTCTCAATATAAGCTCCTGTCAAGCAAGCTCCTTTGAGATTGGCTTGATATAATTGAGCTTTGGCTAGTCTTGCACCTGTGAGATTGGCATTTTCTAAAGTTGTTCTACTCAGATCTGCTCCATCCAAGTAAGCATATTGTAAATCCACATTTTCAAGCTGTAAATCTCTCAAATTAAGATTTTCAAAGTGTTGGCTTTTACCTTTTTTAGTAACTACTAAGTCACGAATTTTTAAGTTTTCCAGATAAGTTCCTTCGGTTAGGGCTTTTTCTAGATTCTTAGCCTGAAACCAACAAGTTTTCTTGAGTGTTGAATTTCTAAAATCTGTACTATTAAGCTTAGCTTCTGTAAAATTTGCTCCTGTTAAATCTGCACCCCTAAAACAAGTACCACCTATAGAAGTAATCCAATTAGCTGGTTTATAGACAAGTAGATACTTTTCATTACAACTAGATAGATTCCAACCAATCCAAGAACTTAAACTAAATAATGCGACTACGACTAAGGCTACAACTGGCAACCCTTGAACAAGATGTTTTGTACCATGTTCAATCCCCTCCCAACCTCCAGCTAAACTGCCCAGTGTGAAGGTGATTCCGTAAATGAATAGCGCAATTTTGCCAGTAAGGGTTTGGAGTACTGCCAGTGCAAATGCTCCAATAATTGCTCCTGCAATAGCTCCGGCGATCGCCAATGATTGTGTAATGGCAGCAGCTGTTGCATCAGTTGTACCTAAACCTCCCGCCAAAATCAGCACAAATGCAGTGACTAGAGAAAATACTCCCACAGCAAGTCCTAATCCTCGTCTGCACGCTAGAAAAATAAAACCATTCAGGATTGCTAAGGCAAAGATACTCGACCAAAAGACCACAGGATCTTCATCAATTACCATTAAACTAGCAACAATTCCACTAGCATAAGCTGAGACATATCCAGCTAAAAAAGCTAAAAGCAGCGACGCACCGATTATCCCTATTCTCCAGTGGAGGCGTTGTCCAGCTGTTGCATAGCTGAAGTCTGCTCCAATCAGAATTGCTTTGGTAAAATCTGCACCTCGGATGTCAGCATGACTAAAGTCTGCACTAGATATTTCTTGGCTTTTGAAAGAATAGCCGCGAAAATTTTTCTGAAATACATTGCTTGGCATAATTCAAAAGTTTTACATAGCCAAATTCTAATTTTAGCCTCCTAGCTTTTTTTTAATCCACTCAAATAGTGCTCCTCCACCATTTTTAGGCACACCAATACACAAACCAAGGTAAATGTCAAAGAAATCGATATCGTCTCTACATGTAGCTTTGCTAGCTGGAACTAGATTCATTTTGTCGAAAAACTCCTGTGTGTCTACATCACAATTCTCTAGCGCATAAGCTGCAAGGCGACGAACATTTAAATCTTCTCTTTCGTTATTTACAACGGCAGTTAGAATATCAATTGCTTCATTCGGTAGTTGACCGATCATGGCTAACCCATAAACGGCTGCACGTCGTCGTTGTAGATCCGAATTAAAATCGAGCATGGCTGTAAATCTTTGCAAATTTGAGTTTTTCAAAGCTGTAATTAGGAAAGAAACTGCGGATATACCAATTCCCTGAACAGCAAAACCTACCCCCCTAATACTATTAAGTTTAAAGGAATCCACTAAGTTATAGTTATAGACATCTGAAGATGTCTCATCAAAATTTGTCAAAAGTTCACGCAATTCACAATTGTCTTCAACAATTTTCAAAAGATAACTAATCGCAAGTTTAGTTTCGCCTAATTTACCCAGTGCCTCAGCACTTAGAATTACTAAGTCTCTTCGAGCATAATCGTCATTTTTGGTATTAGTATTCTTTGTTAAAAGGTCTTCTATAAGAATCTTTAGTAATGTAGGAATGGCTGGTTTTGCATCAGCACCAATTTT
Organism: Anabaena catenula FACHB-362; assembly: GCF_014698735.1. Classification (GTDB taxonomy): domain Bacteria; phylum Cyanobacteriota; class Cyanobacteriia; order Cyanobacteriales; family Nostocaceae; genus Anabaena; species Anabaena variabilis_A. The sequence continues at coordinate 20,438 of NZ_JACJTQ010000066.1, forward strand.
TCCTAAAGTTGTAATAGATGCACTACGAATGTAGAGATTTTCTTGCTCATCCTCAATAACTCTAGTAAGTTGATTTACAATGTCCCTTACCTGAGAGCCAATTGCACCCAAAGTAGTAATTGCTCCTTCTCGCAAAGCTATTTCTTCACTTTTATTTTTAACAATCTCGATTAGCGCTGGAACCGCATGGTTTGCCTGCTCACCAATTGCACCTAAAATTTTAATTGCTCTTTCGCGCATTAGTAGATCTTTAGTTTTATCTGCTAAGACATTGACAAGTGCAGGCACAGCGACGCTCATCTCTGAGCCAATAATCTTTGCAACCGTTAGTTGCAGTTCAAGCAGCGCATCGCCTCCATCATAATATTGCCATTCAACGGCTTCATTAGATACATAGTCTATTGATCTAATAATTGCAGTAACAATTGCTGTTTTGTCTACATCACCTGTAAGTAAAGCCAGTGCTGTACTAAACAACACTGGGCTATTTTGTTCATTTTCGAGAATCTCAACCAGCATAGCGCTTGTATCTTCCAACTTTATTCCAATTGCAAATAACCCTAAAGCTGCACTAACGCGACTTTCATTGCTTTCGCCCTTTTGTAAAATTTCAACAAGACTATCAGTTATACCTGAAGTGTTTGGAACAATTTCGGCAAGTGCTAAAGCTGCTTGCTCTCCTAAACGCACTGTTGTTGTTGTTTTGATAGTCTCCAGAAGCTTAGAAACTGCAAACTCTGTTTCACCAATTAATCCTAAAGCTTTAGTAACTTGCACAACCGAGTCCGAATCTTCAACACTTTTGAGAAGCTTCTGTAAACCAGGGATAGCGGATTTCGCTTCCGAGCCGATTTTTCCTAATGCATTAACTGTGAGATATTTAAGGTAATCGTCTGATTTTTTATCTTCTAAAATAGCAGTTAGCTCTGGAACAGTGTCCTTTGCTTCTTTGCCAATCTGTTCTAAAGCTTTAATAATATACAAGCGTTTATTGCTTTCAATGTAAAAAGTATCAGAACTGTTTGAAGCAACTAATTTATTAAGCACATCCAATGCTTTTTTAAGCATTGGCACAGATATAGCTCCACAAAATCCTAATCTGAACACTAGTTCATCCCACTCTTTTGAGTCAAACTCTTGATTTTGTACTATTTTAAAATAATTTTCAAAGTTTATCTTAGGACAAGTAGCATTGAGCGGAAGATAGACAGTAACCATAGCAGATTTATTCCTTCAAAAATTTTTAAACATCGGCAGGATAAAACCCAATATACTAAAGTAATAAATTGGAATGTTGTTAATTTTTTTAAACTTGAAAAGCACGTTTACTCAAACCATTTTTGAAAAAATTTCTGCTCGATTAGAATCTGCTTTCTTAAAACCGGAATTAAATGATGTGCAACGAGGCATTTTTGTTCACAAAGAGTACTGATTTTTAATCAAAGCAGGCAAATAGATAGCCAAGTCGCCAGCGTTTGAACTTTCCTGGATCGCCCCATCCTCCCCAAGGTAAATGTCCTTTCGGAGCTTGGAGGCTAAACAGCACACTGTTGTAATCTCGCCACTTGTAGTCTTCTTTGTCATCTACAGTATATTTCATTCGCCATCCTACACAGTCACCAAAAGCACGAAATGTTTTCACACCTGAATGGGGATTGCCGTCAATTTCTTTATTTTTCCAAATTTCATTTTGAACACTGAACCCAAAATGGCTATTGCTATAGGTTCTCCACAAGTTATCAATAGTTTTCAAATCTTCGGACGGAAATTTTTGAATATCTTCTACATCCAGGTATTGTTTAGCCTCACAGTCAGCAATCCTCAGCATGATAGTGAACGTTTCTTTATCGGCTTCCTTCCAACGTCCTGTTTTCAAAAGGTCTTTCAATCTGGTGTAGTCAAAGGTCAGTGTTTTCCTCTTTAAAACTGGCTTCAAATGTTCCTCAATGGTTCGACTTTCACCAACTACATCAACTGGTATTAATTTCCGATCACCTGTTGTATTCTTATGTATAGCGGTTTGAATAGCAACACAACCTAGCTCGTAGGCAAATTCAACCGACTTTCCTGCCCCAAGAGCATCATAAAAGCCAACGGCAAATGCGATCGCCGCATCATCTCGAATTTCCTGATTCATGCCAATAACATAGTTAATGTGCTGCACAATTGCATCTGCTTGCACCTCAGAATAGCAAGCATTTAACAATACACATTCAACACTATTAGCAAAAAGCTGAAATAAGCTCGACAGCGCTTCGCTACTAACCAATTTTGGCAGACCAGTTACATCTTCCAAAACTAGCCCTGATTGTCCTTCTCCATGACCGCAGAAATGAACAATCTGAGGTTCAATGTCGAGTAAAGCGCGTCGGATGTCAATTGGACGGGCAGCAACTCTAATTTCCACTTTAAACTGCTCACGAAAACGCGATCGCCGAATCGCTTCTTCAACATCCCGTATTTCCTGCTCTAAGCGTAATCGGGAGGTAGCAGGAGGGTTAGCTGCAATAATTAAAATATTTTTCATTTTCAATACTGTAGCCAAAATAAGAGTATAAAAAGAGGGCTGATGTAGTAGAGTTATAGTCTTCCACAACGACAACTCGAAAACCACACACAGCCCATGTTTGACATACTAGCACTGTTG
>NZ_JACJTQ010000067.1 GCF_014698735.1 Anabaena catenula FACHB-362
TAAATACTAATTGAATTACGTTGGTTGTCAGTTGTGTGCCTTTATTAATTGCAATAGTCACATTACCAGTAGGTTGACTCTTCAGCACAACTGCATAACTATCAGTTGCACCACCTTCTGTAACGTAGGTGCTACCTCCTGATTGAGTAATATTCACCCCAGCAATATCATTATCAGTAATGCCTACATTGACAGCACTAACGGCAATCCCATTATATTTGCTATCAGTGCTAGTAGCGGTATGTTGAATAGTTGTGTTCTGATATCCTTCTGCTACATTATCATTAACGGCTGTCACCGTCACTGTTTGCGCTACATTCCAATTTTGAGAAGTAAATACTAATTGAGTTACGTTGGTTGTCAGTTGTGTGCCTTTATTAATTGCAACAGTCACATTACCAGTAGGTTGAGCGTTAAGAACAACGGAATAACTATCAGTTCCACCACCTTCTGTAACGTAGGTACTACCTCCTGATTGAGTGATTATCACACCAGGATCATTATCAGTAATGCCTACATTAACAGAACTAATGGCAATCCCATTATATTTGCTATCAGTGCTAGTAGCGGTATGTTGAATAGTTGTGTTCTGATATCCTTCTGCTACATTATCATTAACGGCTGTCACCGTCACTGTTTGCGCTACATTCCAATTTTGAGAAGTAAATACTAATTGAGTTACGTTGGTTGTCAGTTGTGTGCCTTTATTAATTGCAATAGTCACATTACCAGTAGGTTGACTCTTCAGCACAACTGCATAACTATCAGTTACACCACCTTCTGTAACGTAGGTGCTACCTCCTGATTGAGTGATTATCACACCAGGATCATTATCAGTAATGCCTACATTAACAGAACTAATGGCAATCCCATTATATTTGCTATCAGTGCTAGTAGCGGTATGTTGAATAGTTGTGTTCTGATATCCTTCTGCTACATTATCATTAACGGCTGTCACCGTCACTGTTTGCGCTACATTCCAATTTTGAGAAGTAAATACTAATTGAGTTACGTTGGTTGTCAGTTGTGTGCCTTTATTAATTGCAACAGTCACATCAGCAGTAGGTTGAGTGCTAAGAACCACCACATAACTATCAGTTCCACCACCTTCTGTAACGTAGCTACTACCTCCTGATTGAGTGATCATCACACCAGGATCATTATCAGTCATTGTGACAATAACAGGACTGACACCAATAGCATTATATTTAGTATCGCCACTGCTAACAGTATGTTGAATAGTCGCGCTGTGATATCCTTCCACAAGGGTATCATCAACCGCTGTCACCGTCACTGTTTGCGCTACATTCCAATTTTGAGGAGTAAATACTAACTGAGTTACATTGGTTATCAGTTGTGTACCAGTATTAAGAGCAATAGTCACATTAACTGTAGGTTGACTATTCAGCACAACTGCATAACTATCAGTTGTACCACCTTCTGTAACGTTTGTACTACCTCCTGATGGGGTGATAATTACTGCAGCATTAGATCCAACACTTGCACTAAATTCAAAAGCCCCAATATCAGGATTACTATCTCGATTTAAACCCCTTGCGTCAGTCGTTACGGTAGTCGTTGTTCCTGTATTAATCGCTGGACTACTTGTTAGTAAAGCGTGGGTAAGAATACCACCACCATTATCTTTTAAAGCGGGGTCAAGTTGAGGATCAGCAATAATCAAACTGGGACTGCCAGTAATATTCATATCACTAAAATCATTCGGATGTTTCGGTGGCCATTGAATATTACTACCACCATCGCTAAATTGACTTCCAGTATTGATTTTAACACCCCAAATATTACCAGCGGTGGAATAGCCAACAATTGTATTTTTCAGAGTAATATTGTTACCACCGCCCCAAAAAGCACCGCCTTGAAATCCAGCATGATTGTAGGCAATAGTAGTATTAGTAACGCTGACAGGGTTGCCACGATTCTCAAAAGTGATTGCCCCACCAAAACCATTACCGCTACCATCATCGGCTTTATTACCAGAAAAGGTGCTGTTAATAATACTTCCTTTGGAATCTTCTCCCACCCATAAACCACCACCTTCTTTAAGGGCGGTATTGTTATAAATAGTTGAATTCTTAATACTAAATCCACCTTCAAGAGTAGGTTGATCTGCGTATCGACCCAAGTTAATTCCAATTCTGACTCCACCGCCGAAAGCATCACCTCTACCATTTTTAACGACTTTATTGTTGGCAATGGTGGTATTTTCTATATTGATTTGATCTGAATAATAGGCATACAAAAACAATGCTCCACCTTGTCCAGCACCTGTATTACCATCAAATTGGCTGTTACGAATGGTAATAGTACCACCTGTCATTCCATAATCAAAGTTTGGTCCAGAAGCATTTGCACCATCAGTGAAAATAGCACCACCATAACCCCAGCCTGATCCAGGATTTGGAATAATGGTAGCACCTGCCAGGGTATCGTTATTTTTAAAGATGGAATTTTCTACGGTTAATGTTTGCAAGAGACTATTAATTGCACCACCAGTCGTACCTTTGTTATTGGTAAATTCTGAATCTTTAACAGTTAAACTACCTCCATTTTTAGTGGCTATAGCACCTCCGCCCCTTTCAGTGTTTACTCCCGCACCAATATTCCCATCAAATTTAGAATTAATTACGGTGGTATTACCTTTAAAACCACTAAAAATAGCACCTCCACCGTAACCGGCATAATTATTATTAAGTTGACAATTTTCTACTAAAATTGTGCTGGCATCAAAAGTTCTAATTCCTCCTCCTGCTGCACTTTCATCAGTACCGTTAACACGTCCATTAGCTATAATTATATTCCTAAATACCACATTTGATGGTTGGTAAATAGCATTTGGTGTTACTGCAAAAACTCGACTAGCATTATTACCACTAATTTTTAAATTAGTCACAGCACCACCATCAATAGTGAGGTTTTTATTGATGGTTAATTGTCCGCTAGTTAATGTGATAGTTTGGTTAGCAAGACTAGAAGCAAAAGTAATTGTATCTCCTGCTGCCGCATTAGCGATCGCTTGTCTTAAAGAACCTGCACCGCTATCAGCATTACTTGTAACTGTAATGGTAGCTAAAATTCCTGGATAATTTGCCATGACTGCTGCTGAAAATGGTGCATTTCCTTGAATTTCACCTGTGCTAAAGTCTAAATTCCAGTTGATAACACCAGCAATATTCCCTATAAATTTAGTAGCTGCGGTAATATTGGCATGAGTTAATTTAGCTAAATTTTCTACAAAATATTGACCGGAATCTGCGGCTATCTTGCAACCATACAGAAAAATATTTGCCTGTTTATTTAGTAATTTTTGCCATTGCTGTAATTCGTGGTGATATTGTTCTAATGTGTCTGCATTTAAAACAGTTGAGCCTAAATATATACAACCAGGATTTCCATGAGATAAAATATGAATTTCGTCAACTAAACCGCCTTCATCTACAAAATTTTGCAACTGAGTGGTAATTTGCTCAATGCCATTTTTATGACTAGCAATGACTCTGACTTCAACACCTAGCGTCACACCATTTACGAGAAATTCATAGTCATCTACACTAGAATCAATAAAAACAAGAGTTTGAGATAAAGGAACAGAAGAGATTAAATTAGTTGAATTGATGGTATTTTTCATATTGTATCACCTAAGATTTAATAGTATTTAGAGATGTTGAATTTGACTTCAAAACGAAATAAGAAGCCACTGAAAAATTAGCTGATATTTTCAGCAATATATGAGGATTAGCTGCTGCTAATAATTTACTTGAACTACAAAGATAGTCAAAATACAGACTACTCAATTACTATGCAATTGAAGTTTTAACAGCAACAGTAAATCTTGAGAATATGAACATTAGGCTGAATCTAACTAAACGAAGAAAAGATCAATCTATTACTTGCATTAAAGCCTACATATTTAAAAATAACTACAGTGGTTTTACGTAAAATGAATATTTGGTGGCTCCCCATCTCCCCATTCCCGCGTCTCTTTGTGACTTTTCTTCTAGGAGTCTGTCTAAATTGATTTACTGAGATCACAAGTGCTGTGCTTTTAAACAGGGGAGTCTATATTCACGATTTCTCGTTTCACAAACAAAGCTCGATAAACTGGTTCACCCTTGTTAATAGTTCCTATTTCCCGTTCTGTGGGAACTGGTAGAGGATTCTCTGCTAACCATTCCTCTGTACCCATTTTCACAAATGCTGGGTGTTCAGAAAAGCGATCGCACATTTCCACAGCAATAAATTTTTGATCAGATTGCACAAATACAACCCCACCAACCGCCAAATAACCGGCTAATTCTGCCACTAACTCTGGTTGCACTACACGCCTTTTAGCATGGCGGTTTTTAAACCAAGGATCAGGGAATTGAATGGTTACACGCTGTAAAATTCCTGGTGTTAAAGTCGATAAAAGAGGTGTTAATGAGTTATTAACATTGCAAAATAAATAATGCAAATTTGTTAAACCCAACTCACAACGCAACCTATTAGCATCTACAACCAAAGGTTCCCGAATTTCCAAACCTAAAAAATTCCAGTTTGGTTCTGCTTGTGCCATCTCTAGTAAAAATCTGCCCCTAGCGCAACCAATATCTAAGTGTAGGGGCTGGTTTGGCTGTGGATAAACCTTCTCCCACTCTAGGGGATTCGCTGGTATTTGATACTTGTTAGCAAGTGGGTTAACGTGTTGACGAACTCGGACAACTGCCAAAATCAAATCTCCTTGAGGTAAAAAAATTCAACATAAATGTGTACAAATATTAAGTCTGACGGCTGATCCCCAGTCAGCCAAAGCAAGAGTTATACTTTGGGAAAAAGAGTATTTGCTCTTCTGCTTTTAACATTTTCTTAAATCAATGAATAATATCAATTTTCGTTTTGCCATAGTTAGTGACTTACACATTGGGCTTCCCCATACAATTTGGGATCATCCTAGCCGCTTTCATCTTGTCGAAGTCAGTATTCCAGCTTTTGAAAGTGTACTAGAACATTTAATCCAACTCGATTTAGATTTTCTCTTGATTCCCGGAGACTTAACCCAACACGGTGAACCAGAGAACCACGCTTGGTTGCAAACAAAGTTATCTCAACTTCCTTTTCCTGTCTATGTTGTTCCTGGTAATCATGACGTTCCCGTGTTAATGGCAAATGAGCAATCAATTGCTTTCGCTGATTTCCCTCACTATTACCGCAAGTTTGGCTATGAAAACCCAGAGCAACCTTACTACAATTGTCCATTATTGCCAGGAGTGCGGCTGATAGGTCTAAATTCTAACTCATTTGATGACCTGGGTAAGCAGGTCGGGCGTGTGGATGAAAAACAACTCAAATGGCTAGAATCAGAACTAGCAGCCATTGGGGATGAATTGGTTTTGGTAATGGTGCATCATAATGTGGTTGAGCATTTGCCTAATCAATCAAACCACCCCATGGCAAATCGCTATATGTTAGAAAATGCACCAGAGCTATTAGACTTATTACGTAAACATGAAGTTAGATTAGTCTTTACAGGGCATTTGCACGTTCAGGATGTAGCTTGTGCAGATGGAGTATATGATATTACCACTGGTTCCTTAGTCAGCTATCCTCATCCTTATCGTGTTCTGGAGTTTCAACGAGATCATGTCGGTAAGGAATGGTTACAAATTATATCTCATCGCGTGGAATCAGTTCCAGATTTTCCCAACTTACAGCAGTCATCAAAAGAATGGATGGGCGATCGCTCTTTCCCCTTCCTGATCAAGTTACTAACTTTACCACCCTTAAACCTACCATTAGCGCAAGCAAAAAAACTAGCCCCCAATTTACGAGACTTTTGGGCAACTATTGCCGATGGAGATGGAGTCTTAGACTACCCTGAATTTCCCCTAGAAGTGCGTCGCTACATTCAAAAATATGGTGCAGTTAGTCAAGGTAGTACTGCTTACTTAATTGATAACAACAGCACACTTTTAATTCGTAATTCGTAATTCGTAATAGTGCCTACGGTCCCGCTAGGGATACGTAATTCGTAAACAGGGAACAGGGAACTCTTAACAGGGAATTCTTAATTTTCCTCGCATCCTCATCTCCCCGCGTCACCGCGTCCCCCCTGCCCCATGCAAGAGCAGCCTCCAATTACGAAGGTTGGCGGCAAATTGCAAACACGGAAGTGTAACCGTGAAGGAAAGTTCTCTCACTCACAGGTCCGATTTCACCACTACCGAAAAAACCTCCTATGGGGATGTCATGGAAGTAACGCTTAAATAGCTGAGAATCAAAATTAGGCTGACCGTAAAGACCTGCACCACGTCCAACACAACTAAACATCAAAGCTGCCAAAGGAGAGGATTCACTGCGGTTGTTGTCAAGATATTCTTGTAAAAGCAATTCTAGGTCTTCAGCAGAAGCTTGAGCATCCCGCAGGTGGAATTGTAACCTTTGACCAGGACGGACGCGATCGCCAATAGCGATCGCACCAGCGGATGGATCTACACCCAGTAGATTGCGAATTAAAAAATCACCCTGCTGTAAAGAAGGTTTAAACTCATTCATTGCTAAACCAACAAACAGAGAATTCTGTGCCAGCAAACGTTCTTGTTCACTAAGACTACCAATCAAATCTCGCAAAATTACTAAAGGTACTTGCTCATCTAACTCCAAAATAATATTGCGTTCAGCTTTAGTCACACGCAATGGCTGGCCAATCGGTCGGCATCCTTGGGCCACAATTGTTTCCAGCACAATATCACCACTCAAAGCTAAACCCACCGTCCCCTCACGATATAAGCGGTTGTGACAAAATAGAGCAATGCGATCGCTCACAAACCCACCACTAGCTTGTCCCCCCACAACTACCGAACCCGGATAAGCAAAATCTAAGCCCTGCAATAAATCATTAGTTCCTGACGAAAACGCACTAGACAATAATATAAATTGGGGTACTGGTGATGGTGGCACACCGACGACATCAATCCAAGCATTGGGAGAACTATCCAAATCAGGTAATTCTTCAGCCACAACATGAAAAGCTTGGATATTCACCCCTGGAAGATGGGCTAAAGTCAAACTGATAGCTGGTTCTGCTTCTATTTCTTCGGTTTTTCCTGGTTCTCTCCTACCCACTACACCAGCAGCACTACAACCAATCAGCACAGGTACTGAAAGTTTTTCGGCCAGCAATGGCAAGAGTCGGGAATATTCACTTGTAAAAGCAGACGAAATGAACACCAGCCCCAAATCCGCAGGTGCTGTTAAAGATGAGACAGCTTGTTGTACCACATCTGCAACAGCTGCTTCTAAAGAAGGACGGGTTGATAGGGCATTTGCCCACTGCATTTTGTCTGCCATGAGTTCTGGGCTTCTTTCTCTATTGAGGCTAGTAGTTGATGGTTTTATCTAGGGAAGTATTGCATCCGACAAGAGTTCATGCACCAGCCCTTTATCTACCCCCGCATCCAGGACGGTGACTTCTTGCCAGATGCATTTAAATATATTGTATGATTGTTTTTCTGTAGTACTGTCCCCACAAAATCTTAAAACATAGAGGAGAACACAGTACAGATGAGGCAATTTGTTGTATTAGTTATGGATTATCAGGCTCAAATACGAACTGATCAGGTCAGTGGTTAGAATAGTAAGCGATAGAGCAAACACTGCAATTTTTGAATTTTTTTCTACACTAGTATAAACAACACATAACGAGACTAAAACAATGACAAATATCCAAGAAACAGCAAATCCCGATATTCAAGACAAGATCCAGGAAGAAATTGAACAAGCGCGTGTTGTCTGTGACATTACAGGTAGCGGTTCGCCTGAATGTGCTGCGGCTTGGGATGCAGTTGAAGAACTGCAAGCGGAAGCTTCCCACCAGCGTCAAGAGAAACCAAAGAACTCTTTAGAAAAATACTGTGATGCTAATCCCGAAGCAGATGAGTGCCGACTTTACGAAGACTAGAAATTGAGTTAATACCTTTTCTTTTAGTCTAGTGGGCAAGCAACCACGATCTATTAACTGAATATCTTGCACCTTCCCACCACTCCATATCCATCTCACATCCTCCCTTTACTCATTTTTGCGTGTCGGGAATGTAAGGGAGTTTATGCAGAGGACAAAACCTCAGCCACAACCTTGAAAAAGAAAGCAAAGAAAGCATTTTTTCTCGGTATGCTGAATAGAAAATAGATTGGGCTGAATTCCTAAATTCTTCCTGGTACTATTTTATATAAGTGCAAAATATCAGCTACAGATTCATGAGTTGCTTGCTTTTTTGCCTTAATTAAACTATCAAATAAAAGATAAATAAATTTTAGATTTATCACCTGACAAACCTGACAAACCTGACACAATTTATGCCACAAATTTGGTTTCGCCCTTACGTCTGGATGGAATATAGATTAGCTTTATTATTTACAGTAATTATTCCCCTGATTCTGCTGATTTGGGCATTTGTACAAAAATCAGAAGCAATACAACGCTTGTTAATGATTTACTGGCGAGTAGCAAGTTTATTGCTAATAACGCTTTACTTGATGATTGGTGGATTGGCCGTAAGTTTTATTTCTGCTTTAATAGCTCGTATTCTCATCCCCATTTCTCTATGGTTCTGGGTTGATATCAACGATGAAATTGAATATCAATCTAGTGGGTTATTGAAATTGATTTTCACATCTTGGCGCTGGGCAACAACTGTTTACTGTATTCTGAGTACAGTAGCTCTTGTACCTTTTTTGGGTTGTGCTTTTTCTGAAATTTCTCTCAAAAGCTCCTACTGTAGCGTTTGGTTGGAAGCACCATTACTGTTTAAAGATTACTTCCATCACAATAGCAAGCCTGCTTTTCTCAGCTTTCTAGGCATAATTGGTTTAGTAGTTTATGTGGTTTATTTAAGCTACTTCGTGTTGATTAAGCTAGGCAAGCAGGGGCGTTCAGCCACACAATAAAAAATATGAAAGATGAAAGATGAAAGATGAAAAATGAATTATGACGTGTGAAGTATGAAAATTAATTTTCAGATGTAAATACTTCAGATGAGTAAATAAGTTACACGGTTTTTGATTGATGAATAATTCCATTGGTAAACGGCTAGAGCAATATACTGTCAAACGCCCTCAAGAAGTCCTCATTGTCACGATCAACATGACTGATGAGCAAGACAAAATCGCAATTTTTAAGGGCTTTTCTAGTTCTTTGATGCGTCCCACTGCCTTTGACCCGGATGTACCTGTTTTACCCGATGAAGCCACAATTCTCGGTATTGACCGCATCGGTAGCCCCTATAATCCTGAATCACCCCGTTATATCGAAAGAGGAATCTCTTGGGAAGCTATGCAAGTCCTATTATCAGAAGTAGGAGTCTAAGTAGGTTGGCGTTAAAAATTGTCGTTGGGATAAGGCAGGGGGGCAGGGAGCTTTCTAGCAGGGGGAAAACGGGTTTTAGCCTTGTTTACTTTTCTTTAGACAGTTTGGTTTTATTCTGCCTACCTACTTAAGTTAGAAATTCAGCTTAATTTTGAATTGTGAAGTAAGTATTCAGGATAGAGACTACAGAAGACGCTACGCAGACCTGCGGTTCAGGAGAATAAAGGCTGTTTTAGTAAACTTTGATGATTTTGATAAAATCTCACCTCTCTCTATTCTTCATTTCATAAGCATTCTGACTCCTGACTCCTGACTCCTGACTCCTGACTCCTGACTCCTGAATTCTTACATTGTGAATTTTGAATTGTGAATTTTGCTCATGTCCCTTTCTGGATACACCCTTCCCGTTTTTGCTTGTGCTGCTGCTGTAGCCGCTTTACACTGGTTACGTCATAGTCAACCCCTGTGTGTAACTTCAGTGGATTTGATTGAACCGGACGTAATCGCAGAAATACCAATTGAACAGGTAGCAGGACTATCGGAAAATAGCGCTTTGGCAATTACCCGCAGTGATCCGGGTGATAACCTCGATTTGACTAAAAATACGCCTATTTGGGCGTTGGTGCAATGGTTCGAGGGAGATGGGGAATCAGTTGTGATTAAGGGTGGTGAGGGAATTGGTAAGCAATTGAATGGTGAAGGGAAAGCTGCAATTTATGGTTATGCTCAAAGGTTGTTAACAGAAAATTTGCAGCGGTTGCTCACACCAGGGGAAAAAATCACCGTCACGATTATTTTACCGGCAGGGCGATCGCTTGCCCTGAGAACTTCCAATGCTGCTTTTGGTGTAGTTGAAGGACTTTCCTTATTAGGAACAACGGGGATTTCTCAACCTTTGAGTACACCAGATCAACTTACCGCTTTTCGTGGGGAGTTACAAGATAAAGCTAGTCGGTTTGAGAATTTAGTCTTCTGTATTGGCGAAAACGGCTTAGATTTAGCGCGAAAACTAGGGATAAATTCGGAACAATTGGTAAAAACGGCTAACTGGATCGGACCGATGTTAGTAGAAGCTGACTTGCTAGGAGTGAAAGAAATTTTATTATTTGGCTATCACGGTAAACTGATGAAACTCGCAGGGGGAATTTTTCACACCCATCATCATTTAGCTGATGGCCGACGGGAAATTTTAGCAGCACACTGTGCAATGCTGGGTTTACAGTCTCCTGATATACAAACAGTGTTTCATAGCCCTACTGCGGAAGCAGCATTAAAACACCTGCGATCGCTCGATCATTCTACTGCTAGTCATTGGGTTAATCAAGTTTATGGTAGCCTTGCTGAAACCATTGATATTCGTTGCCAAGAATATATTCACAGCCACAGCGACAGGGGTATGAACATTACAGTCTGTGGTTCAGTTCTTTTTGACCGCGATCGCCAAATTATCGTCAAAAGTAAAACTGGTGGTATGTTAATAGAAAAATTATGTTAACTTATTATGAATTATCATAATAAACCAAATAAATAATTTTTTGGATTACCTACTATAGAGTGATTTGTAGCTTTTAAGACTCAGCTAGATTTATCGGCTCAACAGGCGCGGCAGCAGTCGCGTCTATCTATATAGGTTTTTTCTGACCATGACAAGCCTAAAAAGCCGGAAATGGTGATTACGTTAGACCGATTTATCCTTAAAGACACACTCTCGCCATCATGAATACAGCGGTGACTCTACCAACCGAACAAGCACCTCAAACACAATCAAATTTGAGAAAGCTTGATCGCCAAATAATTGTAATTTTAGACTTTGGCTCTCAATATTCTGAACTAATTGCCCGTCGTATCCGCGAAACTCAAGTATATTCTGAAGTTCTTTCCTATCGGACAACAGCTGAACATTTACAACAACTAAATCCCAAAGGAATTATTTTGTCCGGCGGTCCAAATTCAGTATATGGCGATAACGCTCCCCATTGTGACCCAGAAATCTGGAAGTTGGGAATCCCCATCTTAGGTGTATGTTACGGTATGCAGCTGATGGTCAACCAACTGGGTGGGGAAGTCACCAAAGCTGAACGAGGTGAATACGGCAAAGCATCATTATATATAGATGACCCTACAGACTTGTTGACTAATGTTGAAGACGGCACAACCATGTGGATGAGTCATGGAGACTCAGTCACACAAATGCCACCGGGATTTGAATTACTAGCACATACAGAAAATACTCCCTGTGCGGCTATTGCAGACCACGACAAGAAACTTTACGGTGTACAGTTCCATCCAGAAGTCGTACATTCCCTTGGTGGTTTAGCATTAATTCGCAACTTTGTTTATCACATTTGCGACTGCGAACCCACCTGGACAACAGCAGCTTTTGTAGAAGAGTCTATTCGGGAAATTCGCGCCAGAGTCGGTGAAAAGCGGGTGCTGTTGGCACTTTCTGGGGGAGTAGATTCTTCAACTCTGGCATTTTTGCTGTATAAAGCCATTGGTGAACAGCTGACTTGTGTGTTTATTGATCAAGGCTTTATGCGGAAGTTAGAGCCAGAAAGATTGTTGAAGTTGTTCCAAGAACAGTTTCACATTCCGGTAAAATATGTGAATGCACGCGATCGCTTCATTGCCGCTATTGCCGGTGTCACAGACCCCGAAGAAAAACGCCGCCGCATAGGACATGAATTTATTAGCGTCTTTGAAGAAACATCCAAAGACCTTGGCCATTTTGACTACCTAGCTCAAGGTACATTGTATCCAGATGTGATTGAATCTGCTGATACCAACGTTGATCCCAAAACAGGTGAACGGGTAGCAGTCAAAATCAAGAGTCATCACAATGTTGGTGGTTTACCCAAAGACTTGAGATTTAAACTGGTGGAACCGTTGCGGAAACTCTTTAAAGATGAAGTCCGCAAAGTTGGTCGTTCTATCGGTTTACCAGAAGAAATTGTCCAAAGACAACCTTTCCCAGGGCCTGGTTTAGCAATTCGCATTTTAGGTGAAGTCACTGCCGACAGGTTAAATATTTTACGCGATGCCGATTTGATTGTCCGCCAAGAAATTAACCAGCGTGGCTTGTATCATGAAGTTTGGCAAGCATTCGCAGTATTGCTACCGATTCGCAGTGTGGGTGTAATGGGTGATAAACGTACCTATGCTTACCCGATTGTCTTGCGGATTGTCACTAGTGAAGATGGGATGACGGCAGATTGGGCGCGTGTGCCTTATGATGTCCTAGAAGTGATTTCTACCCGCATTGTCAACGAGGTGAAAGGGGTAAACCGCGTGGTTTACGATATCACTTCTAAACCACCTGGAACTATTGAGTGGGAGTAATCAAGTTTTGAGTCTCTTCTGTGGTTCTGGAACACTTGCAGTGGTTTAAATTTACAGTGGTTTAAATTCACATATCTCAAAATGGTAATGCCGACCTGAATCATTTTCAACGTCGGCATTCTCTATTTTTTGCAAAGGATAAATAGGGCTGGCTGAATAAACGCAAAAACACTAACAGATAAGGCTTTAAGACTCTTTGATGTGAAAAAAGTGCCAGGTTTTTCTAGGAGGAGTTTCAAAAAGAAAGCATTTTTAGCGGACTGGAAGGAAGATTTACCGATAGCAAATGGTTGAAACTATTCTCTATTCCCTATTCCCTATTCCCTGTCTTCACGAAAAGACTTTTATGGCTTACGCCAAGCTACGCTATCAGCAAACCCTAAATACGAATAATTATGATCCTGGTACGGATTTAGTCTAACTTAAGGATAATAAGATTCTAAGAGATAGGTGTAGGTAGGATGGCTAGATCTAGAGGATTTTTTACGGTACTGTTCGACTTCTCGTTTTCGGAGTTTATTACCCCAAGCATCATTGGTGTTCTTTACGGTATTGGTATGTTTTTTGCTGGCTTGGGAGGATTGGGCATTATTTTAAGCGGTTTTAATCAAGGATTTTTCCCTGGGATTGTGAGCTTATTGCTTGCGCCGCTAGTTTTCTTCTTGTACATAATATTTATTAGAGTTGGGTTAGAAGGTTTGCTGGTGGCATTTCGCACAGCAGCTAATACAGGTCGTACTGCTGATAATACAGAAAGTCTGAGAAATCCCTAAATTAGGGAAGCTTGGCGGAAGTAACGATGCCATTCAAGCGTTGGAAATTAAGAACCTGAAAAACATCTAATTTGCATAACCGAATTAAACATATAGCAGGAGGCAGGAGGCAGAGGGCAGGAGGCAGGAGGGAAAGCCTTATTATATCTAAGTTTCAAGGATTAATAATGTCCTAACTATCCTGGCTACAGCTATAAAATATAACTCTTGTGGAGTGGGCATCTTCCCATTGCTAATTATCGAAACAATCGGGTCTAAAACCGGACTTCGTCCAAAGTTTTTGGAGCGGGGTATAAATCCCCGTTACAAAAACGGACTCATGCCCCCTGCCTTCGTTAAGCAAGTTAAATGTGGAGCAGCTTATTACCTCCGGCACGCGCTTTCATAATTACGACGCAATAGACATCTAATGAATTTTATTGTCTAGGAAAATAGGCGCGATCGCAGTAAAATTACTCTTGGTCTGATGACTGAGGATAAAACAAGAAGCGAAGATACTTCTTTCTAATTCCCAATACTAATGGAGATATTATGCAAGCTAATCTCCCTCTAACTGGCTTACGCATTCTTGTGGTTGATGATGATGAGGATAGCCGCTTTTACATTTCTATAGTTTTAGAAGCAGATGGAGCTAGTGTTACAGCAGTTTCTTCAGCTGCCTCTGCCATAGAAATACTACCTAAGTTAAAACCTGATGCGTTAATCTGCGATATCGCTATGCCTGATGAAGATGGTTATACCTTCATTCGTAAGGTGCGATCGCTCAAAGCAGAGGAAGGAGGACGAGTTCCTGCTATTGCTCTTACTGCTTATGCCGATAGTGAGGATCGTATCTGTGCTTTAGAAGCAGGCTTTCAAAATCATGTAGCTAAACCTGTTGATCCAGGTGAATTAGTGGAAATTATCGCTAATTTAGTCACACTTAGTCAATGTTTGGTCAGTAAATCCCACGGCTTTAGCTGAAGACTGGGTTGCAGGTTCGGGAATATATTTAGATTTTTTGGTAGATTTTTTGGTAGATTTTTTGGTAGATTTTCTGCACATATTTCCAGGGTAATGAGGTAAAAAAAGGATTTTTTGACCACAAAATTCACTACCTCTAAAATAAATCTTGAATGCATTTACCAATTTTTTTCTTTTTCTACACCGCACACCCAGCCTAAATAGATAACGAAAGTCATTTACTGGTACTATTTGACTCCTGGTTCAAAGCTAATGCTTTCAGACTGGTATGCTGGCGGTTCAACGTGAATTAAAATTCTGACTGGACTAAAGCGTGCTTCTAATTGGCTTTCTACTTCTTCGGTAATACGGTGAGCAGTTTCTACATCTGGTGCATCTACTATTAAATGCATTTCCATGAAAACTTGGCGGCCAAGAACACCACGGGAGGCGATAGCATGGCAGTTAACCACTCCAGGAACAGCAACAGCGATCGCATGAATGGCTTCGGGAGCGATCGCCATTTCATCTACTAAAGAAGGCAAATTCTCTTTTAAAACCGACCATCCACTCCAAAATACCAATAAAGCCACAGGAAAGGCTAAGACTACATCTAGCCATTGAAAATCTAACCACCAAATACCAATCAAACCACCAAGTACAGCAATCGTCACCCAAACATCACTCATGGTGTGTGTAGCGTCAGCAATCAAAATTGGGCTACCTATCCGCTTACCTACACTACGTTCATAAAAGGTGACAAAAATATTCACACCTAAGACAATCAGCAATAACCACAATTCCGGTGCTGTTATTTTTACAGGTTCACCACCCTTAAGAATTCGCTCCACTGCTCCTTGGAGAATCTCAAAACAGGCTATTCCTAAAAAAGCCGAAATTCCCAAGGCTCCCACCGCTTCAAATTTTTGGTGTCCATAGGGATGTTCTCGATCTGGATATGGGGAAGAAAACCTACTAGTAAACAATCCTAAAACATTGTTGGCGCTATCTGTCACACTATGTAATGCATCAGCTAACAAACTGAGAGAACCTGTTGAGTACCCCACAAATGCCTTTAATCCCATTACAAACAAATTAAGTAATAGGGTAATAATTAAAACTTTTCGCACTTCGGCACGATTATCGTAAGTCATAGATAATTTATAACATCAAGTTCTATGACTTCTACTGTAAAACATAAAGCACAAATCAACACAAATAAAATGTATCAAAGTCTTACTCCATAAGGAATAAGTCTATCGACAGCCGCTAAATTTACTACTAATTTATTGAGATTATTTTTAATTAAAATTAGCTACAATCCTGATGTATTTGGGTAGTATAATCATCTATAAAAGACTATTATTATCATTAATAACTAAGATATTTTCCAGTTTCATTCTCTGCAAATTGTCTAAATCCAACGAATGGGATTTTTGATCCAGCCAAAAAAGCAGCAATTTTTCACCCCATCACCCCATCCGGTAAAATATGTAATTACCAAGAAGTTTTAACCAAAAAGCGCTATGTCTTCTACCCCTCTCACACTGAATCTAGGTGAAGGTTCTGTCTCCTTCAGTTTTTCACCCCAAGCCGCACGAGAATTAAAAGCAGCAATAGACGAATTAATGACAAGCCTGAAAGCTGTTACTGCTAAACCCACTCCGGGTGGTGGTAAAGTAACTCCCCAACCTCCTTTGGAATATCGCTACACTGGCGAGGTTTTTTTAGAAGTTTTTTGCAATCCTAATATCTGGCCTACTCCCTTTGCTGCTAAAGTTCTGCTCACTGTCCGCAACGTCAACCTTCGAGTGACTACAGAAGCTGAACTCACTCGCGTTATTGAGGATATTAACCAGTATTTAGAGCAAGTGGGTTAACTCACCAAGTATGAACTAATACCGCTCATATAACTGAAAAAATATACTTGTCCAAAGTCATGAACTCTGAACAAGTATAAATAAAACAATTACTACTTTCCGAGGGAAATGGGTAGCCGTAGCCAATCGTACATATCGCTTGCTGCAAAAGTAGTATAAGTTTAGGCTGTAGGTTTTCTGCTTTCTTGGGAAATTAAAATCAGAGACTATACCGTAGATTTAGCTTCTAGTACTAGGTTATGTCATCCACACATTAAAACTTAACACCCAAGCCAAAATCTAAAATTTATGTTTGACTAGTCGTTGTCCCATTCTTCCCGACCAATTAAATCACCAATGCGATCGCGCAATAAAAAGTCACATTTCTCTAATTCACATTCAACGCATACCCACTCTCTGGCTGGGATGTATTGGCAGAGTGTATATATTGGTTGCTGACGGCTCAACATTCCCTTTTGCACCAGTTGGCGTGCTTCGTCCTGGATGACATCCAGAGAGTAGTAATTGATAGAAGGCACCGTATTCACACTCATGTTTTTACTCACAAATTTACATTTAGATAGTATTCCCAATATTAATCAGGAACAAAGATGGCAATAATTAGACCTGTGGCTAGGTTTTGTAGTTTGCTATACGGAACTATTATCATTTTGACGCTACAGACCTGTAAATTATCTAAAGAAATATTAAGTTTGTCAAGGAATCATAACATTGATGATAAGTAGCCTTCATATTATGAATACCAGAGTAGTTAACTTACCCGGAATCAGGGGCGCACCGTTTTGCTCCTGTCATTCATCCCACGCTGCACTATGGCTAACCCCATCCTGAGCAAACGTACCAGAACTAGGGCTACTGACAGTTTAATATTGTGTCTAGTTTTGAGCTTTAGCGTCTCCCTAGAGATATACTTATCATTGAGGTTGACGCTCTGACGCTATGAAGCGGAGAGTTTTTTTGAGAAGCAATTATCCAGACTGGATATGAACTAAATAAATACCGTAAAGTCTGTAATGTTTTCATTAAAGAATAGACCAGCAATTTTTTGCCGGAAATGGGGTATAAACTATTGCAACTTACAATGGCTAAGTTACACCAGTAAGTTTTATAGCAACCCATCTGTTAACATTTTTTTAACCTATTCTGCGATTAATGGATTAATTTAGCCCCTGCTGATACGAAAAACCTGGTTTGGAGCCAGGTTTCTGGTTATGTAGCTGAGTCAAACACCATACCCAGTATGTGGTGAATTTTCAGCTAATTATTCGGGAACTTCTGGCTCATTTTCATCTGAGAACCCCACTGGACGCTCCTGCTGGAGTTGGTTTAATAAACTCAGCACTTTAGTACCTCGCTCTATAGAGCGATCTTCAATAAACAGAACTTCTGGTGTGCGACGTAGCCTTACTCTCGCACCCAGTTCGCTGCGGACGTAACCCGTCGCTGACTTTAAACCCGCCATTGTTTCAGCCTTAGCTTCCTCTGTCCCATAAATGCTGACGAAGATTTTAGCGTGTTGCAAGTCACCGGAAACATCCACATCAGTGACACTTACCATTCCTGTACCCACACGGTCATCCTTAATACCGTTGAGCAGCATTTGGCTAACTTCCCGTTTAATTAATTCAGCAACGCGGGAAACGCGGCGATTTGTAGCCATATAAATTCCGCCTTCTCACAGAGGTTGTACAACATGAATAGATGCTTTTTTTAGAGCGGACAGTGCTTGAAGTGGCTAAAGCTCACAACAATAGTCCAAAGGGATCAAACCCACTGGTGTAGCCCTTGTCTAGATTGTACTCAAACCAAGCATAGCCCGGAGAGTAAGCGTTAAGAAAAACAGACTCCCCATAAAAAAGCCCAAAATAGCAATTAAGGTGATTGGGCGTTTAAAAAGCGGCTTTAATGGCTCAAAGGCATTCAGAAAAAGACCTAAGACGATACTGATCAAGTACCGAGGGTAGCGAAAGACGTTATCCCAAAATCCGTCAAACATTTGAATATAGACTGCCTTGTTATAAAATGTAAGTTTGTTTTCAGGTGCTTATTTAACATAATTATAATCTATGGTGCTGAAAATCGCTCAATTCATATATAGCAGGTGACAGGTAACAGGTGACAGGTGACAGAGTTGAAAGTCTGTTTGTGTCTAGGTTTTATCATTAGTTCACTTTCTAACCACCTTGGCGGTTGCTATAAAATATGATGCGTTAGTTATATTGGCTTTATTTACATAGCTGAGTTTTAGTTGAATCATAAATAAATGGTAAGTCAAATCCCCAAAGAAACTAGCCCACGTCCCTTTTTAAAGTGGGCTGGGGGTAAAAATCGGTTAATTCCGCAATATAAAGATTATTTTCCCCAGCATATCAATAGTTACTATGAACCCTTTTTAGGTGGAGGGGCTGTTTTTTTTCATCTGCAACCAAATAAAGCAATTTTAACTGATATTAATGCTGATTTAATTACTACTTATCGCTGTGTTAGAGATAATGTTGAAGAATTAATTGAACTACTAAAAGAACATAAAGACAGACATACTAAATATGATCGAGATTATTATTATGATGTGCGTTCCTATCCTGAAGGCACAAATTTAGAAAAAGCGGCTCGGTTTATTTATCTGAATAAAACCTGTTTTAACGGTCTTTATCGGGTCAATTCTCAAGGTAAATTTAACGTGCCTTTGGGTAGATATAAAAATCCTGGTATTTGTCAAGAAGATGTTTTGCGAATTGCATCACAAGCACTTTCTCAAGCAGACATTCAACAAGCCGATTTTACCCAAGTCTTAAAATATGCGACTAGCAGTGATGATTTTGTTTTTTTTGACCCACCATATTATCCTGTAAGTGAAACTAGCTATTTTACAGCTTACAGTCGCTATGCTTTTACTGAAAGTCAGCAAGTTGAATTAAGAGATGTATTTGTGAAATTAGCTGAACGTGGTGTGAAAGTTATGCTATCTAATTCAGATTGTGACTTTATTCATAAGCTTTATAATAGTTTCAATATTCATACTATATCAGCAGCCAGGTCAATTAATTCTAATGCTAAAAAGCGGGGAAAAATTACTGAAGTATTAGTAACTTCATATTAAATAGGGCTTGCTGTTCGCGGAGCCTGCCGTTAGGCATATAAATGTAAAACCTAAATAAATCAAGGGATTCAGGGGTAAAAAAGGTTAAGAAGGTGCAAGGAATAGACATTTTACCCATCAAAAACTGAACTGACAAGTCAGCGTTTACGCTATCACTTTTCCCCCAAAGCAACTATTCAAAAGCTGCTTCTAATTCTTCCTCCTGACTCCTGACTCCTGACTCCTGACTCCTAACCCCTAACGAAAAGACTTTTATGCCTACGGCACGCTACGCGAACAGCAAACCCTAAATATGATTGTTAGACCAGGCAATAAAGGAACTTAAATTATGAACTGCGAGCAAATTATGATTATACCCAACTTGTTTGGTTAACCATGATATGGCTTGTGGTTTCATCCCTCCACCGTCAATTAATACGATTGCTGCTGCTGGATAACAATCTTGAATATTTAAATTTAGATAAGGGAGTTTTTCGTCAACGGAACCGCTAGTTTGTTGCCATTTACACTCAATAATCAGTCCTGAAGAAATTGATTTAGAACCAATAATGTAAAAGTCTACAGTTATTTCGCTACCATAAATTCCTTTTCCGACATGAACCTGCTTTGCATATCTTTTGATTATGTTATTGGAGTTTAAAAGACATTCAAGGCGTTTTTTTTCTGGTAAATCAGAACCCACTTGGACATATTTGTGTGCCAACAAAGTCCCTTCTACAGCGTTTTCTAAGACATTACCAGATGTAACTGCTTTTCCACCCTGAGTCATATTTATCCTGATTATCTTCAAAAGGGTTCCTAATATTAGGATTCCTTAGAAGGGACAGGAAATTGTCGAGTATAAGAATTTTTGATTAGATAAATCCATCAAAAACTAGAAATATTATAGTAATTTTGTACTCAAAAACAAATGTATTGATATAAAGATAAAGGCTATGTTGCTAAAGACTGTAGAGGAAATGATGTGGTCAGATGTGAAAATTGTCAAACCAGGGGTATTAACTGGTTATGATCACCGCCTTCTTCTCTAATTCTCCCGTTACTGGGGGAGAAATAGAGGAGATTTTTGTTTTGTAAAAACAGGTGTATAAAGTGGCTCAGGGCTTCAGATAAATTGAGCGATTTCAGCTTGTCTTCAGCAGGTTTTAACTTCAGCATGACCATTGCGGATAGCCCATGCTAGTTCTAACATTTGAGTCCAGCGCTTTTGTAACTGTTTGGGGGTACATTGGACAGCTTTTGCGATCGCTTGATCATTCTCAAGAGCAGTTTTCAGATTAAAGATTTGCTGTTGCTGTTCTGTGAGTTGATTCCAGAAAGTATCCCACTGCTGGGAAGATAAACCCAACTTATGTTCCAAACCAGCACCTAACCATTGATGTACTAATTGCCAATGGTGTTGTTTGGCAAATTTTTCCACATGGTATTTAAAGCGTTGTTGCAAATAGTCGCGCTGACGGCTAGTTAAGCCTAGAATTTGGTCAATTTCCGGTGCTGAGAGGTCTTGCAGCTTGAGAGACAGGTAATCCATGCAGTCAGATTGACCTTGAGATTCCAGATATTTCATCAATTCTGTAATCACGCGATCGCGTTCCGACTCCTCAGATGGATCAAAATTAGGTTTAGCAACCATTTGCGACCTAATCTGCTGCACCGCCAAATTACGTTGATAAGATTCTGCTTCTTCAGTCTTAGCTGAATCCACAGCCATCTCAATATCGACAGTAGTTTCTTGAGGCTGACGGCGAGCAAAACCTTGAGCGCGTAATACAATCAATTGTTGATTAGCACCACCAGGTAAATTAATCCGGCGTTTAGCATACTGCTCTGTAAACGCCATATACTCAGCTAGTTGTAGCTGAGTACGGGGGGTGTAATCTTCCGGTAATTCATTTTCCCGACGAAAAGCTTTAATCGCTTCGATATAAAAAGCTTGGAGAAAATCTTCAATCAGATTGTAACGAGCTTCAAAACCTAATTCTGAGCCGGCAACTGTAACGTGGCGATAAACAATAGCACCCAGACTGCTATGTAATTCCACACGTCCTTGTCTTGAACCCAATTGGTAGTAACGCAAGCACTTTTGTATTCGATGTCTTGCTAAAGTAATCTGCCAAGACCTGATTTGCCCAGAAGTTTGGATGCGAGAGCTTTTATCACAAATGCGTTCTACTTCTTTGGCTATGCGCTCGGCTATAGCTTGCACACACCCAACAGAAGCTTTAACTTGAGTCTGCAATTCCTGACCTAGCAGTTGTACTAAAGTATCAGTGTTACCATCTGATAAGTCTTCGGTCGAAACATCGCTGTCAAAAGCAGGTGTAGAATTTGGCAGATTGACGAGGTTAGCTTTCATGACTTTTCCTGAAATTGGTATTGCACCTTAACTAAAACGCAGACACAGTACTTAAGGCCAGTTCTAACTGGAGAATCTTGCTAATATTTTTTACCAAGACCCACCACACGTACTGCTCACCTATAAGACTGTAGGAAATTTCAAAAGTTAAGGGCCTGTCAATTGTGTCGCTTTTTTCATCAGCAACTAGATCAAATTTGAGACATAGGTCTTTGTGGAGTGGGAAAACTAATCTCAAGCAAGGGAATGCCCAGATTTTTCGCCATCCCGTGTTCCGCAGTCCCCGCGCCTGTGAGTAGGAAAATTTCAAAACAGGAGTATGTTTATCACAATTTCCGAAACAGATAGTTGCACTTGTAAAGCTCTCTTATTATACCCAAGCTGCTGCTGCTTCCCAACCTAACCCCCTCCGTGTAATTACTGGTTCTTCATCCGTCAAGTCTAAAATGGTAGACACTTCAGAAGTCGGCTCTTCGCCCGTGTCTATAATAATATCTACCAAGTTATCCAAACGGTCAAATAGCTCTACCCGCGACAGAATAGAATCTGGATTAACTCCAACTATTCCATCGTCTACATCATTTGGTGGTAAATGTGCCGAAGTGGAAATAATCGGATTTTCTAACGCTTCTAGCAATGCCAAACAGACAATATGATTTGGCACTCGAATTCCCGTCGTTTTACGCTTGGGATTTTGTACCAGTCGCGGTACTAACTTGGTAGCAGGTAGCAAAAACGTGTAGCTTCCTGGTATCAACCGCTTCATAATCCGATAGGCTGTATCACTTACGAAGGCATAAGTCGCCACATTAGAAAGGGAGGGACATAAAAAGGTCAGTGGTTTATCATTCGCTAACTGCTTAATTTGCCGCACTCTTTCCACCGCCGACTTGGCATTCAAATCACAACCAATTGCATAGACTGTATCAGTAGGGTAGAGCATGATAGCGCCACTAGAGAGCGCCAACTTTATTTCATCTATTCGGCGGTTTTGAGGATTATCAGGATGAATTGTGAAAATTTTTGCCATAAAAGATGCTGAGGTTGAGATTGGGGCTTTTGCATTGGCAGGAAAATAGTAACAATGGGAGGAAGGAGAGACGCGGATACGGGGGAGGGAGAGACGCGGGGACGCGGGGATTGGGTATTGGTTTTTCTCCAATGACCAATGACCAATGACCAATGACCAATGACCAATGACCAATGACCAATGACCAATGACCAATGACCAATGACCAATGACCAATGACCAATGACCAATGACC
>NZ_JACJTQ010000068.1 GCF_014698735.1 Anabaena catenula FACHB-362
GTGAGGATTGCTCTGAATATATTCAAATATACTGCCCATAACGTCTTACCAAAAAATACACTTTTATATTCTTATACCATAATTTAATTCTTTTTCGGAGATGTCTAATTAGCTACAGCAGAACAGCGTTATCGTTGCCAAGTTTGTGCTACCCCCTTGTTAGGAACACGAGAAAAATACCCTTGTCCTCACTGTCATGGTAATTTAATCCATTGGCGAGAGTCCAATGTGTTGGAAAATCGTTATGTGAAGCGAATTCTCTCACCAGAGTTTATTCCCCTAGTTGGTGGGGAACATACCGCCCAAATTCCTAATGATGTGCGTGTAGATTTAGAAGAAGACTTTAAAGCTCAGGCATCAAGATCAAAGGTCAATGTGTTAGCTTGTTCTCCTACTTTGGAAATGGGTATTGATGTGGGTGGACTAGATGCAGTAATTTTGCGGAATGTACCACCCCGCCCAGATAATTATGCCCAACGGGGAGGACGTGCGGGAAGACGTACCCGTATTGGTTTAGTCATCAGTTATGCTCGCAGTACGCCCCATGACCAGTATTTTTACGACCAACCAGGGGAAATGATTGCTGGGGAAGTACCAGCACCAGCTTTAGCATTAGGCAACCGAGATGTGATCTTTCGCCATCTGAATGCGATCGCTTTTGGTGCAGCCGAACCTGGATTAGCAGGTAAAATGGTTGATTATGTCTCTCCTGTCGGTGAAGTTCAGCAAGCAGCAGTAGACGCTTTGATTGCTGGAGTACAGGCACAATTTGAGCAGGCCATATCTACAGCTTTGTCCGCATGGGAAAGTAGTATTTTAACTGAAGCGCAACTAGATGAAACCGCATTGCGATCG
Source organism: Anabaena catenula FACHB-362 (assembly GCF_014698735.1). GTDB lineage: Bacteria > Cyanobacteriota > Cyanobacteriia > Cyanobacteriales > Nostocaceae > Anabaena > Anabaena variabilis_A. The sequence continues at coordinate 856 of NZ_JACJTQ010000068.1, forward strand.
CATTTGCAAAGTCTACCCCAGAGTATTCAGGATGTCATCAATCGCACAGCCAAACAAGTTGGAGAACTAAGAACCGCCTTAAATACTTACTCCCAAGAATTGCAAGGTGAACGTGCCGGAACTCGTGCAGGTCAACTTATTGCCCGTATCCTTGGTATTCAAACAGATAAACAAGCAAAGCAAGGTGAAGCAGATGACCGTTCCGCTGGATATCCTTTACGTAGATTTGCTGAATTTGGCATCCTTCCTGGTTATGAATTTCCTACTCAACCCGCCGCATTGCGACTTTTAGGCGATGACCATGAAGAAGACCCTGTAAGCGTAGCGCGTCGCTTTGGTATTGGTCAATTTCAACCTGATGCTCAAGTATTTGCCCGTACCAAACGCTGGAAAGTCATTGGTTTAGATAATTCCTCACCTTGGAATCCCAGAACCGAAAGTGCAACTTGGCTGTATAGATTATGTCATACTTGCCAGTTACGCTATCATGCTGATGAACCCTGTTGTCCTAGATGTAAAACCAGTACACCAGGACGTAACTTACCATCTGCTGAGTTTGCAGGCTTTTTAGCGCGACGAGATGAAAGTCCCATTCTTGATGAAGAAGAACGCTATGCCACTCGTAGTCTTGTCAAAACTTACCCGCAGTGGAATGGACAGATTGTAGCAAGATGGACAGTAGGCGCAGGCTGGGGACTACATCTGAGTCGGGATGAAGAGGTACGCTGGATAAATGAAGGATTACCTCCTAAAGAGAAAGACCGAGAAGAGGGTATTTCGCTGCTGCATGAGCAAGCTAAAGGTTATTTATTATGTAGTGATTGCGGACGGATGCTGCAAGATACAGACTTACAACAACAAGTTACTTCAGGACGGCGCAAAGCTCGTAAATCTGGTCAGGAAGATCCTTTCGGTCATGCTGAAAAATGTTCCCAAGCAGGGAAAAAACCACAACCATTAGCAATTGTCACTGCAAGTAAGGCGGAAATACTGCGGTTAACAATTCCAGTCCCTAAGTCTATAGAAGAAGATGATTTGCAGTCTTGGGGATTATCTCTCGGTTATGCACTTAAGGCTGGGATGCAGCATCAATATATGCTGGATGGTTCGGAAATAGATTTTGAGTTTGAGGGACCTTGGCAAGTTGAAGATAAAGACAAGCGTTATCATCTTGTATCTCTAACGTTTATAGACCCCAGTTTAGGGGGTAGTGGCTATCTCCGGCGTATAGCTAATGAGTTTCATTTAGTGGCAAAAAGGGCTAATGAACATTTGCAACATCCAAGATGTGAGACAGCTTGCTACCGTTGCCTAAAATCCTATCAAAATCAAAGGTATCATGAACTACTCAACTGGCCGCAAACCATACCAGCCTTAACAGAACTGGAGAAAGCCCCCCTTGTTTCCCGTCCTTTAGAAACTGGCGATATCCAAGATCCTCTCCCTTGGTTGACAGCTTATGAAGCTGGTGTGGGTTCACCTCTAGAATTCAAATTTCTGCAATTATTTCAGAAACACGGGTTTTATCCACAAAAACAAGTACCAGTACCGATGGGTAATCCCATTTCTGTGGCTGATTTTGCCATCCCCGAACGCAGACTAGCTATATATATAGATGGAGCAGCATTTCATCAAGGGGGAAATAGAAGACGTGATCGCTTTCTTCGCGATCGCCTACGTAACGCTAATCCATCTTGGCAGGTTGTAGAGTTGGTGGCTACTGACTTAGCTAAGGGCGCATCATTAGTAGAAGATTTGAAAAATTTAACATAGGCGAATATCTATTGTATTCTGACAATATCTAATTTTTGATTACTAAAGAACGTGATTTTATGAGGGCAGTATTAATCATAAAAATCACCTTTCAAATTCTTGTAAAGCTTGGGTTATTTCATAAGCTTCTACTTCAAGCAAAATATCAATTAAATCAAGACAACGAGAACGTAAACTTTTATCCTTGTTTTGACTGTAAAGACGTATTAATAATTCGCTGATTTCACTTACATTACCAAAATTACGAGTATGAATATCAGCAGCTAAACCGATAGAATTGACAAATTTTTCACACACTTGATAAACTGTTTCTGGCAGTTTAGCTGTTGTTTCTTTAAGAGCATCAATTAAATGATTACAATCAGTTTCAAAAGCGCGGCTATTAACAAACGCCTCAATTAAAGTGAAATAAGCACCTAATTCCTCTCCTTCAAATCTAAAAAAACATTTAGCAGCTTCTTTGCGAACTTGTTCATCATTATCATTGAAAAGTTGAATTAAGCTGTTTTCACAGAATTGACGGTGATGAGATATTTTCAAATTAGCAACGAATATTTCAGCAGCAGCAATACGATGTATTTTCGTTCCAGAAAGACAACGGTCTACAAAAGAATGTGCTTCCTCAATTATTAAAGATGATAAACAGGCTTGTCTAGCACCAGCCTTCACTACTTCTGGTAAATCAGAAACAATCATTCGCTCAAGAATTGGTGCTAATTGCTGAAAATGAGTGTGTAATGCGTAATAAAGAAAACGCTCAATAGGACTTGTTCCTAAAAGTTCATCTTCGGTTTCACAGAGTTTTAAGAAAAGATTGACTGATAAGTCCCTATCATAATTCAGCATTGCTATCAGTGCTTCAGCAGCACAAGACCTAACAGCAATCGAAGAATCTCTAACTATCTGTTCCATAGGTGCTTGGAAATATGCAGCACGATTCTTATCAGCAAAAATTAGTTGAGCGATCGCACTTACTGCACTGCCTCTTGTAGAATTTATACCAGCCGTAAAAATGTCACCCCCGTAGTAACTTTGTCCACCTGAAGTTTTAGCACGCCAATACTCCTCCTCTGGATTGGGGTCGTTTAGTGCATAGTAGAGTAAAATCTCAAGAGCGGATTCTGTCCAAAGAAGGTCAGCTTGTTTTTGAAACAGCCATGCAATTGATTTGCCACATGGACGTTGTGGTAATTGATGACAACGCTGACATACACGAAATGCTGTCTCAATATCCAATCTAGGCGACTTGCACAGAAATATAATACCAGCCATACAATTAGTTTCTCGAAGGAGTAACCAGATAATTGGTATAGTATTAAGCCGCAAGTTAATAACTTCAGCAATACCACGTAGAACTGCATCAAAATAGGATGAATTTGCATTATCTGGGAATTTCCAAATTAATGAAGCAAAACGTGCTGGCTCATTTTTAACTTCACTTTCCAAAAGACTTGATAGCTGAAATGCCCCTCCTGTCAGTTCCCCAGTCCGTTGAAATCCATCATTGTAATCATATTTAGAAATAGCTTTAAGCCATTGTTCATCGGTCATTTTAGTAGTTGCTGTTTCTGGTATTGGAGAACCTACAAGCCGACATTCTATGGATTCTGGTGGTTCAATTTTTCCTAGTGGATTTAGTAAATTTAAATCTGTAAACTTACGTTGCCATTCTTGTAGCCTACGAATGACTGTTTTTGAGCGTCGAGAGGGATGGATAGCGTCTAATAAAACAAGCTGTGAATAACCTCGAAACCAACGACCATTAGCACTTTTCTCATATTGGTCGTAGTAATTGAGAATGATTGTTTCAAGTTTCATTAATTTTTCTTCAGAACAATAAAAGGTACTTGCTTCTATAAGCTGTCGTGTAGCCCAATAGGGAGCAACATGGATATTTCCAGCACCAGCAGAGTAACCTATTTTAAGCCGTCTTGATTCTTCACAAAGATAATCAATTGCTTCGTCTGCAAATCTTTTACCATTCGCAGTATATGCACGAATTAACAAAAACTGAATTGTTTCAAAATTCGAGTTGCGAAGTTGTTGCTCTGCAAAAGTTGTAAATTCTTCAGGTTTATTTGTTGCTAAATTTGATAGTGCTACTTCCATCTCATTTAACAACTCATCCTGTATGTTATAGCCTTGACCATAAGGTCGGTAGTACCATATTAAATCATACCAGGGTGGATTACCTTCTTTCTTAGCTGTTAATTCTACGACACGAAGGATAAAGGGAAATAAATGTTGAATAAATGCTTGTGGAGCGTTACGCGCACTCTCTTGTAAAACTCCTTCATCAAACTGACTATGGGGAAGAATACCAGATTGTCTATCAAACAGATTAGGTTGTCCAGCAGCTATACTTAAATCTAAATATCTATTGAGATAACAGCTAATTGCTTCACAAGCCCAATCAGGGCGTTCTTTAGGTAAAGAATAAATTTTTTGCCAGAAATCACGACTATAGTCAATAATATCTGATTTTGTATTTTGAGTAATAATACCTTGATTAATTAATCTAATAAATATTTCAAAGAACCTTCTACTTGTGTGAAGTTCTGCATTTTGGACAATGTAATCCAATCGTTCATTCCATACCTCACTTGCTCCTATAAATGGTTCTATTAACTCAGCTATTCTGTCTGGAATCTGCCGTTGCATAATTGATAACAACTTTATTGTTGAATCAATATAACCTTTAGGTTCATTTTGTAACCAATTTTGGATAATCCCTAAACTATCCAATAAATGAAACCAATTGACAGAGCTATATAATGTCAACCAAACTTGTTTGGTGATTGTGTCAGTCGGATTTTTAATTAATGGAGAAATAATATGCCATTCTTCTTCTCTTGGATCATTTAAAGTTGCCAATAATGCAAATACTACCTGTTTAATGTGGAAACGAATGTCAGGGCTAGTAAGTAATTCCTGAATATTATTGATATAGCTGTCAAAATCAGCTTCACGTTCATGAATTAGAATTTGACGAACTTGGGCGCGTCGAAATAAATGTTGTTCTTCTTTTTTTCCTAAAAATGACACTATATTTTGACCACGAGATGCAAAGCGACGAGCAAAAGCATAGTCAAAAAAACTTTCATGAAAAAATGAAATCCGCTTATTTTGCCAAATTAAAATATGCTCAGAAGCCATTGCTCTAGCATCAGATTCAAATTCATCAACTACAGTTTCAGGAGCAGATAAACTTTGCTGTTGCTGGCTGCTCATGTAATCACATAATATATCAATTACCTTAGTCAATTGAATAGGACGCTTAAAAATTTTCTCGATTTCGTAGATTTTATATTTTAAAAAATCGTCGTATAGCTCCTTTGCTGTTTGAAAATTTAAAACATCTATTGTTTTACTTTCGGCTATTTCTGATAGTAAGCCAAGATGTAATGGCACAGATAATAAATTTATTTGCTTTTCACTCAGCCGTGCTGAATCTAAACCTAATTTAGTGACAATTTCTCTAACTTTTATATGTGAAAAACGATTAATAATTACAGGTTTAGCAATACCTTTTTCACCACTCAACCGTTTTAACCTGCTGTCATTATCTAAATCAAATTTACGACAAGCTAATAATAATTTTATATTAGGATGTCCTTGAGCTTGCTTGATAATTTCATGTAAACAAACAAAAAATTCTGAATTGCGACCTGATGCTAAACTTACTGCATCAAGTTGGTCAATTATTAATACACAATCTCGTTTTTGAGCAATATTAGCTAAAACAATTGCAGGAGAACCAGGTAAACCTAACTGTTCACCGACTTTATCAGGTAATGAAGTTGGTTCTAAACTGTCTACACGAAAGGTAAGTATTGGAATACCTTGACTTTGTAGCTTATCTAATACTTGCAGCATAACGCCGCTTTTACCTACTCCTGCTTCACCAACCAGTAAAATGCTCTGTTTTTTTTCAGTCAGTTCCTCAAAAGCAATTTGTGCTTCATCACGAGTAATGACATCACCAGCAATAACTTGAGTTTCACGTAGTGATGAAGTATAACGCTTGTTCAAAGAATCAACCGCAGCTAAAACATGATCATCTTTACCCCACTCTCGACGGCGATATCCTCGTTCTTTTAAATGATGCCAAATATCATGCGCTGTCAATTCCTGATGAATATTTTCTAGTGCTATTTCACCTAGTTCCAGTCTGATTGTTTTTGAATCACCTTCTACTAAAGCTGCTAAACGACTTTCAATAGTTTCAACTAGGAAATTTTCTCCCACTGTTTCAACACGAACTCGTTTTAAGGCTTCAAAAGCGTCTCTTTCAGAACAATTACCCCATTTTTTGCGTAATGTATTGAATTCTCCAGATAAGTTTTTATTAAGAAAATCGCTCTCGAACTTTTCCCAATATCCTGCATCTCTAGCTCTATTAGCTAATTCAGTTAGCTCATTTGCATCCTGAGTAGAAACAAATATACAAGAAACATTTGGATTATTACTCAGACTTTTCCAAAAATCAGAGAGAACTTGGACTTTATCGTCCTGCAATGCACTAATTGTCCAGCGCCCGAGTCCACTTCTTTGACGTTTAACTTGGTGACACTCTAATTTTCCATTATGACTGACTATGAACTCAAAAGCATCCTCTCCTGCTTTCTCTAGCTGGATTGAGTCAGCTTTCTCATCCATGACATCAATCATGCAATAAACAGTCCAGCGACCTTCATAACGATTACCAATTTTGTCAGTTGCTCCACCAGGTAAAGGCATATAATTTTTGTTTCTTCAGGGTAAAAAGTCGCCATTTGATTATTGTATTATCACCCAACTCATCTACTAACAAAATCGTGTTGAGTAGATTTAAGATTTAATTTCCTAGAAGCGAGACAATAGCGATCGCTCAAAATAGTCTAATAGTCTCCAACTGGCTAAAAACCCTCTGCCCTGTTATAGCCGTCCAAGGAAATGTTTCATATTGTGGAACTACAGGCATAATCAAACCTTATAGTCTTAAGCAAGACGATTAACTCCCGTTCAATTTCTGTGTAGCCGTTATTTAAGAAAACTCCTAAAAATAAATTATCCTCCTCCTCAACTTTGCGTTAACGTTAATTCCTCACGTTTAGCAGAATTAACCATCTTCACCAAAAGCTGATTCAGATAACTTTGGGCAAAAATATACAGACTATCCCAAATCTCTTGATTACGACAGATTTTCGCACCCACCGTATTACCAGCAATTTTCTCGGAAATTAAATACTTACGAAAATAAGTACCCCACAACTGTTGAAGAAAATCTTCAGAGAAATCCTCAAAAGGCACAATCCAGTTATAATCTTTATCTAAAAACACCCTGTAAGATGCAACTATTGGTAAGGCTAAATCTCCCGGCGCACCAAACCCAAAAGAATATTTACTGTCAGCTAATAGGGTATTTTTCCGCATATCAATAGATGCTAAATCATTGATCCCTTTTCTTTTAGGTGCGCTGATATATTCTTGAATAATTCCATACAGCCTTTGTTCTATCCACATAGCTTTAGCCAGCAGAGGCAGTAGTTTAATTAATCTTTCCCTCTCAGCATCAGAAAGTTGACTAGGAGTATTGCTAACAGCCGGGTGCTTACTTCTCGTATTACCTTCGGGATTGTATCTATTTCTATCCAAGCAGTTTAGTAACTTGAACAAATGGGTAACATTACAATGGGTATTTTTAGGAACACCACTTTGGTTCTGGTAATAAGCTACTCTAAATTTTCTACTTTCTTTAAGTTCTAACTGGGCTAAATAACTTTTGATAAAGTCATAATCTCCCCTAGCATTGACCTTAGAGCGAGAATCAACAGGTGATGTAGTATTAGAGGCTAAAGCTATATCTTTAGCTTCAGTTTCTTCTAGTCCAATGTGAATAGTAATTTTGACCCGTGCTTCGCTAACGTCATATTTATAATTTTTAGCACTATCAAAAGCTAAAACTGTGTGACCACCATTGATAACGCCATCGCTTCCACCCTCAGCAGCTTCTAAAACCTCTAGTTCCAGTTGTTTTTTATCCTTACTGGGTTTAACTTTATTGGCACACAGAACTATACCACTGTGACGCTCGAAGAATTTCTGTGGTTCCGTAGTCAGAGAGTCAAAGATTTGCCTGTATGTTGAACTTTTGCGGTTTGGTTCTCTGATATTTGGTTCTAGAGGTAAGTCTGTAGGGAATGTATCAACATGGGCAGTAGCAATAATGCAATCGGGGTTAGCATGGAAATAATTGTCTACTTTAATAATCCAGTTTTTTGGCATGGTTGATTTTTCAGTTGAGTAATTATAAGGATAACGGGGAGCAACACAAAAAACTTATAGCATATCGCAAGTAAAAGAAGTACAAAGCTAGTAGTCTGTCAAGAAGTCAGAAGTAACAGGGAACTCTTAACAGTGAAACCCACCCTTTACCCTTAAAAGGGTGAGATTGAAAACTTGGACGTGCCGCGTAGCGTATGACCCCTACGTCGTCACGCAAGCTGTAGCCATAGGACTAACTCCTGAATTTTGCTCTATATGCTCTCCAAAGGAAAGTATAAGACCTTAAAAACGAAGGGAAACGGTTGTTAAATTTTTGCACAGATGTGGGAATTATAACCAATTAACCAATCAGAGTGGATGACTTCAAATTTTTATGAATTACGCAGTTGCTATTGACACATTAAAACAAACAGATCCAATTTTAGCCGAGGTAATAGAACAGGTGGGGGAGTGTAGACTCAATCAAGTCCAGCAAACAGGGGATTTATTATCTTCACTTTGTCGGTCAATAATTTACCAACAATTATCAGGTAAAGCAGCAACAGCTATTCACCAGAGATTTTTACAACTTTACACTGTTTTAACCCCCAGCGATATTCTCAACACCCCAGACGATGTTTTGCGAGAAGTTGGCATTTCTCGTCCTAAGATTTCATATCTGAAAGACTTAGCACAACGATTTGATAAATTACCCACCATAGATGATTTGCTGTTAATGGATGATGAAAATATCATCAAAATCTTAACTGAAGTTAAGGGAATTGGACGGTGGACAGTGCAGATGTTGCTGATGTTTAGATTACATCGTTGGGATGTTTTACCTGTAGATGACTTGGGTATTCGTAATGCTATCCATCGCCTTTATAGTCTACCAGAAATTCCTAACAAACTAACTGTAGAAAAATTAGGAGCAAACTGGAAACCCTACCGCACTATCGCTTGCTGGTATCTGTGGTCTAGCTTATCAATAACTAAATCAGAAAAATTATGAAATTAAATGAAGTTGTGCCTTGGGGTAGAACACTACAAGAGTATAAATTAATGTTTAATCTGTCTGAAACAGACCTAAACAAGAAAATTCTTGGCTGTGGTGATGGTCCAGCAAGTTTCAATGCTGAAATGACAGAACTTGGATATTCAGTTGTCTCCATTGATCCCATTTACGAGTTTTCTGGAAACCAAATTAGACAACGAGTACAAGAAACTTATGAACCAATCATCTCGCAAGTTAAGCAAAATGTAGACCACTATATTTGGCAGAATTTTCATGATCCAGAACAACTTGGTTACGCTCGTCTGGCAGCAATGGAGAAGTTTTTACTAGATTATGAAACTGGTAGAATAAAAGGGCGTTATTTGTGGCAATCTCTACCAAAATTAGAACTGGCTGATAATCAATTTGAACTATGTGTTTGTTCTCATCTACTATTTCTTTATTCAGATCACCTATCCCTTGATTTTCACATTGCATCTATTCATGAACTTTTGAGAATCTCAAAAGAAGTGAGGATTTTTCCATTATTGAAACTTGATTGTGAACCGTCACCTTATCTTGATTTAGTGATCAAAAACCTCTCTAGTCAACAGTTTGATGTAAAAGTGCAGCCAGTTGCTTATGAATTTCAAAAAGGGGGCAACCAAATGTTGAAAATAAACAGATAATTTTTGTGTTGCATAAATGCCGGATGACCTATCACACCAAGGGACTTCCAAATAAAAAAATACCCAATCGCTTTTAGGGCAGGGGCAGAAAAGTGGTTTTGATTGGAGTGAAATTGCGTAATTTATTTTTTTGTGTTCCCCAAATTACCAAGACTTAAAAATCTAGCAATTTCATTCAACATTAATTGTGGTTCATCAACACGAATCAAATGTCCGCTGTTTTCAAATATTTTCAACTGAGCATTAGGAATAGCTTGAGCAATTTCTTCAGAAAATTCTGGAGCGCAGATCCAATCATGCCGCCCTGCAATCACGAGAGTTGGTGAGGTAATCTTATGTAATTCATTGAGGATATTATAGTCATTTAAGAAGCCCCTAAAGGCAACATTAATGGCATCAACTGAGAGGATTGTTTCGTCTGAGTCTGGGGAATTTAATTTTCGTTCATTGCTTTGGGAATACATTGAACCCATCACCCGAAAGAATTGGCGTAGCTGTTCTTCATTCTCAAAATTACCTGACCAAAGTTGAAGAGCAACTGCTTTTTGTTCTTCGTTTCCCCGTTCTGCTAAAATCTCCTGAGCGCGTTCTAGAAACCGGGAATTAGCTGCTGTGGCAATGACAATCAAGTGTGAAACATTTTGGGGATACTTCACAGCATAAGAAAGAGCAACCATACCTCCATAGGAAGAACCGATTAAAACGATTTTCTCCAGTCCTAGATATTGGCGTAAGGCTTCCATATCGTCAACATTATTATCCAGGGTATAGGTTTCTTTGAGTCCACGGGCTGACCTTCCCTGCCCCCGATGGTCAAAATAGACTAACTGGAGGTGATGCACCAGGGGAGAAAAGCACGGTTTATAACTTGTGTGATCAACTCCAGGTCCTCCATGAATTATGAAAGCAATAGGTTTCTGACGTATTCCTTGTTCTTCAACCACCAAACCACAGCCGTCAACATCAAAATAGATTTCTGTATCCCGTATTTTAGCTCGCATTCTTGAGTTTTATCCCCAGCAGTTGATGTTCCATTCTGTTGTCATGATAACTATTTTAAGCTATAAATTGACCAAATAATTACTAATTCGTAATTCGTAATTAAAGAGGGTACAAGCCTCCACTAAATCAAAGATTTAGTGGTCTACAATTAATGGTAGGTTCAAGCCTCCACTGATTGCAATTACGAATTACTTTTACCTTCGTATAGATATAGGAATCCGGTTTGATTCTTTTTCATTAGACTGAGACTCAATCGTTGATTAGATGGGGTTTAAGGTTTACAGCTTGTATGGCTTACGCCACGCAAGCTATCAAAAATCAAATAATAGCCCTATATGCTCTCATTGCTACTACGGACTTGACCACTGATTACTGATTTGGCGTAACTACTTAAAAGCCTGAGCCAATCTGCAAATACCTTCTTGAATCTGCATTTCATCCAGTTCAGCATAGCCCAAAATAAATTCACCTTGACTCCACGAATTGAGATAAGAAGAACGAGCAGACATCAAACCCACTCCCAGCAATTCCGCACGTTCAATTATGGTTTCATCACTCAAATGAGTGTCAAATTTCACCATGATATGAATACCAGCATTCTCACCAAAAATAGTAACTTGTTCGCCAAAATGTGTATTTAATGATTGCACCAGCACTTGCCGGCGTTGGTCATAGAGTGATCGCATTTTCCGAATATGACTTTCCAAATATCCATCAGCTATAAACTCTGCTAATACCTTTTGTTCTAGAGTTGGTAGCTGTCTGTCACTTAACCACTTCACCTGAGCAAACAGCGATACTAAATATCGTGGTACAACCAAATAACCTATTCGCAGCGAAGGGAACAAAACCTTAGAAAAAGTGCCAATATAAATCACACAATCGCTTTGGTCTAATCCTTGGAGAGCAGGAATAGGGCGATCTCCATAACGATACTCACTATCGTAATCATCTTCCAAAATCAAAGCATTATGCTGCTGCGCCCATAAGAGCAACTCCAAACGTCGGGGTAGAGATAGAGTAGATCCAGTAGGAAACTGATGGGAAGGAGTGACATAGACCATGCGAATTCTTTCTCCATCACTGTTTGCCAATTTTTCTACCATCAAACCAGAGGCATCTACAGGCACAGGTAACAAATTTACACCATGACTGAGAAACACCCGACGGGCGCTCAAATATCCAGGGTCTTCCATCGCCATGCTATCACCCGGATCAATCAACAACCGCATCACTAAATCCAAAGCTTGTTGAGTCCCATTGGTGATAATGATTTGTTCGCGATCGCACTGTACAGCCCTAGCTCGTGCTAAGTAATGAGCGATTGCCACTCTTAGGGGCAGATATCCTTGAAAATCCGTGGCATAGTCCAACCAGTCTAAATCAGCCTTGCAGTGCCGTGACAACAACTTACACCACAGTTTTCTAGGAAAATCCTTCAGCGCAGGTCGTCCATAGCGAAAGCTGATGGCAGTGTTCGCTTCTGTTTGTAATGAGAATAGTGTCTTGGTTAAGCGAGTTCCTTGCTGTGAAAGCTGAATAGGGGAAGCATTCTGTTTTTCATCCGTAATCACAGGCACAGAATGCAGCAGGTCATCAGGTAGTTGAGCGCAGACATAAGTACCAGAACCAATAATTGTTTGTAAATAGCCCTCACTTAAAAGTTGTTCATAACTCTGTGTTACCGTTGTCCGAGAAATGCCTAGAGATTTAGCCAGCGATCGCGTGGAGGGAATTTTTTGGCGTGGTAGTAACCGCCCAGTCAAAATTGCCCGCCGCAATTCTTCGTAGATTTGTTGATGAAGTGGCTGTGGTAGACGACTATCTAGAGCGATGGCTTCGCCCGCCGCAGGCATCGCTAAATCCATACTGAAATCAAGTCTGACTGATTAGTTGTAACTCACCAATGCGGTGGGAAGCCCACTCCTTCAAGGGGTGGGAGGGATAGCCGCCCCGCCGCTGTTAACTGTTGACCGATGACTGTTAACCGTTAACCGTTAACCGTCAACCGTCAACGTGAAATCCCATTCCTTTAGGGGTGGGATGAGCTTAAGCATCTGTGCAGAGAATCTTGTCCCCCTGCTGTCTTAATGATAAGTGTTTAACCGGACACGATATGAATTCCCAAGTGGACTGATATAAAAGTATAAAATTGGCTCTTGTGAAAGTCCACTTAACTGACTAACTTAGTCATAACAGGATTTCAACAACTCAATGATGCTAACCCAACAGAAGATTCAGATTAGGGCAGAAACTCCCCAGGAAGATGCCCTAATTGCAGAACACTTTTATCAGATGTGGCTAGATAACAACATTTCCCCCCAAGCCATTACAGCCGATTGGTTGGACACAGTGTTGCACTTTATTGATCATGCCCGTCGAGAACTAGAATATCAGGCATTTGTGGCAGAAATAGACGGTCTCATTGTCGGTTCTGTCGGTTGTCAACGCTTTGCTGGATTGTATCCAAATATCATGAAAGCCACAGAACGCTGTGATGGATATATCTGGGGCGTTTATGTGCAACCAGCTTACCGTTGCCAGGGAATTGCCACAAAATTAACAAAAAAAGCGATCGCCGATCTGAAAACAATTGGTTGTACCCATGCAGTTTTAAATGCCTCTCCATCTGGTGAACCTGTTTATTCACAATTGGGATTTATGAACAGCAATCTGATGCGGCTAGATTTGCATTCTCTTGGTTGATTTCTTTAAATGAACAAGCACAAACACTTAAAAATTCCCTACACAAGAAGTTCCACTCTTGCCTATTCCCTATTCCTTGCCCTAACCAGTAATTTTACCAATCAAACCGGATTGCTATATGAATTCATTACCAACTGAAACCCAGTCTGATTTATTAACAATTACCCAACGTAATCAAATCAAAAGATTACCTCACAAAGCAAAGTATGAGCGTCAAGAGATTTACCAAATCTTAGACGAAGGCGCTTAGTCTGTCATGTCGGATTTGTTGTTGATTCTCAACCATTTGTGATTCCTACTGCCTACGGCAGAATAGATGAGCTTTTGTACATCCACGGTTCCCCAGCTAGTCGAATGTTGCGAAACCTGAAACAGGGTATTGAAGTTTGTATCACTGTCACCTTGCTAGATGGGTTAGTGTTAGCGCGTTCAGCTTTTCATCATTCAATGAATTTTCGCTCTGTTGTCATCTTTGGAACTGCAACCGTTGTCGAAGATGAAGCCGAAAAATTAGCAGCATTGAAAGCATTTACCGAACACGTTATTTCTGGTCGCTGGGACGAGGTGCGTCCTCCCACCAGTCAGGAACTTGCCGGAACACTGGTATTATCACTACCCATAATAGAAGCCTCTGCCAAAGTGAGAACAGGACCACCAATTGACCATGAGGAAGATTACGCTTTAAGCGTGTGGGCGGGAGAATTGCCATTACGATTAACAACCACAACGCCAATACCAGATCCTCGTTTATCACCGGAGATTGAATTACCTGCTAACGTGCAGAATTATACTAGAAATTCGGCAAAGTCCGTGTAAGGGAAAGCGGAAATTAATAAGTAGTTGAATCTAATTCAATGATGTTTCTTTGTTAGTTGGATTGAGGCAGAAAACACAATTTGATCAATGGTTTAATAGTCTTTATTATCATTCTATCCATTCTACAAATCATTCGACCAAATTCTGGTTGTGTAGTGGCATTGGTAGTACAGTAGTTGTCGGCTTTGCAGTCATAACTGGAGGTGGAAGATTACAGATTACTGATTTGGCTTTACTCGGTGCGGTTATCGCTGCGGCTGTGGGTTATGCCGAGGGAGGACGTTTATCGCGTGAATTGGGCGGATGGCAGGTGATTTGCTGGGCATTGGTCTTGACTGCTATTCCTTTGACAGTTCCCGTTGCTATTGCGGTCGCTCAACATGGACTTCACGCCTCATTACAAGCATGGTTAGGCTTTAGCTATGTCAGTGTGTTCAGTATGTTTCTTGGCTTTTTCGCCTGGTATCATGGGCTGGCGATTGGTGGGGTGGTGCGAGTCAGTCAAATGCAACTCTTGCAACCCTTTCTGACTATTTTTGCTTCAGTATTATTTCTGCAAGAGCAGATGACAACACCAACTATCATCACAGCCTTGGTAGTTGTTGCAACAGTTGCAGTGGGTAAAAAAGCTCCAATTTACAGTTTGAAATAAGCATTTATATCAGTATTTCAACCATAACTCAGTACAACAACCGTCGTTGAGTGTCACGAATAACATATCCATCAGCATCATTGGTCAATATCGAGATCAGAGTGAGGAGCATTATTTTTAACTACTGGCTCAGATATGTTGACTGACAAAACTTGCAGACTACCTTGAGTACAGATTAATCGCAGACTATCAATTTCCGCCGGTTGGACACGATGTCGGTAATGAGAGAGAAAGGTATCATTCAAATAAACAGCTAATTGGGTTTCTTGTACCGCGATCTTCACAGTAAACTTTTTACCAAAGGCCATCTCCTGGGGGAAGGGAAGTCTTTCCTCCAGCCCCCAATTCCCGACCTTAGTATTTTGGACGATTTGTCCTTCATTGGAACGCGGATTGAAGTGATAGGCAAAATTTTCTCCTGCCATCAGATTGAAGGAGAACCAGGAATTAGGAGAGATAGCGACAATTTCTACAGTAGAGCCAGGTCGGAAATTTACAATGCTCCACCAAACATCTTCTCCTGCTTTAATGGTAACAAGAATGCCCTGGGTTGTCGGTCTAGCTATTTCCTCAACAGAGACAGTGCTTTCCATCGCTTCGGGGCGGTAATTAACCCCAGCAAACCAGCCTCCTGTGTCCCCTCCTGCCCATCCTTCCACAGCAAAGGTTTGACGGCATAACGCTTTGAATTCTGGAGCAGCACTGATGTCTTGATTTTCGTAACCTGCTGGATGAAAAATTTGTCCTATATATCTGCCCTTGAGGCGAATCTGCCCCACCACATAGATCCCTCCACCCACTGAATACACAGCCTTGGCTGGGTCTCGTGAGTAAAACGCGACATATCCACCATCTGTCCCAGTGTACTGATTCACGGTAGGTAAAATTCTCGCCTCAAATCCCTCTGCCCCACCGGAATGAGTGCTAACTATACATCTGTTATTGGTAAAGACGCGAAAATCTTCGGGTAGCCAGTAGGGAGTAAAATTAGATATAGGGCTTTCTTCTGCTATTTGGGTAATTAGAGATGATCCAGAAGTTGGTGATGAGCTTTCTTCTGCCGTCGGCAACTGCACATAACCTTTTTTCAACTTCTCATTTATTTTCTTCTGGGCAGCAGCTTGAGCTTTTTGAGGACTGCTGTAGGTTTTGCTGTCGGTTTGTCCAGAAGTGCCAATGCGTCCATAGCGAATTGTGACACTTAATCCGTTAATAACAACTTCATAGAACTTGTGGGAATGGTCGTCGGAGAGTTCCAGATAAACGGTTTGGGTGGTGGCAGGAGGCGAATAGTAGGGGTCACGAAGAGGAAAAGGGGCAGGGGGCAGGGGGCAAGGGGGAAGACCGGGACGGAGCTTGGACTCCGCTCCGTATAAGTGTCCTAGAAGGACGGGGCTTATACCCATGTTCCGCTCTGCTTGCGCGTTGGGGGAAAGGGCTTGTTCCCCCCGCTCCCTGCTCCCTTCCCCCTGCCTCTTCCGGTCATAGCCAAGAATGGTGGAGTGGTAGTAGTCCTCTGCCTCTTCTTGGGACCCAAACTCACGCAGTTCTTCAGACAAAAAATTTCGGCTATAATCAGTACGAATCAGCCTTACTTGCAGACCCTCTAGGGTAATCGTTCCATAATTAGGCCATTTGCCTGTGTCGATCTCAAACTGGTAACTCTGTGATGGAATGGTAAGATCAGGCTGGGGTAGGGGATTAATAGGGAGGGAGGGGTCGAGCAATGGTGCCGTAGGCGATCGCGTACCAATTTCCACAAATTTACTCCCACTCATGAATAAACTCCCATCTTCCAGCACAGACAATTCTTCAGTGAAGGGATCTGTTGTCCAATCTAGCAAAACAGAGCGACCATCAGCTGAGATGGTGTACCTACCTCGGCGGTCAGTGCTTAACAATCTATAAGAGCCATCTGGTTCAAATAAATAACAGTATTTGTCTCCATGCAGCCAGATTGAGCGGATTAATTTCTCCTGAAGACTGTTTTCTGGCTCTGAGGATAATTGAGGTGAGGGATTGCTAGGCATAGACACTTGGGCATTTTTTATACTCCAATATAGCTCAACTCAATTAACTGTTAATGAACTTTTATTAAGCAGCGTAGTGAGTTAGGGGAGATTCTAAAACAGAAGTAGAGACCCTACTGCCTAACCGGATAATATAATCCGTCTTGCTCCTGAAATTTCCATCCCAAGCTCATCGGGTCACGATTCCTTGACCAACTAATAAATTCTTTTTCACTCTTGCTTTCGCGCTCTGTAATCAAACTTTGAGCAGTGACACCCAATCGTTGCGCTAAATTCTCAGGAGCAAAAGATTTTATTTCAACTGGTTGTTGTTGATATGGGTATGCGGATCTGCTACTACGGGCTTGTCCACCGTATTTGCCAGAAGCAAGCACCCGTTCTATTTTTTCCAACTGTTTACCAAGGACTTCCAGTTTAGTGGACACCAGTTGATCTTGCTGGCAAAGGTGCGTTTCCAGTTCTCCTAGTTTTTCCTCCACCTGCTGTAATTCGCTGGTTGCTTCCAGTTTTACGCTGCTATCAAACTGTGAAATCACTTCCTGTAAGCCTTGCAGTAACGCTGTTGTATGACCATCACGGTGTATTTTCGCCAAGTGGCGTACTACATGAACTAGTACATTAGGCACGCGAATCATCTCGCTGGGTGGGGTCTTGTTGGCAGTCATGATAGCTAGGATTGATATCATAAATTATAACCCCAAAGCCGTGGTTTTTCTTCCTTTAATCTGGAAACGCACCTATACAAAAAACTATATGTTTAAGACCATTTGGGAATAACACCAGCGTGCCAACAAGCTTTAGAAGCTGAAAGTAACCCAAACATAGGAGTCCAAAATTTATCCCTTTTTTGGTGAATATCCGTAAGGACATTTCATATTATGTTTAGTTATGTTAGTAACCCGCTAAACTAAACTCAATATCTGTAAAACTTGTTGCGGTACTGCTTAATTTTGTGGCATTAAAGCCTGTCTATTTTGACAATACCTTCGCCAAAATATTGAAACCCTATTGATATCGTCACGATTTTATTGGCTTTCAGCCCTATATTTTGCAAATTGGCGAAGGTATTGTTTTGAAACCTGGAGTTTTTAAGGGGAGTATATTATTGTTTTGTGGGTTAAGTTCTCAGCTTTGCCCTAATTGGTGAAAAACTATGGCTTTCAACGTAGACGCGGTTTAAAATAATGTTTCATGCACTTCTTGAACGGAAATAATTGCAGATTCACAGCGATGTCTGCGGCGTTCTGTAGGAAGTATCGCCTTTTTAGGTTACAGTCTTCTAAGTATTCTCTAAATATTTCATCTAATGAATAATCAAATCTTGAAGGAAAAATTACAAGCAACAATCAAAAAGATTCAAACTAAAGATGATGGTTCTCCTGTTACTAATTTGAGGCTGGATAAAACTTTAGTTGCAGAAATTGAACAGTTAGCAATAGACTTAGAAAGTCTCAATCCTCATCCGCAACCTCTTCTCAATGCTACTGCTTTATTAGAAGGAGCTTGGCAACTGCAATACTCCACAGCTAGAGAAATTCGTTCTTTAGATTCTCTACCATTGGGTTTACAAATAGGTAAAGTTTATCAAGTAATTAATATTGCCAATAAACTGTTTTTTAATTTGGCTCAAGTGCAACATCCTCTGAAAATCATATCAGGATATGTGAAAGTAACAGCTAGTTTTGAACCTGCTCTAGATACATTGGGTTTAGCAGACAAACGCATCAATGTTGATTTTGATAAACGTTATTTGGCGATTGAGAAAATTGTAGGTATTGATACGCCTCAACTAAATCCCTTTAAAGTTGTAGCGGCTAATAATCCTCAAGGGAGAATTGCCACTCTTGATATCACTTATTTAGATGAAACTTTAAGAATTGGACGTGGGGGAGACGAAAGTTTATTTATTCTCAATAAAGTCAATGATTTGCCTAATTTATCCTAAAAATGGCTGAGAGCTTGATTTTTAAATCATCGCTAAAAGTTTGATAGCGTACCCTACGGGATCTTGTCCAGGAGGAAACACATCAAGCATAGCTATTAGCCATTTGCAGTATATCTTCTGAATTGAGATAATTGCAAGATGCTGATGCTAATATAAGCTCCATTTTTCGATGTTATCCATATATAACTACAGTGTTTTCTTTCGTGGGTATAAGGACTCCGTTGAAGTAAGTTTTTTTGGAATTATCTATAGTGTTAATTTTCTGATTGCTGTATTTATTATCTCCACCTATAGTTTGTTTTTTTGACTTATTATCATCTAAATAAATATAGGGATAATCCGGTAAAGATTCGCAATAACCCCCTAATAAAGTCTCTGCTTGCGCTGGGGTCATATCTTCTAAAAATAATCTGATATCAATTTGATAAAAATCAAAATCTATGAATTTAGTCATTTTTCTAATTCCAGAAGATAACCTGCTTTGACTCTAACTTGACAAAATTATTCATAATTTTCATCTATCTGGTGGATAATATTGAAGTTACTGATTGTCTTTCTGATGGTAGATTGTGCTAACGCATTCTGTAATTTTGGGCATTTTCTTATTTTTCCTGAAAAACAGGAGGAAACAATAGTTTTTGAGTAAATATGTTTTGATTACGGTAGACAACTAAAACTATATATCATGTCAACTAAAGTTCATTTAGTTACTATCATTGAAAATATTACCTTGTTAGTATTCTACACAGACTCCGATTGTTGGCAGTTCCGGTTAATTAGTGCTGGTGGTGAAGTGTTTGGGGAACGCAAACTTTATTACACTCCAGAAGCTGCCGAAAAAGCCGGTCGCGAATGGATTGATCAGGGATATTAAGTTGTTATGCAGCTTGGTTAAATTGGTGAATTTGTATCAATAGTAATTTGTTGATTACAGTCTTGACATTTATAAATCACTCACTATATAACTTGGTTGATTTTACGTCAACTAACAAAGAATTTTGGCATACTGTAAGATAGAAGAAGTCTCAAAAATTGAGTAGCGCAAAACATCGTTACTATCAACTTTTATACATAGTTTAAATTAATTACTTCCTAAAACCAGAGGTAGAAAATGACAATTACCCTTAATCACACCATAGTACCAGCACATGATAAGGAAGCATCTGCACAGTTCTTTGCCCAAATTTTTGGTTTAAAGGTAGAACCTCCCCTTGCTCACTTTGCTGTTGTGCGTGTAAACAATCAATTGACCTTTGATTTTGATAATAGAGAAAATTTTGAGTCACACCACTATGCTTTTCATGTTACAGATCAAGAATTTGATGCTATCTTTGCACGGGTAAAGGAAATGGGTTTGGAATACAGTAGCGACCCTATGCACCAACATCGAGGTGAAATTAATCACAGAAAAGGTGGTCGAGGTTTTTATTTCTATGACCCCAATGGTCATAACTTGGAACTGCTGACCCGTGAATAAGGAACTTCCAAATAAAAAAATACCCCATTGGTTTTAGTGCGGAAAGCTTACCTGATAATCTTTTTGAGTTCTGTCTTGCGTTACTAGCTTCTGAAGCATAAATTGAGCATTAGAGTCAAAGTTCCATAAATTTTCGGCACAACACTTTTATTATCCAGAAAAATGTTGTATCCTAGTTTTCCCAATGTAATTTTGGATAACTAAACTTCATCAAAACTTTTCGCGGATTTTTCTGAAGATGATTGAAAGACTACCCTAGTCTAGCTCATAATCTATGTTAAAATTCTCAATCTTTTATATGCTGTTTTCAAAACTTTCAAGGGCTAAATTATGAAACTAATTAAAAAATCTGAAAAGCTAATTCTCAACAAAATCAAGAGTATGGAGTCGGAAGAAGAAAATCTCCAAACCGACATTATTAATGCTCCAGAACCCTTGCTTGAGGAAACCAGAGTAATTAATGTAGAGAATCAAAAACCTAACTACATTTCTTGCCGAGATAATCCCATAGTTTACTCTGTTGGCAAAACAGGATGGCAGGTTTCTGAAATTTGGAAAGAGATGAGATTGGATAATTTTTATAATAGCTAGTAAGTAGATTGATCGAAAAATTTCAGGTCATGTAACAGTATGTAAAGTTATCTCAATGCGATATTCTGATTGAGTTTGGGGCATTTTACAAAACGCAATACATTTTGCTTTTCTTGTGTATACTTATTTACCGCCATAAAATCAAGAAGTTGATACAGTCGGCTTGGGAGCTAACTCATGATGGCTAAACCCCTGATTATTGCGTCAGTTTCCGAAAATTTGTCATTGAGTGAATCTTCTTTAGCCATACAAAACTCGGTACACTTTCATATTCTCTTGTCTCTTGCCTTTTGCCTACAAAATTTTTTTATAGAGTTACGGCGATTTACGGAAAGTAAATTTGCGAATGTGAATATAACTACGATGCTTGCTATTTACAAGCATCGTAGTGAAAACTGTGTATTACTAGATTAAGTGGCAGTTTCACCTATCGCTGTAAAGTTATAAAGGTGTCTGATGTTGCTATCGTCTCGACAATTCTCTGTCTCAGAAGTTGCGAACACCGCCTCTACTCATACTGGAATGGGGGCTATATCCTACGAAGGTGGAACAGCTTTTCGAGTTTGGGCTAAATTTGCTTCGGCTGTGTATGTGACTGGAAGTTTTAATAACTGGTCTACAACCGCTAATCCCCTTGTAGATGAAGGCAATGGCTACTGGTCTGTAGATGTGCCGGCAGCGAAAGAAGGCGATCGCTATCGCTATGTAATTCACAGTCCTTTCATCAAATCTGAATCTGGTGAGTTACGTACCGATCCCTACTGCAAACACGTTCTGGACAATAGACATCTCCGGAAATAGCTAAAGTGTTACTGCCACTGCTTTTAAAAGTGAGATGCCCCAATGCAAAGGTAGCTGGCTGGTACGCTAAAATAAGCGTTAGAGATGCC
>NZ_JACJTQ010000069.1 GCF_014698735.1 Anabaena catenula FACHB-362
GGCATCTCTAACGCTTATTTTAGCGTACCAGCCAGCTACCTTTGCATTGGGGCATCTCACTTTTAAAAGCAGTGGCAGTAACACTTTAGCTATTTCCGGAGATGTCTAATAATGGTAACTTCCTTTCCTTTGAATATGCCAACGTTTTGCTGGAACTGGTTTGATAGATGTTTCATCCGCAACATCGTCCCATCCGCAAGAGCTTACTAACCCCTTCTTATGAGCATTCTCACATAATTCAAACAGTTTTTCGGGTGTTACTTCAGTCATTCTTATACCTTTTTGCAAGTAAATATTACCAACTGCGATCGCCTAATTTTGTAATTCAGGCACGCGCTGATAAATAAATATACAAATTATCAAGCTATCAGGGAACCGTAATAACACGTAATAACACTATTTAAAACAAAAATAACCTGTAATTGCGCAAACTGTCCAGCATTACCCTTTTCATGTATTTAGACCACACTCTTGATTCCTCTTTGCGCCTCTGCGCCTCTGCGTGAGACAAAAAAATGTGGTTCATTTACCCGAAAATTGCTGTAATTACCACGTTGGATCGCTAAACAAATTAATGGTCAATACCTCCTTTCCTGGTGGAACTGGAGTAATGCAAGCACGAATGACTTCCCCATCATCTAGTTCCACGGTGCAAGCATGACAAGACCCCATCAGACAACCAGTAGGAATTAATACCCCTGCCCGATCTGCGACATCTAACAGGGATTCTCCTACTTCAGCATTAACAGTGACATCATCTGGTAGAAAGCGGATGCTAATAGTCATTGGTCATTGGTCATTGGTCATTGGTCATTGGTCATTGGGTAATAATTACAAATTACAAATTACCCATTATTTAAGACAAAAACGGATTTAAGTTTAAATGGCTTTCAATTTGGGTGGCTAAAGAGTCCAACATCTGTTCTCGCTGTTCTCGGTAATTAGCAACACCGGTGGGCAAAGATTTTAAACCTCGTTGTTGACGGAGACGGTTAATCCAAGCACGTCGCCAGGGGCCATTATCAAAAAGCCCGTGTAGATAAGTACCCCAAACAGATTGGCAACTATCTACTAAGCCTAAATTAGCATCATCAAATAGCGGTTGACAGGATTGTTTATCATCTTGGGTTTCTAAGCGCGATCGCCCTTGATGGATTTCAAATCCATTCACAGGTAAGCCCATTTGCGGATAATTGGAACTAACTTGGCGCTGACGGGCGATTTTTTGTCCAGTAATCACAGTTCTGATAGGTAATAGATTTAACCCCTGAAATCTACCCGCTTGCCCCTCAGATCCCTCTGGATCTGCTATGATTTGACCTAGCATTTGAAAGCCACCACAGATGCCCAAAACTGTTCCCCCTGAAGCTGCATAATTTTGAATTGCTTCGGCCATGCCGCTTTTTTGCAGCACTATTAAATCAGCAATTGTGGTCTTGGTTCCAGGAATAATTACAGCATCAGGATGTCCCAAATCTTGCTTTGGACTCACATATTTTACTGAAACTGTAGGTTCGGATTCTAGTGCATCAAAGTCGGTAAAATTGGCAATTTTTGGTAAGCGGACGACAGTAATATTTAATTCAGCTTGGACTTTATGGGGTTTGCGTTCTAGCAAGTCTAGGGAGTCTTCCGCTGGAAATACTTGTTCTAAGTAAGGGATGACACCGACAACCGGAATACCAGTGCGTTCTTCTAACCATTTAATTCCCGGTTGGAGAATGGAACGCTGTCCCCGGAATTTGTTAATTACTACCCCTTTAATTAAAGCGCGTTCGTCCGGTTCTAGTAACTCTAGGGTTCCAACTACGTGAGCAAAAGCGCCGCCTCGGTCAATATCTACTACTAACAGAGTTGGTGCATTTAAATATTTTGCCACCCGCATATTGGTTAAGTCGCGGTGCTTGAGATTAATTTCGGCTGGACTACCTGCACCTTCACAAACCAACAAGTCACATTCTGTCTTTAAATGTTCTAAGCATTCTTGAATAGTGCGCCAACCGAGTTCAAAATATTGCTCGTAATAATCTGTAGCACTCACAGTACCTACGGCTCTACCTTTAAGGATAACTTGAGAGGTCATATCCCCTTGAGGTTTGAGTAAAATTGGGTTCATTTCCACTAAGGGAACGACTCCCGCAGCCCAAGCTTGCACCGCCTGGGCGTAGCCTATTTCTCCGCCACTGGCAGTAACATAAGCATTTAAAGCCATATTCTGACCTTTAAAGGGAGCTACTCGCCAACCACGCCGGGAGAGAATGCGACAAATGGCTGTAGTGATAAGAGATTTACCCGCGTGGGATGTTGTTCCCACTACCATAATTGATTTCATAGTGTGACTATTAATGTAATGTTTTTTAGATTTAGTGGAGCAATTTCAGGCTTAAAGAAAAAGTGCAATTCGGCAGAAATACAGGATATTGCACCGGGAAATTATAAAGATGCTTCTATAACGCGCAAGCTTTTAGGACTACGCGGCTATACAGGCAAAATCCACCCTGGTAGATTTCCCACCCTAGTTTTCACTTTGGCTTGCTTATTTTAACTTGTCAATTTTGCATCTAAAAGGGTAGTCGAAACCAACGAGTTATGGAATTGTATAAGCGATCGCTCAATGAGGGACTACGCCAATCTTTTTCTGGGAATTTTTCTACCAACTGATGACCTAGGGGAGTCAGGCGAAAACCGTCTGTAATTCCCTGTCCATCAACTTCTCGCCGCAATACTCCCACTTCGATTAGCCAATCAAAGGCGTTATCACAGGACAATTCCGATAAAGGACGTTTGGTGTAGCCTTGCTTGTAACCATTTTCCATAGCGATCGCACTGACGGAAACGCTTTGGTTACGCATCGTCATAAATAAACTGAGCTTGAAAGGGGAACAAATGAGCGATCGCTCGGCTCTTTCCAGAGTAGTCCGAG
Source organism: Anabaena catenula FACHB-362 (assembly GCF_014698735.1). Classification (GTDB taxonomy): domain Bacteria; phylum Cyanobacteriota; class Cyanobacteriia; order Cyanobacteriales; family Nostocaceae; genus Anabaena; species Anabaena variabilis_A. The sequence continues at coordinate 2,924 of NZ_JACJTQ010000069.1, forward strand.
AATAGACAAAGGGTTTGGTGTTTGGGGAATCAACAGCGGTCATGGATTTAGGAGTTGAGGAAGTGGTGAGAATAAGCAAAAGGGTAAGATTTGTAAGTTATGCTATTTTTTCTCAAATTTATTTAAATATTGTAAATCATTGTAAAATTTCAGGTGCATCAACAATCTGAAACAGGAAAAGTTAATTATGCCACTAGCAGTTGGTACAGATGCGCCTGCATTTACCGCTAAAGACACAAACGGCAACACAGTCTCATTATCTGATTTTGCTGGTAAGACGGTGGTTGTATATTTCTACCCCAAAGATGATACACCGGGCTGCACCAAGCAAGCCTGTAGTTTCCGGGATGCCCAATCTGAATATCAAGGTAAAAATATTGTGGTGTTGGGAGTAAGTGCTGATGATCAAGCTGCCCATCAAGCATTCACCACTAAATACAATTTGAATTTCCCTTTATTGGTTGATACGGACAAAGCCTTGATCACAGCTTTTGATGTAGATGGTGGTGGTTATGCCAAGCGTGTCACTTTCGTAATTGACCCCAATGGTAAAATCGTCCATGTTGACAGTGCTGTTAATACCACTACTCATGCTAGTGATGTTTTAAAAGTACTTGGTTTGTAGTTCTTCACCCTGACTGGATTTTAGAGTTGAAATTTTCAATGGGAAAACAAATCTAAAATCCAAAATTCAAAATTCAAAATTTTTTGACCTCAACTCCTACCCAAATCTAGGTTAGGGGTTGAGGTTTTAAGTTTTCATTGATTAGCGGGTAGGATAATCAACGATGGTGTATTTCCACCAGATGTAGTTGGTGAATTTGAGTTTGACTGCTGGGGAGTTTGCAGGAGTTTTTCTTGTCTAGCTTTAAATGCTGCTGCTGCGTCATCCAATTGCTGATTCTGTTGCTCAGGATTAAAGTTGTTAGTCCCAAGATTTGCTCTATGAATCAGATCAAGCATATCGAACTCTGAGCTATTACCGGTCAATGAATTGGTATTGCGATCGCTCTCCAAACTACCAAAGGGTTGATTAGGATCAGCTAAACTGGGTGATGCTACTAGCAGAGACGCAAAGCTAATTCCTGCGAAAGTCGCAACCAAGATTTTGTGAACTGGTAAAAATGGTCTTTTCATGAAATTTCCCCTCACATTTTACTGACTTAATTATGCTTCTATCTTAAGCAAGAGTCCGGCGTAATTGGGGTTGAATGCTGAGTAAAGCCACCACAGCAAACCCGACTAACACTAACAATGCTCCCCCAAAGGTAACGTCACCCCAAAAGGCGTGCATGACGACATCATTTAATCCCCAAGTGCTATGAAGATACAAATAGCGAATGGGTTCAATAGCATAGCTGAGAGGGTTGAGGGTAGCGATAACCTGCAACCAACCGGGCATAAAGGATAAAGGTGCTAAAGCTGTGCTGGCGAAGAGTAAAGGCAGGTTTGTGACGAAAATTACCGCGATCAGTTCAATGTGACCGGGTAAAGCAAAAGCCAAACCGAGGGAAATAGCGGTGACACCCAAAGCCAGAAGCAAGACAATGAGAGCGATCGCACTCAAACCCGCCGCATCAGGTAAACCAGCCCCTATAAACGCTGCTGCTGCTACAATTACAGCCGCTTGCAGTAAACTTTGGCTAATAATGAAAATGGCAGAAGCAAAGACAATCGAGAACCGAGAAGCTAAAGGTGCAACTAGCAACCGATTTAAAAAGCCAAATTCCCTGTCAAACATTACAGGTAAACCGGCATTCAAAGCCCCAGCAAAAGCAGTAAATACTATTACACCTGCTGCCAGGAATTGTCCGTAATTTGTCGTACTTCCAAATAAACCTTTAGGGGCATTTTGGAATAATGCACCAAACAACACCAACCACATCACCGGTTGAATAATTCCTGCTACCAAACTAGAAGGACGGCGTTGTAATTGGATAAATAGACGACGAGTTAAAGCCAGTGTTTCTTGGACTAATTCACCAAAGAAACTGGGAGTAGTTTCAGTAACTACCGTAGGTGGGGTTAGTTGTTGCCAATTGATATCAGTCTTCATAGCATTTTTAACATTAGATATACAGGGTGTAAAATTAAAGAATCTGAATTATAAACACTTCTGTACTTGGGAATCTGCCCATAAGAGCAAGAAAGTTTATAATTCTTAATATCACATTATATCAAAAAATGATTGAGAAGTTGATTAGGATTTAATTACAACTATACATTTAGCAAATTTAGTTAGGTTTAATGTATAATAAAAATTGTATTTCCTATTCAAAAATTTGAAACTCCTATGCAGATGATTGATGTTAAAACTAACAGTCCACCTCTTTATATAGTTCGTATTGAGGTTGAACAGCTTTTTGGTAGATATAATTACGTTTTATGCAAAAAAGAGCAAGATATTCATGATCAAAGAAATTCTTCACTCATGATCCTTTATGGTGATAATGGTTCTGGTAAAACTACTATTTTGAAACTACTATTTCATTTACTATCACCACATCCTAGACATGGACATCGGAAATTTTTAACTCAAATTCCTTTTAGTAAATTTTCTGTAAATTTTGCTGATGGAAATAGCATTATTGCCAGTCGAAATAATTCAGAGTTAACTGGCTCATTCCAACTACAAATTGTACAGAATCAAATTAATATTTTTGATGCGGTCATTGATAATGAATATGATAAACAAAAACAACACTTACCTAGTGATGAATTTGGTAACAAGTTAACAGAACTTCAGTTAGCTATGTTTTTTTTAGGTGATGACAGAGTTTTAAAAAGTGATGTCTTGCCAGAAGATGATGATAATGATTTATATGAAAAAAAACTTAGACAGTTAATGATTTCAAGAAGGAGGACTTCATCATCAAATGTTTACCTATTAGATGATGATTCTTTAATTAACAGAGATATAGTTTTAAAAACATCTATTGAAAGAACTGAAGAATGGATTCGGGATCAAGCATTCACAGGTACAAATCAAGGAGAAGCAAATGTACACAATATATATGAAGAAATTATTACTAAAATTCTTCAAAATTCAGAGGGTGAAATTATCGAAAAATTACCAAAATGGCCAGAAATACTAATTGATGAACTCAAAAATGCAGATAATATTAGTAAAGATTTTTCTCGATTTGGCTTAATGTCCCCATTAGATAGTCAAAAAATCGTTAACATATTAACTAATATTATTTTTACACAAAATTCACAATTAAAATCTACTATATCAAGTGTTTTAAACCCCTATTTAGATAGCGTATATGCAAGATTCAAAGCTCTACAAAACATCCAAAATCTATTAATTGCATTTGAAAGTACAATCAATAAATTTTTTCATGATAAATATATAAAGATTCACGTTACAGATGGTATCAAAATATTCACTGATGAAAATATAGAATTGTCTCCTGAGAATTTGTCTTCTGGGGAAAAGCAACTCTTATTACTATTTTGTAATACACTCACAGCGCGAGATAAAGCAACAATTTTTATCATTGATGAGCCAGAAATATCATTAAATGTAAAATGGCAGCGTCAACTTATTGACGCATTACTTGAGTTAACAAAAAACAGTCAAGTTCAATTTATATTAGCCACTCATTCAATTGAATTACTTTCTAAATACAAAAATCATGTTATCAAGCTGGTGAAGACGGAGAAATAACTAAAAAATGGACAATGAAATAAGACGTACCCTTGACGAACTTGTCATGAGATATGAACTTGAGCCTGAGTTACGTGATATATATGTTGAAGGTAAAACAGATAAACTTTTTTTAGAATGGTTTTTAAACAATAGAGGTATAAAAAACGTTTCTGTTTATGAAATTGACACAGTTGATATTTCTGCTGAAAGATTATTTAAAATTGAGTTAAAAGATAACAACCGTAGTCGTGTTATTGCTCTTGCTTTGTTCCTGGATCAATTTTCAGAAACTACACCTCATATTATTTGTATTGCAGATAAAGATTTTGATTGGTTATTTGAGATACATTATCAATGTAGATTACTCTTTTTTACTGATTATTCATGTCTGGAGATGTATCTGTTTAATGAACAAGTTTTAAATAAATTATTGTTTTTATCTCTTCGTATTTCTCAGTTAAAAGCAGAAAATATACTCAAAGAATTATCTAAGGTATTAGAAGATTTATTTCTGATTCGTGCTACAAGGGAATTACTAAACATAGATACTGATATGTTAGATAATTTTGGGAAATGCTGTAATTGGGATAAATCAAAAATTCAATTTCAATTTGATCTACAAACATATATTGAAAAATATTCCAATAAATGTTCGATGTCATTGGGAGAAAAATCAATATTCATCCAAACAATGGAAGAATTAAGAATTAAAGCCGAAAAGTTAGAAGATGCTAGATATAAAATACATGGACATGATTTTACTGATGTGTTGTATTTATATATTAAAGATTTCTTAGCTAGAGAAATAAAAAGTTATAACTCTGAAATTATTGCTCGTAATTTACTTGGATGTGTTGATCCTGAAGCATTAACTCAAGAAGAGATGTTTAATAATTTGTTAGTTCGTTTGACTCAATATTCATCAATTATTTAGGTAATTGGTAATTAGCAATTATTCCCAATTACCTATCAACTGTCAACTATCAACTATCTCATATTTTGCTTTTTCTCCGCTTTAGGATCACGATTAGCAACAGCAGCTAATTCGGCATCCATCAAAGTTTTTCCAGTTGCAGCTAGGTAAACATCATCTAAACTAGGACGAGATTGAGCAATACCAAAAATCGGTAAACCGACATTATTTAAGGCTTGCTGAATAGTAATTAAAGCGTCATTTTGGGGAGTGACTACCAAATTCAATGAGTTACCTTGAGCGTTATTGATGATGATTTCTTGGACAAAAGGTAAAGTCTCCAGGAGGTTTTTAGCTTTGTCTGCTTCTTCGCTGGGTGAAAATTCGCGGATACGCAAAGTAATGCGATCGCCCCCAACTTGGTCTTTTAACTGCGAAGGTGTACCATTAGCAATAACTAGACCGCGATCTATGATTGCTACCCTATCAGCTAAAGCATCAACTTCTTCTAAATAATGGCTGGTAATCACAACCGTAGTTCCCGCAGCGCGTAACTTTCGCAGAAATTCCCATACCACAAAACGGCTTTCAATGTCAAGCCCTACCGTTGGTTCATCCAACACCAACACATCTGGGGAATGGAGTAAACCCGCAGCCAAATCTAGGCGTTTGCGTAAACCACCAGAATAGGTTCCGGTTTTTTTATCTGCGTATTCTTGTAAACCCAGCAAATCCAAGACGGTGTTAATCCGTTGTTTGATTACCGCACGAGGAAGATGATAAAGTGCCGCTTGCAATTGCAGCAACTCCTTACCCGTCAGCACTTTATCTAAAGCCACTTCCTGAGCCACATAACCCAGCTTTTGCCTGGCTAATTTGGGGTGTTCTAAGGCCGAAATTCCCGAAACTTCGATTTTGCCAGCATCAGGGGTTGTCAGCGTACACAAAGCCCGGAGAGTAGTAGTTTTCCCTGCACCATTGGGGCCGAGTAAACCAAAGATTTCTCCAGGTTGTACCTGAAAGGAGACATCTTTGACAGCCTCAACAGTACCGTAGCGTTTTTGTAGATTTTCAATTAAAACGGCGGGAGCCATGACAGCTATAATCCCTAACTATACAATTCTCAACAATCTATCTTCTATTGTACGAGTTGGGCGTTAGCCGTGATGAGTTCTGTTCTACTTTTCTTGATCTCCTTCTTCTCTCTTCTGCCTTGTTTCTTAGGAGCAACTGCACAGGCTGCCACCCGCTATGAATGAAAGAAACAAAATTTTCTTGAGTACTTTACTCCCAACTTTTACTCCCAACTTTACACCTCACACTCGTTACTCAGTACTCGGTACTCGGTACTGTTTCTTGAAACAGTGTCGTTATTTGATACAGCAGATTGCAGATTAATAATGAGGTACAAAATCAAACTTGAAACCTAGACACCAAGCCAGTTTCACTCCTGACTCCTGACTCCTGACTCCTGACTCCTGACTCCTGCTGTATGTCAGGGTTTTCTGGAGATGTCTATTATGTTCCTGGACGAGAGCGAATATGATCAGGTATATGATGGCGATCGCCTAATACTTCTAACAAGGGACCATTAACATCAAATTTAACCATACTTACCGATGCGACCAAAATATTCACCCGATAACGATAGCGTCCCAAATCAATTCCCAGTAAACTGCAAAGCAGAATCCGAATCGTGGCTTTATGGGAAACTACTAAAACATTACCTTGGGGATGTTTTTCTTGAATTTCCGCAATTACAGGCATAGAACGGTTAGCAATATCTACCGCAGTTTCTCCACCAATGGGCGCATTCCAAGCGGGTTCTGTCAACCATTTTACATAGTTTTCTGGGTAATTTTCTTGAACAAACGATTTACTCTTAGTTTCCCATTCGCCGTAACTACCTTCTCTTAATCCTTCCCGCACCTGCATCTCCATACCAACAGCATCACAAAATGGCTTGGCAGTGGCAATGGTGCGCTTCATCGGACTAACATAAGCCGCTTCCCACTTCAAGTTTTGATAAACATCGGCAAAACTCTCTGCCATCTGCATTCCTTCAGAGGTCAATTCTGCATCAGTTTTACCGCAGAAGTTACCACTTTGACTAAAAGTAGTTTCGCCATGTCGCAGTAAATATAAATTGAGTGTCATAGCTGGCGATGGGGATAAAGGAGTTTGTGTAAAAATAACATATCTCAATCTCGCAATTGAGTATGTGACACCAGGACAAAGTAATCAACCAAAAAAGTCAATTCCCTCACCAACTTTTGTCTTCGACTTCAAAAGTAACGGATGAGAGTATTGAACCAAAGCGATCGCTGCGAGAACACCGCAGACATGGCATGGCTCTAGGTTATCACCAATGGATTCAGAGTTATTGTTGTTAGGAGAGTTGGGCAAGTCTTCGGCTTTGACACCTACCAAGCTACCCAACCCAGTTTGATTTTTATATTTGCGCTTTTTTTGCTGATGCTAGTATATTTTCAAATTCAACTATTTGAGGATAAAGATTACGGCTCTCCTAGACTAGTTATAGAAAATTACAGCGGATTCCTTTGTTATAAGGTACATCATAGCCCCCTCATCGCTTGCGGGGAGGGGGTTGGGGGTGGGGTGCTTGTACCTCATGACGCTGGGAAGTGCTGTAATACTTGATATCAGGTTAAGTCCTTACATAGTAGGGGATTCAAGAATCAGAAAGCATCTTTTTATTAAATTTTTGATTCTATTTTAGCAAAACCTAGTTATATCAGGTGTTTTAGGTGTTGTTTAGTATTAATTCATCAAACGAAGTCTAGGAGAATCTAATTTTTTACATCCTGTAAATCCTGAAATCCTGGTTATCCTGATTCAGACAATTTTGATTTTTAATAAAATTTAGATAATAACCGTCCTTTAAATTATACACCTAAATAATAGCATAAAAAGTCAAGAGGTCAATACCCTAGTAAAATCGTTGAATTATTGCGAAGATTCTCAATAATCTTGAGAATTAACCCAGTCTATTCTCAATAAACATAGTCGTATACTTTTTTTGTAAAAGTCAGATTTAAAAAACTTATAGTGGTCAGCTTTGAACTGATAACTGACCTACCCTCCCCAGATGTGGCAAAATAAAGAATTGTAATAACAAAAGTATTGTTAAGGTAATTTAGTGACTTCAACTGCTCAAACTACAGCAAGTGCGCGTCGCGCGGTCTTTCCATTTACAGCAATTGTCGGCCAGGAAGAAATGAAACTGGCACTGTTGTTAAATGTGATTGATCCCAAAATTGGTGGTGTAATGATTATGGGCGATCGCGGCACCGGCAAATCTACAACTATCCGCGCCTTGGCGGATCTCTTACCAGAAATCCCTGTTGTCGCCAATGACCCCTTCAACAGTGACCCCAATGACACGGACTTGATGAGTGATGAAGTCCGTCAACAAGTAGCTCAGGGAATAGAAATTCCCGTAGCTCACAAAAAAGTGCAAATGGTAGACTTACCATTAGGCGCAACAGAAGACCGGGTTTGCGGTACTATCGACATCGAAAAAGCTTTATCTGAAGGCGTGAAAGCCTTTGAACCAGGACTACTGGCCAAAGCTAACAGAGGTATTCTCTACGTTGATGAAGTCAACTTGTTAGATGACCACTTGGTAGACGTACTCCTCGATTCTGCTGCTAGTGGTTGGAACACCGTCGAACGGGAAGGAATTTCTATTCGTCACCCAGCGCGGTTTGTTCTCGTTGGTTCGGGAAACCCAGAAGAAGGAGAATTGCGTCCTCAACTACTCGACCGTTTCGGAATGCACGCGGAAATTCACACCGTCAAAGAACCAGCTTTACGGGTGCAAATTGTGGAAGAACGGGGCGAATTTGATCAAAATCCTCCAGTGTATTTAGAAAAACACAAAACCCCCCAAGAAGCATTACAACAGCAAATTGTTAATGCTCAGGAATTATTACCACAAGTTAACCTTGACTATGACTTGCGGGTAAAAATTTCGGAAGTTTGTTCAGAATTGGATGTGGACGGTTTGCGGGGTGACATCGTTACCAACCGTGCTGCTAAAGCCTTAACTGCCTTTGAAGGACGGACAGAAGTTACAGTTGACGATATCCGTCGGGTAATTACATTATGTCTGCGTCACCGTCTGCGAAAAGATCCCTTAGAATCCATTGATACTGGTTATAAAGTTGAAAAAGTCTTTTGTCGCGTTTTCGGTGTGGAACTACCAGAAGATTCAACACAGAAAAACGGTTCAGGCATGAAAGCTGGGGTTAGGTAATTAAATTAGGTCTTAGTCAGTAGTCAGTAGAAAAAAACTGACAACTGACTATTCAGGTTAAGTAGATCAGAATGAATAATTCGAGGTTTGTAGTGAGGACTTTAGTCCTTATTTGAGGGCTGAAGCCCTCACTACGAAACCATCTCAAGACTTTTTACATTACTTAATCTACTTTGATTTATTCTCACTTACTTGTCTAGATTATTTCGTAAGTATTCAGGATAGAGAATACAGAAGACGCTACGCAGACCTGCGGTTCAGGAGAATAAAGGCTTTTTTAGTCAACTTTGATGATTTTGATAAAATTTCACCTCTCTCTATTCTTCATTTCATAAGCATTCTGACTCCTGACTCCTGACTCCTGAATTCTTACATTATTTCCAACCTTGCATTTCTACTAATTCCATACACAAATCATTAATTTGTTCTAAATCAGGTCGGTGAGGTAAAGTTGATTGTTCATAAAAAACATCCATCTCAGCCACCAAATCTTCTGCCATTTTCATCAACTGTTCATAAGTATACTCACCCATAAGAATAGCTTTTAAAACATTAATATCTCCCGCTACTCTTCTATCGACAATTAATTCTCCTCGCTGCAATATTTCCAAACCACTCCGCAGCAATCTAATACAGTGCATACCATGTTTCAAGTCATAACCTGACTTTTTCTCCATTTCCGCTCTAGCAGGATTTCTATTTTCTTGCCAAGATAGATAAGCTTTCCATTCTCTTACAGCGATTTGATAGCTTTGGCTTTTTTGCAACAGCCGAATAAAGTCTTTGCGTCCATGAGTTAGATTTTGAGTATATGCTAAAGCCTCGTCTGCTAAGGTATATTGTTTCAAAACACCTTTAAAGTCAATATCTGCTGTCAGCAATTTGTATAACTGCTCTGATTCTTCTAAAAATTCAATTTTACCTCTAATTAAGATATATAGATATTCCAAAAAAGCATTTAACTCATCTTTACTTAATGGTGCTTCATCTTCTATCCCATAATCAGATGGAATTGGTTTTTTAGCTGGTGGATTTAACAACCATTTGCGATGAGTTTCCATTTTCTTGATTTGAGCAAAAGCATAACCAGAGTAGGTATGTTTAACTTTTTTACTCAAAAATAGCTGTCTGTGATTAATTAAATACTGTCCAATATTCGTTAAAAAAGGATAATTATTCAACCACAACAATTCTAAAACATTAGGATTTGCACCAGCTAATAAATGTAGGACTTTTCTTAATTCATAAATAACCGTGTCTTGATTACCATCTATAAACGGAAATATTCCCGGTTCATCCCACCCAGTATCTTTTTGTTCTATGCTATCGAATCCCAAATAGTAACGCTTGGGAGCAATAAAAACGCCACGATAATCATAGTCTGAATCAGGACGATTTAAACCATAACCATGACTACCTGCTAAACCAACGAAAATAGCTCTTTCTTCAACTTCGATTCTTTTCATAATTAATTATAATCTGCATTTCTAAAATCAATCATCGTCTGAAGATAAGCATCAGGCATTCCCGTATCAAAACACTTACCTTTAACAATATATCCTGTCATTTTCTCCAGTTGACGCAGTTCTTCTAAACAGGATGTTAACTGAAACTCACCTCGTTCTCGAAAGTTTTGTTCAATATGTGCTGCTAAACAATCAAAAATCTGCGGAGTGAGTAAATATAAACCGAATATACATAAAAACTCATCTGCTGCTATTCCTTCTACACGCAAATTTTGACGCGCATACTCAACAGTTGGTTTTTCATAAATTTGCGTCAGAGAAAGCAGAGAATTAAATTCTTGCCAAATTCCGGCAACACACCCGGCTTTATGAATAATTTGGGCTGACATTGTAGTTAAGCCAATAACACTGTGATTGACTTGTTCATACATATCCAAAATTTGCCTAGCACAGGATTTTTCGGTATTGGATTTATAAACATGATCGCCCAACATCAACAAAAATGGCTCATTTTGTACCCAATCTTTTGCACAAAATACAGCGTGTCCATAGCCTGCTTGTTCGGATTGAGTTAATATTGTGACTTTGTTGCCTAATTCTTGTAAATATTGGCTATATTCTTGATTTTGCGGCGATAGTTTAGCGAAAAGTTCTGGTTTTGGGGGATTGTTAAATAAATCAATAAATATTTCTTGATCCTCTGGTTGTACTACTATCCCTACTTCTGTAATTCCAGCACTGATTGCTTCTTCTACAATTGCTAAAATAACAGGTTTAGCTCTGCCATCTTGATCAATAATTGGGAAAAGTTCTTTTTTAACTACTTTGGTAGCTGGAAATAAGCGTGTGCCAAACCCAGCAGCCGGAATTACAGCTTTCCTAACTTTAGTTATTTGCATAAATTGTTATTTTAAACATTCATGTTTACCTTCATTCACACAGTTTGGTTTGTTTGATTTTTGAAATATAGGTTTGGTGGGCAATGCCCACCCTACTAATGATTTCTTGATGTTACAAGCTCCCGGATTTATCCGTGGAATCAATCCAAAATCCTGTTAGATGATGACTACCGAAAATATACGTTTGAATTTGTGAATAATTCAGTAGTGTATGTAGTAGGGGAGCAGTTAATTTTCTAGGACTACTAGGACTTAGATATTTATCCTGTTGTGACTGAGCTTGTTTAATTAGCATACCAATTTTTTCTGCATCACCTGCTTGTAGTGCGTCAATTGCGACTTGGGTAAGTAAGGTCTGCTTGTCCATTGGTACGGTCAGAATTTGACAACTACCGTTAGTTAGAGAAGTCTTGAGTATAAAATCGTCGGATGAGATTTTACCTGGGCGTATAAGTCCTTAATTAGTGCCAACAAGCAACGTGTAGCCCTTTTCTAGTTGTGGATTGTAGCAACTATCACCTCCCAACCAATCACTATGTTCACTAAATAGGCACAAGCATCCTGGAACAAAAATTTTGATGGCTTTTTATGGCTGGCAGGTAAAAAAGATACTCTCGGCTGTTGTGGAAGTAGCGATAGCGTATCCCTGACGGGAGTGCTTTGCACTCAGCGCTCCGTAGGAATCGCTATCTGTTTACATTGGCTATATGATAATGTCCAAGGGATTTCTCTGCTAATGCTGACAAAATCTTGATTGCAGAACCTGAGCAAATCATGCTACTACTATCATCTCCTGACTCCATAGTTTGATTTTCTGAAGTTTGATTTTCTGATATTTGAGCAAATTACAAAAAGACTTAGATTTTTTATACTCTATCAACTAAATGTTTACTGTTAGGGTTTGTCTTGTTAGTTACCACCAAGGTTGAGTCGTTTTTAACTAGTGTCAGTTGATAAAGTGTCACTCTCTACACTAGCTATTTGGTTTGAAAAGAGATATCCTGATCAGATGCAAGGAGTGATACCACTTCACCTCATGTTTGTTACAAGTTATCCTAGCAATGCTTCCCCTAATAGCAGTGTTGCGGATTGCCAATGTTACATCAAAATAGTGGGTTGGTATAAAGTTATACGGGGAGCGCTTGAGTAAGGAAAAAGGACTCAGGCGCTTTTTCGTGTGTAAATAAATGTTGGCTATTTTTTCTATATCGATTTGTCTATTCCCTAGCGGGACCGTAGGCACTATTACGAATTACGACTTGTTGCAGTCATTTTCTCAATTAGGATGAGCTAGGGATTATCGTAGAGATATGGTTTAGCTGCTTTTTGGTGCAATCAGAAATAGAAATCACTGTGTTGTGGCTCAAGGGGGTAAAATACGTATGGATGCTGAGAAGATTAAACAGCGCTATTCCGCAGGAGAGAGATATTTTCCATCTGCTCAGTTAAGTAAAGTCAAGTTGATTGATGCCTATTTACCAGGAATCAATTTATGGGGAGCAGATTTAAGTGAAGCTAATTTAGCTAGAGCTAAACTCTGGGGAGCAGATTTGAGTAGCGCGAATTTAGCGAAAGCGAATTTGACGAGAGCTAATTTGTGTGGCGTTAATCTCTGTGAGGCAAATCTTCGCGGTGCGAGGCTTTATTATACGAAGTTGTATGGAGCAAATTTGACGGGTGCTTTTTATGATGACAGCACGCGGTTTTCTCAAGGTTTTGACCCCGTTAGTCATCATATGCGGAAGTTTTAAGTGGTCGTTTTTGTTAATAAAAATTAACTAAATAGATTGATTTCTTCCTCCTGTTGTAATTAAACTTAATAATATTCAAAATAGCTACAAAAAATACAGAAAAATTGTATATAAAGTTTTTCGTTTGTAAAGGATAGTTGATCTTTCTTGTCAAAAGAATCTGATTAGTTAGACACTAGAAAGAATAAAACATCAGCAATTATTTTTATGAATGCTATTTCTAACTTTGAATTTAAGCGGTCAACTTGGCAAACAGCGACTATGTTGACTCTGGGCTTTTGGCTCAGTGCCAGCCTGGTTTTAGATTGGGTAATTATGCCTAGTCTGTATGTGGCTGGAATGATGAATGAAGCTAGTTTTACAACCACAGGCTATGTGGTTTTTTGGAATTTTAATCGCCTAGAATTGTTATCTGCTGCTGTAGTTTTGACTAGTGTATTGGCTATTGGCAAAACTAAATCTGATTGGCGTTTGGGCAGTATAGTTTTATCTGCTCTGCTTCTAACAGTTGCTTTGCTGGATACTTATTTCTTAACTCCCCAGATGTGCGCTGTGGGCAGTAATTTAAACTTATTTACAGATGCGGCTGTAGTTCCAGCAACAATGAATTTACTACACGGCGGTTATTTCTTGCTGGAAAGCTTGAAATTGGTTGCAGGTGGTATGCTTTTAAACTGGTGCTGGCGTGAGGTTTAAGGGAGTGGTGATGTTGAGATGCAATATTTGAGGTGAAGGTGGGCAATGCCCACCCTACTAAAAATACTGAATTAATCTGATTCTGCTTCACTGTTGGGTAACAGCAAGCGAATAGCAAGGATAGCAAAACCGACAGCAGCGATCGCTTTGAGTATACGTGTAGGAAATAATTCTGCAACTGCTCCCCCTGCTAATGCTCCCAACAAACTGGTTAATACTAACGCTCCAGCAGTGCCAAAAAATACACCTTGTCGAGATTGACCACGACCAGAAAGAGCGATCGCAGCTAACTGACTTTTATCACCTAATTCTGAAAGAAAGACTGTAATAAAGCTCAACCCTAAAAGATGCCAGTTCATATTGATTCTCTGTATAAATAATATCTACTAACCAATAAACACATCCCAAAAAAGCATCACAGAAATCAGCAGCAACATTACCCCTGCTGATTTTTCTACAGTTTTTGGACTGAGTTTACTGGCTATCCAGCCACCTAAAAGCACACCTAACAAGCTGGTGGTAATCAATGCAGCCCCAGAACCAATGAATACTACCCAAGGTTGATGAGATTCTGCACTCATTAACAAGGTAGATAGTTGAGTTTTATCGCCAATTTCTGCCAAAAATATGGTGATGAAAGTTGTTCCAAACACCACCAAGGTTGATTCCTGCTTTTTGGAACTATCCTTAAATACAGGCTCAATTAGATAGCCGTTAGTGTCTTTTAGTTCTGACTGGCTTACAGATACGGAGTCAAGTTTCACAGGGGTTGTCTTGTCCTTAGGTTGTTTTCATATTCTTCTCATTTTCTCAGATTTTTGTAATAAATTGCAACTCTTATCCAGAAAATTCTGTATTAAAAGCCAACAGCTTGATCAAAGCGGATAATTTCCAAACTGCGATCGCCATAAACAGCCTCAATTTGTTGACGACAGCAGTCGATGGCGAAATCGTTGAGTTCCTCTGGTTCAATCCCAAACATATCCTGAAAGGTTTCCACTTCCACCCGACAGAAACGCGGACGATGCTCGTAAATGGTGCATTCTCGCGTTGTCTGGTCAAAATTAACGCACCATCCTCCGTCCCCTACCATACTCAGGTAAAGCCCTAGTTCTTCTGGTGAGAGATAATCTTCCAAATCTGGACGATCTGCTGGATCTAGATGACAGCAGGCTCCACATTGCTTGATACATTGCCAAGTTGCCATAATTTACCCTACTTTGTAACTTCCCGCTATTTTACGTTTTTATTGCGTTTCTTATAATTTTGTTAAGTAAATTAAATCAGGTGTCTGCTTCCCGGATATGATCTATTGCGGGATTTGCATTTGAATTATTGAATTTTTTAAGACAATTCGGAGGAAAAGAAAAAAATGGAAGCTTTAGCAAACATTAATTGGGAAGTTGTTTTTCAGTTGACCTCAGTAGCTCTAATCATCATTGCCGGGCCAGTGGTAATCTTCCTGCTGGCTTTTCGCAACGGAAATCTGTAAATTTGTCAATGGGTAAGGGGTAAGATCAAGTCCGGTTCCAGACTTATCATTAGGGACGACGCAAAGACGGTGGGACGCTCTGACGCGGAGAGATTTTAATCATAAGTGATTATCCGGATTTGATGTAATGGGTAATAGTCTTTTTCCAATTACCAATTACCAATTACCCATTATGAATTTATTATGAATTTGTCTCACGCTCCAGAGGGAGAGTTTGAGTGATGGAATTTTTGATAGCCAGTAAAAAAGCCGCTAGATTTAGTTCTAGAGACTTTTTTCATCTACTCACCCTTAACTTCAAATTCCTCACCGACTGGAAGATCAAACTCATCAATTCTTAAAGCTGCTTCTTTAGTTAAACCTGCTTTTGCACGAGTTTCTAGTATTTCTTGATAATATTCTTCGGGTGTTAACCCATAATCTCTCTTAACGCAGGCAATTTTATCTTTAATGCAGTCCTCAATCATTAATTTAACATCAGCAAGATAGTAATCTTCATTGAATGATTTAATATGTATTTTATGAGTTATTGAAGGAACCGCGAGCCTTTTTAGACCTCTTGCTTCTTTTAATACTCGATTACCTATTAAATTGTCATAAACATCAAAAAAACTAAAAATTGTTTTGCCTTTTGTATTTCTTTTTAAAGCTGGTTTTAAACCTACAAAAATATCAACTGACGGGAATACACGGGTTAAAAACAAAAAATTATCCATTGTCGCATCCTGTTGGGTTCTTTAATTATCTAATATGGTATCGGCTCGATACCTAGATTCAGCAAGCCTTAAAATTTAATTTGTCTAGAAAGGTTTAGTTTCTTACTCATTCAGCACCGACAAAGCCTGAACCGCAGCTTGGACAATGCCATCATACTGAGGTAAAGATAGATTAACCTTTTGAGCATCTTGTCGATTTATACCCAGTAAACCCATATTATCTCCTGGCTGCATGACTAAAACTTTACCCTCAGAATTTTTAACTCTTAACTCTGAACCAACACCGTTATGATAAACGCCACAGGTGTATTGACGCTGTTTGTACTCAAAGTTAGCGCGTAGCTTTGTAGTTGGTGGGTTAAAAAATATTGAAAACTGACTGGGGAGTCTCACACCTGCTAACTCCATTTCAATGGTAGTGTTACCATTAAAGCTATTTTCTCGGAGTTTGTAAGCGACATCTACTCGCGCAGGTAAGGGAAAGTAATCACCCCAACGCCAAGCGATCGCTTTAATTTTATACTGTTCATTGTCGATAGTTTGGGCTACAGTCAGTTTGATGTGACCTTTACCAACGATTTTCTGTTCAATGATTTGTGCGTTAGCTGTCCAGAAGACAGGATCAGGATTTTCGATACCGCAAGGATGAAAGATATTTAGCTGTTGATATAACTCCTGATTGATGTGATTGAGATTTGCTTGAGCATCAATTTTCAGTAATGGTTTGAGGTGTTGGGGTTCTAAACACTGATTTGCAAATTCAGATAAACGCGATCGCACTGAAAGCAAATTATCTGCTGGGAGAGAAAATCCTCCTGCGGCTTTATGTCCCCCAAATTTGCCCAGCAAGTCTCGACAATATTCTAAAGCTGCAAAAACGTTAAATTCTGGAATTCCCCGCGCTGAACCGCGAATTATGCTGTCATTCTCATAAGTACCGATGAAGACAGGAACTCCGTAACGTTCCACCAAGCGAGAAGCGACAATCCCAATGACACCATGATGCCAATTATCTTTAACAACGACTAATACTCGGTCTTTTTGTAAATATTTTACATATAAATCTTCAACAAGTGCGATCGCTTCCTGTTCAATTTCCTCACACATCTGCTGACGTTGGATGTTGATTTGTTCACACTGCATTGCTCTTTCCAGCGCTAATCCCATATCATCAGTCGTCAGCAATTCTATCACTGTCTGCGGATTGCCAATTCGACCAATCGCATTAATGCGCGGCCCCAGACGAAAACCAATATCCTCCGGTTTTAACGATTTGGGATTTGGGATTTGGGATTTGGGATTACTTTCCCCTTCACTGGCTTGAACTCCAGCCACTTGAATTAAAGCTTGCACTCCTGGTAAAGTAGATTTAGGTAAAAGCTTTAAACCACGTTTCACCCAACGCCGATTGACACCAGTCAAAGGAGCTAAATCTGCAATAGTTCCCAATGTAAACAAAGCTAACATCGGCTGAACTAAACCTTTCAGTTCCCCTAATTGCTGCGCTAAACATACCGCTAAGATATAAGCTACACCCACACCCGCGACACCCCGATAAGGTGAAGATTCCGCTATAAGTTTGGGGTTAAGAATTGCGTTAGCTGGTGGTAATTTGGGGGGAATGTCGTGATGATCGGTGATAATTACCTTTAATCCCAGTTCTCTAGCTCTCGCAATTGGCTCAAAAGCCGATATACCATTATCTACAGTCAGGATTAATCCTACCCCTTCGCTGTGGAATTCTTCGACAATGCGGTTGTTAATGCCATAACCTTCATGCATCCGACTAGGGATAGCATAATCTACATTTGCACCTAAAGCGCGAAGACTGCGGAGTAGTAATGCAGTACTAGTCATCCCATCTGCATCGTAGTCTCCACAGATAGCGATCTTCTCTTGATGAGCGATCGCACTTTCCAACAATTCTACACTCATCGCTAAATCGGGGAAATCTTCCAACGGAGAAGGTAAATTGAGAGATTCAGGATTTAAAAATGCTTGTGCTGCTTCTGGTGTTTCAATCCCACGATTAATCAACAGTTGGCTAATAATAGGAGATAGATTGGTTAAATTTGCTAATTTTTCAGCTAATTCTGGATTTTGCAGCGCAATCTGCCAACGTTGATTAGGTAAGCGTTTGATGGGTTTGACTATTTCAGTTACAGGTCGGTCTAGCACTAAGAATAGGGTAATTGGTAATAGGTAATATCCTAATAGATATAGCAGGTGACAGGGGACAGGTGACAGGTGACAGGTGACAAAAAAATATTTTGGTGTCATCTCCACCTTGGCTGTTGCTATATTCAGACAAGATTGAGATGTGAGACCACATTGTATCGGATAAAATAAAAACAAATCAACAAAAGGCAGTCTTTAATGGTCAACCAAATCAGTGAAATCAAATCCCCCACTGAACTGGTAATCTCTTGGGAAGCCTTACCCGATGATTTTCAGTTAGAAGATGAACCCGTGGAAAATACCGGACAGCCGATTTTGGCTGGTGCTTTGCGAGAAAGCTTAGAAATTGCGGGTTTCATTCAACCTCAGATGCTGATAGCCTCGAATTTTGGTTTGTGTGCCACATTAAACGGTCAATTTATTGCTAAAGCACCTGATTGGCTGTATGTTCCTTCAGTTAAAGAGATTTTAGCAGAACGCAAAAGCTACACACCCAATTTAGAAGGGGAAGTTCCGGCTATAGTCATAGAATTTTTATCAGACACCGACGGTGGAGAATATTCTGTTAAGCGAAGCTATCCACCAGGAAAATGGTTTTTTTACGAGCAAATTTTACAAGTTCCTATTTATGTAATTTTTGATCCTCATGGCGGCTTATTAGAATATTATCAATAGACATCTCCGAAAAAGAATTAAATTATGGTATAAGAATATAAAAGTGTATTTTTTGGTAAGACGTTATGGGCAGTATATTTGAATATATTCAGAGCAATCCTCAC
>NZ_JACJTQ010000007.1 GCF_014698735.1 Anabaena catenula FACHB-362
GTGAGGATTGCTCTGAATATATTCAAATATACTGCCCATAACGTCTTACCAAAAAATACACTTTTATATTCTTATACCATAATTTAATTCTTTTTCGGAGATGTCTATTACATAAGGAATTTCGCCACTGTCGCTACCAATCACAGGAACACCGCAAGCAAAGGCTTCAATTAGCATCCTTCCAAACTGTTCTTTCCAGTTAGGCATAGTTTGGCTGGGAGCGACAAGCATATCCATAGCATTGAGGTATTGGGGAACTTGGTTATGTTTAACATCTGTGCAAATCCGCACCTGTGAAGGATAACGCTTTGCCCAAGTTCGTAATGATGATTCCAGGACACCAGTACCAACGAATAAAGCCCGCCAAGGAGTTTCTAATCTATCCAAAACCTTCATGAGCAAATCTAATCCTTTTGCCGCAGTAAATCTTCCTAAATAGCCGATAACAGGCGTTTCTTGTGCTTCCCAGCCTAGAAAACGATGAATTTGGTATTTGGCATCAATAGAGGGGTAGAAATGGTTAATATCGACACCCAGGGGAATTAGTCGCATCGGCAGTGAATAACCCAGGCGAGGCTTTAAAGCTTCTGCAACCGTCTGTCCGCTACATATCCAGCCGGCTGCATGGTTCATGGCATAGTTTTCGAGCCAATTGAAGGGTAGTGGATATCGCTTAAAGTGGCTTTGAGCGGTTCTGTAAACTAATGGAGTACCTTCAGGTAGCCACCAAGCAACTTGTGCGCCTGCAAATATATATGGCTCCTCCCAACAATGCACTAAATCCCATCCTTGCTGCATAATTTCCCGCAGTCGCCAACCATAGGTCATGATGTGAATGCGTTGGCTATTATACACGGGGACTGGTTCGAGATGACAAATTTCACTAGGGTCGGTTTCTAGGTGCATAGGTCGCAAATCGCCGTGCATAAATGACGGAGCAACGGCTGTTATTTCCCATTGGTCCTGTCCCAAACGGGCTATTTCATTGACTAATCGGCGGTTCAGGTTGACCACATAGGAGTGACCAATAGAGAGAATTTTGCGAGTATTTGGCATAGGTTAGCGAAGGGATTAATGGTATTGTTTATTCAATATCATCATCAGTACTTAAACCGAAAGTATGATATTTTGAGTTTTGTTGCCTAAAAAAAATTTAATATTGTGGTAAAAATTAGTATAGCTGGAGTATGGTAATTACTGTAATTGTTCCCCGTCTACCCCCGGCGGTAGATGGAGTGGGAGACTATGGACTGAATTTAGCCAAACAAATGCGTCAAGATTTTGGAGTAGTAACAAAATTTATCATTGGAGATGCAAATTGGTCTGGTGAAGCGGTTGTAGAAGGATTTGCCGTTAAGCAGGTGGCTGATTGCTCCTATCCTGCTTTGTTAGAATTATTACCTCATCAACAGAACTCAGCACAAACTGTGCTGTTGCATTATGTGGGCTATGGTTACGCCAGGAGAGGCTGTCCAGTTTGGTTGGTGGAAGGTTTAGAAAAGTGGCGAAAACAGGGTAATAATCGCCGTTTGGTGACGATGTTTCACGAACTCTATGCTTTTGGTGCAATTTGGACTAGTCAGTTTTGGACATCACCACTGCAAAGAAATTTAGCAGCGCGTTTGGTTTGTTTGAGCGATCGCACTCTGACTAGTAAGCAAGGTTATGCTGATATAATCAGTAAATTCAGTCAGGGTAAGCATTTTGATATTCCGACTTTACCTGTTTTTTCTAATGTGGGTGAACCTGAATATCTCACATCTTTATCATCACGTTCCCGACGTTTGGTAGTCTTTGGTGGTATGGGACAACGTTCTCGTGTTTATCAACAATCATTATTAGCATTACAACGGACTTGTCAAGAGTTGGAAATTGAGGAAATATTAGATATTGGCCCGGCGCTAAAATTTGAAATTGAGCCAGTGAATAATATTCCGGTTACTTGCTTGGGAGTTAAGTCTGCTCAAGAAATCAGCAGTTTATTATCAACTTCCTTGGTAGGTTTTTTTAATTACTCAATTGAATACTTGACAAAATCAGGAATTTTTGCTGCTTACTGCGCTCACAAATTGTTGCCGATAGGTATATGGTATGAAGGTAAAGATGTAGATGGTCTGGAAGCAGGTAAACATTACTGGCTGGCGGATAAGTATCAAAATAGTATGAACTTATCAGTAGGACAGATAGTTGCAGATAATGCTTATGCTTGGTATCAAAACCACAGGCTATCAGCCCAAGCTCAGACTTTTGTAAAGTATCTAAAATGAAGGAAGATTAATCTGTATTCATAAACCTGAAAATGAGCCAAACTGCGATCAATCTAATTGCTATTTCTGTCTTTCTCATGACTCTCTCAACTCTGTTGGGACCATTAGTACATCTGTCACCAACAATACCCGCTTTAGTGACTGTGGCGTTTTTGGGTATTGCTACTTTGGATAACTTCAGTTTACAAGGGAAGGGAGGGACGATAGTTTTAGATTGGTTAGCGCGATTTTCTCCAGGATATCGAGAACGGATTATACATCATGAAGCTGGTCATTTTCTCGTTGCTCACCTGTTGGGAATTCCTGTCACCGGCTACACTCTCAGTGCGTGGGAAGCTTGGAAAATAGGACAACCAGGACAAGGTGGGGTGATTTTGGAAGATAGCGAAATTGCCAAACAATTGGAAAAAGGGAAAATTACAGTCTCGATGTGCGATCGCTATTGTAATATTTGGATGGCGGGAATTGCGGCGGAAACTCTGGTTTTTAACTCGGCTGAGGGTGGTGGTGATGATAAAGCTAAGTTAAATCAATTTTTAACAGCTTTGGGTTTTGAGGAGAAGGTTTTTGAACAAAAACAACGGTTTTATTTGCTGCAAGCTAAAAATCTAATTCAGGAACATTGGGAAGGTTATCAAGCTTTGGTGGAAGCAATGAGACAAGGGGTTTCGGTTGAAGATTGTCAAAAAGCTATCCGCTAGTCAGGTAGTCTGCCATTTAGCTAACTTTTTAAAAGTTATAAAAACTTTCAATAACCTTCAATGTGATATCCAGCCGCAACGATTACCTGTTTGATTGAGTCCTCAGAAGCGATAGATTCAGAAGCTGTGGGTTCAACAGTAACAGTCTTAGCCTGAACATCAACATCAACTTTGGCATCAGGCATCATAGTGTGGATAGACTCAGTAATAGTTTTTGCACATTTTTCACCAGCAAGATTCGATACTTTTATTTTCAGCGCCATACATACATGACCTTATTTTTAATAAAATCCTTCACTGATTCAGTATCATTGATTTAAGCAAGTTTAATCATCCTACTAGAGTCATAAGAATTCCATGAAACATATCAGCTATTGGAGATAGGTAGTTTTTGTACACAAAGACTGTCCTAAACACTGAAGCAGTTGCTTTTGAGATACTTTCCCGAATATTTTTGCCAAACTGAGATGCTTTCATTGGCAAGGAATTGAAACAAAATGCAAAAATAGAATGATGCTGCAAGGAGGTTCGGTAGCTCTCAGAATAATGGCTTATAACTCCAATAATAGCCTAGGATTTTCCCATAAAATACTTAATAGCCATCTGATCCCCAAATCATAGATAAAATTTTCCTATGTATATTTGTGGTAAGATTTGGGACAGTCAATTAGCTAGATTTCAGGCTTTAATATGTCCAGTTCCCAAGCACCCTACCGTGGAGCAGTACAAGCTCAAGGAGATGATATTACAAAGAAAGGAGGCTACACGCGTGCTTGGGCAGAAGACAAACCTGTTACTGATGAAGAGGGATTATCATTTCTTGCTAAGATTGAAGGAGAATGTACTAACTCTGAAAAAGCAGAACGAAAACAGGCTTTTGCTAAAGCTAAACGTTTCGTTAAGAATGCTAGTCAACAAGGTGGTGTGGGACCAGAATCCCAACCTCACTCATTTCAAGATCCTAAGCGTACAGTTAGCAATGCTCGTGTTGACATTGAAATTCGGAGCGGTATCACTTTTATTCCTAAAAAATCAGCAGAATGACAACTACTCTCACTAAAGTACAACAATTTTTAGACTCCGGCGATAGCGACGGAGCGAGAGAAGAAGTTGCAAAAATATCTGTTAATCTAAAAAAAGTAGATGAGACTGTTCGAGATTTTGCAACCTTGCTTGCACTAGGATCACAGCAAGTTGTAGAAATAGGTTTGGGAATGTTGGGACGTGAACTTCTTAAAAAAGCTCCAGAAGAAGTCAACAATAATGTAATTTGGTTATTTCTCGCATCAATATTATCTCGACATAACATAACTTCTGATAGTCCATTAAGGATTAGTATTATTGGGCTTATATCTTGTATTAAAGATTGGGAATTACCTATTTTTGCCTTATTAAGTCCTTCACTAGACTCTTTTTTAAAGGTGAGTCTTGTTGAAGAAAATCCTCTTATTTCTGAACAGACGCTAGATTTTATTTCCACTTGGGGAGAAAATTATGCAAAAGCTCCTCGTACAAGAAAGCAACTTAAAGAGTTTAAATCTTTGACTCAATTAGTGCTAGATAGAGTAGATGATTTAGATATACAAGAGGAATGGAAGGAAGGACTAGAGACGTTTTTTCAAATAGCAGGAAAAAAGCAAGACCATAAATACTCAGATCAACGTATTTGGTCAGATGCCAGTAATTTACTCAAAAAAATCTATAATCCTGCAATCTTAAATTCGGATACAGGTGCAAGTTATTATAAAGTACAAGACAATATATGGCGATTAATTACCTCATGTCTTGCTGCGATGGGAACAATCCTTGGTGAAGATGGTTTATCAGTTGCAGTTCGGATTGATGGACCAGAAGAGAATCCACCTTGGTCAGTTGTCGCTAGTGTAATTGATCAGCTAGAGAAATTAGTTCAAGAAATTGCAGATGCAATTTTTCATAAAATAACTAAACTTCCCACTTTTGCTCCACCACAGGCAATTCCAGGCTCGTGGACAACTGTACTTCACATTGATCTAAATTCCAATCAATCAAATTTACTTGCAACTGCAATCAAATCTCTTCTCTCAAAAGAAGATCAAGAAAATGAAAGTAACCCATTTGTAGTTAATAGTTGGCAAGATTGTGTAGCAAAACTAAAAGAGAACGAACTTCGAGTCAATTTGGCTGTTTCTACCAATAGTACAGAACTACACTTTGTTAAATCTATTTCTACAGAAGATATTCCTAAAATTGAAGAGTCTCTTCAGCATAATATTAGAGTTCTATCTCATGACGTTCCCCAAGCTGATAATCTTGAAAGAGTTTTAGATCTTGCATCTCTATTAATTCAATATCCATTATCTCCATCAATAGTCAGACAAAAGTTTTTAGAAATAAATGGAATTACCGAAAGACAGTTTCTGTACTATCGGAGAGCGGTAGAAATTCTTGGTCTTGTAGATGACCGTGAGCGACCAACCACAACTTGTTATATGCTTAATCGTTTCCAAAATGAAGCAAAAATAAAATTTCTGGCTTACCAATTTATATCATCAAACGTTGGATCAGCATGGTTTAATTGGCAAAATGTAAATAACCTTTCAGATATTCAACCCGAAAGTGCGACTCAATTCTTGTTAGAAGTATGTCCATCACTTTCAGAAGAAACAGCTAAACGACGCGCTAAGACACTAAAATCTTGGTTGAATATATTTCTTCAGCACTGGTAACAGGAGGCGGAGAATTATAAGAAACATCTATTTTGTAAAATTTATTCAATCTTTGTTAGTTTAATAAACCATATTTCATATTTCCTGGCATAAGTTATAAATAGTAATGATGCTTTTTGCCGATTTTCCCACATTAATTAAATTTGATTTCTTAAAAACTCATGTCTTCAACTCCCCAGTATCTTAGCGGTAACGATATTCGCGCTTTATTTCTCGACTTCTACACCCAACGGGGACACCAACCGCTTCCGAGTGCTTCCCTGGTTCCAGAAGATCCTACTGTACTGCTGACTATTGCGGGGATGTTACCATTTAAACCGATATTCCTGGGACAGCGGACACCGGAATTTAAACGCGCTACCACTTCTCAGAAATGTATCCGTACCAATGATATCGAAAATGTGGGACGGACGAAACGCCACCATACATTTTTTGAGATGTTGGGTAATTTTAGCTTTGGTGATTATTTTAAAGCACAAGCGATCGCTTGGGGTTGGGAATTATCCACTCAAGTTTTTGGGATTTCTCCTCAAAATCTGGTTGTTAGCGTATTTGAGGAAGATGACGAAGCATTTGCAATTTGGCGCGATAATATTGGTGTAACCGAAAAACGCATCAAGCGCATGGGTGCAGATGATAACTTTTGGGTATCTGGCCCTACAGGCCCTTGTGGCCCTTGTTCAGAAATTTATTATGACTTCCACCCAGAATTAGGAGATGATCATATTGATTTAGAAGATGATTCCCGATTTATCGAGTTTTATAACTTGGTATTTATGCAATATAATCGGGATGCTGCCGGTAATTTAACCCCGTTGCAAAATCAGAATATTGACACGGGAATGGGTTTGGAAAGAATGGCACAAATCCTGCAAAAGAAGCCGAATAATTATGAAACAGATTTGATTTTCCCGATTATTGAAACAGCGGCGAAAATTGCCAAAATTGATTATCATCAAAGTGATGAAAATACCAAGATTTCATTAAAGGTAATTGGTGATCATGTCCGTTCTGTTGTTCACATGATAGCCGATGAAATTCGCGCTTCTAATGTTGGTAGAGGTTACGTTTTACGTCGTCTCATTCGTCGTGTCGTTAGACATGGCAGATTAATTGGTATTTCTGGGGAATTTATCAACCAAGTTGCAGAAACAGCAATTTCTCTTTCTGAATCAGTTTACCCAAATTTGCGAAAAAGGGAAGCTGCTATTAAAGCAGAATTGCAACGGGAAGAAGTGAATTTCCTCAAAACTTTAGATAGAGGAGAAAAGCTGTTAACTGAAATTATCGAAACCGTAAAACAGCAAGGACAAAAATCTATTACTGGTGAAAGTGCTTTTACTCTCTATGACACCTACGGTTTCCCATTGGAATTAACCCAAGAAGTCGCAGAGGAAAATAATCTGACTGTTGATGTTGAAGGTTTCAATGCAGAAATGCAAAAACAAGTAGAACGCGCAAAAGCTGCACATGAAACCATTGATTTAACTGTTCAAGGTTCTTTGGATAAACTTGCAGAACATATTCACTCTACAGAATTTATCGGTTATACCGCAACAGCAACAACAGCAAAAATCGAAGTTTTGTTAGTTTCTGGTGTTTCTGAGGAAGCAGCAGAAGCAGGAACAGAAGTACAAATTGTTTTAGACAAAACTCCTTTTTACGCTGAATCGGGTGGACAAATCGGCGATAAAGGATATATTTCTGGTGATGGGATTTTAATCAGAATAGAAGACGTGAAAAAGGAATCCGATTTCTTTATTCATTTCGGACGCATTGAAAGAGGTACAATTAGAATTGGTGACAATGTAACCGCACAAATTGACACCGCTTGTCGTCGTCGCGCTCAAGCTAATCATACAGCAACTCATTTATTACAAGCTGCATTAAAGAAAGTTGTTGATGAAGGAATTTCTCAAGCGGGTTCTTTGGTTTCTTTTGATAGATTGCGGTTTGATTTTAACTGTCCCCGTGCTTTAACTGCGGATGAAGTTCAGCAAATTGAAGAATTAGTAAATAGTTGGATTTCTGAAGCGCATTCTGCAAAAATCGAAGTATTACCCTTAGCAGAAGCAAAAGCTAAAGGTGCAGTTGCGATGTTTGGGGAAAAGTACGGTGATGATGTGCGCGTGATTGATTTCCCTGGTGTGTCAATGGAACTGTGCGGGGGAACTCACGTTAGTAATACTGCGGAAATTGGCGTTTTCAAGATTATTTCAGAAGCGGGAGTTGCTTCTGGGGTAAGAAGAATAGAAGCGGTTTCTGGTGCGGCGATATTGGATTATTTGAATGTGCGTGATAAAGTGGTCAAAGATTTGAGCGATCGCTTTAAAGTCAAACCGGAAGAAATACCCGACAGAATCACAACTCTACAAACTGAACTTCGCAACAACGAAAAAGAAATTCAAAGCCTAAAATCACAAATAGCAATAGTTAAATCTGACAGTTTATTACAAACTGCGGAAATTATCGGAGAACACAAAATCATTATCGCCCAAATGGATGATGTTGACGCAGAATCATTAAAAGCTGCTGCGGAAAGATTGCTGCAAAAAATCGGTAACGGTGCGGTGGTTTTAGGTTCAGTTCCCGAAGCCGGGAAAGTGAGTATTGTTGCAGCTTTCAGTTCTGAAGTGAATAAGAAAGGTGTACAAGCTGGAAAATTTGTGGGAACTATAGCGAAAATATGTGGAGGTGGAGGTGGTGGAAAACCCAACTTAGCCCAAGCTGGGGGAAGAGATCCAAGTAAACTACCAGAAGCTTTAGAAACTGCGAAAAATGATTTATTAGCAGGGTTGAAATAGGAGTTTGTGGGGTAGGTATCTTGCCTACCCAAATTTTTGCATTGATTAATATATTTTTAATATTAGGCTTTTTGCTAGTAAATATTTGCAGTTTAAGATATTTTCTGTTAACAGTCTAAACTGTCCTTGTGTTTTTTCCTTAGTAATGATAACATCCCAGAGTGAAATCATGTTTTAATAGACAAGAAGGAAAATTTATGTCTGACATCAAAAAACTTGGTCAATCTTGGATATTTAATTGGTTTTTTGGCTTTAGTGAGATCCCTACAGATGAAGATTGTTGCATTTATATGAAATCAGTTTTATGTTGCGCGAAGGGAGATGGAGTTCTCTCAAGGGAAGAAAAAGATTGGGCTATTGGATTCTGTGCATCCTGGGGAGTAGCAGACTGGGTAATTGAAGAGCTAAAAGCATACGAAGCCGATGAAGACATAGAAGAGGTAATTGCTCGCTCTCCTCAAGTATCTATCGCACAAAGAGATTTACTTCTCACAGCAATTAGAGCTTCTGCTGCTGATGGAGAAATTCATGAACAGGAAAAGAAAAAAATTCTACAAATGGCTTCTATTATAGGGGTAAAAGGAGAGATAGTAGAGCAGTTAGAGCAACTGCACAAAGAAGAATTAGCATTACGGCAAAAGCGTATTAACCTCCTATATCCGGAGAAAAGCCCTTATTAATAACCTACAGGTAAGTAACTATATTCAACTCCAACGCTAAACAATTCAAAATTTACTTATCTGCTTCTTAAAAATTTAAGAAAATTTAGAAGTAATAACTTTGAATTAAAGCAAAGTGTATGGGGTGGCAATTTTGGGTGTTGTATAAATATGGCATCTGTCAATTCAAAGGTAGCGTCTTTAGCTCTACATAGATGTTTGTAGGCGGCTTGACGGAATTCTTCTAATCTGGCACGTTTCTCTGGCACGTTTCATATTGGCGAGTCAGAGTTAGCCCGGATTTCTCTCAGTTTCTGTCAAAAGGGAGACTGTATTCAATCAGACTCCTTTTTTTTCTTGAATATAACCAATTTAGTCTAAACTCCAGTCAATTATTCTTTCATAAATCTACCGCCAATTCATGCAAATTTTTATTAATTAACAAATTTTTAAAATATATCCCCAGCTTTTTTAATAAGTCAGGGATATAAAAATACATATTGAAAAGTAAGTAAAAATCAAGATTTCTGCTCAGGAGGACGATTTTGCAAAATATCAAGAATGCGCCGATTTTCAGTTTGTAAACCCCGCACATCCATAGCTTAAATCTAGCATCTATTTCCTGCCAAATATTATTAGCAGATATTTATGATAAAGTAGATTTTAACGCAGAAGAATAATCAAAAATTAAACTCATCTTTCTCTCTGCGCCTCTGCGTGAGATAATCATAATCAAAGGAGTCAAAAAAATGGGACGCATCAACCCTTACACCCTACAAATGCAAATTACCCAAATGTTTGCCCAAGGACAATCATTTTTTGCTTTAACAAAAGTCCAAGATTGGTTAAGAGAACATAATCAAAACCCCCTAGAGTATGAGATAGTTTTTCATCAAAAACCCGCACCTCCAGGTTCTAAAGAAGTGATGGTAATAGAAATAGAACTCAAACGCAAAGATGGACAACCTGTAGATTCTTGGTTACAAGAACAAGCCAACCTTCATGCTTAAGATTACCAAAAATAAATATATACTAACTTTAGTATAGTGAAAAAATAGCAATTCATTGCCCCTTTGCCAACAAAGAAGGAAAGAAAATTTCTTTCCTTGTCGCTGTTGCAGAAGCTTTGCTAATTTGCTGCTAGGTGATTAGCCACTTCTTCTAATGTTTTAACCAAGTGTTCTAAAGTATAGATATGTTGAACTTGTTGGCTAGAATTATTGGTATTGGTAGAAACTTGAGTTGATTCTTTAGTCAAATTACGATTGCTTTGCATTTCTTTTAATCCCTGAGTAGCTAACATCATTTATTCCTGGTTACTAATATATAGCTTATCCTGATAAAAATACTTAAGTACTGAGATTTTTCATGTACTCTTTAAAATGTAAACAAAGTTCTTCATTCTTGCTTGACATCAGGTTGATATTAATTCATTAGTACTAAAGTTTCTAGAATTTATGATTGAGAGTCTAAAAAAATAAAAGATATATACCTAGACAATAGCGTATATATACTTATAATAGTTAGTTTTGGATAAATAAAAGTACTACTAATATTAGGTTTGCTTAATTACTTATAGCCATTTTCAATTCAGTAAAGTATGGGTATTAAGACATACTTAGTATCGTGTCCGGTTGACTACTTATCATTAGGGAACCGCGTGGGGACGCGTCAGCCCTAATTAGGGCTTGCTGAATAAATGTAAAACCTAGATAAATCAAGGGATTCAGGGGTAAAAAAGGTTAAGTTGGTGCAAGGAATAGACATTTTACCCATCAAAAACTTATCACTTTTCCGCCAAAGCAACTATTCAAAAGCTGCTTCTAATTCTTCCTCCTGACTCCTGACTCCTGACTCCTGACTCCTAACCCCTAACGGAAAGACTTTTTCAGCAAACCCTAATTACAAGTCTTTAAGCGAACACGACATAAAGCACCTGAAAAAGGAGGAGATTTTCAGTAACTGCCACTAGTATATGCACTTAGTTAACTTTGGCTATTGTTAACTTACATAAGCCATTACCGCTGATTTAGTAACATCTTTACCCCATATTTAGGACGCAGTGTAAAAGCTGTCCAAGGTACAATTTCTTGATTTGGGACTAGTGTTAATTTAAATTGCTGGGCGATAGTTGCTAACAATAATACAGCTTCCATTTTCGCAAAAGATTGACCAATACAAACCCTAGGACCACCACTAAAGGGAAAATACGCAAAAGTTGGTATTTTTTTGACAAAATCATTTGCCCATCTATCAGGATTGAAAACTTCTGGTTGTTCAAAATACCTTGAATCACGGTGCATTACCCATGGACTGATAACAACTCCATCACCAGTACGTATAGGATACCCAGCAATTTCACAGTCTTGCAAAGCTTGGCGACTCATAGCCCAAACAGGTGGGTATAATCGCATTACTTCCATAATTACCCTTTCTGTGTAAATTAACTTGGGTAAATCAGCAAACGTTGGTGTTCTTCCAGCTAAAACAGTCTGTAATTCTGTTAATAACTTTTGCTCAACTTCGGGATGTTGAGATAATAAATACCAAGTCCAAGACAATGCTAAAGCAGTAGTTTCATGACCTGCAATTAATAAGGTTATCAATTCATCTCGGATTTGTTTATCACTCATGCGAGTTCCATCTTCATCTTGAATATGTAACAGCATGGATAGCAAATCATGGGCAGTTTCACCACTTTCTCTTTTTTCTTGAATGATGCGATAAATCAATTGATCAAACTGTTGTACTGCCTTTTTAAATCGCAAGTTTAGAGGAATAGGAAGCCACTCAGGAGTTAAATATAACAACATATTACTGTTGCGGGCTTCAAAATATTCTATGCTGATCTGCATAGCCTTTTCTACCTGTGTTACATCCTCTAACAATTCAGTTCCAAATAAAGTTTTGGCAACAATTTCTAAAGTGAGGTGCATCATGTCTTCATGAACATCTCGAATTTCGTCCTCATGCCAATTTTTTAACAACCGCTTGGTGTAATCAACCATGACTTCACCATAGGCAAAAATCTGTTCTCGGTGGAAAGCTGGTTGCATTAATCGTCTTTGACGTTGCCAAAATTCTCCGTCACTTACTAATAGTCCATTCCCCCAAATTTTCCGCAAAATGTGAAAAGTTTGATGTTTGGTAAATAGACTATTCTTTTTAACCAGCAATTCTTCAATATAATCGGGGTGATTAAGTTGATAAAATGACAATGTCGGACCTTTCCAATGGACAATATCACCATATTCTTGAGCCGAACGACTCATAAACCCAATGGGGTCTGCTGCATATTCTGGTAAGATACCCAATAAAGGATGAGTTTTTGGTCCTGGTGGATAATTTGCTTTCTTCTTTGGAGATACTGTAACCATGAATATTTCTCCCTACTAATTTTAAAAAAATCGATATTTATAGTTATCAGACAGGATATTTCTAATTACGGAAAATTAGTGAGATCTAAATATTTTCTTAATCCGAAATTACCCTGTAACCCGCCGGTATGTACTAAAAGCAAAGATTCCGATTCAAAAAAACCTTGTTTGATTAAATCTATGATTCCATAAAACATTTTTCCCGTGTATATATAATCTAGCGGTATGTTGTGTTCTTGCTGGAAATTATGACAAAATAGCTTTAATTCATCTTTTACTTTAGCATAACCACTAAAATGGTAATTACACACCAGTTCCCAAGGTGCAGGAGAATTTACTGGTGCAGGTAATCCAGAATTAATATAATTTGTTAATAGGTTATTGATATCTTCTTTGAGAAACTCACCACCTTTTAATACAGGAAAACCAATCACTTTTTGTTGTTGATTTAATGATAGTGTCATACCTGCCAGTGTTGTTCCTGTACCGCAAGCTAAACAGATAGTGTTAAATTCTTTAACCGTTTGTAATATCTCTATACAACCATGTACACCATTCAAGTTACAACCACCTTCAGGAATAATAAATACTTCCCCAAACCTTCGTTGTAAATTCTCCTGAAATTCCGCTGTATTCTTTTGTTTGTAGGTTTGACGATCAATATATACTAATTGCATTCCCTGTGCTAATGCAAATTGTAAAGTATGATTTAGAGGTCTATTTTCTTGTCCACGAATTACCCCAATAGTGCGGAAACCAAATATTTTACCTGCGGCTGCGGTAGCATAAATATGGTTAGAATAAGCACCACCAAAGGTAAGGATGGTTGAGATATTTTTCTCTTTAGCTTCCGCCAAGTTATACTTCAACTTAAACCATTTATTACCGTTAACTTCGGGATGCATGAGATCAAGACGTAAAATAGATAACTTAACACCTACATTAGCCGCTATTTCACTATTAATTTTTTGAATAGGTGGAGGCAAAAAAATTGACGACATATCAAGTTAAAGTTAAAATTTAATGGAATTGAATAAAATCAAAAAATTGCCAAAACTATCATATCGGTTATGTCTAAAGTTTTTAACTGTATTACAGAAGAACTGCAAAACTTTATTGCAGCCCAACACCTGTTTTTTGTAGGTTCTGCACCTTTGAGTTCTACTGGTCATGTTAACCTTTCTCCCAAAGGTTTAGAAAGCTTTCGCATCCTTTCACCTAACCGAGTTGGTTATTTGGATGTAACAGGTAGTGGTAATGAAACATCCGCTCATTTGCAGGAAAATGGACGCATAACCTTTATGTTTTGCGCTTTTCAAGAACCTGCTTCTATTCTCCGTCTTTATGGTCATGGAAAAACAATTTTACCAGATTCTTCTGACTGGAATACTCTCTATGCTTTGTTTCCTCCTATACCCGGAAATCGACAAATTATTGTTGCAGATATTGAACGTGTACAAACTTCCTGTGGTTTTGGTGTGCCGCTGTATGAATATCAAGGACAAAGGTCAACTTTAGTCAATTGGGCTAGTAAAAAAGGGGAAGAGGGAATTAGAGAATATCAACAGCAGAAAAATATTATGAGTATCGATGGTTTATCAACGCCATTGAGTAAAATGCAGAAGTTGGTTGATTAATCAAATATGATTTTGCTTCAAAAACTGCATTTTAAAACTGTGCAAATGGTAAATCAGTCGGAAACATCTCATAAAATTATAGGAATAATATTTGATTTTTGAAATATACACCATTGCAGCGGTGGGCAATGCCCACCCTACGAGACTTAAAATTTTATGGCTACGCCACGCAAGCTATCAGATATCATTTATGATTCCTATAGATTTTAGTGAATTGTGAAATAGCTAAAACTCGAACTTGGAGATTACTTCTGTCTCACTTTTGGCTGCTGTGATCCATTCTTGTATTGCAGGTAATGATAAAATAGCTTCTACATAATCCCTGGAAACTGGATCTATCTGTACATCATAGGTGACAAATCTCAATGCAATAGGAGCAAACATGGCATCAGCAATAGTAAAATTACCAAACAAAAAATCACCACCCACGCTAAATTTTTGCCGACATTCTTGCCAAATATCGGTGATGCGATCAATGTCTTGTTGAACACCTGAAACTAAACCTTTACCAGGGTATTTAGTACGGCAGTTCATCGACATATTTTGACGCAAAGTTTGAAAACCAGAGTGCATTTCTGCACTGATAGAACGAGCTAATGTTCTGGTGGATTTATCCTCTGGCCAGCAGTGTAAATGGGGAAATGTTTCCGCTAGATATTCACAAATAGCTAAAGAATCCCATACCGTTTCATTATCGTGTAACAACACTGGTACTTTTCCAGATGGAGAATATTGCTGAAGTTGTGATAATGAGTCTGGAGTATAGAGAGGAATACGAATTTCTTGAAATGGCAAATTAAAGTGCTTCATCACCAGCCAAGGACGAAGTGACCAAGATGAATAATTTTTATTACCAATTACTAAAGTTAGTTGCGTCATATCACTAGATTCCATAGAATGATTTGATTGATATAAATTGTATATTATATTGATACAAGTTGCACATTTAACAATTTGATTAATATTAAAATTCTTGCTGTAAATTAAATTCATTCAGAATAAGCCATGAATTATAAAGTCGTTAACCAGTTAACTGAAACCCAAGTTTATGAACTTGTAGAATTATACAAAAATGAATTCTGGAGCAAAAATCGTAAATACCAGGGTGTTGTCAAGATGCTAAAGGCATCAGATATAATAATTGCTTTGGTAGGTGATAACGAAGAATTAATTGGTTTTTGTCGCGTCCTAACAGATTTTGTTTATCGAGGAACTCTTTATGACGTAATTATTAAACCTAACTATAGAGAAATGGGTTTTGGTGCTAAATTGTTAGATGAAGTTATTAATCATCCTCAGTTGCAAGAAGTGGAAAATATGGCTCTTTACTGTTTAGCAGAAATGATTCCCTTTTATGAGCGTTGGGGTTTTACATATGATGTAAATGGCATTAAATTAATGCACCGTCATTATCAGTTATCGGAGGAATACTAAAATGATTATTAATCCAGATAATGTACCTCGTCGAACAACTTCTGTTTATCCAGTTGTATTTAAATCTCGAATTGCAGGACGAGTCAAACAAGCTTTAGGAAACGCGGCGGGACTGAAAAATTTTGGTGTTAACTTAGTCACTCTGACTCCAGGAAGCTGTTCAGCATTGAGACATTGGCATACTCAGCAAGATGAGTTTATTTATATTATTCAAGGGGAAATAACTTTAATTACTAATGCAGGTGAGCAAATTCTCACACCGGGAATGATGGCAGGTTTCCCAGCAGGAGAAGCAAATGGACATCAACTTTTGAATAAATCTCAAGCAATGGCAATTTATTTGGAAGTTGGAGATAGAAGCCCTGGAGAAGAAGTGTACTATCCAGATGATGATTTAATTGCTAAATCCAGTGATGATGGGGGATGGATTTTCACACATAAAAATGGTGATTTGTATGAAATTTAAACCTAAACCTAAACCTAAGTCATGAAAATTTGCATTATGTCTATCAATGGTATTAAAGATATATACAACTTTCTGCAAATATCCAATTTAATTGCTACTTCTGGACAACCGACAATAGAACAATTTACAGCAATTAAACAAGCCGGATATCAATTAATTATCAATTTAGCACTGCCAACATCACCTAATGCTTTACCTGATGAAGAAGAAATTGTGGAAGATCAAGGTATGAAATATATAAACATTCCTGTAGTTTGGGAAAATCCCACTATTGAGAATGTGACAGAGTTTTTTAGCATTATGGAAGCGAATGCTAATCAAAAAATATTTGTCCACTGTATTGCTAATAAAAGAGTTTCTGCTTTTATGTATCTTTATCATCGGTTATGTAAAGGTAGTAGCGATGCAGAAGCAAAAATAGCTTTACATCAAGTTTGGCTTCCAAATCAAATTTGGCATGATTTCATAAAACAAGTTATGGAAAATTATAAATAATCAATTTGTGTGGATAGATCAATAAGAAGTAATTTTGGCAGCCGTTATAAAAATTTTAAACAAAGTTGAAAAAGCTGATTATTAACTATAATAACCTGAATATTATTGACCAAAACTTGTCACTAATTACTTTTTTGTTCGTGTCCTTTGCAGTTTAATACTTCTAGTATGTTTACCCAACCTATAATTCAAAGCATATATACAGATGGTGCTTGCACCGGCAATCCTGGTCCTGGCGGTTGGGCTGTTGTTGTCTACTTCAATGATGGCTCAATTCACGAAATGGGCGATGCCTCACGTCATACCACCAATAATAAAATGGAAATGCAAGCAGCGATCGCAGCCCTGCAATTCCTGAAAACATCTGGACAAACCGAACCTATTACTCTCTACACCGATAGCGAATATCTGATCAACTCCGTTACCAAATGGATGCAAGGCTGGAAAAAGAAAGGCTGGAAAAAGTCAGATGGGAACCCAGTCCAAAACCAAGACCTTTTAGAAACTCTTGATGAACTCAACAGCCGACTCGTAAAATGGCAACACGTGCGCGGACATTCTGGTAACATAGGTAACGAACGTTGTGATGTGATTGCTCGCTCCTTTGCCAGCGGCAAAATCCCATCTCTTCAACAATTATCGTCTGGAAATGCTTACCAAACCTTACCCAATACAAATGCAATAAATGTAGCAAAAGTATCTGATTCTCCACTAAACTCTACAAAAATTAACGAAAACATCCCGGAAAGCAGTACTTTTCCATTAGAGATAACCACTATGGAACCATCTACAGCGTCCGCTGCGACGACAAACGACGACAAACCACCTGAGATGAGGGTTTTACAACTCCGTAACTTGGTTGAAACTCTGCGGGTTGCTGACGAAATTGCTGAAAAAGGCTACTTAATTACTAGTTCAGAACTAGCAGACCTTATGGATGTCCACGCTAGTGCTGTCACCAGTCGGGGAGACCAGTGGCGTTGGCGAAACTGGATAGTTTCACGGGTACGAAGAGAAGGTAATCAAATTCTCTGGGAATTAGAACGAGGTGATCAAGTAGGAACTGAAACTGACTGAAAATAAATCATTACCATTGCGGTGCAGACGCAAGCAGATCCAAAACTGATTTGGCTGCTAACGGTTGAGAAAACAAATAACCCTGACCGAAATCACAGCCTAAATTTCGCAGTTTCTCTAGCTGAAATGGGGTTTCTATCCCTTCAGCTACTGCTTTCATCTCACTTGTGTGAGCAAGATTAATCATAGTAGAAATTAAACCTATATTCTTGGGCTTTTTCTCTAAGTCATGTACAAAAGATTGATCAATCTTGAGAATATTTACTGGAAATCTATGCAAATAGCTTAGAGAAGAATATCCCGTCCCAAAATCATCAATAGATAAGTCAATTTTACATTTTCGCAGTTGTTGCATAATTGCTGCTGTTGCTTTAATGTTTTCCATAATGGCACTTTCAGTAATTTCCAGTTTTAAGTTTTGCGGATTTAATTTAATTTCTCGCCAAGCCCGATCAATTATTTCTAGTAAGTTGGGATGAGAAAATAATTTGACTGAAAGATTAACGCTAATTGAAATATCTTCACTAATGATTTTTTGTTCCTGCCAATTACGTAGCTGACGGCAAGCTGTTTGTAATACCCACGTATCTATAGCTGCAATTAAACCTGTTTCTTCCGCCACGGGAATAAATTCCCCCGGAGAAACCAGACCCTGAGTCGGATGCTGCCAGCGTACAAGTGCTTCAAATCCGCTAATTTTTCCGGTGGATAGAGAAACTATTGGCTGATAATAAATAATAAATTCTTGTCGTTCAATTGCCCTTTTTAAATCATTTTCTAACTGTAAAATTTTCAGAGCTTGTTGATACATATCATGAGTAAAGACACAATATCTAGACTTGCCTTGTGATTTAGCTTTATACATTGCAGTGTCAGCATCTCGCAGCAATTCTTGAGGTTTATTATAGTCACTATTACTTAAAACAATTCCAATACTAGCACTAATAAAAACTTCGCCTCTCGATAATTGAAAAGGTGCTGAAAGCTCTTGTAAAATTTTATCTGCTACTAGTTTTACATAGCTAATATCTGCAACATTATCTAATAAAATAGCAAATTCATCACCACCTAACCTAGCTAAAATATCTTTATTTCTCATCAGGGTTTGTAGTCTATTAGCAATTGCAATTAATAATTCATCTCCTATTAAATGTCCCAGAGAATCATTAATAACTTTAAAGCGATCACAGTCTAAAAATAAAATTGCAAATTGATAATCAAATTTCACCTTACTTAGTTTCAGTGCTATCTCTAACTGTTCCATTAACAAAGTTCGATTAGATAAATTAGTGAGCGGATCATGTAAAGCTCTATACAGTAGTTTATTTTCTAATTGCTGTCGCTCCCATAATTCTCGCTTGAGGTCTTGATTAGCTATTTGTAACTGTAAAGTTCGCTCTTGAACTTTTTGTTCCAATTCAATATTTAAATTCAAAATTTTTTGTTCTGCTGCTCTTAATGCCAATTGATTTTTCACCCTAATTACAACTTCTTCAGCTTGAAATGGCTTAGTAATATAGTCAACACCACCAACTTGAAAAGCTTTGACTTTATCTAAAACATCATCGATAGCGCTTAAAAAAATAACTGGAATCTTACTAGTTTTTTCATCAGATTTTAGTAGCAGACAAACTGTATATCCATCCATATCCGGCATCATAATATCCAGTAAAACTAAATCTGGCAAACGATTTTTACACGCAGTTATAGCCATTTTTCCATCCAATGCTTTGCGAACAGAATAGCCATTTTTCGTGAGGATAGTATCTAATAAACGTAAATTATTTAGGGTATCGTCAACTATCAGAATATCTTTTTGATAGGATTGAATTGGGGAGGTATTCATTGTTCGTTATCTTGTGTCAATTGCATGAGTTTTTTGAACTGAAAATTGACCGTAAATTCTCTACTAAGTTGGTAAGTTTTAATCAAAAATTGATCTGCTGCTATAAATCAGAAGCCTACCAAGATAAGTTTGTAACTGCCTGCAATCGTTGAAAATAATGCACTAGCTAAGGAAATGCAAATTTTCCAGCATTTTGTTGGTGCAAAAATCAAACATTCCTAATAATTAGGAGTGATTATTCTGCAACCAGGAGATTATGGCTAACTACTAACCGAAGTTGTTAGTGAGTAAACTCTTAATAGGGAACTCTTAATAGGGAACTTTTAATAGGGAACTTTTAATAGGGAACTTTTAATAACCCAAGTTGCTAGTATGGCGTTCTGGGAATTAATTAAAAATTAAAAATTAAAAAAGCACATTAAAAAAGCTTTTCAGGAATTTTTAATGGTTTGTTGACTTACGCCGTTGTGTACTAGTTATCTAGTTTAGGGTGGTAATGGGTAATTGGTAATTAGTAATATTCCTGATTAAACTCCGTTTTTTTTCTATCACCCTCCGGGTGATGCCGGAGGCACACTTTTGGTGTTAGCGTATAGCTCCTTTGTATCACCAAAGCGTAGCGTCTCCTAAGGAGATAAGAGGCACACCATCGTACCCTACAGCAAGGCGAAGCGACTACATGGGGAAAACCCCCTGTTCTGCGCCCTGGTTCACCTGTCAACTTTTACCTAACTAGCAACTTGGAGTATCATACTTTCTTCCGCGCCACTCTCGCGGAGTACGAAACGCAGATAAGAAGATTCGTAGCACAGCCAAGGGATCAGCCAAGGGGGAAAGCCAGAATAACCAGCCACCTTTAGCACTGTTGCGATCATAGGATGGAGCGATCGCTAATAATAAAGCAAAGCGAATTATCAATAAAAATATATTTAGTCCCCATAACAGGTGTAGGGGGAGCAGGGGCGGCAGTGGGAGCAAGGGGAGAAAAGCAAGTAAGATCAATATGGGCAAACCTTGAACGGCTGACAACAGCCATAAATCTCCCCAAATTTGAGCGCGGGAAGAAGCATCCTTCAAATCCAGACTGCGCCCCCACTCTTTCCAAGTTTCCATTGCGCCCTCATACATCCGCACCTTCAGTACTTTTGCGCCATCCAAAAAGCCCACCTTAAAGCCTTGAGTCGCAATATGCCGCGCCAAAGTCACATCATCACAAAAAGAACCCTTAGCACTGCTATAACCACTCACAGCCCCTAAAACCGAGCGCCGACATAAAAAACACTGACCATTAGCCATCACCCGTTCTGGTTGTTCTGTGTAAATGCCAGTGGGATCAAATCTATATAGCAGCGTCATCAACAAAGCTGGTTGTAGCCAGCACTCCCCTGGATACTTGAGAATAAATTGAGGCGAAAGAGAAACCAAATCATAACCTTCAGCTTGGGCTGTTTTCACCAAACTCGCTACCAAGCCAGGATGGGGCTGGATATCCGCATCCATTCCCAAAAACCACTCACTCCCCTCAGAACTAAATAAAAAGCCGTTATGTAACGCCCAAGGACGACCAACCCATCCAGAGGGTAAAGGATCATCCGTCATCAGACGAAAACGGGGATCTTTTTGCTGTGCAGCTTTTACCAAGTCGGGAGTGCCATCTTGGGACTTACTATCAACCACAATAATTTCTCGGACTTCGTAGCTTTGCCGACTTAAACCAGCCAACAGAGGACTAATTCGCAGTGCTTCATTGAGTGTGGGAACAACAACACTTACACTACCCAAAATATCCAGCGTTGGTTGTTCAGGTTCAATCGGGGGATGTCGTCTTGGCCCTTTCAGCAGACGTGAAAGTAGAATCGCTGTTGCTGGAACTTGGATAAGTAGTAATAGGAGGGAAATAGCGCTTTGTATAATCAAAATTTTTAGTAGTTGCTCTGCATAACTATAAATTACTGAATTTTCCCACAGTTTATGTAAACTAGTACCGCCGTGAATTAAAAATTAAAATAATTCGTAATTCCTAATTCTTAATTCCCATTTAAATTTTAAATTTTAAATTTTGAATCTTTCAATCCAAAATTCAAAATTTAAAATCTCAAATTCGGTCAGCTTACTTGAAAGCGACTTTAACGCTGGCAACGGAAACTTCCTTGGTGGTTGGTTCAACAGCAGCAGATGCACTTGGACCTCTTAACCAAAGTGCCACAGCAGGAGCAACACCCAGTGCCAAGCCTAGCAATACAGGAATGGAGAAACCAGCAGCCAAGCTCATAACTGTGGCAAAACCAAAGTTAGCCAAATAAACAACCAAAGGAATATTGAGTTGTGATCGCTCTAACTTCAGTGGGTTGTTTCTCCATAACAGCGCCGCTACTGTCATAAACAAGGAACCTGTACCCATCCAACCAGCAAAGTTTTGGTAAGGCATCCCAAAGAAAGCCCCTGGTTGTTGCCAATACCAGAAGGGAAGAGAGGTTTGACTCATGGCTGGGTCAAGCACAAAATCCCAAGAAGTCAGCAATAAAGCACCGAGTGCGATCGCACTAAGATGACGTAACAAGCTCGGTTTTTTGTCTACTTCTAAACCGACACGCGCCAACAGGTAAGACACACATCCCACATAAAACCAGGACAAGGGAATTGTGAATGGTACTAAACCCGCAATTTTATAACCTAAACCACTCAGGTAGCTGTAGTGA
This sequence comes from Anabaena catenula FACHB-362, assembly GCF_014698735.1. Taxonomy (GTDB): domain Bacteria; phylum Cyanobacteriota; class Cyanobacteriia; order Cyanobacteriales; family Nostocaceae; genus Anabaena; species Anabaena variabilis_A. Next base: position 22,171 of record NZ_JACJTQ010000007.1, read on the forward strand.
CCAAAAGGAAAGCCCGTGCTAGTTCCCAGTAATTCGCTGGTCAAAGAAATTCCGAGTGATGGGATCAGAAACCCCAAGGTGCGACCTAAACCCAAAGTCCGGTAAGCATACAGGAAAACACCTACCGCACCCAAAATCATATAAGCTACGCCGCCACCAGCCATACTCCATTGCATGACTGTCTGTCCAACCTCAGATAAATTCAAAATTACTTCGGCATTAGGAACAACTAGTAATATCCCTACCAGTCCAAATACCATAGACACGATATGTCCAATCAGGCATACGCGCTCAACGATAGCAAGTTTTCTCATGATTCAGTCCTTAACCTTAATAAAATGTGACACGCGGCTACTCGACTGCTAACAGTTTACAAATGTTTAAGATCATAATTTAACTAATTTTTACAAAAAAAGTCCGGGAAGGTTGATACTTTACTAATTGACTTTGTTGGTGACAGCATAAGCGCCTATGGATTGGGGCTGCAAAAAACAGGATTATAGACTTAGAGTCTAAAGGAAGATATTCAAAAAATAAATACAACCTCAACTTTTTTTGAACATCCCTGGGATTTTCAGCCTGCTATTCTATAAAATAAAGCCTTTGGTTTTTCTACATACAGCAGATTTCAGGTTGCAGGAGGTACAAATTTTAAGAACAAAGCTATATAAAAAGAGAGTTTCAACTCTGTTAAGAGTTAAGAGTTCCCTGCTGTAATCTTGGTAATAATATCTGCACCCAGTACTGGGGATACCAATCCATGTTAAATTTGAAACAAGTTCCTTGGTTTTCCCTGGCACTAGTACTACTGAGTTACAGTACTTTGGGCTGGGTAATATCCCAAACAAAAGCACCTTGGTTTGTGTGGTTAATTATTGTAGTTGCTATCTTACTCTTACTAGTTAGCTTGACTACTCCTTGGTCAAAACTAACAGAGTATTACAATATCTTGTTTCAATCAAATGCGAGGTCTTTTGGTGTAGCTGTTTTAGCAGCTTTGCTATTCTTCATTATGATCGCTTGGTTTCGGATATTTCTTGATACGTTACTTATTCTTTCCGCAACTATATTAGTCAAGATAGACTTTCAAGCCTCTGGTTTCCAGGAAAGTCGAGCTTTTTGGTTCACCTCGATTTTTTCACTGGCAGGTTTAGCAATAGGTGTCCTATTTGACAGGTTAATTTAAATTAGTAGCCAGTAGTAAATTTAAAAACAAATCACTAATAGACATCGACCTTTCTTTCAAGAAGCATTATCCAGAAACATTGTAGAAACGTTCCATGGAACGTCTCTACATTTTTTTACTGCTATGTCTAATGACAACTGACCAATATTTAACTTGCCACTGCTTCAGCAGCAACCGCTGGATAAACGCTGACTTTTTTCCGGGTTTTGCCCTTTCTTTCAAAAGTAACTACGCCATCAACTAAAGCAAACAAGGTGTCATCGTTGCCAATCCCAACATTGTTACCAGGATGAAACTTTGTACCACGTTGACGCACTAAAATGTTTCCTGCACGTACAGCTTGACCACCAAAGCGTTTTACGCCCAGGCGTTGAGCATTAGAATCGCGTCCGTTACGCGTACTACCCGTACCTTTCTTATGAGCCATGATTTCCCCTTATGTATTTACTTGTTGTTTATTATTCAGCAGCGATTTCTTCAACGGCAGAGCTATCAACCACATTAGGAGTTTCAATAGTAGTTGGGGCTTCTTCATAAGCCAAAACTTCACCATTGAGGTTGATAGAGTTAATCAAAAGTCTGGTTATTTCCTGGCGATGTCCCCGTTTTTTGCGGGTTTTCTTTTTCGGCTTCATTTTGTACACCAGGACTTTACGACCTCTAAAGTGTCGCATCACCGTCCCTTCTACAGTCGCACCAGCCACTAGTGGCTGTCCAATAGAGACTCCACCCTCGTGCTGTACCAGTAATACTTCGTCTATTGTAACTTTTTCGTCTGGTTCGGCAGTCAGCAGTTCAATGTCATAGAATCGACCTGCCTCGACTTTTATTTGTTTGCCACCAGTTTCAATAATTGCGTAAGTCATGAAATTGTCCTTGAAGTTGCCGTACAGGTAGCTGGCTTTTATCTCCTGTAGAGACACGGTTTATGGCTTTTGCCAGCTTTTGCAGTATGTCTACCTGATCCGAGCAGGAATTAGACAGACAATCCAAAATTATAATTTATTCACTGCCTTTAAGTCAACAAAATGACGCGGGGACGGGGAGGGAATGTGTCCCAAAAGGGTCTGAGTCCCCACGTGTCTTTGTGACCTTCTGAGCCGATTGAAAATTTTGTCTGAGAAAATTGACTTGATTACCGGAATGATGATGCTTGTTCGTGTAGTTAGTTCAGACACAGACAGAACTAAACTAGATATATCTGGGCAGCAGTTAGAGTTGCTCAGATTTTTTACTTATTACGCTGTTGCGCCTATAAGCTATGTCATCCCTCTTTTTTGCCTTAAAACAAGATCCCCCTAGCTGCTTTTTACTCCAAGCTAGGGGGATCACATATTTGGTAGTCTATAAATCTTTCGGTATAAGGCGTTGAATAAAATATATAACATTTATTTCCTTTTGCCTAGTCTTACGATTATAATTTACAGAATTTTTATATTTTCTTCATTAATTGCCAACAGAACGGGGTGATACCGTTTCACTTTAAGGTGAATACAAATGAACAGACGCTCTTATGCGAGGACGGTTCGAGTCTTTTTGATTAGCAATTAGCCGGACTTGATATCATTCACAAATGGATTAATAACAAAAAGGCTTGCTGAAACTTTTATCTTCAACGTTTCAGCAAGCGTCTTTTACTTAAAAATGGGTCGCCCGGGATTTGAACCCGGAACAAATCGGTTAAAAGCCGAGTGCTCTACCGTTGAGCTAGCGACCCTTTTGATGCAATTTGCAACTTTCCCAATATACCATCAACAACTATGGTTTTGTCAAGGGATTTTAGAAAAAATTTCCCGTTAACCCGAAAGAAGCAGTGCAACTAGCTCCAGGTGCTAACACAGTCAAGTTTTCACCAGTATTGAGAGCGTTACGGGTGGCGCTCCAAGGCTCTAGACAATAGAAGTCTTTGCCCTTCACCGTCCAGAAAACCAGCCAGGTAGAGAAATCATCATAATCTAAGGTCAGCTTTAACCTGCGGCTGTTATCTGTCACAGAGGACGATTGACTAGTTAGCCCTCCAAAGGCAAAATCAATTTCATCCTGGTTAAAGTCAAATTTGCCGTTAAAGGCGTGGAACTCCTTGGTTTTATTGTCTTGATACTGTCCAGAGGGAATTTCCACCTCTAGCTGATTTTTATCACCACAGAGAAAATAGGGATGGAAACCAGCCGAAAATGGCATTGGTATCGATGACAAATTTTTATATTCCTGACGCACTACCAAGGTATTACCCTGTAATTCGTAGGTGAAAGCTAGTTCAAAGTCAAAAGGATAAACTGCCTTGGTTTCCTCATTACTCTTGAGAACAACAGTCAGACTAGCTTTACCATCAGTTTTTTGCTCAGTTGCTTCCCAAGGTAAGTCACGAGCAAAACCGTGTTGTTTGATAGTGTATTGTTTACCGCTAACGGTATAAGTATTATCCGGTAAATTACCGCAAAGAGGAAACAAAATCGGATTTCCACCCCTAACGCTCAAATCAGGATGGGTAAAGCGTTCAGTATCTAAATAAAAGACTTCTTGACCTTGAATCCGCCAACGGGTAATTATACCGCCACGTTCTGGTACTACTTCTATTTGTGTACCAGCACTATCATCAGAAAGAATGTAGGTTTTGTATTGTTGTTCTTGAATGTCAATGGTAAACATGATTTTTGGTGATTGGGAATTGGTGATTGGTGATTGGGAATTGGTGATTGGTGATTGGTGATTGGTGATTGGTAAAATTTACCTCTGTCACCTGTCACCTGTCACCTGTTCCCTAGTTACACGTCTTCAGCAAAAATGAAGCGATATAACTCGCTTGGGTCTGGTTCGGGGCTGCTTTCGGCAAATTTTACGGCTTCGTCGATGAGATCCTGAATTTTCTTCTCTATGGCTTTTAATTCTGATTCATCTGCTAGATTTTTCTCCAGCAAATAAGCAGCTAACTTTTTAATGGGGTCACGGGCAAACCAGAATTCTTTTTCGGCTTTGCTGCGGAGTTCGTCTGGGTCGGCGAGGGAATGACCACGGAAGCGATAGGTCATAGCTTCGATTAAGGTGGGGCCTTCTCCGGCACGGGCGCGGGCTACGGCTTCTTGAGCTACTTGTCGCACTGCTAAAACATCCATTCCGTCTACTTCCACGCCAACCATGTTAAACACACTGGCTTTTTTGTAAATCTCTGGCTGGGAAGTGGCGCGGTCGTGAGCCATACCAATCGCCCATTTATTATTTTCTACCACAAACAGGATGGGCAGTTTCCATAAAGCTGCCATATTCAAGGTTTCAAAAAATTGACCGTTGTTGGAAGCACCGTCACCAAAAAAGCAAGCGGTTACTTGGTCGGCATTTTTGTCTCCTAAGACTTCCCGACGATATTTAGTTTGGAAAGCTGCCCCAGACGCAACGGGAATACCTTCAGCGACGAAAGCATAGCCACCTAATAAACGGTGTTCAGCAGAAAACATATGCATGGAACCACCGCGCCCTTTGCTGCAACCTGTGGCTTTACCAAATAATTCTGCCATTACCTCTTTTGCTGGCACTCCGGCGCTTAAAGCATGAACGTGGTCGCGGTAGGTGCTGGAAACGTAGTCTTCACCCGGTCGCATTGCTCCTCTGATAATACCGCTAGAAACAGCTTCTTGACCGTTGTACAAGTGGACAAAACCAAACATTTTGCCTCTGTAATACATTTCGGCACATTTATCTTCAAAGAAGCGACCTAATGTCATGTCTTCGTATAAAGCCAAGCCTTCTTCTTTGGTAATCTGGACTGTGGCTGCATCAAATGGGGGTAACGTGCGTTCTTGAAGCATTATTGTCAAATATTCCTGTCGTACAAATTAAAGCTACGGTTTTTAATCTAAGTTGGTCTTATATTACGTCAGCTATTAACCAGCCAACGTTGACAAGAATCAACATCTCACAATCAAATCTTAATTTATGCACTAAAACAATCCTGTAGGGAATGGGTAAGTTGTAATTTTTCCATTTTTAATCTTTCTGGCTTATTCTTGCTCCTCAAGGCAAATAGCTGTTTTTGATTTTCCCTACTCATTTTCTTAATTATTAAGGTAGCAATCCGGATAGCTGGCTTTCTGCATAGCTATTAACAGTTTTAGAGAATTTAGATGAAATTACGCAAAAATACTTAAATTTAGCTAAAGGCTTGTCATTAAAGTCTAACTATGGTATTGTTTATTTCCTAGTTATCAGGATCAACTAATGCTAGGGCGTGTTAATATCACACCTTAACTGGGAATAGCCCAATTTGATATTAAGGAAGAGACACGGAAACAGGGGGAAAAGGTGAAGGTTGCAGCAAATATACTAAGGATAAAAATAGAAAGATAAGGCTCCCTAGGCAATTGCATACAGCACTGCGCTGAGAGATATCTTCGGTGGGCGACACCAAAGCTCACAACAAATTCTTAGGATATGAATTAATTCTCCGAAAGGAAGAAAAATGGCTGTGGCAATATACACTTTAAGTGTATATTTGACACGGTATTACTAAAGCTATTATTATGGCACGGTTTTACATACCTGGAATCATCTAGGTGAACTATGTCGATCTCTACTAGAGACTACGCGAACACGGTGCAGGGGAAGTAGGCTGTGCGAATTCCGCTCGATTACTACCGGATTTTAGGATTACCGTTAGCGGCAAGTGAGGAACAATTGCGGCAAGCGTATAGCGATCGCATTGTTCAATTGCCACGACGGGAGTATTCGATTACAGCCATATCTTCTCGTAAACAACTCATAGAAGAAGCTTACGTGGTTTTATCAGATTCCAAAGAACGCAGCGCCTACAATCATCAGTATCTTGCCCACGCCTATGATCCTGATAGGTCATCTGTGACATTGGCATCGGACAACCGGACTCAAAGCAACAACACCGAACCAGATACCCAAAGTCTCAGTATCGAAATTGTTCCAGAGGAATTAGTTGGGGCTTTATTAATCCTCCAAGAGTTAGGAGAATACGAACTTGTACTCAAACTAGGTCGCCCGTACCTAGTCAATAAAAATCGTAGCGTCGGTGTAAAAGTAGGCAATCGTCTGACCAGTGAGGAATTTTCTACAAGTCCTGAACTACCAGATATTATTCTCACTGTAGCCTTAGCCTGCCTAGAACTAGGACGGGAACAATGGCAGCAAGGTCATTACGAAAATGCCGCCATATCTCTAGAAACTGGCGAAGAATTACTATTACGCGAAGGGATATTCCCCAGCGTGCAAGGGGAAATTGCCGCTGATTTGTGTAAGCTGCGACCATATCGAATCTTAGAATTACTGGCACTACCTCCAGAAAAAACCAAAGAACGCCGTCAGGGATTGGAATTATTGCAGGGGATTTTAGATGATCGGGGCGGCATGGATGGAAATGGCAATGATCAATCTGGTTTAAACATAGATGACTTTCTCAGATTTATCCAGCAGTTACGCAACCACTTAACCGTTGCAGAACAGCACAAACTATTTGAAGCCGAAAGCAAGCGACCCTCTGCCGTGGCCACATATTTAGCAGTTTATGCCTTGATAGCCAGGGGTTTTACCCAACGCCAACCTGCTTTAATTCGTCAAGCCAAGCAAATGTTGATCCGTCTGGGTAAGCGCCAAGATGTGCATTTAGAACAGTCTTTATGTGCTTTGTTATTAGGACAAACTGAAGAAGCAACCCGCGTTTTGGAACTGAGTCAGGAATATGAAGCTTTAGCTATTATTCGAGAAAAATCTCAAGACTCACCAGACTTGCTGCCAGGATTGTGTTTATATGGTGAATTGTGGTTACAACAAGAGGTATTTCCCCACTTTCGTGATTTGTCCAGACAAAAAGCTTCTTTGAAAGATTACTTTGCTGATGCACAGGTACAAGCTTATTTAGAAGCTTTACCGACAGATGCCCAAAGCACTAATGAATGGGACACAATTAACCGCCAGCCTTTTCCTGCGCCCCCAATCAATAGTCTCCATCATCGCAGCCATGAGACTGGTAATGGTCGCCAGGTCAATCACAACCGTACATCTGATGTAGAGTTCCCAGCAACATCAGCTAGAGAAATATCTGAATCTCCTCAGTTCTCCTCACCCCAAGTACCTATTTCCGAAGGTCACACACCAGAGATACCTATACAGTCGCCACTAGAAGCAATAGGGACAGGAGTAAATCACCAGCAAATGAATGGTGCTGCTCATTCTACTGCACCCAGTCACACCAAAAAGCGTCGCCGACGCAAGCCAACTTCCCCTAACAGTCGAGATCGTGTTTGGGAATATCGCCCGTCTCATGCTCGACAACGGCGCACTTTTGGTCATACCTTAGATGCCAAAACCCGTGTAGTGTGGATGGTTTTCTTATCTTTGGGGGGTTTATTAGTTTTTTGGTTATTAGCTTCTACAGCCTGGGGATGGTTAAACAATATGTTTTTCCCGAAAGCAACTTTACAGGGAGAACCTTTGGCTATAGAACTGAATCAACCAGCAATCATGATACCTGACCCCCAAAGCAAACCAGAAGTAGGGTTTGGTCAACTAACAACGGCGACAGCAGAGGACGTGATTGAAACTTGGTTATCTACTAAGGCCGCAGCTTTAGGCCCAAATCATGAAATTAATCGTTTAAATGAGATTTTGACTGGTTCCGCCCTATCACAATGGCGGTTAATTGTCAAGCAAGATATAGGAGATAGCCGCTATCGCAAGTATGAGCATGATGTGAAGGTGGAATTTGTCAATCAGAAGGAGACGGTTGCTGATAACGCTGTGGTAGAAGCTACAGTTAAGGAAGTTACCCACTTTTATGAACAGGGTGAAAGTAAAAAGTCTTCTGAAGATCGGTTACGAGTTCGTTATGATTTGATTCGTAAACAAGGTGTGTGGCGAATTCAAAGTATGACAGTTGTTAAATAATTCGTAATTCGTAATTCGTAATTCGTAATTCGTAATTAACTGTTATGAGGCTAGAATGATCAAGCGTTTGGGAATATCCTAATTTTCAGCAGCCCATAGCATCTTCGACATAGATAAGATTTGAATATGAACGCTACACAAGAACAACTTAAACTGAAATTAGCACAGGCTTTGGTGGCTGCGTTTGGCGCTGACTACACCGAGGTAGATCCGATTTTGGTGACTGCGAGTAATCCTAAGTTTGGGGATTTTCAAGCGAATGTGGCTTTATCCCTGAGTAAGAAGTTGGGAATGCAACCGAGAGCGATCGCATCTGCTATTGTAGAAAAACTAGATATATCTGATATTTGCGAACCACCAGAAATCGCTGGGCCTGGTTTTATTAATTTAAAATTGCAAACATCCTACCTGGAAGCACAACTAAACGCCATTAAAGCAGATTCTCGGTTAGGAGTTCCCACAGCGAAAAATCCCCAAAAGGAAATTGTCGATTTTTCCAGTCCGAATATTGCTAAAGAAATGCACGTCGGACATTTGCGTTCTACAATTATTGGTGATTGTATTGCCCGCATTTTAGAATTTCGTGGACATGATGTATTGCGGTTAAATCATGTCGGTGATTGGGGTACGCAATTTGGGATGTTAATCACCTATTTGCGGGAAGTTTACCCAGAAGCACTTACTACTGCTAACGCTTTAGATATTGGTGATTTGGTTACTTTTTATCGTCAAGCTAAACAACGGTTTGATGCAGATGAAGCTTTTCAAGAAACAGCACGTCAAGAAGTTGTGAGATTACAAGCAGGTGCAGAAGATACTCTTCATGCTTGGAACCTTTTGTGTGAACAGTCACGGAAAGAATTTCAGATAATTTATGATTTGCTGGATATCAAATTAAATGAAAGGGGAGAATCTTTTTACAATTCATTTCTTCCAGGAGTAGTAGAAGATTTAGAAACAGCAGGATTAGTAGAAGAAAACCAAGGTGCAAAATGTGTTTTCTTAGATGGTTTTACAAATAGGGAGGGTGAACCTTTACCTTTAATTGTCCAAAAATCTGATGGTGGTTATAACTACGCTACTACAGATTTAGCAGCACTGCGTTACCGGATTCAAGAAGATCAAGCCAAGCGAATAATTTATGTTACAGATGAAGGACAAGCTAACCACTTTTCTCAATTTCTCCAAGTAGCAAAAAAAGCTAATTGGATACCTGATGATGTGAAAATTGTTCACGTTCCTTTTGGTTTGGTTTTAGGTGAAGATGGGAAGAAATTCAAAACTCGTTCTGGGGATACTGTCCGGTTAAGAGATTTGTTAGATGAAGCAGTTTCTCGCACTCGTGCAGATTTGGAAGCGAGATTAAAAGAAGAAGGTAGAGAAGAAACTGAAGAATTTATTAATAACGTTGCTAATGTAGTTGGTATTAGTGCGGTAAAATATGCCGATTTAAGCCAAAATCGCACTAGTAATTATGTTTTTAGTTATGATAAGATGCTTTCCCTCAAAGGGAATACAGCACCTTATATGATATATGCTTATGTGAGGACTCAAGGCATTAGTCGAGAAGGTAATATTGACTTTGCTAATTTGGGAGATAATGCCAAAATTGTTCTGAGAGAAGATACAGAATTTACTTTAGCAAAGCATTTGTTACAACTCGATGAAGTGATTGGTGAAGTTGAACAGGATTTACTTCCAAATCGTTTGTGTGATTATTTATATAATCTCAGCGATAAGTTTAATAAGTTTTATGAAAATTGTCCGGTGCTGAAATCTGAGGAACCTGTAAGAACTTCGCGGTTGATGTTATGTGATTTAACTGCGAGAACGTTGAAGTTAGGATTAGATTTGTTGGGAATTAAGGTGTTGGAGAGGATGTAGAAGAGTTTTAAACGCAGAGGTACGCAAAGGTAACGCAGAGGGACGCAGAGAAGTTTCTGGCTTTGCGTCTTTTCTGGTTTCAGGCACTTATTTAGGTGAAATGCGTCATGATTGTTTATTGTGGCAAATAGTGAGGTAAAAAAATGAAATCAGTATTTATTCTCAAAACTATTATCACTTCTCTGGGTTTATTAGTTTTATTTACCCCTAGTCAAGCATCTGCACAAATTGTACCCCAACCTTGGATTTCTGTGGGTGAAAAAGATGGTGAAGTTACCTATGCTATCGGTGCTAGGGCGTTGAGTTTAGGGGTTGAAATCGGCACTGGTGCTGATAGTTCTACAGGTGTAGATGTTTTAAAATTTGTGAATTTACCTGTGATTTCTCCTTATGTAGGTGTTGGTTTATATTCAAAAGATCAGGGTGTGGCATTTTCTGGTGGTGTGCAAGCAAACGCTACTAAAAACGTTTTTCTTGGTGCTGGATATCATTCTATACGTGGTTTCAATGGACAGTTAGGGGTAAAATTCTGATTGGGGATTTGTGATAATAATCAAGAGGAAAAATAGCAGCTAAAATCAGGGTGTTTAAATTTAATGGAACAATACGGTCCAAGTCCTTACCATCCTTATCCCATACCTGAACATCGTCGGGTTTGCTTTATTAAAAGTTGTATTAAATCCCCAAATATCATTGTTGGGGATTACACTTATTATGATGATCCGGTGAACCCGGAGGAGTTTGAGAAGAATGTCCTTTACAACTATGGTAGTGATTCTTTAATTATCGGTAAGTTTTGTGCCATTGCTACTCATGTTAAGTTCATCATGAATGGTGCAAATCATAAAATTGATGGCATCTCTACTTACCCATTTCCAATTTTTGGTCATGGTTGGGAATCAGGAATGTCAAATTTGATGAATTTACCTAGCAAAGGTGACATCATCATTGGTAATGATGTTTGGATTGGTTATGATTCTCTCATTATGCCGGGGGTAAAAATTGGTGATGGTGCTATAATTGCAGCGCGTTCTGTGGTGGTAAAAGATATTCCTCCCTATACAATTGCTGGTGGTAATCCCGCAGTTCCCATTAAGCAGCGTTTTAGTGATGAAGAAATAGAAATTCTGCTTTCTATTCGTTGGTGGGATTGGGATATTGAGAAAATTACTCGCAATATTGATGTGATTATGAATAGTGATATTCAGAAATTAAGGAGGGTTTGCGGAAAAAGTTTTTCGTGAGGGATAGGAGTCAGGAGTCAGGAGTCAGGAGTCAGAAGGAAGAGGGAAGAAGAGGAGTTTGAATAATACAGAACCTGATCAGATGCATTAGTTTTGATATGATCAAGGCTTATTCCTTGCACTATTATCACTTTTAATAGCTTTTAAAGCCTTAACTGGTAAAGGTTTTAGTTTTATATGCCTAACGGCTCCCGTAAGGGATACAGCAAACCCTAAGGAGTTGTTTGTAACTCAATATGTTTGGTGTTAAAGCACACTTTCACCTGTCATCTACTATATTAGCCAATTGGATAAACCAACTCTCTGACGCTGGTTGCTGAATCTTGCTGTAATGCTACAGATGCGATCGCTTGGGCTTCAGTTATAGTTAAATGTGAGATTGCCTGTTTGAGTGGGGCTATAGCTTGGGGATTGACACTCAATTCATCCAAACCTAAACCTAATAAAATGGGTGCAACGAAAACGTCAGCTGCTACTTCTCCACATAATCCTACCCAAATACTCTCCCCATGAGCAGCTTGTACTGTTTGCTGAATCATTCGCAAAACAGCGGGGTGCATGGCATCGGCTAAAGTTGCTACTCTAGGATTAGTGCGATCGCCTGCCATGACATACTGACTTAAATCATTTGTGCCTATACTGAAGAAATCAACTTCCCTAGCTAATTGATCAGCGATAGCGACTGCTGCGGGTGTTTCAATCATCATTCCCACTTCCATCTTCTCATCAAAAGGTATACCCGCTTCCCGCAGTTCCCTTTGTACCTCAGTCAAAATTGCCTTTGCGGCTCTGACTTCTGTTAAAGTAACAATCATCGGCCACATAACTTTGATCATATTGCCGGCACTGGCTCGTAAAATGGCTCGTAATTGAGTTTTTAATAACTGCGGATTTGCTAAACAAAAACGAATTCCCCGCACCCCTAAAAAGGGGTTAGCTTCTGCAACTCCTGTATTTAGATAAGGGAGTGGTTTATCTCCACCTACATCTAAAGTGCGAATAATTAAAGGTCGATTTTCGAGAACTTGAGCGATCGCTTGATAAACTGCTAATTGTTCCTCTTCTCCAGGCGCACTTGTCCGATCAAGATACAAAAATTCAGTGCGTAGTAATCCCACTCCCTCTGCACCATTAGCGACAGCGATTTGAACATCTGCAAGACTACCAATATTCGCCAAAACCTGAATTTGTCGCCCATCACGGGTAATTGCTGGCTGGTGTGCCTTTTTTCGTGCTTCTTCTTGGGCTGTTCGCCATACTCGCTGCTTGGTTTCTAATCTAGCTAAGGTAGCCGCTTTTGGTGCTATCCAAGCCCTGCCAGTTTCCCCATCTAGTGCGAGCAAAGTGCCGCTTTCCAAGTTTAACACCTGAGTATCGACACCCAAAACCGCAGGAATCCCCAATGTCCGGGCGATAATTGCAGTATGGGAAGTAGCACTACCCGAAGTCATACAAATACCCAAAACCTTGGTGGGATCAAGCTTGGCGGTATCTGAAGGAGTTAAATCACTGGCAATGATAATTGATGGTTCTGTCAATTCTAAGTCAGAGGGTGAGTTTCCCAGTAATATTCTTAATACCCTACGTCCCACATCGACAACATCATCCACTCGTTCTTGCAAATAAGCATCTTCAAGTCTGCGATAGGAATTTGCTACCTCATCTACTACAGCTTGCCAAGCTGCTTCTGCATTGAGACGTTGTTTAAAAATACCCTGGTGAACGGCTTCTAGTAATACAGGATCTGCTAAAAATAACAAATGGGCATCAAAAATAGCTGCGTCTGCGTCCCCAATTTGAATAGAGGCGTGGGAGAGCAAAGTTTGAATTTCCTGTTTAGCTATTTGCATAGCTGATTGTAATCTTTGCCACTCTATTTCTACATTTTCTATATGATATTCGGTAATCGCAATCGCGGCAGATTGATAATGAACTATTGGTGCGATCGCTATTCCTGGAGAAGCAGCAATACCGATAATTTCCCCCTGCTGAGGCGGTGTCACTTCTTGCGGTACAGCGGGTGGTAATTCTACAATAGTATTATCTTCGCCAAAGTTGTTGATAATTAAAGCTTGCAACGCTGTCAGCACCTCTTGGGCATCAACACCAGTAGCAGTAATCAGCAATTCATGTCCTTGACGCACTCCCAAAGTTGCCACCTGATTTATACTGTCACCCCGAACTGCTTCCGTATTTCTAGTTAAATTTTGGACTCTAATTTGGGATTTAAATCGGGATGCAGTGCCTACAAACTGAGCCGCAGGACGGGCGTGTAAACCTAAGCGATTATTAACTGTGAGTCTAATTTCTCTGGTGGGAATTTCTTCATTGAGGATAGGTTGGCTACTTACTGATAAGGGAATTGCTGGTTTTCCGTCTATTGATTGGTTAAATCCAGCCCTACTAATAAAACCTAACTGCGTGGCTTTTGATACTAATGCGCCCTGTGCTTCGGCGATAACTTGGTGTATGTCTTTTCCCGCAGCCGCAGCTACAGCAGCCACTACAGCCCCTTCTACCAGAGGTGCGGCACATAAATATACTTTTTCTCGCTGTTCTGGGGATAGAAACTCTAGCGCCATTTCCGCGCTCATCAAAGCACTACCCAAATCCATCAGCACTAGAACACCATCATCACACAATACAGATGCGATCGCTTCATAAACCTGTATGGCATCTGTACCTAGTGGATTTACCGGATCATCGATTCCCGCTGCAACAGCAAGCGGAACTTGTCCTTGAACCATCTGTGCGGCCAGTTCCCGCACTCCCAGCGCTAATTGTTTACTGTGAGAAACGATAACAATGCCAACCACTGTAATACCTTAGCCAGTTAGTTACCCATTCTATTATTCCTTGTCAACATCCTAAAACCGTCATTTATTTAGCTTGTATTTAGGTTGTCAGAGGACTGTACAGAAAAAAATGCCCTAAGCCCCTGCTAAGTTCTCCCTCTTTCCCCGCGTCCCCTTTCTCCCTGCCCCCTGCCCCCTGCCTTACCCCCTCGAACCTTCTACCACCTCCAATAAACTCCGCAACATCCAATAAGCAGAAGTACCTCCAGGATCTTGATGTCCCAAACTTCGCTCACCTAAATAACTTGCCCTGCCTTTTTTAGCTAACATGGGGATAGTTGCCTTTAACCCTTGTTCTGCCGCAATAACCGCCCTCTGCAAAGCTTCTACAGTCTCCAAACCTTCGCTGACAGCTTGCTCAAAAGCACCTACAGCCGGAGACATCACATCTATCATAGTTTTATCTCCCAACTGCGCCTTACCACGCTCTAGTAAACCATCTAAGCCAGCCTGAAGGACTTTTAGGGTATCTTCTGTTGTTAATTCCTGCTTGCCATCTGTTGCGGAACTAGCCCTTAAAAACCAAGTTCCATAAAGGGGTCCACTGGCACCACCAATACTGGAAATTAAGGTCATGCTGACAGCTTTGAAAATGCTGCTGATGTCTTTACCTGTAAAACTCCCTAACTGACTGCTGACTTTTTTAAAGCCGCGATCCATATTGATACCATGATCACCATCACCTATGGCCGCATCTAATTCTGTCAAGTCTTCTTTATGATGCTCAATGACAGAAGCGAAAACCTGTAACCATTCGACAATTTGCACCTGAGTAATCATCTCACATTCCCCAGCGTAAACTTGGCGTTTTTACTGGTGCATCCCATAACCGCAGCATCTCATCATCCAACTTCAGCAGAGTAATTGAGCAGCCTTGCATTTCCAAAGATGTCATGTAGGGGCCAATTAAGTTTCGCACAATTTGTAGTCCTTCCTGCTCACAGATTTCTGCTAGTTTGCGATAGACAAGATAAAGTTCAGAAATGGGAGTCCCACCCATACTGTTAACAAATGCTAGAATGCGATCGCCTTTTTGCAGGGGTTTATTTAACAGTTCCACATCTACCCATCCCTCTGTGGCTTCGTTCCATTCCCGCACTGTGCGACTATAGGCGGTATCATCAGTAAGCGATCGCACTAAAATCTCTGTAATCTCATCGGCTGATTTCATGGCAACTCTTTCTCTACCAGGTTCCCCATGAATCCCAATCCCTAATTCTATTTCATTATCTCCCAAGGCAAAAGTCGGTGTACCCTTCATTGGCACTGTACAAGAACTGAGGGCAACTCCCACACTCCGTCCATGCAAATTTACTTTTCTACACAAAGAAGCTACTTGCTGCAAATCATAACCTTGTTTTGCGGCTGCACCACAAATTTTTTCCGCCAGCACCGTTGTTCCTACACCTCTTCTGCCTTGGGTATATAAACTATCTTTCACTGCCACATCATCATCAATGATAATATTTAGGGTACGGATGCCTTCACTTCTAGCTAATTCCGTCGCCATTTCAAAATTCATCAAATCGCCACTATAATTTTTGACAATATAAAGAATACCAGCACCACCATCTACCTGTTGCGCTGCGGCTAACATTTGGTCAGGTGTGGGTGAGGTGAAAACTTCCCCAGGACAAGCAGCATCAAGCATTCCATCACCAACAAAGCCAGCGTGCATCGGTTCGTGACCACTTCCACCTCCAGAAATAATTGCTACCTTTCCCCCAATAGGTGCATCGGCACGATAGACAAAAGTTGGCTCATAATTTACCTTAATTAAATCACCATGAGCCACAGCCATTCCTTCTAGACTTTCCCTAACAAAGTCTTTCGGTTGATTAATCAGCTTTTTCATAATTCATATTCAAAGGGGCTAAAAATCAGAATAACCGTTCATAGCACCACTATTCAGTATTTTTGCTGATGATTACCCTTGAGATTAGTAAACTATAGGAATCCTAAATGATTTCTGTTAGCTTGCGTGGCGTAGCCATTAGCTTGCGTGGCGTAGCCATAAAATATCCAAGTGTTGTAGGGTAGGCAATGCCCACCAAAACCCGCATATTGTGGGAAATGCCCACCCTACGTATATGTTCAAAAATCAAATATTAGTCCTGTTTCACCTCTCACCTGCTATACCAATTATCTGCTTTTGATATTCTGCTTCAGTCATCAATTCATCAGTAGATTCTACCCTATCTAAAAATACTTTTCCTTCCAGATGATCATATTCATGTTGAAAAATTCTGGCTACGAAATCAGTTAATTCTTGCTTTTGCAAATTCCCATTTCTATCTGTATATTCAATCTCAATTTTTTGATATCTAGGAACTAAACCCCTAATTCCAGGAACACTTAAGCAACCTTCCCAACCTTTGACGACTTCAGTTGAGTGAGAAATGATTTGGGGATTAATCATTGCTGTTGGTTCCATTTCCGGCGCAGAGGGATACCGAGCATTAGGACGGGAAGCGACAATAAATAAACGATAAGATTCTGCTACTTGGGGAGATGCAATTCCTACACCGTTAGCTTGGGCAACAGTGGCGATTAAATCGTCGATTAATTGCTGGATACTCTGATCTTGAATATTTTCAACCTCAACTGCTTTTTGGCGTAATATCGGATTACCTAATTGAATAATTGGTGCTAATTCAGTCATGAAATCAACTCCTGTAAATTGGGATTTAATCTTGATAAATATCTGAAATCAACTTTCATTCCTAATGGGTAAAGGTGCAGGTTTAACTATGATTTGAGTTGGTTGCCCATTTCGCTCTACTTGAATTGGTAATGGACTACCAATTTTGCTATTTTCCACTAGCTTTTGTACTTCCTCTACTTTATTAACAGGTTGGTTATTAATGCTTTTGATTACATCACCAAAGCGAAGTCCACCAATTGCTGCTGGTGAGTTAGGGGCAATTTTCAATAATAAAACTCCTTGATCTGTGACTAAATTCACGCGATCGCCAAATGTACTAATAAATTTTTCCTTAACTTCAGGTGTCAGTGTCACCATTTGAATACCCAAATATGGATGATCTGCCCTACCTTTAGTAATTAATTCCTGAGATATTTTCTGTACTGTATTAATAGGAATTGCAAATCCTAAACCTTGAGCGCCTTGGATAATTGCTGTATTCATTCCTATCACTTCACCACGAGCATTCAACAATGGTCCACCAGAATTACCAGGGTTAATTGCTGCATCTGTTTGTAAATAGTCCACACGTTTATCATTAGCGCCAATCTCACTACCAGAGCGACCCATAGCACTGATAATTCCAGAGGTGACAGTATTATTTAAACCTAAAGGATTACCAATGGCAATCACAGGTTCTCCAGGTTGTAAAATATCGGAATTACCTAGAGCTAAGGTTGGTAGGTTATTAGCGTCAATTTGAATCATCGCTACATCCGTTACTGGATCTTCACCCAAGACTTTACCGTTAAAAGTGCGTCCATCTTTGAGTGTAACTGTTACTCTATCAGCGCCGTCTACTACGTGGGAATTAGTCAAAATTTGCCCAGAGGAATTAATTATAAATCCTGATCCGCTACCTCTTTCTACTCTTTCTCTTGATTGTGGGACTCTATCGCTGAAAAACCGCTGGAAAAATGGATCGCCAAATTCTTCCGCTGGTTGAGATGTGATTGTTCGGGTAGAATCAATGCGAACCACAGCACCGCCTACATTTTGTACTACTTTAACTATAAAGTTAGGATCTCCAGAGGAGGAGATCATGGCAGGAGGAGCCACTACTGGAGTATTCTGACCTTGAGAAATATTTTGTTCGGCTTCTAAAGTCTTGCTATTCATACGGGAACAGCCACCAACAAGCACAACTGTTAAACCAGTTAACATCCACCCTCTTGTTTTGGTTCCCAATTTGTGGAACAAAAACTTGGTATCCATATTTTTGGGTGTTAAGTGATGATTATTTGTCTTCATGTGTAGTTTAGTCTCCGTGTTAGTCCCTGAGTGGTAGGATATTGGCTACTTGGTGTAGACCAGATTAATTAAGTTTAAAGTTAAATGATTGCTTGCTCTTTCTTCTATTGTGGCAATTAGCAGCTATCTCGTCCCACCTGTGAAACTTGGATTAAAATAATTCGTAATTCTTAATACTCCAAGCCTTGTTAAATAAAGGTTTCAGATTTTCCTCTGCTGAGTGTGATGAATTTCTGATTACAGCGATTTTCGGATAAATGAACCACATTTTTTTGTCTCACGCAGAGGCGCAGAGGCGCAAAGTGTTTTTTATGTTATTGCATTTTTTTACTGCAAAGTAACTCAGAGTTAATGAGTGTTAAGATATACTATATAATAGTAAGTTACTTAATAGACCCCAACTAAATTTATTTTTATGGTTAATGCAAAACAGGAAGCAATAACAATATTAAACGATGCTTTAAAGGAATTAGAATCACCAAAGGGTAGTGTTGCATCAGGTGTTCAAAAACTTTTGCGTGCTGCTTCGATTCTTAATGAAGAACAAATTATATCTTGGTGTAACTTTCATCTGGGGAAACCTGATTACATTGAACCTGTTGAAAATTATCTAAAAGCTTTAATAGAGCAACAAACAAATAAGAATAAACTAACTGAAGAAGCATTTTCTAAAGCAGAACTTAATTTTAAAAAATCAGGAGTAAAACTAGATTATCATTTTGATAATGATGATTTAAATTTCCTGCATGACGAAGCTGGAGGGGGAGTCTCAAGCATAAGCTTTATAGAAGAAAAATATGCAGATTTAGTAAAAAATAAGAGAGGTAATGATGGAACATACTATAAATCACATTTGTTTAAAAGAATAGCTCATATAAAAAGAAAATCTCAGGAAAAAGCTATTTATCTTCTTAATAAATATGTATACACAAATACAACAAAAACAACTTTTGATTTTCTTAAAGAAGAAGTTGATGATAAACTATTAGATTTAAATCCTGAACTAGCAGAAAAGCTCATGATTGCTTTTAAGTCTGTCTCTAGTGATAATCCAGAAGAATGGTCACACGCTTTAACTTCTTGTAGACGACTTATTGAAGGACTTGCAGATGAGCTTTTTCCATCAATTGATAATGATATAAATGGCAGAAAATTAGGTCAACAGCAATATATAAACAGACTTTGGGCGTTTATGGATAAAGCCATAGAAAGCGAATCTAATAGAGAATTAGCTAAAACTCATATTGATTTTTTAGGTAGCTATTTACAAAAAACGCACAAACTTACTAATAAAGGTGTTCATACTTCAATTACCAAAATTGAAGCAGTTAAAACAGTGTTTCATACTTATTTATTAATTGCTGATATTTTAGGATATTTAGATAAAAGTGTAGTTAAAAGAGAAACTAAACTTAATATCCATACAGCAACACTTGATGAATTAGAAAGTATACTAAGTATCAAACGAACAACAGCCAAAGAAATTATTAAGTTGCGAGCATTACAGGGTACATTAACACCTGAGTTATTAGAAAATGTTCAAGGTATTGGACAGAAAACAGTCGCTAAAGCGCAAGAGTTATTTTCATTTGATTTGATTGAATAACTGTGAACAACAAAGAATCTTGGTTTTTTATCTAAAAGCTGAAAATTTTACGGTTATCTATTTGCTTTAGGTTATAGAATTACTGTAGTATCTCAAGATGATCAGAATGAAATAAACGAGGTGAAGTCATGACAGTAAAAGAAGAACTAATCAAAGAAATTTCTCAAACCCCTGACTTTTTAATCCAAGAAGTATTAAATTTCTTACTGTTCATTAAAAACAGGTTTAAGCAAAGAATTTCCGAAAATAAAACTGGAGATTTTACCGATACCTTAGCATCACAATCTTTTTTAAATTTCATTGATGATGTGAGTAGTCAAATTCCTCAATCAGAATGGGAAAAGCTACCATCTGATATGTCAAAAAATTTAGATCACTATCTATATGGTTCACCCAAGAGTGAAGAATGAAAAAAGTATTTGCTGACACAGGTTACTGGATTGCTCTACTAAATCCTAACGATGAATTGCATCTTAAAGCTAGAAGTGTGACTGCATCTTTATTGCCTAATGTCCGCATAGTTACCAGTGAAATGGTATTCACTGAATTGTTGAATGCTTTTTCTAAACAAGGAAGTAATTTTAAGAGAGCAGCAATTAGTCTAATTAATCAATCTTTTAGCAATTCTAATATTGAGATTGTTCCTCAAACGAGTGAACTGTTTATCAGCGCACTCGAATTATATAACCAACGTCTAGATCAAGGTTGGAGTCATACAGATTGTGCGTCATTTAAAATTATGGAGATGCAAAATATTTTAGAGGCTCTTGCTTATGATAAACACTTTGAACAAGCAGGTTTCATAGCTTTGCTGCGGCATTGAATTTTTATATGCTTTCGGATATCGAATTGTATTTCAATCCCCAGTCCAAAATTTGTTACCATTATCCTTCACCAGCTGTATCTCAGATTTATGAAATTAGTTTGCGCTCAAAGCGATCTCAGTACCAACCTATCACTCGTCAGTCGTGCAGTACCATCAAGGCCAACTCATCCCGTACTTGCTAACGTACTGCTGCAAGCGGACGCTCAAACTAACCAAGTCAGCTTAACAGCCTTTGATCTCAGCTTGGGTATCCGAACCAGTTTTAGTGCTGAAGTCTTAGAAGGGGGAGCGATCGCACTTCCTGCTAAACTACTTGTAGACATCACCTCCCGTCTACCAGAAGGCGAAATCACCCTAGATGACGAATCAGGGGACAACACCGGAGAAGGTATCATTGTGACTCTCAAACCCAAAAGCGGCAAGTATCAAGTCCGCGCTATGGGAGCAGAAGAATTTCCCGAATTACCCATAATTGAAAATTCAGAAGCAATTCACCTCACCACGGCTGCTTTAATTGAAGGACTAAGAGGTTCATTATTTGCTACTAGTGCTGATGAAACCAAACAAGTTCTCACCGGTGTGCATTTAACAGTTAAACAAGACACCTTAGAATTTGCAGCGACTGACGGACACCGTCTAGCTGTTCTCGAAACAACTAATGAGCGTCCGCTGGAGGGTAGCAGTCAACTTGAGGTAACAGTACCAGCGAGAGCATTACGGGAACTACAACGGATGTTAGCTCATAGTTCCTCAGAGGAAACTGTAGCCTTATATTTTGATCAAGGTCAAATAGTGTTTGCTTGGCAAAATCAACGCCTAACCAGCCGAACTTTAGAAGGACAATATCCCGCGTATCGGCAATTAATTCCCCGCCAATTTGAGCGACAAGTTACTATTGAAAGGCGGCAATTTATTAGCACTTTAGAGCGGATTGCTGTGTTAGCAGATCAGAAAAATAATATTGTCAAAGTTAGCATTGATAACGCCAATCAAGAAATTACTTTATCTTGTGAAGCCCAAGATGTGGGTAGTGGTACAGAATCTATGCCGGCACAAATATCTGGAGAAGATATAGACATTGCTTTTAATGTCAAATATTTAATGGAAGGCTTGAAAGAGTTACCATCTTCAGAAATTCAAATGCATTTAAATCAAAGTCTCACACCAGTAATTTTTACACCTTTGGGTGGTTTAAAAATGACTTATTTAGCTATGCCTGTGCAACTTAGGAATTAGAAATTTAGAGAAAATCTTACCTATGTAGAGTAGAACAATGAATCCAGTCAGCAAACTCTGTTTTCTCATTGAAGCAGATTCTAAATTTGCTTTTTAACTCGTTCCCAGTTTCCAACTGGGAATGCTATCACAGAGGCTCTGCCTCTGCTATCATTAAAGGCAGAGCCTTCTAAAATTCATTCCCATCCAGAGTATGGGAACGAGAATACAGTTTTTTTTAATATAAAATCCCAAATCTAAAATCTAAAATTGTTAGGTGATATGGAAAATGGGAATTTCAATCCAGAATTCTGTACCTGCATTTGGTTGTGAATCACATTTGAATATACCGCCGTGTTTTTCCACAACAATTTGGTAACTAATTGACAACCCCAAGCCAGTACCTTTACCCACTGGCTTAGTAGTGAAAAATGGATCAAAAATTCTTGCCTTTTGAGCGTCTGGCATTCCTGGCCCATTGTCACTAATACGAATTACTGCACTTTGCACATTTTCATTTATTTCGCCTATGGAAGTACAAATAGTAATTTTCCCTGACAGGGGATTTTCTGATTTAAATGTTCTATAACTTTCCAGGGCATCAATTGCATTACTTAAAACATTCATAAATACTTGATTTAGTTGTCCGGCATAACACTCTACCAAAGGTAAATTGCCATATTGTTTGATTATTTGAATGCTCGGACTTTCAGGTTTCGCTTTTAAGCGATGCTGCAAAATCAGCAAAGTGCTATCAATGCCATCATGGATATTCACCTCTTTCATTTCTGACTCATCAAGACGTGAAAAGTTTCGCAAAGATAAGACAATTTGCCGAATTCTGTCAACTCCAATTTGCATAGAAGATAAACTTTTTGGTAAATCTTCAATCAGAAATTCTAAATCCACTTCTTCTGCCCGTTCCACAATCTCTGCACTGGGTTCTGGACATTCCTGCTGATAGAGATGGAGCATACTGAGTAAATCTTCAGCATATTCATTGATATGGACAAGGTTGCCAGAAATAAAGTTAACTGGATTATTAATTTCATGGGCAACACCCGCTACAAGTTGCCCCAAAGAAGACATTTTTTCCGTTTGAATAAGTTGGGTTTGAGTTGATTGTAATTCATGCAGAGTTTGTGTTAGTTGTTCCGCTTGTTGCTGAGTTTTTACCAGTAATTCAGCTTGTTGAATCGCTACCCCTAATTGGGATGCAATCTGACTAATGAAGCTAACTTCTGTGTCCTGCCATTGTCTGGGACTGGAGTGTTGATAAGTGCAAAGTAAACCCCAAAGTTTTTTGCCAATAAAAATAGGAGCTAACACAAAAGCATGAATTTGAAACTGCTCTAAATTATCAACATGACAGGGAGCAAAACCCATTTCATAGATATCATTTACAGCAAAAGTTTCATTATTTCGGTAGCGTCCTCCCTTTGTCTCTTGTAAATAAGTATCATTCCAAATTGTATTGATTCCCAGTTTCGGATCATTTAACCATTTGGGACTAGCAGCTTCAAAATCACCGACAAATTGCCCACCCCAATCTGCACTAAACTTATAAACTGAAACACGATCAGCTTTGATTAATTGACAAACTTCCTTAGTGGTGGTTTGGAAAATAGTTTCAATTTCTAGAGAGTCACGAATCTTGTTAATAACTCCAAATACTGCTTGTTGTTGTTCAGCAGTTCTTTGCATTTCTAATGTCCGCTTCTGGACTTTTTTTTCTAAGTTTTCATTAAATGCTTGTACCTGTTGGTAAAGTTCATATTGCTGAATTGCGGAAGCAAAGTTTTTACTGATTTCTTTCGCTAAATTAATTTCCTCGTTTGTCCATTTTTGAGGTTGTGCTTTTTTAGATTCCCGCCAGATTTCAAAAGATAGCCGGGGGTAAATTTGCCTACTATCTGGATCAAATTGTCCAGCCCAAAGGGTTTCTGTATCTAGTTCATTACGAAAAATACTTAAATAGCCCACCAATTCCTGACGATAGTGGAGGGGAATCATCAAGATGCTGCGAATTTTTGTTGGTTTAAAAGCAACTTGTACATTTCGTAAATTCGCATTTTCATAGATGTCGGAAATTGCCCAAACTTCATATTCACCAGTTTTATAATGTTCCTGCCAGACACTATACTGCTCTAGTAAGGGATATTTACTTTGTGCCGGAATTACAGGTTGCTCTCCACAGGTATAAAGTTGAAAACAATCCCTACCAGGGATTAAACATTCTAATAAGCTTTTAAAGCTGCCATTTTGAAAGTTAAAGGCATTGTGTCTGATACATAACCTGCCTCCTACTCCCTGAAAAGCGGCCACTGCGGCTTCTAAAGGTGGTTGTAAAACTATAGTCGGTAGTGAATGGAGTAAGGTAGCAATGCTGTTAATGATAGCTTCTTGTTCGGCTTTAGCGCGGGCTTGGGTGAGAAGGTTATTTTGAGCGATCGCTACGGGTAACTGCTCTACCAGCATCTGCATCGCTTCTAGTTCAGATTCTGCCACATCACGGGCTTGAGAATGATGAGATGCTAACAATCCCCAAAGTTCATCTTGATAAATAATCGGTGCAACTACAGAAGATTTAACACCCAAAGCCGTCAAATATTCTACATGACATGGATCTAATGTCCGATAAATAATTTCCTCAGAGATAATTTCTCCGGTTTCCAGATCACGCTGAGGGCTTTGACCAATCTCCCTAGAATCAACATTCACGATAAAACGCACCCGCGATTTAATAAGTATTTCACGAGTCTGGGGGGGAATGTCATCCGCTGGGAAATTCAAACCCAATAAAGACGGTAAGCGATTTTCATAAATTGATTCAGCAATAACCTGACCACTACCATCTGCATGGAATTTGTAAATCATTACTCGGTCAGTTCCCAGTAAAGACCTAACTTCCGCTGTGGCTACTATGAAAATGTCTTCTAACTCTAAGGACGGTCTGATGCGATTTGTAATCCGACGTAATAAATTTTCTTTTTCCATACCTGTCCTCAGGTCTAATGGAGGGATGGAGGCCATTGCTTTGATCAAATATTTTAGTATCTTACTATAGTAAGCGATTCAGCTTAATCGTATTTTTAGATTTTACTCAGGTCTTTGTCTTCAGTAAGATTACGGTCAAACGATTTTGGATTTTGGATTCATGAGGTTAAAATAACCCTACTAATCCTTTGATCTTGATCTTAACAGGCAACAGAATTTGCTCATATATAATGTAGTAGGATTGCTACATAAAAATTTTCTGTCACCTGTTAATTAGTCATCTAAACCTTCACAATGTCAGCAAAGCGAATTTTTAGATAATCATTTTCCATTTTTGCACCTGATGGTTGAAGTGCTGCTAAAGCCTGGGGTAAAACCAAATTACGGCGATGATTACCAATAGTAATATTTAATTCATCGCCACTTTTACTGAGTTGAACTTGATTTTTAGGAATACCCGGTAAATAAAGTTCTAAGCTGTACTGGTTATTTTCCTGCACAACTCTGATAGTTGTTTCTTTGTAATAAATCTGAGTTGGATCTTCATCCGGGTAGAGCGTTTCCTTGAGTCTCTCTAATGCTGCTAAACCGCACATTTCCTCCGAATAAAGAGGTACTTCCTTCACAGGTAAGGGGTGGAAGTTTTCATGAATTTCTTGGCGATATTGTTCTTGATTTTCTTTCCAACGTTGGAAGAAGGGATCTTCAACTTCTTTTGGAATAATGCGATTAGCGACAATTAAATCCGTAGCTACATTATACAAACTCAGATAAGCATGAGCGCGGAGAGATTCTTTAATCACCATCTTTTCTGGGTTGGTGACAAGACGGACTGAGGTTTGAGTATTGTCAGTCAATACTTTTTCTAAAGCTTCTATTTGTTCATAAAACTCATAAGGAGCATCCATTACTTCTCTATCTGGTAACGAAAAACCAGCAATTGGTCTAAAAATAGGTTCCACTAGAGGTCTAAGTGCTACCGAGATGTTTTGAAAAGGTTTATAGAAACGCCGCATATACCAGCCGCCGACCTCTGGTAAACTCAACAAACGTAGAGCCGTACCAGTAGGGGCAGAGTCAATAATTAAAACGTCAAATTCCCCTTCATCATAGTGACGTTTCATTCTGACCAAGCCAAAAATCTCATCCATTCCCGGTAAAATGGCTAATTCTTCGGCTTGTATCCCGTCTAAACCCCGTGCTTGTAACACTTGAGTAATGTAACGCTTCACCGCACCCCAGTTACCTTCTAATTCTTGGAGCGCGTCGAGTTCTGCTCCCCACAAATTTGGGCGGACTTGTCGGGCATCATGTCCCAATTCTAGATCAAAGCTGTCTGCTAGGGAGTGAGCAGGGTCTGTACTTAAAACTAATGTGCGGTAGCCGAGTTCTGCACAACGCAATCCCGTTGCAGCCGCGACTGAGGTTTTACCTACCCCACCCTTGCCGGTCATTAAAATTACTCGCATGGATGATTCTGTCCTGCCTGAATTTTATTTACATTTATTTACATTATCCGTTGTTTAAGGAAAAGAAGTGCTGCTTTAGTACATCTAAACGTGAACAATGCCAATAATCAATGTGGGAAACTATCAAATCATCAGCGTTGAGACGTAATTCACTCCAACCAGAGATAGATATGCGTGGTTTCCAGGGAAGAGGAGAATTCCAACTCAGTGTCCATTCACTTTTGATAGTGTCTTCTTGGCGTTGGATGTTATGTAAATCCATTTTCAGATTTAAGAAAAAAGTCTGAATGAATTTAATCATCCATTTGTAAAGTTCTAAACCACGAAATTTAAAAACCGTATCTTGAAAATAAACATCAGGCGCGTAAATACTGTAAGTTTGATTAACGGGAAATTTTTGATAGTCGGCTTTGAGAATTTCTATAATATCCATAATAGGGAATAGGGAAAAAATTGGAATTTTTTACTCGTTACTCGTTACTCAGCACTCAGGACTCAGCACTCCTTACCTTGGGTTACTTCCACATAAATATGCTCTAACCGTACAGGTTGACGAGAAATAGAATCAATGGGTATACCGTCAAATCTGGCGATGATTTCCCTTAATTCTAGCGTTTCTGGTAGCCAAAAAGCCAAATCGCTACCATAACGCCGGGGTGTAAAACCATATTCTTGAGCTAATGCGATCGCTTGTTCTTCTTGTGTAGTTTGTAACACCACTATTTCCTGAGCCGGAATTAGGGTTTTTAACTCAGATAAACTACCCTCAGCTAAAATTTTACCATTTTTCAAAATCCCAATTTTGTTACAAAGTCTTTCAGCTTCATCTAATAAATGTGTTGTTAATAAAATCGTCATTCCTTGAGTTTTAAGTTGGCGAATTAACTCCCAAATTTCATATCTGGCTTCAATATCTAAACCTGTAGTTGGTTCATCAAGAATTACTAATTTTGGCTGATGTACCAAAGCAACAGCAATATTTAAACGTCTTTGCATTCCCCCACTCAGAGTTTCTACCGGACTTTTAGCTCTATCTAATAGATTTACAGCTTTAAGAGTTGCTGCGACTTGTTTTTGGCGGGTTTGGCGATCTAAACCATAAATATCTGCAAAAAACTGCAAATTTTCTTCACAAGAAAGAGTTTTATATAACAGATTTTCTTGAGGAGCAATACCAATTAATTTCTTGGTTGCTTCCGAAACAGGTTTATTATTGAGGCTAATATAACCACTGTCAGCATTAAGCAAATTACAAATAATATTTATTGTCGTTGTTTTGCCGGCTCCATTTGCACCGAGTAAGCCATAAATTTCTCCTGTGTCAATATATAGTCTCAAATCCTGAAGAACTTTTCTAGTTCCGTAGGACTTATTTAAATTTTTAATTCTCAGCATATTTATAATTTAAGATATTTTGAATTTTGTAGATATAAACTTGCTTGACCAAAATCAACTGTAAAAGTACAGTTAATTATAGTATAAGGCAATTCATGAATTGCCCCTATAGCCGTGTAGTAGGTTAGTTTGTACGTAACCATTACCCAACACAGTTTTAAGGATGTGGGATTTTGTTCCTCAACCCAACCTTGTAAAGAACATTTCCCAGATGCTACCGTCTACAAGTTGACGCAATAGTACACGGAGTGCATGAACCATGAAGCGCAGATACAAAAAAAGCTTCCAGAAATCAATCATCAGTCTCAGTTTACTTACCACCTTTCTCACCCCCTATTCCGTTACCGCTACCCCACCCCGAAACCCAGATAAAACCGTCAATTGTGAAATTCTCGTTGTTGGTGGTGGACTATCCGGTGCAGCGACAGCTTATGAGGGGTTACTTGCAGGACGGACAGTTTGCTTAACGGAAATTACTGACTGGTTGGGTGGACAAATCTCCTCTCAAGGTACATCTGCATTAGATGAAAGACCAACTCAACGGGCTAAACAATTCTATTCTCGCGGATATTTGGAATTACGAAACCGCATTCAACGCAAATATGGCAAACTTAACCCCGGTGACTGCTGGGTAAGTGACTCCTGCTTTCTTCCTCGTGATGCTCACAATATTCTTACCCAAATGCTCAAAGATGCAGAAAAGCAGGGTAAAGGAAAGTTGCAATGGTTTCCCAACACCGTAATTAAAGAATTAGGAATTAGTGCTGATGGTAAAATTATTAACAACGCCACAGCTATTCAACATCAACCCACAAAAGGCGCACCACCTCTCAACACTTTTCCTTTATCTCAAACCATTGAAGATGCTTATCGCTATGAAAACTCATCTCGGTTGAGTAAAGCTATTATTCGCTTTGTCCCCAAACAATCTCAAAAAAATGCCTCTAAATGGTACGTTGTCGATACCAGTGAAACTGGGGAAATTATCGCTTTAGCAGATGTTCCTTATCGCCTGGGTATTGATGCACTCTCTTACCTGGAACCTTCCTCTTCTAGCACCACTAATGATCCTTATTGTACTCAAGGTTTTACCTACACCTTTGCAATGGAGGCGACTAAGGAACCGCAACAGCAAGCAATGCCCCCATTTTACTCACAATATGCACCATATTTCAGTTATGAATTAGCACGACTGGCGAATTTTGATTTAGTGTTTACCTATCGTCGCATTTGGAGTCCTGAAAAGGGGCAAACCACAAAATTTGGTGGTATTAATTTTACTGTTCCTACTCCAGGAGACATCTCTATGCAAAACTGGACTTGGGGTAATGACTACCGTCCAGGAACTGCTAATGATAATCTCATCTATACTCGTCAACAGTTGCAAGCCAGTGGCCAGTTACAGCCCGGTGGTTGGATGGGGGGATTGAGAACTGAAACTTTCCGCAAAGGTGAAGAAAATGCTCTTTCCTATTTCTATTGGTTATATGCGGGAACTACGGATTCTCAATTAGGTGAAGGGGTTAAAAAACCGTACCCAAATAATCGGTTGTTAACGGGTTTAAATTCCCCAATGGGAACAGTACATGGTTTATCGAAATATCCCTATATGCGGGAAGGAAGACGCATTATTGGCCGTCCCAGTTGGGGACAACCGGAAGGTTTTGGGATTTGGGAAGTTGATATTTCTCGCCGCAATTATAATGACGAATATTACCGTCAAACTTTGCCAGCAGATATGTATCGCCAGTTAAAAGCAACACTGGCTGGTTTAGAGGCTACTTCTGTAATTAGAGGTGAAGTTTCTCCTGATAAAGCTATGCGGCGAAGTCGTTCGACAATTTTCCCAGATGCTGTAGGTATCGGTCACTACGCTATTGATTTTCATCCTTGCATGACAAAAAGTCCCGCAGAAGCACCTGGTAATACGGAACGTGCAGGAGAAAGACGCGGTGCGGGACAAGCTTATCCTTTCCAAATTGCTCTGCGGGCGATGATTCCCCAAAAGATTGATAATTTATTAGTAGGTGGTAAAAGTATTGCTACTAGTCACATAGCTGCTGCTGCCTATCGGGTACATTCTTTTGAGTGGTCTTCTGGTGCAGCTGCGGGAACTGTGGCTGCTTTTGCTCTCAAACAAGGAATAGCACCTTACGAATTAGTTGATGAGTTACCTAAACAGGAACCGCAACTACAAGTTCTCAAACGTCTGTTGGAGCAAAATGGTAATCCCACAGCTTTTCCTGATACTTCCATTTTTAACCAAAATTGGGATGATTGGCGGTAATATCGTGTCTGGTTGAATACTTATTATTGGGGTGATGGGGAGACGCGGTGATGGGGAGACGCGGGGACACGGGGACGCGGGGACGCGGAGAAAATGAAGAATAACTTAATTACCTATTCCCAATCACCAATCACCAATCACCAATCACCAATCACCAATCACCAATCACCAATCCCCAATCCCCAATCACCAATCACCGCTGACAATGGATTAAACTAGTTTTTGTAGTCTGGGTTTGTCAAACCTCTTTTTTGACTAAAAAGAAGCAAAGACGCGGAGAGCAACCCTGCTGAAGATAGAAGCACTTGCTTGCAAGCCCCCGACTTCAGTCGTGGAGACAAAAAAATCTGTTCCTTGTTTGAATCTTCTAGCTGTCTTCTATGGGATTTCCCCTGTCTTCGCGTCCCTGTGTCCCCCTGTCCTTTTCAATTATTGTTCTTATGCTTAAAAGACTAACAGCTGTTTATGGCATGGCAACAGCGCCAACTGTAACACCTGATCGAGTTAATCAAGTTACTCGCAAAACTTATCCAAATTACAAAGTGATTGTATTGAATGACGATTTCAATACATTTCCCCATGTGGCTGAGTGTTTGCTCAAGTATATTCCGGGAATGTCGAGCGATCGCGCTTGGGATCTCACAAATCAGATACATTACGAAGGACAAGCGATCGTTTGGGTAGGTCCCCAGGAACAAGCGGAACTATACCACCAACAGCTGCGACGGGCTGGTTTGACTATGGCTCCTCTGGAAGCAGCATAATCATGGGCAAACCCACGGATGGTAGACTAGTCTGGAATCACTCCACCCACATTTCTGGTCTAATCGCAATTTTAGAACGTCTATGTCAACAAGACGGCATTCACACTGTAACGCCGGCAGTCATTGGGCGAGCGAGAGGTCATTGTCCAAAAATGCAGTTGCGTGTGTCTGTACCCATTCGCGGGGGTTATAAAGTCATCGCACGGCAGGGTAAGACGGTGCAAGAGGTATTTGTGATCACGACTTTGGAACTGGAGCAACTGGAAATAGCAATTGCGATCGCTATGAAAATTACATGAATACGACCATTAACAAAGGGAAGAGCCAAAACTTCTCCTCCCTTTATTTTTGATTATTCCTCAACTTCATGCACCGCAAATTTATGTAATGGCAAACTCAAGATACAAGAAAAAGTTAAAAAATATGATAAAGCTGTAGTAATTTTCACTGCCATTGCTAAACTTTCCCAGTTTGGTAAAACTGTTTTTTCAATCCCAAAAGCGACGCAGTAAACCAGCCAGTAAGCAAAGCTCATTCTCAAAAGAATTTCTTCTGTTTCTTGGGCATCGTCTTTTTGTTGCTTCTTGTCATCCCACAGTAAAAACAGCCCCATAATACAAGCTACAGAGGAAACAGCAACTACAAATTCATGACAAAATAAATTTACAGAGTCCATTGCCTTGATCCAACTATTTTGGTTTTTCCATCGTCAATTAGTCTAAAGGACTATTCCGAATGAATATGCAAAATAGTTACAAACTGCAATAGTTAACTGACATTTATGTAAATAATTGCAAATAAGATCATCTATCAATTTACAATTATTTAGTTAAATTTAATTACAAAATCAAACAAACCTCACTCACTAAATGCTTACGAAATTATTCTGAACAGTAGTTGCTTCACTTCTATAGCCGTTGCCGAGCCAGTTAATGATCATACACTGTCAGGGTTTAGCAATGCGCTTATCCCTAGCGGCTGATCACTCACAGATGCTGTAACAATTCTTCTTCTAACAATTAGCTTCCGTCACTTCACAAGCACCAATACTTACCCAACGACTAGAACCATCTTGCCAATGCTCTTTCTTCCAAATAGGTGCTTGGTGTTTAATGGTGTCAATTGCATATTGACAAGCAGCAAAAGCCTCACCTCGATGCGGACACCCCACAGCCACTAAAACACTGATTTCCCCAATTTGTAACCGCCCAATACGATGATATATGACAACCCGCTTCACATCAGGCCATTGGTAGCGAATATCAGCTGCAATTTGATAAAATACTTGTAATGCCATAGGATCGTAAGCTTGATACTCTAAAGCAACCACAGGTTGACCATCGGTTTGATTACGAACCATGCCACTCATTACCACCACAGCACCATTAGCTGGGTCATCAGCTTTAGTATAGATTTCCTCAAGAGACAATGGAGCAAAGGTAATACCAAAGCTATCTTCGGTTCTAGTTTTAATGGGAAAAGCAAGTGGGGTTTTCATAATTAACTTTTGATAATTGTCTAGTGTAATTAATAAAAAATGAGTATTGTAAAACGTAAGTATTCAGGATAGAGAATATAGAAGACGCTACGCAGACCTGCGGTTCAGGAGAATAAAGGCTTTTTTAGTCAACTTTGATGATTTTGATAAAATCTCACCTCTCTCGATTCTTCATTTCATCAGCATTCTGAACCAAAGGTCTGCGAAGTGTCTCCTGACTCCTGAATTCTTATTGTAAAACTTCTAACAAACGGCATAAGATCAATGTCTATGCTTTTTGGAACTATAAATCAAGGGCTACTATAGGAATTATCAGGAATCATATTTGATTCTGCTGTATCCCTTATGGGAGAGTATGGTTAACGCCACACCAGCTAGA
Organism: Anabaena catenula FACHB-362; assembly: GCF_014698735.1. GTDB lineage: Bacteria > Cyanobacteriota > Cyanobacteriia > Cyanobacteriales > Nostocaceae > Anabaena > Anabaena variabilis_A. The sequence continues at coordinate 54,634 of NZ_JACJTQ010000007.1, forward strand.
GCCAAAGCGGCCTGCACTTAAAAAACGACCTACAGATCATCTATCTCCATTCTTTCGCTGTGCCTGTTAACAGTTAAAAGTTCCCTACTGCAAGCCTTAACCTTCCCTGCTTGATTAACTTAGAACACCGAGAGTAACGCGATCGCACGTTGTCATTCAGTAATACTAGGAAAATTTTCATGAGATTACCAGTGTCTAATAATGAAGCAGCTCGGCTTGAGGCTCTACGACAGTACGACATTCTTGACACAGAACCCGAACAAACTTTTGACGATTTAGCATTTTTAGCCGCCCAGATTTGTGACGCACCAATTGCTCTGATTAATTTCATTGATACCAACCGTCAGTGGTTCAAAGCCAAGGTAGGATTAGATGTCCAGGAAATGCCAAGAGATGCTGGCTTTTGTCCGATTTGCCTCCAGCAAGGCGATGTTTTGATTATTCCTGACACCTTGCTAGATGAACGCTTTGCCACAGCAGATATAGTTACTTCAGAACTCCATGTGAGATTTTATGTTGGTGTGCCTTTAATTGTATCAGGAGGAGAGGTAATAGGCACTTTGTGTGTGGTGGATCAAGTACCACGTCAAATCAGTCCTAAACAATTGCAAGCACTGCAATCTATTAGTCGTCTTATAGTTAGACAATTAGAAATCAGGCGGAATTTAGTCGAACTGGCCAGAATCAATATAGAGTATAAACAAGCACAAAAAGCATTATATCAAAGTGAATCTACCTTACACAGTTTCTTCGAGAGTGCGCCAATGATGATGGGAATTGTGGAATTGGTAGATAATGACATTCTACATATTGCTGATAATCCTATCACTGCGAAATTTTTGGGACTCACACCAGAGGCAATGCAAAACCGTCTAGCGCGGGAGATGGGTGCAGAAAATAGCAATTTAAAGCATTGGATAAATTACTATCGTCAAGCAGAACTTACTCAAACACCTGTGAGATTTGAACATTCTCTGGAAACTCCCCAAGGAATAACTTGGTTATCAGCCACAGTTTCTGCGATCGCTAACAATCATGGCAATCGTCAGCAATTTGCCTACATAGTGGAGGATATTACCGAACGCAAGCTGGCAGAAGATGAGTTGCGTTGGCAAGAAGCACTTTTGCGCTCCATGAATAGTGTTTCACCACTGGGTTTTTATGTAGTTGATAATCGTACTGACGACATTCTTTATTTTAATGATCGCTTCTGTGAAATCTGGAAAATTGAACATCTTAAAGATGGCATGGAAATCCGGGAATTAAAAAACCAAGATATTATTCCAGATTGTTGCAAATTGATCCTGGATCTTCCGTCCTTTACAGCATCATGTCAACCTCTACAAGATGAAAGCAACCTCTGTGTTATTGAAGATGAAATTAGCTTTAACGATGGGCGGATTATTCGCCGATTTTCTACTCAAATTCGTAATAAATCTGCTCAATATTTTGGGCGTTTGTATATTTTTGAAGATATTACAGCCCGCAAACAAGTAGAGCAAAAACTGCGGGAACAAGCGGCATTACTTAATATTACGACAAATGCCATTATTGTCATAGATTTAAACAACAAAATTTTACTATGGAACAAAAGTGCAGAAAAATTGTATGGATGGAAAGCTGAAGAAGTTATAGATCAGAATGCTAGGGAACTCTGGGTTGAGGAGGAAACCGTAGCACAACAACTGGAAATTTATCAAACAGTATTGATGTCTGGTTTCTGGCAAGGTGAATTAAATAAAATTACAAAATTTGGCACAGAAATTATCGTGGAAAGTCGCTGGACTTTAGTACATGATGAGCATAATCAAGCTAAATCTATTCTGGTTGTTGACACTGATATTACTCAGAAAAAACAACTAGAACAGCAATTTTTACGCGCCCAACGTATGGACAGTATTGGTACTCTAGCTAGTGGCATTGCTCATGATTTAAATAATGTCTTGTCGCCTATTTTGATGTCTGCATATTTACTTAAAAATAAATACCATGAGCCGCAAGCTCAACAGATAATATCGATCATAGAAACTAATGCTAAACGAGGTGCTAACTTGGTTAAGCAAGTTTTATCCTTTGCTAGAGGAATTGAAGGCGAACACACAGTAATTCAAGTGAAATATTTGATTTCCGAAATGCAACAAATTATTGAACAAACATTTCCCAAATCGATTACAGTTCATACAGAAATTCAGCAAAACCTATTTCCAGTTTGTGGTGACATTACCCAATTAGATCAAGTACTGATTAATTTATGTTTAAACGCTCGTGATGCCATGCCCAATGGCGGTACTTTAACAATATCTGCTGAGAATATTTGGATTGATGAAACTTCTGCTAAAATGCATCTAGACGCACAAGTTGGTTCTTACATCGTCATCAAGGTGATTGACACAGGACTTGGCATTCCCAGTAAAATATTAAATAGAATATTTGAACCTTTTTTTACGACTAAAGAATTTGGCAAAGGGACAGGACTAGGATTATCCACAGTCATAGGTATTATTAAAGGTCATGATGGTTTTATCACAGTATCAAGTAGCCTCAATAAAGGTACAGAATTTCAGGTATATTTACCAGCAATATATACCCCTGAAAACCAGTCTGTGAAACAAGTAGAAATGCTTACTGGCAATGGAGAATGGGTTCTCCTAGTAGATGACGAAGCTTCTATTCAAGAGATTACCTAAACGTCATTAACATAATTCGTAATAGTGCTTACAGTCCCGCTAGGGATACATAATTCGTATTTTTACTAATGACTAAGGAATTACCAGCACAAACTGAGCAAGTACATCAGTGGGAAGCAAAACTCAGGATGGCATTAGATGCTGCTCACATGAGCATCTGGACTCTCGATATCCAAAACCATCAAATTACTAGTGCGATTAATCTCGAAGCTCTTTTTGGTTTAGAGAAAGACAGTTTTAACAACACCTATGAAGCTATTCTCAACTGTATTCATACACAAGATCGTGATTTTTTTAAGCGCGTCCATCAACAGGCTAATGAAAATGAAGGAGAATTTGAAATTGAATATCGAGTTGTTTTAGCCGATGATAGTATTCGCTGGCTAGTCAGCAAAGGTGTAGTTTGGCAAAACTCATCTGGGGTAGCAGTGCAAATGTGTGCGGTAGAGATGGATATCACCAAGCGCAAGCAAGATGAAGCAGAATTAAAACAGCAAAACTTGCAATGCCAGCAGCAAACTACGCTAACGCAATTATTCGCTAATATTACCCTAAAAATTCGTCAGTCTTTACAAATTGATGAAATTCTCGACACCAGTGTCACAGAAGTGCAAAAGCTGCTACAAGCAGATCGAGTGTTAATTTTGCAGCTTCATAGTAATCGTTCCTTCCTAGCGGTGAAAGAAGCCGTAGTTCCTGGTTTACCAGTTGTTCTGGGGCAGAGAATTACTGACTCTTGTTTTGCAGACGATTACATCTACCAACAATATTGCCAAGGGCGAATTAGTGCCATTAGCGACATCGAAACAGCACAGATTCAACTTTGCCACCTTGAATTTCTCCAACAATTTGCTGTTAAAGCTAACCTTGTAGTGCCAATTTTCCAAACAAATCAACTTTGGGGGCTGATAATTGCCCATCAGTGTCTGCATACCCGTGAATGGACTGACTGGGAAATTGAACTTTTAAGACAACTTGCCGATCAAATTGGCATTGCTTTAGCGCAGAGTCTGATTTTAGAAAAAGAAACTAATCACCGCCAAGAACTTATTCGTTCCAATGAAGAACTACAGCAATTTGCTTTTATTGCCTCCCATGATTTACAAGAACCACTACGTAAAATTAGAACATTTGGTGATCTCCTCAAAGTTAGCTGTAGAGACTCATTAAGCACACAGGGATATGATTATCTGGAACGGATGCAAAAAGCAGCCCTGAGAATGCAAACGTTGATTGATGACTTATTGACACTTTCACGAGTAACCACAAAGGCACAGCCTTTTACATCGGTGAATTTAGCAGAAATTGCCCAAGAAGTATTATCTGATTTAGAAGTGCGTATTCAGCAAACTGGGGGACGAGTGGAGATAGGCGACTTACCCATCATACCCGCTGATCCTTTGCAGATGCGGCAATTATTGCAAAACCTGATCGGTAACGCTCTTAAATTTCATCGTCAAAATGAACCGCCTGTTGTGAGAATATATAGTCAATTTTTAAACAATAACTTGGATGATTTTGAACACAATATTCAACATTTTCAAATCATTGTTGAAGATAATGGTATTGGCTTGCCCGAAAAATATCTTGACCGCATTTTTCAGATTTTTCAACGTCTGCATAGTCGCACTGAATATGAAGGTACTGGCATCGGTTTAGCTATCTGCCGGAAAATTACTGAACGTCATCATGGTAGTATTAAAGCCCAAAGTACTCCAGGGCAAGGAGCCAAATTTATTGTGACGTTGCCAATTAAAATAATTTGTAATTCGTAATTCGTAATTCGTAATTCGTAATTCGTAATTCGTAATTCGTAATAATGCCTACGGCAGGCTACCGCCAACGTAATTCGTAATTCGTAATTCCTCCACATCTCCGCGTCCCCACGTCTCCCCTGCTCCCTGCTCCCTGCCCCCCTGCCTTGCCCCAACGACAATTTTTAACGCCAACCTACTTAATGCCTACAGTCCCGCTAGGGATACGTAATTAAGTTTAGTAACGGAGATTGAGACACCGCCTAACATATTTGCCACTTTATAGAAGTGGGGGATTTAAACCCCCTGAACTGGTTAATTAGCATTTCTAGTTTTTCTTCCTAGAGAGGGATTACTAATAGACCATATTTTAGGGTTAATTGTACAAATGTAAATGGCTATATAAATGTAAATGGCTATATATAGGAAGTGAATTACTAATTATAACTAGTATAAAGGAGACAATACAAAGTGAAGCTTCGGCAAACAACCGTCACCATCTTAATGGCTGATGATGATGAAGACGACAGCTTGTTGGTAAGTGAGGCTTTAGCAGAAAGTCAATTGCCCATTGAGCTACTGATCGTCAGGAATGGTGAGGATTTGATGGATTATTTATATCATCGTGGGTTATATGCTGATGCTGAAGGGGCAACACGTCCAGGTTTAATTATGCTAGATTTAAATATGCCTAAAAAACATGGCTTTGATGTAATCAAAGAAATTAAAACTCATCCAGAACTGCGGCTCATCCCCGTTATAGTAATGACTAATTCCAGTAATAAAGAAGATATATATAACACCTATGACTTGGGTGCAAATTCTTACATTATTAAACCTAGAACTTTTACATCCTTAGTGGAAGCAATCAAAACTTTAGGAAAATACTGGTTTGAAATTGTAGAACTGCCCTGATAAGCAGTGCGAGGGAATCATGAATAACAGCCCCATCAAAGTTTTGTTAATTGATGATGATGAAGATGATTATATTTTAATTCGTGCGTGGTTGAGGGAATTTCAGGTGGCTGGCTGTGAGTTGGAATGGGTGGAGAATTATGAAACAGCCAAGGATGCGATCGCTCGACACCAACATGATATCTATCTAGTAGACTACCTTTTAGGAGAGCATAATGGACTAGAACTGTTGCAAGAAGCCATTACCAATGGTTGCACTTGTCCTTTTATATTACTTACTGGTCAGGGCGATCGGCAAATAGACCTAGAAGCGATGAATGCCGGAGCAGTTGATTATCTAGAAAAAAGTCAACTGACTGCGCCTTTATTGGAACGTTCGATTCGCTACGCCATTGAGCGCAAACAAACAGAAGCAAAAATCCGTCAACAAGCAGCTTTACTTGATGTCGCTACTGATGCCATGTTTGTCCATGATTTAGATAATCAAATTTTATATTGGAACAAAGCCGCTGAATATCTATACGGTTGGAAAGCAGAAGAAGCTCTGACAAAAAAGACACAAAACCTCTGGCAGGAAAAAGACTTGTCTAAATTGTCAGAAGCACTCAAAATTGTCATGAACAATGGCTGCTGGGAGGGAAAACTGTATCAAATTACAAAACATGATCAAGAAGTCATTGTCGAAAGTCGTTGGACATTAGTACCTGAATGGGGTCATCAATTACCATCTATTTTAGTTGTAAATACTAATATTACTCAAAAGAAACTACTAGAATCTCAATTTTTACGTACTCAGCGATTAGAAAGTATTGGCACATTAGCTAGTGGTATTGCCCACGACTTAAATAATGTCCTCACCCCGATCCTGATGACTGCTCAACTTTTGGAAACTCAAGTCCAAGAAGAGCGTTCTCGACAACTAATCCCGATATTAATTGCCAATGCTAAACGGGGGGCAAATTTAGTTAAGCAAGTATTATCTTTTACTCGTGGACTAGATAGCGATGCCTGCGGCTCTCTAGGACAAAGCACCCTTTTACAAATAAAACATTTGCTGAGGGAAATTCAGCAAATTATTAAAGAAACATTTCCTAAATCAATTGAAGTTATAACTCAAATTCCCCAAAATCTTTGGACTGTATCCGGTGATGCCACTCAACTACATCAAGTGTTCATGAATTTATGTGTCAATGCCCGTGATGCTATGCCCAATGGTGGCACTTTAAAAATCACTGCCGAAAATCTCTTGGTTGATGAGAATTACGCCCGGATGCATATTGATGCTCAAGCAAAACCTTATATTATCATTACTATAACTGATAATGGAATTGGCATTCCACCAACAATAATAGACCGTATATTTGAACCATTTTTTACTACTAAAGAACTTGGCAAAGGAACAGGTCTAGGTCTATCTACAGTATTGGGAATTGTCAAAAATCATGGTGGTTTTATCAATGTATATAGTGAAGAAAGAAAAGGCAGCCAATTTAAGGTTTATTTACCAGCAAAAGATACACCAGAAACTAGAGAAGAGACAGAAATATCTTTGTCTCAAGGGAATGGAGAACTGATATTGTTTGTAGATGATGAAGCGGCTATTTGTGACATTACAAAAATATCACTAGAAGAATCTAATTATAGAGTCATTACAGCCCATGATGGCATTGAAGCAATAGCCTTATACGTAGAAAATCGTGATGAAATATCTTTAGTTTTAACTGATATGGGAATGCCACGTATGGATGGACTAACCACCATTCGTACCATGCAAAAAATTAATCCAAACGTCAGAATTATTGCTATCAGCGGACTAGCAACCAGTGAAAATGTTAATGCAGCTTATGATTTAGGCGTTAAAGCCTTTTTATCCAAACCTTACACCGCCAACCAATTATTAAAAACCATTAGCACAGTTATTGGTCATTAATTAGGGTTTGCTGATTTATAGCAGGAGTCAGGAGTCAGGAGTCAGGAGTCAGGAGTAAAACCCTCTTGTCGTGGGAGTTTCATTATCAATTGATGTCCTAACCACCCTGTCCACGGCTATAATTACCAATTCAGGGGGTTTAAGTAAAGAGCTTGTATCAGCGGCAAGTATGTTAGGTGGGGTCTCTATGACAAAGTTCAGATCACAGGTTTCCGGCGCTCTGACTTGGCGCTAAATCTCCGCTACAAAACTTAATTACGAATTACGAATTACGTTGGCGGTAGCCTGCCGTAGGCATTATTACGAATTACGAATTACGAATTATTTTAATTACCAATCAACTCCACCGCATCACGTCCATCGTCATCTTGTAAGTAAACTTTAACAATTTCTTCTTTAGCGGTAGGCAATTTCTTGCCCACAAAATCTGGGTGAATTGGTAACTCTCGATGACCCCTGTCTACTAACACAGCTAAACGAATCACCTCTGGTCTACCATACTCATTAACTGCATTTAAAGCAGCACGAATTGTCCGTCCTTTGAAAATGACATCATCTACAAGTACAACTGTTTTCCCTGTCAGATCGAAAGGAATATCGGTTTTGGCTGGAGTTCTTAATCCAATTTGGTCGAGGTCATCACGATAGAATGTGATATCTAATGCTCCCACAGATACACTGACATCTTCCAGAGTCTCTATCTGACGTGCCAATAAGTTGGCTAACGGCACACCTCTAGTGTAAATACCCAAAAGTACCAATTGCGACAAATCACGTGTCCTTTCCACAATCTGAGAAGCAAGCCGGGTTAAGGTTCGTCGCAGTTCTTCCGATGAGAGAATTTCAACTACTTTAGTAGACATAAATACTGGGGATTAGGGAGCAGGGGACGCGGAGATGGGGAGGAATTACGAATTACGTTGGCGGTAGCCTGCCGTAGGCATTATTACGAATTACGAATTACGAATTAAAAATATTGCTACTCCCAACCACAACAAAAAACAAAATCGAGTCAATTGCAAAGCTTTGTGAATGGTATCTGGGGCAATAGTATAAATAGCATCTCCTAACAGTGGTTTATGTTTTGCTACTCCACGATACCAATTTGTGCCTCCCATTTGCACACCTAAAACAGCAGCATAGGCACACTCACTCCAACCCGAATTGGGACTGGGATCTTTAATAGCATCCCGGCGACAGATTCGCCAGATATCTAAGGGTTTAGCTGATAACAGCGCCAAAGTCATAACTGTTAACCGACAAGGAAGCCAAGTTAAACAATCTTCTAACCGCGCACTGAACCAGCCAATATCAGTATAAGGTGCTTCCCGATAACCCACCATTGAATCTAGAGTACTACTAGCTTTATATGCGAGAGCCAAAGGAACTACCCCAACAAATGGTATAACCGCACCAATAATTGCATAAAATAGGGGAGCCATGACTCCATCAGTAGCATTTTCTGTCACTGTTTCCAGAACTGCTCGCAAAATTTCTGTTTCTGAAAGATTTTCTGTATCCCTACCCACATAATTACTTAAAATCTGTCGCGCTTCTTCTAAATTTCCTGTTATTAAAGGTTGAAGTACATCCATAGCAGCTGCACGCAGACTATGAAGAGCAAAACAACTGGCTAAAAGAATGCTTTCTAAAGCAATTCCTAACAACGGATGTAGCCATTTAGCAATCAGAATTATTAACCAGCTGATGAAACCGCTGCCGATGATCACGATCATGCCGAGTACAATTCCGGCTAGGCGTTGTGTTAGAGAACTCTGACACTGTTGCAGAGAAAATTTACTCAAGTGAGAAATCACCCACCCCATTACTCGTACTGGATGAGGCCAACCCCAGGGATCACCAATTAAGTAATCTAACAAGGCAGCAATAATTAATATATATATATATTGTTCGTCATTAGTCATTGATTAATTTCTGCCCTATTCCCTATTCCCTATTCCCTATTCCCTGATAACTGACCAATGACTAAACAACAAAACTAGCTTCTTCCCCAAGAGATGCCTGCCAACTACGAGCATCATAATAAAGGTCTGCCAGGGTAATACTGTACAAAGCTTCTTTCAGTTTTTGGTTAAGCCTCTGCCACAAAGTAAATGTTACCCAATCTTCAGCTTGTGCAGGTGCTGGACTATTAAGTGGTAAGTGAGTCATATTTTCACCAACTGCCTCTAAAATTTGCCCTATAGAGATTTGTACAGGCTCTCTTGCTAATTGATAGCCACCGATGCTGCCGCGAATTGATTTCACTAACCCTCCACGACGCATTTCTATCAGCAGCTTTTCTAAATAAGGAGCCGGAATATCTTGGCGCTTGGCAATTGCTCTTACAGATACAGGACCATATCCTGGCTGTAAACTCAAATCTAGCAATGCCTTAACACTGTAGTGTCCTCTAGTCGTTAGTTTCATTTGTCAGGGAATAGGGAACAGGGTAAGAAATTACTAATGACTAATGACCAATGACTAATGACTTTAGGATCATCTTCGGTGAGTAGACGACTTTTTTGGGGTGACTTTAAAAAACTTAAACAAATATAGTCTAGCAGGAATTCACAAACTATATATCGCATTGCTCAATGATCTGTGAGAAAATCAGTTCCTTGTTCCTCTTGCCTGTCTTGACGAACGCGAACTGCATCTTGTAGAGAATAAGTTCACGAATCAAATAGGATTTCTATAGATATCAGCATTGTCAGCATTATTTTTCGATAAAATGTCTTGACAAGATTGGGAATTGTGCAACAATTTTGCCTGTGAGTGTAATATACTTGGCTATGCTGAGATAAAAATAAAGGATTGTGTTCCTGTTAGCTCAGTATCAGTTAAAATAAAATCGATTCAATCACTTCAAACATTCATTTTCGACCTAAGTTGATGCCTAAACAGAAAAAAATTGACCCCCTAGTCGGCGAAGAACTTCTCAAAAAAGTTAAGGAGCTAGAGAACGAAAGCAAAGAAGACAAAGCTAAACAGTGTGGCTACTATACTGTTACCAAAAATGGTATAGAGCGCGTCAATATGATGAAATTCTTAAATGCCCTGATTGATGCTGAGGGCATTCAGTTGGATAGTACACCTAGCGCCAATGGTCGTGGTGGACGCAGTGCCAGCTATAGAATTAGCGTGCAATCCAACAACAACTTACTGATAGGTTCCGCTTATACAAAACAGATGAATCTTAAACCTGGAGATGAATTTATCATCACTTTAGGTAAGAAGCACATTCGACTGCGGCAAGTAGACCCTGAAGATAGGGAAGATGCTGAAGTAGAAGCTACAGATTAATAAATAGTCATTAGTCATGAGTCAGTTGTTCGTTATTTACCAATGACTAATGACCAGTGACTAATGACCAATAACTATATCTGTTGTGGGCAGTACTGGCAAATAATGCTGTAGTGCCTTACGCGTTGCTGCCAAATTACAAGTTAAAGCAATTTGCTCTTTTTCTAGTAATCCTAAAATGCAATCGGGGTTGTCTCGTGCTACAACAGGTAACTGATGCAAACCCCGCAACGCCATTCGGTCTAAAGCTTCAGATAAAGGTTCATCCTGCCAAGCATAGAGAATGTCAGTCGTACAAATATCGATAAGTGTTTGAGAAGAAAAATTAGCCTGAATTTCAGTAGGGGAATTCTGGTAATTTTCCCACAGGGAAAGAGTACGGTTAATATCTTCCAAAGACAGGATACCAACTAATTGTTCTGCGGCATCAATTACTAAAGCACTACGTGTGCGATCGCGGATCATTTCCATAGCAGCTTCTAAAACCCCAAGAGTTGCAGGCAACTTTTTTGGGCTGGAGTGCATAGCATCTGCTACTAAAATGTGCTGCACAATTTCTACCTGTTGATCCTTCAATTCTGAAAGACCAATCTGTTGAAGATTGGAATTAGAGTTAAAAGTTGGCTTGATGCGCTCCACTAACCATACACTTAAACCCACCGCAGCCATCAAAGGTAAAACAATGCGGTAGTCACGGGTTAACTCAAACAACATTAAAATAGCCGTCAACGGCGCTCTCACACTACCTGCTAAAACAGCAGCCATACCCACCATTGCATAAGCTGGGGGAGCAGCCATATATTCACCAATGCTTGGCACTACCAAAGCCAGAAATTTGGCATAAGCTGACCCAAAGGACGCACCTAAAAACATTGCCGGTGCAAACAACCCACCCACAAAACCGCTACCCGAACTAACTGCCGTCATCAGCAATTTTAATAGCATTAACACGAGTAACAGGTTGAGGGAAAACTCCTGATCTTGCAGCATTGCTTGGACAGTTCCATAACCAATACCCAAAATTTGCGGGTAAGGCAAAGCCACTACCCCAACTATTGCACCGCCAATAATTGGCTGAATGGGTTGAGGAATATGGGACAGCAGCTTAAACCCCGGAACTTTTCCAGCAAAGCCAGCTTTACCCAAACGAATTAATTCTGTATAAGCAAGAGCAACTAGACTTGCGCCTAAACCTAAGCCTAGATAAAGTGGCAATTCTAAAAGACTACGGACTTGGTAAGCAGGTAAGGCAAAAGCAGGTTGGGCCCCCAAACCAATTTGAGCAATTAATGCTGCCACCACCGCAGCCAGTAATACCACACTGACCGCAGAAGTGGCAAAAGATGTAGCTCCCATCACTACCTCAAGGGCAAAAAATACTCCGGCTATGGGAGCATTAAATCCCGCAGCTAAACCAGCCGCAGCACCAGCGCCCAAAAGCAAGCGCTGCCTTTCTTGAGAGACTTGTAGTACATCAGATAACAAAACTCCAAAATTAGTTCCAATTTCCACACTGGGGCCTTCTGGTCCCAAAGATGCACCACTACCTAAAGACACAGCAGCTGCGATCATTTTGGTGACTGGTCGTAGTTGTCGCTTAACTTCTCTACCTTGAGAAACGGCGATTAGAGATGAAAGTCCGGGGCCAAAGTCTTGAGTGCGCCAGCGCATTAAGCCCACAATCAGTCCGCCTAGGGTGGGAACACAGGCTAAAGTCCAAGCACCCCAGACTCCAATTTGTCCCATGAGATTTTCCAGCATTAGTTTCTGAATCAGCTGGATTAAATAGTGAAATGTGACTACACCCATACCCGTACCACCACCAATTAGTATGGCTAAAAACAGCACAACTGTTTCTGGGGATGGTTGAAAACGGTTAATTAGGTGAGTTAAATGGACAGAAGGTTTGGGAAAGGCAGGTAGTTCAGTTACCTTCCTCAGTTGAGTGGGAGGCAAGAGAGTCATTGAGAGACGGGGTAAATGTAAGAAAAAATTTAAATTTTTACTTGCTACTACTTATTGTGAGCCATGATTTACCTACCAGACAAGTATGGTGGCTTTGCCTAAATTACAAAGCTTTGGTAAAACCAGACAAGTAATCACAATTTTTGTGAGGAGAATGGTTAAATGGGAGAGAATTAATAGTTAGTGGTCAACAATCGCCCTTTAAAGGCGGCTAGGTTCTAACTGTATTCTCTATCAGAACAGTTAATTAACACTGGTTTTAGTGAAGATAGCTTCAATTAGCTGTAACTAAGAGTCACCCTTACCCAAATCTGGCTATACTCGTGTTACGACCATGTAGCTCTCCTTAGTACCAAGAGAAATGTATGTGTGATGCATGACGAATGTTCAGACGATATTGGCGAGGCTACTAAGTGGTGAGCAAATTTCAATATAGCTATTGTTATAGAGCGAGTAAATGGACTAGGCGGACGAGCTAGATGAATATACACACCTTTGATAATCATTATGTTACTTGCCCGATTTGCCAAAGAAATAACAGGACACAGCCTATCAAGACTTACATGGGTCTATTTACCTGTCCGTATTGTCAGGAAAAGCTTGTAGTTTGTAAAAGTGGTCACTACGTCCGTGATCCGTTTACTTGGAAACAAATGGTGATCGCTTCGGCGTTACGTCGTCAAAGCCGACCTTTATCGAGAATGATCAGAGATTTAGTTCTTCTCAAGCGTCCTTTATTAGCTTTAGCTGTAGGAGGTGCAATTTTATTTACGACAATTGCTGTCACCCAGAAAAACACCAGCTACAACCACCCAGGGATTCCAAGAAATGAGAAAGTTAATGACAACAGTGTAACATAGTGTTGTATTGTAGTGATGAGAGTTGAGTCATCAAAATTGTGGATTGCTAGACTCAAAACTCATCACTCTTTAACTACAATCGATTGGTGTCTTTTGTAATTAACTGCCAACCTTCAGCTTGATCAACTACCTTGATAGATTTGAGGTTGAGGTTACTTAAAGCGGATGCATTCAAGAGAAAATAGGGTTGGGCGTTAAACTGCCAATAATATTGCAGTTCACCATGAGAAGCAGGAGTAATGGTGCGATCGCTATAAAAATCCAAGGACGGACGAGAATAGGCAAATGATGTGTAGATTTGCCGAACTGTGGGATTCGCACGCGCTATCATTGTGGCGACTGGTTTAACTGGATAGGCTTCTCCTAATTCCCACACCCAGTAGTTAGATTTCATTAACAACAGAAGTGAAATATAACTTCCCCAAATTAAAATTTTCAGAAATTGCCCATCGCCTCTCTCTACCAAAATCGCGGCTAAAGTCATAGTCAAAGCTACTGCGGCAAAAATCATCTGTAAGTCGGTTTTGTCTGCACTCCCCCAACTAAAATAGACACTCCCAGCAAAAGCAGCCACAGCCAGCATGGCAAAACTAGTCACCCAAGCACGAGGATAGGACGAGAAGAGGCGCAAATTTTCAGTCTCTGCTAACTGAAAACCAAAACCCAAGGCCAAGCTAGGATAAATTGGGATGATATACCAAGGCAGTTTGATGCTAATCAGGGAAATGAGCAGTAGGTAAACACCAGTCCAGACTATAATCAGTTTTGCCCAACTAAGGCTGCGATTTTCCCAGGTTAAACGCACGGTTTGTGGTAAAAATACCAACCAAGGCCACGTCCACTTGAGCAGTTCTATGACGTAATACCAAGGGGCTTCAGACTGGCCGTTAGCAATTTTACCAATCTGATTGAAAGGTTGATCTACTGAGTTAATTTGGGAAAAATAATAACCATAGTGCAATAGCTGGGCAGAATGCCAAGCTACCACAGGTAGACTGCCGATGAAGATTCCTATCCACAGATAGTAACTAGTGAGCAATCTTGGTGTATCCCAAAAGAGAAAAACTGCGGCAATAGCACCTAATAATATGCCCACCATGCCCTTTGTCAGACAAATTAACCCAAAACTGATACCGATACCAAGACAATAACGTAAGTCTCGACGCGATCGCAGCACACACAACATCATCACCATCAACAAGCTGACAACCGCGCCATCTAACATTGCTAATCTGCCGTGACGCACTATCGGTAGCATTGTTAGATAAATCAAGGCGCTATAAACAGCAGCCCAACGTTGGTGAAATATCTCTCTGGCAATACAAAACAGTAAAGGTACTGAATTTGCGGTAATAATTGCACTAGGCAAACGCGTAGTCCATTCGTTCACACCACCCAGGGAGTAAGCCCAAGCAATTAGCCAATGCATTAGAGGTGGCTTGTTATAGTATGGTTCACCTCCCAAAGTCGGGTAAAGCCAGCGCATGGAACCTGCTGGGGCCCGCCAAATTTCTCTGGCTACTTGTGCTACGGTACCTTCATCCCAATCTCGTAGCGGTAATCCCCCAAGATTGATGCTAAACAGTACTACTGCTGCAAACAGCAATACTATCAGCCATAACCAATCAATCCATTTCTCAACTGCGCGATGCTGTTTTTCTAGATGAATCCAAATAAAGCTTCCTTCTTGCATATTCTATGCTAATCATTTTACTCGCTGGTTTGATTACATAGAGACATCTAGTGAATCTCCAATGTTGCCACATAGTCACAAACTATTTTTGAGCAATGGCTAGATCCCAAATTAACTCAGTTTTCTCTGAACAGTGAAATTTTTTGGATAATTTTTTTTCTGAGTTATTTTAAACTTAATTTAACAAGCTTCCTCTTCTAATTAATGATACAAATATTACCAAACTAGTTAATTACCCTGTGAGGAGCTTCGCCATGAATTTACCTTTGGTAGTAGATATTGCTTTAGGACTAATTTTTATTTACTTAATTTTGAGTTTGTTAGCTTCAGAAATTCAAGAACTGATCGCTACAGTATTACAATGGCGTGCTATACACTTAAAGAAATCAATTGAAATTCTTTTGGCTGGAGATCTTAAAAACTCAGAATCTCCCGATGTAATTGAATTAGTAAATAGAATTTATAACAATCCTTTTATTAAAAGTATCAATCAAGAAGCAAAAGGATTTTTCTCTATTTTACCAAGAAAATTAACTTGGTTTATAGCTGATACAACTCGTCCACTGCGAAAATTTATAGCTAAATCTCCAAAAGGAGAGAGAACTTTTGATAAGGAACATAGTGCGCCTTCCTATATTTCTGCGGATACTTTTGCTGCGACGCTTATAGAAGAATTACAACTACCAAAAATCATCCACGGCTTAACAGCGGTAAGGCTAGAAAAATTCAAAAATCAACGGTTGCAGGAAGTTGAAACAATTTTAACCAGATCCCTAAGACAAATAGAGCTTACCGAATTAGCAAATTATATTACCCAAGACCTAAAGGATGATTTTAAAAATCTCAAGACAGAATATACAAATATTGTTGCTGATTTCAAAAATAACAAACTTGATATAGATACTAGCATTAATCGGATGAAGAACAGTTTGGAGAAATATATAGATAATTTTCAAGCAAATATAGATGATGACAATAAAGTATTAGCAGAAACATTACGGCGATTGCAAGCTTTCTGTAACCACATTTTTTACAGGGTTGAGGAGGCAATAATTATAGGGGGATTAAAGCCGAATATTAACGAAATTGTGCAATTAATGAATACAAGTAATACTGTGTATAAAGAAATGAAGACAGCTATACAAGATGAAGATAGTCAAACATATCAAACGATTAACCAATTGATGGAAAGTTTACCATCTGTGATCAGAGGGAATATTGAAACCATAGCCAAGCGAGCGCAATACAGAGCTAAAAGCACAGAGGAAGGTATTACTATATTACGTCGAGAAATTGAAGACAGTTTTGACAGTTCGATGCAACGAGCCGGTGGTGTTTACAAACGAAATGCTAAAGGAGTAGCAATTTTAATTGGTATTCTCCTCGCTTTCGGTGCTAATGCAGATACATTTCATATTATTAATCGCTTATCAAAAGATAGAGTACTACGAGAAGCTATTGTTTATAAAGCTGTGCAAACAATAGATCAACAGTCTAATTCTCCCAACCTCAGTAATATAGATACTAAGAAGATTTTAGAAGATGTTAATTTACCAATTGGTTGGACAGATAATAATAGACTAGAGCAAATGAATTGGAATCCAATCAAGATTAAGGGTGTACCTATTTTTAGCTTATTAACTATGTTTCTTGGTTGGATAATAAGTGGTTTTGCTATTGCAATGGGAGCGCCTTTTTGGTTTGATTTACTTGGTAAAGTGATGAATGTGCGTAATGCAGGTAAATCACCAAAATCAGCTAGAAATCAAGATGAAGATTAAAATAATTCGTAATTCGTAATTCGTGAACAGGGAACAGGGAACAGGGAACAAGTAATTCTTAATTTTGCTCATCTCCCCATCCCCTATTTCTAATACCAATTTTGGCGTTGCTGAATTGAAGTATGAAATTGAAAAATCAACGATTTCAAACTCTTACTCTCTGTGACTCTGCGCCTCTGCGTGAAATAAAATCATACTCTTAATCAGCAACGCCCCAATTTTGTATGATAGCTTGCGTGGCGTGGCCATAGATGCGCCAAATTAGATAGAAAACGAACCGCGTTCGCGTAGCGTCCCGTAGGGATAGGCGCGAAGGACGCGAAGTAAAGAAAGAGAAGTAAAGAAAGAAAAGATCAAAAAATGAAAATTATCTGTAAATCCCATTCATTACTTTGGCGAATTATGTTTATTTGACGAATGAATTCTCGTAAATAAAATCGTCGTTCTACTTCTGATAAATCTAACCAAAATTGAGGAATAGAAACAGCTTCAGCAACGGAACGTAAGTTTACTGGTGGGAGAGTTGCTAACTTGGCTTGGAGTTGAGAAATTTCTGTGCGGAGTTTGTAAGCTCTGATTTTAGCTGTTTCTGTATCCAAAATGCCAGTTTCTATGAAGGTGGGTAACTGTTCGAGAATTTCTTGCTGACTTACAATCGCATCCCCTAAACTATTTTTAATGACATCTAATTGGGGAAAGTTCATCCCCGCAACTGCGTGAGGTAAGTCACGACAAACGGTTTCAATCGTCTTTTCCAAAATTTCTTGGTAAGGAATAGCTCGACATTTAGGACTTTGGGGACAAGTTGTATTGCGTAAATACAAATACTCCTTATCTTGATATCGTTGAGTAACACGAGTAACTATCATCTGAGACTGACACTGGTTACAAACAACTAACCCAGCTAGAGAAAGGGGCGCACTAGCGGTACGAGATGGTAAACGGCTATTCCGGCGTAAAAGTCGGTCAACTTGAGCGGCTTCTTCCCTAGAAATAATACTTGCATGAGTATCAGAAATAATTTCACTATTTTGATAAGCGGTGTCACCACGATAAACTGGATTAGTCAACCAACGCCTTCCTGTGGTGACAGAGATTTTTTTATTATATTTTTTCGCTAAGTAACGAACTGAACCACGTAGAGAACCATAGAGTAAAAAGTTGTCAAAAAAATCTTTGACTACAGGTGAAGTACTACGATCAATAGTATATTTTCCTTTACCTCTGCGATAGCCGTAGGGCGCTTTACCGGGTGGTGGAGAGACTTCAAGACGATTGCGGGCGTGTCCTTGACGGATACG
Source organism: Anabaena catenula FACHB-362 (assembly GCF_014698735.1). Taxonomy (GTDB): domain Bacteria; phylum Cyanobacteriota; class Cyanobacteriia; order Cyanobacteriales; family Nostocaceae; genus Anabaena; species Anabaena variabilis_A. The sequence goes on from NZ_JACJTQ010000007.1 coordinate 72,826, forward strand.
GCGACTGCGTTGTTCTCGTTGGATTTCTTGTAGCAAATTCAGCAATTCGATGCGGGGTTTGGCAGCTTCTGAGGTGTATGCTTGTTCTGTAGCAATTACCATTATCCCCATTGCTTCGAGTTGGTTTAAGCGATCGCTCACTTCTGCTATTTTATCCCCCAATTCTTCTAAGCGGCGAATCAAGAGATAATTTGCAGGTTCTGTTTCACAGTCAATGATTAGTTGTTGTAATTGGCTTCTCTTTCCTAAATCTTGATAAACTCGATCTACCTCCCAACCCCAAGTAGCTTCGTCGGGAGCAGTTTCTAATAAGGGATCTGTGTAAACGTAAGCAATAATTTTCACAATGAAGTCAATTCAATCACATTCCCGTCTGGATCTTTAGTAAAAATAGCAGCGCGGCCGGAAGCACTAGCTTGAATGGAATAATTTTGATTGAGTAATTCTGTTTTAGCAGCTTCTAAGTCAGCAACACAGAAAGCAATATGAGGGTTACGTCCCCATTTGTCGTTTTGATTATCGGTGGGGACAGATGACGAAACTATCAGATGAATTTGATAATTGCCGATTTGATACCATGCACCAGGATATTTAAGGGTGCGGTCTATTTTTGCTAATCCTAATACTTTACCATAAAAGTTTTCTGAGCGTTCTAAGTCGGTGACAAGTATGGCTGTATGGAGACTTTGGCTAATTTGCATTGTGAGTAAGATGGGTGTAATTTCTGTGCAGGATGTTAGAAAAAGATTGGACGACTTATGTGAAACTTGATTAGATATAGGACTACTATTTGATTTTTGAACATATACGTAGGGTGGGCATTGCCCACCTTGTCATGGTTTTTGTGGGCGTTGCCCACCCTACAAATACTTAGATTTATTCAAGAATCAAATCGGATTCCCATAGATGATGACGGAATAATTCGTAATTTGTAATTTGTAATTCGTAATATAGCGGTATGCACTCGAATGAGATACATCATAGTCCCCTCATCGCTTGCGGGGGTTGGGGGTGGGGTTAAAAGTATCTCACTCAACCGAGAACCGCTATAGTGCCTCCAGAAACTACCTGTGATGTGTCAGTCCTTAGGTGAGATGTCAGATTCCTCCTATGACGCTATCGTAAATCATGAGTGCTTTCAGGAGTGCATCCTTAATGAAAGGCAAAAAAGTTTTACTTACAGGCGGTACTGGTGGACTGGGTTTAGGCGTAACGCCAGCAGTTCTCGCTCAAGGTGCAGAGGTGACAATTCCTTATCGTCACTCTAAAGATGTAGAACGTCTGAAAGAAATTATTCCACCTGAAGATTTTACCAGAATTCACTTTATCCCTGCTAATTTGGAGGATGAAGCTTCGGTAGAATATGTGATCAGCCGCATAGGAAGGGTTGATGTGTTAATTCATCTCGTGGGTGGATTTTCGGTGGGGAAAACCCACGAATATAGTTATTACAGTTGGAAAAAGGAATTTGAGTTAAACCTAAATACAACTTTTTTAACTTGTAAATATAGCCTGAAAAGTATGCTAGAAAACGGCTATGGGCGCATTGTTACGGTCAGTTCTCGTGCTGGTGCTGAACCTGCGGGAAAATTAGCCGCTTACTCTGCTGCTAAAGCTGGTGTGATAGCTTTAACGAAAGCTATAGCTGATGAAACCAAAGGAACTAATATCACGGCAAATACTGTTCTCCCCAGCGTTATTGATACCCCCAGCAACCGGGAAGCTATGGGTGCAGAAAATGCTGAGAAGTGGGTAAAACCGGAATCTATCGCCCAAGTCATCTGCTTTTTAGTTTCAGAAGCTGCTAAAGATATCCGAGGTGCAGCTATTCCTGTTTACGGTAATATTTGATAATTGAATTGCATATTTTATTTGTTTAATACCCACCCAGATCAACAACTGGATGGGTGTTTTTTTAGTTGGAATACTCTAACTATCTATTACCAGTGATAGTAATACGAATTTGCATTCAGAGATATCATTTGTTCGTAAAGCGGTTAAATTTACCTGTTTGATTGCAACTTGATTTACACTCTCATGTCTAATTTCAAGCCATGCACCATCCTTTATTGCTGATTTTCGTTAAGATCACGATTTTTTCTTTGATGTTAGCCATAGGAAGTAATCTCTGTTTTGAGGAAATGCTTTCTCTATGGCGAAAACCTGCTTTACTATTCCGTGCGCTTTTAGCCGTTGTGGTGCTAGTTCCTTTAGTGGTTATCCTGCTGCTAAAACTGTTTAACTTACCCCCCGAAGTAATGACAGGATTAGCCTTGTTGGCGGCTTCTCCAGGTGCGCCTCTGACCACAAAACGGGCGCAAAAGGCGGGAGGCAGATTCTGTTACTCAGCCAGTCTTCAATTAACCCTCGCCATACTTGCAGTCTGCGTTACTCCCGTCACCTTGGGGATTTTTTTCACCCTATTTCAGCATCTTGCAGAAAAAGTGACAATTTTAGAAGTCGCCCGACAAGTGATCATGGTACAATTCTTGCCTATTAGTATCGGTCTTTTGCTGCAAAAGTTTGTTCCTCAATTTGCCGGAAATATCGCCCAACCCTTAAATTTTATTGCTGATTGTCTCTTTTTCTTGCTGGTTGTTTTGGCGTGTATTTTAGGAATTCCCCTATTTTTCAAAGTTTGGGGATTACCAATAGTTTTGATTACGATTATGGTAATCGCCTCCCTAGCCATAGGACACAGTTTAGGAGATAACAATCATGATACACGACCGATTTTAGCGATCGCCTGTATTGCTCGTAATGTCGGATTAGCCTTGTTTATCGCTATTTTAAATAACGTACAACAAAAAGTAATTCCCACACTTATAGCTTATGTAATTGTAGGAGCAGTTATAGGTGGTTTTTACTCAATTTGGAATCAGCGCAAATTTAGAGAAACAACCTAACTAAATGCAGTTTTTATTTATTCTTAGGACTTACGCAAAATTTCTTTGAAACCTTCAAAAGTAATTGTTAGGAAGTTTACAATTATAGCAACCGTCAAGTTGTTTAGGACATCAACTCTAGCCAAAGGGAATAAAAAAATTATGCCCAAATCATTCCATAAGTGGAAATTTTTTAGCATGGATATCTTTTGCTAGACAGATGTAGATTATTTATCAAACTTTTACTCTGAGGGGATTGCAAACTCTAAATTAAATTAGGAAAAATAATATGAATGCACCTATTACTACCCATTCAATTCCCCCAGAGTGTTTAGAATCGAATGGATCGCAGCAGTCCCCAACGTATGACTTATTTGCCCCAGAAGTCATTGCGAATCCCTATCCACTGTACAAACGTATCCGCGAAGAAAATCCGGTTTACTATGAAGCATCCTTGGGTTACTGGATTTTAACTCGATATCAAGATGTAGAAGCTGCCTTGCGAGATGAACGGTTTAGCACTGACCGACGGAATTTTTTTATTCAGCAATTGGGCAATCTAGATATCAGTTTGATTCAAAACTTTTTGCAACTTACGGATAACTGGATGAGTGAAAAAGACCCACCTGAACACTCGCGGATGCGAAAATTAGCGAATCAAGGCTTTACCACCCGTGCTTTAGAAAGCTGGCGGAGCATTATTCAAAAAACTACTGATACCTTATTAGATCAAGTGCAACATCAGGGTTATATGGATATTGTCTCTGACCTATCTGTACCCTTACCTAGTTTAATTATCGCCAAGATTTTTGACGTACCAGAAAGCTATCGCGCTAACTTAATTCAGTGGGGGAGAGATATTGGTACTTTCCGGGGCGCTCCATCTGGTAACAACATAGAAGAATTGGCGCGGAAAGCTGATACTGGTGCTGATCAATTCAGAGCTTTAATTAACCAACTCGTAGCCGAACGCCGTCAAAAACCAGGAACAGATATGATTAGCTTGCTGACAATGGCTTACACAGAGCAAAACCTGGATTTTGCAGAATTACCTTCCCTGTGCATTCTCATTCTCAGTGCTGGCCATTTAACTACTGCTGATTTAATCCCCAATGGGGTATCAGCTTTGCTCAATCATCCCCAACAGCTACAGAAACTCAAGGATAATCCCACTCTCATGTCATCAGCCATTGAAGAAATCATCCGCTATGACACTTCGGGTCAATTTGTATTTCGCATTGCCAAAGAAGATATAGAAATTGGTGGTCAAAAAATTCCCGCAGGTAGTGTGATTGCGTTGGGATTAGGAGCAGCTAATCATGACCCAGCAAAATTTACTCTAGCAGACAATTTTGACATTGAGCGATTCCTACGGAGCGCTTCGCTATCGCCTAATGAACATTTAGGGTTTGGTCCTGGTATCCATTTCTGTCTAGGTGCAGTTCTGGCTCGGATGGAATTAAATATTTGCTTCTCTACCTTACTGAAGCGGTTCCCAAATCTTGAGTTTGATTCGACAAGACCCGCCCTTCCCCGTCGTAATACGTTATCTTTTAAGGGATTTGATGCTTTACCTGTGCGGTTCTAATGAGTCAGCTACCCATAAACTCAGAAACACCTGAACAGTTATCTACCAATGATTTAGCAGCAGATCGGACAGAACTAGCTAAATACCGCAGTCGAGCAGCAGCAGACCGCACATTAATGGCGTGGATACGCACCTGTCTATCGTTAATTGGTTTTGGCTTTGGTATTCCCACTATCGTTAGGGCGATTGAAAATACTCGCATTAGTCATCACCTAAACCCAGTCAGATTTTCGGTGATTGTGGGGTTGTCTTTCATTGTTACGGGAATGTTGGGAATGGTTTTAGGGTTGAGAGAACACCGTCTATTACTTAAACAAATTCAAAGCGATCGCTATACCTACGAAACCTCTCACAATGCGGAAATTATCGGAGTAGCTTTACTGGTAATTGGCTTAGTTAGTTTTATTGGCGTAGTAATTCGGGCAATGAATTTTTAAAGATTTAAGGTGCAATTAGCTGTAAGTTAGGAAAATAGGTTCTATATCGCTTTGCATCTCTAGTCTGTGGGATTGAGTTGTTCTATATACAATTTCATTAATTCTGTTCTTGGGGGATTACCATCCTATATTGCCTCATATACACTTGATCTGTTTTTAGTCTAAACTCCAGATGCTTGAACCCAACCTTGTATCTTAGAGGTAATGGTTTGAAAGATCCAGATACGGTTATTAGACACAGCTATGCTCAATTCAATCAGGGCATTGATGCTGATATTAATGCTTTGGCGGCGGCGATGAGATTCTGAAGACCATTTTATAGGAAATTACACGTATCACAGATCAATACCATTTTCATTCTGTTTTAGCTCTTGTTTTAAGCTTAGAAATTGTAATTCATCTAATTTTTCTACCCAATGAGGCAGACCCATTATATTATTCTCATGGCTCTCCTTAGCTAAACTTTGAGACACTGCCTCCAATCCAGATTTAAACCTCTGGAATAGTTGTTCAAATGTGATTTGCTCAAGGTCATGAACACCAAGCCTTTTAGCTCTTTGGATATTCTCATTGAGGTCAATTATTGTTTTTTTCTTATTTCTATCTCCAGAATCTTTTTTATATTTAACTCTTGGAGCAATTTCCAGTGCAAGTTTTGCTGAAGCACCCAACGCTTTTACATAAGCATCAGCAGATTTGTTACATAGCTTAAAAAAAGCAAATCCTGTATTAGAAAGATAAATCATTACACTTTCACCATCAAGGATGGGAATTGTATTATCAGCTAATGCGATCGCACATAACCACACAGAATATAGATAGTTGCCGTTTTCTCTTTCTGCAATAGCCCACGTATGATAAAACTTTCTATCCCTTGTAGTGAAAGAAGATTCTCGAAAGAGCCTGATACTTTGTGGGAATTTATAATTATCAAGATAAATTCCAGCCAAATGAGTAAAAAGCCTACGATCTCTTTCTACTTGATAATCAGAGTTTAAATACAAAACTTCTGCAATCTGAATTGCTAAATCAATTCTAGGAGTGGGTTTACTATTGGCAAAGTGATTGGGGAAGTCATATTGCCAGTTCACTATTTCTTGTCCTTTTCTGCCGATAACACCACTACCCACCAATTTCTGGGCAGATTTAGCTAATCTGGGATATATATCATCCTCAAAATTTTTGGAATAAGGTGGACGTGATAAAATTTCATACGCTGCTTCTGCTATAACTTGCTGGCGTGTAACAATAGGTTTTTTTCCATCATGCAGGATAATTTCATCGCCCAGTTCTTCTAAAATATCTACTCGTATCTGAGTTGGGTTGTACTGAATCGCCTCTGCTATGACAGAAAATTTTAAAAAATCAAGTCCTTCTTTGTGCATAGCCACAATACAAACATAGGCATCTAGAACATATTTCGCTCTTGGTTTACCTTTAATATCAATTAGTATCCTTTCAACTCGATCCTTTGCCGTTGTGCCTTCACAAATTTGCAACATAGCTGCTAGAAATGCTGCCTTTTCTGATTTTTGTTTTTCTAGTAGTTCTTGTACGGCATTTTCTTCACTTTTATTTTCTAACTTTCCTGCTTTTTTCCAAGCTTGTACAATCTTCCTAGCTTCATCTTCTTTCAACTTAGGCATAGAAATCTTGCTGCGACGTTGATCCCATGTCAACTCTTCACCATAATTCTGCCAAACAGTATCCCGACAGCAAAATAAAAACTGAATATCTCGACGAGGTAATGGCTCTGAAAAAAGCTCATGTACTGCTTTAATAAGTTGTCTAGAAGGATTGTCAGAAACTATTAACCATCTCTCATTATTACCAACTGGAGGTAACAACATTAAAAAAGTTTTCAAATCAGCAATAATCGGATCTTCCCACCAGATAATCCGAAAACTGGAGTCAGACCTAACTAAATTACAAATAGCTTGACGCAATGCAGTTGATTTACCCTCACAACCTGGACCAATTAATACTGTCAGCCGCAATCCACGTTCTGGAGGTCTTTTCAATGTATCGATCAAATCACCAACGATATTTCGATGTGGTATTTCTTCAGAAAGTGCCTCTTCCCAACCTGGATCACGTACATCAAAATAGCGGACAATTAAATCTGGAAAAATATTTTGAGCTTTTTGTTTAATAAATTCTTGCGTTACCTCAATCCATCCCTCTGGCAGTTTGAGTTCTTGATCAGTAGGTGAGACGATAAGCTTAGGTGATGCTGGACGTATTGGTGGAGAAATTAATTTAGGTTCTTTCCCAATAGTTTTTCTATTAGGATTTTTAGTTATCCAAACATCTTTATCAGCTTTGCTAATTTCAAAAACTGGAATTTGAGCATACTTAGAATACTCAGGAGATTTCAGTTTATTGTGAATATACGTAACAATATCATTAACACTAATTAATCCACTATTTGTTTCTTTTCCATCTAAACCTGTTTTAATCCCTTGGCAAAGTAAACTGGTAAAAACACTATGGGAACCATTTTCTAGTTCATAACTTTGCTGACTTTTTTTAGAAGAAGTTATAATGGCTATTCCTTGTGGTATATCATCCTCAATAATGAATATATTTTCATTACTTTTAGTACCAATAGCTGCACCGCTATAACAAGTGTCTAAAATCAAAATTGCACGACCTACTCCATTAACTTCTAACTGAGTAATGAGATTCTTGAATGGGTAAACGTTTTCCCCAAAACGTAAACAATAGTTATTATTAATTACTTTTCCGTGACCTGAAAAATACAATATTAATTGTGTTGTTGAATCCCAAGATTTTAATATTAAGGAAAATGCTTCCTCAAATTCTGTCTGGCTACCACATTGATGAATCAATGTAGATAGTTTAGGATCACAACTCCCAAGTTCTGGGTCGGTCAAAATTCCAAAAACTACAGCGGCATCTCTTTGTGATGCTTGTAATTCTTCACCTGTCAGGGCTGCTGTTACAAAAGCAATCCTTTTGATTTGATTATGATTCGGCATTGATATTATTTTCTAGATATTTTTATTTCGATATTTTCAATAATATCAGTTGGTAATAAAGAAATTATTTTAAAGATTCTATCTACTTCTTCTTTGTTAGTATTATCCAGTATGTATGTTTCGCCTCCTGAATAAATTGATAAGAGATATTTCGGATGCTCAGACTTCCAATATTGAACAGCACTAATGGCTGTTTGAACTCCTGTAAGTGCAAGACCGGCAATTGCCAAGCCTATTGTTAAACCACTATCTTTTGCTCCCGACTCAGGTTTGGTCTTCTTTTGTGCAACAGAGACACCGCATTCTTCTGTAATTAAGTCTGCAAGCTCAATTAAATCATTGGATACTTGCAGATATATATCACCTTCATATTTAATATCCACATTCATTTGAGATATCCCCTATTTATATTACGCGGATTTGGCACTCTATATGTCATATTATAACTCCCGGTTCGCCCATTGTAAATGGCTCTACCACTCCCTTTATGATATTCACAAATATATCATCTAAACCCTTGCTCTGACTGGATTTGAGATTTTAATATCTTCAAAAATAAGCGATCATTCTTAATTTAGACAAAACCCATATACAGTAATGGTTTTGGACATATTAAAGGGATATTTAATCATAAGGGGAACGGTAGAACCAAAAACATCTACAAACCGAAAACCTAGCTTTAATTATCAACAACTGCGAACCAAATCAAGAAATGATCAAATTCTGCAATAAACTAACAGATGTCTTACACATTGCCTTTATCACAGAACAACCATTAGACGCACCATTAAAAGGTTTTCCCAATCAACCAAACTTACTCAATGTTATTCAACATTGGATTAATGAAATAGGGTGAAACAATCAAAGATGAAACCATGCACGGTCTAGGATATCGTCTCAAATCACCAGACCTTTTGCAACGTTGCTGATTTTAAACCCCTCCTAAAGAGGATATAGAATTTCGGGGTTTTTGTTAAAAATTAAATATTCTCAAGAGTTTAGATTTATGTCTCTGCGTGAATACAAACCCGGAACCACCTTCCCTGGAGTCATCGGCCGGACAGTTGATAAATCCAGTCCAGCTTGGCCAGAACCGTTGCGAGCCAAAGAAAATACACCAAACGTCCTATTTATCGTCTTCGATGATACAGGTTTTGGACAATTTGGCAGTTATGGAAGTCCCATCAAAACGCCAAACCTAGACGCATTAGCTGCCAATGGTTTACGCTACAACAACTTACACACAACGGCTTTGTGTTCACCCACCCGTTCTTGTCTGCTGACTGGGCGCAATCATCATTCTAACGCCATGTCCTGCATTACAGAAGGGTCTACGGGTTATCCCGGAGGTAATGGGAATATTCCCTTTGAGAATGGGTTTCTCTCAGAGATATTACTCCAAAAGGGTTATAACACTTATGCCTTGGGAAAATGGCATTTAACGCCCTCAGACCAAGTTTCAGCCGCAGGACCCTATGATCGCTGGCCTCTCGGTCGCGGTTTTGAGCGTTTTTATGGCTTTCTGGGCGGAGAAACACACCAGTATTATCCAGATTTGGTTTATGATAACCACACCGTCAAGCCAGAAAAGACCCCCGCAGAAGGCTACCATTTAACCGAAGATTTAGCAAACAAAGCCATTAGCTTCATCGCTGATGCCAAGCAGGTTGCCCCAAATAAGCCTTTTTTCATGTATTTTTGTCCGGGGGCAATGCACGCCCCCCATCATGTCCCCAAAGAATGGGCTGATGCCTATGCTGGACAGTTTGATGATGGTTGGGAAGCTTACAGGGAAAAGGTTTTTGCCCGTCAGCAGGAAATGGGGATTGTCCCCGCAGATGCCGAACTTTCCCGCCATGATCCCGATGTCCCGCACTGGGATTCCCTCTCCGCCGCAGAAAAACAGCTTTATGCCCGGATGATGGAAGTATATGCGGGTTTTTTAACCCATACTGACTACCATATCGGTCGTTTACTCGATTTCCTCAAATCTATCGGTGAGTTCGAGAATACTGTAATTATGGTGATTTCGGACAATGGCGCAAGTTCGGAAGGGGGACCAACTGGTTCAGTGAATGAGAACCTATTTTTTAACAATGTCCCCGAATCCCTAGAGGAAAATCTCAAAGCATTGGATAAACTAGGCAGTGCCGAAACCTTTAACCATTATGCTTGGGGCTGGACTTGGGCAGGGAATACGCCTTTTAGGCGGTGGAAACGAGAAACCTATCGGGGAGGAATCAGCGACCCTTTAATCGTGCATTGGAGTCAGGGTATTGAGGCAAAAGGGGAAATTCGGACTCAGTACGCTCATGCTATTGACCTAGTACCGACTGTGCTGGAATTACTGGAAATTGAACCACCAACAACGATTAAGGGTGTTACTCAATCTCCCATTGAAGGTGTCAGTTTTGCCCATACTTTTAATCATAGTACCGCACCTACTAAGCACCTGACTCAATATTTCGAGATGATGGGACATCGTTCTCTTTACTATGATGGTTGGCGGGCGGTTTGTCCTTGGCCGGGTCCCTCATTTACAGAAGCGGGGCAGTTTTTTGGTGAGGCGATTTCGGCGGAAACTCTGACGGATTTGGATACTCATCATTGGGAACTGTATCACGTCGCCTCAGATTTTGCGGAAAATCACAATATTGCGCCTGATAATCGTCCTAAGTTGATTGAGATGATTGCTACTTGGTATGTTGAGGCTGGTAAGTATAATGTGTTGCCTGTGGATGGACGTGGTGTGCAACGACTGGCGGAAGAACGTCCTCAGATTACTGTCAATCGTAGCCGCTATGTTTACTATCCTCATACTCAGGCGATTCCAGCCGGTAGTGCGGTGAGGGTGTTAAATCGTCCCCACAGTATTACGGCTGATGTGGAGATTCCCACAGGTGGCGCAGAAGGGGTATTACTGGCTCATGGGGGTAATGATAGTGGCTATTCTTTCTATGTCCAAAATGGCAAACTGCACTGGGTTCATAATTATGTGGGGCGATCGCTCTATCATGTAGAATCTGGGTCATCTGTGCCGGCAGGTCGTCACCAGTTGCGCTTTGAGTTTAAAGTGACAGGTCAACCAGATTTAGCGAAGGGGAAAGGAACGCCAGGACGCGCCCAACTGTATATTGATGAGAAATTGGTTGGGCAGATTGATGTGCCTGTAACTACTCCCTTAGCGCTAGGTTTGACCAGTGGTGTCACCTGTGGAATTGCCCCTGGTGCGCCTGTAACACCTGATTATGAACCGCCTTTTAAGTTTACGGGTAAGATTTATAGTGTGATTGTTGATGTTAGTGGCGATTTGATTCAAGATCGGGAAGCTGAAATGCGGACTATTATGGCGCGACAGTAGGCACAAATACTTCCTGGGGTGGGGTTATCTCACCCACTATTGATCAATTTATTCATATTTACCTAGAACAACCATTTCATAGAACGGTTTTGACATTGATTTCAAGGCAACCAATCTTGATCTAATAATTGTTCGATCGCATAGGGACAGTCTTCAGGAAAACAAGAATTCATACCTGTTTTCTTCCTGACATATTTTAATGCTTTTTGATAATTTTTTGATTGATTTTCTTGTAAAAACCAATACATGGTACATCGTATTAGAAGTATGTCAGGGTAGGCAAATTATCATAGTTTGATATCTTAATCAGTAATGAATCTGCATTTGCCCACCCTACTAATATGATAATAAAACCCTAACGTTTAACCGGTGTACCGCAAGGATAAGTAGCTACTTCCTCTACACTCTCTTCCTTAACAACCGGTTTATCCTTCACAGCTAAATAATCTTTTTGCAAAGTATCTAACAATGCTTCTCGCTGGTCATACAACCGCTTTAAAGTTCGAGGTTGACACTGATTGAGAACATAAGCCGTTACCAAAGGCAGAGCTATTGTACTATCGGTATAACAAACGATCGCGCTAGGTAACTCATCTGGGTCAATCTTACCCCAACTCACAGCTTCTGCGGGAGTCGCACCCGATAATCCACCAGTATCAGGACGTGCATCTGTAAACTGGACAAAGAAATCATGTCCTCGTTCTTCTAATCCTAAAACCTCGTGAAGTTGCGGTTGTGTTTGTAATAAAAAGTTCTTAGGACTGCCACCACCAATAATTACCGCTGCACTTGTACCGCCGTTTTCTCGCGCCCCATAGACGATAGCTGCTGTTTCATTTACATCAATAGAGGGATCTATTACCAACTTTGAACCTTCTAACGCCAAAGCTGCCACATTCATTCCTATGGAACTATCACCAGGAGAAGAAGTGTAAATAGGTACGCCACATTCATAGGCCGTTGCTAATAAGCAAGAATTTTTGACACCCAATTGCTTTTCTATTTCCCACACGCACTTACCTAGCAAATGGTGAAACTCAGCCGTTCCCATACGTTTTTGGAAAGGTTCTGCTTGGAGAACTTTGCGAATAAAAGCATCGGTTTCTAGCAGTACGTCGTAACCAAAAATAATGTCATAAATTCGGATAGTTCCTTCTTCCCGCAATTTGACATCATCTAAAAATGGACTACCAGCAAACAGTTCAAAACCTAAACCATAGTGCATATCATGGTAAAGATTTGCACCAGTACATATCATCCAGTCAATAAAACCATTGCGAATCAGGGGCGCAAGGGCGGAAACTCCAAAACCTGCGGGTGTCATCGCCCCGGAAAGGCTAACCCCTACAGTTACACCCTCTTGAAACACTTCTTTAGTCAGCAGTTGACAGGCTTCCCGCAACCGGGCTGAATTGTAAGCGGTAAAATAGGTATCAATCAAGTCAACCACGCTAACATTGTTAGACATGGGGATAGGTGCAATTTTCTTACCTTGCTGTTTTGACATTCTTGAGAAATCCTGAATAGTAAATACACTGAATATAATGTTATCGCATTCAAATGTACGGAAGTTGATAAAATGTTATTTAGCTATATCAATTATCGGCAATTCTCAAGAGAATACTTTGGGAGTTATCTAGTTTTGTACTTCCATTGGAGCAAATCCAAAGGTATATCTAAACCAATATTTGCTATTATTAAACATAACTAACTTGTTATTAATTATGGCACAAGCGTTAGTGAATCTCTCTGAAGGAATTACATCCGAACCCCCACCATTGGAATTTACCACTGATGGCGTGATTAGGATAGGCAAAACTCGTGTAACACTAGATACGGTAATTGCTGTTTTCAAACAAGGAACAACAGCAGAAGAAATTGCTTACCGTTATCCATCCCTTAAACTTGCTGATATCTATGCTACCATTGCCTTCTACCTCAATCATCAACAAGAAGTGGAAGTGTATCTACAGCAAAGACACCAACAAGCACAGGAAACTCGCAGGATGAATGAGGCAAGATTTGATTCCCAAGGGTTGCGTGATAGATTGCTGGCACGGAAAGCAGAACGGGAAGTATGTTAAAACTGCTGGCTGACGAAAATTTTGATAATACTATTGTCAGGGGATTGTTGCGACGTAACTCAAATATTGATATTGACAGAGTCCAAGATGTTGGTCTTTTGGGTGAAGATGACCCAACTATCCTAGCATGGGCAGCCCAAGAAAACCGAGTTTTACTTACTCATGATGTCGCTACAATTACACATTATGCCTATGAACGAATCACACAAGGTCAGCCCATGCCAGGAGTGATTGAAGTTGTTACAGATGCAAGAATTGGGCAGGTGATAGAAGATATTTTACTTCTAATAGAGTGCTGTTTAGAAGAGGAATTGGCAGGACAAATTTACTATCTTCCTCTCTAAAAATCATACTTAAAGTAAAAAAGTAATTTTGTGGTATCCCAATATTGAACAATTGAGTTGATCTCTTTCCCTCTTCATTTATGATTAATTAGCGGTTAAGCAAGTTGGGTGGTTGATAAATGTACATAAATATTGAACATAACACATCCAATGAAGGGTCTTTTGGAGTAATAACTGAAAAAGACCTATCTGAAATATTGGATATTCTCAATTTAGAAAAATATATGCAGAGAGAGGTTACGTCAGAAGAACTTAAGAAGTCGGATTTAAAAGAAATAATCAGTGAACTTGAAAATGAAGCTGATGAAAGATTTTTCCAGGGTAATATCAGTCAATTGGGCAAGTTTAATTACCATGATAACTGTCATTCTCTAGCCCGTAAAATGCAAGAGAAGCGAGGATGGATAAGGGTTTTTGGTTATGTTTTTTACAAGGAGGATTTAGCTCAAACTTCAATAGTATTAAAATCACATTCTATCACTAGGGATGAATCTGGAACGTTAGTGGAATTAACTATCAGATTTCCTCCAGATTCATATCACTTCATTGAGCATGAAACTGGTCAATTTGGTATTGACTTGATAGCTTATAGATAAACACTTTTGAATCAATTTCACTGTTGATTTTTGAATTTTCAAAGCGATTCTTACGGAGTGCTATCTCTGCGAGACGCTACTGCGAACGCTATCGCACTTTTCAGTTTATAATACAGTCATCCCAGAGAATTTATTCACAAACCGATGCCAACCCTCACAGATATTTCCACTTTGATTGTTAGCACACAAGGTACTTGTGGTGGTCGTCCGCGAATTGCTAACACTCGCATTACTGTTCAGTATATTGTTAATGAGATTAAATCTGGTATGACTCCAGAAGAAATTATTGAAGATAAGCCTTATTTGACAATTGCAGGTATTTACACTGCGTTGGCTTATTATTATGCTAACAAGGAATTCCTCGATGCTGAATTTGTGGCATATCAAGAAGAATGTCAGCAACTCGAAGCATAAGCGCTTATATTGAAAAATTACCGAAAAAATAAATTCTGACAATGTTGAATTATTAAGATCGCAGCTAACAGAATTTGTGTGATTTCTGGTCTATCATGACTAATGAATTTGTCGAAGCAGAAAAATTATACTTCATTCTCTTAGTCTTAACAATTATTTATCAATAGAGTTTATGAAAAGCGACACACCCCAAGAATTAAATTCTGATCCAGAGATTTCGCGGTTGATTGATGAGGTAATGTCATCATCCCTGAGTGATGAACAGTACCGCAAAAAGATGCAGCGACGCAAGGAAGTACAAGATCAACGAATAGCTAAAGCCATACCAGAAAAAGGATTAATTATTGTCAATACTGGTAATGGTAAAGGTAAAACCACTGCGGCTTTGGGAATGGTGATGCGATCGCTTGGTCATGGGTACAAAGTAGCAATAGTTCAATTCATCAAAGGAGCCTGGGAACCTTCAGAAAAGAGGGCTTTCAGTCACTGGTCAGACCAATTAGAATTCCACGCTATGGGTGAAGGCTTCACCTGGGAAACTCAAGACCGTGATCGGGATCTCGACAAAGCCAGCACCGCTTGGAATAAATCCCTAGAATTCATCCGTAACCCAGACTTTAAATTGGTACTATTGGATGAAATTAATATTGCTCTCAAACTCGGTTATTTACAAATTGAGCAAGTTTTAGCCGGTTTAGAGCAAAAACCACCTGATAAACACGTAATTCTTACAGGTAGAGGCGCACCACCCGCCTTAATGGAAAAGGCAGATTTAGTCACTGAAATGACTCTTGTTAAACATCCTTTCCGCGATCAAGGCGTTAAAGCTCAAGCCGGAATTGAATATTAATCACGTTAATCAATTTTGGATTTTAGATTTTGGATTTTGGATTTTAGAGTTTGGATTAATCCCAGAGCAAAAAAGTAAAGAATCTGCAATCATACCGTTTAATTTTCAGGCTGATAGTAATAGTCAGTCAGGGAAAAACCCCAGTTGATGATTGCTATTTATGAGCATCACTCTTGATTACACAGCTGTAAAATCTTTCTGTCATTAGCGCTGATAGTTTTGAGCGGACGATAATCTTGTAGTGCAACTGAGTAAGCATAAGTGATTGAATCATCATTCGTAAGTTGAGGTATCCTACTGGTTGTGGACACCTGAATTGCACCAACTTCCCCTGGAGAACTCCTTACAGTCATTGCCAATTCTCCTGAGTTAGCGATCGTACCTTGAAAACAACTAAACTCAGAATTCGGCATATACAATGCACCTATCACCTGACCTTGCTGTTTTTGAAATACAATATAGCCTTGTCCCAGCTGGTTTGGTGCTGATGACTGACCATAGAGGTAAATTCCATCTTTTTGGGGTAAATTTGCTGGTACTGATAGTCCCAAGTTGTTTCTAGTTGTGGGAACTATGTTGACATTTTTATTCTCTGCTTCTGAAGAAACTTGCTCTATTTTTTCTAAGTTATTACTGTCAAACTCATCTGTCTGTAGTTGACTTTTTTGTTCTCTGATTTCTCTGAGTTTAGACAAAAGAGAGGTTTTCTCAGTACTCTGAACTTGATTCGTAGATAATTGTAAATTTGCAGCTATTGCACTAGATGTCAGCACTGTTTTATGCTTGCCACTGACAAAGCCCAAACCTACAATGCCAAAAGTTACAAGTAAGCCAACACCTGCAAATTTTAACCGAACTGGAGTAATAAACTTAGAAAAGTTGTTAAGCACTTAATTTCTCCTGTAACAAAATTAACGATTTTCCTGTTACTCATGTAAATAATAACTAAACACTATGACTTCAAAGTTCCATCAAAGGTTTTATATATTGTCTGGAATCAAAAATAATCAATAAAGGAAGTTTTCTGGAATTTTAGTCGATTATTTAGTAATAACATTACTAGATAAACTTAGGCTTTACCTAAGATATTCACCCCTGTGGGGGATGAAAAATAATATTTTACATATTTTAACTTTGGCATTTTTTTGTGGATTTTTCAGAGTGAAATAATACGAAAGTTTTTTTCAGGGATAATTGAGATTTAATCTTGACTACTTCACATTTCTGAGATTAACCATATATTTATAGCAACGGACAGGGCGGTTAGGACACCAACTGATTATAAAACCTAGACACCAAAAGACTCTTCAGACTGTCACCTGTCACCTGTTCCCTGTCACCTGCTATAGCTACAACAGCAAGTCTATCGATTCCGCATTACCGTCAAAGATTTTCGGAAAATTATTTTGGCTCTGATTTTGAGGCAAAAATCTGGAAAATGATGCATCTGGAGCGTCCCCGTGTCTTTTTGAGAAAAAAATTGCCCCCTGGATTCAGGAGGCGCACCGCCAAAAGCGATGTCTATGGATAAGTTGCGGTGCGTGTATGCTTCTAGCTCGCAACGTATTCTTTAACATTGGCTCGACGGCGACGTAAATGAGCAAGAGCCTGATGCTCTAATTGACGAACACGCTCACGGCTGAGGTTCAACCGCTCACCGACTTTCGCCAAAGACATTTCATTTCCATCTTCTAAACCAAAGCGCAGAGCCACAACTTCTCGCTGTTGGGGTGTGAGTTCTGCTAATAGGTTATTTAGATCTTGGCGCAAGAATTCCTGAGTGGTGTAATATTCTGGCGATGGCCCGTCATCTTCCAGCATTTCTTGCAGTTCGGTATCCTGGTTATCACCAACTCGCACATCTAAAGAAACTGGTTGACGCGCCATGTTCAGATACTCACGAATCTGAGCAGGTTCTAATTCCAGTTCTTTGGCGATTTCTGTAGGTGTAGGGGATCTTCCTAACTTTTGCGCCAATTCCCGCTGCACTTTTTTGATTTTGTTCAGTTTCTCGGTAATATGGATGGGTAGACGGATGGTGCGACCTTGTTGTGCGATCGCTCTCGTAATCGCTTGACGAATCCACCAGTAAGCATAGGTTGAGAACTTATAACCCCGCATGGGATCAAATTTCTCCACCCCTCTTTCTAATCCCAAGGTTCCTTCCTGGATTAAATCCAGAAATTCCATGTTCCTTTTTTGATACTTTTTCGCAATAGCTACAACCAAGCGTAAATTTGCTTCAATCATTTTTTGCTTGGCTCGTTTACCAAGCACCAAAGTCTGCTTGACATCGGGTTCAGATTGATTAACATGGGCAGCCCACTCTGGTAAACTAGGTTCATGGTCTAGTTTCTTTGCCAAAGCTTCCTTAGCTTCTAGCAGTGTCATCATTTGTTGCACCTGCTTCCCATAAACAATCTCTTGCTCACGGGTTAGCAGAGGTACACGACCAATTTCCCGCAGATAGGTTCGCACCATATCAGCTGTGAATTTGGTGTTCAGGTTTTCAGTTTGGGTGTTAACAGTAGGCATTGGTGCGTTGTCCTCTACTCCCTAAACAAAATGTATCTTTTCTCAACTAGGGCGGATTGAAAAGGGTGGTATAAACATCAATAGATATAGGTGAGCTACCATAAGCAATTAATTTATATAGCCGTTTTCCAGACGGTGGTACCCTGGAATGGGTTCCCCTCCCCTTCCTCAATTTTGGAATCTCTTAGAAGCACACTGGTCTGTTTTCAAGAATTCTTCTTCTCTTGGGCTGCTGGCAGCAGCGATAAAACACGAAGTCAGTATGAGTTTTACTTCTTTTATAGTACGGCAGATCTGGCGGATAGTAAAGTAGCCCAGATAAATCTTACAATTATAAAGCAAAATGGGCTGACTGCTTAATTTGGTTTTAAAGTTCCTTAAAAACGCTGACTATATCTATAGTGACTCCAAAAACCCCTCTTCTGTTGCCTGCAAGTAGCCGGATAACCGAACTTATGAAGCTACCATGATGGAGGGATGTCACGAAATGGTCATTGGTCATTGGTCATTGGTCATTGGTCATTGGTCATTGGTTATTTACACATAACTTTCGACTCTTGACCAAATTGTTACTAAAAACCTAAATCAGCTTTAGCTAATTCTGCGGCTGCGAAAACTTCTGCATCTGATTTTTCTTCCCAGGCTTGGTCGCCCATTTCCGTGTAAAATACTGAGTCATAGGGACGGGTACGCACAACTACTGGCATGGGAACGGCGTGACCTAAAATTAATGCTTGTTGCTTGGAGTCTAACTTTGCTAATACTGAGCGCAAAGCCCCAGCACCAGATACACCTGTAAAAATTGCATCAATGTCTTTTTCATCGTTCAGCAAAGCCGTGATGCGAGTCCCAATTTGGGACATAACTTCATTATCTATCCCCGACGGACGTTGATCAACTACTAAAAGTGTTACGAAATATTTCCGCAGTTCGCGGGCTATGGTTCCAAAAATCGTACTTTGTACCACTCCTGGGTCAAGAAAGCGGTGCGCTTCCTCAATTGTAATCATTAATGGCGTTGGTCGATCCAAAGGATTCTTGCTTTGGAGAAACCGATCTGCTCTTTTGACATAATGCTCGTGAATGCGTCTGGTGATCATATTTGTCACCAACATATAGGATAGCATATTTGACTGGGAACCAAATTCAATCACTACATTTTTCCCAGCTTCTAAAGATTGTAAAATCTTATTAATATAGTTTTGGGGACAAACTGCCCGCATGTATTTTAAACTATCTAAGCGTAACAATTTACGTTGTAAAGAAGTAATAGATCCTGGGTGTCCTGGCTTGTCATCACAAAAAATCTTAATATCCTCACTAGTCATATTGAATAACTGGGGAATCCAAGATTTACCTAACTCGTTGCATAAGATATTGGCATTATCTAAAGCTGCTTCTGAAAGTCCTAAATCTTTTCCACATAATTTAATATCTTCAACTTCAATTTGCTCATAGCTAAGATAGAGTTCTTGAGCATCTCGTACACCCCTGCGTTTGGTTGATTCGGGGTCAAGAGTGTAAACTTCGACTTTACCGGGAAATAATTGTTTTAAACCTTTGACGGTGTTAACTTCTTTACCTTCTGCTACTGCTTCCCAGCCATATTCTGAGTGCATATCAAAAATCAAGTTAACAGCCGCATTTTTGCGAATTATACCAGCTAAAAGTAGGCGAGTCAGGAAGGATTTTCCAGTCCCTGATTTCCCAAAAACGCCGTTACTCCGTTCTACAAATCGGTTTAAATCAATACAAATCGGCACATCCATATCTAATGGTTTACCGATAGAGAAGTTGTTTCTGTGAGGATCATCTTCCCAACCAAATACCCGCCGAAAATCATCTTCATTTGCGTCGTAGACTTGGCTAAAGTGACTGGGAATGGTTTTGACGGGGAGCAATTCCATCGTCGTGCTGGTTTGGGGTTGAAATGAGGCTAAACCCTTGAAGGACGGAACAAATGAATTTACAGATTTACCGTTAGGGGAGGATAAAGATTCATGAGATTCAGGGGTAAACATCAACATTGGTGCGAGGTTGACCATTCCATAGGTTCCGCTTCCCGCTAACACCTCGCGCAAAAATGTATCTTCCCAACTTGGGGGACTAGCAACAATACGTGCATTCGCAGCACCTAAAGCTACATCTGTCAGCATACAGAAAAAGCGCGATCGCATCCCCTGTACCACCAAAAATTTACCCACCCGCATATCTTCTACAGAAATATCCGGGTGTAGTCTGACCTCTAAACCCCCAGTTAGTGAACCTTGGATGACTGAACCTAATGGTTGTCCTGAATTCATTTTGTTAGTTATTAGTCATTGGTCATTAGTCATTAGTCATTAGTCATTAGTCATTAGTCATTAGTCATTATTCATTGGTCTTTGGTCATTAGTTATGGTGATTGGTGATTGGTGATTGGCAAAAAGTCTTACCTGTCACCTGTCACCTGTCACCTGTCACCTATCACCTATCACCTGTCACCTGTCACCTATCACCTATCACCTGTCACCTATCACCTGTCACCTGTCACCTGTCACCTGTCACCTATCACCTGTCACCTAATTACCTAATCAATCTGAATTGAAGTTGGCGCACTTGGCGCAGTTGGAGTTATGGTTGATAGAGGTTTTCTGAACTGAGCGTAGAGGCGATCGCGCCAAGTGAAGAATGGTTCATAATCAGGATTATCCGCTAAACCGGGGACTCCTTTACCTCTGAGAGATGGGGGTAAATCCAAGTAAGAGCCTTCTGGAAACTTCAACAATATCGATAATCCCGCGACTGCTAAATCAGCTATGGTTGGTTCATCTCCCAATAAATAAGGACTATCTGCCAATAATTCTGTGAGAATGTCTAAATCTTGTTTTAGACTAGCGATCGCTGCACTAATCACATCTGGAGTAAAACCCACCCCAAAGCCCAAAACCGAGAGAAAATCACTGGGTACACCTTCTACCAGACTTTTGAAAATATCTGGTGTCGAAACAGGTAATAAAGACTTACGATAATCTTGATCTTGACTAATCGCAGCAAACAAAGCTTTTCTACCCTTAATCCCAATAGTCTCATCAGCCCAATCTTCTAGCAATAAAGCCTGAGCGCGTTTTTTCTTATCTGTTGGTATCAGTGGACGATCTGGATATTCTGAGTCTAAATACTTAGCAATTTCCGTGGAGTCTACAATATATTTATGACCATCCTTTAATACGGGTACTTGTTTCTGACCGGTTAAACGAAACAATTCTACTTGTCCAATTCCTGGTGTCACCTCAATTTTGCGATACTCTAACCCTTTATAATCAAGGCATAGACGCACTTTTTCAGAATATTGAGATAATTCCCACTGATATAATTCCAGCATATTGTATACCTGATCACTCACCTTATTTATTGACTTGACAATTCTATCTTTAGGTACAGTAATTTTTCGAGTTATTAGATTATTATATCGGTAAATTCATGAAAAATAAAGTAGAAAATTCTCCAAATTTTTGCCTTTATTAATAGCTAACCAAAATATTTTTACCAGCACATTAAAAAATAAAATTCCGAAAACAATAATTTAGTTTCATAGGGACTAACCTGGTGCAAGAAGGCAGAAAACAGGGGAAACTGGAGGAAGGAGGAAATAATAGACTTCCAAATAAAAGAATATCCTATCGCTTTTAGGGTAGGGGAGCGATATTGCAGGGAGAAGGGGGAGGAAAATTGATTTTGATTCTGTGAAATTGGATAATTTATTTTTTGGAGTTCTCTAAAGCTGGTTTTTAACCTTTTTCACAGGATAGTTATTTTAGTTATGCTGCACTAGTAAGCTGTCACGCTTTTAAATTGCACATTTTTATGTTTGGGCAAAATGTCGCAAAACCTCTCCCCCTCAACCCAAAAGTGCAATTTGTCAGCCTAATATTTGAAACGGCGGCATAAATATAGCGACTATACCCCAATGGGGAAGCAAGCTACAAAATTTCTGAACAGCCCTCCTCATCAGCTTTTAAAATTTTAAATTTTTAATTATGCCAACGCCTAGCATCTCCTAGAGAAGCAGTACTAGCTTATGATCACGACCTAATCTGAACCTGGACTAAAAATCAGATTTTCGGTTCTAGTTAGATTTTGGTTTAACAAAATGTTATAAGTTTTTATGTAGCTTGTTAACAACGAAGACAAAAACAATTTATGAATGCAAATTACAGCAAATCATTGACCAAATTCGCGGGTATAGTCGGAATAACTGGCTTTAGCCTCCTGATTACTTTACCATCTCAAGCCAAAGAAGTCCTAAATCCTCAGCCGAGTATTTTCAACGAAGCTCCCTATAATCGGAGTCAAAGAATTCAAGAAAATTATCAACCTCTATCTACAGAAAAGGGCAATACTAAGGGCAAAATACAGGTCAAGCAGAAAGGTGGAAGTGGAGTACTCAATCCTAGACCAAGTATTTTTAATGAACCTCGCTATAGAGGTCGTAATACATCTGGACAAACTCAACCCGGGAAGACGGATACAGAAGTTCCTACCACTCCAGGAACTCAAACACCTGTTAATACTCCACCTCAGCCTACCCAAACACCTGCCAGTACAACACAAACCAAAAACCTTGTAGAAATAGCAGAATCCAACGGCTCTTTTACAACCTTGATCAAGGCTTTAAACGCTGCTGGACTGACAGAAGTATTGAAAGGAAAGGGTCCTTTCACTATTTTTGCTCCCACTGATGCAGCTTTTGCAAAATTACCACAAGACGCTGTGCAGGATTTGTTAAAGGAGGAAAATAAAGAAGTATTAGTGAAAGTTTTAACTTATCACGTGGTACCGGGTAAAGTCCTTTCTACCGATTTGAAAGCACTTTCTACCGATTTGAAAGCAGGTCAAGTCAAAAGCTTACAAGGTGATTCAATTAGTGTGAAAGTTGATCCTGAGAAAGGTGTATTTGTCAATGATGCTCAGGTAACTAAGGCAGATATTCAAGGAAGCAACGGTGTTATTCATGTAATTGATACTGTGATTTTGCCACCTAGTCTGTAGAATTAAACCCTTGCAGATAAATTTTGCAAGGAGTTTGTAAAAGGTTTTGCTCTCAAACAAAGATAGAGACGTTTCCTCAAACGTCTCTACAATGTGAACTATTTGAATGCAAATCGCTGTAAATTAGCGAGATTTAGTAGTCTTGCCGTTACCAGACTGTGCTGCTTGAAGTAACTGCGGTATCAACTGGTCAATTTTTTGTGCTGTCTGCTCTTCCTGCTGCAAGTTTTGCTGTAGCAACTGCACTACTTCTTGTTGTCCCATCCGTTCAGCAACTGTAATCAAGCCACGATAGCAAGCAATCTCGAAATGCTCAACTTTGGACTGGACTCCCGCTAAACCTAAGTCCAGAATTGTGGGATTATTAGCAGCTAGTAGCATGAATTTTTGACCATCACTAATCACACCAGCCGCAGCTTCACAAGTAACCCGTTGTGGTTGCTGTTTCAAAGTGCTGAAAACCTGCTCTAGATTTCGGATTTGCTGCTCGGTTTCACGAATATGGGTCTCAATTAGAGACTTACACTGGTTGTTTTGACAACATTGCCACATCATCTGCTGTGCTTCTAAGAAGCGATTTTCAGCATCGTACATCGCACCAACTTCGTAGATAAACTTATCTTGCAAGCTTGTGATTTGTTTGACACCTGGACGTTCGCTAAGTTGAACCATTGTGATTCTCCTGAAAGTTTGACGCTGTACTCTACAGTCGTACCTTTAACCCTATGTTTAGCCTTGATTCTTCTCTTCACACCTGAGGCACAGTTAGGGGTGGGATCTGAGTGATAACTGGAATACATTAGACTTACACCTGGGGCATAGGTAGTTAATTAAGTTAAAGTAAAGATAAATTAAGAAAGTGCCGTAAACTCAATGAATGCTCCCAGCTTAGAGATAATTTCTACTCAGTTAGAAAGTCCAAATTTGCGCGATCGCATGGTAGCCCTGGCCAGCTTGCGTCATATATCCCCAGAAGATGCTGTACCTTTGATTAAAAAGGTTTTAGATGATGAATCTCTGCAACTGCGCTCAATGGCAGTATTTGCTCTAGGTATCAAGCAAACCCCAGAATGTTATCCCATATTAGTGAGAATTTTGGAAACTGACCCAGATTATGGTATCCGTGCTGATGCTGCTGGGGCTTTAGGATATTTAGGTGATAACAGAGCATTGGAGGCTTTATCACGGGCATTTTATGAAGATACTGATTGGCTAGTTCGATTTAGTGCGGCTGTATCTCTCGGTAATATTAAAGACCCCCGCGCCCGTGAAATTTTGATTAAAGCACTCGATAGCGAAGAAGTAGTCATCCAACAAGCGGCTATTTCCGCTTTGGGAGAAATTAAATCTATTGAGTCTGTAGATCATATCCTACGCTTTGCCCAAGCTGAGGATTGGTTAGTGCGGCAGCGTCTTGCAGAAGCTTTGGGTAATTTGCCCACTCCCAAGAGCATC
This sequence comes from Anabaena catenula FACHB-362, assembly GCF_014698735.1. Classification (GTDB taxonomy): domain Bacteria; phylum Cyanobacteriota; class Cyanobacteriia; order Cyanobacteriales; family Nostocaceae; genus Anabaena; species Anabaena variabilis_A. The sequence goes on from NZ_JACJTQ010000007.1 coordinate 97,408, forward strand.
TCAGCTTTGAAATACCTAGAAAAAGACAGTCATCCCCACGTTGCGGAAGCTGCCACAATTTCTCTCAAAAGACTGGAAGAAATAGACCAGCAAGTTTAAGTTAAAGGACTCCTGCTAGTTTTTAATAATAAAAGTAGGATTTAGAAAATTTTGATTCATGAATATTGAAGAGTTTTTTGAGTTAAGTGCTGGTAAATGGTTTTCTCATCGCACAAGTCACCATTTGGCTTTTAAGCAATCAGAAGACGGTAAATCAGACATCGTGATTGAGATGCTGGCCGCAGATCATCCAGAGGTGATTAAACTGTGTGAACAGTATGAAATTCAACCTAGTACAGCTTCCTGTGGTGCGCGAGTTACCTGGAACGGCACAATGGAATGGGACGAGGAAAAACACCAAGGTTCTACCGTTTTAGCCACAGTTCCTGATGCAGATAATCCAGATGAAGGTAAGTTACTGCGGGAAATGGGTTACGCAGAGAAAGCCCCCGTCGCTGGCAGCTATAAAATGGGCAATGATGGCGCTCTTACTCTCATTACTGAGTATGAAACCATGTGGTCTGAAGAACGCTTGTGGTTTGCTAGTCCCAATTTACGGATGCGGGTAAGTGTCCTGAAGCGTTTTGGCGGTTTTAGCATGGCTTCCTTCACTTCGGAAATTCGCGTGGGTAGCACTGCTGTATCTACAAAGGCTACTGAAGCGGCTAATGCAGTTAAAGCCACCGCAGGCTAAAACTTTATACTACAAGGGCAAAGCCCGCACGGACGGGCTTGCTTTTTATTTATAGCCGTGGACAGGGTGGTTAGGACATCAATTGATAATGAAACTCCCACTACAAGAGGGTTATACTCCTGACTCCGGTCACTGAGCGTAGTCGTTCGCGAAGCGTCTCGTTCACGTAGTGTCTCCGACAGGAGAAGAGAAGTGCTGACTCCTGACTCCGGTCACTGAGCGTAGTCGTTCGCGAAGCGTCTCGTTCACGTAGTGTCTCCGACAGGAGAAGAGAAGTGCTGACTCCTGCTATATTTTCCCTAAAGCCCAGCTTCTAAATTTGCAACACACGAGCCAAGAATTCAGGTAATGGCAGCACAATCAACAATAATAAAGCTATTGCCACTAATCCCAAAACATCACGTTTATTATCAAGTTCTGTGACATCATTCAGTGCAGGTTCATCAATCAACGGCACGAATAATAAAATAATTGCCCACAATAAAAATTCTTCTCGGATAAAAGAAAGTAGTAATAACAATAAACGAGCAATTTGACCAATAGCAACTGCGGTGCGTTGTCCAAACATAGCATGGACAATATGTCCACCATCAAGTTGTCCCACGGGCATCAAGTTTAATGCCGTCACAATCAGTCCTAAAAACCCAGCTACTGCAACTGGATGCAAATCAATAGCTGATTTTACTGTTAACTCACTTCCTAATGCTAACTTGGAGAGCAACGCTAATAAAATTGAATATTTGGGATTAAGAGAATTAGGATTCAAAAGTCCGGGTTTTTCGCTGAGAGGAACTATTTCCGAATGAGCTAACCCCCATAGGAGTAAGGGCAAGGTAACAACAAAACCCGCAATCGGACCAGCTATACTGACATCAAATAAAGCTTTGCGGTTGGGAATCGGACTACGCATCTGAATAAATGCCCCAAAAGTTCCCAAGAAAAATGGTACAGGGATAAAGTAAGGTAGTGTCGAACGAATTTTGTAGAATCGAGCCGTGAAATAGTGACCAAGTTCGTGGATACCTAAAATAGTCATTAACCCTAATGCATAGGGTAAGCCTTTGAGAAATATAGTTGGGTCAGATTCTACTTGCGTGAATTCAACACCAGCAATTTTCGCACCCATCAAGGTAGTAGTTATTAAAGTAGCTGCTAATAGTAGGGTTGCTATGACTGGTTGAGTTAAATTGTCTCGCTTGCTGTTGGTACTTTGTTTAGCAGCTTGAGTATTGGGAACGAGTACAAAAAAGGGCTTACCATTCATACCTTCTTGAAATATCACCAAGAAGCGATCACCAAATACTGATTCAATATTTGTTTTAATCTGCTGATAAGCATTAATAGGTGTAGTTCGCAACTGACCCCGACAAATCACTGCTTGAGGTCGATACTCAATGTTTTGGATATAGTATACAGACCAAGAAAAGCAATTTCGTAGTTGAGTTTCTTCTGCTGGCTCAATGGGACGTACTGGTGTTGGCACTGGGTTAGAATGATTAGCTGATGGTAATACCGGGTCAGAAGGTTGAGTCTGTGTATCTTCTGGTACTCGCCGACCCCACTGAAACAACAGCCAGTATAACAGCAGGGATACAACTGAAGGCCAGATAATCAGCGTTGCTGGAGGCGGTTGTTTAGCACCATAGATCAGCGTCCAACCAGTCAACACAAAAGATGGTGTCATTAACACCAGCCACAACAACCACACAGGCGTTCGGGTGATCTGAGCCACGCTGCGCTGAATTATTAGATAAGTAGCTAGTCCTAGTAACAGGAGAAACCAAAATGCCATGTTATCTTCACCAGTTTTGACAGAATGCCTACCTGTAGTCTTTGTCAAAGATCATGACTACAAAAAAGACTGAAATTGCTAATTTTTTAACTACAGTTAACAGCGTTGGGTAAATACACTGTAACCTGATTGTTCATCACTCCTCAGTTTTGGTTTGTTTATTTATGTCTCTCTTACCTCAACAGCCAAGTCATAGGACTAAGCCACCAATAACTGTACTTTCTGACGAAGTGCCTAGAGAAGAAAACTTACCGACAAACTTCGCACTCAACACCATTTTTGCATTTCCACCTAATAGGGATACATTAGGGGGAACTTCTTACTTGATTTTCAGAAATGAAGGTAATATCCTGATAGACTGCCCCGCTTTAGACAAGACGAATCAGGATTTTATGAGCTTATGTGGAGGTCTGCGCTGGTTGTTTATCACTCATCGCGGTGCTATTGGCAAAGCGGCAGAAATTCAGCAAATCTTTAACTGTGAAATTCTTATTCAAGAACAAGAAGCTTATTTATTACCTGGCTCAATTGTCACCACCTTTGGTCAAGAATTCACTCTTGATACCACAGCACAAGCAATTTGGACACCAGGCCATTCTCCCGGCTCATCATGTCTATACTATCGTGAATTTGGGGGCGTGCTATTTTCTGGACGGCATTTAGTTCCCAACCAACAAGGTGAACTGCTCCCACTCCGCATACCAAAGACTTTTCACTGGCCAAGACAACTTAAAAGTCTTCAAGCCTTGCGCGATCGCTTTACACCAGAAACTTTACAATACATTTGCCCCGGCGCTAATATCGGCTTTCTCCGAGGCAAACATTTCATAGATCAAGCTTATCAACGATTGGTAATGAGTAATTGAAGGCAGGGGGCAAGAGGCAGGGGGCAGAAGGCAGGGGGCAGGGGGCAGGGGGCAGGGAGAAAGAGGGTTTTAAACTACTTAATTGCTGATCAAACAAACTCTCCGCGTCCCACCGTCACCGCGTCCCCCGTCTCCCCATCTCCGCGTCATCCCACCCCATCACCCCATCACCACGTCACCGCGTCTCCGCGTCAAGCCTTCCCAACTACTACCAGATTTTTAGTCAATACTTCCACAGCAGCTTGATATTGACTATCGGCTTCTGTCCCAATTTGCTGACGGGTAATTGGTTCTTGGGTAATTACTTTGTCTGGTTTAATACCCAACTTATTAATGTCTCGGTGGTTAGGAGTTTCGTATTTAGCAATTGTCACCGCCAAACCCGAACCATCAGACAATTCAAATAAGGACTGAATTAGTCCCTTTCCAAAGGTAGTTTCACCTACTAACTGGGCGCGACCATTATCTTGCAACGCACCTGCTAGAATCTCACTAGCGCTGGCAGTTCCTTGATTGACTAAAATCACCAAAGGATCTTCTGTCAGGGCTACACCAGCAGCTTCAAAATTCCCCTGAATACCTTGTCGGTTGACAGTGTAAACGATTGTGCCTGAGTTTAACCATTGCCGGGCGACTTCAATTCCAGCTTGTAATAGTCCCCCTGGATTATTTCGCAAATCGAGAATGTAGGCAGCAGCGCCTTTTTTTTCTAAACTAGAAATAGCGTGTGCCAATTCCATAGAGGCATTAGCATTAAATTGAGTTAGGCGTAGGTAGCCAATGGGTTGCCCTTGGGGGGACAAACGCAATTCAGCTACCACAGGATTCAGTTCAATGCGATCGCGCATCAAGATAAATTCCTTTTCTGCCTCTCCCTCTCGTGCAATCAAGAGAGTTACAATACTACCGATTGGTCCACGCATCCGCGCCGCTGCTTCGTCAAGAGTGAGATTCTCTGTAGATAATCCTTCAATTTTCAGAATGCGATCGCGTGGTCTGAGTCCTGCTTTCTGGGCTGGAGAACCTTCAATAGGTGTAATTACTTCCAAGCTACCAGTCTGGGAATTGAGGGCAATTTGTAAACCTACACCCGTCAGTTCTCCAGAAGTATTAACTTGCAAACTGCGGTACTGCTCTGGATCTAGAAACCGAGTAAAAGGATCATCAAGGCTCTTGAGCATATTTTGAATTGCCCCATAAGCAGCTTCAGGGTTATTCAGCGGCTTTTTTAGAGCTTTTTGCCGCACGTCAGCCCAGTTTTGATGATTAAACGTCTCATCCAGATAAGAGCGATTGACAATTCGCCAAACCTCAGAAACTAATTTCTGCTCCTGCGTCAAAGCTGATGCTGGTTGGATAAATGAGCCAAAACCCAAGCAAAAAGCCAAAACTAAAGAAAATCCCAGCCGCAAAACCTGTTTATTCATGAACCCCATCTTCAATTCCACCTCAACCCAAATTCCCTAGAAATGACCAAATACCCGATTGTTTATGAAATCTATCTCTCGACTATGTTACTTTTTTTATAGAAGACGTGCATTGCTCTCATCAAGTTGTTATGTCAACTGATTTGGGTCAATCCCTCTTCATTAACGATAAAATCTACCTTGTGGCCAACGTTTTTGGCGTTAGCTTGCAAAGGGGAAGCAATATATTCCATATTTACAGAGTGTTAAGTTTCTGAAAAAATTTAATCACTCTGAAGAAAACTCATCTTTGTGAAAATCCCAAAATTGCTATTGGGAGATTTATCAACCGCAACCGATTGTTAGGAATTTGAGATTGTATGGCCAATGTTTATGACTGGTTTGAGGAGCGCTTAGAACTCGAAGCGATCGCTGAAGACGTAACCAGTAAATACGTCCCTCCTCACGTCAACATCTTTTACTGTCTAGGTGGAATTACCCTAGTTTGCTTCCTAATCCAGTTTGCTACTGGATTTGCGATGACATTCTACTATAAGCCGACAGTCACTGAAGCTTATTCCTCCGTAGAGTACATCATGAATGAAGTCAACTTCGGTTGGCTAATTCGCTCCATTCACCGCTGGTCAGCCAGCATGATGGTGCTAATGATGATTCTGCACACCTTCCGGGTTTACCTAACTGGTGGTTTCAAAAAGCCCCGCGAACTGACCTGGATCAGTGGTGTCATCCTAGCTGTAATCACCGTTTCCTTCGGTGTGACAGGCTACTCCCTACCTTGGGATCAAGTTGGTTACTGGGCTGTGAAAATTGTTAGTGGTGTACCAGAAGCAATTCCCGTAGTTGGCGTTCTCATCTCCGACCTACTGCGTGGTGGTTCCAGTGTTGGTCAAGCAACACTAACTCGCTACTACAGCGCTCACACCTTCGTTCTACCTTGGTTAATTGCAGTCTTCATGCTGTTCCACTTCTTGATGATCCGCAAACAAGGTATTTCCGGTCCTTTGTAATTTAAAGTCATTAGCGAAAAGGCATGATTCAGTTTCCAGATCAGTGTTGTTTGTTTTAAACTTAGGAAACAGAAAAAACATAAGTTCTAAACAAACACTACTATCTGAACCTGTAAACGGTGAAAGTTGTAAAAACTGGGCTAAAAAATATGCCTTTCCACCAGATGTACTTAGAGCAGATTACCTAAACATCTGATGGCTTTCACCAATGCTCTAACTCAACTTCAGCAGGAGAGTACTTTTAAAAATGTCAACGCAAAAAAAACCCGATCTGAGCGATCCTAACTTAAGAGCCAAACTTGCCCAAGGCATGGGACACAACTACTATGGTGAACCCGCTTGGCCAAATGATTTGCTGTATGTATTTCCCATCGTAATTATGGGTTCATTTGCTTGTATTGTGGCTCTAGCGGTGCTAGATCCGGCAATGACAGGTGAACCAGCTAATCCTTTTGCTACCCCCTTGGAAATTTTGCCAGAGTGGTATCTATACCCAGTCTTCCAGATTTTACGCTCACTACCTAACAAACTGTTAGGAGTATTAGCAATGGCTTCCGTACCCTTAGGGCTAATTCTCGTTCCCTTTATTGAGAACGTTAATAAGTTCCAAAACCCCTTCCGTCGTCCAGTAGCCACAACAGTATTTCTGTTTGGTACTCTCGTCACCGTGTGGTTAGGTATTGGTGCTGCGTTACCATTGGACAAATCTCTGACTTTGGGACTGTTCTAAATTAGTTTCCACAAAGCGCTGTTACGCCTGTGAGTTTCAAGAGCATATTATACTAAAGTTATGAGTGAGTCTAAAAACTGGCTGACCTTAAGTCATCAACAGCGCTTTAGCTGCTCATAGTTCTAGCTTGGATATGCTTTTGAAAACAAACAGGCGTAAATTTTAATAGTTTAAGCTTGATCTGAGATTTTCAGTTTTGGATGGAAAATAAAAACTATTCCTCAATCCAAAATCGCCAAAAAACAAATAACACCATTTTTCACTTATCTACATTCAAGTCAAGGTCAATGCTTACCACAGTGCAGCAAGACCATCTGACGGTGAAGAGCGATCTTAAGCTCCTAAACCACGTACAACAATGGTTTGAAAAATTTTCTCTCCAATATTTATCTGAATTTGGCTGGTCAGAAAGCCAACTTTATCGCCTCAACTTAGCATTAGCAGAAGGCTTTACCAACGCAGTTCGTCACGCTCATCGAGCATTACCACCAGAAACAGACATAGAAATTCAATTGAGTCTGTGGAATGACCGTTTAGAGATAAGAATTTGGGATCATGGTAAACCTTTTAATCCTGATGCTATAGTCGAGCCAGAGCCAGGCACTCTACAAGTAGGAGGGTATGGATGGTTTCTGCTTCGACGCTTGGCAGATCATGTTGTCTACGAACGTGCTGCTGATAGCAGAAACTGTCTGCTGATTGTCAAATATTGTTTGGAAGGGCAATATTAACAGGAACAAATTGTCAGCGCTGGGATTAATTCCTGTTTAAGCTAAGTCAAAAAGCAAGATTTCCGCTCTGAGGTTGGTACTAATTTCTAGTTGCTCTTCTCCAGTAATTTGTACTCCGTCCCCTGCTCTAAGTTCTTTACCATTTAAAATTACTTCACCTGTTGCAATTTGTAACCAGGCATAACGATGAGGCTGGACGCGATAATTAATAATGTCTCCTTGCTCTAAAATAGATGCGTATAAATCAATATCTTGGTGAATAGTCACCGCATCATCACGTCCATCTTTAGCAGCAATTAAACGTAGTTTTCCCCGTTTTTCTTCTACAGAAAAAGTTTTTTGTTCATACCGTGGAGTTAATCCTAGGGTATCTGGTAACATCCAGATTTGCAGTAAGTGCAGTTCTTCAGTTTGTGAGGGATTAAATTCACTGTGCATAATACCAGTCCCAGCACTCATAATTTGTGCGTCACCGGGACGAATTACCGAACCTGTACCCAAACTATCTTTATGTTCAACTGCACCTGACAAGACATAGGTAAGAATTTCCATATCTCGATGTCCGTGAGTAGGAAATCCAGCCCCAGCAGCAATCCTGTCATCATTTATGACTCGCAGAGAACGAAATCCCATGCGGTTTGCATCATAAAAATGACTGAAAGAAAATGTATGATAACTATCTAACCAGTCAATCTGACTATGACCGCGTGCATTTCCATCATGAATGATGTAGTTAATTGTATTTTGAGACATGATTTAACCTCACTGTAAAGATGTATTTAATTGCAGAAATAATCAGCTTTTTTGTTAGTTAGTAATCAACCTTGATGTTGATAAACAAACTGGTAAATCGGCTTTGAACTATTACTATAATAAAGCATACCCCTTGATAATAAAAAGTACGCACTTGTAAGTGCTGTACTTACCAAAAAGATACTATTAAGTTATCCCCTCTCCATCTCTGTGGCAAAATTGATCAGAGTCCTCAAAAACTGATTATTCCCAGCATGACCGCAACTATTCCCAATCTCTCTAGTCTCTACGAACCCTTCTCCACAGAAGCCAAATGGCAAAAATTCTGGGAAGACAACCAAGTTTACAAAGCTGACCCCAACCATAAGGGTGAACCTTACTGTATCGTCATTCCCCCCCCAAACGTGACCGGTAGTTTGCACATGGGTCACGCTTTTGAAAGTGCGTTGATTGATACCCTCGTGCGCTACCATCGCATGAAAGGACGCAATACCCTCTGGCTACCCGGAACCGACCACGCCAGCATTGCTGTACAAACCATTCTGGAAAAGCAACTCAAGGCTGAAGGTAAAACTCGCTATGATTTGGGACGCGAAAAATTCCTAGAACGCGCTTGGCAATGGAAAGCAGAATCTGGGGGTACAATTGTTAATCAACTGCGCCGTTTGGGTGTTTCGGTGGACTGGACACGGGAACGCTTCACTTTAGATGCAGGTTTATCGAAAGCTGTTTTAGAAGCATTTATCCGCCTCTATGATGAGGGACTGATTTATCGCGGTAATTATTTGGTTAATTGGTGTCCCGCTTCTGGGTCTGCGGTATCTGATTTGGAAGTGGAACCAAAAGAGGTAAATGGTAATCTTTGGCACTTCCGTTATCCGCTGAGTGACGGTTCTGGTTTTGTAGAAGTGGCGACAACTCGACCAGAAACGATGCTAGGTGATACAGCAGTTGCGGTTAACCCCAATGATGAAAGGTATAAACATTTAATTGGTAAAACCCTGACTTTGCCAATTATGAACCGAGAAATCCCCATTATTGGTGATGAGTTGGTTGACCCGGCTTTCGGTACTGGTTGCGTGAAGGTGACTCCAGCCCATGACCCCAATGATTTTGAAATGGGTAAACGTCATGATTTGCCGTTTATCAATATTATGAATAAAGACGGCACTTTGAACGAAAATGCCGGGGAGTTTCAAGGACAAGACCGCTTTGTGGCTAGGAAAAATGTGGTTTCTCGCCTAGAAGCAGATGGGGTTTTGGTGAAGATAGAAGATTATAAACATACAGTACCTTATAGCGATCGCGGAAAAGTCCCCGTTGAACCTCTTCTTTCTACCCAGTGGTTTGTCAAAATTCGCCCCCTCGCTGACAAAACTCTCGAATTCCTCGACCAGCAAAATTCCCCGGAAATTGTCCCCCAACGTTGGGCTAAGGTTTATCGTGATTGGTTGGTGAATTTGCGCGACTGGTGTGTTTCTCGTCAACTGTGGTGGGGTCATCAAATCCCCGCTTGGTACGCTGTCAGCGAAACCGACGGACAAATCACCGACTCAACACCTCATATCGTAGCGCGAACGGAAACGGAAGCTTGGGAAAAAGCCAAATCACAATTTGGAGAAAATGTCCAACTAGAACAAGACCCCGATGTTTTAGATACTTGGTTTTCTTCTGGACTTTGGCCATTTTCAACTTTAGGCTGGCCAGAACAAACCCCTGATTTAGCGACTTACTACCCCAATGCCACCTTAGTTACAGGTTTTGATATCATCTTTTTCTGGGTGGCGAGAATGACGATGATGGCGGGACATTTCACCGGACAAATGCCGTTTAAAACTGTTTACATTCACGGCTTGGTCAGGGATGAAAATAATAAGAAAATGTCGAAATCGGCAAATAATGGCATTGACCCATTATTGCTAATTGACAAATATGGAACTGATGCCCTGCGTTATACCTTAATTAAGGAAGTAGCCGGTGCTGGTCAAGATATTCGCTTAGAATATGACCGTAAAAAAGATGAATCAACATCTGTAGAAGCATCTCGTAACTTTGCCAATAAGTTATGGAATGCTGCCCGATTTGTGATGATGAATTTGGATGGGCAAACTCCGGCACAATTGGGTAAACCTGAGCCGACAGAACTCAGTGATAAATGGATTATTTCCCGTTATCATCAAGTAATTAGACAAACTACAAATTACATCGACAATTACGGTTTAGGAGAAGCAGCTAAGGGACTTTATGAGTTTATTTGGGGTGACTTCTGTGATTGGTATATTGAATTAGTAAAATCTCGCCTTCAAAAAGATGCAGACCCCGCATCTCTCAAAGTTGCCCAGCAAATTCTTGCTTATATACTGGAAGGAATTCTAAAACTACTTCATCCCTTTATGCCTCATATTACTGAGGAAATTTGGCAAACTCTCACTCAACAACCAGCAGAAAGTCCGCAAATTCTAGCCTTACAGCCCTATCCTGAAGCAGATGAAAAATTAATTGACCAAACATTGGAAGAACAGTTTGAATTGTTAATTAATACTATTCGTACAATTCGCAATTTACGGGCTGAAGCTGATATCAAACCAGGGGTAAAAATCACTGCTAATTTGCAAAGTGAAAGCGAAAATGAACGTTTTATCCTCAATGCAGGACAGTCTTATATTCAAGATTTGGCCAAGGTAGAAACTTTAACTATTACTGACAAGACTCTGATTGATGAACCTCAAAAACCATCAATTTTAAATAAATCAGCTTTTCAGGGTTTAAAAGCTATTGGCTTAATTATTGTCGGACTTGTTTTTTTAAGAGTGGGTATTATTGTCGGGAATGCAACTTTGCGTCTTCCTATTTTTGGGACTTTCTTTGAAACCGTTGGTCTTGGTTATGCTGGTTGGTTTGTTGTTCGCAATATACTCAATGCGGAAGGTAGACAAAAGTTATTTACCAGTTCTTCTGTGCCAACTGATAGCCAAAATATATCACAGCCAGAAACCACTCCAACCCAGGAATCAGACAATTCTATTGCTGGTGTTGTCGGTACTGTCCAAGTGGTAATTCCCTTAAAAGGTGTTGTCGATATTGAAGCTCTCCGTGCCAAACTAGAGAAGAGTATCAATAAAGCTGAAGCTGAAGTTGCATCTTTAAGTTATAGACTGAGTAATCCTAAGTTTGTGGATAAAGCTCCCGCAGATGTAGTTCAAGGTGTACGGGATGCTTTAGCAGAGGCTGAGAAACAAGCGGAAATTTTGCGCGTTCGCTTGCGTACTTTATAACAAGTGATTGGTGATAGGAATAAACTTACCAATCACCAATTACCAATTACCAATCACCAATTACCTAATAGCGACAATGCTATACCTAGCTCAAGTACGTAAAAACGAATTTTTAGACCAGTACCAATTACACTTATTAGCAAGTCAGGAAACTGAATATTGTTGGTCAATGATTTCCGAAGAGGCGTTTATTCTCCTGGGAAAAGAAAACACATTGAGTGAAAAAATGCTGGTGTTAGTAGAGCTTTCCCCTACAGGTGAAGTTGAAAGAATTGAAGATGCTACCAACTGGATACTGAATGTAGTGCAAACCTACCTCACAACTGGTATTACTCCAGAGTTTTTACAACAGGAAGCAGATAAAGCGGAAAATTGGCGACAATCTCTAACATTGCAAAACCAGGATTTAGCACGTCGTTCCTTAGAATTAGAAGCTCGTCGTGAACAAATTCAAGCTTTAGAAGAAAGTATTAACCGGGAAAAAACAGATCAACAAGATAATTCATAAGCAGTAGGCAGAATCTTCCACCTTGTCTGCTGAGGTACAAATTCATCTGCGGTTAGTTCTTTCTTGTCGTACCTCACTTAAATAAAAATCGCCATAACCCCATGTCTAAAACTAGGGGTTATTTTGAATTTTGTGAAAGTGGCTTGCTGTAAGCACTATGGTGAATTTTGAATTGATTTGTCCCCAATTACCAATTACCTGTTTTATTCTGATGCTAATAATTGGCGAATTAATCTTGTGACAGCTTTTTCTGTAAAGCGATTAGCAATTTGTTGACCTAAATGATGCACTCTGGGATTAACAAGTATCTGAGCTACCTGAGGAGCAAGTTGAGCAGGATCAAATCCCTTTGTTTGTCGAAGAATACCCAAAATGCGTTTGATATTATCTAAGGTTTGTTGTTGTTCTAATGTAGCAGCGGGCATTTCATTAACTGCTGTCAATCCTACTCTTTCTCTCAATACATAAGTAAAATTATGCATGGCATTTTTGCTAAGAGCATCAATTCCGTTGACAAACTCATCGACCAACCTGTCACGAATAAATGCACCCCGTTCCGAAGACAGAAACTCTACTCCTTGATTTAATACTAAGTTCAGATCGTATTCTTGATTTTTCCGGGCATTTGTTAACAAGTTTTCTAGGCGATTCCAACGGAATTTACCATCTTTAAATAGTAACTCTTGCAATGATGTTCTTAATTCATCCGCTGGATCTGTTAACAGGCGTTTAGAAACGTAAGGATAAGCTTCACTGAGAACTTTGAAATCAGGATCGATATAAATAGCAATACCTTCCAAAGTCACCAAAGAACGAATAATTAAAGCATAGTAGGGAGGTACGCGGAAGGGATACTCATACATTAAAGCTGATAAATCATCGGTGATGCTTTTAATGTTGAGTTCGGCGACACTTGCACCTTGAGCGTTAGCAAATACTCTGGAAAACGCGGGAATAATTGGTGTTAAGTCGGTTTCTGGGGTGAGAAATTCTAATTTAACGTAGTCTTTTGCTAATGAGTCAAAGTCACGGTTAACGACGTGAACGATCGCTTCAATTAAACCATAACGCTGTGGTGGCTTAATCTCGCTCATCATCCCAAAGTCAAGATAAGCCAATTTACCATCAAAGGTAGCTAACAAATTACCAGGGTGGGGGTCAGCATGGAAAAACCCATGTTCTAATAATTGACGTAGAGAACACTGTACACCTATTTCAATTAAATAACGGGCGTTGATACCCAGTTCCTGAAGTTCTTGTGTTTGGGTTAATTTAATCCCATTAATCCACTCCATCGTCAACACACGACGATTGGTGTATTCCCAATAAATTTTCGGTACATATATGTCTTGCATATGACCGTATAATTCAAAAAAGCGTTCAGCATTTTCGCCTTCGTGGATATAATCCATTTCTTCAAAAATGCGATCGCCCAATTCATCCAAAATCCCGACTAAATCACTGCGTACCCGTTTGACTTTTCTCTGCACCAAACCAGCCAAAAAGCGCAAAATATACAAGTCAATAGTGATAGTTTCACGCAAATCTGGACGCTGGACTTTAATCGCCACTTCTTCCCCAGTTTTTAGCTTACCTTTATATACTTGTCCCAAGGAAGCTGCCGCAATTGGCTCGATGGAAATTTCCGCGTAAATATTCTCTGGGGTTGCTCCTAGCTCTTCTTCGATAAACTGGTAAGCTATTTCGTTAGCAAAAGCTGGTAATTGATCTTGTAGTTTAGTTAATTCTTCCAGATACACCGGAGGAACTAAATCCGGCCTAGTAGACAAAGCCTGGCCAATTTTGATGTAAGCAGGCCCCAATTTCGTCAGCAAAGTTCGTAATTCAATGGCTCGTCGGCTATCATTTTTGACGACAATTCCCCGTTTCTTATCCCACCATATTCCCAAAACAAAGGACAAGATTGGTTGTAAAACTGCCAAAATCCGCCGAAAAACCTGCCAAGGTTTGTCTTTGTAATAGGATCGGATCTCTTCAGGATCATAAAGCAGCATCTCTGGTTCAGCTTTAGCTGTAGCTAGTATTGTCTGTTGTTGAGATGCTGAAAATCTTGGCGAATTGTTAACCAAGGTTTGTGTAACATTTTCTGGTACTACTTCAATCACGGACAATTCGCCTGCGTGACTGTCCTCCGGACTTGATCGGTAACTAGGGGGAAGTGTCTTAACTATCATGAAGAAAGCCACCGGGTTTATGAACGTTGTTAAGTATTGTAACAATATATTGCCATTTCCGCATATCCCCAACAGGTAGAAACCGGAATCGGAGATCGAGATGATTTGTTGATCAGAAGACCTTAAAACTCTTATATTGCAAGTATTATAGCCTTTTTAGCTTCACTCCATTAATAGTTGCAAAATAATTTTGATAGATGGATAGCCCGAAACCATTACCTGTCTGTGTTTCACAATCTAAAATCGTACAAACGGGCGCGGTTTGCGCTCCTGCAACATAAGAAAGAAACACAACTATTACCTCTTTTCTCCTTTCTGTCACCTGTTAAGAGTCACCTGCTATACCTCCTGCAACTTGCAATCTTCTGTAAAGTCCCAAATTCAAAATAAGTACTTAAGCAAACAAAAAACAGGACTTACTGTAAGTGTAAATCCTGACAAGTTTCGATATCGATTTCAGAAATGATTTTTGCTCAAATAAATCATTCCGTAAAACAGACAAGATGCCTGTCACATAACCTTTTTGATTTATAAGTTTATGGCTTTTTCACAGGTGTAACTTTTGCTTCTACCTTAACGCTTTTCACACCTTTGACTCCCTTAACCAAAGTTTCAGCTTTTTTGAGTTCTTCAGAAGAAGTAGCTGCACCTTTGAGGATAATTTCACCATCTTTATTCTCTACTTCCAACTTATTGCTAGGTAAAGCTTCTTTTAACTTTTTGCTAACTTCGGTTTTCAAGTCGCTGGTAGCTTTGGTAGCCCCAGGAGTAATTTTTGTGGTTGTGTTTCCTGGTGTAGTTGTAGCTTCTGGTGTGCTTGTAGCTGCTGTAGTAGGTTGAGCAGTTTTATCTGTAGTTTGTGTAGTTTCAGACGCAGGTTTTGCTGGTACTGAAGGAGCTTCATTAGTTGTACCAGGAGTTTCTGAACCAGTTTTAGGAGCTTCTTGGCAACCAAAAACACCCGCTACTAAAATGCCACTAACGAGGAAAGGAATTAATTTTTTCATGTGTTATCTCCCAATTGAGTACTTGAAGCGATTTACTGATTGTGTGATGCCCAGGAGCGAATCTTAAAACAGAAATTAAACACAGGAGAAAATTAGTGCTTAAGCAAGCACCGGATTTGCAGAAAATTGAAACTAGGACAACTTCTGTCGGCTCAAATCCATTAGCCTATACTGACAAGCGCCAATTCAATTTTCTGGATGGTTACAGACTTGTGGGGACTGGTATTTGGTAAAAGACTCTCTATTGACATGAGTTAGAGTCTTAGCCGCTTTTTAAGGGTAGATCATGCTGTCCCACATAGGTCACTTGATGTTATCAGATTTGGAGCAGTTTGACGCATCTTCCATCAAAATTTTATAAATTGTGGGGTGATAGGGGAAGAGGTAATTGGCTGACTTCATGCTCCTTTGCTCCTCCCTGCCCTTGAAAATTATGAATCCAGGGGAAATTTCGCCTTAATTGTTCGGTTCTACGACTGTCATTAGTACAGAAATCACTATAACCTCGTAAGTATGTAGTGCAATGTCTGCTTTAGCTGCTGTAAGACGCTCTTGAATCAACGAAGGGGTGAAAACCTGTGTACGAATGGATCTTGCCAAGTTTGAGGGAAGTTTTAGCCCAGAGCCAATCAAGTATGGCTGATTGTTCATCTGCCAAAGCCGAGCAGCAATGGCGCATCAGTTTGGCAGCTACAGAACATCTACTACTCAATTCTTTAGCCACAACTTCGTCTGACATAACTCAAGGTTTAGTTTTAACTGCACCAGCACCCTTATTTAGTCAACCAAAACTGACTCAAAGTTTACAAACAGTAACTTTTACAGCAAAACCTTTTAATCCGTTGGCTTTGATGCCCTTTCACATCTCACCAGCAATGGCGGGGAGTGTAGTACCAGAAGTGATGTCTTCTCTCGGAAACGCTACGCGAGTGAGGGGCTGCGGCTACAAACCTGATGAAATCAATCCTGATGAATCTATCTTACCTTTATTACCTGCTGATCCTCTAGGATCAGAGCGGTTTTGCTTGGTATTTACAGAAAAATTTAGATTAGTTCTGGTTTTGTCAGAACACAAAAGCGGTAAAAAAGAATTTTTATTTTCCTTTGAACCAGAGGTAGTGCAGCAGGCTTGGCGATCGCTAGGCGCTAGGGTAATCTTGACTAATCCAGAGTTATTCGCTGAGTTAGACGTGTTAGTCGAAAAGTACGCCCCAGTTGCACCAAACTATCAGACCATAATTCAATTTAGCCAGTTACTGCTTCAGGAATTAGCAGAGCCAGAAGCGGATAAAGTCACACATACTCCTCCTATTTCCCCATCTCACCATATTCCTGTTTCCCCGTCAGCAAAACCATCCTCTCGTCCCGATGTAGAATTACTACAAGCCTTTGCTCACGAAGTCCGCACCCCACTGACAACAATTCGCACTTTGACTCGTTTACTCCTCAAGCGAAAGGATTTACCTACTACTGTAATTAATCGCTTAGGAGTTATTGATCATGAATGTACTGAGCAAATTGATCGCATGGAGTTGCTGTTTAAAGCAGCTGAATTAGAAACTTGTGCGGCAGCTAAATCTGCGAATACACAACTAACGCCCATGTCTCTAGATCAAGTATTGCAGCAAAGTATCCCTCGTTGGCAACAAGCAGCAACTCGACGAAATTTAACTTTAGATGTGGCTTTACCTCAGCAATTGCCAACGGTGGTAAGTAATCCCGCTATGCTAGATCGGGTACTTACTGGCTTAATGGAAAATTTTACCCGCAGTTTACCTCCCGGTAGTTCTATTCAAGTTCAGGTTAGTCCAGCAGGTGATCAACTCAAGTTACAATTATCTCCTCAATTGGATTGCCACGATTCAACCAGAACTGCAACACTACCAATTCGTAAATCTTTAGGTCAATTATTAATGTTCCAACCGGAAACAGGAACAATTAGTTTAAATATTGCGGCAACTAAGCATCTGTTTCAAGCGATTGGTGGTAAGTTGATTGTGCGTCAGAGTCCTCAATATGGGGAAGTGTTGACGATTTTCTTACCTTTAGAAGTTAGTAAGAACGAAAAAGTAAAAATTAAATAATTTGGCTTGGCGAATAATATATTCTATACATCATCAATTTCTACAAGTTTTTGTCGAGATGATAAACCGGACTTAATTCTGATATAGGATTTGGGTACATCAAACTTTTCTGCCAAAAGCTTAATTAACTCTTCATTGGCTTTACCATCAACTGGTGGTGATTTTAAATTAACAATTAAACTACCATCTTCCTGTTCTACAATTTTCTGCTGTTTGGAATTCGGTTTAACTTTCACTGTTTTTTGCATAATACAAATTATAGCGATCCTAAATAAGAAGTTCCTAATTTATGCATTGCCAAAAGTGCAGTCCCATAAGCTGCTTCTGTGTTTGTAGAGGCAGTAACAGGAACTTTTAAATATCTGCCTCTAATACCCATCCAAGCAGAATTCGCTGCACCACCGCCGGCAGTGTAAACACGAGTTAATTGGTCAGCACCTAAATTTTGTAATAATTCATAACCACGGGTTTCTATTCGCGCCATACTTTCTAACAAGCCATGTAAAAACTCTCCAGGATTGTCTGGCCGGGGTTCTAGTCTTGGAAGTAGTTGGGGATCATTAATAGGAAAGCGATCGCCTTCCTTCAACAAGGGATAATAATCTAATTCACTCGGTGTTGATACATCAATATTCCGACTTAAGCTGACTAATTCCTGGTCAGTAAAAAAATTCTTTAACACTGCACCACCTGTATTAGAAGCACCCCCAGTCAGCCACAAATCACCTAAACGATGGCTGTAAATTCCATATCGCGCATCTTCTATACGGGTACGGCTCAAAAGTTTGAGTACCAAAGTAGAACCTAAAGAAGTTACTGCTTCCCCCGGCAATTTTGCCCCACTAGCCAGAAAAGCCGCAATGCTATCAGTTGTCCCAGCACACACCAAACAATCACGCCGTAAACCGAATTTAGAGGCAATTTCTGGACGTAATTCGCCAATGGGAGTACCCGGTGCTAAAACCTGCGGTAACTGAATCGGAATTTGCAATTTTTCCAGCCATTGTGGATATTGGAACTTTTCCACGTCATAGCCTAGCTTTAAAGCGTTGTGATAATCGCTTATGCCTAATTTTCCATGCAACATAAAAGCCAGCCAATCGGCTTGATGTAGTAAATATCTAGCTTGGCGAAAAGAAGGTAATTGCTGCATCCACAAAAGTTTGGCGAGACTGGAAGTTGCACTCAATACGGTATGGTTGGGTGGTGCAATGCTGGTCAAATTCTTTAACACCATTGATCCTCGTCCATCGTTGTACAACAATGGCGCATCTACAGGCTGACCAGTGGCATCTGTGAGCAAGATTGTCGAAGAAGTACCGTTGATAGCGATCGCCCCAATTTGTCGCCCCAATTCCCCTGGAATTGCTGCTAACAACCTCCATAAAGCTTTTTCCCAACAAGTTACCCAGTCAGCATCAATCGCCATTTCCCAGGGATGACGCATCTGGGACAAAATCCTAGCTTCATCATCAATCACCACGCCCCGTGCGCCAGAAGTACCAAAGTCAATACCCAAGTACAAAACCATAAATTCACCTGTTTACGAGTTCATGAAGTAGAAGCAGGGGGCAGGGTGCAGGGTGCAGTAGATAATTATTTCTCCGCGTCACCGCGTCACCCCAACTCCCCATCTCCCCATCATGGTTTTTGTTGCATCTTGTAACAAGATATTCCCCAATCTTGGCAAAACAGTGAAAAGTAGTAAACGAAGTGTTAATCATCTAGTTTGACTTTAGGAGGGTTTCCACCATGCCTATATCTGATACTCAAGTGTACATCGCTCTAGCTGTGGCTCTAATTCCAGGCATTCTGGCTTGGCGTTTAGCTACTGAACTTTACAAATAAAGCCCAGATGTGACACGTTCACAAGACTAATCACCCTGGCAGTAGAGGGTACATTTTCCAAAAGCTTGGGGCTTTAAGCTGTGAGTTATGTTGGCGAAATGTACCTGTATACGCCAGGTAATTTTTGTTTAATCATGTAACACTGTAGAAATTTTCAAAAAATGGAGTAATATGGCAGCTAAATCAAGCCGCAATTAGCGCCAGTTTGCTTTTGACGGTGCTTCCCTTCAACCAGCGAGGCTCTTTTTAGCATCATGAACGCGTTTCAACCATCCAGACCTCCGCTACACCCAGTAGAACCACGTCGTCGATCTTTACCTCGACCAAAAAAACATCTTCGCCAACGTTCTTACCAGGTGATGGCGCTGGAAACCACAGCCAAGATAACTGTTAACTTGGTCATTGCTACAGCAGCAGTATCTGCCTTGGTACAACTTTTGCCTTATCACTGGTTACAGCAAGACAAGTTGCGAGAAATTCGCACAGAAGTCAAGCTGGTAGAAGGACGTGTCAATACTTTACGAGCGGAATTTAGCCGTAACTTTGATCCCCAGCAAGCTAAGAGTATTAGGCAAGAACAATCATACCGATTTGATCCCAGTCAGCGACAAATAGTGCTGATTAATCCAGATCGAAAAGATGCTGAACAATCAGATTCCACACCTTAAAGTAATTTGAGGTGGTTTGTTCTTTTAGTTCAGCATAAAACACACAAAAAATTATCAATATTAACTGCGAATAGTTAATAATTAATTATTAAAGAGTTCTCAGCAATTAAAGGGTTTAATACCCTGATGGGGGAACTCTAAGGACATACGTTTACAGACAGCTTATGTTTTAGTCGAGGTCTAAATCCTTGACTGAAACTGTCTTTAATTTTGTTGGCATAGCTTGCCGTAGACTTTATTCTGAATGTTGAATTGTTATGATCTATTAGCAAATCAGCCCCACAGGTCTGCTATTGACCAATTCAAAGTTAAAAAATTATTTTTTAGGAATTTTAAACACTGTGTTACAGAGCTACTCATCAGTTGACGTAAGGATTCAGCAACTCGTTTAACCAGTTTTCCAGTTGTAACCGTAGGCGGTAAGCAGAAATATCCTGACTGGTATCGAGGGAGGTTAGATGTGTCAGGGAACGGTAATAATCAGCGATCGCACAATTCCAGTCACCCCAAAGATGATAAGTTCTACCGCGTTCAGCCCAAATATGACCTTGTAGCTGACCAAACAGCAGTACAGTCTCAAAATTATCAATTGCCTCCGCGTACTGCCCCAAATCACGCAAAGTAATGCCACGGTTAATCCAAGCGCGAACATGACGAGGATTCAAATCTAGGGCTTGATCGTAGTCAGCTAGTGCCGCTACTAACTCCCCACCAGCAGCATAGTAATTAGCTCGGTTATTATAAGCACTAGCTAACTTGGGATTCATTTGCATTGCTGTGTTGTAGTCGTGTAGGGCTTTTTGAGAATCACCACTTTGAAAATAAATCAGCCCTCGGTTGTTGTAATTAACTGCATTGTCAGGATGACTATCAATGAGTTGGCTTAACAAAGCGATCGCTTCAATATAATTTCCTTGTTGAGCTAACTTCAAAGCACAAGACCGTAAGTAAGTATCCTCTGTATCTAATTCTTTGTTACTTTTTGCTTCAGTAATTTGAGTATATAAAGTTTTTGTATTAACACGCTGGCAACGTTGATTTTGTTGACTACCAGAAGCTAGAAAGGAGTGATGATCCATATTTTCCTGCTTGAGCTATTTGCTCGGTGAAATAAAATTATAGTTTTTCGCCTATGAGTGGGTTTGCAACTGTGTCACTTTTTCAGTAGTCTTTTTTTTGTTGAAAGGACTGAATTGAACCTAGTCTGAAAAATTTCTGAGTGCTTTAGATAACTGGAAAGCAGTTTCCCAGAGGTTGTGCTGAGTAAAAAATGCCAGTTCCTAGTCTTTAGCCCTTAATTCCTTTTTCATCGGTTCTGGTGTACCCAGTTGATAATGGCTACTTAAAACTAGTTAGCCATAAACCCAATAATATATACTTCACCCCCAAGTCCAATTCCCGAAAGAATTACCATCAATCTCGAAGACTAGTCAAGTAGTCAGAGTAACAACTTGGTAGAATGCCAACAAGACAGAAATTGGGTGATTGGTGTTGGCGGTAGCCTGCCGTATGACTCCTACGTCGTCACGCAAGCTATAGGCATATGGTGACAGCGAATAGGGGGCAGAAGGCAGAAGGCAGAAGGCAGGGTGCAGGGTGCAGGGGGCAGGGAGAAAGAGGGTTTTAATCTACTTAATTGCTGATCAAACAAACTCTCCGCGTCACCGCGTCTCCTACTCCCCTCATCACCCCATCCCCGCGTCCCCAACTCCCCAACTCCCCAGTACCTAAATTTAAATTTTGAGTAAATTTGACGATGACAACAGCAATTTCTTATTCCAATGCGAACGATCTCACAACCGATGATTACATTGTGATCGGCTTGGCAACTTGCTTTTACAAAGATGATGGAGAAGTGCATCAAATTGAGGTTATGGAGCCTATTCCCTCAGCCGCATTAGAAGCGATATTAAAAGGGATTCCTACGTCCTACAAGCTTGCCTATGCAACAACTTTAGGATCTATATTGGACGGTGATACACTGGTTATGCCTCATGGAATGCCAGAGTCAGCACAGTTCGGAGATGAATTTGTGCTAAGGGCATTTTCCGCTGCTCGTACCTACAAGCGTCGTCAATCAGCCCAATTATTCATCCCCGTAGGCGCAACCAAAACCGATTTTAATTATTCTACGGAACGGAAACGAGTACTAAATGCTGCCAGAGTTGTCAGCAAAGAAGACAATGTTAAACAACATTCCCACACTCACAAAGTACTTTGATTTTAGGTAATTATGTTGAAACTTTACGGTGGCGCTTTTAGTCGTGCATCAATCATCAAGTGGTATTTAGAGGAACTAGAAATTCCTTATGAATTTGTGATGCTAGATATGAAAGCTGGTGAACATCTACAGCCTGAATACTTAGCAATTAATCCCGTAGGTAAAGTTCCTGCAATTGTTGATGGCGATTTTAAACTGTGGGAATCTGGGGCAATTTTGTTGTATCTTTCTGAAAAATATGGAAAAACTGCATTTTCACTAGAGGAACGCGCCATATTTTCCCAGTGGGTATTATTTGCCAATTCCACCTTGGCTACAGGTATTTTTATCGAAGCCAATCGAGAAAAGGAAATGCCCCGCTTATTGACTCCCCTGAATGAAATTTTTGGACAGCAACCTTTTGTGCTGGGTAATGAATTCACTGTTGCCGATGTAGCTGTGGGATCTATACTCGGTTATATTCCCATCATGCTGAAGCTAGACTTGAGCGCTTACCCAGCCGTTTTGAACTATATTAAACAAGTTTCTGAACGTCCGGCGTTTCAAAAAAGTATCGGTGCAGGACGCGGTTAGAGGCAGGGGGGCAGGGGGCAGGGTGCAGGGTGCAGGGGGCAGGGGCAGTAGATAATTATTTCTCCCCATCACCGCGTCTCCCCATCACCGCGTCCCCGCGTCCCCGCGTCACCCCAGTCAAGAGTTCCTAACGATAGTTTGTAAATTGCAAAGCCACAGGAAAGTCTTCTTGTTTCAGACGCTGGATCACAGTTTGCAAATCGTCTTTGGCTTTGGCAGTTACTCGCACCGCATCACCTTGAATTGACGCTTGTACCTTTTTGAATTCGTCACGAATCAATTTAGAGATTTGTTTGGCAATTTCTTGGCTGATGCCTTTTTTGAGGGTGATTTCTTGACGGACGCGGTTCCCACTGGCAGATTCAACTTTGCCAAAATCAAATATTTTTTGAGAGAGGTTGCGTTTGGCAGCTTTTTCGCGCAGTATGCCGTGTACAGCCTCTAAAGTCATATCACTGTCGGTACTAATGGTAATTTTGTCTTCACCTAGCTCAACAGTAGTTTGAGTATCTTTGAGATCGTAACGGCTTTTGATGTCGCGCACCACTTGATCAATAGCATTGACTAATTCTTGGCGGTCAAAGTCGCTCACAATGTCAAAAGAAAAAGTAGAAGCCATAAATGTTAAATGTGAGATGTTGAATTTGGTAATGGGTAATGAGTAATGGGTAATGGTTTTTTCGTATCCCCAATTACCTATTCCCGAATCACCTCTGTTGCATGATACTCAAGTAGAAGAGGGTCGCAGAGCTAAAAGAGGCAACACCATACATGAGCGATCGCAAAAGGGGTATATTCACAATATAAAAAGTAGAGTATAGCAACCGAGCGGGGATAAATGCGATCGCTGCCGTTGCTGCCATAGAAGAATTCACCCCTGTGACATAGGCCATTAGTGCTGCGGCGGCAAAAATCATAAACGCCTCAAAGGAGTTTTGGTGCGCCCAGGTGGCTCTTTGGGCATAAGGTGGCAATTTATCAAACATGGCGCGAGGAGCAGAAAGATCATACCCAATTCTCGCCCTTGCATAAGCTACCAACAAATACGGCACATAGATGAGAACAGCGGCAGCCGCAATAGAGTACAAAAAAATAGCAGGGGTGGGCAGTTGCAATAGAGACATCAACTGAATAAATAGTGTTAGTAGTTTCTGTTTGGTAAGCGTGAAGGAATACTGGGTAATTTAGAAAAATCATTACCCAGTAACCTTTGGTAATTTCCCATCTCTATCATTAGCTATGTGGAGACTACGTTGCACTTTAGTCAAAGTAGAACAGTGTCACCACTTTTCTTTGTTCTTCTGCCTCTCCACAAGTTTGCAGTAGGGTACGACTGTCGTGAAAAGCAAAACAAATCAGTTGCTGACAACGGGAGACAATTTCTTTATTGCATAGGTAACTTGCCTCAGCCAAAGACAGATTGTCATTACTGGGATTTTCTACCAAATGCATTACCTGCTCTAGTTGTTGGCGAGATTCATGGGGCTGGCGTTCCAAACTTTGGGGTAGAATTACCGTCAATAAGTTTGGGTCAGCCCTTGTTGCTCCGCGAATGGCAGCTGAATTACTGCCTGTAGCACCAGAGGTGATGATGCGATTGCCCGATAAAACTAGGGCATATGTCATCATTTCAATGAGATTTTGATGAGTAATTGGCACATGACGAGAACCCAACAAGGCAATTCGCTTAGAACCCGTTTGCTGGATTGTCGCCAGTTCTTGCGCTAACGTATCAAGGTTGATGAGGTTTGTTGACTGGCTCAAAGATAGACATAATCAGATTAAACGACCCAGATATTCTACCAAAGAGCGTGTAGGTGCGAAGCCAACTAGAGTTACAGATTGCTACGTTTTCCAGATTATTTTGCTAGTAACTAACTCTTTTTCGATAGCTGCGTGTCAAATCAGGTAAAAATACGCAGTCGCCTAAGAGATCATACCAATTTGAAACCTGATGGCGAGAGAGGGAATACCCAAAACCTTATTTAGTAAGCCTTTGACGATCCCAAATCGCAAATCCAAAATCCCAAATGGTATGAGTTGATTGCTCATGATGAGATGAAAGGTAGGACTTACGCTGTAGATTCACTAGTAATTTTAGTAACTTAATCAGACTATGACAAAGCCGCTGCTGGGTTTAATCCTAGTTGAGACAACAAACGATCAATGTCAAAATGTTCGGACATTAATTGACGAATGCACTCTACTTTCAGAGGTTCATGGACACGAACTTGACCAAACGTGCGGTCAACAATTTCCACTGTGGTGAGAGTGTCGAGGTCAACAGACAAAATCGGGATTTCTAATTCTTCAGCGCGATTGAGAATAAAGGCGGGAGGTGGTAATTTTCCGGTGAGGATGAGGCATTGAGTAGAAGTTTCTAAAGCAGCTTGCTGGATTTCCACGCGATCGCCTCCGGTGACTACGGCCTTATTCCGGCGTTTGCGGAAATATTTGACTGCCGAATTGACATTCATCGCCCCAATTGCCAGAGTTTCCACCAATAAATCTAAGCGATCGCCACGACAGAGAACTTCAGCATTTAACTGTTTTACCAGTTCGCCGACGCTGACGCTGCGAAGCAAGTCGCTTTTCGGCAACATTGCTAGTACAGGAATCCCCTGCTGTTCCAAAAATGGGCGTAAAACATTATTCCCCACTTCTAATTGTTCGGCAGGAACTTCATTGATGACAACACCAATCAAGCGGTCGCCTATCAGCTGCTTGGCAGACAACAGAGTTTCAACCGAAAGCAGAGATTTATAACGATGTACCAACAGCACATCAGCATCCAAGACTGCTGCTACTTGCAGCAAAGATAAGCCAAACAAATAGCCTTCTGACAAATCACCAGCACCCTCTAACAGCACCAAATCACCACGGGGTATTTGTAAATATTGCTGCACTAGGGACTGCTGATAATTAGTTGTGTCTTCGCCACGTAAGCGTTTTTGGACACTGACTTCATTCAAAGCTAATAAAGTCTGAGCAACACGGTTTTCCGGCAGTTGGAGGCTTTGAGTAATAAACTGAACATCCTCTTCGAGTATAGTTTCACCAAAAGCATTCAAACAAGTACCTAGGGGTTTGCCGTAGGCTATATCTAGTCCTTTTTGCTTTAACTGATGAGACAAACCTAGAACTGTTGCGGATTTACCACTGTAAGTCTCTACTGATCCAATCAGCAAATATTTAGCAGATGTTGGCACGCCATGCACTCCTAATTTTAAACGTCTGTTGAACCCAGCTAGGTGTTTTCTAATTTTAGTTGCTTCTGATGGCAGGCCGGCGTTATGACTAAATTAGTTTGAGATATTTGTTGAGATTTTAGGGCAGGGAGGGGGGAGTCTGGGAGCAATGCCAAAAATTTTGCTTTTCTTCTGCTTTTTCTCCTGAGATCCATTCACCCTGCCTCCCCTACCTCTTGTCTCCTACCATTTATTCTTCTACACGCAGCAGCTTGCGGTAAAAAGTTTGGGAAAAATCACTAATGCGGTGGCGCTTATAGTTTTCCATCAGTTCAATTAAAAAATTAATAAACTCAAAACTTGCCATCATGACTTCATAACTTAATTCAGCATTGCCATCAAACTGGATTCGGCAACGGGTTAAGTCTGAGGGCAGGGTAGCAACATTCCAGGTAGCTACAAAGGGAACATTATCACTCCCTTCTATTTTGCGGTGTCCCTCCAAAACACCTTTTTGATAAAGACTGATGGCATAGGGCAAGAAAGTGCGCTTGCTACCCTGAATATAAGGTAAATAAACACTAGCTTGTTGCTGAGTCACAGGCTGGAGTTGGTCAATAGACGACATTTTTAAATATTCCTCAAATTAGCTGATAACTGGAGATGTATTCCTTTTCATCATTAGTATTCCCACAAAAATGAGTATTCACACACACTAAGGGTAAATACAAGTAGGTAGGCGTGAATATTTGTCGTTGGGATCAGGCAGGAGGAAAGAGAGTGCCACAAAGAGACGGGGGGACACGAAGCGGAATGTGTTCCAAACTCCGCGTCATCTTTTCAAAATTTGGGAAATACATCCCTTGATGTATATTAAGGACAAATACTGGTTTTTGAATCAAGTAACTATGCCAGCGAATTCCTGGCCCGAAGAGGACTCTTACAACTTAAGCTCTGATCCCCTTAATCCTCTGTTGTCTGACCTATCGGCAGAAGAGGAGTCAGTGGTACAGACAGATGCTGTGTATTTACCATCATCTCAGTTTCCAGGACGTAGACCCAAAGCCGCTCTAGTGTTGACTATCGTCTGGAGTGGCACGATCGCTCTGCATTTAGTTTCCTGGGGTTCCATATTTATACTAGGACTGACAACGGTCTTAGGTATTCATGCCTTGGGTATTATCTTTGCTAGACCCCGTCACCACGCTAAAGAAATACAAGGAGATTTACCTTCTGTATCTGTGTTGGTAGCAGCAAAAAATGAGGAAGCTGTTATTGCTAGATTAGTAAAAAATCTATGTAGTCTAGAATACTCCAATGGAGAATATGAAGTCTGGATTATTGATGATAATAGTACTGACAGCACACCGCAGTTACTAGCAGAACTAACGCAGGAATACAAACAACTTAAGGTTCTCAGGCGTTCTCCCCAAGCCGGTGGCGGTAAGTCGGGAGCCTTGAATCAGGTGCTACCGATGACAAGAGGAGACATTATTGCCGTATTTGATGCAGATGCTCAAGTTAATCCAGATTTACTGCTACAAGTAGTGCCTTTATTTCAAAAAGAACAGGTGGGGGCGGTGCAGGTGCGAAAAGCGATCGCCAACGCTAAAGAAAATTTTTGGACTAAAGGACAAATGGCTGAAATGGCAGTTGATATCTGGTTCCAACAACAACGGACTGCCATTGGTGGACTAGGTGAACTGCGGGGTAATGGTCAATTTGTCCGTCGTCAAGCTTTGGCAAGCTGCGGTGGCTGGAATGAAGAAACCATCACCGATGATTTGGATTTGACCATTCGCCTGAATCTAGATAACTGGGATATTGAATGCTTGTTCTATCCCCCAGTCCAAGAAGAGGGTGTGACAACTGCGATCGCTCTTTGGCATCAGCGCAACCGTTGGGCAGAAGGCGGCTATCAGCGCTATTTAGATTACTGGAATCTGATCCTCAAAAACCGCATGGGTACGCGGAAAACCTGGGATTTGCTGATTTTTCTGCTGATCATGTATATCTTGCCGACAGCAGCAGTACCAGATTTATTAATGGCGATCGTTCGTCATCGTCCACCCATGTTCAGTTCTGTTACTGGCTTGTCTGTAACAATGTCAGTCATAGGAATGTTTGCCGGCTTAAAGCGGATACGTCAAGATCAGGAATTGAATATCTCTACTTATTTTCTGTTTCTACTGCAAACCCTGCGCGGCAGTATTTATATGCTGCACTGGTTAGTAGTAATGAGTAGTACTACTGCTCGGATGTCAGTCCGTCCAAAACGCCTAAAATGGGTAAAAACTGTGCATACAGGCGTTGGAAAAGAATGATTTGACAATCCAATACACTCCTAATCCCCCTTTTAAAGGGGGATATTTTTTTCTCGTTATATCAAACCCGGATCATCACTTCTTATTAAAAACTCTCCGTGTCCCCCCATCCCCGCATCCCCGCTTCGTCCCCAAGGATAAGTCTTAAACCGGACTTGATATTACCGACTTATAACTGAACCTGGGTTATGGATATCTTTTACTACCCGCACCCACAACGCCAATTTTATGGCGATAGGAGAGTTCTGCACCAAACCAGCCAGTAATGCTAGTTAATGTCCCCACAATCAGGGAGAGGATAAGTCCTCCTGGTAATATACTCCCCTCTACATCGCCCCAGCGGAGGATAAAGTTGATGGTTGTGAACACGAGGATAGAAATGTTAAGAATCAAGTGCGCCCAACCTGCGGTGCGTTTGCGAACTCGTTCAATTTGCAAAAAATCGCTCATCCCAATCACTGAAGCGATTATCCCAGTCACTAATCCCAGTCCAATTAACCATAGCGAAGCCCTAGCCCAGAAAAAATCACGAGTTAACCAATAGCCAAAGTCACTGCCTAGGGCGGTGGCTAAGAAGGCAATGGGAAAGATTATACTTAGGGGGTGTAAGGGATGTCCTGCGATAGCTTCGCTCGCCGCAGGCATCGCTACAGTGCTGGGTACGCCGCTATCTCGATATTCACTATCATCGCTTTCAATAATTGGTGGAACATTAGGGAACGGTGTGGAAGTTGTTTCTGTAGTTTCCATTATTTAGCATCCTCATTATTCAGCAGTAGAAATTTTCTCGACATCGGCTTCAGCCGAAAATCTAAAATCTAAAATCCAAAATGGGATTAATTTCCTGTTTGACTATCTTTGAGTCAATCTAGAAGATTCAGCTAAAAAATTTATCTATCTAGTGATTGAGGCGAGATGATCAATTTATATATCTGGCCAAAGAATGATAATAAAATTAAGCATCATTTTTTATTTTCCACCCCAGGTTTACAAAGCTATCACTCAATAGAAAGATGAAAGCTTCCTAATATCTATGTCAACCTATTAATGGTAATCAATACTGTTTTTTTTGAGGAGAACCCAAAATGGTAGCTACTTTAGATGATACCAAGCGTAATGCTATTGCGGTAAAATTGGCAGATATGAAGTTACTTCAACAGTTGCTCATTCAAAATGAGGAACTATTTTTGAGAGAATCGGCTGATCGTGAAATAGCGGATAATATCCGCAAAATGCTGGATGACGACCGCAAAAATCAAGGAATTCTAGAAACTGTAGTTATTCAGTACGGCATCCAAAAAGAAGCGGATACAACAGCACAAGAAATGGTGAATAAGGTTCGCCAGTTAATGCAAGGTAATCGATTGAGCTTTTTTGAAAAAGTATTTCAGCATGAATTGCTGAAGCATCAACAAGTAATGAACGGCTTGACAATTCACAAAGCGGCACAAAGAGTTGGTGCTGATGTGATGGCAGCAATTGGTTCTTTAAATACTATTAACTTTGAGAACCGCGCTCACCAAGAACAACTTAAAGGAATTCTCGAAATTTTGGGTGTGCGGGAACTGACTGGACAAGATGCAGATCAAGGAATTTGGGCGCGTGTACAGGATGCAATCGCTGCAATTAGCGGTGCTGTAGGTAGTGCTGTTACCCAAAATTCTGACAAGCAGGATATGAACATCCAAGATGTTCTGCGTATGGATCACAATAAAGTAAATATCCTGTTTACACAATTGTTACAAAGCAACGATGCACAAAAAATTCAAGAATACTTTGGGCAACTTTATAAGGATATCAGCGTTCATGCTGCTGCCGAAGAGGAAGTTGTCTATCCCAGAGTCAGGCCTTTTTATGGTGATGCTGATACCCAAGAATTATATGATGAACAAGCAAGCTGGCGGATTATCTTGGATCAACTCAAAGCTATTAGCCCCACCACACCTGAATTCAAGGACAGAATCAGAGGTTTGATGGACGATGTTATGGATCATGTGCGCCAAGAAGAAAGCACAATGTTCGCAGCAATTCGCAATAATTTAAGTTCTCAACAGAGTGAGGAATTAGCTACACAATTCAAAGCTGCTAAAAGCCGAATTCAACAAGAAATAGGCGGGAATAAAGCTGGTGCAAGGGTTTAATATAGTGCTGCTGAGTAAGATAATCACGTTTTAAAAAAAAATAAACATTAGATTGCATTACATCAAAGTAATGCAATTTTTTTATTTATATGGAGCAATTTTTACAGCAAATTTCAGGTTGCAGGAGGTACAAAATTTAAGAACAAAGCCTTATGCTAAGAGACTTTCAAAGAGAGTTAAGAGTTCTCTATTCCCTGTTTCCTTGTGTATATAAAACACAAAAATAAAATTCCAATTATTGTAGAGATTTTTCATAAATAATCTCTACAATGTGTTCTTCTGTTGATTGTTATACCTTTCTTAAGATGAAGCTGCATAGAATTAAGAGAGCAAGGACAACTACCGCATATATAGACACCCGTAGGGTGGCTTCTCAAAGAGTACGCAGATCAACACAGATAAATCAATGGATTTCATGATTCTGTGCAGCCTCACATAAAATTGGTATGACCGAATTATCGAGTCTGACGCAAATTATAATCTTGCCTTGATTGTGACACTTGCGTAAGTCTTATTCGCATCAGATAATTTATCCAATTCCTAACATCCGACTAACTTGTGCTGACTGTAATGGTTTGCGTTCTATATTTTGAAAACATTCAACTTTTTGTAGGTATGTAGCGGCAGTTTTAAAATTACTTAGATTCAGTAAAATCATATCTTCATATACTGATTCTTGGGGAATTTTAATATCTAAAACTAATTCTTCTAGTTTATTTTGGTCAATCATAAATTTCAGATATTTTAAAAAGACTTCCCGCTTTTTAGAACGCACAGTTAACAAGTACCAATTATTACTAATAGGTTGTGGTGATGATGATTCTACAGATTCTATTGGTGGCATGGTATAGCTGAAGTTTATGGTGAAATGAAAAGGTTGAAGTTGTTTTTGAGCTTTCCTTGATAAATAGTAGCTAAGAATGAATCTTTTTACTGACTATTAATCAAAACAGTATAGCAATAATTTTCTCTGGCTTTACCTCAGAGGGCGTTAGAGTAAAGCAATAATACAACCTCTCAAACATCACATATTTCTAAATAATTTGTCAATGTATAAAATTAATTAATTTTTATTTAAAAAATTGATTAAATAATGTTACATATGAATAAATATTAATTACTTACTTAAAAAAATTCATATCAGGTGACAATTCATTGTATGGGATAGTTTATTTTTAGTTAAACTTGCTCAAGACAGTGATTGTCCAGATTTTTAGCCACGATTGTAATACGCTTGGTATTACAATCGTGGCTGATTACTACTCAATATTTGTGAAATTCCGGTTGCATCTCTGACAGGAAAAGGCATTTATTTTAGTTGCCAATACTTGTAAGCAGCATATGCTAAAGTCACAACACCGGTAATAATCGCAGACTCATCTACTTCAAATTGAGGATGATGTAAGGGGTGATTAATGATTCTATCTTTGTAGCCGACACCCAAACGAAACATCGAACCGGGGGCGTGTTCCAAATAAACAGAAAAGTCTTCAGCACCAAGAGAGGGTTCAGGTAAGACTTGGACGAATTCGCTACTCCAAGCTTCTTCTGCTGATGATTGTAATAATTGTGTCAGGGCATAATCATTTTGTACACTTGGTACACCCTGACGATAATTAACTTGGTATTTTGCACCGTAAGAATTGCAAAGATTAGAGACAATGCTTTCAATCCAGTTTGGTAATTGGGCGCGGGTTTCTGGGTGGAGCGATCGCACAGTCCCCAACAATTGTACTTTATCAGCAATTATATTCGGCGCTCTGCCACCATTAATCTGTCCAATACTCAACACTACAGGACGTAAAGGATTTTGAGTGCGGCTAATAGCTTGTTGCAGCGCCGTAATCACTTGGGAAGCAATCCAAATTGCATCAACTGCTTCATGGGGACGCGCACCATGTCCCGATTCACCAATAATTATAATCTCTAAATTATCTGCTGCTGCGGTCAAAGCCCCATAACGAATACCAATAGAACCA
The DNA here is from genome assembly GCF_014698735.1 of Anabaena catenula FACHB-362. GTDB lineage: Bacteria > Cyanobacteriota > Cyanobacteriia > Cyanobacteriales > Nostocaceae > Anabaena > Anabaena variabilis_A. The sequence goes on from NZ_JACJTQ010000007.1 coordinate 129,458, forward strand.
GCAGGAATAGAAGGGAAAACATGAACCCCTAAGATAGCTGAAACATTATCCATCACTCCGTCTTTTACCATCCAGTTTGCCCCTTGGGCAATTTCCTCTGCTGGCTGAAATAAAAACCTGACGTTACCCTCCAACTCTGTCGCTACTTGGGATAGTACCATTGCCGTACCTAACCCTACCGTAGTGTGTACATCGTGTCCACACGCGTGCATTACACCTTCTATACGAGAAGCATAGTCCAATCCGCTACGCTCTTGAATCGGTAAAGCATCCATATCAGTACGAATTGCCAACACCCGATCATTTTGCTTAGTGCCTTGTAGTTCACCAATGACACCTGTTTTCCCCACGCCCTCTTCTACGTGTAAGCCACTAGAAGACAACACACCAGCAACAAAAGCAGATGTTTGATATTCTTGTCCGCTGAGTTCTGGGTGTAAGTGGATATGGCGGCGAATTTCCACTAAGCGGGGTGCTAAAGTGGTGGCTAAGTCTTTAATTCGGGTCAGCATTGAATCTATTTTAGAGTAGAATCTTTGTTTTCATAATAAAGAAGTGTTATTGAGCAAAATGCTCTAGTCTGACAAGACAGCAAAAAAACCAAACTAAGTAGAAAAATATAAACCAGGGTAAAACCATCTTTCCCCCTGTACTCTGCCTCTTGTATGCCCAGCGACCAAACGTTCTGAGTTTAAGGTAGCGAATATCACAGCACTATATGGAAATGATAGATTATTTTGATATAGTAAGGTCGCAAAGTTTTTCAGCATAAGCATCCGCTACTAGTTATAATTTCCTATAAGTTGAAAAAAACCTTAAGATTAGCGTAACAATTACATTAAAATAAAAATTACGCTTCTATTAAACTGACTGGCTGATACCCAAATTAGGAGGATTATATATGGCGCTTGTACCAATGCGGTTGCTTTTGGATCACGCTGCTGAAAACGGTTACGGCATCCCCGCTTTTAACGTAAACAACTTAGAGCAGATTCAGGCAATTATGAAGGCGGCGGCTGACACAGATAGCCCCGTAATTTTACAAGCTTCTCGCGGCGCTCGTAATTATGCAGGTGAAAACTTCCTGCGCCACCTGATTTTGGCTGCGGTAGAAACCTATCCAGAGATTCCCATTGTCATGCACCAAGATCATGGTAATGCTCCTTCTACCTGCTATTCAGCTATTAAGAACAACTTCACCAGCGTGATGATGGATGGTTCTTTGGAAGCTGATGCTAAGACTCCAGCAAGTTTCGAGTATAACGTTAAAGTTACCAGCGAAGTTGTCAACGTAGCTCACTCTTTGGGTGTGAGTGTTGAAGGTGAACTCGGTTGTTTGGGTTCTCTAGAAACTGGTGCTGGTGAAGCTGAAGATGGTCACGGTTTTGAAGGTACACTAGACCATTCTCAACTGTTAACTGACCCCGATGAAGCTGTTAACTTCGTAGAAGCAACTCAAGTAGATGCTTTGGCTGTGGCTATTGGCACAAGTCATGGTGCTTACAAGTTTACCCGTAAGCCTACTGGTGAAATTTTAGCTATCAGCCGCATTGAAGAAATTCACCGTCGTCTACCTAACACCCACTTGGTAATGCACGGTTCTTCTTCTGTACCTGAAGATTTGATTGCACTGATTAACCAATATGGTGGTGCTATTCCTGAAACCTACGGTGTACCTGTAGAAGAAATCCAAAAAGGTATTAAGAGTGGTGTTCGTAAGGTAAATATCGACACAGATAACCGTTTGGCTATCACTGCGGCTGTGCGTGAAGCTTTGGCTGCTAATCCCAAGGAATTCGATCCTCGTCACTTCCTCAAGCCTTCTATTAAATATATGCAGAAGGTTTGTGCTGACCGTTATGTACAGTTTGGTACTGCTGGTAACGCAAGCAAGATTAAGCAAGTTTCTTTAGAAGATTTTGCTGCTAAGTATGCTAAGGGTGAACTTGTCATGAAGGCTGCTGCTAAAGTTTAATTCTTATCAGCAATAAATAGGGTAAGGCCTTGCTATACCCCTAGATAAATCAGCCGGGTGACGTTAAAGTTGCCCGGTTTTTTGTATTGCTAGAAGGTAAGAATAAAGGCGTTTACGGTTACACCATGATTGTATTTGATTATGCTTAAAATTGATTATTCTAAGTGCAACTCCCCAAAAATTTTCCGGTCATATTGGCTAGAAATCCGAATAATATAACCTGGTTTCAAGGATATGTCTGGCTTCCATTTATAAATTCCATCACTCGCAGTGTGAGGAGAGATCGTTTTAATCAATTTTGTACCATCGTACAATTGAATTGTCACATCTCCATCAAGATTATCCTGCCACAATAGGAGATACGGCTCATTTTTTTCTATATTTACCTTCGTGACAGGCTGACTAACAAAGATGTGTGGTGAAAGCTGTTTTTTGCTTTTTTTACGAAATCCTAGATAGTGCGGTAACTCAGAGAAAGTAGGATTTTCTAGCGAATTTGACAGTTGGGGAAGGACAATGTTTCCTGTTTGAGAATTAGATAAATATGTTGAAGTACCACCATCAACTGTAATGATATCTCCCTTAACTCCTAATTGACGTAGCAAACTGGCTGCTTCATCCAAAGTTGCTTTGTTTACTGTCATAATTAACATTAGTTCATCGCCCTTGATACTATCTTTGTTCAAAGTACCAATGACTTGATACTTGTTAGCTGGATTTTGGGCTAACACTTTTGCTGGATGATCACTGTACTGGTAGGAGACAATGGCATTCTGTACACGCTTTTGATTTAGAGGCGCACCATTAACAGGGTTGTAGTCAGTGATGTATGCTTGTTCATCGTCCCAAACTAAAGCTTTCAGACGAACTTTGCTATAAAACTTATCTTTTGGTTCTCTGATAGGGCCGTAAGGGCTGGTTCCACCACTAATTACTGTACCATTGAGTTTAATTGGGAATGATAACTGTGTACTAGATTGGTACTGCTCAAAAAAAGAGCAATTAATTAGAGAAAAAACATCATTATTATAAAGTTTTTTATATTCTTGGGATACTTGAGAGAACAACTTGTTCTGAAAAAACGGGCTGTAATATCCTCCTTCTCCTTTATAGTATTTTCCTTGACCTAGACCCATGTTATCAACTTCTCCAGTCAGTTGGTCTATGTGCATTTTTGACAAATCGATAACTTGCAAATAAGCTTTATTACCATTGGCTAAATTCTTCTCATACAACCCCGCACCGTTGATAACTTGAAGAGGCTGATAATCAGACAAAGGTTTAAAAGCCTGGGAAGTTGATAAATTGCTAATAAGCAGTATTGAGGAAAGTAAAATTAAAAATATAATTTTATTGAGCATTACAGTTCTGTTGACTAATTATTCAGCCAAGATAAAGTATGTTGAATTTAGATTAAGGAACGAATTGCACAAATTAATTCTTTAACTGCTTGTGGTTGTTTTTGGGGTCGAATATATTAGGCTAATAGTTGCCAATCTAAATCAGGAAACAACTGACTTCTATCACTTTGCTGATACAGCAGATTGCAGATCAATGAGGTACAGAATCTAAATTGAAACCTAGACACCAAGCCAGTTTTACTCCTGACTCCTGACTCCTGACTCCTGAATTCTGCTGTAAGTCTTTTCACGTATACAGCAGATTGCAGATCAATGAGGTACAGAATCTAAATTGAAACCTAGACACCAAGCCAGTTTTACTCCTGACTCCTGAACGGCAGTTGACGGCAGTTGCTACAAGTCGGGGAACCCGCCCAACGCACTGCCTCCTTTATGCCGACGGCAGTTCCTCTTTGGGGAAACCACCAAGACCGGACTGCCTTGGGAACCCGTCCACCGCACTGCCTCCTCCTGACTCCTGAATTCTGCTGTATTATACAGGTTTTGTGGGATAGGCATCTTGCCTGTCCTTAATTATTAGCGGGCTTTTCGGCCCGCATCATAAAGCCTCTGTCAGATCCAGTCTCTAAAACACCCGATGCTGTAAAGATGGCATTTGCCGACGCACTTGTTCAATTCTACTAGGTTTAATTTCTGCGATCGCTACTCCTGGTTTATCTCCGGCATCTGCTAAAATTACACCCCAAGGATCGATAATCATGGCGTGTCCGTGGGTTTGACGACGGGCGTAGTTAGTGCCAGTTTGGGCAGGTGCAATTACATAACAAGTATTTTCAATCGCTCTGGCTTGTAGTAATACTTGCCAATGGTCTTTACCTGTAAAAGCAGTGAAAGCCGCAGGAATAAAGACAACATCGGCTCCCTTGTCTGACAAATGTCGATATAGTTCCGGGAAGCGGACATCATAGCAAATAGAAAGTCCTAGATTACCCAATTCGTCGGAGAAATAGACTGGAGGCAAGGCTTTTCCAGCCATAACAGTACTAGATTCTTGGTAAGTGTTGCCGTCAGGGACATTGACATCAAATAGATGTGCTTTGTGGTAACGGGCGAGTTCTTCACCGTTAGGATTGATTAGTAAAGCCGTGTTGTAGACTTTGCTTGTGCCGTCTACAGGGACGGGAAAGCCGCCGCCAAGGATGGTAATTTGGTGGCGTTGTGCCATCGTTTTCAGAAATTTTGCTGATTCAAATGCGATCGCTTCCCCTTGTGTGAGTTTGTCTTTTTCTTCTCCCATGAAGGAGAAATTTTCTGGTAAACTTACTAATTCCGCACCCTGACGCACAGCCAGATCAATAAATTCTTCTGCCTGTGTCAAGTTTTTCTGTAGATCAGGCACACTGGTCATTTGAATAGCGGCGGCTAAATAAGACTTCATAGATTCAAAAACAAACAGTGAATTTGTACGGGATAGATTTTTAAATATATCTTTATTGGTAGAGGCTAGTACCGCAAGGGGGAATTAAAAATAAAAATAAAAACTTAAAAAAGCTTGTTTGATCAGCTTTTTACCTCTTTTAGATGGTAGCTGGGTTTCCGCCTGTACTAGTCATAATTGCGTGATTTGCGCTTTTTTGACAATTTTCTCCCCTAATCTTCTTCTGGGTAAAAAAGTTGAGGGGATGAAGAAGAATTTAATAATTTTGCTCGCGGTTAATCCAAATCCCCCTGATTCCAGCAGCTTTAGCACCGTGATAATCATCTGTAATGCTGTCACCAATATGCCATGCTTCCTCTGGGGAACAGCTATGGCTTTGCAGGGCTAGTTTAAAAATTTGCGGATCTGGTTTAGCTGCACGTACTTGGGTAGAAATGGTAATGGATTTAAAATAATCTCTGAGTCCCAAGCTTTGTAAAACTGAGTACAGCCGAGAATCGAAATTAGACAATACACCCAATTCTACTCCCAACCGTCGCCAGTTCACCAAAGCTAGGGGAACATCTGGATAAACAAACCAAGGTTCAGCAGTGCCAAAGTGGATATAGAGTTCACTAAAGAAAGCAGAAAAGTCAGAAAATTCTTTGAGAACACCTGCACCTGCAAAGGTATTTAGGGCGATGATTCGCCACCAATCAAATTCCCGTTGGGCAATATCTTTAATATCTGCATCCAGAAATATAGGTGGTGGTGCAGCTTTAAAGCTTTTAAAAAATTGTTTATTCAGGATTTCGGGGGAAACCACAACGCCAAATTCTTGGGCTATTTGACTATAAACTATCCCTACACTGCCTTTGACTCCAAAGAGTGTACCTACAGCATCTACAAAAATAACTTTCGGTTTTTTCATAATAAATAATAATAATACCTAATGCTAATTACTTATAAATCAATAGGGTTCAATTAGGACTGATATAGGAATTATCAATGATATCTGATAGCTTGCGTGGCGTAGCCATAAAATTTTAAGTCTCCTAGGGTGGGAAATGCCAACCGCAGCAATGATTTAGGTGGGCAATGCCCACCCTACGGTTGAATGTATTTACGAATTTTTTTCTTTCCCTACACCCCACACCCAGCCTCAACAGAAGATCGAAAGTGATTTACCGAGAAAGGGTTTCGATAATCGGACGCACTAGCCAGTTAAAGCCTACTTTGAGTTGATGATCTAAAGTTGGTAGCCTATACAAATAAGCTAGACGACGGGCGAGGTATGCTAAAGAACCATCTAGTTTGATGCCTAAACCGGTGAGAGTGGCGTTGTCTACTCCCAAGGCCATCATTTCGCCTAATTGTTGATAGCGGAAGGGAAGTAGGGGACGATTGGTTAAAGAAGCCCAGATGTTCCATGCTGTATAATCGGCTTGTTGAAAGGCAACTTGGGCTGTGGCGGGTACTTGCTTTCCTTCTGCGTCAAGACAGTCTGCTAAGTCTCCTAATGCAAAAATTTCTGGATGTTCAAGTACTTGCAGTTGAGGTGTTGTGGTGATTTGGCCGCGCTGGTTTTGCTTGAGGGGGAGGGTTTTGATCACTGAGGCGACTCTTGTTCCTACTGTCCAGATTACCAAATCTACGGGAATTTCGTCTATTTGATCTTTATACTCTAGGGAGATGGTATCTTCTGCAATTGATACTACTTTGGTTTCTAAGTCAATAAACACGCCTCTGGTTTCTAAGGCTTTTTTGGCGGCTTGGCGGTTAAACTCTGGGGAAGTTCGTAAAATTTGATCGCTGATTTCAATGAGGCGGAAGCGTCCTTTTTCACCAATTCTATCTGCGAGTTTACAGGCTAATTCTACGCCACTGTAACCAGCGCCAACGATGGCGACGCGAATTTTTTCAGTATTTGATTCTTCTAAAATTCGCAGGCGTTCTTCTAAACGATAAACGTCAGTGATGCTACGGAATGGATAGGCGTATTCTGTCGCGCCTGGTACTAAATCTAAGGGTGTTTCGCCACCTAAAGCCAATACTAGCCGGTCGTAGGAAATTCCTGGACTATCTTGTAACTGTACCCGTTGCTTGTCTATGTCAATTCCTGAGACAACTGCTTGATGAAAACGCACTCCTGTACCTTGTAACAGTTCTTGGTAGGGAGGAGCAATTTCCCAGGTTTGGAGTTCGCCGGTGAGGAGTTCGTAGAGTAGGGGAGAGAAGATAAAGCGATCGCTCTGATCTACTAATATAATTTCAGGTTTTGAACTAGATTCCCAAGGTAATTGGCTTAAACGGAGGGCGGTGTAGAGGCCACCAAAGCCGCCACCTAGTATACAAATTCTTGTAGTTGGTTGAGTCATGGTTTTTATAGAAAGCTAAATCCCAGCCAGGCATTTATTTTAGTGTAATGATTTATTGCGGTCTATTGCCATTAGCCAGCAATCCTGATATTTACCCTCGTGCAGTTCATAGGAGGGTAACAGCTTAATTTTTACAAACCCAGATTTTTCATAGCAGCGGATAGCGCGGGGATTTTTTACACTTGGATCAATTACTATTCTAACAGCTTGTAGTTCTGTAAAAATGAACTCTACGGCTGATGAAAGCACTTGTGTCCCAATTCCTAGATTCCAATATTGAGTTTCGCCGATAAATAAGTCAATTCCATAGACATTATCTGTATTTTCTAAACAATACATTTGTCTAATTTCTTCTGGTAGTTGATTGAGACAATAATATTGTAAATAACCAATATCCTGATTTTTATAGGAGAAGATACAGGGAATTACAGGTTCTTCTCCCTGAATTCTCGGTTGATAGGTGGCGATAACTTTTTCTAAGTAATGAGGATCATCTCGTCCTCCATAAAATTTTAATACTTGCTCATCTGTGCGCCATTTTTCCATTAACTCATAATCATAAAGATTATCTTGCATAGGACGAAGTTTAATTTCGTCTTTAATAATTAGCATATTCAATATTTCTATAGAAAAAACGGTCTACATAAATTATAAACCGTCAGCAATGCCACATTGATTTAAAAGATAATTAATTAATTCCCACCAGACGTTACAGATTTATGATGTATAGCAGGATCTTCTGGTTTTCTACGCCAGTTACCTTCGCTATCTGGTTCATATTCATTGTGAACACTATTCCAAGCTACTTCCTTTGCACCTTCTTCTCTCATTCCATCATGTTGTGCAGCATTGAAAGCAGCCACAAAAATCTGTTGTGCGTGTTCTGGTAGTCGTGCTTGGATATCTTGAGGTAATTCATCTATTTTGCTATAAGGCATAAACCGACTCCGATGTTCTCACTTAGGTTTATGTTACTAATTTAGTAATTATTTTTCCTCTTTCGAGAAGTAGAGATTTGCATGACTATACTTTAGATAGAGTTGAGTCGGTTTAATAATCACAGGGAAGTTTAGCATGATTCAGCTATACAGAAAAGTAGTTGTTAGTAGTTAATAAACCAGTAGCCACTGTACCAGTTATACCTGTTAAATTAATTAAAAGGTCGCTACTAGAATTAAAGGCAGCAAGACTATCGTTAACTGATAGGTAAGTGCCTCCATTCCAACCAAAGAATACAGATTGTTTAGCAGCTAAAGATTGTGTTCCCGCAATATTGGGATTAGCATCTTGATAGGCAGCGATCGCAGCAGCACTTAATGTAGAGTAGTTAGCTGTTGAGAAAACACCAGCATTAAAGAGTGCTGTGGGCAGAGAATTAACGACAATGCGATCGCCCTGACTAGGATTAAAATCAATGATGCGATCGAGTGCAGCTAACAGCGAATTTTTCAAATCAGGGTAGACAAAGCGATCTGCACCTAGTCCTCCAGTTAGGTTATCTCCTCCTGCTCCTCCAGAGAGAGTATCATTAGCAGCACCACCATCTAAGAAATCGTTGCCATCTCCTCCAGAGATTGTATCGTTGCCGTCTTCTCCATAGAGAACGTCATTGCCAACTTCTCCTTTAATGGTGTCGTTACCAGTACCGCCAAAAGCCTTGTCATTGCCATTACCAGCGTTGATAATATCATCTCCTGCTAGGCTAAAGAAGACATCATCACCATCAAGACCGTTGAGCGTGTTGTTAGAAGCATTGCCTGTGATGCTATTGTTAAGACTATTCCCAGTGCCATTAATATTCCCTGTACCAATGAGGGTAAGATTTTCTACATTGGCTCCCAAGGTATAGCTGACAGAAGATTGAACTTGATCAATTTCCGTGGCTAGGGTAGATGTTTCTTTCACTACATCACCTATGCTATCAACAACGTAAATATCATCGCCTAAGCCACCATTCATGGTGTCATTACCAAGTCCACCGTCTAAAAAATCGTTGCCAGCCCCACCATCAAGTGTATCGTTGCCGTCTTCTCCATAGAGAACGTCATTGCCAACTTCTCCTTTAATGGTGTCGTTACCAGTACCGCCAAAAGCCTTGTCATCACCATTACCAGCGTGGATAATATCATCTCCTGCTAGACTGAAAAAGACATCATTACCATCTCCACCATTCAGGGTATTATTGGCAGTATTTCCTCTGAGGCTATTGTTAAGAGCGTTTCCTGTACCGTTGATAGCAACAGTGCCTATGAGGGTGAGATTTTCTACGTTGGCTCCCAAGGTATAGCTGATTGATGAATAAACATCATCAATTTCTGCGGCTAGGGTAGATGTTTCTTTCACTACATCACCTATGCTATCAACAACGTAAATATCGTTGCCTAAGCCACCATTCATGGTGTCATTACCAAGTCCACCGTCTAAGTAATCATTGCCACCATTACCAAATAGCTGGTTATTTTGGCTGTCACCAGTAATAGTGTCATTCGCATTTGTACCTTTAACATCATCAAAGTTCACTACTGTAAATGAACCAACACCAGGTACTCCATTGACGGTTAAACTTTGAGTCCCTAGGTTGACATTGATTGATACACCAGCCCCAGCGCTTGAAGTATCAATAGTGTTATTGCCTACGGATGAATTGGCAATAATTTTCTCGATTTTCACCAGTTGATCTGTGCTACCACCACTCTTTTTCAGAATTCCTGTTGGTAAGAGGGTGATACTTTGATTCAAGTTGCTGTAATCAGCCGTATCTGTACCAAGTCCCCCATCTAAAGTATCGTTACCTAAACTGCTTAGGATAGTATCATTACCTTCAAGACCGAATATTTCATCATTAACATCAGTCCCAACGAGAAAGTTATTCGTAGAATCACCAATAATAGCCATGATGTAACCTCTGTTATTTTCTGCTAAATGGTTTACAGTCTCAATTTTCAGTTGTTGTTTGTATTTGCCCTTGCTTATGACACAAAACAGCAGACGTAATTTCAGCTTCAAGCAAGGAGGCCACCATCCAATTGAATATTGAGAATGTATATACCCAGTTTACAAACACATAAATACATTGCTTCCAACTGTGCAGAAATACTCACAACTGTGTATAATATAGGCTAATCTACAGAATATACACGATAAAATCATTACCCAAGAGACACTGTGGATATTGATCACTTCCATACAGCACTTGAAGGACTTACCCGCCAGCAGCGACGAGTGCTAGACAAATTCTTATGTGGTGAGAAAGACCAACAAATCGCTGATGCTCTTGTTATCACTAAAACAACAGTTCGTAAACATATTGAAGCTATCTGTAAAGCCTTTGGATTCGCAAACCTTCCAGGCGAGCGTCTTTCCAAGCGACTGGAATTGATCAGTTTATTTTATAAGTACAAACCAGAGTTAGTTCAAGAGAATATACCCATTGAAACTCAACCAGCAGAGTCAAACCTACCACCGCTAATCAATGAATTTCTTGCTTATGACAGTGCGTGGACGGGACGAAATGATTTAATTTCCGATCTGAGCAAGCGGTTACAAGGCTGTTGTCGCTTGCTCCTTTTGGTTGGACTTACAGGTATTGGCAAGACAGCACTAGCAGAACGTTTGAGCGTGGAATTAGGCAATTGGTTCAATCATGACCCAGAAAAACTTTGCCGAAAAAACTTTGATCACAAACTCACCCCTTCAGACTTCGTGAGTGTATCGGTAAAATGGTTAGAAGATTCTGGTGAAACCTTGTCTCCAGAGGAACGAAAACAACCACAGTCCTTACTGCGTCGGTTAGTCGAATATTTTTGTCACCATCCACAGCTAGTCTTAATTGACTCTTTGGAATTTTTGCTGTTTGGTGATCAAGACATTGGCTGGAGCGATTTTATTGATGAATGGTGGTGTCAATTTTTTGCCAGCTTGTTGTCAGCAGAAACTTGTCAAAGTCGCTTTATTATTACTTCTCAAGAATTACCAAACCAACTGGTACAAGCCGCGTCACGCTATCCCAATTTTTGGCACTGTCAACGAGTTGATGGACTCACAGAAACGGAACAAGTCTCTTTATTTGATAAAGTTGGTTTAGGTTCTACTTTGCAATCTCTGGAAATGAAACTGCTTTTAAGGATAGGCAAGGCATATAAAGGACATCCTTTGGCATTAAGAACCATTTACGGAGAAATTATCAATGATTTTGCGTCCCATGTTTCAGCCTATTGGCAACAGTATGGCCACGAGATTAAAGAAGTGGAAAAAGCTTTAGCTGAAGCTAGTCTGGGGATTGTAACATCACCAAATGATCAATGGAAATTAGATCGGTATTCTGTAGAGTTACGCAGAAAAGTCCAAAGCAGGCTGGAGCAAACATTCAAAAAACTATCAGATCATGCCTATCATGGCTATATTTTGCTTTGCACAGCTTCAGTATATCGTGAACCAGTGCAAAAAGGTTGGTGGTTGAGGCATTTAGAGTATAGGGGATATACCGATGAACAGCAAAAACTCGCACTAGAAACTTTAAAAGATCGTTATTTGATAGAAATTTCATTTGATCAAAATAATGGAATGATCCTGATAGGAATGCACAATTTAGTTCGCAGTGTTGCTATAAACCATCGACAAAAATTATGTACACAAGAGGCATAAAATGGAAATTTCCTTACTACCAGGATCTATCGTACTTGAAAAGATAGGCATTCAACCATCCACTCTTGTACAACAAGTTCCCCTTGAACAATTAGATAATTATATAGCTGTCATCAACTGGCTAACAGATTACCAAACTCAAATCAATGCTACCCACCGCCAAAAGTTGGAGGGATATTTGCAAGCACTTTATCATCTCTGTGATGCTCAAGCTTGGACAAAAGCCAGTGATATATTATCTATGCCTTTAACTCCACCCAGTCAACAGCAATTTCATCAACAATTGGGTATCTGGGGATGCTATGTAGAACTGATTAATTTATATAAGAATCTTATCGGTCATTTAGATCCTGTCACTGAGCTAGCTTATTTATGTGGTTTGGGCAATGTTTATTATAATATGAGTCAATATTCTCACTGTCTTAATTGTTATGAAAAAGGCTTAGAAATAGCTACGAAAATAGCTGATGAATCCATGAAAGCTCAACTCCTAAACAATTTAGGCAGCGTGTATTTAATGCAAAGCAATCATGCTACTGCTATTGAATTCTATGAACAAGGTTTAACTATTGCCCATCAGCTTAGGGATCGCCATCTGCAAAATATTTTGAATACGAGATTGGGTCTTGCTTATATCTATTTAGGACAATATAGTAAAGCTTTGGAGTGCTATCAAAGTGAGTTGGTAAATGTTAGAGAAATTGGTGATCCTGAACAAGAATCTATAGTGTTAACAAGTTTAGGACTTGTTTATATTTGTATGGAGGATTATTTACAAGCACTAGATTACAATAAACAGGGTTTAGCAGTTGCCCAAAAAATTGGTTATAGAACTCAAGAAGCTTGGGGAACTTGTAATATAGGCAAAACTTTGATGCGGATGAATCAGTATCAAGAAGCAGAACAACATTTACAATCAGCTTTAACAACTTTCAGAGAAATGGAATGCCGTCTGGCGGAATCTGAGGTACTCGAAGCCCTATCAGAACTATATCAAAAAATGAACCTTCATAGTTTAGGTTCTCAGTGCTATGAGCAAGCTTTAGCAATTAGTCAAGAGTTGGGTGTTTCTATTATCAATCCTACCAGTACAAAACTACCAGTTCCGAAGGTAGATAGTTTGTGATTATAAGCATTTAACTTGCAAAAATTAATTGCACAGGAAAAATGCCCGTTTTACAAAATTTTGGTTCTTGCATCTCATGTAAAAAATAAATATTGTTCATATTACCAAGTTACACGTTCTTGCCATTTTTCTAAAGTTTTAATACTAATTCCTGGAACTTTTTCTACATCTTGTAAAGATGTAAATTTTTGCTGTTGACGAGCAATAATTATCCTTTCGGCTAATTTCTTACCTACACCTGGGAGAGTTTCTAATTCTTCCTGGGTTGCTGTGTTAAGATTGATTGTTGCATTTTCTAACTTTTCCAATGATGAAGGAGTTTTGATTTGGGGACATTTTTTGACTTCTGCATCAATTTTAGTTTGAATTCTTGGCGGTAAACCTGGTTTGATATTTGTGTAAAGTCGATTAAATTCACGTTCATAATGAGCCGCTACTGTAGGATTTTCAATGACTATTAACGTTTCATCATTACCATGATTAGCTGCTTCTGACCAATTATGTGAACCTGTAATTACAGTTTGGTTGTCAACGATAGCAAATTTATGATGTAAAAAATCTCCTTTGGGTAAAATTGGAACTCCAACTGTAGAAATAGGATTTTTCCAAAGACGGTTATCAATTTCATATTTACAGTTATCACTGACAGCAATTCCCATCATATCTAAAGCTTCACTATAGAAACGATAGGCAAATTGTGGTTCAATTAAAGCCCGAATTTGTACATTTTGATCATGACGCTTTTCTAAAATATTAGCTAATAGTTGATCTGAAAATACAAATAATGCCATATCTACAGATTTAGTGGCTGTATCCAAGGTTTTACCAATTAATCCATTGCTAGTATGACTCCAAATTTGAGTTGATGAAGTCGGAGAAAAATGTACGGTAATTTTATTCTTAGCTAAAGTGATTTGTTTGGGTAAACGCAGGGGCTTTTTCACACCAAATATACTATCTGGTTTTCCTCCTGCTCCATCACCCCACATCATGTTAAACTCTTCTGTAAATAAAGTTGCTAATTCGGGACTATCAATTTTTAATAAATTGTTGGCGTTTCCTAAACTGCTGGGATTTGTAAAATCACCGAAAGTATCGCTTAAAGTGAAATTTGCAGAAGTAACAATCACAAAGCGATTATCTATGATTACAAATTTATGGTGCATTAAACTGCTACCTTTAGAACCATCAGCAGTATCATCTATCCAGGGTATTTTGGCATTTTGGATAATTGCTAAAGCATCTCGTTGACTAATTTCTTCAGGTGTGATTTGATCATCTTGGTTGAGATCAACAAATTTACGGAATTCTTGATATCGGTCTTGTTCTCTTTTTGCTAATTTCTGTATTTCTGCTGATGTAAAATTACTCCAAGGACGAGAATAGTTATTCTCTAAAATTAATCGCACTTTTACCCCAGATTTATGTTTAGCAGCTAGGGCTTGAGCAATTGTTGGTAAACGCAATTCTTGTACTGCTATATCTACAGTAGATGTAGCTTGAGAAATAACATCCACAATCTGTGTTTCTAAGTCATCTCCTAAGCGGGTTTGTTGACGGTAAGCTTCCTGATATTCTGAAGATTGGGAATGATTAAAGTAAACTTGAATTAATGGATCTTGGGGTAATGGTGCTAAACGCTGATTTGAAGACTGGACTTTTTGACAACCAAAAAGAGTGAAGATTAATAAAAAAATATAAGATAAATATCTTTGGTGAGGGAAAATAGACACGGTAATCTGAATCAAAGTGAATTAAGGGTTAACGTTTTTATTATTCCCCAAATGGTGTATGTCGAATTATATAGAAAACCCACTGCGTCAAAATGGAATAGATCCGCATTTAGGACTAACTCAGTAATACGGAGATGGGGAAATTATTGTTTGATAAATAAATAGGCGAACCGGGTATAACTCAATTATTGATTTTATGCAAATATATCTAGATTACAGTGCAACTACTCCTACTCGTCCAGAAGCGATCGCAATCATGCAAGCAGTTCTCTCCCAAGAGTGGGGTAATCCTTCCAGTTTACATGAATGGGGCAACCGTTCAGCGTTGGTTCTGGAACAGGCGAGAATGCAAGTTGCAGGATTAATTAACGCCATTCCTGAATCAATTATCTTTACTTCTGGGGGAACGGAAGCAGACAATTTAGCAATGATGGGGGTAGCCCGATGTTACACTGTCCCCCAACATATTATTATTTCTAGTGTGGAACATTCTGCCATTTCTGAACCAGCACGAATGTTAGAAAGTTGGGGTTGGGATGTAACCCGGTTGGGTGTTGATCATCAAGGTAGAGTCAATCCCCTAGATTTAAAAGCAGCTTTGCGTCATAACACGGTTTTAGTCTCCGTGATTTACGGACAAAGTGAAGTCGGGACGGTACAACCGATTGCTGAATTAGGTAAAATTGCTAAAATACATGGTGCTTTATTTCACACAGACGCAGTCCAAGTTGCCGGACGTTTACCTATAGATGTGCAGACTTTACCTGTAGATTTACTAAGTCTATCTAGTCATAAACTATATGGTGCTTTGGGTGCAGGGGCGTTGTATGTGCGTCCCGGTGTGGATTTAATGCCTTTGGTGGGGGGGGGTGGACAAGAAAGAGGACTGCGTTCGGGTACGCAAGCAACACCCGCTATTGCGAGTTTTGGGGTAGCTGCGGAATTAGCGGCGCAAGAATTGGTGGGGGAAAGGTTAAGATTGATCGAATTGCGCGATCGCTTATTTTCTCTTTTAGCAGATGTTCCCGGTTTAGTTCCTACGGGTGATTTAATCCACCGTCTTCCTCATCATCTCAGTTTTTATTTAAAATACGCCGATGGGGAAAAAATCAGCGGTAAAACATTGGTACGTCAGCTAAACTTGGCGGGGATTGGTATTAGTGCCGGTGCTGCTTGTCATAGTGGTAAATTAAGCCCTAGTCCGATTTTATTAGCAATGGGTTATTCTGAAAAAGCGGCTTTGTCAGGAATTCGGTTAACCTTGGGGAAACAGACGACAGCAGCAGATATTGATTGGACAGCGATGGTGTTGAAACAAGTTTTGCAGAGATTGATGCCGGATTTATCTTTAGCAAAATATTAAATCAGGTGTTGTTTCACGCAGAGGCGCAGAGGCACAGAGAGTAAGAGAATTTTATACATGAATTCACCAACCTCTAAGATCAAGCCCGGTTAAATACTGTTTATATACCTACATATCTTGACACCCCACCCCCAACCCCTCCCCGCTTGCGGGGAGGGGAGACAAAGTACAGCTTTGTCGGGGAGGGGTTGTTTGAAAAGTATTGGCTGAAAGCTGAACGTCTAGCCGCCAAACTGAGAGAATTGAATATTGATCAAGAGACTTTATCCAATATCTAAATTATGCCAGAACTACCCAAAACCTTAGAAGATGCGATCGCCCAATCCCGTGAAGCTGTAAAATCTGCTTTAGCTGATGGCATGACTCGCATTCAAGTTGATTTTCTGTTTCCCGAACTCAAATTTATGCCAGTTGCAGCACAATTTCTGCCTGTGTTGGCTGAATATGAATCCCGTCTCAAAGTCTTTTTTGCTGATGCGGGTGCAGCTGCTTTAGCCCGTCGAGATTGGCAAGATGTACCATTTAAAATTGAGGATATTGGTACAGGTAGGGCTGCTTCTTTGCAAACCAAAATTCAGCCAGAAGATGAAATTTTCCTCTTTATCGCCCCAACTTCCGTAGAAGTACCGCAATTAGAAAAGCTATGTGAAGTAATTGGTACGCGCCCCTTCATCATGTTAAATCCTCGTCTCGAAGATTCGGGTGTCGTCGGTATTGGTTACGCTGCTAGAGAAACCCGTCGCCGTTTCATCAGCACCATTGAATCTTGCTATTACCTCCGCCCTGTTGATGAAGAAAGCGCCGTTTTTCGTAGCTATCCTGGACAGTGGGAAGTATGGTTAGAAATTGAAGGCGAATATCAAAAAATTGCCGAACTACCAAAAAGACCGGCAGGTGATGAGTTAGATATGATTCTCATGAAGGGACAACCGGTAAACTCCACAGATGGAACACCTGCAAAAAAACCCAGTGTGTTTAAGAGTTTGCAACGGTTTATCAAGGCTTTGAGTAGTTAAAGGGCGGAAAATGTAGAGATGTTTCTTGAAACGTCTCTACAATATAGCAATCCTAATTACAAATTACGTTGGCGTAGCCTGCCGGAGGCACTATTACGAATTACGTATCCCTAGCGGGACCGTAGGCACTATTACGAATTACGAATTATTCTAATTCCCTTGTAATGGGGCGTTTAAGGTTTTATCGATGCGATCGCGTGTTTCTAATAGGAAAGCTTTGGTATATTCATCTTCAGAATTCACTCCTCTAAGTTTGCTATTCAACTGTTGGAGTTTATACCAAGCTAAAGTCCGAGCATCTTCTGGTACGGCTTCTTTCCGCAACACCATAGCCATCAACAAATTCAGATATTCCCGTTGTAAACCTCGCCGCAAACTAGAAATTTTTAATTTGCCTTTGGGTTGTAAAATTTCCGTCCAAATCCCATTTTGCAAAGTATCGAATAACTCAGGTAAAGTTAATGATTGCCCAGCTTTACTTTTCAATTCAATATCCTTGAGACGAGAAAGGCGATTGCCTGAAAGTAAATCCCCTAACACCGCACTCTGAACAAACAACACCAAATCATGAATTGGATAATCTAAACGTCCCGTCTTGGGAGTAATACCCCAATGTCGCCACCGTGAAGGTGCTAATTTATTCAGCAATTCTGGGGAAAAATTCAGCGCATCCTCAGCAAATACATACTTTTGCAGAGTTGCTAATGCCTGCCTTTGTTGTTCTACTGGAACTGCTACAAACGGCAATTTTCCTTTCCCTTCACTGGGATGAACTCGATAAAAAGACTGTCCACCAATGTATTTACTCGTATAGAATAACTGCTGTAAATAATTACCTAATACAGTTTCAAAGCGATCGCTTAAATCACTATAACTTTCTCCAGCCATTGGATAACCCTGATTTAAACGTTGCCACATCAGACGGGAATTATCCAACTGCCATTGAGAATAAACCAGCACATTGCCGCTATTATCCCAAGCAGCCGAAGTCGGATCAATATCAGATGTATCCTCATCAGGAGAATAACTCAACTCTGGTTTTGCTGATTGTTCAGCAATTTTATCTAAAAATGGTTTTTCCCCAATAGGAGTTTTAGCTTCAGAAGGAGAGTAGCCATACTGAATTGCCCAGTCATCATAAGTTCCCACCATACTGGGGAAATAATCTCCCTGCTGCGTACCCTGGGGGGCAATATTGGGGGGAATGTAATCCATTACCGATGATGTCAAACCTTTGCTACGGCTAATTTCTAGATTATTCATCTCCTCTGGTGGTAAGAGGGTACTACCACGAAAATTGTGCCGCAAACCTAAAGTATGACCAACTTCATGAGCAATAATTAAACGTAAATATTGATGAATATAATCTTGCACCTGCTCTTTGGTCGGAGTAATATTTGGCAACAGTGACATCGCCAGCGAACCAAAAGCAAATTGGTTAGCAGCTTCGATTCCGTAGCATAAATCATACTCTCCTGCTAGTTTGGATAAATTGCCTAATAATCCTTTAGCCGTTTTATCACCTTTGTTACAAAGCAGACGATTTTGCATCAATGCTGATAAGGAAGTACGAGTTTGTGTTTGGTTGGGTAAAACAATTTGACGATAATCCTTTTTTAATACCCGGACAAAACTTGCATCTACGAGAATATCTGCATCTAAAATTTCTCCAGTCAAAGGATTACTACGAGATGGCCCCATCGCAAAATATCCATCTACAGTATTAATCCAGCGGATTGTATTGTAACGAATATCGGCTGCGTCCCATGTGGCATTATCTGGCATTTGTCGGACTTCGATTGCATCCTTAAATCCCGCTTTTAAAAAGGCTTGATTCCACATCAATACACCTTCTTTAATTGCACTGCGGTACTCCAAAGGTACAGCGTTATCAATCCAGAAAACTATCGGCTTTTTGGGTGGAGAAATTTCTGCTTGGGGATCTTGTTTTTCTAAATTCCAGCGATTAATGTAACGCACAAAAGGATCATTCCGATCATCTGTGGATAAATCTTGATAAGCAGTGAGGAAATAACCCACTCTATCGTCTGCTAACCGGGGTTGATAATTATTTTTAGGTAATTCGGAAAGGCTGTAATGAACTCGCAGAGTAAAGCCCCGACTATCAGGTAGCACATTAAAATTCTGGTTTTGATTATTGCTACTTTTACCACTGCTAGAGAAATTGAAAACCGATTCAATTTCTACATTTCCTGGAAAAACTTTAGCATTTCCAAAGTAGTTTTGCTCAGGACTAGCAGCCAATTCTAAACCCGCAGATAATCCAGCTAAATCTGTCAGCAGCAATTCACCTAAATCAATGAGAATAGTTTTGCGTTCTGGATTAATACTTTTAATTGGGATAGTATAGAGAATAGAATCACTAAAAGACCGGGCCAGCGATCGCGCTTGGGGGTCTCCTTCACGGGTACGAAAATTAACATTACGGACAACAAATTGTAAGTTATTATCTACTCGTTGGAAATAAAATAAAAAATCTTGCAATGGCATTCCACTGTAAATACCTCTTTCACCAATACCCGATTCCAAGGTAGCTGTAGCTAAGAAGTTTTTCTGTAGTTGCTCTGGTTTAATCTCTAAATATATTTTATTTTTCTCTTTTTGACGATAAAGAGTAAACATCCCTTCTAGCTTTTCAGCATCTTTCACTACTTCGTTAAATTGCTCTAATTCATCCGGTTTAGAGGGTTTAGTGCTAGGATTAGGCTTTGTTTTGGGCTGATTAGGAGTTTTAGCAATTTGTAAAAATGGTTGCTGTCTGGCTTTATATGGATCTTGCACTACCCACATAAAAGGTTGTTTGTGTACTTGTTTGTTTTGATCAATCACCCATATTTTTGATGTTGGTAATGTGTTCTCAGCCACTTTTACCCCTGCTTCAGTTCCTAGTTTGAGTCGATTGATTTGTAGTGACTTAGCGCCAGCAGTTCCCATTCCTAAAAACAAAGTGTGTAACAAAACGATATAAAAAGTTAATTTGTTCATTCTTTGCCACCCTAATAAGTCAGTATTCCTGGTTAACTTGCTATTGTCCCAAAATTAAGGCAGTTTTCACTTATACCATTTCTTTGTGAGCCTGCGCCAAATTTTTTGATCTTTTATTTCTTTCTTCGCGTCCTTCGCGCCTTCGCGGTTCGTTTCCTATCTAATTTGGCGCATCTTCATAGAGAATTGGTATTAGGGACTTCCAATTAAAAAAATCCCCAATTTGTAGGGTGGGTTAGCGCAGCGTAACCCACCATTACTATCCCCTAAATTTATGGTGGGTTACGGACTACCTAACCCACCCTACGATTTTTGGGTAATTTATTTTTTGGTGTTCCCTTAGCCAATAGTTGAATTTCCGAATACTGGTTATACATCAGTTTAATATACACTCAAAAATACAACAGAAAATAAATAAAAACCCTAATACTCATATACAATAATATTTAAATAAGCACCTACTTTAGAAAAATTGCCTAGCCAAAATCCCAATTTTCATGAGCAACGATACTCAACTTAGCCTTTTTAACGAATCAAGCTTTAACCAAAAAGATCTAATTCCCACAGATTCTAAAATTCCCATTCCTGCCGATACTTATCCCACAATAGACGATTTGGCACAGCATTGTTGTATCTGTCAACGTTGTGAATTGGGGAAAACTCGCACTCATGCTGTAGTTGGACGTGGCAACTTGCAAGCTACAATCATGATTATTGGGGAAGCACCAGGGCAACAAGAAGATGAAATCGGTTTACCATTTGTGGGTAAATCAGGGCAATTACTAGATAAAATTTTGGCATCAGTAGAATTAAATCCAGATAACGACGTATATATTTGTAATATTGTCAAATGCCGTCCACCAGAAAATCGAGTTCCCACTCCCGATGAAATGGCGGCTTGTAAGCCTTATTTATTAGAACAAATTCGTCTAGTTAATCCGAAAATTATTTTATTAACAGGTGCAACTGCTGTCAAAGCTGTAACTGGCGATAAGCGGCCAATTACGAAAATTCGCGGACAATGGTTAGAGTGGTCAGGGCGTTTATGTATGCCGATTTTCCATCCTTCCTACTTGTTACGTAATCCGGCTAAAGAAAAAGGTAAGCCTAAATGGTTGATGTGGCAGGATATACAGGCAGTGCGGGCGAAGTTTGATGAAATTCGGAATCATGGCTGATGGAACTGAAGTCTAGACTGAGACTTCTTTTTGCTGGTTAATCTGGTAAACATCACCAAAACAGGGAAACTATGTCATTCCTTATGGGTTTAACGGTTGTTGTCTTTTTAGTAAGTTTAGCTGTCATGGGTTTGGTAGTAGCTTATTCCACTAGTAGCAATTCCAGTGGTAGAAAAAATTCTGGCTCCGGCGACTATTCTAGCAGCAGCGATGCTTGGTTCGTTGGAGATGGTGGGAGTTATGACAGTGGTAGCAGCAACGATTCCAGTAGTTGCGACAGTGGGGGATTTGACAGTGGTGGTAGTTGTGATTAAGCGCCCCAGTTATCTTGATACTGTGAGATGATTTCCTGAACTTGTCACCAATGAATTGAATTTTGTCCGAGTACTTATTTCCAACTATCGCCTTCGCACAGTTCCGGCTTGACAATCGTGTAACCAAAGTTTAACACCTTGAGCGATCGCACCATTACTACTATCTCTTGCTGGTGCAATAGTTGATTGGGCTGGATAAGCAGCAGTTTGAGTCAACATCATGACCACATTCCAACCATTTTTAGTTTTCGTTAAAAACAGTCTGTGAAATTGTTGTAACTCTATCGCTTTTTTATTTATATACTTTCGTTCCAAGGTAGTAAAGAAAACCTGTTCAACTCCCTCTGATTCATACTTGACGGCATTAATACCGGGATTTAAAGGTAAAGATTGAAACTCCGGTTTACCTGCTGCCAAAATATAAGGGAAAATATCCACACTTCGTCCCAGACGACGGGCGCGTTGGGTGGTACGGTTGGCGTAACTCGGTAAATCACGCAATAGCTGAGTAGTTATTGTTTCTAAACTTTGCTCAGAACAAGAAAAACCGGTTTTTTCATTTTCTCCCTGCCTGCTATCCTGGGGAGTGAGAGTTTTGGAAAATGCAGGGTAATGAAGGCTATTAGAAATTAAAAGCCAGCAGCTAGAAGTTACAAGCCAGCTGATTCTTGCTTTCATGAGACTGTGTTAATTTCTTCAACAATCTGATTCCAAGCTAATTCAGGGTCAGCCGCAGCAGTAATGGGACGACCAATAACTAGATAATCTGCACCTGCAAGTATAGCTTGAGAGGGGGAGAGCGATCGCTTTTGATCTCCTTTCTCAGCCCAAGTTGGACGTACTCCTGGACAAACTAGTAAAAAATCATTTCCACAACTTTCCCGCAATTGTCCCACTTCTTGGGGTGAACAAACCGCCCCATCTAAACCAGATTCTTGAGCTAAAAGCGCCATTTGTAAAGCAAATTCCGGCAATTCTAAAGGAATTTTCAAATCAAACGCCAACTGTCTTGTAGAAATGCTGGTTAACAAAGTAATAGCGATTAACTTTGGTGGTTTAGTCCCCGCTTTTTCCGCCCCAATTTGCACCGCTTCCACCGCAGCTTTCAGGGCATCTTTACCATTAGTAGCATGAATTGTCAATAAATCCACGCCATAACTAGCCGCAGCCCGACAAGCACCGGCGACAGTGTTGGGGATATCGTGAAATTTCAAATCTAGAAAAATCCGCTTTTGGCGAGATTTGAGAATTTCCAGAATAGTCGGACCAGTGCTGGTAAACAACTCCAAACCAACCTTCCAGAAAGTGACTTGGGGAAGTTTATCAACAAGAGCGATCGCACTATCTAAATCTGGTACATCTAAAGGAACGATAATTTTGTCGGTAGTCATTGGTCAAGGAATAGGGAATAGGGAATAGGGGACAGTGAACAGTAAACAGCGATATAGCGGTATGCACTCTTTGTGAGATACAGTCATTAAATCGCAAAACCTGTAGGGGCGGGGTTTCCCCGCCCTTGATTGTATTGCATCCAACCGATAACCGCTATAACTGATAATTGACCCCAGTCACTCTACTAAACGGACAAAATTCTTTTTACCAACTTGTAGAACCTTACCGTATAAATCCCCAGGTTCGGCAAAAGTCGTATCCACATCAGTCACCTTATCACCATCTAACCTCACACCACCCTCTTGAATTTTCCGTTTACCTTCTGCGGTACTTTTACACAAACCAGTAACACCGAGAAGATAAGATAACTTTGCTGGAAATTGTACCTTCTTATCAGCTAACTGAAATTCAGGAAGTGTACCCTCTTCTCCACAAGTTGTTGCTGCTTTTTCAGCTTCATTCGCAACCTCTTCACCATGATATTGTTTGACAATTTCCTTAGCCAGATATTTTTGACAGTCGCGCGGGTTTTCTGGCAGACTATCCAGAGGTAAATCTGTCAGCAATTCAAAATACTGTGACAGTAAATTATCTGGCACACATTGCAACTTCTGATACTTTTGGGAAGGATGTTCTCCCAAAGCGACATAATTACCTAAAGACTTAGACATCTTTTGTACACCATCAGTACCAATCAAAATTGGCAGAAGTAGCCCAAACTGAGGCTTTAGACCAAAATGGCGTTGTAAATCTCGCCCCACAGCAATGTTAAACTTTTGGTCAGTTCCGCCCAACTCCACGTCAGCATCAACAGCCACAGAATCATAACCCTGCATTAATGGATACAGGAACTCATGGAGGAAAATCGGATTCTCCTTTTTATAACGTTCCGAAAAACCTTCCTTGGCTAACATCTGCCCAACAGTCATAGTCGAGAGCAACTCCAAAATTTTCCCCAAATCTAGACGGGAAAGCCATTCCGAGTTATAACGCACCTCCAACCTGCCGGGTGTGTCAAAATCTAAAATAGGACGCACTTGGTCAAGATAAGTTTGGGCATTTTGTGTTACATCGGCTTCAGTCAGTTGACGACGTACATCAGATTTGCCAGTAGGATCACCAATACGTGCGGTAAAATCACCAATAATCAGAACCGCTGTATGACCAGCATCCTGAAAAGCCCGTAGTTTGCGTACTGGTATACTATGACCAAGATGAATATCCGCACCCGTAGGATCAATACCCAGCTTGACTCTTAAAGGACGATTCGCATTTGCTAAACGCTGTTCTAGACTTTCAGTTTCACTATCATGATGGGGTTCCGGAAAAATTTCTGCCACACCACGATGCAGCCAAGAGAAATCTTGAGCCATACTAGGGGATTCACTATTAACTACACTTTGCACTTTAGAAATTAGGTTAGTTATGTTCACTGGCAAATTATCCGTTTTCTGCGCTGCCAAACTACTATAATTGCAAAAAATTAACCGTCTGATTTCATTGAATGAATTACATTTAAATTTACAAGTGAGGAAGTGAGATCGCCGTGTCGTCTAGGACTTTTGAAGACAAACAGCCACCAGAGCAGGCTTCATCTGGTTTTGAGTTTTTCAAAGGAGTAGGTCAGGTAACTGGCGGTACTCTGTTATCTATCACGTTGCTGGCAAGCTCTATTGTAGCCGGAGGACTAGTTGGACTAGCCATTAGTTTCCGCAACTTGCCAGATGTCAGACAACTACGTAACTTTTCTCCTTCAGAAACTACATACATATATGACATTAAAGGTAAGCTCTTAACAAGTGTTCACGGGGAAGCAAACCGAGAAGTTGTACCCCTAGATAAAATTTCCCCCAATCTCAAACGAGCCGTATTAGCCAGTGAAGATGCTAACTTCTACACCCACCACGGTATTAACCCTACTGGTATTGGGCGGGCTGTGGTAGTCAACTTGGTAGCAGGGGGTGTGAAAGAAGGTGGTTCTACCATCACCATGCAGTTGGTGAAAAACCTGTTTTTATCTCAAAAGCGTGCTTTTACCCGAAAGTTAGCAGAGGCAGTTTTAGCAATTCGACTAGAGCAAATTCTCACCAAAGACCAAATTTTAGAAATGTACCTCAATCAAGTTTATTGGGGTCATAACAACTACGGTGTACAAACAGCTGCACGCAGTTACTTTAACAAGTCATCAGAAACTTTAACTTTGGCTGAGTCAGCAATGATTGCGGGTTTAATCCCAGCCCCAGAAGAATTCAGCCCATTTGCCAGTATGAAGCTGGCAAAACAGAAACAAAAAGAAGTTCTGGGGCGGATGCTGGAATTGACTTGGATTACCCAAAAGGAATACGACGACGCTCTCAAGCAAGAAATTAAACTTGGTAGAATTAGGTCATTTCAAGGCAGTGCTTCACCTTATATCACCAATACCGTAGCCCAAGAATTGGCGAAAAAGTTTGGGCGGGAAGCGCTGCTAAAAGGCGGAATGCGGGTTCAAACCACAGTTGATGCCAAATTTCAAGAAATGGCTGAGGCAACGGTCAGCAAGTGGCATAAAACTTTACTGGGACAAGGGTTATACAAGAATCAAATTGCCCTTGTGGCAGTTGATCCCCGGACACATTTTGTCAAAGCCCTAGTCGGTGGTGTAGATCCTAAAGCCAGTGAATTCAACCGCGCCACCCAAGCTCTACGCCAGCCAGGATCTTCTTTTAAACCCTTTGTCTATTATGCAGCCTTTGCCACTGGCAAATATGGCCCAGATAGCACAGTAGTAGATTCTCCAGTCAGCTACCGAGATGGGAATGGTTGGTACTATCCGAGAAACTATGATGGCGGCTTTAGCGGAGCCATGTCAATTCGCACTGCTCTGGCCCAGTCTCGCAATATCCCCGTGATTAAGCTGGGTAAAGCTGTGGGCATGAATAGAGTAATTGAAATCTGCCGCACTTTGGGCATTATGAGTCCAATGGAACCTGTAACTTCTTTGCCTTTGGGTGCAATTGGTATGACACCTCTAGAAATGGCTAGTGCCTATGCTACCTTTGCCAATTATGGCTGGCAGTCGCCACCAACTGTAATTGTGCGAGTCACAGATAGCAGTGGGAATGTGTTACTCGACAACACACCCAAGCCGCAGCGAGTCCTTGATCCTTGGGCATCGGCAGCAATTATTGATGTCATGCAATCTGTAGTCACAAGTGGTACAGGTAAAGGCGCTGCTATAGATAGACCCGTTGCAGGTAAGACGGGAACAACTTCCTCTGAAAAAGATATTTGGTTTGTGGGTACAGTACCACAACTCACAACTGCTGTCTGGGTAGGGAGGGACGATAACCGTCAATTGTCCAGTGGTGCAACAGGTGGTGGTATGGTGGCTCCCATCTGGCGTGATTTTATGGTGAAAGCTCTCAAGGATTCACCTGTAGAAAAGTTCAAGTCACCCTCCCAGTTTACTCGTCCTAAATCAAATTAGTGTTTCTGGAGGCAGGGGGCAGGGTGCAGGGTGCAGGGGGCAGAGGGCAGGGTGCAGGGGGCAGGGGGCAGTAGGTAATTATTTCACCCCATCTCCGCGTCACCCCATCTCCCCAACTCCCCATCTCCCTATCTCCCTATCTCCCCAGTCTCTAGTCATAATTGTTTTTCTAGCTCTGTTTTCATCCTTTGTAGGGTGACATTCATTTGCTCAAACATTTGTTGCGGAGTGACACCAAACTGACCCATCTGAGTTTTAAGCTGCTGCATGGTCATTTGCGCCATGAAGTCTTCTGATAGCTCGAACCGTTTCATAAAGACGCGATATCGATCCATCATTGCTTCCATTTGCTCAATAAATAGCTTTTTGCCCTCGCGGTCAAATTTGCCGTAGTTGTTGCCAAGTTGAATCAGCGCTTGATAATCTTCAAACAGCTGTTTGGCTTCTTGCTGAACTATTTCAGAATCAAAGAATCCCATTTTGCTTCTATTCAACCGAGTGTTATTACTCAGTAACTTCAAATTTTGCCTCTATTTCTATTTTAGTCTAGGGGACAAATCAATTCAAAATTCAAAATATAGCAGGAGTCAGGAGTCAGGAGTCAGGAGTCAGGAGTCAGGAGTCAGGAGTCAGGAGTCAGGAGTCAGCACTTCGACTACGCTCAGTGACCGGAGTCAGGAGTAAAACCCTCTTGTAGTGGGAGTTTCATTATCAATTGATGTCCTAACAACCCTGTCCACGGCTATAGTGCTGACAGCAGGCCACTTTTACAAAATTCCATAGAACTGCTGAGAGGGAATTGCCAACTACGAAATTTTACGTAATTTTATTTGTATTTTTTTACTTAGTGTGAGGGCTTAAGAATCTTTTTCTTTTTTAGATAAAAATCGATTTAATAAGGCGGCAATACCCAAAGCTTTGGCGACTGATTTAGGATTACCGTTTTCAGTAGGTTGAATGTTCAGTTGAGCAGCGTATTTCAAAGCTAGGGGTTGCTTGGGGTTCAGTTTTAATGCTTGACGTATGTAAACCTTAGCCATTCCCAGGAATTTCTGTTGGAGATGTACTACCCCCAGTAAAGCATAATAATCACTGTTATTTGGTTCTAGCTTGATAGCATCGCGCAGTTCTTGTACTGCTAGATCCCATTTTCCTTGTTCTCCATACTGAACAGCCCGCTCATAGTTACGTCGAGCATAGTTGATCGGAACGGGGGTAAGATTTTTGTCTTGAGGTAATTTCAGTTCGACTGGTTTGATTTCTGGTCGGGGGATGATGGACTTCGATGAAGTTGTCCACTGTTCTGTGTTTAAAGCATTATTTTTGTGTAAGGATAAATAAACTAAATTCAGTTTACTGATTTGTTTAGTAACTTGATGTGATTGCGGGAGTGACTTATATTGGGCAGATGCATAAGAAGTGATGGCTTTTTCATAGAAAAACTCAGCCTCATTGGGAGACATGGACATGATATCGACATTGAGTCCAGTTTGAAGAACTGAAACTGCCTGTTTGTCTAAGTCTGTCGCTTTTGAGCGCAACATCCCTACTAGGTTAATCCGTTTTTTTGCCTGTTTCAATTGCTGGTAAGCTGGGTTAATTAAACGAGTCAATATAACTCTGCCTAATTCAGCATCTCGATTATTAGTATTGATATAGTTATCAGGATGTAGTTGCTTTGCTAAGGCATGATAACGTTTAAGAAGTTGATGATCATCCGCATTTACAGAAACTCCCAAAACAGCATAAGGGTCAATGAGTAGTTCAAGTACTTCTGGTGGCAGGGAGTTCTGTGACATTTTAGTAAAATTTGCATATAAAAGCTTTAAGGTGGCAGCAAAGCTAAGTGCAGACTCAGAAATTTTGAATTAGGTGAATTAATGCCAAGGGTTTGTGATGATATATAGCAGTTATATGTGATTTTTGTGTATACCTGACGGGAGTGTATGGCTAAGGCCACCCAAGCTAGAGCTAAAGTGGTCTGCGTTCTGACTGGGTTTAAACAACTCAGCACCCGGATTTCCCTTCTTTTCTGTTAAGAGTTAAGAGTTAAGCAGAAGCTTAGAAAGTTAAGATGTTGTTTGCTTTTTTCCCACAATTAAACAGGAATTGTACATAGCTTAGTTGTTTGAATTTACTTAACTTGTCAGGAGTAACCGATAGCTATTGACTAAATCCATAAAATAGATTTAGATATGCATTTTTTGTTTCATACTTCACCATGCTGAATTAATCTAAGTGGATTAGCGATGATGGCTGTTTTGTCTTAGGAGTTGTGGTATTTGGAGATTGATGGATATGATTTTACACAAACGGAAAAGCCGAAGCATTGCTGCTATTCTAGCCTTTTCTGGCACAATGACAATTTCAGGATTACATAAATTTTACTTAGGACAACCACTATGGGGAATTGTATATGTTTTGTTGTCTTGGACACCAATCCCTAAGGTGGCTAGTGCTATAGAGGGAGTTTGGTATTTAGCCCAAGATGAAGAGGCTTTTGACCGGAATTTTAATTTCGGTAAGTCAGCAGCTAAAGTTTCTCTTCAGGTCAGTAATCAAGTAGAATCAGTAGCTAGTGCTGTACGTGAGTTAGATGCTCTGCGCCAAGATGGTTTAATTTCGGAGTATGAATTTGAGCAAAAGCGTCGCCATCTCCTAGACCAGATTTCTTAAGGTAATCACAAACGATGAACAACTGGCTACCTTTAAATCTGAAATTGCAAAAACTCCGCGCCAAGCTGGTGAACGATCCTTACTATCGTCTCCAATCTGGGGAAGAAATTCAGATGGCGGCACAACTGGGTATGCGTATTGATGCTAATCAAGCAACTGTTGATGATTGGCTGCGTTTACCTGGTTTGTCTATTCATCAAGGGCGATCGCTTGTGGAACTTTCCCGCTCTGGTGTTAAATTTTATTGTATTGAGGATATTGCTGCGGCTTTGAGTGTGCCTGTACAGCGGCTAGAACCACTGAAACCTCTACTTAATTTTAGTTACTATGATGACGAATCTTTAGATAAACCTACTTACTTGCTGAACCCGAATACAGCAACATTAGAGAGTTTGGCAAAAATTCCCTTTATAGATTTACCCCTAGCCCAAGCAGTAGTGCAGAATCGTGTCACTGCTGGGCCTTATCGTAATCTGGTTGATTTTCAGCAACGCCTAGAATTATCTGGTGAAGCGATCGCTCAGTTAATGTATTATCTGCGGTTTTAGGAAGAAGGTGACAGGTGACAGGTGACAGGTGACAGAAAGAAAGCAGAGGAGGCAGGGGGAGATTAACTAATGACCAATGACTAATGACTAATGACTAATGATTAAATTACCCCAAGACGGTCTAAAGGCCAGAAGCGAAAGGTAGCGCGACCGATGAGGTTTTTTCGTGGTAAAAAGCCCCAGTAGCGAGAGTCATTGCTATCGTTGCGGTTGTCTCCCATCACAAAAAATTCATTTTCTGGAACTGTTACGGCTGGGAATGGCTGATTTGGGGGTTCGGCGATGTAGTCTTCTGGTAAGGGTTGACCATTGAGGTAAACTTTGCCCTTATTAACACTAATTACCTCTCCGGGCATACCAATTACCCGTTTGATAAAGGCTTGATTTTTTTGATATCCCCGACGTTGCAATTCTGGTGGTGAGGAAAAAACGACTATATCGCCAGTTTTGGGAGGGTGAAAACGATAGGATACTTTTTCTACTACCAAGCGATCGCCTGTGTGTAAGGTGGGGTACATTGATGCTGATGGGATTAACCGAGGTTCAGCGATAAATGTTCTGATTAGGAGTGCTAAACATAAAGCGATCGCAATTAAAGTCAGATTTTCTTGCCAACCATGCCATGTTTTTGAGGATGTGGAAGTTTCTTTAATATTACTTTTGTCAGGATTCATAGGATTTTTCAGCAAGTTTAAATTTGGAACTACCTTGACTATTGTGACTCTAAATGTATATTTATTAGTACTTTTGGTTCTGTGCGAACCCTTACAAATACAGCAGAATTCAGGAGTCAGGAGTCAGGAGTCAGGAGTCAGGAGTCAGGAGTCAGGAGTCAGGAGTCAGGAGTCAGGAGTCAGGAGTCAGGAGTCAGGAGTCAG
>NZ_JACJTQ010000070.1 GCF_014698735.1 Anabaena catenula FACHB-362
GGCATCTCTAACGCTTATTTTAGCGTACCAGCCAGCTACCTTTGCATTGGGGCATCTCACTTTTAAAAGCAGTGGCAGTAACACTTTAGCTATTTCCGGAGATGTCTAATAAATGATTTATCTGTTTCCCCAGGAAGCAGCGGACGAACTGTATCAGGTTTTTGTCCTTGAGAACCAAACAGAGAAAAGATACTCAAACCTGTATTACTGTAGTCTCCATTAGCGGTACTGACAGGGAGATTTCCCTCTTGTCCCCTGGCTCCATATAATCCTAATAGACGCTGATTCTTATTTGGATCTAATCTAGCCGCAGTAGTCGCTAATTTAGTCGCAGCATCTTTCCCCCGTTCTAAAAATGTATAATCATAGCGGTTGCGATTGGGGTTTTTACTCAATTCTGCATAGGTTGATTTCGTAATATATTCAAATTTTGTCGGTGGTTCTACTCCCATTGGTAAAGATTCGCTACCAGCACCTGTGAGGGGATGACCACCTCCTAAAATAACAGTAGGTTGATAAATGCGGAGTTCCTGTTGTAAGATGTTGTCTAAACTAGGGAAATCAGCATCATATTTATTTCGACGATTAACGTTAGCTGCTGCTGCACCAGGAGTAGCATGATCAATCGGTACAGAAGTGACAATTCCTGTAGATTTACCTGCATCAGCCGCAGTTTTGAGAATTGTTTCTAGTGGTTTCTCAAATATATCTACGGAAATAGCGTTGTTATAGCTTTTAACTCCGGTATAAAGAGTAGTAGCTGTGTTCGCTGAATCAGGATAACTGTACTTGATGTATGCAGGGTCATTTCCAGGTGTCCAAGGATTTATGCCACCACGAACAGGATCATAACCGACTAAGTTACCAACTGCATCAGCACTGAGGTTTTCTGTACCACCAGATGGTTTATTTCCTGGGTTAAATTTAGGTTGGAATTTGAAACCCGGTAAAACTGGACTAGCACCTGTCATAGAAATAGAGTTATCTAATGCAGAGTTGCTGGTACTGAACACGCCATTACCAGGGGCAACAGTTGTACCATAGGTTGTAGCTAGGGCGTAATTATCTAGGGTTTGAAAGCTGAGTCCTTCTCCCTTCCCTGATGTGTAATTATATCCTTTGGCAACCGCAGCAGCGTGAGCCATTTCCCACCCCATACCATCCCCAATCATCAGAATTACGTTTTTGGTGTTGGTTGTGGTTGTAGCTGGGGTGGAATTAGAAGCTATCGCTCCGACTATAATAATTCCCAGGGTTAAGATCCCAGCCCATAAACTACCCTTGAATCGAATTTTTGAACTAGATTTAACTGCCATAGGTAAAATGCCTCCTCTATGATGAGAGAATATTACATAATGATCACAAAACTTAAAATTCACTTATCATGGCAAAAATCCAATTTTCTAAAGGCGTTGACGAAGAAGTAATTCCAGAGGTACGCTTGACGCGATCGCGCAGTGGTGACCAAGGTACAGCAACATTTATTTTTACCAATCCTCAGATTTTGGGACAAGGTAATACTGAAGAAATCACCGGGATGTACATGATTGACGAAGAAGGTGAAATAATCACCCGTGAAGTTAAGGGTAAATTTGTCAACGGTAGACCAGAAGCCTTAGAAGCCGTTTACCTGATGAAAACCCCCGAAGAATGGGAGCGATTTATGCGCTTTATGGATCGTTATGCCAAGGAAAATGGTCTAGGATTGAGTAAATCCTAAGTAGTCACTTAGTCATTGGTCATTGGTCATTGGTCATTGGTCACTGGCTAAAATTTATACGATTTTAAATTTTGGATTTGGGATTGTCAAAGAGTAAGTAAACAAGTGTTTTACCACTTTCATCTGTCGCCATTATTTTTCTGTCCTGGTATTAAATAAATACCGATGAAACTCCAACCACACCCAGATTCAAAGGAAATAACTGTAACTTGCGCTGTTATTACCGTCAGCGATACCCGCACCACGGAAACAGACAAAAGTGGTCAACTGATTCAACAATTGCTTCTGACGGCTAACTATGCTGTCGGAGTTTACAAAATTATCAAAGATGAACCCGCACAGATTCAAGCACAGATAGAATTCCTGGGTAAAAGTGCCAATATAGATGCTTTAATTTTTAATGGTGGGACAGGAATTGCACCTAGAGATACCACCTACGATGCTATAGAAAAGTTGTTAGAAAAGACTTTACCGGGATTTGGCGAGTTATTTCGCTTTTTGAGTTATCAAGAAATTGGTTCACGAGCGATCGCATCTCGTGCTGTAGCTGGTATTTATAAAAATAAACTTATCTTCTCTCTTCCCGGTTCTAGTAATGCAGTACTACTAGGAATGGAAAAACTGATATTACCTGAACTCGTTCATCTCGTTACTCAAATGCAAAAACTATCATAATCAACAAAACAAAAACAAGATCCCCGACTTCTACACCGAGAAATCGGGGATCTATATTCCCCACATATCAAAAATCTCAAAATTTAATAATTGTCAAGCAGATGGTAGCCAAAATCGCGGCGATTAGATAAAAGACTCCAACTACTTGCAATTCTGACCAGCCAGTTAACTCTAAATGATGGTGTAAGGGAGCCATTTTGAACAGCCGCTTACCTTTACCATCCGGTCCCTTGGTGGCTTTGTAATAACTAACTTGCGCCATTACAGACAGGGTTTCTACAAAGAAGATCCCACTGAGAATAAACAGGGCTACTAAACTGTTAGTCAACAACGCTACAGCAGCTAAAGCACCTCCTAGCGCCAGGGAACCAGTATCTCCCATAAAAACCTGGGCTGGGTTACGGTTATGTGCTAAAAATCCCAAACAACTACCACTCATAGCCGCACAGAAAATCATTAATTCCGGTGAGGTGGGTGCAATTATAGCGCCTAATGCGAAAATAGCGATCGCAACTGTTCCCCCTGCTAACCCGTCAATCCCATCAGTTAAATTAGTCGCATTACTTTCTGCTACCAACACAAAACCAGCCAAAGGCCAGAAGAAGAATCCTAAAGGTAGGGTAAAGCTCACCCAAGGTAAGGCAATATTTGTTATGCTAAAATCTCGGTTAAAAATTATCCACACACAGAAACAAGCCGCAAAAATTATCTGCAAAGCCAGTTTCATCTTTGGAGATATACCTTTATTTGATCTCCGGCGCAAAATTTGCCAATCGTCAATCCAGCCAATCAAACCGTAGCTAATTGTTAAAGCCGAAACAGCCAATACGTCTTGATGAAAATTAGACAATATACAGCCAACTATCACTGCTACAGGTATGAAAAAAATACCACCCATAGTTGGCGTACCAGC
This sequence comes from Anabaena catenula FACHB-362, assembly GCF_014698735.1. Taxonomy (GTDB): domain Bacteria; phylum Cyanobacteriota; class Cyanobacteriia; order Cyanobacteriales; family Nostocaceae; genus Anabaena; species Anabaena variabilis_A. The sequence goes on from NZ_JACJTQ010000070.1 coordinate 3,309, forward strand.
CTTTTTTAGATGGGCTTGGGGACCATCTTCCCGGATGATTTGCCCTGTTTTCAGCGCTTGCAGTAGAGGTACTACCCATGTACCCACAGCCGCAGCACCTACAGCACATAGCAATAAAGGCAAAGTCAGAGATGTAGGTTGCCAGGGTAGTCTATTCCCCAGCCAATCTAAAGTCAAGGCTGCTGTACTGAGCAAGAGGGCTAACATAGAGGCCAGCCCAATTCCAGAAATATTTATACTTTGGTCAGGAGATAGTTTAGCGTCCACAGAAAATTTTCCTTCACTCCACACTTAAAAAAACCGACAAACAGAGACTATTGATAAAACTCTGTCTCCACACCTCTTAAGGCTCATCCTCATCTATGCTGATATCGTCATCGTCATCAAAATCAAGATCGCCAATTCCGTCTTCTCCACCCAAAAAATCGGATATTACTGCTTCCGCTTCCGAAAAATTAGGTTCGTGAACGTCACGCGCTATAAGACGACGGCTAGACTGCAACCAATCCAATATGGAGGACTCTTGCTTTGAGGGAATTACAGTAGCTCGCTGGTTGCGGGGTTCCTCACGTAGGGGCGAATTTAACATATCAACGAAGACACGAAGAGGTTTATGTAACTAGACATTAAGAGTCTATCATTTGATACGGGATAATTTAATTAATGATTCAACTCTTTGATTGATAAATCCGAATTAAACAAAAAAGATTATTTAATTACCCTATCGCAAACAGTAAGCCCTTCAAGAGGTGAATTGCATAGCTATATACATAAAGCATTAATATCTTGTTAATTCTGATTTCATAGGCATATTTTGAGGTAAAAGGCGATGATGACAAAATCTACTCTCCTGGATGCAATCGCTGGTACAAATCGCGGTTTGCTGGCAACTGAAACCCAAAAACAGGCTATTCTAGCAGCGATCGCTAGTTTGGAGGATTTTAACCCCACACCGCGCCCTTTGGCAGCCAGCTACTTACTAGAAGGTGATTGGCGACTACTTTACACCACAAGTAAGGCTTTACTCAATTTGGATCGTTTCCCCTTTTGCAAACTTGGACAAATTTACCAATGTATTCGAGTAGAAACTACCAGCGTTTATAACATAGCAGAAATTTATGGACTACCTTCTTTGGAAGGATTAGTTAGCGTAGCTGCTAAATTTGAACCACTCTCAGAACATCGAGTTCAAGTAAAATTCCAGCGTTCTATTATTGGTTTACAAAAGCTAATTGACTATAAATCACCTGCAACTTTTATCCAACAAATTGAATCCGGAAAAAAATTTACTGCACTTGATTTTCCTATTCAGAGTGACAAACAACAAGGATGGTTGGACATCACCTATATAGATAATGATCTACGCATTGGCAGAGGTAACGAGGGTAGCGTATTCGTCTTGAGTAAGGCATAGGGCATTTATTCGCAAGAAGTGTTTGCGAACGACCTTATTCTATTATAGGTACTTTGTCAAGTGGAGTTTGATATGGTTTTGTGTAAGGGACAGGGAGAGTTAGGGAGATTAGCCTGTTTCCTGCCTCCTGTTCCCCATTCCCTGTTCCCTATTCCCCAATATGACAAATAACTTAACAAACACTCTAGCAACGACCTTCAGGTTGTAGAGTGAAATCAATTAGCCCTAATTTATTGGCAATTGATAATTCAAAGGGAAAATAATCATGGTTCAACGTGGTTCTAAAGTACGTGTTCTCCGCCCCGAATCCTACTGGTTTCAAGATGTAGGAACTGTGGCCTCTATTGACCAAAGCGGTATCAAGTACTCCGTAATTGTCCGGTTTGATAAGGTCAATTACTCTGGGATCAATACCAATAACTTTGCTGCTGATGAATTACTAGAGGTTGCACCTCCAGCAGCTAAAGCAGCGAAAAAGTAAACAGTCGCACAGTATTGAGTGCTGAGTCCTGAGTATAAAAATTGGAAAAAGCAGTAAAATAAATATGCTGGTTCCATCTTTGCGATTTATTTCGTGAAGCATTGCTCCGAACTCAGCACACCCTGCGGGAAGCCTCCCTCTGGGCTTGTACCGCCATCATTACTCTAGAAATGCCTGAACTGCCTGAAGTTGAAACAGTCCGACGGGGTTTAAATCAATTAACCCTAAATCAAACAATTACGGGGGGAGATGTGCTGCTAGAACGCACTGTCGCCTACCCGTTTTCTGTTGAAGAGTTTATAGAAAGTATTAAAAAAAGCACAATTAAATCTTGGCATCGTCGTGGTAAATATCTTTTAGCTGAACTTTCTCATTCTTCGACCTGGTTAGGTGTGCATTTGCGAATGACAGGTCAATTACTCTGGCTAAATCGAGATGAACCCTTACACAAACACACCAGAGTCAGGTTATTTTTTGGGGAAAATCAAGAATTACGCTTTGTTGACCAACGCACCTTTGGGCAAATGTGGTATGTTCCCCCTAATGTGGCTGTAGAAAGCATTATTACAGGTTTGGCAAAACTGGCTGTAGATCCATTTTCACCAGAGTTCACCGTTGAGTATTTAGCGAATAAGCTGCAAAAATCTCGTCGTCCCATTAAAACTGCATTGTTAGATCAGTCGATAGTTGCAGGATTGGGTAATATTTATGCTGATGAAGCTTTGTTTAAAAGTGGAATTTTACCAACTACTATCTGTGCAGATTTACAAAGCCCACAAATTGAACTTTTAAGAACAGCAATAATGCAAGTTCTATCCGCAAGTATTGCCGCTGGTGGAACAACTTTTAGTAATTTCCTCAATGTTAAAGGTGTAAATGGCAACTATGGCGGTGAGGCTTGGGTTTACAACCGGACTGGGGAACCTTGTAAAGTTTGTGGTAATGTCATCCAGCGAATTAAGTTAGGTGGGCGTTCTAGTCATTTTTGTTCAGAGTGTCAGAAATGAGGGGGATTGAAACCTCTCTCTAAATCTCTCTCCTGGAGAGAGACTTTGATTTTATAGCAACAGACAGGGCGGTTAGGACACCAACTGATTATAAAACCTAGACACCAAAAGACTTTTCAGACTGTCACCTGTCACTTCCTGTCACCTGCTATAATTCCCCCACTTCCCTTGTAGGGAAGGGGGTAGGGGGGTTAGGTTTTTCTTTAAATTGTTTTTCCCGTATTTATACTGAAAAAGCTTTTTTTGGTGAAATTGGCGTAAAAAACAGAAATCGAGATAAATAAAGATAAAGATGCTTGACTATACTTTTAGAAATATTATAAAATTTGTAACTAAGAAATTACCGAATATTTTATTGTTTGTTGCTGTGTTGGGTATTTATTTGTATTATTCATTGTTCAGGGAAATCTGCTTGCTGATGAAGCTATCTCATATTCTGCCATTAGTTGTTGGTAGTGCTGCTGCTGGTGTTTTTGCCAGTATGTCTCCTGCTCAGGCTTTGACTACGTGGACTTTAAATAGTACGACTTTTAGTGATGGTTCTTACGTTACTGGGTCATTCAATTACGATGAGACTAATACCAGCCTTTCGGCAGCAGCTTACACTGGTGTATCAATCCTTTTGTTCAATAATACAAACACACAATTAGCATCATACACATTGGCAAATTTAGCTGATAGTAATGGTTATACTTTGAGACTTGGAGATGGGACGTATTGGGTAAGAATCTATAACGCACCTAGTTTTTGGACTAATGTGAGCAGTCCGGTGTTTATTACGGGTTTTACTGCTTATGGGCAGTCTGCCACTTTCGGCTCAAATCAGCTAGGATCGGGTTCTTCGGGAACTATTACTGCTAGTGCTGCCGTTCCCTTCGACATCCCCGGAGGCGCAACTATACCCACAGTTGGCTCCCTACTAGCCCTGGGTGCAATGAGAAAAGTTAAAAAAAGCCTAGCATTAAAAACCCGCATCGCCAACCCTGTAACCACAACGGTTAGCTAGGATAAACTTTTCTACCTCCACGTTTTCCATTTTCGATATCTTAAAGGTGTAAATGGCAACTATGGCGGTGAAGCGTGGGTTTATAACCGCACTGGGGAACCTTGTAAAGTTTGTGATAATTTGATACAGCGAATTAAGTTAGGTGGGCGTTATAGTCATTTTTGTTCTCAATGTCAGAAATGAGGGGGATTAAGAAACCTCTCTCTAAATCTCTCTCCTACAAGGAGAGAGACTTTGATTTTAATTCCCCCACTTCTCTTGTAGGGAAGGGGGGTAGGGGGGTTAGGTTTTTATTAAATTGTTTTTAACGTATAAATACTGAAATACGTTTTTTGGTGAAATTGACGTAAAGAAACCGAAAATTTCAGATAAATAAAGATAAAGATGCTTGACTATACCTTTAGGAATAGATTAAATTGTAACTAAGAAATTACCGAATATTCGGTTAGTAAGAATTGCGTTCTTTTTCTGGTGCATTGAAACCTTCTGAGCGGCTGATTAACAGCTTCGCTGGGAGTTTGCTGAGGCTTTTTTGGCTCTCAGGTAATTTTCGTGCGCGTGTATTCGTTTTCTATCAAGGAGAAAATTCTCATGAAGCTATCTCGTATTTTGCCATTAATTGTTGGTAGTGCTGCTGCTGGTGTGTTTGCCAGTATGTCTCCTGCTCATGCTTTGTCGTGGAACCTGAATAATGTCCAATTTACCGATGGAGGGTCTGCAACTGGTTCATTTGATTATAATGCTGGCGTTTTTTCTAATGTCAATATATCTGTTTTCAGGCCTGATTCATCACTGTTTCAGGCGTTTACCACATCTAATGTCATCACTGTCGATGGTGGGGGAAATCAAAGTAATTTTAGAAACTTGTGGCTGAAGGCTAGTCCTGGAACTCCAGGTTCTAGAGAAATACGTTTGTCAATAAACTCATCGCAGAGTTTTGGCACAGACGGAACGTATAACCTCGTTTCTAATAATAACTGGGCTGTGGGTGATACATACTATGGTACTAGTGAGGTTCTGAGGATTGCAGGCATTAACTTGAGCAGTGGTGCTAATGTTGCCTCTGCTGCCGTTCCCTTCGACATCCCCGGAGGCGCAACCATGCCCGTCGTCGGCTCCCTACTAGCCCTGGGTGCAATGAGAAAAGTTAAAAAGAGCCTAGCATTAAAAACCCGCATCGCTAACCCTGTGGAAACGGTAGTTTCATAAACTTTTCCACTTCCACGTTTTCCGTTTTCGATACCTGATACTTCACCAAAGGATATTTGATCAATATACCTGTCCGAAAAAGATTGTAGAGCCGAGAATCCCTACCCATTGAACGTCTCTACAAGGGTTCTGAATCATGCATATTTAAATTCGGTCAATGTCTAATAATTATCGGGTAGGGGTTTAGCATTGCTAAACCCCTACATTTTCGTTGTCACTAAATATTATCTAAAGAGTGTAAAATAAATTAATATTTCTTGTCAGAATCAGGATGTCCATGATTAAAGGATGAACAGGATGAAAATAGGAATTTCAGTAACCATTATCCATTACCAGCCTCAACTAGATAACTAGCAACTTGAGTTATTAGTTTAAATTAAATTAAATAACCAATAATTCCTTGATGATACTTTTCACCCAGATTTATTCGTGGAATCAATCCAAAATCCAAAATCCAAAATCTCATGACTCGCTTTATACATGACCAATTTGCTAAACAATATCTAACGGAACTATTAACACCTTACGGAGAAGTAGAAACCAGCAAAGATATCACAGCCGAAGTAAGACAAATTGACGTTTTGTTTATTCCTTCACCTCAACCTACACAAAGTCTAGAAATACTCGGACTACTAGGAAGAATGGCGACAAATTATGCTATATTTGAACCATTCCGCAATGCAGTCACCAAAAGCGAAATTCGCAGTTGTATGGGTAAATTATTTGACATTCATGCGGACATAGAGCGTCAATCTAACCGCAACAATACCCGTATAAATGAGGCAGAATTACCCAGGTTGTGGATTTTTTCTCCTACTGCTTCAATGGAACTACTAACAAGTTTTAATACTACAGTCGATGAAGAAAACTGGAGTAAAGGCATTTATTTTTTGGGAGAGAGCTTAAAAACCGTCATTATTGCTATTCATCAACTCCCCAGCACACCAGAAACCCTGTTTCTCAGGATATTAGGTAAAGGCAAAGTTCAACGACAAGCGATTGAAGAATTAGAAGCAATACCTAAAAACAGCCCGTTCCTTTCCCATATCGTACAATTAGTACATGACCTGATTGCTGTTTTATCGGCTCGTCAACGTCAAGAGCAAGATATTGATAAAGATGACCAGGAGTTGATTATGAAACTATCAGAAATTTATCAACAACAATTAGAAGAACTAAAAAAACAAGGACTCCAGGAAGGACTCCAGGAAGGACGACAAGAAGGACGACAAGAAGGACGACAAGAAGGTATAGAAAGAGAACGACGCGCTATGATTGAAAGTATCATGCAAGTACGTTTTGGGGAAGTTGATTCAGAATTAGCAGCAATTATCGACTTTCTGATTGCCATAAGTAGAGAAGAATTTACTCCTTTGCTTCTACAATCATCTCGTGAGGAGTTATTAGCTAGATTTGCACAATAATTGATGGGAAAATGGACAAATCAGCAATTTGCAAAAGAATTTGAAAATTAATCAAAGTCCAGAATATAGAGTATGGGGAGGGTTGACAACAGGTTTTAGATTTGTTATCGTAAACTTAATAAGGAAGAACTATCTAAAAATAAATAATATAAACTTTCTCATAAACCGCTTACCACCAGAGTAGGCGGTTATCTTATTTGAGGAAAGAAATTGCGCCTTTACGTCTTGGCGCGAGATAAAATTTTGAGTAAAAGCGTTTATTTTGGAACGAGGGGAACTCATGGCTGTTAAAAAGGGAAATATGGTGCGGGCTATCCGCGAAAAGTTGGAAAATAGTCTAGAAGCTAAAGCTAGTGATTCTCGCTTCCCTGCTTATTTATTTGATAGTCAAGGGGAAGTAGTAGATATCAAGGGTGATTACGCTTTGGTGAAGTTTGGAAAAGTGCCAACACCAAATATTTGGTTAAAGCTAGAACAATTGGAAGAGTTTGTATAACAAACATACATAGTTCTTAATTGTGCTTTAGCTTAAAAGTCAGCAGCATGGTGGGTTACGTTGTCACTAACCCACCCTACTATGATTGAATAATTGCAATTATAGAAAAATTATGTCTTATTCCCCATCTTCCCCAGTTTTGTGTAAATCCCCCCGTGTGACTATTGTCGGTGCGGGTAGAGTTGGTAGCACTTTAGCCCAACGCATTGCAGAGAAAAATTTGGCTGATGTGGTGTTATTAGATATTGTGGAGGGAATGCCCCAAGGTTTAGCTTTAGATTTGCTAGAGGCCAGAGGACTGGAATTACATAATCGGCAAATTAGCGGAACTAATAATTATGCAGATACGGCTAATTCGGCAATTGTGGTGATTACGGCTGGGTTTCCCCGCAAACCGGGAATGAGTCGGGATGATTTGCTGAAAATCAATGCCAAAATTGTGGTTGATGCCGCCAAAAATGCGATCGCACATTCTCCCCATGCTATCTTTATTGTCGTCACCAATCCTCTGGATGTGATGACTTATTTAACTTGGCAAGCGACAAATTTACCCAGAAATCAAGTAATGGGTATGGCTGGAGTGTTAGACTCAGCCCGTTTTGAAACTTTCATTGCTTTAGAATTGGGAGTTTTACCTGCGGACGTGAAAGCAATGGTTCTAGGTAGCCACGGTGATTTGATGGTTCCTTTAGCCCGTTATGCAACTGTCAATGGTATTCCTATTACAGAATTATTAGACGCAGCCACAATTGAACGTTTAGTAGAAAGAACCCGCAACGGTGGCGCAGAAATCGTGGAATTAATGCATACAGGAGGCGCGTTTTTTGCTCCTGCCTCTGCCACCTCCCTGATGGTAGAATCAATTTTATTAAATCAGTCGCGTTTGTTGCCAGTTGCAGCTTATCTGCAAGGTGAATATGGTTTAAACGATATTGTCATTGGTGTTCCTTGTCGTTTAGGATACGGTGGAGTTGAGAATATTTTAGAATTGACTCTCAGTGATCAAGAAAGTTCAGCTTTGCAGACTTCAGCGGAGTCCGTCAGGAGAAATATTCAACGAGCGCAGGATATTCTCGCAGTTTCAGAATAATTTTGTATCTACTCAATTTCCTTTATGCAGAGTATTGCAGGTTAGGAACTTCCCAAAAATAGACATAGCCATGAAAATTAAATATGCGTGGCTTGAAACCCTTGTAAAGACGTTCCATAGAACGCCTCTACATCATATATCCTTCGTCAGCGATATTTCGGACAGGTCTATTAGTCCTATTAGTAACGATATTCCTCATCAGCTGGGTCGCCGTAAGGATCTTCACTAGCAGGGCGAATATTGCCAAAAGTCTCTTGGTCTGCGGGGTCGCCGTAAGGGTCTTGGCTGGCGGGAATAACATTACCGAAATCTTCTTGATAAGCCGGGTCGCCGTAGGGGTCTTGGCTGGCGGGAATGACGTTACCGAAATCTTCTTGATAAGCCGGGTCGCCATAAGGATCTTCACTGGCTGGACGTACTGGGAGATCGCTTTCATCTACTCGATTATCATTTGACCCGAAGAATAAATCTTTCGCTCTTTGCAAAAAGTCATTGACCATAATATGTCTCCTTAAAATCCTGGGGCTGTTGCTGGTACTTGAGTGAGATCCCGGCCTGTGGTGCGCCCGTTATAGCCTTGGAAGTCGCTATACCGTTGAGCTTCTGATTCTGGAACGCGAATACCTTCTTGCGGTGGCGTTACCCAGTGAGCGCGACCTTGAGCATCGCGGTAGTATACGCGACCATTTTTGGAAAGGTAATATTTACCCTGCACTCCCTCTCCTTGAGCGTTTTTGTGTTGGTTGTAAATGTAGTAAAGTGCGGCTGCTCCCGCTAAAATTGCAACTTTCTGACCTGTGGATAATCCTTTCTTAGCTTGAGGTTGATTTACGGGAGTGCGCTCGCTGACTACTCTACCTGTCGTATCATCAACTGGTGGTGGTGGTGAAGCAGTTCGGGAACCGCCGCCACAGCTGGTTAATAATGGTACTGTTAATAATGCTGACAGCAGTACTGCTATCAGGGCTAAAACTGGTTTACGCTCTTTACCTAGTGTTTTCATTGCATATTCTCATCACCTAGAACTTGTTTATCCCCGTATATTTGCAAAAGCAGATTCTTACTAGGTTATTTTTCTAGGAACCCAAAGAAGCGGGGGTATAGCATTTGAAAGGTATAATGAACCATTTTTGCTAGTATTTCATCTTGCTATTGGTATAAAGCAATATTGCATACAGTATGTCTCAGGAAATATGCAGAAAAGTTGAACTTATACAATTTTGGATTTTCGATTTTGGATAATCAAAGAATTACTCGATAAACTTTTCAGCGAAAAAAGCACAGGATAAGTATGGTTTCATTCTCTATGCTTTTTACAGCAAACTCCCAGTACCAGGTATGAAATCATAAAAGAGGGTTAATTTGATTACTCGGTTCTGATTATTTCAACTTAAATTCATCAAATTTGACAACTTCAGAATTAGGCTTTCTCGTATCAAAACGATAGCTGCTTATAGTACCTGTTCCTGTGTTGAAAATGCTAAAAACTGTAATCTCATTACTAGCAATATAAGGCATTGGTTTGCTATCTTCTTCCAATAATGGAGAAATAGTTGGTAGTACCGGCTCTAAACCGTTAGGATCGCCAATTGCTGTATAATTTTCTTGATAGCTTGTGGGTACTTCTCGCTTTCTTCCACCCCAAGCAGCACCGTAAGAATTACCAACGTTAGAAGTTTCTAAAAAGTGCATCCCACTCGAACTAACAAAGCGATTCCATAAATGGGAATGTCCATAAAATACTAACTGCACTTTAGCTGCTTCTAATAAAGGCAGAACATCACGAATTATATAATCTGCACTTTTAGGATATTCATAACTAACTGCTTTGATATTTCCTTCGTTATCTCTTTCAATTATAGCTACAGGATTAGTATAAGCTGGAACAATATTATCACCCAAAGTATGAGGTGGATGATGAAACATCACGACTTTATATTTTGCCTGTTCAAACTCAGAACTGTTTAATTCTTGTTTAAGCCAATTATATTGTTGACTACCCTCAAAAATTGGTTCATAAATTAACTGACCATAACCCCAATTTTCATGATAATTAAAATCTTTTTCTGTTTCTCTATATCTACCTTTTCTAGTTGAATCTAATTGGGGATGTCGCCACATATTCGTAATATACAAAACTATCAAGCGAACATCACCAAAAGTAACGGCATAATAGGTTTTTCTCCCTTCTTTACTTTGGGGTAAAGTAAAAATTTCTTCGTAAGTGTCAGTATTGAAAGAATTATTTTTTAGTGTTGTTTCCCCATACAATTTTTGGGCAACTTCACGAGGAATAGTATCATTAAATTCATCATCTAAACTTGCTGTTCTGGCAAATCTACCCATGACTTCATGATTACCAATGCAAGTAAACATAGGGGCATTTTGAATAATTTTACCTCCGGTGTAAGTTACTTTTACACCGTTATTTTCCATTTGATAATTAGCACGACCTTGCAAACCTGGAAATAACGCATTTCCTCGATTATCATCAAACCATTCGGAAGCGCGGTCTGGGACATTGACCAAATCTCCTGCAAACCATACCCCGTCCACATTTCCCACTGTTTCTACCACTTTTTGCAGATTCGCTGCTGTCATTGGTTTAAGCTGGTGGTCAGAGGTGAGGAGGATTTTTAATGGTGTACCTGGTTTGGGAGTGGGTGCAAGGGTAAAAATTTCGCTGCTAACGCTTGCGCCATCTTCTCGTATACTGGTGACTTGATAGGGAATCCGCACATTAGCAACTAAACCCGTAAGTTCGGCTTCGTGTCGCCAAATTTCACGTTTTACAGGTTTTTGATAAATTTGCCCGTTCTCTGTTTGATTTGCTACTCTTGATTGTTGGTCTTCTCTGGTGCGGCTGAGTTTGGTAGTTTTTGCAATTGCACTTTTATCAAGTTTTTCACCATAAATGACTAAGTGTTTATCACCTACAAACTCAGTAAACCAAACTACTCGCACTGAAGTTTCAGTTGGTAGTTGCAAAAATGGGTCTGTCAGCAGTTGGGGTGCTGATATCATGAGTGTTTGCCCAAAAGAACGCACGCTTACTAGAGTAAGGCATAACAACAGGATAAGTACAGCAGTTAAGTAGCTTTGATTGCTGTTTACGCTTTTAAACATAACTGTTGTGCAGAAACACAGCAATGTCAATTTATAAGTTTTAAATCAATCGGAGCGGCGGGATTCGAACCCACGACCTCCACTACCCCAAAGTGGCGCGCTACCAAGCTGCGCTACGCCCCGTCTACTTAATTTTGGATTTTAGATTAGATTCTGGATTTAGGGTTTATCCAAATTTATGTATCTAAAACTTATTTAAGTCACTCTTACGAGATTATCACAAGCTTCAGGAAAATAGCAAGCTTTTTTCAAAAAACTTTGAGAACCTCTGTAGCTTGAACTAACCCTGGCACGGCAGCAGCATCCCATTTACCTTCTACACATCGTCCAGTATTGAGGATGAAGCGCAGACTATAAGCGTGAGCATAGCCTTCTACCTCCATCCATAATAAATCGCTTTCCGCTTCACAGGCAATTTTTTCTTCATCCATTAATTCTGTGGCTAAATGCTTTATGGTATCGGCTAATTTTGCGAGAAGTCGGCAAAAGTCATTTAATTCCGCTTCGGTTAATTCTAGCGCCCAATCGTCTGTACCCACTAAGCCTTTAAATTCTGCTGCGTCGGGATTCCAGCCAATGCGCCAACCTGTTCCGCTTTTGATGACTCGTTGCATGGGTACTTTTTTAACGCCAAGGAATGCTGAGGAGATTCTCGCCAATTTTAATTTTGGCATTGCTGAAAGAGAAAATGACACTCAAAAACTCACACTCTCTGTGACTCTGCGCCTCTGCGTGACACTAACTCATATTTCCACTCAGCAACGTCTTAATTTTTAATTATCGTAGTGTGTTTTGGACAGGATTAAAAATATCAACTAAGACTTGGACTAGGTTATTGCGTTGCTTGCGGGTAAGTTTGGCAATGACGGTGCGATCGCTTTCAATCGGATTTTGCTGTAATGTATCATTACCTGGATAAGATAATTCATACATTGTTTCATTTGCATCTAGATAATCCGCCAAAGTTAACTTCCAATCTAAGCGATACAAGGGTGATCTCCCTTTCACGTAAATGTGGTAGCGAATCATCCGACTAGCTAAAGTGTTGTTTTCAGCAACTTTCTTAGTTTCTTTACTGATATATTGATTTTCTTTTGGCAGGTCGGGCAATTGCTGATACACTAGTTGCCAAACATCGCTAGGACTGATTCTCTGAGCTACAGCGGGGGAAATGCTTAGTAAACTAGTACTTGCTGTACCTAAAATTATTACGCCCACTGTGATTAAGGTAATTATGAGCGCTGAGTTGAACCGCCAAAATAAAGGTTTTTTCTTTTGCATAGAGAAAATATTCTGAGATGAAAGTGATACTGAGAGTTTTTTACTCAGAATGGGTAATTTTCATCTCAGTAATTAATTGCCGGAGTTTTTTACAGTTCGCCGATAATTTCTGGCTGAGTCATTTCGTCAGACATCTCCAGAATCGCTCTGAGTACGGGTTTCATAATCGCATCTTCGTTATTTTCAAAATCTTCATAACGCCTACGTTTGGCTCGATTCGCTACTTGAACCGTAATGCGGTAGCGATTTGAGGCGGCACTAATAAGCTCCTCAGCACGGAGCATAATCTGAGACTGAGTTGTCTCGAACTTGGAACGCTTAAGCATAGTTAGTGACTTCTGAGATTCTACCTTAGTTTAGCAGCACTGAATTACATATCCTGGAAACAATAGAATACTTTTTTAAATCTGAATATTTAAATTGAACATTCACTGACAACTTAAGATATTGAATCAACTTATGCCTAAATACAACCGAGTCAGTAGACAGAAATCGCTGACACTATTACTAACCCTGAGTCTCACTACTTATTGTCTGTCACCAATCCCACCTTCAAGTGCAGAAAGTATACCCCAGCCTTCTGATGCACCACTGGAACTAAATTTATTAAATAAGCCAAAAGGTTCGGTAATCACAGCTAACACCATTAACCCAGAAAGATTAACTATTCCTAGTTTATGGTGGGCAAAAGACAACTCGGAAAACAAACTTTTAGATAACTGGATTGCGTATCCAAATTCTGAAAAACAACCAGCCCGTGTAGACTTGATAGTAAATCAGCAAATTTGGAGTTTATTAGACTATCTCGAACGCTACAACTTTGTCAACCAAATGGGCAGTATGGCTAGAAATTTTGGCTATAATATCCGAGTTTTCAATTATCAACAAGAACCTTTAGCAACTTACACTTGTAACTTTAGTAATAGTCCAGAGTTATGCAATATTCAAATGAACAATCAAAGTAGGTTAGGCTTACGTCAAGTCACTCAGGAAAATTAAAATAATTCGTAATAGTGCCTACGGTCCCGCTAGGGATACGTAATTCGTAATAATGCTGATCGCAGTCTACTCCACGTAATTAATTTGTGTAACGGAGATTTAGCGCCAAGTCGGATCACCAGAAATCGGCGATCTGAACTTTGTAAGTAATGGGACAGAATTAATTACACAACTGATTTTTCTGTTCCCTCTCTCAACGAGTGAATTTAATTTTTTTCCGACTACTTAAGAGAGACCTCGCCTAACATACTTGCCGTTGATAGAAGCGGGGGGACTTAAACCCTGAATTAGTTAAAATAATTTGCCATAGAGGCTCCGGTATATCATCCCAAGTTTTTCATTTTTATAAATAGAGACTCATACTGTTTGATTGTTGCCGATGATAATGGTAGTAAAAATTCACTTTTTTCTAATATTTCTTGATTCTGTAGTAATAGGTTATTCAATGTTTCCTGAAGTTCATCAGCAGAAATGTTTATAGCGATAGGCGAATTTGTTTTAGTCAGTATGGCAATTTGTTTGGCTATATTTGGTTGCCAACAGAAATTAATCCATTCAGATGCTAAAACCTTTTTTTCAACACCTGCGGGACTTACCCATAAATCTGCCCAAATTGCTGTTCCTGATTGGGGAATCACTATGGCAAGTTTTGGATAGCGATTTAGGATAGGAATAATGTCACTTGACCAACCAACTGCTAACCAAGTATCTCCAGTGATTAGCGGTTCTAGGTAGGTAGTAGAATCATAGAATTTTACCTGTTGATTTAAAGCCTGTAATTCTGTTTCCAGTGCAGGGATTTGGTCAAGATTTTCTGTGTTGTAGGATTTGCCTAGTTTCTTTAAAACCAAACCGATGACTTCTCTGGGTTGATTGAGTAGAGAAATACGCGATCGCAATTCACTTCGCCACAAATCTTCCCAATCCTTTGGTTGCCAATCAAATTCTTTAAATTTATCACGATTATAAACAATTACTGTGTTTCCCCAGCGATAAGGCGCACCCCACACCTTTCCTTGCGGATTTAGATTCCCTTGGTCGTCGCGCTGTACTAATTGCTGCCACTTTTCACTTAAGCTTGACCACTGTCTGATTTGTTTTGTTTCTATCGGTTGAATTATTTTTTGTTCAATAGCAGCTTTTAGCCAATAATCTCCCAATGTCACTAAGTCAGCCTTTGGTGTTTTTTGACCTGGAAGCAGTCGGAGGAAACGAGTCAATCCTTGCTGATTTTCGGCTTTTACTTGCTGCCAAGTTTGTAATTGCTGAAATAAACTTTTAATCTGATCGATTGGGGAAAACTTTAACTGTGCCTCAGACTTTATATTTTTGCGAAATTGATTAACAACCTGACCAGGTATAGAATTTTTTAATAACTGCACATTGAGTTGTATCTGGTTTTTTCCAGCGCACCCAATTAGCAGTTGAGACACTGCTAGTCCACTTGTACCTAGCAAAAAAGACCGTCGATCCATTGATTTTGAAATTTGCAACTATACTTAGTATATTAAGTAATTCTCAAAAAAGATATGGGACTCTTCTTTGATTTTTGAAAAATTAACCTACACACCCAGTGCAGGCAAAAATAGCTGACTATGAAAAATCCCGTAAAAGCTTGTGTAATCCGCTTTTTTAATTTTTAATTTTTAATTTTTAATTTTTAATTCTGCCCTGTGCTACCTCCACGAGTACGTATGGCTACGCCACGCAAGCTATCACAACTCTATTTGGATTACTATATGAAAGATTAAATAAATCCTAAGTAAAGTTAACATTGCCAGTAAATTGAATAACATAGAAAAACTATTTTAAAATGAGGGTGTTAAATGGAGCCATTACAAAAACAGATACTGACTTTGAGCCAGAAACTGGATGCCCTCTGTCAGGTTATTGAAAACCTGGACACGAAAGTATCTCAGAGGTTATCTGAGTGTTCCTTAGAGCAACTACAGGCAAGAGATAATTATCAAGAAAAGAACGAAACTGAACGTTATCAGTTAAAAGGACGTATCAGTTTTAGTTCAGAATTAGAGCATAAGGATGTCTTGATAGATAGCATTTGTCCAGACATGAATTTTCAAGCTGGAGATAAGCAAATAACCCCAGAAATTCAAATCCAACGACTGACAGCGCAATTAACAGCAGCATACAATCGCATTGCAGCTTTAGAAGAACAATTAATGAGAGAAAGAATCCACTAATTATTTATCGTAAATTCAAGAGTTTAAGACCCCTATGTCTATAGGTAGTCTCAGCTGAGTTGGGGTAAGTGTCCCCTACTCTAACTGTCTTAAATTTTTAATTTTCAATTTTCAATTTTTATTGATCATCATTTGGCTATGATTTAATTGCTTAAATTGGGCTTCAATGGCTGCCAAAAGTTGACCTTGCTGCCAATCGTGACTCAGATAGGCGGCTATACAAGCGGCTCCTGCACCAACACCTTCCTTGACAAAACCTTGCTCATAAGCTTGGAGTTGGGGATAATGGGAATCAGCAAAACTCAATTGTGTAGCTAACAGGGGAGGAATAGTCTCACCCTGGTTTGTGGTTTTTTTGCCTAAGCTCAGGGCTAAGTCAACTGTAGCGCCGGTCGGATCTTCTGCTACCCAACGGGTTGTACCCACGACTATTGCTTCTGGTTGCCAAGGTAAAGAGTAAGTTTGAGCGATCGCTTGAATCAGAGCATAAACCGCCAACATTTGTGTACCACCAGCTAATAAAACTCCACAAGAACGACTTGCTGCGATCGCCATCCCAGCCACCACCACTTGCATGGGATCTCCTACCGCTGCCACAAGTTGTAAAGGATCTATAGGATTTTGGATTTTTGCTAGACCTGCTTGCACCAGCGCCCACTTTTGTTCATGGTTACAAATAGGGTGGCTACTGTTGACTTTTCCGGCTGCATCAATACCTAAACCAGATAAAATCGCTAAGGCAGTTGTCGTCCCACCAACCACACACTCACTTAAAATCACATACCCATGTGAAATCTCAGCACTCAGTCGAGAACCCCACAGCATTCCCTGTTCCAGCAGGTGTTTTACCGTTGCTATTTTCATAGCCGCACCTGTACTTAAACACCTAGCTGGACTACCACCTAAATCAATTATTGGCATAGCCGGAATCTTTAGCAATCCCGCATTAAATAAATACAGTGGGATGTTGAGCGCAGCAACTACAGCACGGGAAATTAACACAGGGGAAGCCCCCGCCGTCAAAGGTGGTAAGGGACACTCAGGCTGATGTTCTGCACCGTAATATAAAAATTCAGCATCCGCACAAGCCGTATATTTTCGATCCTCTGGAGTTAAACCAGCTGCGGAAATACCAGGGAGTAAACCAGTGTCTGTAAAACCTAAAATACAGGCAAAAACAGGTAAACTACCGCGATAACGCCGTAGCCATGCTTCACCCTGTTCTATTTGTGTATAAATATTAATCATCATCGTCACTTAATCAGTTATGGCAGGGAAGTTGTACTAGTACCACTGCCCCTATAATTCGTAATTCGTAATTCGTAATTTGTAATTCGTAAGAGTTTTGGACTTTTCCAATGGGTGGCTGATTTACGCCGTGTTTTACTAGTAACTCAAAACTCTCCGCGTCCCCATGTCCCGCGTCCCCGCGTCTCTTCTTTAATTTACGCCGTGTTGTACTAGTAATTCAAAACTCTCCGCGTCCCCGTCTCCCCGCGTCTCTTTTTCATCCGATACAAAAAAGCTAACAAATGCTAACAATTACCAGCTTTTTCTTCCTGCTTCATCCTATTCGTGTCGGCACGATCTAGTCCACAGGCTAACACGGTCAATCTGA
>NZ_JACJTQ010000071.1 GCF_014698735.1 Anabaena catenula FACHB-362
TATATTCAGTATTTATACTTGACTTGAAGCACGAGTTCTGAAACCCAGTCTTGGCAATACTTTCAGCCTATCTTGCCCCTGGTGACAGCTTCGCTATATCTACCCCAATAGAATAAACGCTTGCTTAGTTCTGGAACTAACGAAATTAATTAGATTTTTGTAATGAGCCGATTCTCTGTGTAATAGAATTTATTTGTCGATTATAGTTATTGATTTGAACAGCGTAGGAAGTTAAATCGGTAGCGACCTTAGCACAATATTGAAAATTTTGCTGATTTAAACAATAATTAGTTCCAACTATTCCCATACCTGCTAATAATACTTTGGTAGTTGGATCTAAATTTTGTTCTAAGATTGCAGCAATCCCTACTCCTGAAACTAATAAAGCAGCAGATGCTTTAGGATTTGTTAGCATATAAAAAACCGTCTCTGTCTGTAGATTTTCTGCTTGTATTTTGTAATCTTCCCGACGTTCCAGCAATCGTTGAATTTCGTAGTCATATTGAGCTAGTGCCATGCTTGGATGCAAGCAAGTCAGGGAAAGTGTGACACTTAATAATATCTTTTTGATGTTCATTGAAGAATTTTTAGAGGGTTTTAAAAAATTGATAACTGAAGTATTGAGCATAGTTTTGTTATCCTTTGTCTGAGGTAAATAATATTAATGTTGGCAAATACATGAATGGGCAAGTTATCTTCTCAGGAGTAGTTGACAGCGATAATTTTGATAACAAGCTTGCTGTTTCTACTTTTGATATCTATGAATTTACAGGTGGTGATAATAAGGCGATTGTCTATTTATGCGAATGACAAAATTAATGAGATATTCTGTGATCACACATCAATCAGTGACTAAACAAAATTGCTTCCCTAATTCCAGCAGTAAGACAACTATCCAAACTGCACCGTCAAGGTCACACAACGGACTTTTAAAGCACCAGTGTTTTGGTTAAAAGCACTCAAATCTAAATTCACCATCTCTGAAGCAATCTATTTGTCTATTTCTACCTGATGACTTAAATTGGTCATCCAACTTCAGACAATAGGAGAATTAATCATGTCTACAATCCTCAAAACTTCACTAACTCTTAGCTTGGCTGCATTGATTTTAACCAGCCTTTATCAGCGTCCAGCCTCTACTACTCCCTTCCCAGTGTAGAATTAGACATTAATTGAGCGGAAAATTCAGTCTAGCCAAGAAAGTTTTGGGGTTAACTCTATGTCTATTTATTGATTGGGAAGGGAATAACCCATTTCAGTTTTTGCAAAAAAATAAAAAATATTAACAATACAATTCGCACAATAGATAATACTGTAAGAACAATGCTGGCGACCTCGCGGCAATAACAAGAAGCATTAACATTATTAAATCATCGTCAATTTTTAAAGATTCAATGCGGTTAAAACCGCCCGTGTCGTAGCTGATGAGCCATGTCGATAGCGTGGCGTTAGCCATACCATCCCTCTTAGGTCTAAAGACGCACTCGTTTCCCACTTACCGCGTATTTTTATGATTATTGCCTTTACAAATCAAAAAGGTGGCGTAGGTAAATCAACTGCGGCTGTTCATCTGGCGTATTGGCTTAGTCAACGCCAAAAAACACTAATGGTTGATGCTGATGCCCAACAAAGCAGTTCCGTCTGGGCTAAATCTTTAGGTCTGATTTACCAAGTAATTCAAGACCCAGAAGATTTATTTGAAAAAATTCCTGACTTAGCTATCCAGTATTCAGCCTTAGTGATTGATGCCCCTGGTTCACTTTCTGAAACTACTAAAGCAATACTGGCTCGTTGTGATCTTGCTTTAGTTCCCTGCCAACCTTCTGGCTTAGATTTACACAGCAGTCATAAAATTTTGCGTTTTATCAAACACGCCACTGAATTGCGCTCTGGTTATCCCAAAGCTGCTTTATTTTTGAGCCGAGCCACCAAAGGTACAGTGTTAGAGAGAGAAGCCAGAGAAGCTCTCATTGCCACGGGAACCCATTTGCTGAAAGCTGCTATCTATCAAAAACAGTGCATTGCTGATGCTCCTGGTCAGGGGTGTACCGTATTTCAAATGTCAGGCAAAGCCGCAACTGAAGCTGCAACCGATTATGAGGCACTGTTTCAAGAAGCTTTGGAGGTGCTGAATGTCAAGTAAAAGGCGAGAACTCAAAGATTTTTTATATGAAAACACTGAGCCAACCAGCGATTCACCACCGCCAACAACAACGGTAGCTGTATCTGCTATTAGTCTGCCCTCTCAGCAGCCCCGGCGCTATTTTGATCCGCTCAAGATGGAGCAACTCATTCAATCCGTCAAAGAGCATGGCATTTTAGAAAACCTGCTCATTCGACCAATTTCAAGTCAACCAGGGCAGTATGAATTAGTAGCCGGAGAAAGACGCTATCGGGCAGCGCAAGCTGTGGGATTATTAGAAGTTCCTGTTACCATCCGAACATTAACTGATTCTGAAGCTTTTACCATTGCCCTAGTAGAAAATCTCCAACGGGAAGACCTTAATCCAGTAGAAGAAACAGAAGGCATTTTGCAGCTACTGTCACTGCGATTAGAATCCACTCCAAATGAAGTCACAGCTTTGCTTTATCGGATGTTGAATGATATTTCCCGATTGACTAATAACGTTATTAGTCAACCAGAAGCTGAAGCAATTAAGGCGATATTTACTGACTTAGGGCTGATGGGGTGGGAGTCTTTTGTGAGTAATCGTCTACCTTTACTAAAACTACCTATAGATATTTTAGAGGCACTGCGTTCTGGGAAAATTGAGTACACCAAGGCCAATGCCATTGCACGGGTTAAGAATGAACAGTTACGCCAAAGTTTACTAGCAGAAGCGATCGCTAGTCGGTTATCGCTAACTCAAATTAAAGAACGTATTCGTAGTCTTAATGAAACTAAACCTAGCCAGGATACCTCAAATCCTCTCAAACAGCGTATTACATCTATCTTGGGACGAGTACAAAAAACCAAGGTTTTATCCAATCCCCAAAAGCAAAAACAATTAGAAAAACTGTTATTTCAAATGGAAAATTTACTAGAAGAAGATTGATATTCGTCCGTGAGTAGCATTGGAACAGGAGTGTATGTTAAGCCAAAAATGCTTGCTGTCACTGAGTTTGAGTCGTTGCATTAAAATATAACTTTTCCTGTAATAACAATTTTTATCACAGAAAAAAACCTGAAAGCCTGAATTTACTATGAACTGGAGTTTGGACTAAATTGAATTTCATGGGCTGAAACCCTTACTAGGTAGGCACTGGAGGTTACGAATCCAAATGAGATTTCTAAAGTCTGAAACCTTTTCTCAGCTTGCGTTTGAAGCTTTAGTCGAAGAAATTAGTCCAAACTCCAGTATGAAAATGAGACCTTGAAAAAAGTATAAATTTTATTGTTATCACATGAATCAGTTGTTAACGTATATTTTGGTTCCATCGCTACTCGCACGCAATATTATACGTTCGTAAAATTACTAACTAAAATTAATTTAGGGTACACTTAGGTGTTTTCTAGGGGTTATATATACCCCAGAAAGAGATTAGAGACTTGTATTTATTTCCTTTGACCCCTATATATTACCTGCTTATAACCCGCATAGGTGTTAAATAGGGTCTATATTGCTAAAATAAAATAATTTGGGGTATATGTGGGGGTTACTTATGGGATAAATATACCCTAACGCGAAAATTGAAAATAATTAAACTTTTAGCCCCTATCTAGGGTATATATAGGAGATACTTAGGGTATTTTTGTGCCACCCTTTTTTGTATCCCACTTGACCCCCATGCCCAACATTCACGCCTTGCAAAAAATATTTCCAGCAGGATTCGATAACGGTTACGGTAGTCTGAAACTTTTCGTCGATGGATTTGAAGTCGTTCGCATCCCCAGCTATATTTCCACAGCAGAGATGGAAGATGTACCAGGAAGAATCGTTTTAGATGGTGCAGCTTACACCGTGGGAGAATCTGCTTTTCGTACAGGTTATCATTTTGACCGCAACACGGACCACAACGAAAACAAAATTAAAAATGCACTGTTGATGTTATTTGGTGGATTAGCACATCTGCCACATCGTAAAGCTTGGCATTTAAAATTAGTCGTCAGCTTACATGACATAGGACTAGCAGAAGATTTAAAACAAGAACTCAACGGAGAATATCAACCAATACTTGCGGGCAGAAAATCAGATGTCACCCTAGAAATAATCAAAGTTGTCCCAGAGGGAATGGGTGCATTGTTTGGGCATCAACTTCCACCCAAGCTCACCGTCCTAGATTTTGGTAATGGCACCACACTCTATTCTCGTTACAACCAGGGAAAGCGAGAAGTTCACACTCCCTACCCCGCAGGTGTAGAAGTTCTCATCGAAGACATTGCCGAAAAAATGAAACGTCTCAACGGGGGGAAAATCGGGAACGCCTCCCAGATTCGATTTTGTTTGGAAAGGGGACATACCAAGTACAGTCGTGACATTGACATCAAAGATATCTACACCAGTTGTTTGAAAGATTGGTATGAAAAATTCTTAAAGAAACCCGTAAGCCTGACACTAGATGCCAAACACCAGGGGGATGAAATTTGGGCGATTGGTGGAGGCTGCTTGTTACCTGGATTTAAGAAGCTATTGGAGAAGAACGGGTTCAAAATTCTGGACAATCCCGTAGAAGCTAATGCCTGTGGATTGCTAGAGATGGCAAAAGCCATGATGAACAAGAATCTGTAGCCCTCCTGAATTGACCTGACCGCCCCTGGCTTGAGCTTGAGGGGTAATGATGCGCGAATTTTGAATCAACCAATTTGAATGGGAACGAAGCCAATGACCCCGGAAAAAGTTCGGATTAAAGATAGCTACCGAGAACGTATATTTGCCGAATCACAGCAACTAGATAAAAGTTACCTAGAGACGCTTTACTTTATCATTGATTGCTATTTTGCTTTCAAAAAGGGTGCATTCCCCATGCAACAAGTAGTTACACATACCCCGGCTTTCAACCCGGTTGCTACAAACCAAAGTCAACAAGACCAGCTTTCTTCAACTCCATTACCACCGGAAAATCCCAAAGATGCTGATAGCGAAACATTCACCCTTGATTTTGATTTGTAACTGTTATGTCTTGTTGAGCCACTCCACGAACTTCTAGTTCGTGGATAACAATACCTTCTGAAACATAATTTTGTGGCTTTTGGTATAGTAACAATCTCATGAAATTAGCTAATTATCAACAATTTCTTTCATTAACATCTAAAACACTGCAACTAAAGTTGCATGAGTCAGGTTTCCGCCACGATATAAATAATGTTGGTAGTTCAATTCATTTAATTTCTTGAACTAGCAACTTTGTGGCTACCACCTTTCCCATACTATTTAGGTGTGGCTTAACTAGCGATTAATGATCCAGATATTTTGGCTGTGATAAAAATCGCCGCGTTGCTCCAAGACAAACTCACCCAGCAACAATCCCAGCCACACCTCCACCATTGGCATCTGTAACATACGTTGAAGTTTAGTTAAAGAAATTTCACCTTTGATCTGTGCAAGATAGTGAGCGATCGCACTCTGCCATTTTTGCACATCTTCATCACTAGCCAAATTATGAACATCCTCTAAACTCGTTACCTCTTCCAGCATTGCCAATACTTGCGCCTTTTCCACAGGTGCTACCATTGAATCACCTGATTCGCTAGTATGAGAAAACTGATGCGATCTATGTGGTTGAAAAGTCTGTGGTACTGGGGTTTCAATCAAATCATCCAAATCCAACTGCATCGTCGTTCGCACCAATCCAGCAAATATATCGCTACTGATAACGGGTCCATCTGGACTATTGCGATCGCGTACATCCTGTAACAGTGACTCAGCACGAAATTTGAGAATATCTGCAATTTGAGTAAAAGCCAGTGCTGCGTTTGATAACTGTGCTTCTACAGGTAAATCATGCAGTTCTGTATCCAAACAACCCCAAACTGCATCAAGTGAAGATGTTGGTGGAGATTCTGACAACTCATCCAAGATATCCCAAATTGTTAACTGACGATATTTGGTCATCTTTATCACTAAATCACAAACTTATCTGTTGAGGTTGGGTGTGGAGAAAGGCAAAGATTTTTCAATTGATTTATCGGCTATTTAGAGCTAGAAAAGTGCTGACTTACCGTCAATAAAAACATTATGTGACTAAACATATTCTGAAAATACCAAAAAATCTTCCCCACACCCGACACCCTATCCCCTAAACCCTGTCTCTGGATGTAACGGACAGGGGCGCACTGGACAATGGTTTGGGCTAATCTCAAACATATCCTTATATTGATATAGTGAGACACTATATTGTTGAGCAAAAGCCTGTAATACTTGGTCAGTATACGTGCGTATCTTACCCGCAGTTAATCCAAAACAGTGAATGGGTTCCAAGCGACAAATTGGTTTTTGTCCCAGCCACAGTTCTGCACCCAAGGCGTGTAATGGCTTATCTCCCGATTCCTTATATAGATATAGCACCGCAAAATATGTTGCAGGTGGCTCAACTGAGATCGCATCAATTTCTGCTGAATTATCCTCAGTTCTTCGGCGGTAAAAAGAACGGCGATTGTGACAAACTTTAGGATTCCAACATCCATCTCCTTCTGCACCATGTAGTACCTTAGCTTTCACAGTTGGTAACTTGCTGCATAACTGACACTTAGGGTCTAACGGCTTTGGCATACAGGAAGGGTGTAAGTAGATTTTCTCAAATAGATTCGTCATGCAGCAGAAGTATAAGATTACTCATCAGTAAAAACGGTAATTCCTATTTATTTGATTCCAATTGAGCAATTATCTTCCGCACAGGCAGATATTCCGCACGATTCACCCGCAATAACTTGACCGTCACCCGCCCAATTGCCGTTAAAGGTTGAATCATGCCGCTTTCTACATCAAACAAAAAATGCTCACCCCAATTATCCTTTCTCGGATGGTAAAGTCTCACCGTATCACCAGATTCTGGATCAATTGAAGCAATATCACTACCTTTAGCCTGATTACATAGCGAACAGGACAGTGCCAAATTTTCTGACACCGTTGCACCATCATGTTTTTCCGCAATCACATGATCAATTTGATGAGTAGCCAAAACCAACATCTCTGGAATTAAACAATACTCACAACATCCCTGAGCGCGTTCAAACACAATTTGTCGTAAATTGGTAGGAATATAAGTTTTACTCATGCACCTTGTTGTAACCTGAGTAGAGCTTGAGCCTTAGCAAGACGTACCAAATGCTCAATAAACTCATAATGTTGCCACAGACACAGATCCCTTTCATCCAAACCTTGACTACGATTTTTGTCTAAAAGAGATTCAATTTCAGCCTGAACCATAGGCGAAAGACGGAGAGCTAAAATTTCTTGAGGAGATGGTAACTTTGCCAAAAATTCTAAAACTTCAGTTAGTCCAGAAAAACCCGTCGCTGGATTAGCACTAATTTCTCGCAATCCTAAAGCCAAAATTTGGGGTAAATCTTCCTTGCGAGATTCTAAATCTCGCGCCATCTCATCAGGTATGTCTAAAGTAATTTGCATAATTTTTTGCTCTCAGTAATATAAATTATATTTGACACTCTTGAATCTACACCCCATACCCAATACCCTTTTATTCCTCTTCACCAATAGCCCGATAATAAGCAGAAATCGCCGCTTCTTGTTCGCTGCGGAGTGTATACCGTCGAAATGCTCTTTCACTTTGATGTCCCGTCAGCTTCCGAGCATGGGCAGGATCAAGACCCAAAAGTAATAAATCAGTAGCATAGGTATGACGAAAGGAGTGAGGATGCAAACCTTCTACTTCAGCAATTTCACCTATTTTTTCGATAGCAAAGTAAATCCCATGATAACTCAAGCGTTCGCCTTGATATGAAGCATGGTGTGAAATCATCAATGGACTCAGGCTAGTCAAAACCTCCCCCTGTTGTTCTCGCCATTGCAAATACTCTGTAACCACTTCCCGACTGTCTTGGCGTAACGGTACTAAGCGCGGTTCATTAGTTTTCGTATCGGGTAAAAACAGCAGCTTGCCATCAAAAGACCCAGCATTTAACTGTACAACTTCCCCAGCCCGCAGTCCATGACTGAGAATGTGAACCAGCGCCGTATCTCGTTGCTTTGTTTCTCCCAGCAATTCCAACGCTGACCATACCCGTTGCATTTGTTCTGGCGTTAAACTTTGGGCAGGTGGTAGGGGTACTTTTTCTAGTTTGATGCCTATTGTCGGATTGGTAGCAATAACATCAGGATACGTATAACACATCCACTTAAAAAAGCTTTTGAGAGCCGCAATCCCCGCATTCATGCTGCTTTTAGAAAGAGGTTTACTAGTATCAGTACGTACATCATCTCGCAAATACTCTTTGTACTGCCCAAAATGACGTGGACGCAGATCATGATAGTGCAGTTCTGTCCAAGCTAAAAACCGTTTCAGTTCGCGTTCGTAAAGCTTACGGCTGTTAGGCGCAAGGTTATTGCTGCGTAAAAATTCCTGTACCTTGACAAAACGAATATCAGTGGGTGCTGTTATCCTTTTCGGTTTTCTACTCAGTTTTGTGGAAGTATGGGCAGATGCGGCATTGTTATTCTCCAGTGGGATGAGTTTAATCGGTGGTAAAGAATCTTTTTCTAAACTGTCAGGCGATTGAGCGGATCTCAGTGACGGAGTTAATCGCATTTGATGAATACCAAATTAAATACAGCGGATTTCGCAGTTAGTGGAACTTAGGTAAAAAATACCGATAAAATACCCTCAAATGTATATCCCAAAAGACTTTGACATCGTTTCGATTGGTTTGTTGGTATATCTGAGGTACAGGCGTTTTTGGGCATTTGGTGTATTTCCCTTATCCCGCAAGAGTTTAAGGCTTATTTCTTCCTCAAAAATGTTTAAGTCCTGTTAGGAGGTACAAACTTGAATAATGAAACTCTTGTGGTGTAGGCATCCTCGGACTGAGCAGTTCGACCCTTCGGCAAGCTCAGGGCATCGCAAGCTCACTGTAAGACCTGTCGCAGTCTTGACCGCTAGATGTGTGTACTTTATAACATCGAAAGCTGCTGTATTACACACCAGCTTCGGTAAAAGCCCTATACAAAGCATCAACCAAATCTAAGAATTCTGACCATTCTGCCAGGTATGTGTAGTCCAAACTTTCTGCTTGCAACTTCATTATCCCCAAGACATCGCGCCACTGTTTTTCTGATTGACTTCCCCTACCCCACCGTAACTTCTGTAAAATTGTATCTTCTGGGGAAGCAACCCAAAACGCAGGTATGCCTTCTAAGTCAATTAGCCTGCGACGTGCCATCTGAGACACTGCAAACGGCGAAACATCAGTGATATATAAGTCTGCATTCGCAATAGTTTCGGTATGAGTGATATTCAGCATTCGTTCACTTCCTTGCTTTAAACCCTCAACCGCACCTGCGGGACAATAATATCCCGCATCTTCAAGTGTCGCCACCAACAAATCAATTTGGTCAGATTGGACTGAAATCACCAAATCTAAATCACGAGTGGAACGGGGTTCACCGTGCAGCGAAGATGCAACACCACCACTTACATAGTAAGGAATATTAGTGGACTCAAAAATTTGGTGTAATTCTGCTGCCAACGAGATTGAATCCTGAATCCACATATTTTCATCATTACCTTGGGGGTGAAAATCAAGAGAATACTTTTCTCCTAGTACAGCACGGGTAAAAACACAACGAATTTCCTCCACAGACGCGCCACGATGTCGGGATTTAATTCCTACAAGGCAAAGTTTCTTCACTCCACGATCATGAACAACCAACATTTCTAAGCGTTGTTTAAGCGAAAGTTGTCGTAGGCGAGCAAATAGATATTTATCTGCCTCAATGTTCGTATCACTTGCCTGTGGCTGGTAATTCGGTTTTGAAGAAGAGGTAAGGGAACTCTTAGGGGGGAGCAAGGGGGATAATTCAGATGGAGATTCGACTGGAGATTCGACTCCACCTGTTGTCCTAACTTCCCCCTGCGTCTTCGTTGAACCTCTTCCTGCAATTAAATCGGCGTTTGCTCCCATACAACTTCTAACCTCCGAATGAACCGTATGGCCTCATAAAAATCATATAACAAAAGGGGAGTAAATACAAAATAAGTAACTCTTATCTTTTATCCGACAAAATCTCCGATTAATACCCCATCTCCCCTCACACACCATTTCTTGTTGTGACTTCCTATATGGGATAAATCTAGCGAGCGTGTATGGCAGTTTTCTCTGTATCCCACGATGGGTAAAGTTTGAACGTCTCGCAAACGTTGCTCCCGTAAAACTTCCTCTGCTTCAGCAGTTGATAGAAATTCAGCTAAAAAGTTAGCTCTCACTGTTAATTGTTTGTCATGGTTAGAGTTACAAAAGCGTAACTCAGCAGTCGCCAGCCAAATTTGTTTTTCTGAGCGTCCTTTGAAAATTGCATAATATTCACTGATGCATTTAACCTATTGACCACGGATATAGGCATAAGTGATTCCAACATCAAATGGGTCATATCTGGCTTCTACATCAGTTTTCTGGATTAAAGGGTCACGAAAGGCAGAATTCCAGTAGTGAATGCCCCGTATTTGTATCTCTTTATCGTTGGCTCTTGGTCTTGGCATACACAGGCGTAAGTCCTAATAATTATGCCTTATTAAAATTATGCTCCGTAGCTCACTCGAATAACTCCCGATGCTGATAAGCAAACGGTGAAACATCCTCGCTTGACACAGGTTGAGCATAAATAGCCTGATTGCGAATAGCCTGCATTTGTTCTGATTCTCGCTCCATTGCTGGAGTAAAGAGCGATCGCTGTTTTAACAAATCCTCAAACTCAATTTGTCCTGGTCTACCTTGAGCAAAAGCATTCTCAGCACAACGACGCACAGCATTACCAATTTCGGCTGGAGTGCAAATCCTATACTCAGCCAACAGCCTTCGCCATTGCTCATCACTCCAAGATGAATCATTACCTGAAAAAGCTGAAAAATACTTAGCTAAATGTAAATTGAAAACTTCATATCTTGCCCCCTCATGGGGTAAATCTACAAAAAACACATCATCAAAACGACGCACTAATTCCGCAGGTAACATTTCTAGGCGGTTGATAGTGGCAATCGTATAAACAGGTTCTTGGTGTTCCTGCATCCAAGTTAACAATCCCGCAGACAACCGCCGGGCAACACCTCCATCTGCATTCGAGTCCCAGCCAGCAAAACCCTTATCAAAATCATCCCAGTACAGAACACAGGGAGCAAGGGATGTTACCAAAGCGATAAACTCCTTTAACGCTCGATCAGGATGAGTGCTACCCAATAGTACACCCCAATTAGCGGCTAACAGTGGCAATCCCATTTTCTTAGCTGCTAACTTAGCCGATAAACTTTTACCTGTCCCCGGTGGTCCCCATAACAGCATTCCCGTGGGAAACTTCAAATTATATTTTTGTGCTTCTGGTTGTAGTAAACAGGTAATAGTTTCTAACCGTTTTGAGAGTAAATCTAAACCTCCATCTGAAGGTATATCAGGTTGGGAAATATACTCTAAACCCCGTCCCTTTAATTTGTTAACTTTATGATCTAGAACTAATTGGGCGATATCCTCAAGCTGCTCTGCAAAACCTAAACCTTGCTTTAGTAGCATCCTTATCTCACCTACAGGCAAACCCTGACAAGCACGAATAAGCTTTTGCATTGTTTGGTTTCTTGAAACTTGAAAATTGGCATTACTCCCCTTGAAACTTAAAACTGTGTTTGATGAAGGATAAAGATTATCTAAAACCGAATGTGTATCTAAAAGTGTATCTAAAACCAAATGCGAACAACAATCACAAAACTGCTGTACAATCAGTTGTACCTGCTGTTGGTCTGGCAGTGGATAAGACAGCACCGGAATAAAAGGCTGTAATTCTAAAGGTAGTTGAACGTAAGTTTCCAGTAATACCCAGTAAATATCCTGCTGACTCCACAAAGCTTGATGATAAGCATTCAGCAGTTGATAACTCAGTTTTTGACTAATTTTGCTACCTTCATCTTGCTGTAGCATCCCTTCCAATAAATAAATACCTGGTTGATAGTCTGTCAAAAGATACTCAAGAATATCCTGGTTTTTACCTCTGTCAGTTGGCTGTAAAATATACTGACCTTGATGCTGAATTAATTGCTGTAGTTCACAGTAACCGGGATTCCAAAGAAAAACTGACAAAGACCGTTCCTCACCCCAATGATAAAACTGCTGTAAAATCTGCATTCTGTCAGGGGTATGATATTCCACAGCCACAATTGCCGTATTTTGGTTAGCTAAGGCAGGCCAGTCTGTCAATTTCATGAATTTGATGTGAATGACTTACTTTCCCCTTGTAGAACAAAGTCATTACCAATGCCTTTGCCTTATGGACAATTATTACTAACCAATGGGCTATGTTTATTACCTGAATAACAGCAATATCTATTCCAGTAATAGAACCCTATCACCAAACTTAGCCGCCAGTTTCTGATCATAAGTCAACACCTGAGTATCAGATTGAATTGCTGCTGCCACGAATAACGTATCGTAGAACGAATGATTTGCCTGGACTGCTAGTTTTAAAGCAACATCTCGAATTTGAGAACTGGAAATCATGACATCAACCAATGCCTCAGCATCTTGCATTGTATCTAATCCCATTTGCAATGGTAATTGTCGAAATTGTATCCATTGCCAAATTACATTGCCCAACTCGGCAAACAACGAATCAGGAACCACAATCTGATCTACACTTTCTAAAGCAGCGAGCGCCTGTTCATACTTATTCTCTACGTGCAAGAGGGCATAGGCGAAAACCATCGTATCAATTACCATCAAGGTCGTCCTTCTGATTTCCAAGACTGCACCCGAATTTCTGCTTCCATAGGTAATACCTCCGCCCGTTGACGAATACGAGCAAGCACTTCATCCCTTTGCCCATAACGTTTTTGCAACAAATCGCGGACTTCTTGCTCCATCGAAACCCCCTTTTGTGCCGCCAAGCGTTTAATGCGCTCAAGCAACTCATCAGATATATTACGAATCGTAATTGTTGCCATACTGCCTCCTTTGCTAGTGCTGGTCTACTACCAGATCATTACCTAAATGATAGCACTTTGCTGGCATTCGAGTAGTTTAAATGGTTGTGACAGCAAAGATAGATTTGAAATTTCAATCATGAAATTGGAAATAAATGGAGATGAAAGCCGCGATTGCGGCAAGGAGGTGAAAAATTCACCTTCTTAAAGGAGGAAAGTGAAATGGCAATCGCCAAAACTCGTGCTAATAACAATACTCGCAACACAGCTAACGGTAAAGTATCAACGAAAACAAATAACACAGCTACCACAACTAAATCTAAGGTAGTAAAGGCTTCACCACAACAGGAAGCATTAGCATTATTGAAAGAATTGCGGAATTTAATCTTCAAAGAATATGGGATTAAATTACAGCTTCGGGACTCAAGAATTTCTACTAAAGTCGGTCATGCAGCCCGTGAAAAACTCGGACTTGATATTGCCGCTCAAGTCAAAAAGAAAGGCGGTAATAAAAAGTTTGATTGGCAGAAATGGAACACCAAATTATTTCCTAAATTATTTGGACAACCAGATACACTCCAATATGCACCAGAAGTAGTTGCTATTTTCATGAGTATGCTGTACGACACAATCAGCAAAGACCCGGAGCAAGCAATAGCTGATTTAGTCGAATTCAACCGGGCATCACTAGAACGTCGCAACTCATTCCAAGAACAAGAAGAGGAAGAACTGGATGATTTAGATAACGAACTTGACGAGGACTTGGACGAAGATGAGGATGATGACGATGAACTCGATGAGGACTTGGATGAAGATGACGATTTAGATGAAGATGATGAGGACGATGACGAGTAATTGATTCTCAACAAGTAACAGAATTACAACTACAAATAACCATGTATTGCTACCAACAATACAGGTTATTTTTTATGGAGTTTCAACAAAATAATCCAGAAAAATCGGAATTATCACTTTTTATAATATCTCAAACAATTTTTTGAATTTATAAATTGTCATTGTCTAAATGCGGAATTAATTAGAAGCTAAAACTATAGCAATCCTATTTGAGTTGAGAAATTATCAGTTCAGTGATGGAAGGGAACAGGGGACAGAAGTGTTCATGAATCATTTAGGATTGCTATATCTAAATTTTGTTCAAAAGCACAAAGATTTATCCCATGAGCCATAACTTGTCATCCCCCAAGTTATGCTCACAGCAATGCCTATAAAAAACTAAATCTAGTAAAACTTTGGAAAGAAGCAACGAATGGAAATTTCAGCGAATTGCATCTTTCGATGCGGTTTCTATGAGAAAAACAGAAAATATCAAGGAGTAATTCTCATGCTGAAGACTCGCAAAGCCACTAAAACAGCCTCTAAAACTAAAAAACACATTCCAGCTTTAGAGCGAGTAATTACTTATCAGGAAAAAGTCCACTTGATGGTAATTGAGGTATTACGGGAAGAATCGGGGAGAGAATTAGCAGCTACCGCCCGATTTAATGAACAAGAGTTTGATTGGGAAAAACATAACACACAGTTTCGTAACGATTATCTGAACACACCATTGAAAGAATTGGTGAATTATGCCCGCAAACTTTACGGCTTGAATAATCTGGATGAAATTCGAGATAGACGTGCTGCTCATAAAGCTGCTCGCTCTAAACGCATGGAGGGATTTAATGGTTTAAGTAATAACTCAGATGATTGGATAGATGACGATTTTGAACAGGATGAAGATGACGAAGATTTAGAGGTTGAAGATTAATTATTATGCCCCGAATTATCTGAATCGGGGCATTTTATTTGAGCGCTTAGCTAATACAACAAACAGAATTGAAGACAATAATTGCAACTATAATTGCAACTGAATTTTAGCAATCAAAAAGTGAATCTTAATTCAGAAGGCATCTGTCGATGCTATCTATGCGAGATACAAGTAAGTAATTCGTTAATCAAAGGACAATGCGATGAAACGTATTCAGCAACAAACTAAAGTTTTAGAAAAAGCGATGGAATATCAAGGTAAGGAAAATCCAATTAAACGGAAACGTAATCAACAAGAAACCAAAGCTTTGGAAAAAGTAATGGGATATCAAGATAAAGTACGATTAATGGTACTCGAAGTTTTGCGAGAGGAAAGTGGACGAGAACTCGCTGCTAAAGCAAGGTTTAATCAAGAAGAATTTGATTGGAACGAACACAATGCAGAGTTTCGCCAGGACTATGCTGATACTCCCATTAATGAACTGCTAGCTTATGCTAAACGTTTTTATGGATTAAAGGATTTGGATGCAGTGCGCGAGCGACGCAAAGCTCACAAACAACAACGTGCAGCTAGATTTGCTGAAGCATCTTAAGTATCTACTGGTGAAACCAGTAGCCAAAGAGGCAAGGGGAAGCGGTTATTTCCTCTCACCGTTGATCTGAGCAAAGGGGCGACCATCTGCGCCCTTTCCTCTTATTCAAGTGGTTTAAGTGGGGTAGCTTTTTTGCCCACCCACCCTTACCCGTAAAAACTCGTTATCTGGCTGAAAAATTACTTTTTTTTCACAGGTAACGGTTTGCAACCAACCCCACCAAACGTGGTAATTGTTGGACTAGAAAACCGACTATTCATTAAACTGAAAATTTCTTGGTTGGACAGTTGAGTTTTGTTCAGTTCAATTGTTGGTTTCTTTCCTGCTTTATTCACATAAATCAGGAGATCCGCCCAATAAAACTGCTGCTGGGAAGGTAGAGAATATTCAGGATAACAGCCTTTAGAGCTAATTGCTAATTTATGATCTACAGCAGACATTGATCCCAGAGGAATACCAGTCTGAACCAATTTAGCTTCTTCTACTGGTCCCCACAAACGCAGATTGTGCTTGATACAGCGTTTCCCCTCTTTAACCGGGGCAATGATATTCCCACATACGTTTACCGCAACATCATACATTGGTGGATGATTAGGTACAGAGGGAGTCTGTGCTTTGGCTATATTGCTTTCACTTTTTCCACTTATATCCACAGTATTAGGGGTACAAGCTGCTAGGATTATTCCTATTACTAATAGCCAAGTTGCACGAAGTTTGTAGCTCATCTTTTATTTCACTCCTATTTCACAATTAAACAACTAATTTTTTGATTGAGAGACAAACTTGCGTTGATTAGGAGGTTGTATCCAAAGAGTACAAAAACCTGATACTGCTTTTCTGCTGCTTGATCCCATTTGCAGTGTCACTCCCAAGCGTTTCACTTCCTTAGTACAAGCCAATTGACCAGCATTATCTCGACTCAATAAATCTCGATTCCATTCCATGAAATTGCGAGCAAACTTACCTTCATTAGTAGTTGCCCATTCCAAAGCATTAGCTTCTTGTTGAGTCAGTTGGCGTGAACCAGTTGGGTCTAAATTGCTTGATTGATACCAAAGCATTGCACCTATACCCAGAATTCCACCCACTGTTGCGGTAATCAATAAGAGTATTTCAGCGGCAATTAATGATGGAACTGAATGAATGGCACGCTCAAATTCTGTATGCTTAATTAATGTCGTGACTGCGTGAGCGATCGCTTTCTGCTGTCCTTTGACTGCTGCTTTTTCGTAGTTTTGCAAATGGTCATAAAGCTGCGTTTGCCACTGGTCAAACATTGTCTCCATTTCTTGAGGACTGTCTTCTAACAATACTTGTAGTCTGCCAGTAGCAATCATCATTAGAAATGCTGGATCATCGGGGTCAAGTCCAGTTTGAACAACTATTTCCCAAACCCTAGCTTTAAAAGCATCATCCTTACCACGAATGGCTAAATCTAGTAAAGTAGGGTAAGGAATTCGGCTTAAACCTTTACCTCTAGCTGCTACTGAATCCAAAAAATCATCATCTAAATCGAGTTCTTCAGGGTGATAATTCTTCATAGGATAACTCGGTAATTAGGAAACGAGCGAGTCTATGACTAGAGCCACACTCCGCTATTAGATTGAAGAGTGTCAAATAGGTTATTTCTTTGTAGCAACTTTGCCATTAGTATTAGCACCATCAGCTTTTTCTGAGGGTGGAGTAATTGAAGCTGCTGGTAGATTCCAAATTTTAGCTTTTTCAATTTCCTCACAAGCTTTTTTGAGAAAACTATGCAGTCTCTGCTTACCTAATATTCCTAATTCTCCATAATCTTTAGCCTGAGAAAAATTTATGCGATGGGCATCAAGGAGATCCCGTTCTCGATAGCTAAACTTGGGAAAGTCAATGACGGCTACTTTATAAGCCTTAATTAAATCCTGTAAATCTTCACGTCCATCTATGTGTTTCCAATCATCGCATAAACCAAAGTTACGGACAAATATATGTTTAATATTTTTTTCAAATCTTTGAAGAGATTGCATAAATAACTGCACACTGTCATATCCTCCACTACAAACAAACCATTTATTTATCTTGACTTTATTTTTGCCAGTGATTTCTAGAATTTGATTACGCTCAATCCAATCAGTTACTGCTGGGTAGACTTGAGCAGGTAAATTGACAATTACAGAAGTTGTCAGAGCCAAATTAAAGATTTCATCAGCTTCATAAGCTTTGCGCTCTGATTCACTAAAAATGGCTGTTTTATGATTGTCTGGGTAAAATGCACCTACATCTGGATTACTTTGGTCAGCTTCCACCAATTCATAAAGTAATTTATTGTCAATGCAGTATTGCACCATGACTCTGGCAAACAAAGACTTACCAACACCACCTTTTTCACCATCAATGAAGTGAATTGTAGCCATCTTATTCTCTCCTTTGTGATTGAATTAATTTAATTTGGCATCAATAAATGCTTAAATATCTGCAAACATATCCTCAGATTCATCATAAAAAGATCCTTTGCCTGGAATAAAAGAATCGGAATCAATGCGATTATTTGGCTGATTACTATTAACTTGAATTTTGCTGCTTTCATGATCATTTATACTGGAATTACTAGCATCTAAATTGAACATAGCAGCCAAGTTTTGAGGATTAGCAATCGCACCCAGAGGTACAGGCAAAACATCAGTTGATTTATGTGATAATCCTAATTCCATTCGCAAATAAGCCAAATGTTGCTCCAAGGCATGACAACAAATCAAACCAACCCGATATACTTCTTGATCACTAATACCTGCTTGTGCTTTGTATGCTAACGGCAACCAGCACATTCTTAATGCCTGCAACACCATCTCTTTGCTAGAACGCGCTCCATCTCCCTGTTGCAAATATGTGATTAACAGCCCATCTACTGTATTTGAGTAAGGACGATAGTGAAATTTGAAATCTTTACGATATCTGTCATTTTCATTACTATCAATACCTTTAGACCGTTTGCTACTACTGTTTTGTTTGTTGTGATGTCCATTATTGCCATTATTTTGAGGCTGTTTTTTATTTGTCGTCATGCTACTTTCTCCTGATGCATTCTAAACCGCATAAACAAACCAAAAGCATCAATTAACCTAAAGGACAATGCTTCTTGCTCTCGGAAATTGTGGTAATAATCATTACTGGCATTTTTAAATGCTTCTTGTACCTGTTGCTGTAAATCATTACCCCAGTAAGTCTGAATGCTTTCAAAACAATCCTGTAACTCTTGCTCTAAGTACAAAGCTGCGCCACCACTCAAAATCACTTCGTTGACGGCAGGTAAAGTTGATTCCAGCCAATCGTAAAGCCTAGACCAATACTCAGCTTTAGCAGTCGCAATGGCATTAACAATCATCTGCAACTCATAATCAATATTTTTTGCATCTCTGCTTTTAACCAAAGCGCGAATTGCTTGGTTGTCTGTTGTAATATCTGAACCTGCTGCATAAATGGCAGCAGTTAAAGCAGTGGCATCTTGTCCAGAGGTGCGTTCAATTACCCGCTTTACCATTTGGTGAAAGCCCAGCCCATTGGTGTAACCCGCTGTCATCTTCCCTCGTTCAAATAAGAGTAGACTGGTATTGCGATGCCCAAACATCAGCACGGCAATGCTTTGGGAGTTGAACCATTCTTTACCATTCTGGCGTTGACGAATCATCGCTAATCCCGCACCTTCAGGTAGACACTCGAATCGTTCTAGTTTTACCCGCAACCTTTGACCCCGAAATTTAAAATCTTTGAGTGCCACTCGTAACTGTTCTTCAAAGGCTTGACGATTTTGATATTCCCCATAGGGTAGTAGTGAAGTAAGCGATAGTGAAAATCTGTTGGGCAGTTTATTGTGTTGAGCGATCGCACCAACAACCGCCAAAGCTTTGTCAATTGAAGTTTCGTACTTGAGTTTATCTAGTCTGGCAGATGCTGAAAACTGACGTGCCAGAAATCCAACTACCGTACATTGTGTATCACCGTCTGCTGTACAAGATACCCAGGCTTCATCTAATGGGTTAGGAGATTCAAGACCCTTGCGACTTGACATATAAGCGTCAATCGAACTTTGCGGCAACCTTAGCATTTCTGGTTCCATTGTCATCAAACATGGTTGGCCTTCAGTTGCTAGTTCGTAAACTATTTTGGTCAAGGAAGCACCAGGGTCAAAACTGACTATCAAGTTTGACATTGATTCTGGTTTAGCTAACAACTTCCTTTTAAGTTAAGTGCAAATAAAAATCATGCCTATCTACCTACTGACTATTTTTATCCAGCAAATTTTATCCAGTTGGTTATTTTTTTTCATAGCCGTTGATCAAGTCTTTACTTTTTTGCTCAAGATTTCGATTCCAAAAATGTGCCACTGAACTACCACCAAACCACCAGATAACAACTACTGAGCTACCATGTTACCGCCAAACAACAACCGTTGAACCGCCATTCAACCACCACTCAGTATGATTAGTATAATGATTTATTGTTAATAAAAAGGCTTATTGACAATAAATGTGCCAAGAAACCACCAAGGAACTACCAACATACAACCATCTAATAGCACTGATGTTTTTGATTAGAGTATCCCAAAAAAACCTTTAGGGCATAGCAAGCCATGTCGCAATGTGCATCTCTAGGATGCAAAAATTTTGTACTTTTCAGGGAAGCAGCGACAGACTTGCCCTCCTTTCACGGTTCCCCTACCTCAGTAGGTTAACCACCGTGACGGAGGGGAGGATGATACGAAAAAAATCAAAACTCATAGGACTTGTCTTCACTCTCAATAGACATCTCCGGAAATAGCTAAAGTGTTACTGCCACTGCTTTTAAAAGTGAGATGCCCCAATGCAAAGGTAGCTGGCTGGTACGCTAAAATAAGCGTTAGAGATGCC
>NZ_JACJTQ010000072.1 GCF_014698735.1 Anabaena catenula FACHB-362
GGATTTAACCAACTTATTAGTGCTATGAATGGCTTCAAACCCTTTTATTCCTCTGCATAATTTACTATATTTACTGTTTGTTTATTTCGGAAAGTGACAGAAGAGGGATAGGGTTACTATTTGATTTTTGAACATATACGTAGGGTGGGCATTGCCCACAATATGCGGGTTTTGGTGGGCATTGCCCACCCTACAATACTCGGATATTTTATGGCTACGCCACGCAAGCTAATGGCTACGCCACGCAAGCTAATGGCTACGCCACGCAAGCTAATGGCTACGCCACGCAAGCTATCAGAAATCATTTAGGGTTCCTATATATAAATTATAAATTGTTCGTCAGCTACTAATAGTTCATGAAAATTGAAATAGTGTTTTTAGATATGGTGAGTATTCCTCACTATTATATTTTGAGTTGTCTTCAACAGTAATAATTATGAGTCAAACAAATCAGCCAAAATTGAGTACAGAAACTAACCAATGGCTATTAGCAGCAGGTTACAACGCTGAAGATCTAAATCAGCGGGGTAAAAATGGTGATACTGCTTTAATGAAAGCTACTAGAGAAGGAATCTATTCCGTTGTCAAGGAATTAATCGATGGGGGTGCGGATATCAATGCCAGGAACAATGATCTCAATAATGCTTTGTGGTTTGCTTGTTTTGGCAATCACTATGATTTAATGAATTTGCTGCTAGATGCCAATATTGATATTAACAATCAAAACGATAATGGGGCAACTGTCCTGATGTATGGTGCATCGGCTGGAAACACAGAAGTAGTGAGATTGCTATTACAACACAATCCTAACATGAATTTACAAAATTTGGATGATTATAAAGCAATTGACTTTGCCAGTAATAGAGAAGTTTTAAGGTTACTGAAAAATGCCTCACAGTAAAATTTATGGAAACTCCTATCACGATCAAACTAAGCATTCTTGCTTATCGGTACAGCTTAACCCAAATTATGTTGATGCTTCCACCCAACCCACGACTTTTAAAGTTTATCCCCGCTTTTATCGGCGGTTGCAATTAAATCGCAATAACCCTATTCATGATTTTCTCTGGTTAACCAGTGCGATTACCTTTGAGAAAATATATAAGGATGAACCCTATCAATTACGAGTAAATCCTTCGGCGGGGGCTTTATATCCGACGGAAGTTTATGTCCAGATTCGTGGTGTTGAGGGAATTATAGATGGTATCTACCATATAGAAGTTGAGAATAATTGTCTAACCTTAATTTATGAATTAATTGATGATGGAATCGAGAATTATGTTATACCTAATAAACGTATCAACGGATTCATTTTTTTAGTTAGTTGTGTTTATCATAGGTCTAGCTGGAAATATCAAGACAGGAGTTTTAGATATTGTTTGTTGGATAGCGGACACCATTTGGGTGCTATCGCTGCTTCAGCATATCTTCACGAAAAAAACATACAACTAATCTTGGATTTTGATAAACTTAATCTCAATGCAGATTTGGGATTTGAGAATAAGGAGTTTATTACTAGTTGTGTGATATCGGGAGAAGTACAAGAAAAACCAGTCAGACGCTTAAGGCTACAAATTCCTTTTGTTTGTGGTACTGACTATTTTCAAGTTAATCAATTTGTTGAAGATGCCTATCAAGCAACGTCTTTACAACCTAGTCACCAGCAAAATCTCGCAAATCCTCAATTTAATTTTGACCGGAAACGGTTTTTTGAGAACGTTTGGAATAGGCGTTCTATTCGACGTTTTCATAAGCATTCTATTTCCCAAGAGGTCTATTGGCAAATTTTGCAAGCCGTTCAACAACCAATACCAAGTGAGAATTTTGAGGAAATAGAAATTTACTCAGTGGTGCATCATGTTGAAGGGATTTCACCAGGGTTATATAAAGGTACACATCTCATTAAAGCTGGTAACTTTAGCGAAAAAACAGGTTACTTGTGCATTAATCAAGCTATAGCTAGAGATTGTGCTGTAACTTTGTTTTTTGTGTCCGATTATTTGAGTTATCAAACCGCTATGCAATTAGCCGGATTTATCGGACAGAGAGTGTATTTATTTAGCAATTATTGGGGAATAGATTGTAGTGGAATTGGTGCTTTCTATGATGATGAAGCCCAAGAATTTCTAGGAACCAATAAGGACTTACTTTATGTGATGGCAATTGGCAAATAAAATAGGAAAACCCAAGGAAATGGCGAGAAGAGAATCAGAATTCGATGCTGATGATAAGCACCCTATGCAGCCAACATCAGCCGATATTATCCTGCGGCAACAATTAGAGTATTCGATTAGTAGATACTTTTATGAAGGATGCGATCGCATTGTTCAAAACCTGTTGTCCCATTGTCGTTGGTATGCGACAACTCATGCTAGTGCTTTGACTTTAGTAATTGAATGTCCTGATCAATTTACTAATTGGCAAATTTTGCAGCAAATTGTCGCAATGGCAAATGTCCTCTCTGGTATTGTTAGCAGTGCCAAAATTCGCGTTTGTCCTCCCGATACTCAAACTGTACCCTTTGAAATGAGAGTGGATGAATTGCCAGTTTACCGTGATTGGGTTTAATGTGATTTTGGATTTTGGATTAGTTAATTAAGCCATAACATTCTGTTGGATAATTTTGATTAGTTCGGCAAAAACTAAATCGGCAGAATGTTGCACAACAGGACTTAATTCCCACCCCAAATCCAGGTTAGCCGCTTCAATTAAATAGACTATTACCAATGAAGGAAAATCATCTTGAAAGATTTTTCTCCCTGCGGCTAAGGCATGATCCCAACGAAAATCATGTAAGTTGTAACTAGGTTCGGGCAGTGCTTCTAGTTCTTTCCCTGGGACTTTAAATATAGCACCTGGTTCTGAACCTGTGCAACTGGCATCAAGAATAATTAATTTTTCACTTCCTCTCGCTTGAAACATCACTTCTATTCCCGCAGTTCCACAATCGAAAACGCGGATGTTGGGGTGAAGATTTTGGGCGAGATATTGCTGTAAACGTTGGGCAATAATTACGCCTACAGCATCGTCATTCCGATTGAGATTGCCACAACCAATGATAGTTAGCATGGGATATTTATAATAACATGAATATTATCAACTTCGCACGAAAAGTTAATATTTACGGAAATTTTGATTACATCTTTAATCGTTGACTTTATAGTAGCTATAGCAGCCGTAAGTCAATGACAAAAATTTGTCTTTATTTTCTCTGCGTCTATCTGTAGTGATTTGTAAAAAATCATTCTCACCCATCAGATAGAATTGCCATATGCTAGTATTTCGTGATACAGAAACTAAAGGTAGGGGTATATTTGCCCAGGAAGATTTTGCTAAAGGTGATTTAATTGAAAGATCCGCTGTGATTGTTATTCCTAAACAGCAAGTTAAGTTAATTACTAAAACGGTGTTATTGAATTATTATTTTGGTTGGCATGGAGAAAGCGGAGCGATAGGTTTAGGTTTTGCTTCTCTTTTTAATCATTCTTATCATCCCAATGCTGTTTATATTAAGAATTTTGCTAAAAATGTAATTGATATTGTTGCTCATAAAGATATTAGGAAAGGTCAGGAAATTACTATTAATTATAATGGGCAGGTTGATGATGTTTCTCCTGTGTGGTTTGATGTGGAGGAATAAGGCTCACGCAGAGGCGCAGAGACACAGAGAGAGGAAGAAATGAGTAGGTTATTGTTTAACTTTTATCCGCTTGGGCTAAAAAATCCTTTGGTGATAAAATAGGAATACTTTGATAGCATTTAATCACCAATAAATCTTCATCTCCGGTAATAATCAAATTGGC
This sequence comes from Anabaena catenula FACHB-362, assembly GCF_014698735.1. Taxonomy (GTDB): domain Bacteria; phylum Cyanobacteriota; class Cyanobacteriia; order Cyanobacteriales; family Nostocaceae; genus Anabaena; species Anabaena variabilis_A. Next base: position 3,804 of record NZ_JACJTQ010000072.1, read on the forward strand.
ATTACCAGCAATAGCAAGTGAGATAAATTTATCGTCTTTTGTATCTCGACCAACTTGCACATGATTGACAACATCAATTATCTCAGCAAGATTTTTTAGATATAAAATAAACTTTTGCCGCTCTTCCAAACTGACATAATTATCAAATTTTTTCCTGGAGAGAAACATTTCTAGTTCTGTAAGTGTGTCCGAAGAAACAAGAATGTGATGGAAATCAAAAGCATAACGAACTGCTTGAGAAGTGATAGAGTTGAGAGTTAGTAACCGACTCACAAAACAATTAGTGTCAATGACAATTCTTTGCTCAATCATCACTGTCAAGAATTTCTTTGAGCTTTTCTTCTGTCATACCTTTTACTTCGGCATTTTTACCAACTTGATCACAAAATTCCTGAAACTCATTTTTTAGCAATTTAGTCAATCTTTGATACTCTAAAACAGACAGCACTACAACTGAATCTTGATCCTGACGCTGAATAGTTATTGGTTCTTTTTGGGCTTTATCTAAAAATTCTGTAAAATTTTGTTTTGCTTCCGTGGCAGATAGGTAAATCATAATATACCTCCTTTCTCTTTATGATAACTCAAACTGGTTATTCGACTAGTTCATTGACTCTAACTATTTTATTAACTCACCAGAAGTATCTGAACGTCCACGGATATTCACGTACACTATGTTCGGTTATTACTAGCTAAATCTATGACTTAACTTAAATGTGACTATGTAATACTGGAACTATCTAACACATCTCTGTTGAATCACCTGACAGAACTATTATAAAGGATTACCAAGAGGCATTTCAAGCCCTAAACTTCAAGTAATTTTGGGTTAGTAAAAAGTAAAGTAGGTTGGGTTGACGCAAGGAAACCCAACATTTACACTAACCAAGTGTGTCAGCATTTACTATTGTCTGAATCAGGATTATGTTAAGTACATAAATTCCCATTTTTAATATTAAAAATAAACATCCTGAAAATCCTTAAATCCTGTAAATCCTGATTCTGACAAAAGTTTATAATTCACTTACCTGAAAATCGGTTTAACTTCTGCGTTTTTATGAGTGGGCATTGCCCACCCTACAAATCTATAAACTCACACCATGTTTTTTAGCAATTTCCACAAGTTGCTCATACTGATGTTGTGATGCTTTAGCCAAAATTGCATCTGCTTCTTCTGGATTACTACCATCTTTAGGAATTAAATACTTAACATAAAGAGAAACAAAATCAACTACAGCAGCCAAACCGGATAATTCGTGTTTATCAGCTTGTTTCCCAGCAATTACAGCCACCAAACCGGCTCTAATTGGGTCAGGTTTTACCTTCATAAATTGGTCAACTAATTGCTTAGAATAATCCGCTGGTGCTAAATTATTTAACTTACTTTGATCAGGTTTAAATTCCAATCCTGCGGCTTTTGACTGCTCCAACATACACCATTCTATAAATTCTTGCAGTGCGACTTCAGGAAGCTTAGGAAGATATTGATGTAGTTCTAAATTAGACACAATTAGTTACCAATTTTAGTAAATTTGTCATTGAAAATTGATAATTCATAATATAATAATTAGGAATTACCAATTATTCATTAAAATCCAGACTAACCCACAGTTTTGGGAACTTTTGTACTGCAAACAACAATTATAAGATATACACATAAATGCTAAAAAAAAGACACAAAGATAGAAAATAAATCTCCTTCTTTGCGCCTTTGCGTGAGACAAAAATTAAGCTGTTCTAAAACGAGCCAATTCTTCCCCAGTTTTCGCATCATGGGCATGAACAGTACACACCAAACAAGAATCAAAAGAACGGGCTACATGACCAACTTCTACGGGGTCTGTAGGGTCTTGAATCGGTGTTCCTACTAATGCTTGTTCAATCGGTCCCCGTTGTTCTGTACCGTCACGGGGTCCAATATTCCAAGTACCAGGGGCGATAACTTGGTAATTCTTAATTTTGCCTTTTTCGATTTCTACCCAGTGACATAATGCACCTCTAGCAGCTTCGGTTGCACCCCAACCTTTACCGTCTTTTTCTTTGGGTTTAATATACCAGGGATCGTTTAATTTGAACTCCTTTAAACAGCGTTCAGCTTGACGATATAGTTTGACCAGTTCGTGAACTCTTGCTAATTGGCGAACATGAACATTTGCACCGCCCATTTTTTTGAAGACATCGAGGATAAATGGGTCGTAATGTTGCCAAGATTCGCCATGATTTCCACCGGCAACTAATTGACGGGCTAGGGGACCTGCTTCTAAACGTCCTAAGTCTTGGTGGAGGACTGCACTTGACCAAGAATATGCACCATTAAAGTCTTTTTGGTTGTTATTAATTGGTGTAGTTGTGCGATCGCTTGGATGAATATCTTCTGTTCCCTCATCATACCAAGAATGTGTTGTATTCTCCCGAATAAAAGACTGATTAATCAAGGTATGAGTATCAGTGAAGCTATCGTAAACACCGTTTTTCATAATTACAGCGGCGTTACGTCCTTCAATGGTGGGTTTATTATATTTATCCTCATGGGGAATATAACCCCAAGTGACATATTTACCCACACCCGCACCATATCGATCTAAACCGATATCTAAACCCATGCGCCAATATAAACCTAAGTCAGATTCTCGATGTTTAACATCTTGATTTAACCATCTAATGAAGTCTTCATAGGATTGAATTTCTTCATATCTTTCTAAAGAACATCCTAACCAAACTGGTTCTAACCAATTGGTGCGGAAATATTCAAGAATTGCCCAGGCGCGGGTAATATCAGTCAGAGTGGGGGCGCACATCACACCACCAGGCACCATATAACTGCTGTGCGGCCATTGTCCACCTAATAAAGCGTAAATTTCTACAGGTTTTCCAGAAATTGTAATCCCGATTTCATAGGATTTCCCTGTGAAAGCAGCAAAGCGCCGGCAAGCTTCATCATAAAAGTGACTACGGCGGTAATTTTTATTAGTTAAGTCAATAGCAAACAAGCCATAAAAATAGCGAGGTATGCTTTGCATTGTTTCGACAATTTGACCTAAGTTTCTGGCCAAAATTGCATTTCTGGGAACTTCGTTTCCCCAAGCTGTATCCAACGCCCAAGATGCGGAACTGAGGTGAGAACCGCCACAAATTCCACAAATTCGCGGAGTGACAATTAAGCCAGCTTGGGGGTCTTTTCCGCGTAAAATTATTTCAAATCCGCGAAAAAGTTCGGCATGAGTCCAGGCGTTGGTCACATATCCATTGTCAATTTCGACGCGCACATCTAAATCACCCTCAACTCTACCAACGGGTGAAATATCTAATGTTTGAATTGGCATAATGATAGGGAACAGGGAATAGAGAACAGGGAACAGGGAATTTTTTTCTACCAATGACCAATGTACGGGCGAAGCATTCAGAAAATAACCTTTGGAAAAAACGATAATTTATCGCCTGAATGCTTCGCCCCTACTAAACTGTAAAAAAGTCTTCGTCTGCCCATTTTGGGGCTGCGTCTTTAGCAACAACGGTGAGGACTGCGTAATCTTTCATGTTGACTCCGGGAGGTAATTCTTTGGGAACTCCCAAGACGGTTTGAGTTTTAAAGACTGTTCCTGGTTTGAGGTCAAAAAATGGAAATTCGGGTTCTGTGCAACCTAAACATGGCATTCCCGCGCGGGTTTTAGAGGAGACGCGGTTCCAGAGAATGCGGTTACAGGAGGAATGAGTCATGGGGCCACGACAACCTAAGTCGTAGAATAAGCAGCCTTTACGTTGACCAAATTCGGCGGTTGTGGCTTTGTAAGCAAAGTGAATGTTACGGGTACAACCTGTTTGGGTAAAGGTGTTGAAGAAGGTTTGGGGACGGTGCAGTTCATCGAGAACTATATCAGAAATGCGATTAGTTGCGATCGCTACTAATATCTGCGTTATCCAGTCGGGGTGTGCGGGACAACCGGGAATATTAATTACAGGTAATCCAGCTTTGCTGACGAAATCTTTCCCTAAAAAACCACCTTCTTCCCGTTTGAGAAATTGCAATCCTTTCGAGTCGCTGGGGTTGGGTGACATGGCGGGAATTCCTCCCCAAGTTGCACAGTCTCCCACAGCTACAATAAATTTTGCAACTTTGGCTAAATCGTTTAACCAATCTTTCATGGGACGGTCTGCAAATCGGTTCCATTCTCCTGTACCATTGGGGGCGTTAACTACGCTACCTTCAAATACCAAAATATCTACAGGAGTTTTACCTAAAACGCATTCCCACAACAGTGTTTGTAAGTTGTCACCTAGTTCTAAACCCAAGGAAGGATGCCAAAGTATTTTAATCCCAAAGTCAGCAATTAAATCACAAGCTGTCGGTTCTTCGGCATTAAGAAATGACATGGTGTTACCTGAACAAGCACCACCTTGCAGCCAGAGTACGTTAGTCATTGGCTATGTATTTTTTCTATTGTTTACCATGCATGATTCAGGGGAACAGAAGAAGTACCGACTAAACAGGATTTACGCTAACAAGATTCACAGGATTTCAGAATCATCAACTTCTTCTTTTGATAAAGCTTGTAGAATTTCACCTGCTGATCAATATTTATAACTTTAAATTAAGGTATTTTTTGATTCAATTAATGCCGGTTAAATAAAATTTAAGAATTAGAAAGACTAAGTTTTTATGAAATTTTATTTATGGTTATAGCCATTACAGATTTTTGGATTTTATTTTTTAGGCAGCTTACAGACAATACCGTTTCACTTTAAGGTTGATACAAATGGACAGACGAGATGGAGAGACGCGGTGACGCGGTGACGCGGAGATTCATTTGTAGCTTCAATTAAGTGATTTTGCATTGCTGAACTGAAGTATGAAATTGAAAAATCAATGATTTCAAACTCTTACTCTCTGCGCCTCTGCGTGTTCGCACAGCGTGCCGTAGGCAAAACAAAATTATACTCTTAATCAGCAACGCCACTGGAAGAAAGAAGGAAGAAGTAAAAAGGAAGGAATAAGATAGGTAATCTTACACTGGAAATTCCCCTATATCATCCCCCAACTTTTCAAACAACTTTGCTAATACCACGTTAGAAAATAAAAATCCATTGGGATCTGTTAAACGCAAGTTTCCCCCTACAACTTTCACCCAACCTTGAGCAAAATAAGGTCGCAAACATTGATGAATTTCATCCACTTTTTCTTTCCCAAACTTCTCTGTCAACGTCACCAAATTTAAACCTTCTGCTAAACGTAACCCCAACATTAAAGTTTCTAACAATTCTTCCTCTGGTGGAGTAACTTCACCAGCAATCACTGCGCCATTTTGCAACCATTCGTAATATTCCTTCGTTTTCCGGGGACGGGTGAAGCGTTTTCCTTGCACATAACTGGCCGCACCCATACCAAAGCCATAATAAGAGCGATTTTGCCAATAAACGCGATTATGTTGGCATTGATGTCCTTTTTGAGCATAATTGGAAATTTCATAATGCTCATAACCTGCACCAGTTAAAACTTGCTGCGCCTTATGGTACATTTTAACTGTGGTTTCATCCGTCGGCAGAGGATTGTCACCAGCTTGGAAATAACGACCAAAAGCTGTTCCTGGTTCGATTGTTAAGTCATATATAGAAATATGAGTTGGGGCAATTTCTACCGCTTTAGTGAGGGAATCTTGCCATTGTCCTAAAGACTGATGTGGCAACCCGGAAATTAGGTCTAAGCTAAATTCGGGTATCTCGACTTGGTGGATTAAGTCTATAGCTGCAAGAATATCTGTAATTGAGTGCGATCGCCCAGCAAGTTTTAACAATTCTTCTTGAAAAGCTTGTACACCCAAACTTACCCGGTTCACACCTGCACTGCGATAACCTGCGATATGTGCTAAATCAAATGTACCGGGGTCCATTTCCATAGAAATCTCTACCCTAGCCGCAATTCCTAAGCGTCCCGCTAGAGCTTCTATTATCCGTTGTAACTGCTCAACTGACAGCAGTGAAGGAGTACCACCACCAAAAAAAATTGTTTCTAGGGGTTGACTAAAGGCTGGTGCCATGTTGATTTCCTGACAAAGTGCCTCAACATATTGGTAAATCGTACCAGATGTTTCACCCCGCAAGTGATCGCCCACCACAGACACCGGGAAGTCACAATAAAAACACCGTCGCCGACAAAAGGGAATATGTACATAAGCAGCAGTGGGAATTCCAGAAACAATTTCTTTTTGACTCATTTTGATCAAGAATTATATTAATTTAATGGACAATTACAAATTATGAAAATGAGTAGTTTGTTTACAACTTTTTATGTTTTTACAACAAAAATAAGAATAATTATGCAGCGAAAACTCTTTAGTTATAATGTTTGCATATCTTCCGTGCCTGAACACCTAGGGTAAGTCCATATTTCTTAATCATTATGACCGAGGAAATAAAAAATACTTACTCTATCGGGTAACTACAATTGTAGGAAAACAGCACAATTATGCTTGATGTCATTATCATTCTCTCATTTATTCTGGCAGCTGCGGGAATAGGTTACTACAGTACCGACCTACTTCCCCCAGGAACCCTCGACGGCGTAACAAATCTAGAAGCCTTACGCTTAGTCGTTGCCGTCTTTGCCGCTATTATCGGTGGTGCTATCGGTTTGAGTTTCCAGACGACATACCGTCGCTTAGAAACACAAGTCCGAGAAATGCCCCTAGAAGTCATCTTAACTCGTGCCATTGGCTTAGTAATTGGGCTATTACTAGCCAACTTAATGTTAGCCCCGCTATTTTTACTACCCATTCCCGCTGATTTTGGATTTATCAAACCCCTGGTGGCAGTAGTCGGTAGTATAATACTCTCCGTCACTGGCATGAATTTGGCAGATACTCATGGGCGGGGTTTATTACGGTTAATTAATCCTAACACCGTAGAAACATTGGTAGTAGAAGGAACTCTCAAACCTGCCAACACCAAAGTTTTAGACACGAGTTGCATTATCGATGGTCGCATTGAAACCCTACTAGAAACCGGATTTCTGGAGGGGGTAATTCTTGTACCGCAGTTTGTCTTGCAAGAACTGCAACAAGTCGCTGATGCCAGCAAAGACCAAAAGCGGGTGCGAGGAAGACGGGGACTAGAAATTCTCAACCGCATTAGAGAAGCTTACCCAGAAAGGATTTTAATCAATCCTGCTGACTACGAAGATATTGCCACAGTTGATGCCAAATTGGTAAAATTCGCCCAAGAAATCAACGGCACTCTGTTAACTAATGACTACAACTTATCGAAAGTTGCCAGTGTACAGAAAGTCCCAGTTTTGAATGTCAATGATTTGGTGAATGCGGTTCGTCCATCTTATTTACCCGGTGATAACCTAGATTTGAAAATTCTCAAAGAAGGTAAAGAACCCAGCCAAGGAATTGGCTACCTAGATGATGGCACAATGGTAGTGGTTGAGGAAGGTAGTAGTTATGTAGGTGGTGAATTGCGGGTAGTCGTCACCAGTGCCTTACAAACCTCAGCAGGGAGGATGATTTTTGCCAAACCTCAAGCTTCCGCAGTGGCTTAAGGAAAATGGTGTCCAAAAATAGAGTTAAGTTATGCAATCGGTGTGGGCAAACTGCACCGATTTTGTATAGGGTTAAATACCAAAATGGGGGAGAATGGCTTTTTGTTTGCCTTCAATGTTGGCCTGTTATTAGTGAAAATAACCCATTTTATGTTTATGGTGGCACTTGGAAACAGAAAAAAAAGCATTAAATTAATAATATACCGATTTTCTATTTAATTCTCGTTCCCATACTCTGTATGGGAATGAATTCTAGAAGGCTCTGCCTTTAGAGTGTTACAAGAAATAAATGATCCAGAAATCAAGCAGAGCTAACAAATATTTCAACAAACCATTTCTTCAAGTTTGGTAAATGTTGAATTTGTTTTTCAACTTCCGCCATCACTGATTCGGTTAGTTTAACTCCTGTATGGTAAACTCGCTCAACCAAAGTAACCAAGGGATTTCAGGCTGTCGGTGAGTTGGATAAGAGATTCGGGAAACATGGTCGAGATGGGACACTGATTATTTCTCCAGTATCCCAGCATTTTGGATCATTTATTTCTTGGATTACTCTTAGTAAACTGAAAAGCCTATAATTTGCATAGCATGATTTAAAAGCGCAACAGCTTAAAAGTAGAGTCAGAGCCTCTGTGATTGCATTCCCAGTCGGAGACTGAGAACGAGATATGTCAACTTAATCCACTACTCGCATTTTTCTGGGTGACTGAGTTTTAGAAGAGCGCGCTGTTCCTTTGCTTCTTCTGGGTTTCTGTTTGTTTTGTCTTCCATTGGGGATTGGTTCAGCTTTGGTATTGGGGTTGATTCCAAAACCCGCAACTACTTGTAATGGCAAACGTTGTTCAATCAGCTTTTCAATATCTGCTAACAACTGGTATTCATCGACGCACACCAGGGATACCGCTTCACCATTGGCACCAGCGCGGCCTGTGCGACCAATACGATGGACATAATCTTCTGGGACATTGGGTAAGTCGAAATTGACTACATGGGGCAGTTCACTGATGTCAAGACCCCGCGCCGCAATGTCTGTGGCTACAAGTACCTGTAAACTACCATTTTTAAACTTTGCTAAAGCGTGAGTACGCGCCCCTTGGCTCTTGTTACCGTGGATTGCCAGTGCTTGGATGCGGTCTTCGCCTAACTGCTTTACTAGACGGTCAGCACCATATTTAGTGCGGGTAAATACTAATACTTGATACCAATTATCTTGGCGAATCAGGTGAGCAAGTAATTGGCGTTTTCTGTCACGATCTACCTGATACGCTTTCTGTGCAATCGTGTCAGCGGTGACGTTACGGCGTGCCACCTCTATCATTGTTGGGTGATTGAGTAGCCCTGCCGCTAGGGTCTTGATTTTGTCGGAGAAAGTGGCGAAAAACAACAAATTCTGTCGCTGTTTGGGCAGTAGCGAGAGAATACGGCGGATATCATTAATAAAGCCCATGTCTAACATCCGATCTGCTTCATCCAGTATCAAAACTTCAATGTTTGATAGGTTCACAGTTCTTTGATGCACATGATCTAGCAGTCGCCCTGGGGTAGCAACTAAAATATCTACGCGCCCCCTTAACCGCTGTTTTTGGGGATTAATACTAACTCCGCCGAACATGGCCATTGAGTTCAGTTTCAGGTACTTGCCATAGTCTTTCACGCTTTCTTCTACCTGTGCGGCAAGTTCACGAGTAGGAGTGAGAATCAGCGCCCGAATTGGTGAATATCCAGTAGAAGTGCTTTTATTGTTTTGGTCGGAGGACAACAGATGCAGCAGCGGTAGGGTGAAGCTTGCGGTCTTTCCCGTACCGGTTTGAGCGCCAGCTAACAGATCACCGCCTGACAAGACGGCAGGTATCGCCTGTATTTGAATTGGCGTGGGTTTGGTGTACCCCCGCTCTGTGACTGCACGGATAATTTCCTTGGACAAGCCGAGAGTAGAAAAAGACATAGAACTCCAGAATTAACATCGGCCTGTCGCCAAGGGCGGCGCTAGTCTTAGGCGGACGGATGGTTTGAAGGGCTGTATGGGCAGTAGCGTCAAGACTGAGAGCGAATACCGCAGTTAATAATTATAACTGAATTTAGTTGAATGTGTTTGTCTGCTGAACAAGTTTGGGCAGATCCTCGGAAAAGGATGATATACAAGAACACCATTATGGGTACTATTAATCTAGGAATTCAGTTTAATTACTGATGGCTGGCGTGACAATTTTTTAAGATAATTTTGTAATTTTTAAGACCATGACTAAGTTAATAACCGCAACCTTGATTGCTACAGTTTTGCTGTTGACACCAAGTAATAAATCTCATGTCACTCTAGCTGGGACTTGTGCCTCTAATTGTGGACCGCGCCCACTTCAGTTTAAACCCGGTCAGTATATTCGTGTAGAAGTGGTAAATCGCACACCTAGAGTCTTGAAATTGGATAGATTTCCAGAAATGCAACGAATGACTCTAGAACCAGGAAAGGAATATCGCTTAAATCAGCAAAGTGCCACAGAACCCAATATTTCTCTGCTCTTTTGGGATGATACGGGCAGGTCTTTACAAGCTGTTGTTTCTAAACCTAATTTCGGTACTCTGCGCTTAGAACTGCGCCCTAGTAATCGGTTTCCAGGCGATCGCTCTCTCAACATTCTTGACGATGGGCGTATTAATGTATTTTAAGCTGATCATTATTTCCGTATAGCCGTGGACAGGGTGGTTAGGACATCAATTGATAATGAAACTCTCACTACAAGAGGGTTTTACTCCTGACTCCTGCTATATCTGGGGTTGACACGAGTCAATGTAATCACCCAAGGTAATAACCCAAGTTGTGAGTTATTAAACTAAGGAAGTTGCTAATTACAACCTAGGGAAGATGGCAAAAGGGTACTTAGAGAAATAAAGTCACCTTCAGTAGACAGTAGAAGGGAAAAATGTTAGATAAAATAATCACTATTTAGAGCCTAATCGATGACCTGTTAAAAGGAATTGGACATCAGGAAGACAGTCGTCGAGAGATACAGCGCTTTCTGCTGTTATGAGATACAGTTTTTTATCCCCAAGCCTGTAGGGGCGGGGTTTCCCCGTCCTTGATTATATTGCATTCAACCGAGAACCGCTGTAAGTGATGCAGAGATTATGACAACAGCTTTATTTCAACTGCCTGCGGACCATGTGTGATTTTTTTCAACATCTATCATTTTTTTATAACTGACAACTTGGGTTAATAGGAAACTACACTTCTTTATCAACTAAAAAGACAAAAATATGTTAAAAAATTCTTTAGTCAATCAAACCACCACAATTGTCTTTATTGATTCCTCCGTTTCCGACTACCAAACCCTACAGACAGGAGTTGTTGAGGGAGTAGAAGCCGTTATCCTTTCCCCAAAACGAGACGGGATTGTGGAAATTACCAAATTTTTACAACAACAGCCCCAAATTACCACCATTCACATCGTTTCCCACGGTTCTCCGGGATGTTTGTATTTAGGCAATACGCAACTGAATTTAGAGAACATCAATAAATATGCTGGTTTATTGCAGCGTTGGCAAAGCAAGAGCATTTTACTCTATGGTTGTAATGTCGCTGCGGGGGATGCAGGTGAAGAATTTATTAGCAAGTTACATGAGATTACTAACGCAACCATTAGCGCATCAGCAACAAAAACGGGAAATGCTGCTTTAGGGGGAAATTGGGAGTTAGAAGTTAATATTCCTGAAAAGAATCGGACATCGCTTGTTTTTCGTGCAGACACCCTCAACACCTATCAGGGAGTATTTACACCCACATTGGTGGGAAGTTATGATACTAGTGGCTTGGCTAGAAATGTACAAGTAGTAGGCAACTATGCTTATGTAGCCGATTCTACTTCAGGGCTGCAAATCATTGACATTAGCAATCCTGCTACTCCCATCCTCACAGGCAATTATGATACCAGTGGCTATGCAGGGGATGTGCAAGTAGTAGGCAAATATGCTTATGTGTCCGATGGTTCACAACTGCAAATCATCGACATTAGCAATCCTACTACCCCCATTCTCAAGAGTAGCTATAATGCGTATGATAGCGCGCAGAATGTCGAAATAGTAGGCAACTACGCTTATGTCGGCGGGTTTTATGGAATGCAAATAATCGACATCAGCAATCCCACTACCCCATTCAATGTAGGATCTTATGGTAGTATTTATACTTACGACATAGAAGTAGTGGGCAACTACGCTTATGCAGCTAATTCTGGTGCAGGACTAGAAATCATCGACATCAGCAATCCCAATAATCCCAACTTTATAAGTAGTTATTCTAACAATGCTAGAGTTCAAAGTATAGAAGTAGTAGGGAGCCACGCTTATATAACCTACCGTAATATACTGAGTAGTGTTTCAGGACTGCAAATTATTGACATTAGCAACCCTACAACACCCATTCTCCAAGGTAATTATGATGGTATTAATGGCGATATTTCGAGTTTACAAGTAGTAGGCAAGTACGCTTATGTTGCTGATGGAGGAGGGCTGAAAATCATCAACATCAGCAACCCAGAAACACCGATCCTCCAAGGTAATTATTCTACTAATGGAGCATTAAGTGTACAAGTAGTAGGCAAGTACGCTTATGTCGCGGACGGTGAAAATGGCTTGAAGATTATTGATGTAAGTGAGTTTAATCCTTATAACATCACTAAAACTTTTGCTAACTTGCAACAAAATGGTACACTTCAAGGCGGTCAAGGTACAGATACCCTAAAAATTACTGGCGGGACTGCTACCGATACTATTTCTATAGATCTCAATAATACTACTAATCAATTAAATATTCCTGGTACAATCATCATCGGATTTGAACGCTTTGATTTAAGTAAATTTGCTGGTACAGTCAGCTTTTTAGGTACTGCTGCTAATGATTGGATTCAAGCAGGTGCAGGAGATGATAATTTAAGTGGTGGTGATGGTAATGACTACCTGAACGGGGGAACAGGTATAGATGTATTAATCGGTAGTGCAGGTAATGATACCCTCACAGGTGGTGCTGGTGCAGATACCATGATTGGTGGAACTGGTAATGATTCATACTATGTTGATGATGTAGGGGATACCATTACGGAAAATGCTGATGAAGGAACTGATGCGGTTTTCAGCACTGTTAGTTACACATTAGGAAATAACCTAGAAAATCTGACTTTACAAGGAACATCTGCGATTCATGGTACAGGTAACGACCTCAATAACCGCATCACTGGTAATGCAGCAGCTAATACTTTAACTGGTGGTGCAGGTAATGATACCCTCAATGGTAAAGCAGGTGTAGATACCATGATTGGTGGTGCTGGTAATGATTCCTACTATGTTGATGATGTAGGGGATACCATTACGGAAAATGCTGATGAAGGAACTGATGCGGTTTTCAGCACTGTCAGTTACACATTAGGAAATAACCTAGAAAATCTGACTTTACAAGGAACATCTGCCATTCATGGTACAGGTAACGACCTCAATAATGTCCTTACAGGTAATGCAGCAGCTAATACTTTAACTGGTAGTGCAGGTAATGATACTCTCAATGGTAAAGCAGGTGTAGATACCATGATTGGTGGTGCTGGTAATGATTCCTACTATGTCGATGATGTAGGGGATACCATTACGGAAAAGGCTGATGAAGGAACTGATGCGGTTTTCAGCACTGTCAGTTACACATTAGGAAATAACCTAGAAAATCTGACTTTACAAGGAACATCTGCCATTCATGGTACAGGTAACGACCTCAATAATGTCCTTACAGGTAATGCAGCAGCTAATACTCTCATCGGTGGTGTAGGTAATGATACTCTCACAGGTGGTGCAGGTGCAGATATTTTGATTGGTGGTCTTGGTAACGATAAACTCAATTTGGGTTTAAACGATGGTGCTGTGGATATCGTCAATTATGCTTTGAATGATGGTGCGGATACCATTACTCAGTTTGTGCGTGGTGTCGGTGGTGATCAAATCCAGTTTACAGGTATTGCTAATCTTGATGTGATTACATCGGGTGCAAATACACAAGTACGAATTGGTGATGGTATTGGTGGTAATTCTGGTTTTGGTACAGGACAGTTATTAGTCACTTTATCTGCTGCATCTGGCTTTACTGGTGCTAATGTGAATGTCAACTTGTTTGGTGCTAATTTCTTGTTTAGTTAATTGGTTGTTGATGATGTTGGTGGGTTAGCGACAGCAAGGTTTAGCATTGCTGAACCCCTACGTCTATGCTAAGTCGTTGCTGTGGGTAAATTATCAGGATCTATACCCTGAGATTTTAAATAAGCGATTAGCCGTTCTTTCTCTTGACGTTCTTGTTCAGCCCTTTGGCGTTCCTGTTCAATCTGTTCTACAGACCAAGGTAACAAATTACCTGCTTCATCCCACCATCTTAACCAATATCCTGTTCTGCCTTCTTTTACTCCTCTCCAAGTTCCCAAAAATAAGCCCATTGCATCAATCCAATGCAGACCATTTTCATCGGGTTGCTTTAACTCGTAGCGACCATTTTCTAATTAGACATCTCCGGAAATAGCTAAAGTGTTACTGCCACTGCTTTTAAAAGTGAGATGCCCCAATGCAAAGGTAGCTGGCTGGTACGCTAAAATAAGCGTTAGAGATGCC
>NZ_JACJTQ010000073.1 GCF_014698735.1 Anabaena catenula FACHB-362
ACATAGTAGTTTTTATATCGGATTATATGGTCAAACTTGGGTCAATTTTAAGGAGATTTGTATGGATTTGGTTACAGAATTAATAAGATTAAATCGCAATAAGTGTAAGTATTATCAACAAGGTCTAAGAGCTATGAGGCTTATAGAGTCTGTCTTGTAGCTGATTTCGTCCCCCCGTCAGTTGTTCTAGCTTAGATGAAGCTGAAGAATTATTCTTTGGATGATTAATCCATAATTTAGTCGGGATATGAGCTAAAAATCCCTCAATTGCTCCTCTCCACTCACTTGTAGTGTGTGCTTGTTCACCTTTTTCAAAAGGTTTTTTTTCTGGAAAACTCAAACGTTGTGGTCTTCTGTACCAAACAGAACTAATACTCTGTGGCTCTAATGTTTGGTGATCTACGATCAGTGAGAAATTATTCAACTTGTAGAGAAGTTCTATTCTTCCAATGAGATTATCAGTATCCAATCTTATATAATTCAGTTGAACTTGCTCTAGTCTCGAACAGACATAATCTGCTGTTACATCTAGTGAATTTGAAAAAATTACTATCATTTCATCCAAACATTAAGGAATTATAGCAAATTGCATACAAGAAGCATCCGTATCAAAAGTTTCTCGTATACGACTTTGAGTTTGCGTACCAAAATTGTGAGGGTCTTGGTCAGTTTGCTCTCGTGAATCCGTTACCGTCTGAGTCCCAAGCAGTATATTAGCTGATTGAGCATTTTCTTTTTGCTCATATATTGTTTCTTGATACAGAGATATGAAACTAAATTTCATGATAATACTTATATATATACTATTACCTGTGAAATTGTATCAAACAAAAAAACGAACTGCAACCGCAGTATCTAAAATCACTTCATTATTGATTTGTGTCTACCTGCTCAAATTC
Source organism: Anabaena catenula FACHB-362 (assembly GCF_014698735.1). Classification (GTDB taxonomy): domain Bacteria; phylum Cyanobacteriota; class Cyanobacteriia; order Cyanobacteriales; family Nostocaceae; genus Anabaena; species Anabaena variabilis_A. Next base: position 900 of record NZ_JACJTQ010000073.1, read on the forward strand.
ATCTTTAATCATTTGACTTGTAATTGATTGGCGATATTGTCCGGGAGTTCAATCATAATTTGCATGGTTTATATTCCTTGATAAATTTGGAACTATATTTATATTTTATCAGCGTAAGCACTCAGAAACATCAACTGGTTTATCATTTCTTCTGCTGACTTATCAGCCATTAAACTGAGAACTCTTCGCATTTGTTCACCAATTGAATAATCCTGAGATGAAATTATAATTCCGGCATGACTTCGTTTTTCTTCTATGTAGATGCTGTGTAACTGGCAAAAGTCACCAACATTAAATGTGTAAAAAACTCTTTGCAGTTCAGTCGCTAAAATCAGTTGTTCCTTATCACTAGAACTGATAGTTTCAACCTCAGCAACAGTAATAACATCTACACCCCTAGCTCTCAAGGCTTTAATAAATCTTTGATCCATTGAGTCTTCATCAATGAATAATCTAATTGAACTCATATTGCTTGCCCCATTTCTTTTGCTAACCGTTGATAATCAGCTTTCTCCGCAGCAATATAACCCTCAATTTCTTCTCGATTAGCATGATAATAAGTTAATGCAGCATAAACTTGAACAAGCGTTACATTCCCCATGCGTTCAGTGATTTCTTCCGCATTTAATCCCATTTTGTACCAAGCTGTAATTCGTTGCACAGAAACCCTAGTACCAGCAATGCGAGGACGACCCCCTAAAGTGTCTGATGATTTAATAATAAGTGTCCCAATATCAGTAGCTTGCATAAAGATTTTGATTATTGTTGACAACCTGATTATACCACACATCACAAAAATGATATTCTTGATTAACCAAAATTAACTGCGTTTATAAACCATTTCCATCTTCAACTTCTCCACCTCAATCTTCAATCTTTCATTCTCCATTTTCAACCCTGTATTTTCATCCTTAATCAACTCAACCTCATTCCGTTTACTCAAAGCTTGATTAATTGCTAACTTCCGCATATCTAAAGAAAACCAACGTTGATAAGTTTTCGTATGAATCTGCACACTATGACCCAAATTATCCGCCGCAGCTTTAATAGGAACTCCCAAAATATGCGCTCGAATTGCCCAACCATGACGTAAATCATAAGGTTTAAAATCTAAACCGATTTTTCTAAACCACCAACTCACCCTTTGGATTAAAGCCGTGATTTCCGCATGATTATTCTGGTCTTTTTTACTAATTGCGATCGCCAACATTTCTAAATACTTCGGATTTCTTAAATCAAATTCATCAATCCATTCCTTATATAAAGGTAAAGCTTCCCTTTCACCAGTTTTACAATCTTTATCAACCTTCCAAGTTAAATCTATATTTTCATCACTCAACCACCAATCAATATGAGGATTAACAAAAAGTTCTCTAGGACGTAAACCAAAAACCGCCAACATTCCATAAGTCCAACGCCAAAGTTGCCAGCTATCTTTGACATCTTGATTAACTTGTTTACCTCGATTATTAAGATATTCATCAAACTTGTAAAATCCAGTAACTATTTCCTTATCTGTGGGAACATTCCGAGAATTACTTTCAGGAACTTTAGCATAATTAGTTAAATTAATCTCAATTTTGAAAAGTTGGCAAAATACAGAAATTGCTCTAACAGCATTATATTTAGCCCATTCCTTATCTATTTTATTAATCGCATTAATCAAAACTTCCCCATTTGCCAAATCATCAGCATTGGTATAACGCTTAATTCGAGAAAAATAATAGAAAAAAGTATGTTCACTTTTAGTCGTGCGTTTATGGGTTTTAAAATATTCATTCTCAAATTTTTCTAATAGCTCACCAATAGTTATTAAATCCTTTTTAATTGCCTCATTTCCTAAATATTTATCATTCCAAACAAAACTTCTTCTAGCAATTAACTTACCTAATTCATAAGCTTCTTCCTCAGCAGTTTTTAGTCCGTCAAAGTTAGCAGGAATATTCAAACTGAGATTGTATTGTTTTTTTCCCTTTCCCCTGATATCCTCATCTCCCGGTTTAATGGGTAAAGTTGCCCGTAATTGCAGACATCCATTTGATTCCCGAATTGTTACCCTTGTCTTTGCAGACTTCAAACGCAGATTTACCTGCTCTAATTCCCATAGTAGCTGTTCTTTCATAATCCTTGGTGTTGCTGATTAAGAATATGAATTTATTTCACGCAGAGGCGCAGAGTCACAGAGAGTAAGAGTTTAGAATTTTCTCGTTCCCAGACTCTGGCTGGGAATGCAGATGATGAGGTTCTACCTCGACTGTCTTAAGCGGAAGCAGAGCCTCTAACTGAGGCATTCCCTGTCTGAGTCAAGGAACGAGAGGTTGGTATTAGCCTATATTTAGACTAAAAATAAATGAGTTAACTGCAAACATAGTTTATCGCTGACATTGCTCACTGCAAACATAGCGTAGTTGAAAGCTATTAAACCATCACAAGAAATACTCCGGCCCTTATCACGGTTACGACGGATTCGCAATCTTCGCTCGTGACATGGATTTGGCACTCAACAGCCCAACTTGGGGATTAATCGGCGCTCCCTGGAACAAAAAAGCTCAAGCTAAAGCTAAGGCTAAAGCTTCCGTCTAGAAACACCAGAGAGTAGGTGCAACCCTGCCCGTACAGGGATAGCCTGGGGTGTTCACCCCAGGGGGGAGTTAGGAATTCAAAATTCAAAATTAAAAATTCAAAGTTTCGGATTTTGGATTTTGCATTCTGAATTTTGAGCCACATTCCCCGCTTCTCCCAAAGGACGCACCCCCTCCACTCCCACTACGAATCATCATTTCTCGTAGGGGTGGGGTTTCCTGACACGATTTCCCCACCCTCTAAAAAACACAGCAAGCTTGGAGATACACAAAATGCCTCAGAATCCAGAAAATATTAAGGATCACGTTGAGCTATTCCACCAGCCGGAATACAAACAACTGTTTGAAAACAAGAAACAGTTTGAAAACGGTCACGAACCCGCAGAAGTACAACGAGTTGCAGACTGGACAAAGACTTGGGAATATCGTGAAAAGAACTTCGCTCGTGAAGCTTTGACCGTTAACCCAGCTAAAGGTTGTCAACCTCTAGGAGCAATGTTTGCTGCTGTAGGTTTTGAAGGTACTCTTCCCTTCGTTCAAGGTTCTCAAGGTTGCGTGGCTTACTTCCGTACCCACCTAACCCGTCACTACAAAGAACCATTCTCCGGCGTTTCTTCTTCTATGACTGAAGACGCTGCTGTGTTCGGTGGTCTGCAAAACATGATCGATGGCTTGGCTAACTCCTACAGCCTTTACAAGCCCAAAATGATTGCTGTCTGCACCACCTGTATGGCAGAAGTTATCGGTGATGACTTACAGTCATTCATTGGTAACGCGAAAGAAGCTGGTTCAGTTCCTCAAGATTTCCCAGTACCTTTTGCTCACACACCTAGCTTCGTTGGTTCCCACATCACTGGTTACGACAACATGATGAAGGGAATTCTTTCTACCTTGACCGAAGGTAAGAAGAAAGCCAAGAGCAATGGTAAAATCAACTTCATTCCTGGTTTTGATACCTACGTAGAAAACAACCGCGAAATCAAGCGGATGGCTAACTTGATGGGTATTGACTACACTGTTTTATCTGATAACAGTGACTATGTTGATTCACCCAACACTGGTGAATTTGATATGTACCCAGGTGGTACTAAGCTAGAAGATGCAGCAGATGCTATCAATGGTAAGGCTACTATTGCTCTGCAAGCTTACTCCACCACTAAAACCCGCGAATACATCGCTAAAGAATGGAAGCAAGATGTCTCCGTTTCTCGTCCTTGGGGTATCAAGGGAACTGATGACTTCTTGATGAAACTCAGCGAATTGACTGGTAAGGCTATTCCTGAAGAGTTGGAAATTGAACGTGGTCGTGCAGTTGACGCAATGACCGATTCCCACTCTTGGTTGCACGGTAAGCGCTTCGCTATCTACGGTGATCCTGACTTAGTTTACAGCGTAGTTGGTTTCATGTTGGAAATGGGTGCTGAACCTGTACATATCTTGGTTCACAACACCAATGAAGTATTCGAGAAAGAACTGCAAGCGTTGTTAGATTCTAGCGTCTTCGGTAAGGGTGCTAAAATCTGGGGTGGTAAAGACCTTTGGCATATGCGTTCACTGTTATTTACAGAACCCGTAGACTTGTTAATTGGTAACTCCTACGGTAAGTACCTGTGGCGTGATTGTAAGGTTCCTCTGGTAAGAATTGGCTATCCTATCATGGATCGTCACCACTACCACCGTTACGCTACTGTTGGTTATAAAGGTATTATCAACCTCCTCAACTGGATTGTAAACACAATCTTTGAAGATATCGACCAACACACCAACATTCCTTCTAAGACCGATATTTCCTACGACTTAATTCGTTAAGAATGTCGGTAGGGGCGGGGTTTTCCCGCCCTGATTATGGTCTAATCTAAGGGTAAGAAAAGGCGAAATCAATTCAAAATTCAAAATTCAAAGTTATGAGTTTTGCCAGTTGAATGACTCCTAACTTTTCTTTTTCCCTTTTCTTTTTTTTATTGCATTTACCTGAATTATATATTACAGCCCACATCTCGATTTTGTTTCCCCCCTAGACATAATTGTGCAAAGGAAAAAATACATTCACAAGAGTGTGATCTAAATACATGAAAACTGCTGTTATGAATGTGGTAAAAATATCACGCAGGTAAGTAAGAGAAAGATTTCATTTTTATACTCAAATTCAGTAATATTGACATAAACTGATGCCTGAGTCCAGCAAAGCTATCATAAAACCCAGACACCAACAGACTTTCCAGCCAGTTACGAGTTAGACCTTTGTGATTTGCACTTGATTGTGAAATTTAAGGTTATGTTTTTTGAAAAGATTAATGTTATGAAAATTCAGCGACAGCTAAATAGATATCTTTTCTGAAACTTCATCTGTGTAAATATTATATAAAGAGGAATTTTGCGGGAAGTCTATTCAGGTTTGCTCACATTTCAATTAACAACTTCCATCCAACGCGAGAAGACAGATGAAAATTACCCAAGGCAAAATTAACGAATTACTTAGTGAGTCAGGATGCGAACATAATCAAAAGAAACAAGGAGAAAAGAAAAACAAGTCTTGTACACAACAAGCTCAACCAGGTGCGGCTCAAGGGGGTTGTGCTTTTGATGGAGCAATGATTGCTCTTGTCCCTATTACTGATGCTGCACATTTGGTACATGGTCCAATTGCTTGTGCTGGTAATTCTTGGGGTAGTCGAGGGAGTTTGTCTTCTGGCCCGATGCTTTATAAGACTGGTTTTACCACTGATGTTGGTGAAAATGATGTCATTTTCGGTGGTGAGAAAAAGCTATATAAAGCAATTTTGGAATTAAAGGAACGCTATACACCAGCTGCGATATTTGTTTATGCTACTTGCGTAACTGCTTTGATTGGTGATGATATTGATGCAGTTTGTAAGGTTGCGGCTGAGAAGATTGGTATTCCTGTAATTCCTGTTATTGCTCCGGGTTTTATTGGTAGTAAAAATCTGGGTAATCGCTTTGGTGGTGAAGCTTTACTAGAATATGTAGTGGGAACTGCTGAACCAGAATATACTACACCTTATGATATTAATTTAATTGGTGAGTACAACATCGCTGGCGAAATGTGGGGCGTTTTGCCTTTATTTGAAAAGTTAGGTATTCGCGTTTTATCGAAAATTACTGGTGATGCTCGCTATGAAGAAATTCGTTATGCTCACCGGGCTAAGTTAAATGTAATGATTTGCTCACGGGCGCTATTAAATATGGCGCGGAAAATGGAGGAACGCTACGGAATTCCTTTCATTGAAGAGTCTTTTTATGGTATTGATGATATTAACCGTTGTCTGCGAACTGTTGCTAAGAAATTAGGTGATGCTGATTTAATAGCACGGACAGAAATGTTAATTGCTGAAGAAACTGCGGCTTTGGATATTGCACTTGCTCCCTATAGAGAACGCCTGAAAGGTAAGCGGGTGGTTTTATATACTGGCGGTGTGAAAAGTTGGTCAATTATCTCGGCAGCTAATGATTTAGGAATTGAGGTTGTTGCTACTAGTACTCGCAAAAGTACAGAGGAAGATAAGGCCAAAATTAAGAAGTTGTTGGGCAATGATGGCATTATGCTAGAAAAAGGTAACGCCCAAGAATTATTGAAGTTGGTGCGAGATACTAACGCAGATATGCTTATTGCTGGGGGACGGAATCAATATACGGCTTTGAAAGCACGGATTCCTTTTCTAGATATTAACCAAGAACGTCATCATCCCTATGCGGGTTATGTGGGAATGGTGGAAATGGCGCGGGAGTTGTATGAGGCTTTATACAGTCCTGTCTGGGAACAAATACGTAAGCCGGCTCCTTGGGATGAGGAGGAAGTTTAATTGCTAACACCCCACCCCTAACCCCTCCCCGCTGTTTCGTGGAGGGGGACTGGATTTCCCAATTAAGTTCTTTCTCTTGGTTGGAAACTAACTCTGGATAAGGATGTGTGTATACCGCAGAGGAGGGGGACTGGATTTCCCAATTAAGTTTTTTCTCTTGGTTGGAAACTAACTCTGGGTAAGGATGTGTGTATACCGTATCTCAGTAAGTAAGGGAACGAGGAAAGTTTAAAATTTATGAAAGATTAATTTATGGCAATTGTTAATACTCCCAACAAGTCTCTTACTGTTAATCCGCTGAAACAAAGTCAGGCTTTGGGTGCATCTTTGGCTTTTTTGGGGTTGAAGGGTGCAATGCCTCTGTTTCACGGTTCCCAAGGTTGTACTGCTTTTGCTAAAGTTGTGTTGGTGCGGCATTTTCGGGAAGCGATTCCTCTTGCTACTACGGCAATGACAGAAGTCACTACTATTTTGGGTGGTGAGGAAAATGTTGAGCAAGCTATTCTGACTTTGGTGGAAAAGGCTAAACCGGAAATTATCGGTTTGTGTACGACTGGGTTAACAGAAACTAGAGGCGATGATATTGAGGGTTTTTTGAAAGAAATCCGCAAACGTCATCCTGAACTTGACTATTTAGCGATCGCATTTGCACCTACTCCTGATTTTAAAGGTGCGTTACAAGACGGTTTCGCAGCAGCTGTAGAAAGCATTGTCAAGGAAATTCCTAAAGCTGGAGGAATTAAACCTGAACAAATCACCATTTTGGCTGGTTCTGCTTTCACTCCTGGAGATGTGCAGGAAGTTCGCGAAATTGTCACCGCTTTTGGATTTGAACCGATTTTTGTCCCTGATTTGGGTGCTTCTCTAGATGGACATCTGGAGGATGAATATAGCGCGGTGACGGTTAGCGGGACAACTCTTAAACAATTGCGTTCTTTGGGTAGTTCGGCTTTTACCTTAGCTTTGGGTGAAAGTATGCGCGGTGCTGCAAAGATTCTGCAAGAGCGTTTTGGCACAGATTACGAAGTTTTTCGGGATTTGACGGGTTTAGAACCTGTGGATGAGTTCCTGCAAGCGTTGGCGGTGTTGAGTGGTAATCCCGTACCGGAAAAATATCGCCGTCAACGTCGTCAGTTGCAAGATGCAATGTTGGATACTCATTTTTACTTCGGTGCAAAACGGGTATCTTTGGCGCTAGAACCGGATTTACTTTGGTCTATGGTGCATTTTTTACAGTCAATGGGAGCATCTATTCACGCTGCTGTGACAACAACGCGATCGCATTTATTAGAACATCTTCCCGTCAAAAGCGTTACTATCGGCGACTTGGAAGATTTGGAAGAGTTGGCTGTAGGTTCTGATTTGCTGATTGGTAACTCCAACGTGAATGCGATCGCTAAACGTCTCAAAATCCCCTTCTACCGTCTCGGAATTCCCATCTATGACCGATTAGGAAATGGTCTATTCACCAAAGTAGGCTATCGCGGCACAATGGAAGTTTTATTTGGTATGGGCAACCTCTTTTTAGAACACGAAGAGTCATTAATGATGAATCATTGGTCATCAGTAATTAATAGGTGACAGGGAACAGGTGACAGGTGACAGTCAAGAAGTAGATAAAAGTTGATTTTTGACTTCTTCCTTCGCTCTTCCCTTCTTTTCTCCTGTCATCTTCTTAACTCTTCCCTGTCACTTGTTACCTGTCACCTGTCATCTTCTTAACTCTTCACTGTCACCTGTCACCTGTCACCTGTCACCTTCTTAGGAGTATGAAAGTGAAAATTGCCTTCACCACAACAGACAGAATTCATGTTAATGCTCACTTTGGCTGGGCTAAAGAAATTGATGTTTATGAAATTTCAGACAATGGATATGAATTCCTAGAAACTCTGAAATTTGAAGGCGACCTCAAAGAAGATGGTAACGAAGATAAAATCACACCTAAACTTGAGGCTTTAAATGACTGTACAATTGTTTATGTAGTCGCCATTGGTGGTAGTGCAGCCGCTCGTTTAATCAAAAAAGGTGTGACACCAGTCAAGGCTAAATCAGAAGAAGAAAAAATCGAAGAAATTTTGACTAAATTAGTCAAAACTCTCAAAGGCAATCCCCCCCCTTGGTTGCGTAAAGCTTTACAACCAAAAACATCAAACTTTGCAGAAGAAGTAGAAAACGAAGCAGCCGTATGAGTGAAAATAACAGTGTCAATGGAACCGCTACAAGCACACAGATAACTTCACCATTTCTGAAAGCATTAGTTCAACAAATCCGGGCGCAAGATACTTATGGAACTTACCGGAATTGGGCTGATGAATTAATTCTGAAACCTTTTGTTGTCACCAAACAAAAGAAACGAGAAATTTCCATTGAAGGCGAAGTTGACCTAGCAACAATATCACGAATCAACGCCTTCTTCCGGGCTGTAGCCTCCAGCATTGAGAAAGAAACAGGACTAATTTCTCATGTTGTAGTTGACTTAGGTCATGAAGGATTTGGTTGGGCATTAGTCTTTTCAGGTCGTTTATTGTTAGCCGTAAAAACCCTACGCGATGCCCATCGCTATGGCTTTGATTCCCTAGAAAAACTAGCCGAAGAAGGAGAATCATTCGTCAAAAAAGGCATTGATTTAGCAAACCGCTTCCCCGAAGTCGGAAAAATATAACAAATTGGTAATAGGAAATAGACAAAAATCATCCTATTACCTTTCTCCTTCTTCCTTCTTCCTTCGCGTCCTTCGCGTCTTCGTGGTTCATTAAATCCATATTCTCCTAGTACGAAGAGAGTATTACCAATTACCAATCACCAATTCCCAATGACCATCGAGGAACTCACAACAAAAATTAGAAAGCTAAATAGCAAAGCAGGTCAAATGAAAATGGATCTGCATGACTTAGCAGAAGGACTACCAGCAGATTACAAAACACTAATGGATGTTGCCGCTGAAACCTACGAAATCTATCGACAATTAGATGAACTCAAGCAGCAACTCAAACAACTGGAGAGTGCCAAATGACAGGAACCATTCAAGAATTCAACAAACTAGCAGATGCAGAAGAATATTTTATCTTCTTTCAACTGCCATATGACCAACAATTTGTAAACATAAATCGTCTCCATATATTGAAAAAATTCTCTCAATATATGCAAGAGATTGATAATACTTCCCCCAACTTAAGTGATACAGAAAAACTAACTCAATACTCCTTAGCCTTGCAAAAAGCTTATGAAGTTTTTCTAGAATCAACACCCCATGAACAAAAGCTGTTCAAAGTGTTTAACGATAAGCCAAAGAATGTAGTCACGCTGACAGAAATCACTTCTGATTAGGAGGTATAAATTGATCAACCTAACGCCTACCGAATTAGAACGCTATAGTCGCCAAATGATGCTCCCGAATTTTGGCGAAGCGGCTCAAAAGCGCCTCAAGTCAGCGACTGTTTTGGTGTCAGGTGTGGGGGGATTAGGCGGTACGGCGGCGCTTTACTTAGCAGTAGCAGGCGTTGGGCGGCTAATCCTAGTCCGGGGTGGTGATTTGCGGCTGGATGATATGAATCGTCAAGTTTTGATGACTGACGACTGGGTGGGTAAACCTAGAGTATTTAAAGCCCAAGAAACACTCAAAGCCATCAATCCTGATGTGGAAGTAGAAGCAATTCACGATTACATTACCGCAGAAAATGTGGACTCATTGGTGCAATCGGCGGATATGGCTTTGGATTGCGCTCACAATTTCACAGAACGCAATTTGTTAAATGAAGCCTGTGTGCGCTGGCGTAAGCCAATGGTAGAGGCGGCTATGGATGGGATGGAGGCTTATCTCACCACGATTATTCCTGGTGTCACCCCTTGTTTATCCTGTCTATTTCCAGAAAAGCCTGATTGGGATCGGCGCGGGTTTTCCGTTCTGGGCGCGGTTTCTGGGACTTTGGCTTGTTTAACAGCCTTGGAAGCAGTAAAGCTAATTACTGGTTTTAGTCAACCGCTATTGTCAGAACTGCTGACGATTGACTTGAACAGAATGGAATTTGCTAAACGTCGTTCTCACCGCGATCGCAATTGTCCAGTTTGCGGAAATACCGCACCTTGGCGATATTCCCAATCCCAATCTGTGACGGTTTAAAATTCCGCACACCAGCAATAAATCACCCACATCTGAAATCAGAATAATCGCTACAGAACAGGAAACAAAATGACTGTTACTCTAACAGAAAAAGCAGAATTTCGCCTGTGGGCATTTTTAAGAGGTTCCGCAACCGACGAAGCTAATAAGGCCACTAAAGGTGTTCGCATCTCCGTCAAAGATGGTGGTTGCAGTGGCTATGAGTATGGAATCGACATTACAAGTCAGCCTCAACCAGATGATGTCGTCACCCAACAAGGAAATGTGTTGCTTTACGTGGACGCTAAAAGTGCGCCGTTATTAGAAGGTGTGGTAATCGATTTTGTTGAGGGAGTAATGGACAGCGGTTTCAAGTTCACCAATCCCAATGCAACTGATACCTGCGGTTGTGGAAAGTCTTTTAAAGCAGGTGATTGTTCACCAGAGGGTGTTCCTTGCAGCTAAGAAATTCCAAATTCCCAATTCAAAAATTAGATCCTTTATTTTGAATTTTGAATTTTGAATTCAGCCAGGGAGTCTTAACCAAGTCAGAAAAGCTAACTTTATTAAGTTTGAGGAGAACCGGAAAATGGCTTATCAAGTAAGATTGTTGAACAAAAAAGACAACCTTGACACCACAATTGAGTGTGACGAAGAAACTACAATTCTAGATGCAGCAGAAGAAGCCGGTATTGAATTGCCCTTCTCTTGTCATTCCGGTTCCTGCTCTAGCTGTGTAGGTAAGGTTGTGGAAGGTGAAATCAACCAAGATGATCAAATCTTCTTAGATGACGATCAAATGGCGAAAGGATTCGCTCTATTGTGCGTTACCTACCCTCGCTCTAACTGCACAATTAAGACTCATCAAGAGCCTTATCTCGTTTAAAGTTTTGATGGAATTTTAACTCTTAGCAAGCTTTGAATTCAGAGCTTATTAAGGATGGGGATGAAACATATGTTTCATCCTCTTATTTATATTTAATATTTCTTCCCAGATATCTCTAAAAATTTGCTCCAACAATAGGAAAGCATTCATGAATTTTGCCAAAGTATTTCTTCTAGCTAAAGATACAGGATAAAACATATTTCTCATCCTCATCTTTAGCATCCCGTCACAGGTATCGCTAAAATCCAGTCCTAACAAAAGGAGAGCATTCATGAATTTTGCCAAAGTATTTCTAGCTACAGCTACATTAATGGTAGCTTCTATTAGCCCCTCCTTAGCTAATAATAAAGTTGAAATTGTAGGCGCAAAGTATGGTGGTAGCGGTTGCCCGGATAAGACTGCTAGTGTGACTGTTAGCCCCGATGGTCAAGAACTCAGCATTCTATTTGATAAGTTTATAACCTTGGGGAATGGCAAGCCAGAAGAGGCAAGAAAAAGCTGTAATTTAACCATTCCCATCAAAGTACCTGGAGGGTTTCAAATTTCCGTCTACACTGCTAATTATCGGGGTTATGTTGCTCCCAACACCACTGGGGAGCTTCTGACAGAATACTTTTTCGCTGGTAGTCGCGGCCTGAAGTTGAGACAGGAATTGAGGGGCGAAAAAGATTATGACGTTGAACATGATTTAGTCACCCAAGGTAAGGTTTGGTCTGCCTGTGGCGATAGTGTAAATATGCGAGTTAATGCTTCCATGAAAGCCAAGGGCGACGGGATAGCCACCGTTGACTCCTTTGATCTTGCTCACCGTGGTTTGGTTTATCGTGTCGAATATCGCAGCTGCAACAAATAGTTGCATGACTTTACCTAAAGCTTTGATGTTTTAGCTTCAACAAAGATGAAGGATATTGCTCATCCTTCATCTTCAGCATAACGCCGCAGACATTGCTAAAACTCAGACCTAATCATAGGAGATAATTCATGAATTTTGCCAAAGTATTTCTGGCTACAGCTACATTAATGGTAGCTTCTATTAGCCCTTCATTGGCTAATGATAAAGTTGAAATTGTAGGCATAAGCTATGGTGGTAGCGGTTGCCCAGATCAGTCTGCTAGTGTGAGCGTTAGTAACGATGGTCAAGAACTAAGAATTCTATTTGATAAGTTTATAGCCTTAGGGAATGGCGATGCAGAAAGTCGGAGGAAAAGCTGTAATTTAACTATTTCCATCAAAGTACCTCAAGGTCAGCAAATTTCCCTCTACGATGCTGATTATCGGGGTTATGTTTCTCCTAACACCACTGGGGAACTTCTGACAGAATACTTTTTCGCTGGTAGTCGCGGACTGAAGTTGAAACAGGAGTTGAGGGGCGAAACTGACTATAACATTCGCCATGATTTAGGGTCACAAGGTGAGGTTTGGTCTGCCTGTGGCGATAATGTAAATATGCGAGTTAATGCTTCCATGAAAGCTAAGGGTGATGGCATGGCCACTGTTGACTCCTTGGATTTGGCTGGGCGTGGTTGGACTTATCGTGTCAAATATCGCAGTTGCTAATAGTTGTAGGAATTTACCTCAAGCTTTGATGTTTTAGTTTAAAGAATGATGAAAGATGAGCAATATCTTTCATCTTCAGTATAACGCCGCAGACATGGCTAAAACTCAGACCTAATAATCAGATCTAATAATAGGAGAGCATTCATGAATTTTGCCAAAGTATTTCTGGCTACGGCTACATTAATGGTAGCTTCTATAAGCCCCATCTTTGCTGATTCTATAAGCCCCACATCTGCTGATCCTATTAACCTCTCCTCTACCGATTCTACTGATACTGATCCTAATGATACTGAGCCTAGTATCCCTCCTTCTGCTAGTAATAAAATTGAAATCATAGGTGGAGAATATTTTGGTACCGGTTGCCCTGAAAATTCTGCCAGTACAACTGTTAGCCCAGATGGTAACGAACTCAGCATTCTATTTGATAAGTTTATAGCCTTGGGGGGGGATGCAGAAAATCAGGAAAAAAGCTGTAAATTAACTATTCCCATCAAAGCACCTCAAGGTAAGCAAATTTCCCTCCACAATGCTGATTATCGAGGTTATGTTTCTCCTAACACCACTGGGGAGCTACGGGTGGAATATGTTTTTGCTGATAGTGACTCTCTGGTTTTGACTGAGAGGTTAAAGGGTGAAACTGACTATAAAGTTAGACATAAATTAAAGCTCGAAGGTAAATCTAGGGTTTGGTCTGCTTGTGGCGCTAGTGTAAATATGGAAGTTAATGCTGCAATGAAAGCCACCGGCACTGGGCAGGCGACTGTTGACTCCTTTGATCTTGCTAGGCGTGGTTTAGTTTATAAGGTCAAATATCGCAACTGCAAATAGTTGTAGGACTTTACCTCAAGCTTTGATGTTTTAGTTGCAACCAAGATGAAGGATGATCAATATTCTTCATTTTTGCAATTTTTACCCTTAATTATTATACTGCAATGTTCACTCCTTTTAGTGTGATGGGTTGTTCTTTAGAATTGCTGAAATCAGGAGAATGTGGAATAGTTACTGTTTGTAAAACTCAGGATGAGATAATTAGAAAAAAGCTCATATCAATGGGTATCAAAACAGGAAATCTGATTACCATAGAACAGGATTTTCCTACCCTTGTGATTAAATGTGGCACTTTATCTATGACTATAGATAGGGAAATAGCACGGGCTATTTATGTGCGTGTAGTTGAGGGTTGATACAATAAACCATCATTTCCCAGATTCCTTAATTGCCAAATCAATCACGCTTTGAATAAGGCAAATATTATGATTTAGGAGATTTTTTAATAGCTGTTTTTATAGAAAGCGGATATTCTTCTCATTTGGTACTTAATCAAATAGCAATTGAACCCATAACCACAAGATTAAGGCTTTACCCATGCGTCTAAAATACATTGCCAGTTTGACCGCAACTATCGCCATAATTGCCTATCCGGCGATAGCCCAAGAGGCTAAAGAAAGCCAATCTAACTTACTAAAAACAGCAGCACCAGTAAATACAAATATTTCGGCTCAAGGAAATACTAATTTTGATAAAACAGAATTTGTTCACAAATTTAATGACGGATTTAATTCCCTTTCTCCACCATGTAGTTCTAAAATTTGCCTATTCACGTTGATTCGGAATTCATCTCGAAACTCATCTCAAAACTCATCTCAAGATACAGAATTTTTAGGAGGTGCAGTGTGGCAATTAGGTGGTTCTCATGAAGACACAAAAGCTGAGACAGAGAAACTACGAGCCATAACTGATAAAGAAAAAGTCGATCAAGACTTCACATTAAGCTTGACTGAAAAACTGGCAGCAGCAATAGAGAGTAACGAAATAGAAAGAGCCAAGCTTTATGCAATCAGTCTTGCTAAGAGATTAGGATACGCTGACTACCACCTACTTCTAAAAGAGATAATTACCCCAACAGAATTACTTAAATATTGATATTGGTAATGAAAGGATTAATGCAGATTTAGCGAGAGATTATGCTACTATTTTTTCTCAAATTTCATAGGATGAGAATTACCCATCCTATGGTTTGTTACTTTTGACAAGTCGCTGAATTTTTTAGTCAACAGCAACAAGTACATCTGATGACTTAATCACAGCATAAGCCTGTTTACCCTCTACTAAACCCAGCTTTTCTGCTGATGATTTAGTTATAATAGATACTACTTCTACACCAGGTGCTAATTCTAATGTTACCTCTGTATTAATTGAACCAGGAACAACTTTTTTCACAGTTGCTTTGAAGGTATTTCTGGCGCTAATTTCCATTGTTTTTATTTTCCTTTTAGTTATTTACACTGAACAACCTAACAAATTTTATATATTAATGCTAAGTTTTTAGATTTTTTTAACAAATCTATCGAGGTATTTTGACAACAACATATAGTTATATTTATACTGACTTGCAAGCACTAATAAATTATAATACTTTTTTAAGAGCAATTAATATAAAATTTTATCATAAATTTTAATTTCAAATATTTGAAAAATAGAATATAATTTCTGTCTAACTCGGCTAAAAATATAGGGATCTTTATAAATGATTTATAATTTAAATTTATCAAAGTGATAATATATAGATAAGCTAAATTGTTGGTAGTGAACCATTATTTAAACCAACAGCGATTACAGAGTTATCAAAGATATTCTTACTTTATCTCTGGTTAAGCAAAAACAAAGCTAGAGAGTAAGAAAGTTAGATAAAAATATAGAGAAACTGTGTAAATCTTAAGTTCCCACAATTTATTTTTTACAAATCATTTGGGGCTGATATAGCCCTCTTCTGTCACTTTCCGAGAATAAAGAATATAATGGTTAGAAGAGAAAACTCTACAAGGTAGGTAGAGCAATGGATGTAGAATTACAAATCCTCAAACATTTACGTCGAGATGCCCACCCGACAGTGGGAGTCATAGATGAATATTGTGAGG
>NZ_JACJTQ010000074.1 GCF_014698735.1 Anabaena catenula FACHB-362
TTGCTCCAATTACTGTAATTTTTGCACCTCGATAGAATGGCTTTAGACTGTAGACTCTTGTTCCTTTCTGTGAACGTGCATAAGTCCTTGCCAAGCCTAGTAAAACCCCTGTCTCATCTAAAAATACTAAGTTTTCTGGATCTATATCTTTTACCTTTTCCCAATATTCTGTTCTTAATTTTTGGACTCTTTCTGTTGCTGAAGAGACTACTCCGCAATGTTTTTTTAACGATTTAATCCTAATTTTTGTAAACAGCGTCCCATTGCTGACCGACTCACCCAATTTCCCGTCTTCACCGTGAATAATTCGCATAACTCGATTAAAGTTGCATCATGATTCTCTACAATCAGTTCTCTTAACTCTACTTCAATATTTGTGAGATAACTAAACTGCGGCTTCCCTCGCTGCTTAGGTTGTAAATTTCCATCAGTTTATTGTTGCAATACCCAGCTTTTGGACTAGACTTTTACTAACAGAAAATCTGATTGCTACTTGATGAATTGATATTTTCTGCTGAATATGTGCTGCAACTATTTTTTCTCGGAGATCGATTGAATATACTTTCATAAAAAAATTATCTTTTCATTATTGCTAACTGTACCTCATAACAGCGGGAAGTGCTGTAGTTAGGTCACTATTGAAATTATCTCCTAATAAGCGGAAGTATTATCAACAGGGTGAGAGAGCTATGAGGCTTATTTTGTCTGCATCTTAACCATTTTTGTCATCCCGTCAGGTAGTAGCCAATTGCCGCATTATTGCCAAATTTCTGACTGGTTCATGCAATTGCATAACGGCTCACGCTACGCTATCGGCAGTGTGGTGGAGTGCTATCTCTATTGCTGATGGGACTCGTATCCCTTACGGGACCCAAAGAATAGAGATAGCGCAACATAGTAATCGCAATTTGAACAAATTAGTGTAAAATAATTTCAATAGCAAAACCCGGTCAGCAGTGGAAAGTTAACCGGGAGTTGCATTTCAATAACTCACTCACCACTTGGGGCGAGTCGTTTTGTTTTGACCACATTCGCAGCAGTCGTTATCTATGACTACATTAACAGCTCTCGACCCAATTGATCAACAAATTTTTGACCAAATTCAGAAACAAGCGCAACAAATGACTCGCGCCTTCATCCAGTTGTGTCAAACCGTCTACTTTGCAAAACTGACGTGCCAGCGCACTGAGTTGAAGGCCATTCAAGAATCATTAGAGTGGACAGCAACCACGGCCACCTCCTATGCTAAGGTAGGTGAGTTCATCGCCGAAATCGAACCTAGCAATCTAGATTTGCTCGATTGCAACACAATCAAAGCTTTGTGCTGCGAGAAGTTTCAACCAATATTAGAACGCCTCAAATCAGAACGTCTCACAGTAGCAGAAGTTCGCCAGGAGATGGCGCAAATCAACAAGTCGCTGAAAAAAGAGAAGCCACCGCAGCGATTATTGGAGTGGAAGAGAGAGAAGACCGGTGAGGGAACGTTAATTATTCGTTTGCAAGATGTGGAAGCAGGTTTAGAATTTGAAAGCAGGTTAAAAGCCTCCTGTCTCCCGTTGCCATTGTTCATTAGGAATTTACTCAGACAACAGCCAGTGCAACCGGATATGAATTGGCAAGCAGCCCCAGAAGAATCAGTCGCACAGATGGTAGAAAAATTACCACAAGCAGAGGAAATCGCAGAAATAGAGAAGGTGATTTGTGGGGAGCATCCCAGTTTTTTGCAAAGGGAAGAAAAATCAGTCAGAACAGGTGAGACGAGTGTATTTACGTACAAATGAATTCAAAACAAAAGCAAGGACTTCAACTTTTAAAAAACACGAGCCAAAACCCTGATCATTACGAAATTTTTAGATTTCGAGTGTTTATTCCATTCATAGCGGGTGGTGTGTCGCCTGTGGAAATGCTTTCAACCCATTAGGAACGCAAATTTAACAACTTGCAATTCTGATTTAACCTGGAATCCCTCTTCCATCACTTTCGGAAAGCAAAAATCTGATAGCCGTGCCATTAGCCATACCCTTTATTTAACAAGGTTTTTGGTGATTTATTACTGTTTCAAAATGTTCTTCATATTTTGTTATTAATAAAATATTCAAACCTTTATCACATCTATATTTCAAAATTAGGAAATTATTTTTGTGCTTCCCAGTTTCATGAAAGAGGGTTATAACAAATATTGCTAATTACTCGAAATCTGTAAGTTCAGGAGGCAGGAGGACGAAGGCAGGAGGCAGGAGGAACCCACCCTTAAAAGAATGGGATTGAGGTAAGGACACTTTATACCTTGCGCTATGCGTCTCGGTATAATTCCTTTTTTAAACTGGGCTTTAGACCCAGAACTAAAGTTTTTATTGATACTTCCACCTCCTGCCCTCTGCCTCCTAACTCCTGCCTTTTTGGTAAATTTAGAAAAAAAGTGAGAGATGGCTACTAAGCTTACCAAAGTGATGAGTGAGTATTAGCTTTTATCAACAAATAAAATTTACCACAAAATATGGGTTACCAAAAATAAGAGTTTGAGCATAAAAACTTGGAAAACTTAAGGTAAAATATTAGAAAATCATCAAATAGTAATTACTTATGATATGGCAACCAATAGAAGATATATTATCAAATTGGCAAAATTTAGCTAGTTCTGAGTTACGTCCTTTGGTTACTGTTTGGAATGAGCAGGCAGAGCGGCTGCGTGCATCTGGTGAATTTAAAGTTTTTATGGAAAGACTACGCCGGGAAATAGCTATTGAAACGGGAATTATTGAGCGGTTATACAATATAGATAGAGGAATAACTCGCCTTTTAATTGAACAAGGAATTAACGAATCTCTAATTCCTCATGGAGCGACAGATCGTCCGGTAAAACAAGTAGTATCTTTAATCAGGGATCAAGAAACTGCTATTGAAGGATTGTTTGATTTTGTCGGTGGACAAAGGAATTTATCAACCTCTTATATAAAACAGCTACATCAGGTTCTCACCCAAAACCAAGATAATACAGAGGCTTTAGTTCCATCAACAGGGGAAATTATTCGTGTTTCTCTGATTAGCGGTGACTGGAAGCGTCAACCGAACAATCCTATCAGACCAGATGGTATTATTCACGAATATTGCCCTCCAGAACAAGTGGCATCAGAAATGGATAGGTTGATTGAATTACATCATCAACATCGAAATCAACAAATTCCTCCTGAAGTTGAATCGGCTTGGTTGCATCATAGATTTACACAGATTCATCCATTTCAGGATGGAAATGGCCGAGTTGCTCGATGTATTGCCAGTTTAGTTTTTATTCAAGCTGGTTGGTTTCCCCTAGTTTTGACTCGTGATGACCGAGCGGATTACATTACCGCTTTAGAGCAAGCAGATCAGGGGGATTTATCAAAATTAATTAATTTGTTTGCCAAGAGCCAAAAGCAAGCTTTTCTCCGCAGTCTTGGTTTATCAGAACAAGTGTTATCAGAGGCACGACGGACTCAGGTTATTATTGCTTCCATTGCTGAAAAGCTCAAGCAAAATCAATCAGCATCTATTCCAGAGCGCAGTCAAAAAGTTGAAGATTTTGCTTCAAAGTTATTTGAAATAGCCTCTAATCGCGCACAAGATGTGGCCAATGAAATCAAGCTATCTGTACAAAATATAGTGGATGATGCAGATGTTTTTATCATTAGTGCGCCTGCTGGTGATCCTCGTTCATATTACCACCGTTACCAAATTGTGGAAACTGCTAAACAGTTAGGATATTTTGCTAATCTTCGTAGTTATCATGCCTGGATACAGTTGGTTATTAATATAGGAATATCAACGACAATTTTGTTTTCTTTTCATGTTCTTGGACATGAATATCGGGGATTGCTAGTATGTTCAGGTTGTGCCTACCATAGAGATAATACAGAAGATGGTGAACGCAATATTAGTGATATTCAAACACTAACTGATTCTCCATTTCAGTTCTCTTATGCTGATGAAGATGATAACTTAACAGAGCGGTTTAAGTTATGGTTGGAAGATGTAATCCTCACGGGGTTGGAATATTGGAACAAGAGTCTGTGAATGCGATGCCTATCTTATTAGACCTCTTGCAGAATTCATTTTATGTTACAATTGAGGATTGGCTTAATTTTAGCTAAAAGTTAGAATCACACGCCTATCTTTGAATTTGTGATGCCTTCGGCGAGCGTAGCTATCGCAACAACACCCAAATAAATTACATAAAACCTAAAACCCCTTATTGTACCACAGAAACAATTGTGCAAGAGGTCTATTGTTCCTAATCTGAGGTATTTTGAGTTGGTATTCAAATAGTATTCGTAATATAAATTTAGATTCTGTTATAAAAATTTACTTTAATCTAGCCTGGTTTTCTAGTCATTCTCAATAATTAAGATTTATTGAGAATATAGTCTCTCTACCTACAAGCATCTAACCCTTTTGAAGACTCTTTTCTAGCGAATTTTCTTACATCGAACTCAGGTGTTATCGGAGGTTTCAACTGCATTTTGTGATACATGGATCACAAAATGCAGTTGATCCAGGAATATTTGGAGATTGTGGTTTTCGGTGCTATTTTTATGGTGTAGCTGACAAGTAGCCTTGGCGATACTTCTTTTTCTTCAAGGAAGCTGCTTCTTTTCTTGACCATTGCTTAACAGGAGTCAGTTGTGGAACATCTGCAAATTGGTAACTCAATGATTCATTTTTACTCAACTTTGCTACTACATTAGCAATAAAGCGACAACAGCGTTCTGGCTGACTAACTACTTGTTCCTCTGCAAACCTAATTATTACCCATCCAGCATCCACAAAACACTTATTCC
The DNA here is from genome assembly GCF_014698735.1 of Anabaena catenula FACHB-362. Lineage (GTDB taxonomy): Bacteria > Cyanobacteriota > Cyanobacteriia > Cyanobacteriales > Nostocaceae > Anabaena > Anabaena variabilis_A. The sequence continues at coordinate 4,815 of NZ_JACJTQ010000074.1, forward strand.
TATAATCATCATCGCCAATAAAATGTGTTGGTTCTCCTGTAGAAAAACAATGGCTTTCATCCACTTCAATATCAAGATGTAACTCAGTATTTGGTTCTATAATTGCAAAGTCTGCGGTATAAGGGCGGTCATGACCATTTGGTAGCATTTCTTGTTGCGATCGCACCCAATCACCAAAATAATATTTTAGCACTTGTCCAAACCGTTCTTCAGAAGCACCCACAGTCACGCTACCACTACCATGCGGTTTAATACAAGGAGAAAGATTTTTAGTATCAGCGAAGGTGGGAATTAAAATAATAGGATAAACCGGAACTAATTTAGTCACCATTGTTGCATACAAGTAACAACACTTCCAATACCTTTTGATTAAGGGGGAAAAGTTATAATTCCTTTACCCAGACAACAAAGTAAATTGTGGACTAATCAGAAAAGTATTGATTATACTCCTATTTTAAAAACACTCTTCTTACTCTAAATCTGTAACTTAATCTATTTTTATTTACATTCTGCATCTATCATTTGATAGAAAGAGATTACGTAATTAAATCCTAGCTAAAACCTCAAATTATCATTATAATTTGGCTATACAAATCAGATTTAAATCTTGTTATGTCTGCTGAAACTCTCATGTCAGCCAAAGTTTTGGCTAATCTGGATTTTCAAAGATTCAATCATCATGCAGAATTGGTATAAATCTAGTACAGCACGGCACAAGTGAACCCACCATTATAATTGGTAAAAACTTTGTAGTTTAGAACTCTTGTAAAAGGTAGGTGTATTTACGCCAAGAGGTACTAGTAATCTATCAAGAAGTAATTGATGGATATAAATTTGCCAAAAACTATAAAATTTAAAGCTTTTTGATTTTCATAACCTGTCAAATTTATTTTGACAGACTAAGTAGGCAAGTTTAATTAAATTAAGATAGAAAATGTATCTCAAACTCTTATCAATCAATGATTTGATAAGATATTGAACCTGCTCGATTATCTTATAAATAATTATGTCTCCCTACTTACTAGCAACTATTTCAGATATCTGAAAAGCTGCAGTATTCATTGATTTTGACTTTCGCACTGCGGTACTAATCCTATAGAAAGCTTTTGCATATAATAATATGGCATCCTTATTCTTAGAAAAACTGACTAACTTCATCAGCACAGGAGAGCCTGTGATTATTTGTGAATCTCCTGTACAAGAAAGATATCGAATGCTCCGCTCTCTTTGCCAGTATTGCTCAAAAATAGGCATTAAGTGCTATCTATGGAATTTGGGACAAGAAATAATTAAGGAAATTGAATGCGTCAATAATATAGATTTAAGTTTCAAATATTTTTCTGGTTATACCCTAAATCCGACACAAGAGCTTAAAGACCACTTTAGAATTTTGAATTTTTGGGAATGTTTTCAGGGAGAAGGAGTATTAATCATCGAGAATTTGTATCCTTGGATTAGTGCTAATGTAGCCCAAGAAACGCAGTTTTTCTTGATATCTGAATGGGTGAAATCAAAGTTGCTCAATCTTTCCTTCTCCCAATCTACTGTTGGTAAAATCAAATGCGCTATTCTTTTAGGTTCTCAAGCTAACTTACACCCAGAACTTGCTGCTCAAATCCCTGTAGTTACTCAAGAATTACCTGATATCTCAGAAATTACTGCAAGTCTTAATGAGGAAGCAGAGGGAATTTTACCACCAAATTTGAGCGAAATTGACAAAATTACAATTGTCCGTAGTGGGATTGGACTATATATTTCCGACTTAATAAAAGGGCTAAAATCAATTCATTCTCATGATAAAAGTCCAGAAGCAATAGCCCAAGAACTACTCCAATATAAAATCAATTTGCTCAACAGACTTTATGGAATTGAGTTTATTCCTACTCCCCAAGTTCCCTTGGGAGGATTAGATTTGATGCAGGAGGCTTTTAAGAAATTCAAAAGATTGTTTAGTCCCCTTGCCAAAGCCTATAAACTCAGAGTTCCTAAAGGTATAATGCTGGTAGGTCCTCCAGGTACGGGTAAATCACATTCTGCTAAAGTATGCTCTCAAATTTTAGGTGTTCCTTTGATTTTAGTAGATTGGGGTAATTTGAGAAGCTATGGTAATGAAGCAGAAAGAAAACTGAAACAGTTACTAAATTTAGTAGACTGTTTGAATGAAGTTGTTATTTATTTTGATGACTTTGATAAGGGATTTGCTGGAGATGATGATATAGCTAGAAGGTTAGCAGGACAGTTACTCACTTGGATGCAAGAACGTACCAGTGATGTAATTGTAATCGCCAGTGTCAACCGCTTGGAATGGCTACCACCAGAATTAACTAGGGCAGGCAGATTCGACTACATTTATAAAGTAGATTTGCCTAATTATGGAGAAAGACACAGTATTTTTAAACTCCACTGTGCTAGATTTGATGATAGTTTTAGTGGTGATGTTTCTAATAGCATTGACCCTTACAGTCAAGAGGAATGGCGACGACTATTGAAAGAAACTAATCGTTGTGTAGGTGCAGAAATCCAAACTATTGTGGAGAGGGCTGCGGCTACTACTTTCTGTCAAATGTTTCCAGAAGATATGCCTGTTCCTAGCAATGGTAAATTACCACCATTGGAGATTTCTGTGGCGACGCTGTTAGCAGAACGTAAACAAATCAATCCATTAGCTATTAGAGAAGCAGATAAGGTGGAAAGTATGAGGAATAAAGCTGAACTTCAGGGGTTGCCATCTTCGACCATAGATTCATCGGAGTATGCAATTGGTAATGTTGATATATTTGATGGATGAACTACTCATGATAACCTATTGAACCAACCATGAGCTTCTGTAATCACGGGGAAGCGCCTTAGCCTTAAATTAGACTTTTTTCTAGATAGCATTAAGCGCAGGAACAGCCAATATTTGAGGTGAACTCTTTCTTGAGTTGCGGTTCACCATGTAATTGGTTAGGAACATATCCTAAATTTTCGATCCAATTTATAAATTCTTTTACGTATGGCTGATTTGCTGTCGATTTATGCCCTTGATTTGTATGAATAATTGGGTTTAGTGAATCAGGTAAAAAAATAGGATTGTCGCCAAAGTAGTAGAAGTGTTCAGATAACAACACATTTACGCCTTTTAAATCACCTTCTTTATTACCCATTTCATGAACACTTTTTCGTAATCTTGGTGGTTCTCCCTCGCTGTATTCATAAATGCAATCCCCAATTCGATACTCGAATTTATGGCTCTTCCACTTGGGAATTTTGTGAGGACAGTGAATTCGGCAAAATTCATCGTATTCTTGCAATGTCATCTTGTTAGTGATCTGCATCGCATACACAACGCAATTGGTAATACTGCCAATTGGTGAATGCCTAGAACCAAGTCCTACAACCCAATCTCCGATGTTTGCTACTCGTCGAATAGCAGGCTTACAAATTGCCAGAGTACAGATTCCCCAAAATGGGTTAGGGGCTGCGCCATCATCGTAACGTAGGCAGTACGAGAATAGTCTCATTCTTATGATTACAATTTATTCTGCGTTGTTTAATTCTACATCCTTGATTGGATAAATCACAAAAGCCAACGAGATATATAAGTAATTTTTCTTAATTACTTAATCGTTCTCCTCTAAAGAGTTATCACCTTCAGTCAGGAACTTACGGATTTTGTTCCTCTAGTAATGAGGATAAAAGTTGTCAACAATTTGACCATGAATAACCTAATCTCAGTCTAACCCAACCCGGAACAGGTGAAAGCTGCCCAGTAAAAAGGGTGAAAGAAAGGTTTGAACTCTAAACAAAAAGATTCCAAATCTTTATTCGCTCCATAAATGCGCTTTCCAATTTGGTCATGTTTTTTGTATTCTTCATTGCGTTGCTGATACAGTTGAGAATTTTCTGGATGAATATCTCGTTCTTTTTTAGTTTTTTTACGCAGCATTTCGGTTTCTTTGGCTTTCTGCGTCAAAAAAGAACTTAACTTGGGTTTGTAAATAGTGGTAAGAGTTTCACCTGTAAGACTACGCAGTTCAAATTGAGCCTTTTTAAGTGATTCTAATCGGTTATTTCCCTGCTGTCGGTATTGATGATAAAATAATGAAAACAACGCAGTTGCCAAGTCATCCACAGCCCAGAGTGTACTAATCACACTTTTTGCACCAGCACAAAGAAAACCTGTGGAAAGAGTTAAAATATCGTCAGTTATTTCAGCAACACTTAAGCCAGTTTCACAGCAAGAAAGGAATACATCTTCTAATTGAGGAGTGCGCCAACCAGGAGTTAATAATTGACCTAAAGTAATACGTCCATCTGCTAGAATTAATGCCGATTCTAAAGGATTATCAAGACGTGATTGGGCATGATGACTAGAATGAATTACTTGAACTTTTTGCAGCAGTTGCCGATAGTTACTAACACTAGCTTCTTGACTACCTTTTAAATGTTGATGATTGGGAATATCGTATAAAGTTGCTAGTTGTTCTCCCTCCCAGTTAGCATAAGGTAAATCTTCAGTAGCATCTTCAACAATCCCATATTTTAAATTACTATTTATTGAGGTACGGTTATAACAAAATTCTAGAATTTGACAACTTGGAACATAACGAATCAAAAATTTATCCCCCAAATATTGACTTTCTCCAATTGGTAAAGCAGCAAAAGGAATTTGATGTAATGCTAGATGAGGAATAATAATTAATTCATCAATATTTTTCAGATGTTGTGTAATCAAATCATTTAATCTTAAAACTTCAGCTAATTCTAATGTGAACTGACTAAATTGTTCTTTCCAAACATCTTTGTTATTAACATATTGAGCTAACCAGTGAGTGATAATAGATTCTTGTAAAGTTTCAAATCCTAATCCATTACAAGTGTGCAAAGTAACTTGGCTTTGCTGAATGATAAAGATATGAGTGTCATTCGAGGTAGTATAAAAGCTCAGAATAGCTGTTGTAGTAGGCAGTTTAATTAGCTGCTGTATAGATGATAAATTCATGGGACTGACTTGAATTTGACCAGCCAATACAGGATCTAACCGGCGCATCTGTTCCCAAATTTGCTGTTTGTCAGCTTCCAAATTGGCAATTGTTTCGTTATCAGCTTTGATGGCAGCGCGATTTTGTCGGCTTTTACTAAGTTGATTACTATCCAAATTATCGCTATGATAATGATGTCTTCGTTCATGATTAATTTGCCGTTGTATAGCTTCAAAATGTTGTAAATACTGGTGAATTTCTGGGGGAATTTCACCATTTGCATAAAGGTCATTACTGGCCATTAAATCTACAAGTCGTTTTGAGCGAGAACGTTCGACATATTCAACAGCTTTATGCAGTTGTTTATTATTAATACAAGCTTGCACTATATTTTCATAAACATGGAGAGAATCAGCTAAAATTTCTTGACGACGTGATTCTGAACTTGCCCAAGTGCGACTGGTTTCTACAGCTTCAATTGCCATACTATAGCCCCTAATCGCTTCAGCCCAATCACCAATGTTAAAAGCAGTGTTTCCTAGCATTTGTCCTGCTTTTAGGCAATCTGCGGGAAAAGCAGTAGGAGTAAAGATGTTTAAACTTGAACGATAACAGGTAATTGCTGTTTCTACTTGATTTTGTTCTAAGAAAACATTTCCTAAATTTAGATTAGTTAACGCCCACTTCCAAGGAGATTCTTCTTTGGTTAAAACTTGTAAAGCAGATTGATGAGCAGCGATCGCTTTTTGTAAGTTTTCGTTTCTATCCCCGTGAATGCGGTGAAGATAGGCATTAGCCAGATTTATGTGTACTTCCGCCCAACTTATGGGGAAGTCTGCTTTGGTGTAAACTTGTAAAGCAGCTTGGTTTGCTGCGATCGCTATTTCCACATTTTCTGCTGCATCACCCCTAATTCTCTGACGATAGGCAGATCCCATATTAAATTGAGTCTGCGCCCAAAGTTCTGGGAACTCTTCACGAGTACGAATAGAAAGAGCATTTTGATAACAAGCGATCGCTTGTTCTAAATTCTCAGCTTTGTCACCTGTAATGCTATCTTTGTAAACAATGCCTAGATTCTGTTGCACTTGCGCCCATCCTTCAGGATATTGATCACGAGTGAAAACCTGCATCGCAGCTTCAGCAGCCTTGATTGCTAGTTCAGCGTTTTCCACCTGATCACCACGAATCCTAAAACCATAAGCAATCACTAAACTATTTTGAATTGTTGCCCAGAGTTCGGGAAACTGTTCACGGTTACAGACTTGTAAAGCATTGTGTAAGTAAGAAAGGGATTGTTCCAAGTTTTCTGCTTGCTCACCTTTTATTCGACGGTGGTAAGCACTGCCTAAACCGAATTGACACATACCCCATGCTTCTGGGAAAGCTTCGCAAGTCAAAACTTTAGAAGCAATTTCATATCCTGTAATAGCAATCTCTAAATTATTCGCCTCATTGCCATATCGAAATTCTTTAATCTGAAGACTCAAACCTAAAAGACTTACAGCAATACCTTTTGCATACTCTAGTGGTACTTCAGACAGCATAGCTTCTGTCTTTAATCGCAAAACAGTTGCAAAGCGTTCATCGAGTTTGTGTTTATTTGCTTCTAGTAATGGATATATATTTTTGAGATTTTCTTGGTTTTTTATTAATGGTTCTAATGCTTCAAATAATTGAATCTGCAATAGTTCGCGCAGTGTATCTTGAATATTTCCCCATTGTTCAGAAAAATCTTTCTTGGTAAAAACAGTAGCCGCTACCTCATAACCTGTAACAGCAATTTTTAAGTTAATTGCTTTATCACCTTGTGGAAACTCTCGAATCAAATTACTCAAACTTAAAATAGTTGCAGCAATTTGAATAGCTTGCCCTGATGGTATCTTTCTGAAAACATCCTCAAGCCTTTGCAAGTGCTGAATAAATTGTTCATCTAATTTGTTGAGATTATTTTCAAGAATTTGATATACTGCTTGTGATTCTCCATTACTTTCAGAAGTTGCCTGTAATAACTGCTCAAAAAATTGTGAATCTGAAAAAATTTGTTGAAGTTCGTCACCATCTAACAGATTTAAAACCTGTTGAAGCCCAGAACGCTCTGCATATTCTCTAGCTTTATCTCGTTCCCCATTGGCGATACATAAGACCACCATGCTAGTGTATACAAATATTTCTTCAGATATTTCTTGTGGCTGAGAAATGTTACTCCAACTGCGAATTTGTTCAACAGCTTCAATGGCGATCGCATAACCTGCAAAAGCTTCTGCTTTCATTCCAGCAGCCAAGGCTGTTTTACCTAAAATCAATCCAGTTTGTATGCAATCTCTTGGGAAATCTGTAGGAGTAAAAACTTGCAAAGCAGCACGGAGACAGTCAAGAGATTCAGTAATTTGAGTGGCTTCATAATAGGCATTTCCCAAATTACTTTTTGCTCTTGCCCATCGTTCAGGATAATCAGAAATAGTGTAAACTTCTAAGGCGTTAGTATATGCCAAAATCGCCTTGTCTAGATTCTGTTTTTTATTGCCGAGAATCCTTCGAGTATAGGCAGTACCAAGGGTAAATTGACTACTAGCCCAATAATAGGGCGATGTCGAACGGGTACGTACTTGGAGCGCGACTTGATAGCAAGCGATCGCCTTTTCTAAATTCTGTGCTTTATCACCCTGAATCCTACAAAGGTAGGCATTACCCAAATTATTTTGAAGAGTACCCCAAAGTTCAGGAAGTTGAGCGCGGTTAACGACCTTTAGAGCAGTTTCATAGCAAGAAATTGACTTTTCAATATTTTCAGTTTTGTCTCCTGTAATTCTGTCAGTATAGACAAGACCGAGATTATTTTGAACTCTTGCCCACTCTTCAGGAAAAGCTTCGCGGGTGTAGATAATCTGAGCATTATTACAAGCAACAATTGCCTTTTCTTGGTTATGGGCGCGATTTCCTTGGATGCGATTGCGGTAGGCTGGCGCTAAATTAGTTTGAATATCAGCCCACATTTCTGGGACAATCTCACGGTTAAAAATCTTGGTAGCAGCTTCTAAGCCTGTGATGGCAATTTCTAAGTTAATCGCCCTATTTCCGAAGGGAAATGCCCAAAGCATGGAACAAAAATCAACAATACAAAATCCGACTAATATGAATTCTTCTGTGATGGAATTGTTGTTTATTAGGTGAAAATTTATCCAGTAATTAAATTGTTCATAAAAATTCTCATTGAGTTGATCTAAGTTAGCTTTCAGTAGAGAATAAAGGGCTTGTGAGTTACCTTTGTTTTGAGCGATTGCCCACAATATTTCACCCAAAAAAGCCGGAGGTCTAATAAAATTATCCGTTGCTGAAGGCTCATCTCTGTATAATCCCAGTTCTCCAACTAGCCAATTTGCTAAATAGTTCAAAAAGTAAGCAGAACGAATATCTCCTTGATTGCCCCGGATTTGAGCTACCATGTCTATAGTTTCTACCAATCCAGCATCAAGCAGATGTGGATGTTTCCTGAGTATCTTCATTTCCTTGCCACTCGGACAGTTGAGTAGCTGCTTAATCAGTTTGAAATAAGCTTTTTGGCGTTGAGTAAAATCTGGTGATTTTTGAGAACCGAATCCTTTAGCCATGTCAATTAGATGTTGTGAGTGATTATATACATCAGCCTCTGGCGCTAAAATTACGCAGCATCTTCCCAAATTTCTGCTAACTTCTCCATTAGCATTTCGGCTAAATCTTGTAATTCGCTATCATCTTGCTCAATAATTTCACGAGTAGCACCAACAGCCATAGCATCAACCGCTAATATTTCACCCCCAGCATATCGCCACTCAAATTCATCACCAGTTCGGTACAGAAGCTCGAATTGTGCGGCAATTTCTGTTAGAGGTTTATTTTCTAAGATAGAACGGACTTGTACTGCTACCGAGTCATCAGTTTGTAGAAAAGCAATCGCTTCTTCTAAACGAGAAATTTGCTGTAATAGAGACTCAATCGGTTGAAGTTCTGAGACTGCTAACTGTACAGGTACATTCACTTCATCAAAGGCCGGTACAAATCCTAATAGCTGTACCGAGTCGAGACTTTCCTGAAACTGTATACCTACATAGCCAATCCGATTTTCTATATTACTCGGTAATAAAATGACAGTTTCTGTGGGTAAAACTGGACAGCATTCTAATGTTCCCACATTGGGAATTACCAAATCAGCTACATTTGATAAAGCTGCTTTTACTGGATTCCAGCAATCTGATTCTGTTAAATCTGTTGGTATTTGCAACCATTTTAAATAACGATGAACTGCGTAAACCGCTAACGCATTTAAGTAAACTCGTTTTCCTTTTTCTACAGTGCTTTGTTGAGAAGCTAAATATCTGGCTCTAGAATGAATCTCTAAATCTAGTGGAATCATTAACAATGGGGAAGTTGTGCGATTCATAAAGATTGCTCCTGTTTATATCCCAAATCTTCAGCAATTTTTTTTAGTATTGGTTCGCATTTTCTCTTCCAATGCGAATTGACAGTTGTGTAAGGAATACTCAAATCTTTTGCTATATCTGCAAATTTGTCAGGCGGTTCTTTGAGTACACGCCTCTGACTAAGGAATTGACAATTACACTGAGCCGAAGAACTAGGATAACTATTTTTGAGTTTTCCTTCAGGATCTTGTTCGATGTAAAGCTCTAATTCTAGAGCAATCCGTTGAGTAGTTTCTCTCTGAGAGTTTTCAATTAAACCATCCAAACCACTCAAAGTAAAATTGGGCAGCTTGTCCAGTAGAGTTACTTCTCCAAAATCAGATTTAATTGGTGCATCTAAGCTAAGTGGAGCATCTTTATCAGGAGAATATAAATCTGTAATTCGCCAACGGAGATAGCCGTTTACCCACTTCGTCAAACTTTCTACAACTGAACCAGAATAAGGCTCAAATTGAGAAATATTCTCGCTCACCCACTCAAAAGTAAGACTTAGAGCTGCTGGATAATCTGGATGAGAGGATTTGCGTAATCCTGGGAGTTGCTGAATTTCTAGTAGTAATCTACTCAGGGAGCAACGCGATTTTATGCTTTTAGGTGGATGTTGACCTACTTGTGTAATCAAAGTAGTCAAACGTTCTTCTAAGTCATCCATGCCACTTTTTTCAAAGGTGTTATTTTTGTGATCACCATTATCTCATGTAGTCAGATGCTTATATCTATAGCAATATCCAGAATTTTTCGAGAGCATATTTTGACAAAATTCAACTAAATGCTATTGGTAAGTTATATTTGCAAGCTCAAAACCCGCATTTCTGATCCCTGGTGGTAACAGACTATTGCCACGGGAATTATTGCAAGTGAAACAAGCCAACCGCAAATTTGAGATACTATTAGATCCACCTCGGCTTTTAGGAATTAAGTGTTCAATAGTTCTTTCCGATTTAGTCATTTGCTTACCACACCAGCAACAGCGATTTCCATACATTTGTAATAACTGTTGTCTCTTGCTACGCTTCGAGGCTGGAGACATATTAGCCATAATTTAACTGCCTGAGTTTCAAGTTTTGAAGGTGTTCACTTGCTTAACAGGGCAGTACGAAAAAATTACGCAGAGTTTTTTTGATGGCGTTGCCAAAATTGCCAAAATAGGAGCAAACTATTGAAAGCTGGGCGTTGCTGAATTTTTGAATCTATTTAAATTTCCAAATTTAGGACTCCACTATCCTTTTGCCGTATTAAAATAAGCCACATCCCTATGCTTCCCAAACTCCTAAGCAGAACACAAAAGGATAGTTTTACTCGTTTGTGCATAGCACCTATTTTCTAAATAGACATCTCCGGAAATAGCTAAAGTGTTACTGCCACTGCTTTTAAAAGTGAGATGCCCCAATGCAAAGGTAGCTGGCTGGTACGCTAAAATAAGCGTTAGAGATGCC
>NZ_JACJTQ010000075.1 GCF_014698735.1 Anabaena catenula FACHB-362
TCAAAGTATTATTTTTTCTCGGTTCAGTTGTTTGGGCGCTTGCCCTCACTCAATCAATATAGCAATCTCTCTTCTTTCTTGTCAAGGGGTTCAATAAACTTTTTTTTTGGACTTCTATGGATAATATCCAGGAACTGAAGGGTTAGAGAGGGGAAACTTCTTTCCAGCACAGAGGTCTGGGTGAAACGAATAAAAAGCTGATGAGGCAATTTAGAGTATTTCCATTTAAAAAATTTCTAAGTTTAGAAGGTGATGCCCAGTTAAAAACATAATGCGACAGCTAGGCAGCTAGGTAGGTTGGGTAGAACTTAGAGGAACACAACAAAAGCAATTTGGTGTTGGGTTGCGTTCCTTAACCCGACCTTGGTCAGAAAAGACTGCTTTGTAGCAAGGATCATCACAACAAGCTCCATGACAGAACTCGAACAGTCACTAGGGAGAGAAACTATGAATTTAGACATAGTTAATACAGCCCACATAGTGCAAATCAGTTTTTTGTCACTTCAGATGTTTTGATAGTGGATAAAACCAGTGAGGGCGATACTTCTTCATCAAATACCGCCAAGTCAAACCAAAAAGTAGTACCAACACCAACTTCACTAACCAAATTAACTTTACTGTGATGCCTGTCAATAATATTTCTGACAATAGATAGACCCAAACCGGTACCTTCGAGGGTGTGAACCCGGTTTTCTACCCGGAAGAAGCGGTCAAAGATTGCCTGTTGGTCTTCCGGCGCAATGCCAATTCCTGTATCACTGATTTCTAGCCGTACCTTACTAGACTGATTGTGTGAACCTTCGCGCTGTGTCGCGTTCGCAAATTGTTCACTTGGCTTAGAGTTCAGGGAAGGAAAAGAAGAGTTGGGTTGAGGATTTAGCTGGTAGGCACGGATTGCGACTTTTCCACCAGAAGGGGTGAATTTGAGGGCATTACCAATTAAGTTACCAAATACTTGTAACAACAAATCATAATTACCTAGGACTAAGGGTAAGTTAGGGGCAACTTCCTGAGCCAGTTCAATGCCTTTATCTCTAGCATTGAGTTGGTAGGTACGCAATGTCTGCTCCAGTGCTTGCGCCAAATCGACCCCATCAAAATTGTAGGTACGCCCAGATTCGAGTTTTGATAAGTCCAAAACATCATTGACTAGGCGGGTAAGTCTATCAGTTTCATGATTAACGGTTTCCAGAAATTCTTGGCGTTCTTCTAAACCCAAGTCTTCGCCATAATCATGTAGGGTTTCAATATAGGTTTTGATGTTAAAGAGTGGTGTTCGCAGTTCGTGGGAGACATTACTGATAAATTGGCTTTTGGCTTCATTCAGTTCTACCTCACGGGTGATATCTTGCACAGTGATGGCAATACCTTTAATACTTTCCCGTTGCAGGTTAAGCACTGTAGTCAAGAGAATACGGATTGTCCGCTTGGTAGGTTCGTTGAGTGGGATACGAAACTCAGCACTTTCACATTCTCCGGCAGCCATTTCGTACAAGGTGCGGCTGATTTCCATTTGTACGCTTATGGGTAAGTTATGCAATACGTTGCTACCCACGACATCGCTGCCTTCCCAACCAAAAATTCGCCGTGCTGTAGGGTTGACTAGAATGACCTGCATATTATTGTCAATCAGCACAGCACCATCGGCAATGGTAGAAACCAAGGTTTCTAATTTGGCTTTTTCTGCTGTCAGTTCTTCAATATTCTGTTCTTCGTAGCGCTCTAGGCGCTCTGCCATTTCATTAAAGCTTAAAATTAGCTCTCCTAGTTCACCACCTAGGGGTAAGTCAATTCGCTGTTTAAAATTACCAGTGGCAATCTGTTTTACGCCTACGAGTAGTTCTTTAATGGGTTTAGTAATGGTTAAGGCGTTGATTACTCCTGCCAAAATTACCATGACCCAAATGGTGATAAACACCGCAATGGTAACATCACGAGTGAAATTAGTGGATATGACTGCTGTTTGGTTGGGGTTGATGCCAACTGCTAAAACACCTAAATATTGTTTATTAACTATGAGGGGAATGAATACATCAGTGACGACACCATCTGGGGATATGTGTTGACGCACCATTGGTTGGTCATTATCACCTGGGTAATCTTCTGGTAGTTGTATTCGCCGCTTAATGGTGAGGGAGTTTTCTACCTCTGGTTCCCAAAAAGGAATGCCAAAAAAGATTTTCCCTGTTTCATCAGCGTATAGCATATAACGCACACTGGAGGTGCTGCTGTAGAAACGTTGGGAAAATTGGGCAACTTCTGTGAGATTGTGATCTGCAATTAGGGGCGCAACATTTGATGCAAGTAGAAGTCCGAGGTCACGACCGAAGCGGGTGTCATTCAGACGTGCATCTTGCTGAATTGTATTCACTGCCCAGAAAGTTAGACCACTCATCACGAGGGAAACCACTAAAGTAGCTACAGCTAGTAGTTTGGTCTGAAGGGTGAAATCAGACCACCAATGAGCGAGTGTCTTTGATACGCCTTGGGCGAAAGCATCTCGGATTGTTGTTAAAGGAGCCAGCATCTTAAATACAGTTGTTAGTAGTTCTTGGTTTTCTACCCCAACAACTTAAAAATTAACAGTAAATTTGCCAAAAATGGTAGGGAGAAGTTGGGGAGATGAGTAGACAGGGAGGTGGGGATGTGGGGAAAACTACTAACTGCTAACTCAGCATTCCGCACTTAGGACTTAGGACTCAGCACTCTATGACCAATATCCCTACGGTAATACACCCCTGAAAAATGAATGTGTTTGATGCCAGCATATGCTTGAGCGATCGCTTGCTGAAAATTTTCGCCCAGCCCGGTGACATTTAAAACTCTACCACCGTCTGTCAATATTTGTTGCTGCTCGTTCAACTTTGTGCCAGCATGAAACACCTTTGCACCTGATGCTTCTGCCTCCTTAATACCCGCTATTACCAGGCCTTTTTCATATTCTCCTGGATAACCTCCTGAGGCAGCTACTACAGTGGCAGCAGCCCCATTTTTCCAAGCAATAGGCGGCATTTCTGCTAAACGCTGCTGAATGCAAGCCAAAATTAAATCTTCTAGGGGTGTTTCTAGTAATGGCAAAATAACTTGGGTTTCTGGATCACCGAAACGACAGTTAAACTCTAAAACTTTAAAGTCACCATCTGCTGAAACCATTAATCCAGCGTATAGCACCCCTCGGTAGTCGATACCTTTGGTTCTTAAAATTGCGATCGCTCTTTCTAAAACTTCTGTTTGCACCCTTGCCATCAACTCTGGTGTCGCAATCGGTGCCGGAGCATAAGCGCCCATGCCCCCAGTATTATCTCCCGTATCACCATCACCAATCCGCTTATGATCTTGAGCAGGAAGTAAAGGACGAATCATTAAACCATCAGTCAAAGCTAAAACGGATACCTCTTGCCCCAGCAAACATTCTTCAATCACTACAAAATTACCCGCACTGCCAAACTGCCCCTGAAAAATAGCATCAATGGCATCTTCTGCTTCTTCAAGGGTTTGGGCAACTGTCACACCTTTACCAGCAGCTAAACCGTCAGCTTTAACAACAATTGGCGCTCCCTGTGATTTTACGTAGGATTTTGCTGCTGTTGCTTCCGTAAATACCGCTGCTTTGGCTGTGGGAATTCCTGCTTCTTGCATTAACGCCTTAGCCCAAGCCTTACTAGCTTCAATTTGCGCTCCCGCTTTACTTGGTCCAAATACCATCAATCCTTTGCTTTGGAGATAGTCGGTAATTCCCATTGCTAAAGGTACTTCTGGACCAACTACAACTACAGAAATATCGTTTTCTACAGCAAGTTGGCTGATACCCTCAAAGTCATCTACCGCGAGAGGAACGTTTTGGCAGCATTCCATACTTGCTGTACCCCCATTTCCCGGTACACAGACAATTTGCTCAATTTTCTTTGATTGTAGAAGTTTCCACGCTAGAGCGTGTTCACGTCCCCCATTACCTACAACTAAAACCTTCACTTATTTCCTCGTATGTCCCTTGTAAAATAACAATGCCTTCAGGCTACTCGTTGATCATATAGACTTCGTGCAGAAGCCCAATTTTTTCACTAATTATCCTACTAATCAAGGGCTTATGGTGACTCTTAAGTGAAAAAAACTCTTCTAAACCAGATTTTGGTGGGATTTTTTGCTATTATGCGACTGAGTTAATTAATAGACATCTGTAAAAATGAACCTCAAAGCTTTATAAATCAAGGGTCAAAATCTAACTAATTTACGCCTAAGTCTAAGTAGATCGAGAATTTTTGTTCAACAGCAAAATTAATTACAATAAATTAAAAAATTGCAAAATTTGTAAAATCTCCTAGTTTTTTACATAAAAGAAAATAAATACTTAAAAACATATCACAGCTTAGTCTAATTTCTGAGTAGTTACTATTGCGCTCCTAAAAAAATTTCCCAAATCTCAAAAAATAAGCAACATGGCTAAAACTATCGTTACTGGAGTAGCTGGCTTTATAGGTTCTCACCTTGTCAATACATTATTGCAAAGAGGAGAAGAAGTAATCGGCATTGATGAATTTAATGATTACTATGATCCCATGTTGAAGCGGAAAAATATTGCTACCTTTCAACAGTCACCCAACTTTAAATTAATTGAAGGCGATATTCAATTCTTAGATTTACCAAAACTTTTCCAAAATGTAGAAGTAGTTTATCATCAGGCAGCGCAAGCAGGGGTGAGGAACTCATGGGGTAAAGGCTTTCGCGCCTATACTGAACGCAATATTAATGCTACACAAGTTTTGCTAGAAGCTGCAAAAGATGCTCAACACCTGAAAAGATTAGTATTTGCTTCTTCATCTAGTGTATATGGTGATGCAGAAACTTTACCGACTAATGAAGAAATTAAGCCTTTGCCAGTTTCACCTTACGGTATTACTAAATTAGCAGCTGAAAGATTGTGTGGACTATATCACAAAAACTTTGCTGTACCTTTTGTATCCTTGCGCTATTTTACAGTTTATGGACCTCGACAGCGGCCAGATATGGCATTTCATAAGTTTTTTAAAGCTGTTTTACAAGATGAAGCAATTCCCGTTTATGGTGATGGACAGCAAACGCGGGATTTTACATTTGTAACTGATGCCATTGCTGCGAATTTAGCAGCAGCTACTATACCAGAAGCAGTAGGGGAAATTTTTAATATTGGTGGTGGTAGCAGAGTAGTTTTAGCAGAAGTATTAGATACTATGGAAGATATAATTGGTCAGCCCATCAAACGTAACCACATTGAAAAGGCTATGGGAGACGCGCGTCACACTGCTGCGGATGTATCTAAAGCACAAAAAATTCTTGGATATCAGCCACAAGTAACTTTACGGGAAGGTTTAAGGCGGGAATGGGAGTGGGTTAAAGCGTTGTATGATTAATGATTATTGGTAATTAGAAAAGACGCTGTTGTTGTCAGCAGCGCCTAGAAAACTGTTAAGGATTAGTAAAACAGCAATTTAACTAGTTCCGTGGGTTTAAGTCCCCCGGTTCTATAATCGGCAAGTTTTGTGTTGGGGTTAAATCCTCATTACAAAACTTAATTACGAATTACGTATCCCTAGCGGGACCGTAGGCACTATTACGAATTATTTTAATCCCATTCTTGAAAAGTATTGCTACTACTGCGAAGTAAAGAATCTATTTGGGTACGACGGGTTTCAAAGTTGGCAGCAATGTAAATTAAAATAATCCCAACTAGCAAACCCACGATCCATTTTAAGAAGGAATAGCGCCTGCTGAAAATTACTAATTGATAAATGCTGGTGATGAAAAAAGTCGCTGTACCAACATAGAGAAAAGCCCGCACTCGTAAAGCTAATCCGGCGAAAATGGCAATAAGGCTGAAAAATCCGGGTATCAGGGGCAGATTGTAATGAAATAAAATCGCCCAACCACAAATTAAGCCACTACCAAATATTCGCAAGCTGTGACGAGTTGTCTTAGACTCTGGTAATTTAAGGTTTTCGTCTACCTGGGCAATGTATAACAGTGATAAACCTATTGGTGTCACATACCATAAGCTATCTGTGAGGCGTAAGTCATAAAACCAGTTAAACAACGCCCAATCAATCAACACTACACTAATATAGGTAAAACGCAATTTGTTAGCTACTTTGGCAAGGAAGATGTAAAACCCGGCAGTAATGACTAAGGTAATGGGGTAAATTTGCTGACTAGTTAACAATAAAATGATTATTGGCAAAATATATGCGACTCGTTGCCAAGGTGTTTTTGACCATCCTAAATGTTCCCAAGGTAAGATATAAAAGAAGTAGGCGACTACGCAAGCTAACGCACCATTCCAAGGCAATAAATTTTGAGCAAAGAAACGTCCTATTGGCAAGTTTTGCAAATAAATGCCAATAATACCTGCTTCTAATAAACCCAGGTAAACCCAGATTTCATCTATTTCTATACCCCAAGCCCTTTGTACAGGAATGTTCAGAGGATTTTTTCTTCCTTGCCAAATTGCATAACGCATTAAAAATAATCCTGTTCCCACTCCCACATAAAGGTTAACTTGAATGGGAAGTGTAACAGCAGCTAAAAATAAACAACTACTCCAAAGCCAGTGTAAATGGGCAATTCCTTTAAGTTCACCAGGAGTCAGACGGAAGTATGTGACAAGCCAAGGGGAGAGGATACGGTAAACATACATGATGGTTGTACCCAAGGCAGACATAGCAATTAATCCATCTCCTAAAACACCTCCTGAAGCTTGGGACATTTGATAAAAAAGGAGTTCATAGGCAGAAATGGATACGCCAATAATTCCTAAGTAAAGCAGAGGTTTAAATTCTGAAATACGTCGCCCGACACCAATGAGAATCAAGGCTATACCTAAAGTATATAAACCTGTCCAGTCGGTAAAGGTGTTGAAGCGCAAAATGACACTAAATGCACCGTATAGCAGGGGTAAAATATGGAAGCTATGAGACAAGGTTTGTAATTGGTATCTTCGCCGCCACCATTCGCCAAAAAGCTGTGTTGTTAAACCTAATACGATGTTAGCAATACCGATGCGAATAATTGAATATTCTCCAAATCCTAGCAATTCGGCAGTTAATAATTCTAAACACCAACCAATACCATAAAATGCCCAGTCTGTTGGTTGTCGCCAACTTCTATAGAGAATTGCGCCTAAAGTGATTGCTGTGGCGATGAAGTAGAAAAATCCAGATGTGACGATTCCTTGATAAACCAAGGCTGTATGTAGCGTCATGCCTAATAATTCTAATCCACAAAGTGCGATCGCCCATTTTTCACTGGCAGCTGCATAAATAAGGGCTAAGTCTGTACCTCTTCTTAAAAATACAGTCCGCCCTAACCATAAACTTAAGGTAGCTATAGCACCCACCATCAACCAAGCAGATATTGCTAAATTTGGTAAATCCCACAATAACGCCGCAATAAAACCTAGCCCAAAACCAATTGTTAGCCCCGCAGTCTCTTCTTTTCTTAAATAGCGGGTATTCACAAACATTACAGCTACACCCAAACCCAACCCAATTAATCTGGTTTCTGGTACGGGTAAAGTTAGGAATTGGACAACTATAACAGCTAAAACACTCAAAAAAGTATTAAGAATGCGACGCTGTTCAGTAGTGCGAATAGATAAAATTGTCAGTGATAAAGGTGTAATTAACCAAATTACTCCCCAATGATTGAAGCCGTAAACCACGCCATAGGTAGATGATCGTACATTGATAAATAACAATACAAAACTGAAGGCAGCAAGCCCTAAACCAATATACCAAGCACTACTTTTCCAGATTCCTACACCTAGACTAAATACCCATTCTGCAACCATCACAGTTAAAAGAATTGCTGACCAAATTTCTTTATTTAAAGTTGGTAAAAACCAATTAATGGCGGCAACAAGTGTCAAAACCCCAATAATGTGAGTCAGGTATACCAAGGGAGGAGGGGAAGAACGGCGTTTAGTGACGTAGGCAAGGGTGATGGTGGAAAATAGGAGATTAAAGAATCGTAATGTGGGATTTACTGCTGCAATCACTGTTAAACAAACCCCGAATAACAGGGTTAGCTGTTCACCAAAAGTTGCTAATTCTGGCTTCTGAGCGCGATGGAGGTGATTTGTCAGCCATAACATTAAAATGAGGTAGGGAAATAAAACGAGGCTTAACAAAGCCCAAGGTTGATTTTGGGAATTTGTGATATTGGTGGCTGTAGCGATCGCTAATTGCTGCCAACTATTAGGTATTAACCGCCAACCCAGCCAAGTTGTCTGTAAACCAATAAAGAAAATTGCCGCGAAATCAACATTAAAACTACAAGTTTGTAAACGACGGCTAAAAAACCATAAACTTAAACCACTAACAATTATTGCTTGTTCTGGTTGAGTCAATACCGACACCAACCAACCCAAAAACAGCAAACTTACTCCCAGCTTTTCCCAGAATAGAAATTGCCATTCTGCCTCTTTCTGGGCTAACCAAGTCACCAACCAACCGCAAATCCCAATAGCTAAACCCAACTGGGTGACATTTACTCCAGCTATAAAAATAGCCCGTGTTAATAGAGTTAATAAGGAATAAATAATTACAGAAACATATATACTACTAAAATTCCTGTTAAGATGCTGCTCATTTTCATTTTGTTGGGAGTGTAGGTGATACTGATAAACAGTAATAATAGTTGTACCTATCATTGCCAAATAAACGGCAATTAGGGGAAATCCAGATAATTTCCAACCCCAATGCAGATAACTCAAACCCAGAATATTGACTAAAGGTAATTTACCAACTGGGAAATTAGTGATGGTACGGGTTTGAGAGAGTATAAACGTGATGAATGTCAGGGCAAAAGATGCGATCGCTATTACAATCCAGTTAATAGGATTTTGCCACAACCTAAAGCTATCCATAGCCCAAAAATTTACTGGCACTAGCAACAGCGTTACAATCAGCAAAGTTTGAGCCGTCAATCTCAGATTATCTTGCCTAGCTGCCCAAAATGTAAATCCGCAAAAACTCAACGTATAAGCTAATAAAACCCCATACTGTCCAGCAGCCGGGAACCTCTCCCACTGACTCGCAGCCAGCACAGCAGAGGAAAGCACTACCAAAAATAAACCTAAAAATAGCAGCCAGCGCACACTTAATTCTGCCACTAAAGACTGCAAAATTGTAGCAACAAAGCTCGGTTTTGCTGGTGGTTGAGGTTCTGGAGGTAAGGTTGCAACTAATGGTTTTCTAGCAGGTTTAGGAGTTGGAAATACTACCTGTTTTTCAAGTTCAGTCTCTGTTTGCAATATCACAGAACAAACAAGAGACTCTCTACATATTTGCCGTACTTGAGAATCAGATATTAAACCCAAATACAGCAAAGTATCCAGCCCTGCCAATAATTCGGGATGGTAAGATGGCAGGCTTAATTGAATTCTCAGCGGACGGTCAGGTGGTGATGACATAAGCCGCAAAAATATAAGTATATACTTGTATTATGGTTTTGATGCAAGTATACTTTGGCTGATATTGTGCCAGTTATGCAGCTGAACAAATGTTAATTGTTAGCAACTCTGATAATCAGGCTGCACCAAATCAAAATCATTCCATGCCACCACAGATAATATCCTGTTCGGTTCAAGACTGATAATTAGGACTGATACGGGGACGCGGAAATTTTTTTTGATAAGTAATTAAGGGAACCTGATATAAAACTTTGCCTAGTAGAGTAAGGTACAGATTTATCTGCATCCATCTGCTGTTAATTCGTGCTTGTTGTACCTCACAAATGTATGAATTGCTATAACCAAAAATCAATGATTTGTATTCATTCATTGGAGTTAATCTGCGGTTAAAATTAAACCACCCCAACCTTTTGCTGCTGGTAAATCTCTTTAAACAAAGCTTGCTGTTTTTTATGATCTACAATTGGTGCAGGATAACCGACAGCACGACGTTCCAAAGGCAGAATATTACCACTGACTAAATATTGGCTATCCACAGATCGCAATTCTGACACCCATTGGCGAATATATTCGCCTTCTGCATCAAACTTTTGTGATTGACTAGCGGGGTTAAAAATACGTAATGGCTTGGGGTCCATGCCACTAGAAGCGCTCCATTGCCAACCACCATTATTAGCAGATAAATCACCATCAATGAGTTTCTGCATAAAATATTTTTCTCCCCATTGAGGATTAATAATTAAATCTTTAGTTAAAAAACTAGCAACAATCATTCTACATCTATTATGCATCCAGCAACTTTCATTTAACTGCCGCATGGCTGCATCTACTATCGGATAACCTGTTTTCCCCTCACACCAAGCTTGAAAATGTGCTTCATTATTTCGCCAAGGAAAGTTTTTGAAACTGTCTCTATATGCACCTTCAGATAATGTGGGAAAGTGATACATAGCGTGTTGATAAAATTCCCGCCAAGCTAATTCTTGTTGCCATGTGCGGATACTTGCTGTAACTTCTTCGCTACGGCTATTGTCTAATGCTTCTATTGTCGCTTGCCAAACTTTGCGAATACTAATTACACCAAATTTCAATGCTGCACTTAATTGAGATGTTCCATCGACAGCGGGAAAGTTACGCTGTTCCTGGTATACATTAATAGCAGATTTTGTAAATATTTCTAAGCGTTTTTGTGCTGCTGATTCTCCTGGAGAAATAATCAATTCTCCATCCCAACTAAATCCTAAATCTTGAGCAGATGGTAATTTAATTGCGCCTGCTTGTTGAGCAATTTCTTGTTCTTGTTCTGTTAAACCTGCAAAAGTTGGCAGAGTTTCTCTAGGAGTTGCTTTGGGTTTAGTAATCCAATTTTTCCAAAAAGGAGTATAAACAGTGTAGGGCGTTTTAGAACCACTAAAAATTTCTGCTGGTGAATGAAGTAATTGATCCCAATTTTGGTGAAGAAATTCAATCCCTTTTGCTTTTAAAGAATCAATTACGGCCATATCCCTTGTTTGTGAATATGGTTCTACATCCCAATTCCAAAACACAGCTTTAGCTTTTAAAGCCTCCGCTAAAACTGGAATTCCTATCACTGGATTGTTGTGCAGAATTAACAATTGGCTACCAGCTTGACTATATTGCTTTTGCAGTGCTTGCAAGCAGCCAATCATATAAGTTACTCTAGCAGGAGCTATATCATCTCGCTGCAAAATATCAGGATCAAGGCAAAATACACCTACCAATTTTGCACTTCGCTCTCGTGCAGCAGCTAGTCCTGTATTATCAGAAATACGTAAATCCCGGCGATGCCAAAACAGAATGAGGTCAGACATTAGACATTAGTATAGTTTATTTGTACTATTTTACATCTAAAAGGACACTTGCGCTCTTACTTTTTTACTTAGCACTGTTTCGGTAAACTCCATAAATAAATTTAGGGGCATTAAACAAGAGATAACCAGCAACTTGGAGAAAATAGATGGAGTTATCTAGAATTTTTGTTTTGAGGGGACTATTCCCATCCCCTCAAAGAGATAAAACTTTGTATGCTGGGTTTATTAGGTCTTAATAGTTCTTTAAAAACTGGTGCAAGAGGATTTTAGATTAATTGTTGACTTAGTGTCAGTGTTTGCTGTCGCCGCCTGCGGTGGACTGTTGGCTGCACTCTTAAAACAACCAGTTTTACTGGGGTATATCATCGGCGGGATGGTTGTCGGACCATCTGGACTGGGTCTAATTAAAGAAGTGGTGCAGGTGGAAACCCTGGCGCAGTTCGGGGTAGCATTTTTGTTGTTTGCCTTGGGTGTAGAATTTTCCTTGGCAGAACTCAAGAAGGTCAAAGCGATCGCTATTGGTGGCGGTACTTTACAAATTGCCCTCACCATTTTGATCACGGTTTTGGTATGTGGGGTAACAGGCGCTTGGGGAAGTTTACCAGCTAAAGGCGTATTTTTGGGGTCAATTCTCTCTTTGTCTTCTACAGCAGTTGTCCTTAAATGCTTGATGGAACGCAACGAAACAGAAACACCCCACGGGCAGGTAATGCTGGGCATTTTGGTAGTGCAAGACTTGGCTTTGGGACTGATGTTGGCTGTATTACCAGCCCTCCATGAACCAGCTGACGTTCTTGGGATAGCAGTGTTAACAGCCCTAGTCAGGATTGGCTTATTTGCTGCTGGGGCAATTGTGGCAGGAATTTGGTTAATCCCGCCTTTGCTAAGACTGTTAGCCCGTACTGAAAGCCGCGAGCTATTTTTGTTAGGGGTGGTAACTCTGTGTTTATGTATTGCCCTATTAACAGAATATTTGGGGCTATCAATCGAGATGGGAGCGTTTGTTGCTGGGTTGATGATTTCTGAGGTTGAGTACGCCGACGAAACACTGACCATTGTTGAACCGCTGCGGGATATCTTCGCCAGTTTGTTTTTCGCTGCTATTGGGATGTTAATTGACCCAGTGTTTTTGTGGAACAACCTGGAACTGATTCTCGGACTTGTCGCCCTAGTGTTCGTAGGCAAGTTTTTAATTATCACACCTCTAGTTAAATTATTTGGCTATCCATTAAAAACCGCTTTAATTGCTGGGTTAGGACTGGCACAAATTGGAGAATTTTCCTTTGTTCTTGCCAGTGAAGGGCAGGCTTTGGGTTTGGTTTCCCGACGCATATATTTACTGATTTTGGGAACTACCGCAGTCACACTGATGTTGACTCCTTTTGTCCTGCGTTTAGTACCATTTTTATTTGATTTTGCTGAATCAATGCCTTGGCTAAAACCTTATTTGGTGGAAGATCAAGCCCGTGATTTTTCCGAAGATGTGCCACTGAAAGACCATATAGTAGTATGCGGCTACGGGCGAATTGGTAAGAATTTGGTGAAGTTATTGCAGCGACACCAGTTACCTGTGGTAGTTATTGACCAGTCAGAAAGTCGCGTTCAGCAGTTACGAGATGCTGGCATACCTTATGTTTACGGTAATGGTGTAAGTTTTCATGTGCTGGAAACTGCGGGTGTGAATCATGCTAAGGGAATGGCGATTGCTCTCCCTGATCCTGCAAGCATCCGTCTGTGCTTAAAACGGGCTTTGGAATTATCCCCAGAACTAGATTTAGTTGTTCGCGCTACCCAAGATAAAAATATTGAGGTGCTTTACCAACTAGGAGCGAGGGAAGTGGTGCAACCAGAGTTTGAAGCCAGTTTAGAAATGGCAACCTATTTACTAACCGGGGTTGGTTTATCACCAGAGGTAGTGCAGCAACAAATGCAGGAAATCCGCAAGGATCATTATTTAGAATTGCGTCCAGAGCGTTCGGCTGCGGAAGTTTCCGAATATTTACAGCAAGTAACCCGTGATCTGAATCGTCGCTGGTATGATCTACCATCTGGTTCTCCCTTGATTGGTATGAGCTTAGAGGAAGCTGATATGCGCTACCTCACGGGTGTCAGTTTAATGGCTATACGACGATCTCACGGGGAGGAAATAGATTATCCTAACAGTCAAACTCAATTAGAAGAGGGCGATCGCTTACTGGTTGTAGGTGAGTCTGAGGAATTAGCTGCATTAGCAGAATTTGCTCAAGGACAGGTAGCTGTTCCCAATGAAAATAACGCTTGTCAATGGGTGACAGTACAAGCAGATTGCCCCATTTTGGATAAAAATCTGGTAGATTTGTCCACTGATGAAAAATATGGGGTAAAAGTGCAGGCAATTCGGCGAGATGGCAAGTTTATCCGCTTTCCTCATGGGAGCATAGACTTAAAAACAGGTGATCAAGTCCTGCTATGCGGTAGTTTGTCAAGCCTGAATAAACTTCAACAATTTTTTATTGGCGCTTGTGGATTATCCCTAGCCCTCCCAACTGTTAAAGTTGGTGAGGTAGAGACTACCTAAAAGAGGTTATAGGCTGTTTTTAAGTTGGTATGATATCATGTCCGGCTAATTGCTTATCAAAAAACTCTCCGCGCGGTTCCCTAATGATAAGTATTCAACCGGACAAGATATTATCTCTAGTGGGGATAGTCAAGAATTTAAATTGGCAACTTCAACTTTTGCATCTCTTGGGACTAATCCTCTTTCCAACACTGTCTCACTTTGCGGTTTCATATAAGCGATCGCTTGCTTCCAAATAGTGATTTGCTCACTGTTTCCATCTAAAATACACACACAATTGGCATCTTGCCAAAAAACCTTACCTGTGATTAAGTCTCCAGTTACGAGTTTTAATTCGACGGTTGGTTTTTGTTTAATCCAATTTTGCACTTGTCGAATGCTAGGAAGAGTTGTGTCAAATTCAGTTGTTGCCATTTTTGGTAATTATGTATGCACAAGGCACAATGTTTAATTGAGCAGTAACTTATCTTTGATAATTCATCTAGGGAAAAATGGCAATCGAATTTAGTAAATATCACGGTTTAGGTAATGATTTCATTCTTATTGATAACCGTTCTTCCTCTACACCCCTAATCACACCAGAAGCAGCGGTGAAATGGTGCGATCGTCATTTTGGTATCGGGGCTAATGGCGTAATTTTTGCCCTACCTGGTGACAACGGTGCTGACTACACCATGCGGATTTTTAATTCCGATGGTTCGGAACCGGAAATGTGTGGTAACGGCATTCGCTGTTTAGGGGCGTTTTTAGCTGAATTAGAAGGCTTATCTCGCACTAAAGACCATTATCGCATTCATACCCTAGCCGGTGTGATTACACCCCAACTCATGGACGATGGTCAAGTCAAAGTGGATATGGGACTACCCCGGTTACTTGCTGAAGAAATTCCTACCACTCTCACACCTGCTGACAGTAAAGTGATTAATCAACCCTTAGAGGTGGCTGGAAAAACTTGGGATGTTACCTGCGTCAGTATGGGAAATCCTCACTGCATTACCTTTGTTGAAGATGTTGCTGCTATTCAACTGGAAAGCATCGGACCTAAGTTTGAACACCATCCAGTTTTTCCCCAAAGAACCAACACAGAATTTATTCAAGTAGTCAATCGTAATTACTTGAAAATGCGAGTTTGGGAACGTGGTGCTGGTATCACCTTAGCTTGTGGTACTGGTGCTTGTGCTTCCTTAGTAGCTGGAGTATTGAATGATTTATGCGATCGCACTGCAACTATAGAATTACCAGGAGGACTATTAGAAATTGAATGGTCAGAAATTGATCAGCGAATTTACATGACTGGACCCGCAGAACGAGTATTCACGGGTAAGTTTTAGCCTTATTGAATAGATTGATTTGACTAGCGGCTAGTCGTTGTTACCTATATTAGCCTATGTATGGGACGACCTGCCGTTAGATTATTCTGAGATATAGCAGGAGTCAGGAGTCAGCACTTCTCTTCTCCTGTCGGAGACACTACGTGAACGAGACGCTTCGCGAACGACTACGCTCAGTGACCGGAGTCAGGAGTAGAACCCTCTTGTAGTGGGAGTTTCATTATCAATTGATGTCCTAACCACCCTGTCCACGGCTATAGAATAAAAGTTAGAATCTTAAAAAAACAAAAACCCCCCGGAATGAAGCGGGAGGGGGATTTGTGGTAGTGATAGACCTGGCATCGAGCTATTTTGGCGTGGGGCAACCCCCAGACTATCGTGGCCGCA
>NZ_JACJTQ010000076.1 GCF_014698735.1 Anabaena catenula FACHB-362
GTAATATTCCTGACCAACCTACGAATACGAAGCGATCGCGCTTTAACCAGTCGTCTAATACGTCAAACCACCCTCTACTCGGGGCGCGTCCAACTGCGATGGTCATTAGAGGAATCTCCAAAAGTTTATAAGTACGAGTTTTTCTCTGTTATGGAGGGTTATGACATAACCGCCCATAAGCAGAAAGTTAACCGGGTTGTTAATCCAGTTTACAATTTTTTACGCTCTCTAATCATAATAGGTGCAAATCTCTAATTTTTCCAGGGTATTTTTCATAAAAATTAATATTGGCGATTTGGGAGGTGGGGAAGCAGAGGGGGCAAGTGGCAGAATAATAACTGATAACTGATAACTGACGCTAGAATTAGTCCTACAGTGAAATGTGATTAATTCTAAATGTTTACCATCGACTTAAGCATCAAAAATACTGCTTTCCCGATATCCGTACAACGCAAGTCTACTGAGGATGCTGAAGCTGTCTATCAGCTGATTTTGGCAGCAATGCGCTCTGGCAACCCTGATATTGTGGAACTCAAGTGCGAAGGCAAAACAGAAAAGAAAATTGCTGTCCGTGCCAGTGAAATTTCAGGGGTACAGATTGTGCAGAAAGATGGTACAGCCGTTGGTGGTACTAGAGCACCTGGCTTTTTTGCCCTAGCTACTGAGTAAGCAAGGTGTACAAATGTCGGCAGTAGGCATCGAAGTTAAGGATTTAAACTTCATTTGGCCTAATGGGGAGCAAGTAATTACATCTTGCTCTCTCAAAGTACCCAAAGGAGAATTTTGGATGCTTTTGGGTACAAATGGTAGTGGTAAATCAACTCTCCTGAGACTGATAGCCGGACTATTGGCTCCTCAGTCTGGTGTAATTGGCATTTTACCTCCCGTGGGCTTTGTGTTCCAAAATCCTGATCATCAATTAGTTATGCCAACTGTTGGTGCTGATGTTGCTTTTGGATTGGTGGAAGAAAAATTGCCTCCGGCTGTGGTGAGGAATAGGGTTGAGGAGGCTTTAGAGGCGGTAAATTTGCTGTCTCTACAACGCCGTCCTATCTATGCTCTTTCTGGAGGACAAAAACAGCGTGTGGCAATTGCTGGTGCGATCGCTCGTCACTGTGAAGTCTTATTATTAGATGAACCCACTGCTTTACTAGATCCAGATAGTCAATTAGACTTGGTGGCTAGTGTTCGTCGCCTGGTTAAAAGTCGAGGAATTACGGCTTTGTGGGTGACTCATCGCTTAGATGAGTTAAATTACTGTGATGGCGCTTTCTTATTGGAAAAAGGTTCTCTAGTGGATTCCGGTGAAGCCGAGCGTCTCAAACAGCGTCTCATGAAAGCAGACAACCAAGCTGCCTAATATCAAAGCTAAATAGTTAATCATCCGCTAGGATAACGGTTCTGACAATAATATTGTCCGACTTTTTTATTGGCAAGTTCTTAATATCAATATTTTCTCACAATATTTACTCCAAACTCCATTATCAGGAATGACTCGATGCCAGAAAACAGCTTGCTGTCAAGGTATCGGGTTTTTTAATCTGAGATGTTGAAGAAGAGGAAAAATTATTTATTCGATTCTTAAAAACTCAGAAAAGCCCGATTTTTAAAGGCAAGTTATAATTTGTTGCTTCTGCCTTCAGGTGTAGTTTTGCCATGCGCCGGCATTTTTTATCTTATGTAACATAGTGTTACAACCAATGCTTCAATTACTATAAGTCTTATGAATGATTTTTGTTAACTCTAGATAATTGTGATTAAAAACCATGCCCCGTTCTATCATTCCATCCATTTTGTTAGTGGATGGCTACAACATTATAGGCGCTTGGCCTTGCTTAAAAAAAACCCGTGATGGTGCCGGACTGGAGGCAGCACGTGGGGAATTAGTGGAAGCAATAACAAATTACAGCGCTTTTCAAGGTTATGAAACTCAAATAGTATTTGATGCTCAATATCAAAATACAGCCAGCAACAGAGAAACTATTACAGACTTTCTAACAGTTCATTACACAGATTTTGGGCAGACCGCAGATACATATATTGAAAAATCCTGTGCGTCCTTGCGCCACAAAATAGCGCAGTGTCTAATTTCTCGCGTAATTGTTGCTACATCAGATCGGGCGCAGCAGTTAATGGTACAGGGGTATGGTGCTGAATGGTTATCTGCACACCAACTGTGTGGCGAAGTGGAAACGACTGTTTGT
This sequence comes from Anabaena catenula FACHB-362, assembly GCF_014698735.1. Classification (GTDB taxonomy): domain Bacteria; phylum Cyanobacteriota; class Cyanobacteriia; order Cyanobacteriales; family Nostocaceae; genus Anabaena; species Anabaena variabilis_A. The sequence goes on from NZ_JACJTQ010000076.1 coordinate 2,205, forward strand.
CGGATGCGCCATAAGTACCAAACACGCAAACAGTCAAAGAGCCGATTTTTAGCCAATGCTATTGATGCTAAGGCAAGGCAGCGTCTGGCGGAGTTGCGAATGGGATTATAAAAAAGATTATTCTCTAAATCTATCAATTGCTCTCCAGGAGCGACTTCAGGCTGTAAAAAATTAGGGATTTCAGCAGCTACAAAATAAAATCAAAAAAAATTTGCCAAAACCTCTTGCATTAATCTGAATTTGGGTTTAATATAGTAAACGTTGAGAGCGTTCCTCAGTAGCTCAGTGGTAGAGCGATCGACTGTTAATCGATTGGTCGCTGGTTCGAATCCGGCCTGGGGAGTTTAAAAAAACAAAGGATAAGGCATGAAGGAGGAAAGCATAAATTTCCATCTTCATGCTTTTAGATTTTATGAAAATTAAGTGATGCAAACGTGGTGATTAAGAATTTAATGAATCTAATAACTGTTCTGTAACTTCAATCAGTTGAACTACAGAGGTTGGAGTTAGGGAGGCAGCTTTGAAACCATGAGCGATCGCATTACGTAATTTAAAATTATTCATCAGTAATTGATAGTCAGTTTGAGAAATTACTCCTTCAGTTACTAATTGCTTTAATAAATGCAACGGGGATTCTAGTTTCTGTAACATCAATCCTTCATAATCAGCAAGAAGCCTGAGAGTCGCTTCAGCCAAAGACCAAACATAAAGGATAGCTGATTCAGGATGATTAATTGTCAGTTTTTTAGCTATTTGTAATCTTGACTTTATTTCATCTGCTTGTAGAGAATCTTCGATTTGAGAAGAATATAATGCATCCTCTGAATTAGTCATGATTAATTCTAATCTCCAGCCAGGATGCGCGTTTACTACCGCAGCTAATTTTTTTAAATTTGGTGCAGATGACATAATAGAACGACGTGATTTTACCTCAATTAAAGCTGCATCTTCTCCTCGACGTACTATCATTTCAGGACGGTAGCTGTAGTCCCTGAGAAAATCAGGTAATTCTTCCTGCTTGGGTGAAAGTATCACCTCATAACCTCTTTGGCGATATTCCTGTGCTACTTCGAGTAATCTTTCTCTTTCAAGTTGTTTAGTTTTAGCATTCATCAATCAATTACCTCTTGATCAGGAGCATCTGTGACAATAATATGTAAAAACTCATTGTCTCGCGCAAAGCCTTCTGCCAAAATCGGAGTTATATTTTCTATTGTAAAGTTACCTGATAAATCTCTTTTTCTAACAAGGACATCTGTTATTTGGTCATCATCAAGATAGGCTAGACCAATTATTGCATCTTGAATTGGCTTAACTATATTGTCTACATCCATAGCATAGGAAGCGTAGAAATACGTCACCTTAAGCATAACTAACCCACTAGCTGGCTGTTGCTCTGAAGTCCAATATTTCTCAGCTTCTTGCCTAACTGTAGCTTGCCAAGCTCTGACTTTTTCACGTCTACGAGCTTGTTGAGATACAGGTGGGCCATTTACTATGAACTCAAATGTTTTCAATTATATAGCAACAGACAGGGCGGTTAGGACACCAACTGATTATAAAACCTAGACACCAAAAGACTCTTCAGACTGTCACCTGTCACCTGTCACCTGTCCCCTGTCACCTGCTATACTAATTTTAGTTAATGATTAAATAGAGTAATAAACAATACAATACACTATATCAAGTATGTTTACATCTTTCTTTTTTGGTTTATTTGCGTCTATTTCTCTCTAGATTATAATTGATTTTTACAAACCTCAATTTAAACTTTTTAAATCAACCGTGAATTGTAAAAGTAACTGATTTCACAAATGATATTTGACCAAATGTTTTCATGAATTGCGCTTTTTGAGCGCTAAGTCATAACCATTAAGGGTAATAGGGATAATATTTATTAGAGTTTTATTAGAGTTGAAAAAGAATTTATTTTGAGGCTTATAAAATATTGATATCTATGTTATTGTGAGGATAGGAATCAAAAACATCAAAGTTCAAAAAAGCTTCAAGTAGAAATTGAGGTCAACTCAATCAAGTTCTTTTGTTCTGGTAAATCCACTTCAATCGATATATCTTTTCTGCCCGAAAAGATCAGAACAGATGAATTAGAAAAGTTACCCTCGTAACAACTTGAAGTAAATCAGAATTCCTTTGAGTATATGCCAATAAGAATTGGCTCACTAGATAACATTATCTACCAGATGGGATTAGCCTTGGAGTTTGGGAAGAAAGACTCTTAGAGGATGTCTGGTAAATGTATAGGAATCAGAAATGTAAGCGAATCAACGTCGTCAGAAACCAGCATTTTTAACTGTGAACTAGTACAAAAATGGGATTTGTTCCCATGTATTAATCACGGTGAGATTGAGTGATTGTCAAGGAATATCTAAAAGCAGTACCAATAGAGCAGTTTTTCAGGACTGGGGAATTAGAAGTTTTTCGTAGCGATGAAACAAGCAAAATCGTGGAAGTTGTAGCAACCATTGAGAGTAAGGTGCAATGTTGGTTGGTTGGTTCAGGGGGAAAATCTGCATAAAGGTGAATCCCTATTGCAACTACTCTCCAGATTTGAGCAATCTATGAGGATGCTGTGACAACAACTGATCATGCTTAATTCAAGCTGTTAAAGACTTTTTAATTGGGAGATGTAAATTTCTCCTAAATCAATTCCTAGCACCTATGTTTGAGGAAGTCTTGCTATAAATAGCATGATTTTCTCTAAAAATAAGGAACTGAATCTGCGTTTGGTAGTACTTGCAGTATATTCCTTGAACTATCGCTATAAAGTTTCTGTTTCGCAATTGAACAATATCTCAGATCAAGCTTCAGACCTATCCACAAAATAATTGTAGGAATATACTCATCATGGCTACTGACACAAATATTAGACAGATCGCTTTCTACGGTAAAGGTGGTATTGGTAAATCTACCACTTCTCAAAACACCCTCGCAGCTATGGCTGAAATGGGTCAACGCATCATGATTGTAGGTTGTGACCCTAAAGCTGACTCTACCCGGTTGATGCTTCACTCCAAGGCTCAAACCACCGTTCTTTCCTTGGCTGCTGAAAGAGGTGCTGTTGAAGATTTAGAACTCAGCGAAGTACTTTTGACTGGTTTCCGTGGTGTTAAGTGCGTAGAATCTGGTGGTCCAGAACCCGGTGTAGGTTGTGCAGGTCGTGGTATTATCACCGCTATTAACTTCCTAGAAGAAAACGGTGCTTACCAAGACTTAGATTTCGTATCTTACGACGTATTAGGTGACGTTGTCTGCGGTGGTTTCGCCATGCCAATTCGGGAGGGAAAAGCACAAGAAATCTACATCGTTACATCAGGTGAAATGATGGCGATGTACGCTGCTAACAACATCGCTCGTGGTGTTTTAAAATATGCTCATACTGGTGGTGTGCGTTTAGGTGGCTTGATTTGTAACAGCCGTAACGTTGACCGGGAAGTCGAATTAATCGAAACCCTGGCAAAACGCTTGAACACCCACATGATTCACTTCGTACCTCGTGACAATATCGTTCAACACGCAGAATTGCGTCGGATGACAGTTAACGAGTACGCACCTGATAGCGATCAAGGTAATGAATACCGGACATTGGCTAAGAAGATCATCAACAACAAAAATCTGACTATTCCTACACCTATTGAAATGGAAGAACTAGAAGAGTTGTTGATAGAGTTCGGTATTCTCGAAAGTGACGAAAATACTGAAAAGCTAGTTGGTAAATCAGCTACTGAAGCACCAGTAACAAAATAGTCCCTAGAATTAATTAAGGCTTTAGGGTGGGGGCTTACCCTACCCTTCTCTCAATTGACAAAGATATGATTTCATGTCTGTCTTAACACTTAATCATATCTGTAAAAAGATTGTGATAGGTGTTTTTTGCTTTAACCTGATATGGTTCCCGAATCTAGTTTCCATTCATGCTTTAGCAATTCCTGGTAAGTCGTTTCCTGAATCATCATCTGCTCGTACAGGTTGAGTAAAAATTCTACGGCCTGTTCACGAGACATTTGCTGTACTTGGTCAGCAAAGATTCTGAGGCTAAATTCTTGTTCTAAAGATAATTTTAACGGTTGATCCACTGCTGACTCCTATGCCCAAATTGGGCAAAAATATAGAGGTTAGTATTAGCTGTGTTGGTCTAAAAATAATTACCTAGCTGATGTTCGTAGTCATACATCCATGAAGTTTGAGGGCATTGCCGGATTGAGCAACGTAGCCCATGAATGTTATGGTTTAAGAAGTTATGTTAACAAGTATAACAAAGGATTTACAAATCTGACGTAATGGGATCTGTCCAATGAATATGGAAGAGAATAACCAACTAGTGATAAACCACATTAGTCCTGACGTGAGACAGTTGATTAAGGTATATGCGGCTGTTAATAACTGTACGCAGGCTGAGATGTTGGAGCGCATTGTTTTGGAGTGGCACGCGCAACAAAGCCTAAGCGAAAGACCTCCAGGTGATGAGGATGAGTAGGTTTATTCAACGGACTACTCTCCCCACTGTTCCGTAAAGGGGAACTAATTTAACTATGAAACACGACTGTTAATAATGGCAGGAAGGCAAATAGAAAAATATGCCAGGACTGCAATTGCGATTCTGATGTTGGTTCTGTTGGTGTTAATAAAGCTTCTATTCTCTGTTCTAAGCGATCTGAAGCACCTAAAGCAGCACAGCAAATGTTGGATGTGATTGGGTTATTGCTCACCACTAACAGCAATGATTCGGCTAATACCAAGGGATCTACTTGAGAAGCAGCGTAACTGTCAGCCCGTAATTCTCGCAAAACTAACAATTCTTGCCATAAAGGTTCTGTATTGGGCAGCCAAGCTGTACAGGAACGCACCCAACCCAGCCAAAAAAACCAAAATGTATCCCTGTATTGGTAATGCCCTTGCTCATGTGCCAAGACGCTTTCTAGATGGGCAGGTGAAAGTGTTTGTAGTAATCCCTGACTAATTACTAATTCTGGCTGCCAAAAACCCATTTGACCGGCAAATAAAGCGCCTGTTTGTAGAAGTCGGGCTTGTTTACCAGCTAGGTTAACGAGGGGACATTCACGGGCAGATTTAATGGATTTCCAGCCTTGGCAGGCGAGTGTGATGCCCAATATGTTAAAAAAGGCTAGAAAAATTAATGCTAGTAGATAGCTGAAGGAATCGGTATAGATTCCGCCCATTTTCCCCTGAGTACCCATGCAGACTACAGATATTGCTGTCATGAAAATGAGTAAGGGGGGAAATAGGAATAAAAATAGCGATCGCTGCCATCGTAAATGCCAATTACCTTGGGGTATATGGCCAGAGAATCTTAACCAGCAAGCAATGGTTACAGTCGTAACAATCATGAGTAGATGCATAAATTTTTCTCCCAGTTGCTTGGTGAGTGAAGCATAATTCTATTTTTCTCCCCTGGCTTCCCGTGCGGCTTGAATGCGTTTAGCGATCGCTTCTATTTGCTCACTGGCTGCTTGATCTAGGCTATCTGCAAAAGCAGCGACAACATCAGGATTTCCCACTGCCAAAAATCGCTGTAACTGATCATGGGCTTTAAACATCTGTGCCTGTTGCTGTGTTAACAATGGCCGCCAATAGAATGCTTTTCCTTTTTTATCACAGGCCAGCCAGCCTTTTTCAGTGAGGCGACGCAGAACAGTAGTTACAGAAGTATAAGCTAATTCCCGGTTGGGGTCAGTCAGAATGCGATCATGTACATCCTTGACTGTGACTGAACCAAGTTCCCAGAGGATGCCGAGAATTTCAGCTTCTAAAGGGCCTACAGACAGTTGTTTAGGACGGTAATCGGGTAAAGGAGCCATATAAATTGAGGTTGAGGATCAAGAAATGGATGTTTTCTATATTTGAGATTACAAGATACAATGGTGATTTTCATAGCCTAGAAGCGAGTAAAATAGGCTTTTTTAGGGTTTTTTAGGATTTATTTCTTTATTTTATAGATATCCTTGAGCAGAAATATTGAGTGTAGTTAGTGACATCAAGTGGGTAGAATATTACCGCAGTAATATAGAGCAGGTATATCCAGCGCGTGAAGCTATTTGTATATCACACTCCGGAATTGACCCCAACTGAGGATGCGCCAGAATGCGCGATCGCCGTCGATGTCCTGCGAGCCACTAGCACAATGGCGACAGTCTTAGCGGCTGGAGGCGAAGCGGTGCAAGTCTTCAGCGATTTAGACCAACTGGTAGAAGTTAGCGAAAAATGGCCAGCCCAAAAACGATTACGTGCTGGAGAACGTGGTGGCGCGAAAGTAGCAGGCTTTGAATTGGGTAACTCTCCCCTAGACTGCACAGCAGAACTAGTGGCAGGGCGGCGCTTGTTTATTAGTACCACCAATGGTACTCGTGCCTTACAAAGGATACAAGATGCGCCAATTGTTCTCGCAGCAGCTTTAATTAACCGGGCTGCGGTGGTAAAATTTCTCTTAGAAAAGCAACCGGAAACCGTCTGGATTGTCGGTTCTGGTTGGGAGGGAAGTTTTTCTTTAGAAGATACAGTTTGTGCTGGTGCGATCGCTCATAGTATTTGGCAACAAAGTAATTCTTCTCTAGAGGAAATAACTGGTAATGATGAAGTAACGAGTGCGATCGCTCTTTATTCTCAGTGGCAAAATGACTTATTGGGATTATTTCACCAAGCTAGTCACGGTAAACGGTTGTTACGTCTGGAATGTTTAGAAGACCTAAAATATTGTTCCCAAACTGATATTTTAGATGTTTTACCTATTCAGCACGAACCAGGTGTTTTAAAAAGCCAAACTAAATAACCAAAAGATTCTTTTTTCTGGAGGATTAATCGTCAGAATCAGGATTTATAAGATTTGAGGATTTGCAAGATTTAATTTAATGATCTGTATTTTTTATTCTGTTAATCCTTTCATCCCGATCATCCTGATTCTGACATTTTTATCTTTGATATTACCAAATATTTGTCAAGGGTACACCTAACCAACCTGCAAAATTTGCTTGCTGAGTAGGATCAGGATTTTGTACAGCTACCAAATGATAACGAGTAGGATGTGTTGGTTCTAAAATCACTGAATAGGTACGTAATTCATCTTGGTGGAAAACTGTAACTTTAATAGTGTCGTTGGGTTGATAATCTGTGAGACGTTCCCTCAATTGACTTGCTCCTAGCTTAATTCCATCAATCGCTAATAACTCATCACCAGCATCAATACCCGCTGTATGTGCAGGTGAACCCATCTCAACAAATTTAATGATTTCCCGTCCATTTTCAGTCTTTATCTTCACACCCAAATAAGGCTCATCATCTTTCTCTCCTATCAATTGCAAACCAAAAGGTTGAAAATATTGATTAAAAGGTAAATCATCCAATCCATCAATGTAGCATCTAAAGAAATCAGATAAATCTATTCCTGCTACAGATTCAATCACTGCCTGTAATTGTTCTGGAGTATAACCAATTTCTGCTTTACCAAATTGCTCCCACATTTTTACCATGACATCATCAAGAGAAAGCTGATTATGATGACGTTCACGAATTAATAAATCCAGCAACAGCGATACCATTTCTCCTTTTAAATAATAAGAAATTTGGGAATTACCACTATTGGCATCTGGACGGTAAAGTTTAATCCAAGCATCAAAACTCGACTCGGAAAGGGGTTGTACTTTCCGCCCTGGTGTTTTGAGATATTTGGTAATTTCCTGATTCAAATGATTTAAATATGATTTAACATCATAAATTTCTGCCCGCAAAGGAATCAGCAAATCATAGTAACTTGTAGTTCCTTCACAAAACCACAAACAAGGAGTATAACTTTCCTGATCGTAATCAAAAACTTCTAATGCTTTGGGGCGAATTCGCTTCACATTCCACAAATGGAAGAATTCGTGGGCAACTAATTGGATAAAGCGCTCATATTTATCTTGATTGCGAAAACCAAATCGGTGGTAAATTAATGAACAGGAATTTTTGTGTTCCAAACCGCCATAAGCTTGGTTAAATAAATGTAGTAAAAACAAAAATCGTTCATATGGCAAACCACCAAACATTTTTGCTTCGACTTCAATAACTTTTTGGAAATCTGAAACCATCTGCTCTGGGTCAAAATTTCCCTTTCCCCAGATTGCCAATTCATGAGGTTTATCTAATACCTCAAAGTGAAATAACTGATGGCTACCAATCTCAAAAGGACTATCAACAAGAGTATCAAAATCAGCAGCTAAAAAAGTATTGGCTTCCTCAGCAATTTTTGGTAAACCAGTGCTTACCTGCCACTCTGGATGTGGTGGAACAATGGTAACGTAAATTGGTAGCTCCTCCCAACCTGGAATTCTCAAAAACAGGGCTGCACCATTGAAATAACCATGAGTAGCATCCAAGTGATTTGTGCGTACCGATAACTCATTTGCAAAAATGCGGTAACTCACTGTTACTTCTGAAACATTACCCTTTTCTATCTGCCAATGATTTTTACTAATTTTGCGCCACGGCAAAGGTTGATGTCCTGTAAATGCGGCAAAATCTTGTAAATTCTTGGCATATTCCCGCACCAAATAAGAACCTGGTGTCCAAACTGGCATTTTCAAATCGAGAATTGGGGATAGGTAGTCTACAAGGTGTAAAGTCACCTCAAATAAATGATTTTCTGGTTGGGACATTGCCACCCAGTAATGAATTTGCCTACCTGCTCGCTGAACTTGAGTATTAAGAAGAGGTGCTATTGCTTCAGTCATTTTATGTGTCGAATCCTGAGTTATTAGTCAATCTAAAATTGGCATGGTCAACATAATTCGTAATTGATAATAATGCCGACCGCAGGCTACCGCAAACGTAATTCGTAGTTACAATCAATGGGGGGCTTGAACCCTCTTTAATTAAGAATTACGAATTAGTAATTATTTGGTCAATAGGTCAATTAACAATACTAGCTCCTCAATATTCAGCACTGATTATAATTTATTAGCTAAATTTTGTAGCTGTTTGACGTTGACTAGATAAATGAAGTTATTGGCAGGATCAATTTTTATCCATCCTTTTTCATGGAGTTTTTCCATGATTGTGGTGGTTTCTTCAATGCCGATTTCGGTTACTTCTGCCAAATCTTTAAAGGGAATATAAAAAATTTCCTTACCTTCGGCTGACTCCTGACCATAGTTCTCACCCAAGTTCATTAAAGTGTAGGCGAGTTTAACCGCAGGTGGTGAAGAGCGCATTTGCAAGCGCATATTAATTTGTCGCAATCGTTTTACCATCAGTTGTAGCATCCGGTGATGTAACTGTGGGTCTTTAAACAGAATTTGGATAAAACGTTCTCTAGAGACAGTTAGTAATGATACAGGGGAAAGGGCAATGACATCGGTTGAGCGTGGAGATTCATCTAAAACCGCCATTTCTCCAAAGAAATCGCCCCGGCCTAAAATCGCTATTGTCACCGAATTATCGCCGTTGGTACGTCGGATTTTTACCCAACCAGAAACCAAGAAGTAGACTGCATTACCCCAAGCATCTTCCATCAAAACGGCTCGTCCGGTGGGGTATTCATGTTCAACTGCAATGTTGAGTAACCATTCCAACGTTTGTGGATTGGCTGTACTCAGCAAGGGAAAAATATCGCTAAAAACCTCGGTTTGCATGAAATATTCACAAGAAATGAACTCAAAAGCGGAAAATTGAGTTTGTAACTTTTCAATTTTTGGAGCGTGTCATACTTAAGCTCATTCAAGCAGCAAAGCTTACACGCAAATTACAATTTTGTCTCAATGCCTTAATTACAACATAACAATTATGTATTGGGATCAAAAACACTAGTTTTACTGACAGATATATTATTGGCTATTTTGTGATAAATGACTATGGTTTATCAGTCTTTTTAGCTTTTGGTCTAAATTTGTGCCTAGTCAATTTCCGGTAACTCTAGTTTATAACTGCATCATATCGGTCACAGCTATTCTAAATTACTTACAAATGTAATAATAACCGTTTATGTTGGTCTAGGCATTATTTGTTTACTTGCTGGTTGTTTAGCTAATCTTGAGTTCTTAAGGTTTGGGCTGCAAGATAGACTTTAGTCCATTCGCCCATCACTTGATGGGTTTTGAGTTGTAACTGTTGGGCTGTGGCTTCTATTGAGTGACCTGCTCTCCGCAAATCCAGGATTTGCTTTTCTAGTGGAGTTAATTTTTCATCTAGTTGTTGCCATTGATGTTGTGTTAGCCCCAAGTTGTTTTCTTGTAAGGAAATTGAGAGCCAGTTATCTACAAGTTCTGGTTTACCTTTGATGGCAAAAACTCGTACAGCATGGTAGCTAATTTTTTCACGCAGTCGATATACTTCCTTAATTGGCTTATTCAGTTTTTTGGCAATCTCTTCTTGAGATTTGCCTTGTAGATACAGTTGCAGCCAGTCTACTGCCTGTTGTCCTAAATTTTGGAGCAAGTATTTTTCAAATTCTTGGTATACAGCTTGACGCAGTATCTGTTGCTCTTCTAATTTTTGTGCTTCTTGATATTGTGCGATCGCTTGACTATCGACTAAGTTCAGGGGATTGTCAGTATCTTCTGTGAGTACTTCGTCTGAAACTAGTCTAATTAAGTCACTGGCTGGAACTTGTGTTAACCCACCTCGCTGGGTACGACGCAGATAGTTAACAAAGCGATAAACCAAAAGAGGTTGATTACGTACTGGTCGTAAACAATACTCTTCTATAGTAGCAAAGAGCAACGTATCCTGTAATCTTCTATCAGTTGTAAATTTTGCAATACAAGACATTTGCTGCTGCATATATGAATCACTTTGCAGTAGTTCTTGTAGTATTTCTTGCAATACATCAATGACACTACGCTGACGATCACGACTTAGGGAAACCCAAGTCTGAATTTTATTTCTCAGTGTCATTACACTTCCTAAGCGGGTAATGAGGTGACGATAAGCTCGTTCTCGCCCCATTCCTAAATAGCGTTGGTGTAAAATCCGCCATCGATATTCCATTGCTTGCTTGGCAATTTCTAATTCTTTTGGGTTGAGTAAATCAAATCGGTTTAAATCTACTCCCAAAAGCCAAAGCACAATACTTTGTCTAGCAGCCTCACTTTGTTCTGGACATTCCGTAGCTAGTCGCTGTTGCCAATATTGTGCCAGGTTTGTCGCATCTTCTTTCATAATGAGATTGCATTCCTCGAAACTCTGTTTTAAAGTCTGCATCACAACCCCTATACTGACTTAAATTATGAACTGGTAATTGTCTCTGACTTCACAATCTTGAACTAGAAATTTTTAGGTTTCTCGTGTAATTACGTCTGGATACACTGAATTTATGCAGGTTTTTTTTGTTTAGGTATTTGGCTTTCCCATCCAATTCTTGCTCATCGTACTCTCTTCAGGATTTCCATCTATTTTGTCAGCTTACAAATGTTCTTAATTTATGCTTGATTAATTAAGAATAAAATGCTTTTGATGAGAGTAGATAAAGATCGGTGTTTATCGTGCATCGGTTTAAGCAAGAGGTGAAAATGATTCAACATAATCTCAGACGCATATTCACCTATATAAGTTTCAACTTTCTGTAGTTGTTTGTGATTGAATGTCTTTACACTTTTTGAGATTTGGTAGACAATAAAGAAACTGAAGTTGTTTGGCAATATTAACCAACTATTAAAAAGATTTGTTTTGCAGGTTAAAGTACAATTATCAAAACATTGATGGTATCAATGTGATTGACAACTGCGGATAAGCCTGAAGAGTGATATTGAGTAGTGCAATTAAATAAAATCTCAGATTTTTCAATCCAATAAATCACTCCATAATAGTCAGAAATCATTTTGGTGAAACAGGAAAGCTCCTTATCAATTCAGTATATGAATATAGGACTTACGCATTGACAAAAAAGATCATCTATGTATTCTAAATAATGGCATCCTTGCCAATGTTGGCAAAAATATGCTCACGGATAACAGAAGTAAACAGATTCC
>NZ_JACJTQ010000077.1 GCF_014698735.1 Anabaena catenula FACHB-362
TTACAACCCTCATTTTACACACATAACTACGGCTAATTCTCATCAATAAGCTCTTATTTGGGCTTTTTTCCTACAAACCTACATTGTAGGACTAATATTTGATTGAGTATATATACGTATAAATACTTAAATCAGGGGTTTTGTAAGCATAGCTCTATGGTACTGAGGATTTTTAAATATCATTTATGATTTCTATATTTCTATATATGTATCTAAATTATAGCGGTTGTCCGTTGCACAAAAACTGAGCAAGATAGGGATGAGAATGCATCCAAAAACATAGGAATGGTCAGATGGTAAGACTATTTCGGTAGCACAACCCGATGAAGCGTTAAGAATCACCCTTTCAAGGTGACTCGAAAAATCTTTTTTTTACTCCGCGCTCTCGATCCCTCTGCGATTTAAAAGTAATTTATCTAACCACAGAGGCACAGAGAAGCCAGTGCTTTGGGCGGGTTTCCCGATTTGTAGCAACTGGCGCGACACAGAGTAAAGAGGTCTATTAGTTTTTTGAGCAAAATTTTTACCCACCTTGAAAGGGTTGATAGCTAGTTATTGATTTGTTAACTATTACTAACTTATGCTATAGTTTGTCTATGGCATATATACCACTCAGAAAAGCGGTCGAATTCCTGGGATTGCATCCAAATACATTGAGAAGATATGCAGATGAAGGCAAAATCAAAAGCATTAAAAACCCAGCAGGGCAAAGATTGTACGATGTCGAGTCCTACGTCAATGGCAGTTCAGCTCGAACTACCGTTATTTGTTACTGCCGAGTCAGTTCCTCAAAACAGCGAGATGATCTTGACAGACAAATCGCCTATATGCAATCCCTCTACCCAGACGCAGAAATTATCAAAGATATCGGCTCAGGAATTAACTTCAAAAGAAAAGGACTGCAAGCCCTACTGGACAAACTTTTGCGAGGAGATAAGTTCACGCTTGTTATTGCCTGTCGTGATAGACTCGCAAGATTTGGATTTGAACTTGTACAGTACATGGTCGAACAAAACGGTGGACAAATCGTGGTTCTCGACGCAACTGTACACTGCCCAAATACCGAACTCACCCAAGATTTACTCTCAATCCTTTCCTGCGGAACGCTACGCGAACACGTCTTCTCATGCAGAATGCACGGACTCAGAAAATATTCTCAAAAAATCAAAGAAGATTTATCTAGTTCTGACACCTGCACAAAAAGTGATAATTAAACAATGGTTTGGTGTTTCCAGGTTTGTTTACAATACAACTATCAAGTTATTACAAGATGGTGAAATCAAAGCCAATTGGAAAGCCATTAAAACAGGCATATTAAACAATTTACCTGACTGGTGCAAAAGTGTTCCTTACCAAATAAAATCAATAGCAATTAAGGACGCTTGTAAATCAGTAAGTAACGCCAAAAATAAATATAAAAATGGAGGAGGGATAAGTAAATGTAGATTTAGATCAAGAAAACAACCAATTCAATCTTGTTATATTCCGAAATCAGCAGTTCTTGAAAAAGGAATTTTTTACACAATATTAGGTGAGGTAAAATATAAAGAATCTTTGCCAAAAGACCTTGGCGATAGTCGCTTAGTCCTCGCGTATGGTGATTATTATTTGACAGTTCCACAAGTTAGTCCACGACTTGATACCGATAACCAAGGACGAGTTGTGGCTTTAGATCCAGGCATTAGAACATTTTTGACTTTCTTTTCTGAAGATTCATTTGGCTGGTTGGGTAATGCTGCTAACATCAAAATTCAAAAACTATGTTTTGATTTGGATAAATTAATTAGCAAAATATCTCAAGCTAAATGTAGACAGAAGAAGAGATTAAAATTAGCCGCAACTCGATTAAGGGGAAAGATAAAAAACCTTGTGTCTGAGTTGCATAAAAAGACAGCTAAGTTTTTGGTTAATAACTTCGATGTAATTCTTTTACCAAGTTTTGAAACATCTCAAATGTCAAAAAAAGGAAAAAGAAGAATTAGGAGTAAATCAGTAAGGCAGATGTTGACTCTATCTCACTATCAATTCAAGCAATTTATTAAACATAAAGCTTTTGAATACAAAAAGATAGTGTTGGATGTCAATGAAGCCTATACTTCCAAAACAGTTAGTTGGACGGGTGTTGTAGTCAAAAATCTTGGTGGTTCTAAAACTATTAAATCTCTATCTACAAATAATATGATGGATAGAGATTTGAATGGTGCGCGAGGAATTTTTCTTCGTGCATTGGTTGATACGCCTTGGTTAAGAGAAAATCTTAACTTATGTATTTGTTAGCATTAGTTAGCAAAAAAGTATCGGCTACTCAGACACAAAAGGACTTTTCAGCCTGTTCCTTATTCCCTGTGAAGAGTTCCCTTTGAATGTGTTTTGGCTTACCTGTGGCAGAACCGATTTTTACCACAGGTAAAATTCTTGGCTTAAGAAAGACCTTGGAAATACTTATCTAAAGCCTCATGTACCAAATCAGTCATAGGCCGATCTTGTTTTTCAGCCGTTTCTTTTAGATGTAAATAAACATCATCACGCAAGCTGACCCGATGACGTGATTTACCACTACTGGTTGGAGTTCCAGGTATATAGGTATCTGAGAATTCGCGGATAGCATCAAAACCGATTCTGTCGCAAAAATCACCAAAACCCTCTTTGCCTTTCCGTGACTTCTTAAAAAAGACAAAAATCGGCTCTAAAAAGCTTTCTATATCATTGTCATGCAGCTTTTCAATGATAGGTTGCGCCAAGCGTGTTTGATCTGGTGAACCACCTAACCAAACTTGGTAAGATTCCGGCGCACTACCCACAAAACCTAATTCTGCCATATAAGGACGAGCGCAACCGTTAGGGCAACCAGTCATCCTGACCACAAAATGGTCTTTTTGTAAACCCAGCTTATCTAATAAAGCGCGGATTCTTTCTAAAATTCCGGGAATTGCTCTTTCTGATTCGGTAATGGCTAAACCGCAGGTAGGCAAGGCCGGACAAGCCATAGCATACCGTGTTAAGGGTTCAATTTTACCAGGGTCAGAGACAACGCCACGAATGTCTAAAATTTCTTGAATTGCTTCTTTGTTGTCTGGTGCAATGTCGTAAAAAATGACGTTGTGGTTGCCTGTGAGACGAATTGGTAAGTTAAATCTTTCCACAATTTCCCGCAAAGCGGTTTTGAGTTGAAAGGAACCTTCGTCTTTTACCCGACCATTATCGATGGAAATTCCTAAAAATAGCTTACCGTCACCTTGTTCATTCCAACCCAGAAAGTCTTGATATTTGAATTTGGGTAGGGTTTTGAAAGGTTCGACTGCTTTACCAAAGTATTCTTCAACTTGGGTGCGGAATTTGTCCACACCCCAGTCATTGATTAAATATTTTAATCTAGCGTGACGACGGTCAGTGCGATCGCCATAATCTCTTTGAGTGGCAACAATCGCTTTGACGATACCATAAACATCATCTTTTCCTACATAGCAGATAGGATCGGCTACTCTAGCAAAGGTTTCTTCTTTATTGTGGGTTCTTCCCAAACCACCACCCGCAAGGATGTTAAAACCTTGGAGTTCCCCTTTTTTATTGGTAATCACTACCAAAGTCAAATCTTGGGAATACAAATCAACGGAATTATCACCCGGAACCGTGACGCAAACTTTAAATTTGCGGGGCATATAGTGAGTACCATAGATTGGTTCCTCATTGTCATGAACAATTGTGCCATTACCATTCCGATGTCTAGCAGCTTTGACATCTGGGTGTTCTTCTGCACTAATGGCCTTTTCACCATCTAGCCAAATTTCATAATAAGCCCCGGTTTGGGGGGAGAGCAAATCAGCAATGTTTTGGGCATATTCCCAAGCATACTGATATTCGGGGCGATTTTTAAATGGGGCAGGGGGAGCCATGACGTTGCGGTTGATGTCACCACAAGCACCCAAGGTTGAACCTAGATTTTTGACAATTGTAGCGATCGCATTCTTGAGATTCTTTTTCAGAATACCATGTAGCTGAAAACCTTGGCGGGTAGTAGCTCTTAACGTATGATTACCATATTCATCCGCCAACTTATCTAAAGCCAAATAAAGCTCAGGAGGTACAAACCCACCCGGATTTTTTGTCCTCAGCATCATTTGGTAATCTTTTTCTTGTCCCTTAGCACGGTTATCACGGTTATCCTGTTGATAAGATCCGTGAAACTTCAGAATTTGTATGGCATCTTCACTAAAATGAGTTGTATCCTGAAGTATCTCAGTGGCTACAGGTTCACGCAAAAAGTTACTATTTTCTTTGATACCTTCTACTTTGGAAGGCTTGCGGTTTGTGAGAGAGGAAGCAGCAGAGTTAACCATTACAGTAGTTATGTTTGTCAATAATGCATCAGTTTGAGCCGAATTAGCAATTTTACAGTACCTGTTCAGCTATTAAAACACCGAAATTTCGGTCGTAATTATGAAGAATAATTTTATCTTAACACGGTAAAATGCTGGCTTTATCAGTGATTGAACACTGCATAAAACCAGCATTGGCAGTAAATAGGTGCAATTAAGCACGACATAGTTTTGTTTTTCCTTGTTGACATATCCATATATCGGTCATTAATGTCAACAGCGGCGATTAAATGGAATTGCACCAGTTTACTGAATTTATTGTATCAGTCTCATCTGCCAATTTTTTTCCTCCCTCAGACAAAGTTAGCAATCCAGGTAACTTTCTACTTAAAGCTATAGCCGATACCACCATTGATGCTAACAGCGGAAGCATCACTATTTTGGTAAGCACCCAGTCCAACTTTGGCGTTTGTGTAGATCAGGAAATTTTTTCCTACTTCTGATTCCACACCAGCACCTACAACGACAGAATCTCTGTTACCCAAAGGTGTAGGTTTGCCATCTTTTTCTACAAAAGAATAACCACCGGTAAGAAAGGCATTTGTTTTATTAGCAATAGGAACGTCTACAGAAACTTCGGGGATGATAGCAGTTGTTTCATCGCTCCAGAGGACATTACCACGGGCTGAGAATGGAGTATTGCCCAACTTCACCCGGCCTGTGACATTACCACCCAAGGTAGCGGCATCGTTGTTTTGTCCGCCATTGGTAACACCAGCTGCCACACCTGCACCAATATAACTAGCATCAGTACCCTTTTGTGTTTCGGCAGATGCTTTGCCAGCGTTGAAAAATACAGGAGTAATTACTAAGGTAGATAAGGCAGAAATAGCGACTAAAGACTTGAGTAAGCTTTTCATAATTTTCACCAAATTTTAGAAGTTTTACTGTTAAATTACAGGTCGAATATCTGACAAAAATGTTCCAGATAATTTTTATATTTGCTGAAATCCTGGTTGCCATTGATGCAATCTATTGAGGATTAAGTGAGTCAGCAAATTTTTGCCCCCGTAGTTATAATTGCACAGCGATATCCTCTAATTCCAGATTTTAAATTTAAGTTTTGAAAATTTTGATTGAAATTGAATCATGCTAACATCAACAAAAACATTGTCGGGGTTGATGCTCAAGACGCGGAGATGGGGAGACGCGGAGAGGAGGAGACACGGGGACGCGGAGATAGGGAGATGGGGTGACACGGGGAGATAATTAAGAATTACCTGCCCCCTGCCCTAAAAGCAATGGGGTATTTTTTTATTGGGGAGTCCCTAACGGGCAATGAGCGCTTGGGGAAAGAGCAATTACCACCATGACTTTCCCCAAAGAGCGATTTACACCTTAAAGCAGCGACAGAGAGTAAACCTGACCATCAATCAACAGTCGAGTGATGCCTTTGGCTTGTAGATGAGTACTAGCCTTATGTAGCATTCTACTGTCGGGAACTTTAATCACGCGATCGCGCTTGGTAGAAAAGCGCTTGGCTACTCGGTGGTTATCAAATACTGGCAGTGTTTTTTGTTGAGTTTCAATGGTGGGAATTGGACCCAGGTCGCCAAAATCCTTAAGTGGTCTGGTAATTAATTCTGCCGAGCGGTCAATTACCAAGTAACAAGTTTTCGGCAAATGCGCCACCGACAATGGTAAAACTTGAACTGGTGCTTCCCCAGGTCGGCGTTTGGCCACTAAAGGTTTTATTTCCTCAAAGTCTTCATCCTCAAAGTCCTCCTCATCGTCGTACAAATCTTCATCTAAATCGTCCAAATCATCAGACTCATCTAGCAAGTCCTCGTCGAAGATATCATCTATGGCGGTTACTACTGGATGTTCATGGTCTAGAACTAGTCTGGTGGGTAGACTGGGAATTTCTAGGGGCTTGGGTTCTGACAACTTGTGTCTGACGATTTCTATTTCTTTGACTACTGGTTTAGGTTTTTCCACCGCTGAGGAGCGTGTTTTCACCCTTCTAATAGCCGGAATTGGTTGAGTTTCCAAATCGGACTGAGATACTTCTTCTATTGCTGGCTGTTGTGGTTCAACCTTGGGAAACTCCAAACTAGGGCTGTGGCTGCTGAATGGTTCTGTTTCTAGCTGTGGTTGACTCAATAGAGGTAACTGCTCATAGTTTACCTGCGCTCTGCCTTCAGGGGTTCTAGCAGCACGTTTTAAAGAAACGAGGTATTCGTACTCTTCTTCTGGTAAAGTACTTTTGAGCAGTCGGCTAATTGTTGAGTTGCTGACACCATAGCGATCTGCCAGAGTCGAGGTTGTTTCGGCAGTCTCTCTATATAACTTGAGAATTTCTTGTTTGTCGGAATCTGTTAATTTTCTCACGGTAGACACCAAAATTTGTTAAGTTCGTTTGCGTCCACTGGTACGTCGCTTGAGGCTCAATGATGCTTCGTATTCTAAAGCAGCGCCCATACCAAATAAAACTCCACTAAAGACCCAAAATACTTCTAGTATGTCTCCACTTTGGTAATCGGGAAGATAATTAGTGGCGTATTTAAACCACATATCTGCAATGTATAGCGAAAATGCTGCCGCTGCAATCATTCTCCAGGAGAGAGAAACTTTTCCTCCCCAAAAAGCCAGCAGCATAATCGTGGCGATAATTAACAGCAGCAAATCACTAACTACATAAAACCAATTGAGAACAAAGGCTAGTTGCTGAACAATTGCATCTAGTTCTACTGAGGGAGCTTTTTTTTGCTGAGAAATCCACCAGGCGACAAAACTGCCTATCCCTCCAACTGACGCGACAATTAGCCACTGCCATTTTTCTAGATGAATTCGCCGGGAGAACAAAGCTAAGGCCATACCTATGCCCAGAAACAGATAACTCAGTACAAAAAACACATCCCCTAGAGATACTTCCGGGTCTTGTCCTAAGATTACTTCTACATAACCGAAAAATATTCCTCCGATGCAATAAGCAACCATACCTAGCCCAATTAAGAGCCATACCTTTCGACTACTGACAATTTGGCTACTCTGCCAGTTTCTTAAGCATAAAACACCTGCACCCAAGTAAGCGGCAGCTTCAAAAATATTTGTCCCCACTACATACCAATTTTCACGAATTTCTGTGCCATTTTGTCCGGGGATTTTGGCACTAAACAACAAAAAGAATAGCAGCGCTAGTAAAGCCCAGCCCATGCTAACCAAGATGATGTTTTGAGTAGTAAAAATGGACTTAGAACGGTATGAATTGTTGTAAGAGTTACTCATAGGTCTCAACTAGGTAAATGCACTCTAGCAGTATTTTTGGCGCAATTGATTATGTGGTCAGGAGTTGACCTATCAGGCATTACACAATTTAACACCGAAGGCAAGTGCTAATGGACGGTTCGTAATCAAATAATATCCATGCTACTGCCAAAGTTTACTTAGTGGAGATTGACTTAACCAACCGATAAACACCAATTGCTCTTCTTCTGGCATATCCTGTAACCGATCCTTTAATTGACGGGCAAAATTAGTATCACCAAAATATGTTTTTCCTAGTCGATGGAGTTCTTCCAGGAGAATAATCACATGAGTTTCTTGCCAAGCAGGCAATTTGGTCATTTGTGAAGGCTCAACAGTTAGTAATGATTTAACTGACTCGGAGGAAGATACTTGGGGAAATTGCTTTTGCTGTAATATCCCTGTTATATCTTTTTCAAATAAACCGGCTTGCCGATTACCTAATAAATCCTCAATGTCTAGATAAACAGCTTGTAGCAATAAAATACTAGCTAAGGTCAAAATTTCCGTGTTGCTATGGCTACCTGTGTCATTATCTAGCTGTTCTAAGCGGATTTTCCCCCAGACACTATAGCGCTCTGGTTCTTCAAGCAACACACAAGCTTTGCCACGATTGTCGGTGAGAGATCTCCATAAAGCTTTAGCTTCGATCTCTTGACTAGCTTTGAAGACACTGATCAGGCGAAAGGTTTGCCCCTGATAATGGAGGATCGGCACCTGCTGATCCCGCGTTGGGTGCTGAATACTTGATATTTCAACATCCTGGCGTTTGAGAATAAACATGGCACTAGCAAATAACTCCTCACAGGGGCTGTTTTGATAAGGGATCTGTCATGGACTTGGGCAAGATTGCCAAAAGTATAATTATTTAGTTTATTTTGGGGGAGAATTAGGCATTTGCCAAACGCTTTACCAGCATACGCCCTATAGGGCATCAGCTTTCATGGGCAAGTTCCCCCTTGACATCACAATATATCTGAATATCCCATCTATTTCGTTTTTAGTGTACATCGACTCACTAGTGACTTGGATTTTAGTCTTGATATTCTGGAATTTTCAATTTTATCTTGCTTATGACTAGGAAGAATAGATATAATGGTGTATGATGACTTTTTGAGAAGCCAGACATCAGTCTTGGGCGCGTAGCTCAGTGGATAGAGCAATTGCCTTCTAAGCAATCGGTCGCAGGTTCGAACCCTGCCGCGCTCGTTTTAACTCAATATAAACCCTCAAGGTCATAAGTAATAATATACTGAATTTGCTAATTGAGGGTTAATTTTGATGCATCACATCAGATAAGTGCGGATATGTCCGCTAATTCTTTTGGTGTATGCTTTAGATATTTTCATCCTAATAAGTATAAAAGCGTATTATTGTATTGAAATATGATCCCTAGTTGTTAGCCTGATACCAATTTACGATATTCTATTAATTCGATTTGAATTACCTGTGAACTTGTGATTAAAAACGATATTTGGATTACTGAAATGGCTCAAAAGGGTATGATTTCGCCTTTTGAGCCAAGTTTAATACGTCATCTTGCCGAATTACCGATAATTTCATTCGGACTTAGTAGCTTTGGTTATGACATCAGACTATCTCACCAAGATTTCCGTATTTTTAGGCATATTCCAGGAACAGTAGTTGATCCTAAGAATTTTAATCCTGAAAACTTGGAGCAAACAAAACTCCATACAGATGAAAATGGTAGTTACTTCATCCTTCCAGCACATTCCTATGGACTTGGGGTTGCTCTTGAAAGGCTAGAAATACCAGAGAATATTACAGTAATTTGTATAGGTAAAAGCACTTACGCAAGGTGCGGTATAATTGCTAATGTAACTCCTGCGGAGGCAGCTTGGCGCGGTTACTTGACCTTGGAGTTATCCAACGCTTCTAGTGCTGACTGTCGTATTTATGCCAATGAAGGCATAGTACAGTTGATGTTTTTAGAAGGAGCGCCCTGTGCAGTTAATTATGAAGCGCGTCAGGGTAAATATCAAGACCAGTTAGGTGTTGTAACTCTGGCTAGGGTTTAAATTGGTCAGACAGAAGCTTAAGTTATCAAGTTGTGAGGAAGTGAACTAGGAAATATGATATGTCAATCTTAACTGACACTGATTTGAGAAAAATTATATGTACTAACGAAGCTGAATTAACTGATGACAAACTGTTAATTCAACATTTTGATGAGGATTGTTTAACACCTATGGGTTACGATTTAAGAGTTGGATGCTTTTATACAAAGTATGCTTCTCAACCAAATCTCGTCACTATAAGTGAAGGGGAGAAAATCATTATTAAACCAAGAAATGCAGCTTTAATTGCTACTTTAGAGCAAATTAAAATGCCAAAAGATGGTTCAATATCAGCATTGATATTATCAAGAATATCACAGGTCGCAAAGGGATTATCCCATATTTCCACAAAAGTTGATCCAGGGTGGGCAGATGGTGAATTATTAATACCGATACAAAATGTTTCGAGAAATAGTATTCCTTTAACTCAGGGAGAAAAATTTTGTACCATCGTCTTTTTTAAGAATGAATCCATTCCGACATTAAAGTATAGTCCACGTTCTAGTGGATCAAAATTAGTTAAATTATTAACTCAGAATAATCGAGAATCTTTATGGAAAGATTTGCAATTAGCACTAGTACCAATACTTATCATTGGAGTACCGAGTATTATAGGTTATTTATATTTTGGTAATACGACAGGAAGTAGCGTTACCGTAGCAATAGCAATAGGTATAGAGAGAGCTACATCAGGCATAGTTGCAAGATTAATAGAGAGAAGGTGATTCATAAGAATGACTTTACTGCTCTTAGTATATCAAAGCTTAGAAGTCTGTATAGTGCATTAGCATCCAGGAAACTCTCTACAACTGTTTTATTGCTACCATCCAAATATAAATGGGACAATACTCATAAGTTTTGCCAAATCAAAAATTACTGTTGACTAATTATACACTGAATTATAAGTTGTACCTCATTAGTTAGCAATTGAGTTGTGTTAGCCTTGCCTTTATATACTTAGATAATCATGCCAGAAGAAGAACCAATCTCAGACCCTTTTTTAATACAACTATTAGAAGGGTATACTTTAACAGAAGTAGCTGAGATTGAAAAATATATGACTGAGTGGGATGCTGCTACTTATAGCAGTGTTGCTCAGAGTATATTAGACCATGCAGCTAGAAAAGATATTGAACCTTTAAAGTATTTACGCAAAGCTCATAACTTTAATAAAAAAGGAGCTATCAGAGTTCCAAAAACTGGATATCGTGGAGATAGTTCAGCAGTATATCGGAAAGGTAATGAATATCTGATTGTCAAACCAGACAAATATGGTAGCGAAAAGATAGTTACTTATGGAGTTAACGATGACTGAAGCAATTTTAAATGAGCAGGAGTTGACAAAGATAAATATTGCTCAATTATTGTCACAATTGACAAACGCATATCAAAACACCCGCAGCGAAAGAAAAGAAATTGCTACTCAGTTTCCACCAGAAAATGAAGAGTTTTCACTATTAGAAGAAATTGAACTTTTAACAGTAAATTTAAGAGGGTATGCCAGTCAAATTGCAGCTACAGGTCAAATAGTTAATAAGGAGCAGGTAATTTCTCAATTACAAGCAATGCGAGTTTTTAGTGTGTCCGCAATTGGGAAATTTTACTTTAACAGTAATGGTAAGTATGAACAGATGAAGGATTATATTAGAATGTTAGATTACTTGAGATTGTTATTGTTAGAATATTTGCAGTCTGTTTAAAAGCTAAATATCAAATTCTATAACTATAATCGATTCAATTGCTATAGTATTATTGATTGCAACCGAACAACTTTATACATTTGATAAGTATAAAGATGTCTTAATTTTCAAAGGTTTATCTTGCTCATAAATCAACTCTTGTTTACTAGATAAAGCAATTTCCGCTTTTTGCAACTCCCCACCCAAGTAAATCGCGTGTTCGACTTGCAAACCAGGACAATCTGCTACTATTTGCCGAGAAAGTTGACTTGCAGATTTACCAGAATAACAATTAACTACTTCTCCAGAACCAGGAGTCATATGTTCCACAATAATAATGCCATCCTGGATATAAATAACAAAACTACCAGCAGGATCTGCATAATCTCTTTGCTGGCAAATTTTGGCGTATTGGGATTTAATTACATTTTCAGTATTTTCAAAACAGTCATCATAAATATGGGCGCTTTGACTAATGGTAATTAATGAACCCATTTTTAAAACATGATTAGATTTTTGATTAATAGCTTCACAAATATATCGTTGTAATTCCCGTAATCCCATAGCATTTGCAGGCCATGCGGAAAACATATCATTACTGCGGAAAGTTGCAGTTAAAGATAATTCATTATCAACTATTCTTACCCAAATATGATTTAGGCAAGGTGGACTATCATTAGCATCATGACTAGCATCCCATAAAGACATTACTGCTCTAGCTGAATCAATATCAGCGACTAGTTTATCAATAACTTGTTGAATTTGATCGCGTCCAAACCAAGAACGTAAACGTTGCCCATAAGTATATTTCACACCTTCCCGATTCGGTGCATCATCTAAAATTTGCGAAATATATTCTTCTAAAAAACTTCTATCAATTGGTAAATAATTGGGTTCAGGAAAATAGAAATCATCAGGTTCATCGGTGACAACTGCCATTAAATCTATTAATTCTTGCCATTTGCCATCATAACCAGTTGGTCTAATTGTTCCTGTTGTCTTAATGCGATGAATGATTTTTACCCAAGTTTCAGCTATGGTTTTACCTTCAATTCTGTGTCCATAGCGTGTTCCTGGTAAAACGGTGGGTTCAACGGTAGCCATAGGAAACTCTAAAGGAACTCCCCAAGGATCAATTATTTCTTTTTGGGCGTAATGCTTAATTTTATCAACTGCTTCAGTAATTGATTTAGCTTCTTTAACTTCTATAGCAAGTCTGAGTTTTTCTAAAGCATTTATATCAATATCAATATCAATATAACCAGGAATCGGAGAAAGAATTATCCAAGATTTACGCCCAGTGTCACTTAAATTTTCTTCAACACCATTGTGAAAAAAGTCGAGCAAGCATTGACAAGCACCTGCATTTTTATCTTCTTTAGTAGCGTTGAGAATTACTAAATGACGAACATGGGGATTTAATAACAAATTGCGAATTAGTAAATTTATACCCCTAGTGGGTGAATACAACTGCCCAATTACAGCGTACTCTGATGGTTGTAGGTGTTTTGCGATCGCTTGCTTCACCGTCCATCCTGTAATCACTGCCGTTTGCCCATAACCGTAAATCAACTGGTTGGGCTTGTGCTGTGCCGCGTAACGGAATTCAGTTGCGTGACTCGTTCCTGTCATGGTTTGTTAAAAGTCAAATTTTAATAATTTAGCATCAACACTAGGATCACAAATTTTTATTTTTACTGCGTGATGCTGCACTTGATTTACCCATGCCTTAACGCATCATTACCTCAGCGTTCCTCCGCGCTTCCCTCAGCGTTCCTCCGCGTTAAAAAAATCACCCTCTTTCCAAAATTGTCGAGTTCAATTACCGATACAAAAAAGCTAACTAATGCTAACAAGAGCCAGCTTTTTCTTCCTGCTTCATCCTGTTCGTGTCGGCACTATCCAGTCCACAGGCTAACACGGTCAACCTGA
>NZ_JACJTQ010000078.1 GCF_014698735.1 Anabaena catenula FACHB-362
GGCATCTCTAACGCTTATTTTAGCGTACCAGCCAGCTACCTTTGCATTGGGGCATCTCACTTTTAAAAGCAGTGGCAGTAACACTTTAGCTATTTCCGGAGATGTCTATTAGGAGTTTTTTTAGACGCTGTTTATCCATTATTTACAGCACATTTTATCTGAGTGAAGTAAGTAGGTTGGCGTTAAAAATTGTCGTTGGGATAAGGCAGGGGGCAGGGTGCAGGGTGCAGGGGGAAAAAGGGTTTTAGCCTTGTTTACTTTTCTTTACACAGTTTGGTTTTATTCTGCCTACCGACTTATACAAGTGATTTTTCTGTTCAAGATCTGAAACCTTACTTATTGCCAGAAATCAGTCACTTCATAACCCAATTCGGTGATCATGTGGCGTAACAGAGGTAAACTCAGCCCAATTACATTGCTGTGACAACCCTCGATTTTTTCTACAAACAAACTACCAAATCCTTCAATAGCAAAGGCTCCAGCACATTTGAGGGGTTCACCTGTAGCCACATAGGCAAGAATTGCGCGATCGCTCATTTGAGCAAAGTATACTCTCGTCACTTGACACTTGACTACACTCTGGTTTTTGGTTGTGTCAATTAAAATATGACCAGTATACAAGTCACCAAAGTTACCTTGCATTATTTGCCAACGTGCGATCGCTTCCGCTGCATCTCCAGGTTTGCCATAAATCTCACCATTCATTGCTAAAACTGAATCACAGCCCATAATCAAGGCTGATGGAAACTGAGATATTACAGTTTCTGCTTTACACTGAGCCAGTGTTTGCACTAATTGTGCAGGATCACGTTGTTGAATTTGCGACTCATCAAAATCACTAGGACAAACTATCGGTTCAATACCCACAGTTTGCAGTAAACGACGACGCGCTGGAGAAGCAGATGCAAGTACAAATTGAGGAATTACCATAGTCAAGAATATGGGAAGAATCGGTAATGGGTGTTGGCGGTAGCCTGCCGTTAGGCATAGGGTTATTGGTAATGGTAATTGCTGATGAGAAAAACTCTGCTCCCATTCGGCTACGCTCACGGCAAGCCTGTCACCTCATTAATTAATACACCTTAAAAGAACCTACAACTTCATCAATCATGCGTTGCAGTCTTTTCCACCGCTGTTCAGGAACTGAGGCATTAAAGGTAAAAAGCTTGCCACGACTCACAGCTACACTAGAGATATTGTGTCGTTTTTGCTGATTAGGAAGTTGAACCTCATACTCTAAAAAGTAGTATATTTTACCGTCAGATTCTTTTTGCACCGCATTGACTAATTCTGCGGAACGGCCGGAATCTGGGGGAGCAAGAGCAGCTTTACCTAATCTATATCCAACTTCTGTAGGTGTTCCCAATTCTGATAAAGTTTTTCCGTCAGGAACAGGACTAATTACCACAGAGACATTTTCTGAGACTTCAATTAAATCATGAAAAACTACATCGGGACCGTTGGCAACTTTAACTTGCAACCACCCATTAGGATATAAGAACTGATAACCATCAGCACTATCTACAAAGCTTTTGAGTCCAGCAGCAGAAGCTACATCAGTGTTACTGAGACTGAAGCTAAATACTAATAACAAAATTAACGCAATTTTTTTCCACATTTATCAAAATTCCTTTGGGCCCGAAGCAATATAAGGCAAGCGTTATTGCACCATCCCATTTTCCCATAAAGGTTACGCTTTAGATTAGGAAAAGGATCTTGATTGTCCAGCGATTTCAATACCTAAGTAAATGTGTTGGTGTTGGGTTTCCTTGCGTTAAACGCCACTTTAACTCCACAGGGGGAACCTCCTGACGTGAGTGGTTCCCCGATCTACTTCTTCATTTATTGCTAAATTCGCAGAAACTTATTCAGCAATTAGTTAAAATTAGGATTCTTGAATCTCCTTTTGTAAAGCTTGAACTTGCTCAAGAGATAATTCAGTAACTTGAGAAATTTGTTCTAAACTCATACCAATTCTTAACAAGTTTAAAGCCACATTTCTTGTTGTTTCTGCTTTACCTTTAGCTTCACCTTCTGCTTTACCTTCTGCCTTACCTTCTTCTAGGATTTCTTGATAAATGACTGATTCGCGCATAATCTCACTCCTGAATATTTTCCGAATTACATCTTGCTTTAACACCAGACCTGCTAAAATGCCACTAGCAGCAGCTATATTTTTTTGTAGCCTTTGATTGGTAATTGCTTCAACTGCTTGGGCAACTTGAGTTAGTACCATTGTAGGATCTTTTGTCTGAGTCAGCACGGCAAAGGGTAATAAACCAGGAACAGTCAGAAATTTGTCTGTCGGTTGTTCCCACAAGCGGATGACATCAAACTCATGGTAAGTTTTCTCTAATCTAAAGTTGTTTTCATTGACTAATTCTGATCCTGTTTTTCGCAAATAGATGACTATTTGACGCATTTTTTTGTTAGGAAAGCGTCGATATACCCTGACTCGATAATCTAACATCCTAAAGGGCATATCTTCGTCAGTGTCGGTTTGAAATTCGGTATGTAGAACTAATTCATCCGATTGCAATAATATTAATGAATCAGCGCGAATTGGTTCGTTTGATAATTCTGTGGGGCTAAGTTCTGTTAATTTAATTGGTGAACCTAATAACCATGTTGCTAAGTCGTCTTTGAAGTTTTCAGCTAGGAATTGGCAGATATTATCATACATGGGAATTTGAAAAGATGTGATTAGTGGTTGTTTAAACTCAGGTATCGCCGTAGAATATTTTGCGCCTGTTCTAGTAATTTTGCTTCTAATTCACCTAATTGTTGAGTTAAACGAATTTTGTCAAATGTCATTGGTTCAACGCATATTAAAAGACTATCTACAGAAAGTCCATTTTGTGCTGATGAAGTTACTTCAACTACCGCAGGTGAAATACGAGGATTATTAGGTTTGGCGGAAGTAAAAGGTAAAACTGTGACTTTGCTGCGTTGGTTATTAAACAAAGTCCCAGAAATTATGAGTGCTGGACGAGTTTTTTGAATTTCTGTATCTACAGATGGATCAAATGTAACTATCCAGATGCTTCCCATTCGGTAATCGCTATATTTTGCCATTCACTTTCCCAACCTAATTCTAATTCATCAACCAAAGCGCAAGCGGCCGCTAGTGCTTCATCTTGTTGTTTTTCTTGCCATTGTTTCAAGAGACTTTCAATCAACGCACTACGGTTTTCAACTTTTTGATCAATGTAATTTACTAATTCATCTGGCAATGAAATTGATATCTTAGCCATATATTACCCAAGGTCATACTATAGGTAGTATAGCTTATTTTGATATTTTTAGTCTAGTTTAGAATATGGGATTTGATGCTGGTTATTGTTGGGTTTCCTTGCGTCAACCCAACCTACATAAAATCTATGGTTTCCAAGTGTTCAGAGATTCACGAATTGATTTTAATTCCTGTAGATATTCATTCAGTTTCTCTTTTTGAAGATTTAAGTTATTAATAATTTCATCCGATTCTGCTTCTTTTGTCTCCCGTTGTTTTAGCAGACTATCAAACACATCTTGAAATTTTTTGATATAGTCATTGATTTGTTTTTCTGCTTTTCTGAAATCATCTGCAATTTGCTTTTTAATAAGTTGTTCCAATAGTTCTCTACTACTTGATGCTTTATTATTTATAATTTGTTTGATTGCATCAGAAGTTTTATGTAAATTAATTTCATAAAAGTGATTTTCCTTAGTTGTTCTTGCAACATAATCCTTATTACTTTCACAGCAACCCTTGTTACCGCCTGTACGTGTATCTTCTCCTTTCTTTCTTTTCCATATCTCTTGCTGGTTTTTGACTTTTTCATCAATACCAGAAAACTCAAAACTAGGAAATTGAATAGGGTTCACATTAATTTCAACTTGCAAAGCTTCTCCAAGAAAATTTGACAGATCATTGGATATATTTTGAATGTCATTTTGGATTTTTTGCACCAATTCTTCTCTGGTTTCTGTACCATATCTGACAAGTTTATCTTGTGTGTCTGTCCACCAATTTTCAATATGTGGAGAACAGAAATTATTGATGATTTCTATGATCTTGTCAGCTTCTTCTTGCGTATTAACCCTGATTATATATGAATCATAAGGTTGAAATTGAGAATCCTTAATATTGCTTGAACCTCCATTTAAAGCTTTATTAACATCTTCTATTAGAGAACGTTGAACTCTGAAAGAAAATGAAAAACCTCCTAAGATAGGTACTGTATTAGGTAGAGTCAGAGCCAGATTCATGTCATTACTAGGAATCTCTGTTCTTGTTGGTATCTCAGTCTTCTGATTAACTTCGGAATTGGTAGATTTATTAATTCTAGGATTGGCAATTCGATCAATTTCATCTTGAATTTTGGATTTAGCCCCTTCAGTAAATTCAGCGATTCCTTGGTTAAATCGGTTGATTAACTCTTTTTCTTTATTATTAACAGATTCCTTAACAGCCTCAACTTTTTCCTTTGCAGATTCAGAGCGTCTACGATACTCTTCAACTATTTGTTTGAGTTCTTCAAGCTTAGTATTCCATCCACCAATCTGTGCATTCAATAAACTTTCAATTGTTTTTTCAGCTTTATCAATTTTCGCCAAAGCATCGCTCAAAAGATTCCAACCTGCATTTTTAGTGATGGTTTCAATTACTGTTGATTGAATAGTAGGAATGCCACTATCTATTAATGCCTGTGGTGCAATTTTATGAGGTGCTGGTATAACTTGATCTCCATCTTCATTTTCAATTGCATATCTAGCACTAAAGAATTTTTTAAAATCCTTTTTTTGACTTTCAGTTGCTTTTCCTTGTTGAATTAATTTTGCTAAAAGTCCTTGTCTGGAACTGGCAGGATAAATCATGGGATTAGGAAAACCAAAATTAGATAATTCTCGTTTTAAATCTTGAATTACTTCGTCAATATCTTTATCTTTTTCAGTTTTCTGATCTACTTTGTTGAGGATAAAGTAAATCTTCCCTTTTTCAGATTCTAAGATTTCCTGACGATTTTCTACTAAATCTTTAAACAATTCGGAAACAGCATTATCTTTGTAAGAAGCGTAATTTAAAACAAACAAAATTGCGTTGCAGGTTCTTAACGCTTCTAGGGCAGTTCGCTTTAATTCTACTGTATTAAATTGAGCAGATTCCCATTCATTCGGTCCTGGTGTGTCAACTAGGGTAAAACCTGCAAGGGAAGAAATTCCGCTAATAGCTTCAATAGGATGTTCTATTTCAAAACGTATGGTATTATCAGAATTTCCCGTTTCTCTAATTTCACGGGTTCTATCTAAAAACTTCTGCTGAATTTCACCTTCCTTCCCTTCAGCAATAACAATAGGTTTTCTTTTTCCTTCTCGATATTCTAACAGTCTGGGGTCTTGATCGGCAGGAATATGGAGTACATCTGTACGGCAGATGGTACAAGCTGCGGTTTCACTAGCTAAAACATCCACACCAATGATGGAATTAAGAAAGGTACTCTTACCCGCTTTCATGGCTGCAATAACCGCAACCTGATATTTCTGTTTTTCCAATGCGGTTAAAGCTGTGGTGATGTCATTCTCAACACTCTGCAAACCTTTAGTATCATCACCTTCACTGAGACGACTTTGACGAATTTCCTGAAGATACTGTAATAGGTGTGTACCCAGGTTGTAAATATTGCTGTGTGCGGCTTGGAATTGTTCTGAAGACATAGTTTGTTGATGCTGCTAAGAAAAGTTGCTGATTTAGATGCGTTTATTTCTATCTATATACTGAAAATAAATTATCCCAGGCAAGATGGACACCGTATTATTACGGTGAAATCACTGATTATTGTTTCTAGTTATCTTGTTTATAACGTTCCTGAAATGGAATCATACCCAAATACCCGACTTCTCAAAGAAATAGAGGATCTATCTTCTAGTACCTTGTATTTCCAGTGCTATACAAATTCTTTTACTGACTCAGAGTTAAAATAGTAGATTAATAACCCATCCAAACAAGATTGCAAAAACATCATGGTTTCTATTTCCAAGAAAGCAATCCAGTTGTATGATACTGATTTTGTAGCATGGACACAGCAAACGGCTGAATTAATCCGTGCAGGAAAATGGGATGGAGTAGATTGGAATGCGGTTGTTAAGGAAATTGAAAGCTTAGGAAAGTTAGACCAAAGAGAATTGAAAAGCCGATTGGAGGTATTGTTACAGCATTTGCTAAAATGGCAATATCAGCCCAGTATGCGAAGTGGCTCTTGGCAAAATACGATCGCAGAACAACGAAACCGCATTGAAGATTTACTGCAAGATAGCCCCAGTCTTAATCCTTATCTAGAAGAAGTTTTAGCTGATTGCTACCGCAGAGGAAAAAAACTAGCAAGCAACGAAACTGGAATCTCCCAAGATATCTTTCCAGCAGATTTACCTTACACAGTGAATCAAATACTGAATATAGAATTTTTACCTTAATCCATCACAAAATCTGTAAAACTACCAAGGTCATATCATCAGTATTTTGCTTATCGGGTCCGATGAATTCCTCAACCTTATCAAACAAATAATCGACAATTTCCTGTGGACCATTGCAATAACGACAAGCGAAGTTAAAAGAAGTGATGAAATTTTCTTCATCAAAGCGATCGCCCCCAGCCGCTGCCGCATCAGTCAAACCATCTGTATAATAAATAACCGTATCTCCTGGTTCTAACTGCGCTTGGGCATCTTCATATTGGCTATTAGCATCCAAACCAATCAGCATACCCAAAGTATCCAATCGGCTAACAGTTTTCGTCGCTGCGTGCCACCAAAAAGGCGGATTATGTGCTGCATTACTGTAGGATAAAACCCGCGTTATGGGGTTATATTCCGAGTAAAACATCGTGATAAAGCGGTGGGAATTTTCCAAATCTGCATACATGACGCGATTCAAATTTTGGAGAATTCCAGCGGGGGAATTGCCATGTAATACTTCTCCCCGTAGCATTCCCCGCATCATCGTCATAATCAATCCGGCGGGAACACCTTTACCCATCACATCCCCAATTACCAAACCCCAACAAGCTTCTTCGGCACTAATGTATTTATGTGGTTGTAACTGTTTGTGATTTGTGGGAATAAAATCATAATAATCTCCACCCACACGATTAGCCGGTTTACAACGTGCAGCCAAAACTACACCAGGAATACTAGGACATTGACGCGGTAAAAGTCGCCGTTGAATTTCTGCCCCAATCTCTAATTCTTGATCTAGACGTTCTTTTTTTCTCAGTTCTACCGCTAGTTCATCATTTTCAATTGCTACGGCTGTTTGATCTGCAACTAACCTAACTAACTTTTGTCTAGTTTCTGTCCAACTATATTGTGGATCACGGCTCAATACATAGAGCCATCCCCTTTCTGTATGCTTAACTAAAATAGCTGTGCCAAAAATTTGCACATCTGGCCCCAAATAGCGATGCATCTCGTCATCCAAAATCCCTGTGGTTGCTGTTAGCGGCACCGAATTTGGTAAAAGTGTAATTTGACTGCTGGCAGTTTCTAGAGCTTTTCTAATATTTTTTCGTTGCTGAGTATCTTGCCAATGCAGTTGTTCTAACCTAATTTGACCATTAGGTTTATAAAGAAATAGGGCGCTACCTTCTGCGTCGGTAACTCTTGTGGCCATGAGTGGAATCAGTTCCAAAAACTGATTCAGATTATTAAAACTTCTGAGGGCAAATCCTAAAGAACTGAGCAAATCTTGAATTTTGTTTTGTTCTCGGTGTAACCTGGCCACCAGTTCTTTCAGTGCCACGACTGGAGTGACATCTGTCGCGGCACTACTATTACTTTCATTTGGGTGAGAAGGAACTTGAGACACAGGCAGATATGCTATTGCTTTTTAGATCAGCAGATTTATGATTTCTTATAAATCCTTGGTTTTTGGCATTGCTAAATCATATTGGACAAAATTATTGATTTTAGCAAGAGTAGAAAGACTTAGTAAATAATGTTTGTCAGTATGGCATTCGCTGATGGCATTTTTGGCAATTTATGGCGATTTTACAGAAATATATTTCTTTATTTGTCAAAAATAAAACAGTCACAAACTGTAATTTTGATGGGTAGCTAAACGGCTTTTCATTTTTTCATAACTAAATTAGCAATTCATATACCTTGAGAAATAAAAGTTTGTTGTTAGCAAAATTGTCTTTTCATCTTACAGAGTAACTATCGACAATCAGGGATTAAGGAACAAGATGTATTTTAGGTGAGTTTCTTGATGAGTTCGTTGACAATTTAAATTGCTAAATAGCTCAAAAAAAGTATTTGCGAGTCAATTGGCAAACAAAATCAGTGAGTAAAGTTTAGAGTGTTAATCTAGCTTACTTACACCACTTTATTTGTTGAGGATACCTTCTGTGGTAGTCAAGCAACAGTATAGATGCATTTAAGAAACCACTTGGTAACTTAAAAATAGAGCTTTAGTGTGCAATTCTAACAGAAGTTAGCCATTAATTGTAAAAAACAATTATTTTAGAAATTCGGGCGTTCCCATTGCCAAAATGTCCCATTATTAAGGCTAAAAATAAATCACCCCATCCCCGCGTCCTCCTTCATGCCGGCTTTCGCACAGAAGCAGTACTAGCCATTCAATAAAGCTTCTACAAATTCATAGCTAGAGAATGGGCGCAGGTCTTCAATTCCTTCTCCCGCACCGATAAAACGAATCGGTAAACCCAGTTGCTTAACAACGGCCAGAGCCACACCTCCTTTGGCTGTACCATCTAGCTTAGTTAAGACAACGCCGCTCAGTTGGGCAGCTTGGGAAAAGACTTCAGCTTGCCGGAGTCCGTTTTGTCCTAAGGTAGAATCTAGAACCAAGAGAGATTCTACATGAGCATTGGGGGCTTTTTTGTCAATAATTCTGCGAATTTTACTCAATTCGTCCATTAAGTTTTTCTTGTTTTGCAGTCGCCCAGCGGTATCTATTAACAGTAATTCGGTTTCCCGTGATTGGGCTGCTGCGATCGCATCAAATACAACTGCGGCGGGGTCTGTGTTCTTCCCCGGATTGGCAATTACTTCTACACCGCTTCTGCTTCCCCACACTTTGACTTGTTCTACAGCAGCCGCGCGGAAGGTGTCAGCCGCACCAATCAAGCATTTATAACCAGATTTTTGGGCTAAATGGGCAATTTTACCGATTGTGGTAGTTTTACCTGCACCATTCACCCCTGTAATTAACCAAATGGTGAGGTTGTCTTTTTCTGGGGCAAAGCTAGATTTTGGCGATGTTTTAGTTGGTGTATCTAGCATATCTCGAAGGATTTGTTTCAAGTATGCGATCGCTTGTTCTGGTGGGGTGATTTCATCCCGCAGTTTTTTCTGTAAAGCATCAATAATAAAATCTGTCGCCTCTACACCTACATCTGCTTGTAGGAGTAACGCCTCAATCTCTGCGACAGCAGCTTGATTTAAAGGCCCCTGACCAACAATGGACTTGAGTTGGTTCAGGATATTCCGCCTAGTTTTATCTAAACTTTGGCGTAGCTTTTTCAGCCAGGTAATTTCTTCTATAGAAACATCTTCTGCCCGTCTACCTTGGGCTGCTAAAACTTCAACTGACCAGACAAACCCGTCATCAAATTCTATTTCGGGAATTTCTGCTTCTATCTCTGGTGTAGTTGATGCCGGAGTTGTTGTGATTGCTGGTTCTTCAACTTCAATCGCGTTGGCTATCAATCTTTCCTGCTTGGCTTGTCTTTCGGCTGCTGCCCGTTCTAAAAAGGATAAGGTGGCTGGTTGTGCCTCGCTGACTGTGGCTTCACGGCTGGAAATTTCTGTTGTTTCTGTAATTGCTGCCGCGACTAGGGCTGATTCTTCAATCACAGATATCTCTTCAGCTGCGGTTGATGGGCTGACTTCCTCTGCTGGAGTTTCTGTTGTTTCTACAATTGCCGCGACTGGGGCTGATTCTTCAATAACAGATATCTCTTCCCCTTCCGTTGATGGGGTGACTTCCGCCGCTGGAGTTTCTGTTGTTTCTTCTATCTGAGATTGTTGTTTTTGCTGAATATTTTTGTATGCGGCTTTAGCAAACGCCAACAAGTCCGCCGTGTCTGGCGTAGCTGCTGCGGATGGTTCTGGTTGTGTTTCTTCTGTAGGCTGAGTTTCCCCCTGTGGCTGTTGTTCGGGGGTATCGGGAGTATCGTTATGTTGACGGCGGAACCAATTAAAAACCATTGCAGCAGTACTATATTATTTAGTAAATTATGAAATTATTCAGTTATTAGTTCTTAGTTTAATTTAATTATCCACCTTTTCCTGCCAAGAAAGCGGGTTATCCTCACTTGGAACCCATACATGAAACTGGTGAAGTGAGGACTACACCTTATGCCGTCTGTTTATGTTCTGTAACTCGGCGCAGCACACCATTAATAAAACGATGTCCTTCATCTCCACTGTAGCGCTTGGCTAATTCTACAGCTTCGTTGATGGCAATACTGGCGGGAACTCCCATCAATTTCATTTCTGCCACAGCTATTTGCAAGATATCGCGGTCAATTTGCGCGAGGCGGCTGACTTGCCAATCTACTAAGGCTTCAGAAACAAGTGTATCGATGAGATTCCGGTTTTCGTAGACGGTGATGATAATTTGTTTGGCGTAATTACGAACGTCTTTGTCTTGATTCGCTAATTGAATTAATTCAGGGAAATCAATGGCTGTACCCAATTGATTAATGGCTGTTTGGGTGTAAGTGATCGCTTCTTGGAGCATGGTTCTAGCTGTATTTAGGTCTGAAGCCCTAGTTTGGCTAGTTAAAAGGCGATCGTTACTGCGTTGAAGTTCGCCTGCTGCATTGTTGAGGGTATCTTGCACTTCTGTGGTGAGAGTGCGTACTGCTCCGAGTACTAATTTGGCTACTAATTGTTCATCTGGTAGTTTATCTAATTTTTTGGGGTTGACTGGCAACTGGCTGAGACTTAACAACGCCAATTCGCGTGCTATTTGCTGAGGTTTACGAGGTTGCATAATGGTGAGAGTGATTAGCTAAAAGGAGCAAACTCATAATCATATCAAGTTTTGCACCGTGAAATCATAATTTACTGAATTTGACTAGGAATTTTAGATAGCCGATTGTAGTTGATTTTAGGTTTTGTCCACAGGAATCACATGATTTTGGGTTTCTATGGGTGATACTGGTTTTGGTAAAATTAAGGGTGGTAGGGGTGTATTGGCGGAAACAATCCCACCAGAGACTACTATTTTAAAAGCATCTTCCACAGATAGTGAGAGGTTGACTACTTCGTTTTCTGGGACTACTGCATACCATCCAGTGGTAGGGTTGGGGGTGGTGGGAACAAAAACGCTCAACATGGGGGTAGACATCTGAGCTTGGATATCATTGCTAATTGCACCGGTGACAAAAGCGATCGCCCAAATTCCTCGTCTGGGATATTCTAATAAAACCACACGGCGAAATTTGCCATTGGAATCTTTAAGTATTGTTTCCAATAGTTGCTTTAGGGTTTTGTATACCTGACCGGCTAAGGGAATCGCTTGCAATAAACGCTCACCAAAATCTAGCAACCATTTACCAGCTATATTTCGAGCCATCAAGCCAATGATCAGGATACTTAGTAGTGGTACAGCCAGTCCAACTACTAAATTCAGGACATTGACTAATATAGGATGTAAACCATCAAAGGGATTTAGCTGTTTGGGGATTTGGGTGAGGAAGTTCACTACCCAACTGGCAATAGTAATAGTCAGCCAGATGGTAGTTGCTAGGGGAATCACCACCAACAAACCAGCAATCAGGTCATTTTTTAAGTCCTGTTTCAGGCGTTCAATTACCAAGCCCCTGTTCTCCTTTTTTTAGGCTATTAAAATTTTTGTGATTGGTACTCATAGTCCCTTGGCTAAAAGCTGTCGGCACTACTTTAGGTAGAATATTCAACCTATCTTCCCAAGAAAAGCATCAGTGGCGGGTTTTTCACTAGTGTTACTTTTCTTTGTAATACTTGTAAATGATTGTTGCAAGTTTCTTAGATAATACTCATCCTAACGTGCCATATCATCAGATGCTCATAATTATAGACAGCAAACAGCAATGGATAGACTGCGGATATCTGGTGACTGATGAATAATTGACATACTCACCGGCGTGAACGCACGGGGATTCTTCACGCTTCATTGACAAATACCACCGAAGTGGTTTTACTCCGTCTCGACGTGCATTTATAGTCGTGGCAATGCCCTATCCCGACTCTGTTTATATTTTTTGCAGCATTCTCGTCTCGGTCGTGTTCAGTTACACAATTTAAACACTGAACTGACCGAATTTTTAAATCAAGTTTGCCCCATTTGTAACCACACTCAGAACAAACCTGGCTAGTGGGTTCCCATCGGCTTATAACGTGA
>NZ_JACJTQ010000079.1 GCF_014698735.1 Anabaena catenula FACHB-362
GTTGTGGTCATTTTATGAGTGCTTTATTTTCGTATGATGTTGATAGGTTGTTTTGCCTATCTGTATTCAACATTAAAGCCTAAGTTGAGTTTTGTAAAGATAATTAACATTAGTATTGGTTATATCAGTTATATGTTTTGCTAATGTATTGAGATTTACAGAATGATTTTTGCGAGCAGGATGCCTACACCACACAAGTTGGCTTAAAAATTAGAGTCCAAAGGATTGGCGAAGTAAAGATACTATAAGAGTAATCCAAGGAAAAAATGATCCAAAACAAGGCTCAATTGTAAAGCCACAAAGCCAAACAGACCCAAGTTTTAAGAGTACAAGGTGATATATCAGGCTGTCAGCAGCGCAAGTCCGTCATTAGTTGAAAGAAATCAAAGGGTATCAAGATCAAGAAATGCTAACAGATGAGGTAATTCGACAACGATTGAATCAACTAGGTTATGGCTTAAAAGTTGGTTAGATCAATTGATGTCAGAAATTTAGTATTTGTCGATGAAGCGGGAATAAATTTATCAATGTCTCGTTTGTTCGCCAGAGCCGTAGATGGCGAACGAGCCGTTTTTACTTTCTTCGTATATTGTACTGTTTGTCCTAACCACCTTGGCACTTGCTATATATCCTACCTGTAGGTTTGGATTTACCGTTAATGAATAGACCTTTTACCAAGTCAAAGCGTGCTGCTGGGAATAGTGATTTAATCCCATCCACTCCTCAGATTAAAGTGCGGACTCAACCAGGGGTGGAGTTACTCTACTAAAGCCTGGAATCCCCCCAAAAAACTAGGTTTCTCCAGAACGAATCGCACTTACAAGCATCTCGGCTCAATACCTTTTAGAGTTAATGTAACTATAGGTTATGTAAAATTTTGTATCAGCATTGTATATTTCTGGTAAAAATTCAATAATCATAAGTTAAATTCCTAAGTTGTCTCTAAGCAAAATTTTTGTAATTAATCAAATAATGATGGAAATAGTCAACAGTATTTTGTATCCATTTAAAATACCATTTTTGGCATCATCTCAAATTTATTGGTTATATCTGCTTTCAACTATTTTACTGGCGACAATACTATATATAGTTGGTCTAGCCAATCGGGGCAAAGAGAAAAGTTTTCTAGAATACCTTTTACCTAAAGAAGTTTATTTACATCCTTCATCTATTGCTCTATACAAATATTTCTTTTTAATTTCCTTGTTCGAGATATTTTTAGTAGTGCCAACAACACTACCTTTAGCGAAAGTTGCCGATATAACTTGCCAAAGTTTGATACAAATTACAGGCATTACCACACCTTTTGCCGTCACGGTTCCCCAATTATGGCAGCAGATCGTATTCAGCATTTTTGTAGCATTATTAGGTGACTTTGCTAATTTTTTCTACCATTATCTGGCTCATAAAATTCCTCTTTTGTGGGAATTTCATAAAGTACATCATTCAGCCGAAGTCATCACACCATTGACGGTATATCGCATTCATCCATTTGAGATGTTTTTAGGCACAATAACGATTGTTACAATCACTAATTTCGGAGCAGGTATTTGGATTTACTTGTTTGGAAATGGGATGAAAGAGCTATTAATTTATGGAGTCAGCTTTGAGGTTTTTATCTTTTATTTAGCAGGATATAACTTGCGTCATTCTCATATCTGGTTAGCTTATCCTCAGTGGATCAGCCATATTTTCATCAGTCCAGCACAACACCAAATTCATCATAGTGTAGACCCCAAACATTATGATAAAAACTTTGGTTATATTTTCGCATTTTGGGACTGGATGTTTGGCTGTTTATACGTGCCAAGCAACTATGAAAAACTGAGCTTTGGTTTATCAGATGGAGAATCAAATTTGTTTAACAGTGTCACTAATATATTTTTACAGCCTTTGAGAGCAATTAGACATAAAATTAGCAAAAACTCAGTAAAACTAGAAAGAGACTTATCATGAATTATCTGGAATTGCCAGATTTTATAAAAGATAACGTCTCTGATAATAAGTAGTTTAGTCAACTTTGAAAACATTCTCTGAAAAATTTTACAATTTATGAGTGAACATCAGCCCAATAATTATAAAAATGAAGTTGTTTTAACAATGATAGAGCATATTCAACAATTTATAGAACAGCCAAATTCTGTTTTTGGTAATATGCCTATCTGTCCCTTTGTAAACAAATTTCGTCGTGAAGGTAAAATTTTGTTTAAAGTTGAGACCTTTCATTATACTAAAGAATTTAGTTTAGATTCAAAAGTTTTGGATTTAATCACTGAATTTAAAAAAGATAATTGTTACGAGGTAATGATGGTTATCCATCCAAATAAACTGGCTTTATCATTAGATGCAATGAAAGATTTCACTCAAGATTTAAATGATTTTATAGCTCCTCTGGGATTAATTGCTTTCAGTGGTCATCCGCTTGATAATTTTAATATAGATGGTGTTTACACAAGACGAGATCCATTTATAAATTTTACACTCCAAGAGATAGAAAAAGTGAATTTATATGCAGATATTTTGAAATCTACTGCTTATTATGAAAGATGGTCTTTAGAAAATATTGAATACATTCAAAGATGAAGGCACGCCCCATCAGCCACCCATTAGTGGTATTTTGTCAGCAAAAAATAGTGCAAAATCCGGTTAAAACAATTCAGCTATAAAATTCAGATGTAGCAACAGAAATGAAATATTCTCAAAATAAGTGTATTCATCAGGTGTTTGCAGAGCAGGTAGAAAAAACACCTGATGCAGTAGCAGTTGTATTTGAAAATCAGCAATTGACCTACAGAGAATTGAATGCAAAAGCTAATCAACTGGCACATTACTTGCAAGGGATGGGGGTAGGTTCAGAAGTATTAGTTGGTCTATGCGTAGAGCGTTCTATTGAAGTAATTATAGGAATTCTTGGTATCCTCAAAGCGGGTGGAGCGTATGTTCCCTTAGACCCTGCTTATCCCCAAGAACGTCTGGCATTTATGTTAGAGGATACTAACTTAAAAGTGCTTTTAACTAAAACAGAGTGGATAGGGATACTACCTGTTACTACCGCTTCTGTGATTCTTATTGATGCAGACTGGCAGAAAATTGAGCAACAAAGCCAACAGAATCCAGTGTGTGATGCGACACCAGA
The DNA here is from genome assembly GCF_014698735.1 of Anabaena catenula FACHB-362. GTDB lineage: Bacteria > Cyanobacteriota > Cyanobacteriia > Cyanobacteriales > Nostocaceae > Anabaena > Anabaena variabilis_A. Next base: position 3,137 of record NZ_JACJTQ010000079.1, read on the forward strand.
AAACCTGGCTTACTTAATATATACTTCTGGCTCTACTGGCAAGCCAAAAGGAGTACAAATGCCTCATGCTAGTGTTTGTAGTTATATTAAGGCGATCGCTAAAATAATCCCAGTCAATAGCAACGATATTTATCTTCACACAGCATCTTTCTCATTTACCGCCTCAGTCAGACAATTATTCTTGCCTTTATCCCAAGGTGCTACAAGTATCATTGCCACCCGCGAACAAACTAGAACTCCCCTCAGTCTATTTGAATTAATCCAAACACAGGGGGTCACTATCTCTGATGGTGTACCTTCCGTGTGGCGTTATGGACTCATGGCTTTAGAAAGCTTAGATGTAAAATATACAAAAGCACTGAGTGAATCAAAATTAAGATTAATAGTATTTGGTGGCGAATTACTACCCTATCAACTAATTAAAAAGTTACGCAACCTGTTTCAAACACCACCCCAGTTTTTTAATATCTTAGGTCAAACAGAAAGTATTGGAAATGGTTTTTATCCCATTCCAGATGACTGCAACCTTGAAGAGGGATATGTACCAGTTGGTAATCCTCTGGACAAGATTCAGCAGGTTTATGTACTCAATTCCCAACTTGAGCCAGTAAAAATCGGTGAGTCTGGTGAACTACATATTGCAGGTTCTACTTTAGCTCGCGGCTATCTAAACCGGACTCAAGCGAATGCTGAAAAATTTATTGATAATCCTTTTGAGCCACAAAAACAACTTTTCAAAACTGGCGATGTAGCTCGCTACTCCAGCAACGGTACTTTAGAAATTCTTGGTCGGATCGACTTTCAGGTAAATATCCGAGGGATGCGAGTTGAACTGGAAGAAATCGAATCTGTATTGAAACTTCATCCCCATGTCCGGGAAGGTGTCGTCACCCTTAGAGAAGATATCCCAGGAGACCAGCGCCTAGTAGCCTATATTGTAGATAACAATCAAGCCTTTAATTGGGGAGAAATCCGCAGCTTTCTAGAGCAGAAACTACCAGATTATATGGTTCCTAATGCCTTTGTGCTGATGGAGAAACTGCCAGTATTACCCAATGGAAAATTAGACCGCAACAGTTTACCTGCACCAAATATATCTGCTGATATTCGTAACTTTATTGCACCCCGTACCCAAAAAGAACAAGTTATAGCTAACATTTGGGCGGAAGTTTTAGGATTAGAAAAAGTAGGCATTTATGACAACTTTTTAGAATTGGGAGGGCATTCGCTGCTTGCCAGTTTAGTTATATCTAGATTGCGCGAAGCCTTATCTGTGGAATTATCGGTCAGCGTTTTCTTTGAATCGCTCACTGTAGCCAGTTTAAGCGAAAAGATTGCAACTTTCCAGCATCAAAATCAGCAAAATCAAACCTTACCAATATTAGAGTCAATTGACCGTTCTGTTGAATTACCCTTATCTTTGATTCAGCAGCGATTTTGGTTTCTCGACCAAATGGAAGGAGCAAATGCTGCCTACAATATTGCCAGAGCGTTGCGTTTAGTTGGTCGGCTGAATTTAACAGCACTCCAACAAGCTATAGAGTCAATTATTAAACGCCATGAAACCCTGCGTACTTCCTTTGGTATGGTAGATGAAAAACCAGTGCAATTTATTGCTGCAACTGTACCATTTACTTTACCATTAGTGGACTTAAAAGAATTACCAGAAGTTGAGCGACTGACTGAATTACAAAGATTAATTACCGCAGAATATACACAACCTTTTGATTTAAGCACAGCACCTTTATTAAGAGTCAAACTCATTCGCCTAGACTCAGAATCCCATGTGTTGCTGGTGACAATGCACCATATTATCTCTGATGCTTGGTCAGTGGGAATTTTTCTCAAAGAATTGTCTAGTTTCTATGCCGCTTCTCCCTTACCAGATTTGCACATTCAGTATGCAGATTACGCTTACTGGCAACGTCAATGGCAGCAAAATGATATTATCACCACCCAGCTAAACTACTGGAAACAACAGTTAGCAGATGCTCCACCTGTAATCGAATTACCAACCGACCGACCGCGTTCTGCTATGCAGACATTTCGGGGTAGTATCCAGAGGTTTAATTTGGGTGATGACCTGACTAACAAACTGAAAACCCTCAGTCAGAAGTCAGGTACTTCCCTATTTATGACTCTCCAAGCGGCTTTTGCGATGCTGCTTTATCGCTACACTGGTCAGGAAGATATTGTCATCGGCTCTCCCATTACTAACCGCAACCGTCCAGCCCTTGAGTCATTAATTGGTTTTTTTGTCAACACTCTGGTTTTACGCACCCGCTTAAATAACAACCCCACATTTAGAGAACTTCTAGCGCAGGTACGACAAGTTGCTCTTGATGCTTACGCTCACCAAGATGTACCTTTTGATCAATTAGTTGAAGTTCTCCAACCACAACGTCATCTCAGCCATAGTCCGCTATTCCAGGTGATGTTTGTATTGCAAAATTCCCCAGTGGAAAAACTGGAATTACCAGGTTTGAATGTAACGCAGATCGAATTAGATAGACCGACAGCAGGAGCAACTTTTGATTTAACTCTGTCCATGCAAGAAATAGATTCAGAACTCAGGGGATCATTTGAATATAATGCTAACTTATTTGATGCTGAAACTATTGCCAGGATGGTAGAGAATTTTCAAACTTTGCTAGAGGCTATTGTTACTAATCCAGATGAGCGAGTCGGACAATTACCACTCTTAACAGCAGTAGAACAACATCAGTTACTTGTGGAATGGAATAATACACAAACTAATTACCCACAAAATAAATGTGTTCATGAATTAGTAACAGAACAAGCAGAAAAAACACCTGATGCAGTAGCATTAGTGTTTGAACATCAGCAATTAACCTACCGACAATTAAATCTACAAGCTAACCAAATAGCCCATTATTTGCAGTCTCTGGGTGTAGAAAAAGAAACCTTAGTGGGTGTTTATTTGGAACGTTCTTTTGAAATGATAGTAGGATTTTTGGGCATTTTAAAAGCTGGTGGTGCTTATGTACCACTCGATCCTAACTATCCCCCAGAACGCCTCAATTATATGGTGGCAGATTCACAAATGTCGGTTATCTTGACTCATTCTTCATTACTGCCACATTTATCATCAACGCTAGAGCAAGCACAAACTAAAATCATTTGTTGGGATAAAGATTTAGAAATTATTGCGAGTCAGAGTTTGGATGATCCTATTAATAATGTACAACCTGGAAATTTAGCTTATGTAATCTATACTTCTGGTTCTACAGGGCAACCAAAAGCTGTGCTGATTCAACATTCAGCACTGTTAAATTTAGTGTTTTGGCACTTAAACACGTTTGAAGTTAAATCATCAGATCGAGCAACACAGTTAGCAGGAACAGCGTTTGATGCTGCTGTCTGGGAATTATGGCCTTATTTAGGAGTCGGAGCAAGTATATATTTAATTAAATCAGAGTTTCTGCTTTCACCAAAAACCCTCCAAGAGCAGTTGATCTCACAAGGTATTACTATTAGTTTTATTCCTACACCCTTAGCAGAAAAATTATGTCTTTTAGCATGGTCAGACAATACAGCTTTGCGAACTATCTTAACTGGTGGAGATAGACTTAATCATTATCCATCAGATACATTACCATTTAAACTTTTTAATAACTACGGGCCAACAGAAAATACTGTAGTTACAACTTCTGGGCAAATTTTGCCTGGAAAATTAGCAAGTAAATTTCCGCCTATTGGTCGTCCCATTGCCAACACCCAAACCTATATTCTAGATTCTTATCTTCAACCTGTACCTATTGGTGTATCTGGAGAACTTTACCTTGGTGGTGCAGGTTTAGCTAGGGGGTATTTGAATCGTCCAGACATAACATCTGAGCGATTTATTAATAATCCTTTTGTGGAAGATGAGCGACTTTATAAAACTGGAGATTTAGCACGCTTTTTACCAGATGGAAATATTGAATTTCTGGGACGTATTGATCACCAAGTTAAAATTCGCGGTTTTCGCATTGAACTAGGCGAAATTGAAACGCTATTGAGCCAACATCCCCAAGTTCAACAAGCGGTGGTGATTGTTCGAGAAGACAACCCAGGAAATAAATATTTAACAGCTTATATTGTGAGCGAAACAGAAACATTGACCAGTAGTAAATTGCGTCAGTTTCTGAAAGAACACTTGCCTGAATATATGATACCAGCGGCTTTTGTGACGCTCAAAACCTTACCTCTAACTCCTAATGGTAAAGTGGATCGTCGGGTTTTGCCAAAGCCAGAGACAACAAATTCAGAACTAGAAGCTGCTTTTGTTGCACCCCGTACTTGGCTAGAAGAAAGATTAGCCGAAATTTGGTGTACAGTGTTATGTCGGGAGAAAGTAGGCATCTACGATAACTTCTTTGAATTGGGGGGACACTCTCTCCTGCTAACATCTGTAATATCTCGCATTCAACAAACTTTGTCCATAGCAATTCCTCTGAGTTCTCTATTTGCAGCACCTACTATAGCTGAACTTAGTCAAGTAATAACTGCTCTTCTGATGGAGATGGAGAAACAGGGCGCAAGTGGTATGACATTTGACACCTTACCACCTCTTGTCCCTCAAGTACGAGACACTTATGTTCCACTGTCTTTTGCACAAGAGTCTATCTGGTGTTTACAGCAATTAACTCCTGAAAGTTCCGCCTACAATAGCTTTGTTATTTTACGTTTCTCTGGCGCTCTTTCTGTAAGTGTGTTGGAGTCCAGCTTCAATGAGATTATTCGCCGTCATGAAATATTACGTACTACCTTTACTGTAGTAGAAGGTCAACCCGTACAAATCATTACCCCATCCCTGACCATACCGTTGGAGATCATAGACTTACAAAACCTACCTCAGACAGAGCGAATATCTGAAGCAGAAAGACTTGCTGCTCTGGAATATCAGCACCATTTTGATCTAGCTTCAGGCCCTCTGATGAGGACAATCTTGCTGCGATTAGCTCAACAGGCGCATTGGTTGATAATAAATATGCACCATCTTATTACGGATGGGTGGTCTTTTAGCCTGTTGTTGGAGGAGTTACGAATACTCTATGCAGCTTTTGCCAATGGTTTACCTTCACCCCTACCCGAATTACCTATTCAGTATGCAGATTTTACCCTCTGGCAACGTCAATACTTTAATGAAAAGGTCATAGAAAAGCAACTTGCTTACTGGTTGGAAAAATTAACTAATACTTCACAAGTCTCTGATTTAGAGTCTAGCACTCAGCCACAAGTGAGTAATAGCGCCAGCGCATCTGTTTATTCTGTAGTTCTGCCAGCTAGTCTTGTGGCATCAATCGAAGTCCTCAGCCGTACTCAAAGAGTCACTATCTTTGTCATCATTCTGACTGCTCTGAAGATACTTTTATTTACGTACAGTGGGAAAAAAGAAATTTTAGTAATTACAACAGTTGGTAATCGGAGTGCAGTCGAAACTGAAAAAATGCTCGGTTGCTTCATCAACGACGTAATTTTGCGATGCCTGCGGCGGGCGAAGCCATCGCATCTCTCATCTGAGCAAACAGGACTTACTCTTTTAGAAGAGATCAAAGAAACCCTCACAGAAGCAATCAACAATAAAGAGATTGCTATTCAAACAGTCATTGATGCTATCACCAGCAAACAACCACTTAGCATCTCCGCATCCCTGACTATGCTACCTCCACAAAATTTCCATGACTGGATGTTAGATGTAGACTTTGTATCAATTAAGCGCGATTACAGCTTGTGGGATGGAGAAATTCCTTTAGAAATTTATGTTTCTTCACCTTCTGTAAATAAGCCAACTATGGAAATTAAAGTCTTGTACAGCACAGAGTTATTTACAAATAAAACCATCGAGTTTCTGTTTAGTTATTACCAGGAAATTCTCCAGAAGCTCGTCCAACATCCAACCAGCCAGGTTTCTGAATTTGCAAAGGATCTAAGTCTTTAAGGTTGTCCTAATTACCCTGGTAACTGCCATACTTACTGCCGTGTAGGAGGAAAATCTGAAATAAATGCTACATTAAAGCATGAGGCTTGGCCACAAATTAACCAATAATCACTATTGCTATGTTAGAAAACGGCCCACCAGAGTTGAAACAACAGCCCAGATTTGGAGCATCTTTATTTAAGTGGACTGAGTATTTCTCCAGTCAGGAAGGAGAGATAACTCCAAGCATGAGTACTTTTATCTTGATCTGGTTTGGTCAAGTGTTATCTTTAGTTGGCTCGCGCACAACCACTTTTGCTCTCAGTATTTGGGTTTATCAGCATAGTAATTCCGCAACCCAATTCACTCTTCTGATTCTATCAACGACCTTACCAGCGATTCTGATCTCTCCCATTGCTGGAGTGTTTGTCGATCGCTGGAGTCGTCGCTGGATTATGATTATTAGTGACTTCTGCGCTGGTCTGTGTACCCTAGCTATTGCCTGGTTATTTGTTAGTGGTAATTTAGAAGTCTGGAATCTGTGCCTAATTAGTGCTATTAGTTCTGGTTTCAGTGCTTTTCAAGGGCTTGCCTATTCTTCAGCGACTACATTACTTGTACCTAAAGAACAACTGGGTCGTGCTAGTTCGATGACGCAGATTAGGTTGTCTATTGCGGAAATCCTCTCACCTGCGCTGGCAGCTGCGCTGCTGGTAACTATCCAAATTCCTGGAGTTGTGGTCATTGATTTGATAACTTTGTGCTTTGCTCTGGTGTGTTTGCTGGTGGTTAAATTCCCTGAAGTTCAGACCACAGAAGCTAATCGAGAGGAGGTTGGGTTGTTCTCTTCATTCTGGCAAGAACTGACCTTTGGATGGAATTATTTGATCGAGCGCCCTGGACTTATTGGCTTAGTAGTTTTTATTGCTATCAGCAACTTTCTCATTGGTAGTGATGAAGCTCTAACCACACCTATGGTACTTTCCTTCACCTCAATAGAATCTTTGGGGACAATCTCTTCTATTGCTAGTTCTGGAATGTTAGTCGGCAGTTTCATTATGAGCATTTGGGGGGGAATAGAGCGCCTAATCAATACCATATTTATCTCGATGTTTTTTTTGGGTTTATTATATGTGTTAGCGGGCTTGCGCCCTGAGCCAATTCTGTTTACTATCTCTGAGTTCTTTATATTTTTTATAATCCCAATCGTTAATGGTGCAATCCAAGTAATTTACCAAAAGAAAGTTCCTCCAGAAGTACAAGGAAAGGTCTTTGCATTCCGCACTGCGGTTACTCAGGGTTTTCTGCCGCTTTCTTATCTGATTGCAGGGCCACTAGCTGACCAAGTTTTTGAACCGTTGATGGCGGCTGATGGGTTGGGAGCAGCCAGTATTGGACAAATTATTGGTGTTGGGCCTGGTCGCGGTATTGGTTTGATGCTTATCATCATGGGCCTATTTAGCATCGTTTTCACCTTCATTGCCTACTTGTATCCCCGTCTACGTCTGCTGGAAGATGAGTTACCGGATACAACTCCTTTCTCGGATCAACTTGACTTTTCACAAGATATATAGCAAGTGCCAAGGTGGTTAGGACAAACAGTACAATATACGAAGAAAGTAAAAGTGGATACAGCTAAAGCTTTCAGCACAAGAACAGATCATGCCAAAAACCTACAGTTACAACTTACGTCAGAAGGTAATTCAGGCAATTGAATTAGACGGAATGAAGAAGAGTGAAGCGGCGCAAGTTTTTTAAATCAGTCGAAATACAATAAATCTTTGGTTTCAACGGAAAGCCAGTACGGGAGATTATCAAGCATTACCAAATCAACCACCCAGAAATGGTCATAAAATTACTGACTGGGAGAAATTTGAGAACTTTGTCGAGGTTACAGCAATTTTCAGGTAAATAGACCACAGTGGTTGAACCAACCGAAGGCATCATCTTCAGTAATGAAATTTACAGCTTCAGCCATTGCCTGGTTGAGTGATTCATGGGTACGTGCCGATACAAAAAAGCTAACTAATGCTAACAAGAGCCAGCTTTTTCTTCCTGCTTCATCCTATTCGTGTCGGCACGATCTAGTCCACAGGCTAATACGGTCAACCTGACCGCTTCTTGACTCAAGTTACGAGCAGCATTTACATCTCTATCACAATCAAACCCACAGTAAT
>NZ_JACJTQ010000008.1 GCF_014698735.1 Anabaena catenula FACHB-362
CCTCACAATATTCATCTATGACTCCCACTGTCGGGTGGGCATCTCGACGTAAATGTTTGAGGATTTGTAATTCTACATCCATTGCTCTACCTACCTTGTAGAGTTTTCTCTTCTAACCATTATATTCTTTATTCTCGGAAAGTGACAGAAGAGGGTTAAGCGAACATGATATTAGACATCTCCAGAAATGAAATATGCGTTTCCTAGAACTCTTGTAGAGACATTCCATGGAACGTCTCTACATTCTTTACCAGATGTCTATTGATAAAACTTAGATGTCAAAAGACTTTTCACACTGTCACCCCTCCGGGGTGATGCCTCCGGCACACCTTTGGTGAACGCCACTTGCTTTATGCCGGGGAACCCGTCCACCGCAGTGGCTCACCTGTCACCTGTCACCTGTCACCTGTCCCCTGCTATAAGTTTGCTTGAGTGTTTCTTCAATTGAACCTAAATTTTGGTAAATCTCAATTAGTTGATGAGATTTCGTTTTTCTCTGTGCCAAAATAACTTTTAGCGGTGTTAAAAGTTCAATATCTGGGTCATTTGTCAAAGCAACTTCCGCAGCTTGTAAAAGCTTGGTTGCATTGACAAAAATATCTTGATTGTCAAATCCTGATTTGGCTGAAATTTGGTGCAAAGCAGCATCAGGTGTAGTAGCTCGACCATGCAAAGTTTGGTCTAATATTAAACCTTTTAATAAAGCTAGTAAACCAGCATAAATAGAAAAATCATCACAACTATCGCAAGCTTTAAATTCTATGCGTCCTATCTCGGCGGGAATGCGGGCAACTTTGGTCAATGAAGGTATACTTTTAATCAGTTGTTTTTCTTTTTCTACAAAAACTAATGTTGCTGATCTTTTGCCAGTTCGGATAAATGTCCTAACTGATAAACCTTCCCACAAACCTCCATTATAAAAAGGTGAACTATAACTAAAAGGAACAATATAAGGACTGTAATAATTCAGCTTTTTGCCAATATCAATTACACCTTCAATTGGTAAATCTGCTACAGAAATATTTAAATCTGGTCCATAGGAAACCATATAAATATTAGCAGTTTGTTCATCAGGATAAGCTTGTAATTGCTTGATTTCAAAAGCATTTAATGGCGGTTCTGGCTCAAAAACGCAGGTATAAGGATTAAAACTGACTAAAATCGGTGTAAAACCAAAACTAGCGGCTACCTCACCCAGGAGATTAAAACTTTCTGTTAATTCATTAATTGCACTTTGAATATCAGAATGTATGGTTGTTCTAATTTCGATACCTTTGGCTGCACAATCAATTACCTCTTCTGAATCAGCAAATCTTTCAAATCCCTCAATATACCAACGCTTTTTTTTAATGCCAGCATCGCCTACTCGCAATTGTGGGTAATCATGAGGATAGGTAGGTAGCCTGTCCACAATTTGATGAAAATCAGCAAATTTTGTGCAGGAGAAATCAGCAAACTTTCCTTCATGGTTAAGGAAAGCAACTTCATGTTCAATACCAAAGTAAAACATATATAAATAGCAAAAATTCTCAATATTACTCTTCAGAAGAATTTTAACGCAAGATTTATAATTAGGGTAGTTTAGAAATAATTGAGAAAATTTTGAGGCGTGAGTTTATGATCAGTGCTGTTAAAACTCCATACAGCAGCGAACAAATTGCCGCTTGGTTACGTGGACTACTGACTATTGCTTGGTCAGATGGTAATTTTGATCCCCAAGAACAACAGTTAATTGCCAGCATCACTAAGGATGAATTAGTTCCTTCTATTAACTGGGATTCTTTAGAGATAATTACACCAGAAGAATTAGCTCTGATTTTAGGTAAAGGTACATCTGTAGCGGAAAATTTCTTGCGGACAGCGGTGATGGTAGCGATCGCAGATGGAACATATTCTCCCAGCGAAGAGGAACTTCTGCAACAATTTTGCCAAGCCTTGGAACTGCAAACAGAAGCCCTAGCAGCCCTGAGTCATACCCTAGAAGATACAGAACAAGCAGAAAGCCCCGGATCAACTGTTTCTGCACTCACAGCACCCCCACCAGACGCACTACGCCCCATGCGCGACTGGTTAGATGGGTTAGATATTCAAGATCCCAGAGTTGCTAGGTTTTTGTGTAAAATGATCCCCTCCCAATGTCCCTTTGAGCGAGATGTCACTCTCTTTGGACGGAAGATTGTTCACATCCCACCGATGTGTAAAATTAACCCATTGTATGAACAATTGGTAGGTTTACGCTTCCGCGCCCTGTCTTACCTTGCAGATGACTGTGGTGAGGATATTTCAGCTTATATTTAGTCATTAGTTATTAGTTATTAGTTATTAGTTGGGTGAGATAATGGGGAGTGGGAGGTTTCAGGAATTACGGGTATATCAGCTTTCAGAAAAATTAGCTGATGACATCTGGAAAATCGTTAGCAAATGGGAGTCATTACCGCAGGATACATTGGGTAAACAGATCATCCGTTCAGCAGATAGCATTGGTGCGAATATAGCAGAAGGTGTAGGAAGAGGAAGTTATCAAGACAATCGGCGATTCCTTAGAATAGCAAGAGGGTCATTATATGAGACTCAACACTGGCTCAGACGAGCATATAGACGTAATCTGTTAACTAATGAACAGACCAACACACTGAAAGTTACCATCAATGACTTAGCACCCCAATTAAACGCCTACCTAAAATCCATTGGTCAAGTTTCAGATAACCAATGACCAATGACTAATAACTAATAACTAAATTATGCAATTTATCGACCAATCAGTAATTGAAGTTGAAGCCGGTAACGGAGGCGATGGTATTGTCGCCTTCCGCAGGGAGAAATATGTCCCAGCAGGTGGTCCCTCTGGTGGGAATGGTGGAAAAGGCGGTTCAGTCATTTTCGTGGCTGATACCAACCTCCAAACCTTGTTAGATTTTCGCTACAAGCATTTGTTTAAAGCACAAAATGGGGAACGTGGCGGCCCCAATAATTGCACCGGTGCGGGTGGAAAGGATTTAATTATCGAAGTTCCCTGTGGTACTTCTGTTTATGATGCGGGAACAAGTGCTTTACTATGCGATTTAGTTGAACCCGGACAAGTTTTTCGAGTTGCTGAAGGTGGAAAAGGTGGGCTAGGAAATCAACATTTTTTGAGTAACCGCAACCGCGTCCCAGAATATGCACTTCCTGGGTTAGAAGGAGAAAAGAAGGTATTACGTTTAGAGTTGAAATTGTTAGCGGAAGTAGGAATTATCGGTTTACCAAATGCAGGTAAATCAACTTTAATTTCTTCTTTATCAGCCGCACGTCCGAAAATCGCTGATTATCCTTTTACTACCTTAATTCCAAATTTGGGTGTAGTTAGAAAACCCACTGGTGACGGTACAGTTTTCGCCGATATTCCTGGACTAATTGAAGGTGCTTCTCACGGCGCTGGTTTAGGTCATGATTTCTTACGTCACATTGAACGCACAAGGGTTTTGTTGCACTTAATTGATGCCACAAGTGAAGATGTCATAGCTGATTTTCATACTATTCAAGAAGAACTTAAAGCCTATGGCAGAGGTTTAGCTAAACGTCCGCAAATTTTAGCTTTGAATAAAATTGATGCTGTTGATAGGGAAACTGTTAATTTGGAGGCTTTAGCTACTCAATTAAATCATCTGGCTTTAGCCCCAGTTTTCATAATTTCGGCTGTGACTCGCACTGGTTTAGATCCGATGATGCAGGAAATTTGGCGGATTTTAGATGAAGTTAATGCGTTGGAAGCGGAGGAGGTTGCAGTTTAATTGATAGGTTGATTTTGTTGAGTAAAAGCTACACAAGTAAAGTCCGCGCAGGCGGACTCATGTTTAGCATTTTTGTAGTTTATTGAAAACAATAAGTAAGGAATAATTTTGTTAGAAGAGTCTTTTCCACAAGCAGCAGGAAGGCATTTACATGATGCAAAAATATTGTTGGATAAGGAACGATGGGATAATGCAGTATATCTTGCGGGTTATGTCGTGGAATGCTCATTTAAGGTATTAGTAAAGGTATACATTCCTCAAGATAAAACAGCAGTTAAAAACTATGGTCATGATTTAATACAACTTCAAGGTAAAGCAATGGATAGGCTACGCTTGATGTATCCGGTACTTGATATGCAACTTCCAGCTTCTCGCACAATGGGAACTGTGCTAGATCAAGATCATCCAGAGCGACGCTATGCTAAATCTGGACTTTGGAATCAAATTCAAGCAAAGGAAGCAGTTGAGCGAGCAGAACAAATTTATGTCGAGACTATACCTAAACTTATTCTAGATGGCATACTTACCAGTGAGGAACTTTAGAGGATGGCTATTAGTTTTGGTGAAACTTTTGCAAAGGTAGAAGAATGCTTTAAAGAAGCTGATATAGCATCAAACTTGACACCAAATCTGGAATCTGTAACCATCATTCGGGATGTTTATGGCAAAATTCGGCTTTACCTTGAACCAAAAGCAAATTTTCCCCCAAAACAAGCAGATATAGATAAGTTAGAGCAATATCTAAAGCAAAAACTTGGTTCTTACTATGGCGACGATATTTGGTTCCCACAAGGTGATAAAGATGGTTACAAAGCTTTAATTGCAGAAATTAAAAATAATTGGGTTAAAGCTGAGTGGAATGATACTACGATTTTTCCTAAATTGTATGTACTAGAGCGTCATATTGCTAAACATACATGGACTAACAAAAATTCAGGTAATCCACCTTGGAAAGTAGACCTTGTTGATCAGGGTCATAAACCAGCAATCATCACCTTTTTTTCATTTAAAGGTGGTGTGGGTAGAACTACAGCACTAGTTGCAACTGCACTCACTTTAGCTCGTAATGGACACCGAGTAGCTATAGTAGATTTGGATTTAGAAGCTCCTGGCTTATCTACGGTATTTTTTAAAGATGATTTAGGAGCTTCTGGTGTTATTGATTATTTATTAGAGAAAAGAATTCAAAATAGAAACTGGTCTTTAAGAAATGATATTTTACCAATCAATGACCCGTTGTTAATCGGAAATGCAGGACAACCACTTCGTTTATTTACTGCGGGAAATGTAGATGATAATTACCTAGAGAAATTAGCAAGGCTGGATTTTCAAAATCTAATTGATCATCAACTCTCTGAAACTTTTAAGGGAATGCTTAAAGAACTAGAAAGTGCTATTAAACCCCTAGACTTCATCCTATTAGACTCTAGAGCAGGATTTCATGATATTGGGGGATTAGCTCTCACTGATTTATCTCATGCCGCAGTTATATTTGGTAGACAATCTCGGCAAAGTTGGGCTGGACTAACTCACGTTATTCGCCGTTTATCTCGAATTAATCCCTCACCAGCACCAGAAGAAGAACCACAACTACCTGTGTTATTAGTTCACGCTATGGCTCCTCGCTTGAGCGACACAGGAAGATATAGAGAAAATGATGAATTTAAAGACAAAGCATACCAAACCTTTCTAGATGAATATTATGATGAAATAGCTCCGAATTCCAATGATAGTGATGCACCTTTCTATCCTATTGTAGTTCCTGTGCAGGATGAACTACAAGGAGATATTTCTTTATTTACTCGTGATGAAAGTGAAAGAGAAAGTAGACGATTAGAAGAATTAATAAATTTGATGACTAGCCAATATTATCCAGCAATAGCACAGAGAATTTGCCGTTTATTTGGTAAGGAATTTGACAAAAACAATCTGGAGTAAATATGAGTAATTTTAATAAACAAAAACTTCTAGAATTGATGAGTAGCATAGCCCCAGGCAGGGGAACAGCAGAACATGAAAGTAATGATGATACTATTTTTCTTAAAAACTTTCTACCAGTGCCTAACTATAGCAAAGCTCTAGAAAAAGATACACTTTTAATATTAGGAGGAAGAGGTGTAGGCAAAACAGAACTATTTCGCTTATTAGCCATTCCATCAGGACGACGTACACTGGTAGAAAACTTAAAAATAAGAGCTTTACCCGATTTAGAGCAAACAATATGGATTGCAGCTTTTGGTCGTACTCAACAACAGGAAAAAACATTTCCTGCACCGGAAACTGTAGAAGCGCAGATGCAAAATGCTAGTAATCTTGATTGGCGTGCATTTTGGATCGGTTTAATGTTAGGAATAATGCTGCGCCAAGATCAAGGAGTATTAACAAGTTCTTGGGGTGATGTAATACCTTTAGAAACTCGTCAATTATTAATAAATAATTTGCCTCTATTGTCAGCTTGGTTTCCTCTTGTACGCCAAGACATAGAAAAAATGAATTATGCTCTAGATTTGTTAGATGAAAAATTAATCGAAGCTGATGAATGGCTATTTGTTACCTATGATGAATTAGATAGATTAGTATCCTCATATAATGAACTAGCTTCTCCTATTCGTGAGCTTTTAGCTTTCTGGCTAGATAAGTGGCGGCGTTGGGAAAGAATTAGACCAAAGATTTTTTTACGTACCGACCTATTCCGAGAAGATTTTTTAAGTTTTCCTGATGCTTCAAAGCTAAAAGTATATCAGATTAATCTAGAATGGAAACCTTTGTGGTTATATCAACTGCTATTTAAACGTTTAGCAAACTCCGGTCAAGAAATGGCTGACTATTTGCGTATAGTGCCGAATTTACTTAAAGAGAGTAATACGGATTTACGAATAATTATATCTCCTGAAGAATCCCTTTTTCAATTAATGATTGAGAAAATAATTGGTAAATTTATGGGTGCTAATGCTAGAAAAGGCTATACGTATAGCTGGATTCCTAACCATCTTCAAGATACCGGAGGGAGAATTTCTCCCCGCTCGTTTCTAAAGCTGTTTTCATTAGCAGCAAAGCGGAGATTAGAAACATTTGGCGAACAAAACTTGGATGAAGATAAGCTAATAGAACCCTCTGATTTACAAGGAGCACTTGTCGATACTTCTCAAGATAGAATTAGTGAATTAGCGGAAGAATATCCTTGGTTAGAACCTCTGAAAGATAGCTTGAAGGATCTGAAAGTCCCTGTTGAAGAAGAAATATTTCTGGATAAATTAGAAACAACAACATGGATTCAACAACCAGGAAAACAGCCACCTACTTCAAAACCGGAGGAAGTTATGCGATATTTACTCCAACTGGGAATTATCGAAAGCCGTTCTGATAAGCGTGTTAATATGCCTGAAATTTATATGTATGGATTTGGTGTAAAACGCAGTGGTGGTGTAAAACGTCCAAAACCATAGATAGGTTTTATCACACTCAAACAAAATTTATGATAAAGATGAAAATTTTCTCGCAATCAATCTCTTGAATAATACTATATATTGAAACCGACGAAACCACAGCCACAAATTGGATAACTCAACAACTTGCAGCCTTGGGAGTTGAAATATCATGACTATTGCACAAGAAACACGCTACTATTCACCCGCAGAATATCTAGAATTTGAAGTAAATTCAGATATACGTCATGAATATATTGATGGATTAATTATACCCATGACAGGCGGAACACCAGATCACAACCAACTAGCACTTAATTTCAGCGGTACACTCAATTTTCTTCTCAAACGTCAACCTTATCGAGTCTTTGTTACAGATCAACGACTTTGGATTCCTAATAGAAAAATTCACACTTATCCTGATATTATGGTTGTCCAAACTCCCTTAGTTTTTGAAGAAGGAAGAAAAGACACTATTACTAACCCGGTAATGATTGCTGAGGTGTTATCAACATCAACCAAAAGTTATGATAAAGATGAAAAATTTGCTGCTTATCGAACTATTCCTAGCTTTCAAGAATATATTTTAATTGACCAATATACAATGCACGTTGAGCAATTCTACAAAGCTGATAATAACAAATGGATTTTTTCAGAATATTCAGATAGTCATGATTCTTTAAATTTAGCTTCTATTGCTTGTCAAATTTTGCTGGAAGATATCTATGATAAGGTGGATTTTGAGGTAAAAGAATGAAGCTAAAGCAAAGACACAGATGTTTTTATTAGACACAAGTATGCTTATGTTCAAACCCCTGTAGAGACGTTCCATGGAACGTCTCTACTTTTTACAAAATGTCTATTATTATCTTTGCATCTTCTACATAATGCAAAATTTACACTTTAATAAACCAGCGATTCCGATACATCAAAACTGCCACACCGTACCAAAATAACACGGTAATAACCCCAAATAAAAATGAGCCGTTGAAATTTCCCGCCCAAGAGGCAAAAATATTTTGGTAAATCCAATTGTAGATACTAACGGCGGTTTCACCTGTACCAAGTTGGGTTTTTGCTGTGATTTTGATTAACAAAACAGATGCAACAAAAAGAGCGATCGCATTTAATCCCATAATTTCAAAAGGTTTACTCCAGCGTTTTATTAACCTCACTTCGATCAATTCATAACAAGCGGCTAATAACATTAAGGCCCAACCAGCGGTAAATACAACATAGGAACTTGTCCACAATTTTTTATTAATGGGAAATGCTACATCCCAAATAATCGCAATTACTAAACAACACAAACCAAATAAAACTAAATCCATACTGGTTTGTGAATTAGCCTGTTTTTTATCTTTTATCCATTCCCCAGTAAAATAACCTGCTAAAACGCTAACTATCGCCGGAATAGTGCTGAAAAGTCCTTCAGGATCTCCCAAATAATTAAACCCGTCACCTTTATACAAATGTGCTTTGGGAATAATTAATCTGTCAATAAATGCGCCAAAATTACCTTCCCGCGTTAACACTCCTGCACCATAACCAGGAACTGGGATATACATCATTGTTAACCAATAACCAATGAGTAACACCCCTGCTAATATCCATTGACTTTTGCGAGGTAGTTTTAAAACTATCAAAGATGCGAAAAGGTAACTTAAGCTAATCCTTTGTAATACCCCCATTAAGCGAATGCTACTTAAGTCAAAAGTCCAAACACCTTTATTCCAAAAGCCGTTAAGTAGCAACCCTAAAATAAAGAGAATTACAGCACGGCGCAGGATGCGTAAGTAAACCGCTTTGGTAGGTTTATTATCTGTGGTGTACTTTGATAAAGAGAAAGTCATTGCTACACCGACAATGAACAAAAAGAAGGGAAACACTAAATCAGTTGGTGTACAACCGTTCCATTCAGCATGATCTAAAAGGGAATATTTATCGTCTGCGACTCCCACCATATTAACGAGAATCATACCCGCAATGGTGATACCGCGAAAAACATCAAGTGAAGTCAGGCGCATAGGCGGAATAGTTTTTTTGATAACTATCTACCCTACCCTGCCTGATGCACGTTATCAAGGAAAATCTATGGACTAGGTTACAAGGTAAAATTTTATTAAGTAATGTTTGAATTTTGAATTTTTTAATATGGCTATCAAAGTTGGAGATACAGCGCCTGATTTTAGTTTACCTGCCCAAAATGGTTCTCAAGTCAGCCTGAGAGATTTTCGTGGTAAACAGGCTGTTGTCCTTTATTTTTATCCTAAGGACGATACGCCAGGATGCACTATGGAATCTTGCGCTTTTCGAGATCAATATGAAGTTTTTAAAGCCGCTGGTGCTGAAGTTATCGGCGTAAGTGGTGATTCTCAAGAGTCTCACCAGCAATTTGCAGCCAAGCACAACTTACCTTTTACACTGTTAAGTGATAAAGGCGACCAAGTGCGGAAACAATATGGTGCAACTACTGCTTTTGGTTTTATCCCCGGCCGGGTGACTTATGTGATTGACCAAAGCGGCATTGTTCAATATGTGTTTGATTCCATGTTGAACTTTAAAGGTCACGTTGAGGAAACCTTGAAAACGTTGCAACAATTGGCTGCAAAGTAAGAGGATTTTTAACGCAGAGTGGCGCGGAGGTTAGCGCTGAGGTTCACAGAGGATATTCTCCGCGTTCCTTTGCGTTTTACTCAGCGTTTCTCTGCGTTTTAATTAGGCTTTAGACTTTTCTTATACGGCAACGTTGGCTGTTTTGAGGAAACCTTAAAAACATTGCAACAATTGGCTGCAAAGTAAGAGGATTTTTAACGCAGAGTGGCGCGGAGGTTAGCGCTGAGGTTCACAGAGTATATTCTCCGCGTTCCTTTGCGATTTACTCCGCGTTCCTCTGTGTTCTATTTAGGCTTTAGACTTTTCTGGTACGGCAACGTTGGCTGTTTTGCCGTTTTTACCGTTGGTGTGACCGTTACCATTGCGGGGTTGAATCACACCATAACCGCCGTGGTTACGTTCGTAAATGACGTTTATCTCTCCTGTTTCGGCATTGCGGAACATATAAAAGTCGTGTCCCACGAGTTGCAGTTGTTCTTGGGCTTCTGCAAGAGTCATGGGGGGCATAGAAAAATATTTGGTGCGGACGACTTCTCCTGGTAGTTCGGGGGTGCGATCGCCTATTAAATCTGCTGCTACTGGTTCTGGAACTACTACATCAGTAGTTGAGATGGGTTGGGTTTTGTGGTCTTGACGACGTTCTTTATATTTACGCAGTTGACGGGCTATTTTATCTGCCACCAAGTCAATACTGGCATATAAGTTTTCGCTGCTTTCCTCCGCCCGGATGACGCTCCCATTGGCATAAATAGTTACTTCTGCCGCTTGTTTGGTACTAATTCGGGGATTGCGAGCTACGCTCAAATGGACATCCACTTCATTGGTGATGTTCTGAAAGTGACTAACTGCTTTTTCAATCTTTTGATGTACATATTCCCGAATCGCATCGGTAATTTCAATATTTTTGCCGTGGATGACAAGCTTCATGTAAACTCTCCCGCTCAATATTTATTTGATGTGAATTGTTTTTTGTATGAACAGAAATTGCGGTAAGGTCTATTACTGCCGCCAAGACAAATCGTAAACTGCTGTTGATGTACTACTGTTGCATCGGTTCTCAGGTTGCTGCATCTTTAGTTATAACTACCTCTCGTCTTGATCTAATTTGTTAACCTCTGCGCTGAGTTCCAACTGGTTGCTAGACAATTGGATATTGCAAGAAAACCCCTAAATAAAGCAGTGTTACTTATACTGTACCTACTTTGTGAGTTAAAGCAACCTTTATAAAATCTAGGAGTAGTTGCTCTTGTTCTTATTTTGGCAGCTTGCTCACTGTTAATACAGAATACAAGCCTTTGTGGAAGTTTTATCCTGATAGATGTATACAACTTATTGAGATCCCATCAGCCAGTGCATTTGTTCCTATTGTCTTGGCGTGATGCTTATTGCAGAGAATTCCTCCCAACACCATTGAGGTTATATATTCAAATTAACACTTTGTGGGTTATATTGCTGATTCCGTTGACGTTCCTTTAAAATCCTTTGCATAGCTTGACATTTGTTGACTAAATTTCTGTGATTTTAAATGTATTTCGTCATTTACCCAATTGATTTTTGACATGATTCATAGTAATGCAATCAACAAACATCGGTGTTTTTTATATAACCTAGGATTAATGCCGTATTTAAAGTCTCTTCAATGGCAGCGATCGCTACTCACAGAACGCATCAACAACCCCAACCTAGAAGACGTACTCATTTTGCTGGAGCATCCACCTGTCTATACTTTGGGACAAGGAGCTAACCCGGAATTTCTCAAATTTGACCTTGACAAAAGCACGTATGATGTGCATCGAGTTGAACGGGGTGGCGAAGTCACTTACCATTGTCCTGGGCAACTCGTGGGGTATCCAATTTTAAATCTGCAACATTATCGTCAAGACTTGCATTGGTACTTGCGCCAACTTGAGGAAGTGTTAATTCGCGTTTTAGCTAATTATGAATTGCAGGGAGAACGCATTCCCGGTTTTACTGGTGTTTGGTTGGAAGGGCGCAAAGTCGCGGCCATAGGGATTAAAGTTAGCCGCTGGATTACTATGCACGGTTTTTCCTTAAATGTTTGTCCAGATATGACTGGCTTTGAAAGCATTGTCCCCTGCGGCATTGCCGATAAGTCTGTCGGCAGTTTAGCGGAATGGATTCCTGGTATCAAACCTCAAGAAGTGCGTTTTTGTGTAGCACGGTGCTTTGCTGAGGTGTTTGACGTTGAATTAGTCGATTCTCAGCCAGAAGGATTTGTGCTATCTCCGTAATTTCATGTACTGATAAATTGTTTTTTAAATTGTTTTTGAGGATGATGATCTGCGTCACTTATAAATTTCTGTTGTCACACTAGAATATGCTCATTTGACTGCAAATATGTTCACTTAGTGTAAAAATCAACAAAAATAGTGCTTGTGAATTACTCAGATAATCTACAGGTAAATTTTTCCTCATACACCTCCCTCAGAGAACGCGACTGGGAGGCTTTGATATTACTGTTTGATAGAGACGACAGCGATGAAATTGAAGCGGAAATCAAAAGTAAATTGGTGTGGTTAGTACCAGAACCATGTTGGGAAGATAATCCCTTCGAGTTCTTGCGCGAGTTTCTGTAATTAGTATTGAGTACTGAGTACTGAGTATTGAGTACCGAGTATTGAGTATTGAGTACCGAGTATTGAGTGCTGCCTAAGCAGCTTAATTAAAAATTAAAATATTTAACCCAAGTTGCTAGTTATCTAGTTGAGGCAGGGAAAAAGGTAATTGGTGATCAAATCCCAGACTTCATCCTTAAATCCTGGAAATCCTGATTCAGCGTCAAGAAGACGGATAAAAATACGCGGAGTTGGGGGGTCTTCAAAATATGAAAAGCTAACCAAAGCTGTATATAGTGTGTGGAAGGAACCGCAGAGGACGCAGAGAGGAAAAGGTGAAATTTACTTTTGGGGGTTGGTGGGGTTGGTGTTTGGTACTAGGGTTAAGCTGCTGCTTATTAGCTGGTTGTAGTGTGAATCCCAGTGGTGGAAAAACTCTGCGGGTAGCTACTGAACCGGCGTTTCCTCCTTTTGAGTTCCAGGGGAAAGGTGGAGAGTTAACAGGTTTTTCGATTGATTTGATGAGGGCGATTGCCACTGCTGCTAGTTTCCAAGTGGACTTTCAAAGTTTACCTTTTGATGGCATCATCCCGGCATTGCAAGCTAAAACCATAGATGCGGCAATTAGTTCAATTACCATAACCCAAGAACGGGCGAAGACTGTAGGTTTTTCCCGTCCTTATTTTAAAGCAGGATTAGCGATCGCAATTCGTACAGATAATCAAGATATCACTAGTTTTGAAAGTCTGCAAAATAAAAAAATCGCTGTTCAAATTGGCACAACTGGCGCAGAAAAGGCTAAAAGTGTAACTGGGGCGCAAGTTCGCAGTTTTGATTCTGCATATCTAGCACTGCAAGAATTACAAAATGGCAATGTGGATGCAGTTATTAACGATGCACCCGTCACTTTATACGCCGTCAATACAGGTAATCTGCAAGGAATCAAAGTCATACAGCAATTGCTGACAGAGGAATTTTACGGTATTGCAACTGCTAAAAGTTCGCCTTATTTGTCTTTGATAAATCAAGGTTTGACAAAAGTATTAGAAAACGGCAATTATCAACAAATTTACCAAAAATGGTTTAAATCCACTCCGCCACAATTACCAGCAGCATCACCATTTGCAAATCAAAATACAGCAAAATTAAATTCTTTTGTTGTATTTTTTCAGTCTTTACCCACTTTACTAAGTGGCGTATTGGTGACATTGCAATTAGCATTTTTATCAGTTTTGTTTGGTTTAATTATTGGTTCCATAATTGGTATTATTCGTCTTTATAAAATTGCACCTGTACGTTGGTTAGCGCGGGCTTATATAGACTTTTTCCGAGGCACACCCTTACTAGTGCAAATCTTTATGATTTACTTTGGTTTACCTGCAATTTCTCAAGAAATGGGTTTTACCCTTTCATTAAATCGCCTTGTAGCCGGAGTAATTGCTTTAAGTTTAAATAGCGCCGCTTACATTGCTGAAATTGTTCGTGCCGGCATTCAATCAATTGAAATAGGACAATCAGAAGCAGCCCAATCACTGGGTTTAAATCCTTTACAAACAATGCGCTATGTGATTTTTCCCCAAGCCTTCCGAAGGATGATTCCACCTTTGGGTAATGAATTTATCAGTTTATTAAAAGATACTAGTTTAGTTGCAGTAATCGGATTTGAGGAATTATTTAGAAAAGGACAATTAATTGTTTCCGAAAATTATCGTGCCTTTGAAGTTTACGCGGCTGTAGCTGTGATTTATTTATGTTTAACACTGGTTTCTTCTCAAGCCATTAGCCGGTTGGAGATATGGATGAATCCAATCAGTAAAGAAAATGTAAAATAATTATTATGTATTGTGTTCTAGATTGACATAAAAATGCTAACTTTAAAAAAAGTAGATTTTTCCAAAAAAACATACTATGCCAACAGTAAAACAAGTTATTGCCAATCGATCTAATGGTTCTTGTAGCACTGCTATAGTTGCAGGTCTGAGTATACAAATTATTGCTGAGATGAATCTTCTCATTCCTAACATTCTTGTGAATTTTGAAGATTTGAATGTCAGTGCTGCCAGCCCACCAGTTAATCTTTTTCTTCAACCCGCAGCGAAAGAAGCACTCCGACGTGCTATCAGAAAACGAGGAACAACACTTAATATCACTTCTGCTTATCGAACAGTTGCTCAACAGCACCTTCTGTATAGCTGGTTTAAACTGGGCGGTCAGTGCGCCCCACCACGTGCAGCCAAGCCTGGTCTTAGTAACCATGAAGATGGTTTAGCTTTGGATACTCCTGATTTTCAGGCTTGGATATCTGCTTTAGAAAATGAAGGTTGGGATTGGTTTGGTAATGCTGATTCAGTTCATTTCACCTATAGAGGCAGTGGTGTTAGGGATGATATTGGTGATATTGGGGTCAAGGCTTTTCAGCAACTTTGGAACAAGAACAATCCTAACGATCAAATTACAGTGGATGGTGGATTTGGACCCCAAACAGCAGCAAAACTGGATATGTCTCCAGCTGAAGGTTTTGCTATGGCTAGACTTCTGAAACTCACTACTCCTAATTTACAAGGTGAAGATGTTCGCAAAGTTCAGCAGGCATTAGTTAATGCTGGTTTTTTGAGCGCAAACCAAATTAATAGCAGCTATGATGACGATACCAAATCTGCTGTGGAGAAGTTTCAAGACCAAAAAGGCTTAAGTCAAGATGGTGTGGTTGGACCTCAAACCCGCAGATTATTAGGTATATCCTAACGGCAAAAGTTGACACCTGTGAGCAATGCTAAACCCCTACCCACGTCTAGGTTTCATGACCAAATGTATAAGTAGGGTTTGCTGATAGCGTAGCTTGGCGTAAGCCATAAAAGTTGTTGGTGAGGACAGGGAACAGTCTGAACCTCTCGCTAGTCATCACTTTTACCCACCAACCACCAAAAATCACCCCACACATCATGAATTAACATATTTGTCAATAGTACATTTATTCTGACCGTCAAATTACATGATTTCTTAGATAATTCTTGTCTAAATTTCTCTCTGAAATTGCTGCTAATTTGTGAAGTTTTTTATTATTTTTCAGTATTGATTTCTGAAACAACTATAAATAAAGGGTTTTGAAGATCATCTTGTCAGCCAGATTTAAAATTGACAATATAAACCTAATTATGAATTTCTCCATAAATATAGCAAATCGCCGAAAGTATTGCAAGAGCGTTGCTAAATAGAAATTATTCTCAATTAATTATTAAGGAAATCTAAACTTGAATTGTGATAAGTTATGAATATTAAAATTACTATTGTATTTTTATAAGTTTTAATTATTTTTTAAGCAATACCTAGGTAGTGATAATGGAAAAACTAACCTCAAAGCACACAAATAAAAGATGGCTTAAGAGAGATTTTTTGTAGATATTGTCTACAGCAGCGGTAAAGTATCCTGTAATTGATGAGATATGTAGGGGTTTAGCATGGTGCTTGACTCCTACTCAAGTTTAGGCTTTTTATGATTAATTTTCTGGCGTTGCTGAATTGAAGTATGAAACTGAAAAATCAACGATTTCAAACTCTTACTCTCTGTGACTCTGCGCCTCTGCGTGAAACAAAATCATACTCTTAATCAGCAACGCCAATTTTCTAGCCTATCTTTTACTCCTCTTAATGATTTACTTATTTGCTTTTCTATAATCCCAAGGATCAACAAATTTCCGATCGCTCCAAACCCCCATTTTTTGCTGTTGCGCTTGCGCTTCAGCTTGCTGCACGATATCTTTACTGGGACATTTGTTTAAATAAGGACGATATACCTTAGCTAATCCTTCCTGTAACAAAACTTGTTGCACAAACGTACCATCTTTTAAACGCACTTCTGCAACTTTTCTACCATAGCGATCGCTATCCGTTATACTCAACTTGACGCGATTGCCTGCCTGCTGCACAAGTTCCTCCACCCGTGTTTGTGCTTTGACACCCCAAGCAAATTGATTTACATCTTTAGTAAATTTACTGTTTTTTTCTTTCTTAGAATGAGGTATTTCTGGGGAATCAACACAAGCAAAGCGCACTGTGAACTTCTTTCCATCAGTGTCTTTCAACACCAAGGTATCACCGTCGCTCACCCTCTCAACAATATCACCAGTCGGGGGGAACAGCCGATCGCAACCCACGACGCTAAAACCGATGATAGCTGCACCCAACCAAATTAGAACTTGTTTAATCGATTGATTCATTTCAACAAATTTGGCAGTCAAGCCTGCTAATGTGTAAAATTGATACTAGACCAAATAGTGGTGAGCAGATAGCTATCAAAATAATTTTAGACTGCTCAAATTGACTGGATTAGCGACTGCAATCCGAAATTACTCAACTTCACCCTGATTCTCTTTCTTAAGATTATGAAACCTATTCACCAATATCAGCGCTATGACGCTGCTCAAGAGTTTCAGCAATCCCTGCTTCAGTTAGAAGACATCTTACAAGTCAATTCCACTATAAATCAAGTGAACAATAAATTGGATACTAGTAGCTCCATGAACGATAGCTTAAGCAACAAGACGGATGCTATTGATATATCAGCCTTAGAGGATGCAGTTGCTGACATTGAGCAATATTTAGCAAGAAAACAAAAAAATTAAGAACTGAATCAACTATAAATCTTTTGCCGCTTGGCTTCGTATAACATTAAAGCCGCTGCGATCGCTACATTCAAAGATTCTACTCCAGGACTCAGAGGAATTTTCACTTGTGTATTCGCCATTGCTGCTAAATCTGCTGATAACCCAGCCCCTTCATTTCCCAGTAGAATCAAACTAGGTTTACGCCAATCCACTTCCCAATAAGTTAAATTTGCACTTGGCATAGTAGCAACTACCTGCATTCCTGCTTGCTGGCTTTGAGCAACTGTCGTCCTTAAATCTTCACTCACCGCCATATTTAAGCGAAACCACTGCCCCGCAGACGCACGTAAAACCTTGGGATTATCTAAATCCACACTATCACTATTCAACCACAAACCCGATGCCCCAGCAGCCGCAGCGGTGCGAATCATAGTCCCTAAATTGCCTGGATCTTGCAGAGTTTCCACAGCTAGAACCAAACCAGTAAAAGGGACTTGGGTTGGCTGTTCACTCCGCTTTGCTATGGCAACTACACCATCTGGCTGTACCGTCGTTGCCATTGCCGCTAAAACGTCTTCACTGACAATTTCTGAGCGATGGCTTCGCCCGCCGGAGGCATCGCACCGACTACAAATATCATCCCACAATTGAGGATGTGCCATTTGCCATTTTTCTGTACAACAAACCGTATCTAAAGGGTAATTCACCGCACAAGCTTCTTCTAGCAAGTGCGTCCCTTCCAGTAAAAATAGCTGCTGCTTATGTCTCTCTTTGGTAGAGTGCAGCTTACGGATTTGCTTAACTAGGGAATTTTGTAAACTTGTCAGCACGATTTTAGATTTTGAGATTTGGGATTTTAGATTCATCTGCAATCCCAAACAATATTGATATGCGGAACCCGGGACTTGAACCCGGAAGCCTTGCGGCACTAGAACCTGAATCTAGCGCGTCTGCCAATTCCGCCAGTTCCGCTGGCATCGATATCTTATCGACAATTTCTTATTATTGCTTAATTCTGTAAGTTTGTCAACCAAGATTATTCTCATGAGTACTACCAAAGTTAAAAAACAAAACCAGCTTTTCACTGAGTAGTATTTTTGCATTTAATACTTAATTGATGTTAACATAGCCAATAAATTGTCAAACCGCAGAAAGCTTGCTACTAATTATTTACAGCCGTCAGAACATAGAAAGTGAAAATTTATCTTCACAAGTCATAACACCAAAATGTAGACAAACCAACTCTTTACTGTAGAATCAAAACCAACTTCAAACCTTTATTATTGCGTACTTTTTTTTGGAGGTAGGCTTATTAATTCTTCTAGCAGCTTACCAGATGCCAAGTCTTCACCTGAAGCAGACTCCTCAGTCTTGCAAATTTGGGGTGGGCATCCTTTGCAAGGTCATGTAAGAATTAGCGGGGCAAAAAATTCAGCACTGGTAATCATGGCTGGAGCTTTGCTTTGTTCAGGAGATTGTCGTATTCGCAATGTCCCGTTATTAGCGGACGTAGAGCGCATGGGGCAAGTTTTATCAGCTTTGGGATTGCGCTTAACCAGAGAAGACGACATTTTAGATGTCAATGCCAGTCAAATCAGCACGTCCAAAGCGCCTTATGAACTAGTTACTCAACTGCGAGCCAGCTTTTTTGCCATCGGACCCCTGTTAGCGCGACTGGGAGTAGCACAAATGCCTCTACCAGGGGGTTGTGCCATTGGTGCTAGACCAGTTGATTTGCACGTCAGAGGACTGCAAGCAATGGGAGCAGAAGTGCAAATTGAGCATGGTATTTGTAATGCCTATGTTCCTGGTAGCAATGGTAGATTGAAGGGAGCGAGAATCTACTTAGATACTCCCAGCGTGGGTGCAACTGAAACCCTGATGATGGCAGCTACCTTAGCTGATGGTGAAACTATCCTGGAAAATGCTGCCAGAGAACCAGAAGTAGCCGATTTGGCGAATTTCTGTAACTCAATGGGAGCGAAGATTCAAGGAGCAGGAACGAGTACAATTACCATCAACGGTGTTGAGAAATTACATTCTACCGACTACAGCATTATTCCTGATCGCATTGAGACAGGAACTTTTTTACTCGCTGGAGCCATCACTCGTTCAGAATTTACTCTTTCCCCAGTGGTTCCCGACCATTTAATTCCAGTGATTGCCAAGTTACAAAAAATTGGCGTACCCATCATTGAGGAAGGGTCAGACTGTTTACGCATTTTACCAGCAGAAAAGCTCAGAGCGACAGATATTGATACCTTACCCCATCCGGGTTTTCCCACAGATATGCAAGCGCCTTTTATGGCATTGCTGACTTTGGCTGAAGGTGACAGCATCATTAATGAATCTGTGTTTGAAAATCGTCTGCGTCATGCTTCCGAGTTAAATCGCTTGGGGGCAGATATTCGTGTTAAAGGTAATACTGCCTTTGTTCGTGGCGTGCCAATGTTGTCTGGCGCACCAGTAATAGGCACGGATTTACGAGCATCCGCAGCCTTAGTTATAGCTGGACTAGCAGCAGAAGGAAAAACCACAATTCAAGGATTAAAACACTTAGATCGTGGTTATGATCGCCTGGATATGAAATTGCAACAACTAGGAGCAAAGATTATCCGTGTGAATAATGAAGCATCAGCTGATGCAGAGTTACATACAAACAACAGCAATCCCCCGGCTTCAGTTTCTATCTAGAGTTAGGGGATTTTGTGTTTGGTGATTTAATGGCGGATTTTACTTGTTGATGAAATATCAAGTTGGTAACTTTCGTCATTAATTTATTTTTTTTACTTTTTTTATTTGCTAAAATGCTTCACTTTACCTAAATTACAACTTAAAAAGGTTAATTGATATAGTTATACAATGGGTGCATCCCATCAAAAAGTTCTTTTACTTCCCCGTATTGAAAATAGTTTTCTTATGCTCCAAAGACTATATGTACACAACTTCAGATGCCTAGAAAACTTTGAACTAACCATAAAGGGGATGCCATCTGCTCTCTTGATTGGAAAAAACGGTTCAGGTAAATCAACTATTGCTACTGCATTAGAGGTACTTCAATCTATTGGTAGAGGTATAAATAGAGTTGGGCAACTTGTTCATTCTAAAGATTTCACTCGTGGCAGGTCTGATGTTCCAATTCGATTTGAAATAGAAGTATTACTTAAAGATAAATTATATAAGTATGTCTTGGCTTTAGAGTTACCAGAAAAATTTAAAGAACTTCGAGTTTCTGAAGAACAACTGCTAGTTTGGGGAGAACCAATCTACTCTCGAAAAGAAGCTCAAGTCACTCTTTATACTAGCTTACAAAATCGTGAAGCTCAGTTTTTGGTAGATTGGCATCTTGTCGCCCTGCCAGTAATTCAGGAGCAATCTGAAACTGATCCACTTCGTATTTTCAAAACTTGGCTTGCTCGCATGATCATTTTAGCTCCGATTCCCAGCTTAATGACCGGAGACTCCAACGGTGAAACTTTAGAGCCAAAACGAGATGCTTCAAACTTTGGGGAGTGGTTTTCTGGGTTACTCGGTCGCTACCCTGCCGCATACTCACAGTTTGACAAATATCTCCGAGAAATTATGCCCGACATTACAGATGTTCAGAACGAACTTATCGGCAAAGATTTTAAAAGCATGATTGTTAGGTTTGAAGAAAATAACGCGAATCTGAGTGTTAATTTTCAAGACTTATCTGATGGTGAAAAATGCTTTTTTCTTTGCGCTGTTGTTTTAGCTGCTAATAAATTCTATGGACCACTTTTTTGCTTTTGGGATGAGCCTGACAACTATCTATCTATATCAGAAGTAGGGCATTTTATAACATCACTGCGACGCTCATTTAAGAATAATGGGCAAATTTTAGTAACTTCTCATAATTCTGAAGCAATCAGAAAATTCTCAAATGAAAACACTTTAGTTATTGATAGAAAAAGTCACTTAGAACCGACCTTAATTAGACTGCTTAGTGAGATACCTGTTACGGGCGATCTGATCAATGCCTTGATTGGTGGCGATATAGAATTATGAGCATCAATAAGTATGAGCAGCACATTTTTGTATTGCCAGAAGATGATGCTAATCGCCAGATTGCCAACGGATTTATTCAGGATTTAAACCTAAATCAACGTGCTATTCAAGTTCGACCAATTGCCAACGGCTGGAAAAAAGCTGTGGAGCAATTAACGAACGATTATGCCCCTGCAATGCGACATTTTCCCAAAAGAATGATTGTTTTACTTATTGATTTTGATGAGCGGGAAGATAGATTAAGTTATGTACAAAGTCACATTCCAGAGGATTTGAGAAATAGAGTATTCGTTCTTGGTGTACAATCTAATCCAGAGAGTCTTCAAAGAGATATCAAACAGAGTTTGGAGGCTATTGGCGAAGCTCTAGCTACAGATTGCTCTGAAAACAAGAATCAATTATGGGGACATCATCTTCTCATACACAATAAACCTGAGCTAGAACGGATGATTAAATTTGTTAAACCATTTCTGTTTAATTAGGCAGAAGTCAAGCAACAAGCACATCATCTCCAGGTACTAGCAATGCCCACCCTGCTGAAATCGCTATACTAGCTGTGGGAATTATATTTTTTATTGATTGCCATAATTATGTCTTTACTTCAAACCCCACTAATTGGTTTAAAAGCTGACTCATTCCGTCATCCTCTAGACTTGGAAGCAACCAACACTCTTAAGCAAATTCCGGGCTTAGATATGATGGTGCGGAATTTGTTGGGGCCAATGGCAGAGCAAGTCTTTTATGTAGAAAATATTGCATCAAGTATTTTGGTTGGTGAAAAACAACTGCCCGATTTACACAAGCTGTTGTTAGATGCTTGTAATATCTTAGATATCGAACCGCCCCAGTTGTATGTCCGTCAACATCCGGCTCCTAATGCTTACACATTTGCTATGCGGGGTAAGCAGCCGTTTGTAGTTCTGCACACTTCCTTAATTGATATTCTCACACCAGAGGAAATACAAGCTGTAATTGCCCATGAGTTGGGACATCTCAAATGTGATCACAGTGTTTATTTAACACCTGTAAATTTATTAGTCTTAGTAGCAGGAATTGTACCTAATGTTGGTGCTGTTGTAGCTCAAGCGTTACAGGCACAATTATTAGAATGGGTACGTTGTGCTGAGTTTACCTGCGATCGCGCCGCTTTGTTAGCTACCCAAAATCCCAAAGTTGTTATGTCAGTGTTAATGAAGTTAGCTGGCGGTTCTCCCACCTTAGCACCGAAGCTAAATCTCGATGCCTTTGTTGCCCAAGCTCGTGCTTATGATGACATTAGTAAAACCGAACTTGGTGAAATGGTCAAAGAAGCCCGCACCGCCCAATTAAGCCATCCAGTACCAGTATTGAGAGCTAGGGAAATTGACCGTTGGAGTAGTACTTTAGAGTACCAGAAGTTACTGCAAAATCACGGTTTTAAGGACAAGATTGAAACTGCACCGAAGGGCGGCTGGCGTAATTGGTAAAATTAGGTGACAGGTGACAGGTGACAGGTGACAGAAAAGAAAGCAGGAGGAGTGAGGTTAAGTGCAAGAGCTTGTATCACCTATAAACTTATTTGAATATGAACAGTTAGCAAAATCCCATCTTTCCCAGATGGCGTTTGATTATTACAGCAGTGGTGCATGGGATGAAATCACTTTAAAAGATAATCGCACTGCTTTTACACGAATCAAACTCCGTCCTAAAATGCTAGTTGATGTCAGTAAAATCAATCTAACAACTAAAGTTTTAGGTGAATCTTTGCAGCTACCTCTGCTCATTGCACCAATGGCTTTTCAATGTCTCGCTCATTCAGATGGGGAAATTGCGACAGCCTCAGCTGCGGTTTCAGCAGGTGTAGGTATGGTTTTAAGTACATTGTCTACTAAGAGTTTAGAAGAAGTTGCAACGGTTGACAATGGTTTGCAATGGTTCCAGCTTTACATCCACAAAGATCGTGGTTTAACTCGTGCTTTGGTAGAAAGAGCATATACAGCAGGTTACAAAGCACTGTGTCTAACTGTTGATGCTCCTGTGTTGGGAAAGCGAGAACGAGATCAACGCAATGAATTTACCTTACCTCCAGGTTTACATCCCGCTAATTTAACCAAAATATCAGGGTTAGATATTCCCCATGAACAAGGGGAATCTGGTTTATTGACCTATTTTGCTCAACAGATTAACCCCGCACTGACTTGGAAAGATTTAGAATGGCTGCAATCTCTTAGTCCCTTACCTTTAGTATTGAAAGGGATTTTACGGGGTGATGATGCTGTGCGTGCCGTAGAATATGGCGCTCAAGGGATTGTGGTTTCTAATCATGGTGGTAGACAATTAGATGGTGCGTTAGCGAAGCTTACCGAAGGTATCGCTTCCTTAGATGCTCTACCCGAAATCATAGCCGCAGTAGACAATAGAGCAGAAGTCCTGTTAGATGGTGGTATCCGTCGCGGTACAGACATCCTCAAAGCCTTAGCCCTAGGCGCAAAAGCCGTCCTCATCGGTCGTCCTGTATTGTGGGGTTTAGCGGTATCTGGACAAGAGGGCGTGTCTGATATTATCTCGCTTCTCAAAGATGAATTAACTACCGCAATGGCACTCAGCGGCTGTGCTAGTCTACAAGATATTGATTCAACTTTGGTAATCCGGAATTGGTAATTCTTGATTATTCCCAATTCTAAAAAATACCTGTTGCCAAAATCAAAAAATAGGCTATAATAGGAAAGTTACACCCAAGGGCGGGTGGCGGAATTGGTAGACGCACCGCACTCAAAATGCGGCACCGAAAGGTATAGGAGTTCGATTCTCCTCCTGCCCATTAAGACTTTCAACGACTAGCCTGGTTGTTTTGCCAAGCTTTATATGAAAGTTTACTCCATTGGTAGACAAGTAGGCGATTTTGGGGAAACCGACTGATAAGTTTTTCTTTTGTGACCACTTGGGATTTTACTTATAAATCAGCTTTCTTATCTCAGATTTAATCACATTTTGTAGGATTTGTTGTACGTTTTGGGCAATGATTTGTATAACAGTCCGTTTTGATTTTCTTATACAATTTGTCATGCGTCAATGTCTTAATCCTGACTGTCTTTTTCCTAACCCTGATAATTTTCAATATTGCCAGAAGTGCGGTAATAAGTTACTGTTGCGTGAAAGATATGTACCACAGTCAATTTTAGGTCAGGGTGGTTTTGGTCGCACATTTTTAGCTATTGATGAGGATAAACCATCAAAATCCTATTGTGTAATTAAACAATTTTTACCCCAGGCACAGGGAACAGATAGTATAGACAAGGCATCTCAGTTATTTGCACAGGAAGCACAACGTTTAGAGGAATTGGGTAAGCATCCCCAAATACCTGAATTAATGGCTTATTTCACATCCGATAATCGTCAATATTTAGTACAGGAATTTGTTCAAGGTGAAACTCTGCAAGCTGAGTTAGATCAAAATGGTATTTTCTCTGAACAGCAAATTGGAGAATTATTAATAGAACTTTTGCAGATATTAGAATTTGTTCATAGTAAACAGGTAATTCACCGGGATATTAAACCAGAAAATATTATTCGCAGTAGTGACAAAAAGTTATTTTTAGTAGATTTTGGGGCGGCGAAAATATTCAAACCACAGCAGCGCACAGCCACAGGGACAATAATTGGTTCTGCTGAATATTGCGCTCCTGAACAGTCTATGGGTAAACCATTATTTATTAGTGATTTATATAGTTTAGGGGTGACTTGTCTACATTTATTAACAGGAATTAGCCCCTTTGATTTATATAGTCCAATGGAAGGGGAATGGGTATGGAGAGATTATTTAAATGGGAATGTGGTAAGTAATGAATTAGGTAAAATTCTGGAAAAATTAGCAAATCCTATTGCTAAACATCGTTATCAATCTGTGAAAGAAGTGATTCAGGCGCTCAATTTTGTAAATCAACAAGATACTTCACAAATACCTATTAATCAAACACCTATTAATATTTTTTCTACATCTGTACCTAGTCGCTATCAAAAACTAGAACAATTATTATCCGCCGGTAAATGGAAAGAAGCAGATGAAGAAACCTTTAGAATAATCTTGTGTGTAGCACAACGAGAAAAAGATGGTTGGTTAGATATTCCCAGCATTGATAATTTTCCATGTGATGATCTTCGTATCATTGACCAATTGTGGATAAAGTCGAGTAATGGGTATTTTGGTTTTTCTGTACAGAAGAGGATTTATCAAAGTTTGGGGGGAAATAGAGAATATAATGAGACAATCTGGAAAGCCTTTGGAGATAGAGTAGGATGGAAAATAGGAGAAGATTGGTTATATTATCAACAGTTAACTTTTTCAAAGTCTGCGCCACAGGGACACTTACCCGCAATTTATCCAGAGAAGAAAAATGGTAAATATCGGGGTGATATACGGCGGGGATTTTCTTTTCTAATGTCCAGAATTAAACTTATTACAGAAGTTGATCATAGTAGTTATATTAATTCTGTACATAATCCTATCTTATCTCAAGTACCTATTAATATTTATTCTCCATCTGTACCTAGTTACTATCAAAAACTAGAACAATTATTATCCACCGGTAAATGGAAAGAAGCAGATGAGGAAACAGTACGGGTAATGTTAGCAGTAGCGAAGCGGGAAAAAGAAGGTTGGTTAGATGCTCTAAGTATTGACAATTTTCCCTGTGATGACCTCTGCACTATTGACAGATTATGGGTCAAATGCAGTAATGGGCGCTTTGGTTTTTCTGTACAGACGCGGATTTATCAAAGTTTAGGGGGAACGAGACAGTATAATTCTGAAATCTGGGAAGCCTTTGGGGATAGAGTAGGATGGAGAAAAAAGGGAAAATGGTTATCCTACAAAGATATTACTTTTGATATAAAAGCACCAGAAGCCCACCTCCCTTTGGGTGTTGTAGGGGAATGGAGTATTGGGAATGTGGGTGGTGGATGGGTGGCGCATCTCTTCTCTCGTGTCGAGACTTGTGGACTGTAAAATCTAAAGATGACAGAAAATTATTAAGTCAGAATCAGGATGTCCAGGATTAAAGGATGTACAGGATGTTACTGTTAACCTACTCAAAGATGACAGATATTTTTCTTAAAGTTCTTTCTTCGTGTCCTTTGCTTCTCCTGTCGGAGACGCTGCGCGAACGCAACGCTACCGCGAACGTGTCTTCGTGGTTCATTATTCTATAACTTGTGCATAAGACCGAAAAAGTCAGAATCAGGATAACCAGGATTAAAGGATGTACAGGATGTTATTGTTAACCTACTAAAAAATAACAGAAAATTCTCTCTGCGTCCTCTGCGTCTCTGCGGTTCGTTCTCAATCTCCTAGTCACAGATACACAACTGAAAAACAAACAAGACAGATGTTTTTCTCTGTGTCTGAAGTAGTATGCCTGACAGCACGCTCCGCGAAGGTTTATTTTGTCACCTGTGCGTAAGTTCAATATCAAAATAGCGATCGCCATTATCGTTCCAACTTCCTGTAAAAAGTGAAATTATTGTAGTATAATAAGACAAGTGCTGTTTATAGCATTTCATAGTCATTACTCACCGTCAAAAACACCATGCGCTTAAAAAGATGGGAATCCCCCCGAAAAGAAGGGAGAAACGATAAAGGCCGAGGCGGTTCTGCCAGAAAGCGACAACTGAAGAAACAAAGACAGATGCTGAGAAACAAACTCAAAGAAGCGCAAAAGCCAGAAAACAACAAAAACAATCAAAACAACAAGCGGGGGGAAGGTATTTTAACCTTCCCTCTTTTTTTGAGCCTTTCTTCGACAATAAAATAAGAATAAAAATTTTTTCTCAAAACTACTTGACAAAACCCCCAGGGTAACTGCTATATTATTTGAAGTTGACTTACTTCGTTGGGGCGTAGCCAAGTGGTAAGGCAGTGGGTTTTGGTCCCGCCATCCCTAGGTTCGAATCCTAGCGCCCCAGTATTAAGAAGGGCAGGTTTTAAAGCCTGTCCTTTTTTTTGTCAATTATCAAAATTAACAACCGAATTTGGTGGAGAGTCACTTTTCAGGTGATTTGAGAGCTTGATCCAAAACTTGTCTAGCCTGTTCTGCTTTAGTTCGTGCTTCTTGATAACGGATATTAGCTTGGGCGAAATTTTTGAGAACCTTAAAACCTTCCTTGAGACGGGTGATTTCCTCCTCAGTAACCACATTATCTGAGAATAAAACATCAACCGCTTTACGAATTTCCAAAGCTTCAGACCGTGATTCTTGCACCTTCAACTTCAGTGTAGCCAAATTGTTGAGAATCTGGACGGCTTGGGTAATGGCATCCTCACCGCTAGTATTATCAATAGTTGGTTCCTTAACTTCAATTAACTGTTGAGGTCCAAATCCTTCTTCTAGTTCTGTGGATAGCTGATCAGTATCCATCAGTTCCATCAACTGATCCATTGCTTTATCACGGGCTTTAGCTGAATCTTTGCCAGGAACAGAAAGAATAATTTCTGGGCTTTGAGCGAGAGTATACTGAACCATATTAGGCAAAATGTGCTGGTTTACTAAGCTAGGGAGAAACTAGACACAAGAATTGTCCAGCGCCATAATGACCATATCATTTGGTGATGAGTTTATGCTATGGGTCTAAACTAAAATCAAACTTTATACTAGATAAAGAGAAACTCAAATACAAGAGGAGAGGAGAGCAATGACTCCCAATCCCGCCATTATGCGATCTGTAGAACAATTGGGCTACCGCGTTACCGTTGGTGACGTAGCAACCCAAGCAGGTTTAAATTTAGCTGAAGCCAATCAAGGATTATTAGCCTTAGCATCCGATGCTGGGGGACATTTACAGGTAGCAGAATCCGGTGATATTGTTTATAAATTTCCCCAAAATTTTAGAACAATCTTGCGTAATAAATACTTGCAATTACGGTTGCAGGAATGGTGGAAAAAAGTTTGGGGAGTGCTGTTTTACTTAATTCGCATTTCCTTTGGAATTTTCTTAATTGCTTCTATAGCGCTGATTAGTGTCACCATCATCATTATCA
Source organism: Anabaena catenula FACHB-362 (assembly GCF_014698735.1). Taxonomy (GTDB): domain Bacteria; phylum Cyanobacteriota; class Cyanobacteriia; order Cyanobacteriales; family Nostocaceae; genus Anabaena; species Anabaena variabilis_A. The sequence goes on from NZ_JACJTQ010000008.1 coordinate 28,033, forward strand.
TTACTGCTGCTAACTCAGATCGGGATAACGACAATAGGAGCGGCAGTTCTCGTGGATTCAATTTCTTCTTTTTCCCAGATTTATTCTGGTATTTTAGTCCCGATTATAGGCAACAATCCCAAGACAGGCGACAACAAAGAGGGGAAGAGAGCGATCTCAATTTCTTTGAAGCTGTGTTTTCATTTTTGTTTGGTGATGGTAATCCTAACGCCAACTTAGAAGAACGGCGTTGGCAAGAAATTGCGACAGTGATTCGTAATAACAAAGGAGCAATAGTAGCAGAACAAATTGCCCCATATCTGGATGATTTGGGTGAAAAATATCAGCAAGAATATGAAGATTATATGTTGCCTGTACTGGTTAGATTTAATGGGCAACCCCAGGTAAGTGCTGATGGGCAAATTGTCTATTATTTCCCAGAGTTACAAGTAAGAGCCAGCAAAAAAAAGCGGCAGTCAATAGCTCCTTATTTAGAGGAATTTCCTTGGCGGTTTAGTGCGGCTAGTTCAGGAAAAATTATGTTGAGTGCTGGTTTAGGTGTACTCAATTTTGTGGCTGCTTTAATACTGGGAAGCTTATTGAAGGATGGCACAGTTGCCGCGCAAATAGGCGGACTAGTAAGCTTTGTACAAGGAATTTATTGGCTGTTGTTGGCTTATGGAGCAGGTTTTTTAGGTATACCCTTATTGCGTTATTTTTGGATTCAATGGCGCAATGGTAAAATTGCTGCTGGTAATAGGCAAAGGATAGAAAGAGCAAGATTGTTAGCAAATGCTGATTCGGCTTTACAGAAGAAAATTGCTTTTGCTAGTGAATTTGCTACAGAAAAAATCATTGGTAAAGAAGATTCTGTTTATTCCAGTGAGACAGACTTGCTAGAACAAGAATTTGAGCAAGTTAAAAAACAGAACCGATTAGATGAATCAAAGGATTAAGGTTGGGAGATGGGGTGACGCGGGGATGGGGAGATGGGGAGACGCGGAGATGGGGTGATGGGGTGATGGGGAGAATTAAGCTATTCCCTGCACCCTGCACCCTGCACCCTGCACCCTGCCTATTTAGCCTGAATTGGTGTTAGAGCTACACCTTGGTAATAATGTCCTAAAATTTGTAAATGGCTGGCTCCGCGTTGGGCTAAACTATACGCGCCCCACTGACTCATACCTAAACCATGTCCATAGCCTAGCCCTTGGAGGACAAAACTGCCATTTTCTCCTTTGCTAACGCTAAAACGGGTACTTTTTAGCCTGAGTGCGGTACGAACTTCTTCACCTTTAAGTACTTTAGTACCTTGATCACCGACGATTTTTAAGGTTTTCACGCTGCGGAAAGGAGAGAAAGATTCAGCAACCATATCTTTGATGTTGCCTATCCCGGAAATTCTGGCGCTAATTTCTCCAGGAGAGAAGGTTTTTACCCAATTGCATTCTTTGAAACCTTGATCAAAGTCTTGTACTGCACGCAGGTAAGGGAGGGTATTTCCCCAAACATCTTCTACATTTTCGGTGTGTCCACCAGAACAAGCATGGAAGACTGAGAGAATAATTCGGTTGTTATAGGTGAGGACTTTTCCTGCTGTGCCATCTACAGCACCATAAGTGTTACGGGATTCGCTGCTGACACCTTTGTAGATTTGCCAGCGATCGGGACTATCTCCTAAGTCATAAACGGGATTGTTACGCTGTTTTTCTCGTTCATAGAGGGCATAGGTACGGGCTGCGATCGCTTGGGCTTTGAGGGCTTCGGGAGGCCAACTAGAATTCATTTCTCCACCGATGACGCTGTAGAGATATTCTTCTAAATCGACCCAATTAACTGCGGTTAAGCCTTTTTCGGTAGGAATGACAAGAGTTCTACCTCGAAACCAGCGATCGCCAATATAAACAAATCCCTTAGCAGTTGGCTCAATCCAAAATAACCCAGATTGCCATTTATCCAAAGCCACTCCCCCAGGAACTGATTGAGCAGCATAAGCGCTCATTGCTGGCAACTGTCCAAGAGTGCGTCCTGCACTATCTTTAACTATTGCAGTTGTGGAAGCACCAACTTTGACTTGATTTACTCCCCTCTCAATTGCTACGCGCAGGATGACAGATGCTTGAGCAGGAGCAACCAAAACAAACCACAAGAGGATACCTATCCACCAATGTTGTCCTTGAATCCGGGAAAATAAAGTACCTAAATAAAGTTGGATTTTCATGCTGATTGTCTAATCACAAGCCTCTACAAGTTCAATAAGACAGTTCTCCCAGATAGGAGCTTGCCACCTCTACTTATTATGCATTTTGATTAGACTTGTGGGGTTTTAATCAGCAGATTTAATCGTGTCAGAACGTTTTGGAGATTTCCTGACTTTTGGCGAATTATTCACCTCATTAGCCACAATACCAATTAAATTCAACTGGCTCAAAATTTCGGTTGCTTGCATTAGTTCCTGTGGGGTTAACTGACCAATGCGCCCAACTATGACAATTCCATTACAAACAGAGGCGATAATTCTAGCATCAATGCTATCTAAAACAGAAGGAGCATCTATCAACACCAAGTCATAAATTTGCTCAAAGGACTCAATCAATTCTTTCATCCGTCCAGAACTAAGCAGATTTACCACATCTTCTGGTGTTGGACCAGCAGTTAAAATATCAATTGAGGGGTGAATAGGCTGGATATAATTATGAACTTGGGTTTTGATATCATCCACCAATAGCAGAGATAGCCCCCAATCATTGGAAATTTCCAAGATTTTATGTAAGCTGGGCGATCGCAAGTTAGCATCAATAACTAGTACCCGTTGATGCATATGTGCGGCACTAGCCCCAAGTCCCAAAGCTAAAGTTGTTTTCCCCTCTCCCGGTACGGCTGAAGTCAACATCAAGGACTTGAAAGGCAAGGGATTCTTGAATATTTGAATATTTTGATAAATCATATCCAGGGTTTCATGGCTGGATAATTTGTCGTTGTTTTCCACCGTTGGGGATGCTGAATTTTGCCGCCCACGTCTAATAATCCGCTGAAGTCTGTTTTTTAAACTTGGTTTTCCCAACTTGGACACAGAACCCAGTAATCGAAGGTTTGTTAGCTTCTGTAAATCCTGTGCCGAAAAAATTACCTTATTAAAAACTTCCCAAATCAAGGCTGCTGCCACACCTAAAATTGGACCAATTAGCACTCCTCCAATTATCAATAACCATTTACGATTACCGATATAAATCCCCAAGTCTGGCTCTTCCAATACTTGCCAGCCAAATCCTCCTTGAGCCATTTTCATTCCCAATGACTGTTGTACCTGAAGCAATTGATCAAGTGTTCGGCGTTGGAATGTTATATCTGCAAGCAATCGATTGTACTCTGCTATTATGCTGGGGTATGTACTTAGTTGCAAGCGAATGCGTTGTTCAGATTTAGCTAAATTATTTTCATTGTTAATTAGTCCAATGGCTGTTTTTTGTAACTGCTGTAACTCATTAACTAACTTTGGCTCAACTCCTAATAAGCTTTGTGTTACGGTGTTAGTATTGACAGATTGCTCTTTTATTTCTTCCTGTAATAAGGCAATTTGAATTTTGTGTTTTTGCTTGAGTTTTATTACCATTGGTGAATTATCAGTATAGCGCAGACGCTCCTGAGCCAAACTCAATTCTGTCTTTTTCACCTCATCTAATAAGGCTTGGTAGCGGCTAGAACGACTCAAACTAGCTGCCACTTGTGCATTCTGGCTAGAAGATGCTATTTTTTGATCTAGGCTATTGTACTGAGCTTGTAAAGCTTCAAATTCAGCGCGAGTAGTTTGTCGTTGTTTTTGAAGATCAGCAAGAGATTCTACCAGGATTTTATTTTGTACTAACGGGTCAACTAAATTATGTTTCTTGCGAAATAATTCTAATTTTTTCTCTGACGCTATTACGTCTTTTTGCAACTTGGGTAATCGATTGTTAACGAAAGCTAAAGCTTGATTTACACGCTGCTTCTTTTGGTCACTGTTGTAGTCTTGATAAACTTTCTGGAGAGCTTGCAATACTCTTTTTGTTTTTACTGGATCTGGGTCTTTGAAAGAGACTATAAATACTTGATTAACAACCTGATTAAATTCTGATAAACCCTCCACTGGGGTTACTTGCAAAGCTCCTTGATCGCCGGAATCATTTTTACCCTTCAGATTTTCTATAGTAATATTGGGATAATGAGATCGTAACAAATCTACAGCTTGTTGTACCAGCTTGGAACTCAGCATTAATTTCATCTGATGAGTATATTCTACAGATGAAAAATTAGGGTTAATTAACTCAGCTTTTGCATTTTCCTGCTTCTTGATTGATCCTGATCCTTCATCTAAATCAGAACTCACCATGATCTGCATAGAACTCTGGTACATCGGTTTAGTGATGACAGCTAGAAGAGAAGTAACTGAAATCACTGCACAGGAAACCCCTAAAATCAAAAAGCGTCGGTAAAACAGAATTGTAGAGATTTGTTTAATGTTAACCGACCTTGGCTTAGAGGTAGTAAGCTGTTGATGATTTAGACCAGTTGTAGCCACTATAAAAGCCCTCTACTATTGAAACAATATATCTATCTGGAAGATGGTTATGAGAAAAGAATTGGAGAGAATTTATACTCAAACTTATCTCAGAAAAAATTAATATCTATTCTTCCCATGATGATAGACCTACTTCACAGAACATTTTCTTGAATTTGTAGTGATTACATAATCTATTCATTCAGATATATGTCCAGTCAGCACTATGATAATAAATTTCCTCATAAGATTTTTAAATCTTTAATGAAGCCTGGACATGGAATCTATTAAGGTTGATATTATATTTTCCATAACTAGTGAAACTACTCAGGTTATTTTTGAAGTTATTTTTCAGTTATTGTGAAAAAATTTGCATCGATTTTGAAAAATGATGGCTACAGATGGAAAACTGCAAAGCTGATGTAAGTAAGTCTGTGAAAATCCAAAATATAAAATCCAAAATGGGATCTAAACCTTTGTGGTTGTCATGGGTTGGACAACAGACACCAGAAATTGTAGAGACGTGACACAAAATATTTATACAATTTTTGACGCGATTATATAAGTTCAAAGAAATAATTACGGTGTGGAATACCCCACCGATATCATCGGTTAGCACACCTTATGAACAGTTTGCAAATTTTGTTTACATTTGTTATATTTATTTACATAAGGAAACACAAGTTAAAACAAGAGGTTCCAAAATGACTATCTTAATTGCATTATTCGTTGTCGGTTGGGTAGCTGCTTCAGTTGTTGGTTCTTTGGCTTACTTCATGGGTGAACAAAGCAAGCCCATTCATGAACGTAACTGGCGTTCTGAGTCCTTTGAACAGTTGGCAAAATCTATTACTGGTATGGAAATAGACTATAGCAATCGCACTCCTGCTTATGTAATGGATGCTTACACAAGCCGTAACCTACCTCAATAGTAGTCAAAACAGTCTAAGAAAATGTCCATAAAAATAACCCCCAGCATCTCGACTGGGGGTTTTGCTGTTTTTAATCGAAAGAACAATGATGGTGCCAGATGGATTTGCAGAACTCAGACACAGAGAGGAATTTCCCATCCAAAATCTAAAATCCAAAATCCAAAATGGTATGACTACATCGGACGATAAGTGCGATAGTTAATATTGGGGAAAATATTATCCATTAACTCTACTTTTTCCAGCCAACCACTATCAACTTTACCGATTTTCACATCTTCATACAGTTTATTAAACCGCATTAAGTGCGATCGCGTTCTTCTCACCGCATAAGGAACCATTGTTCCCGTCCGCATAATAAACGCCCAGTCAGAAGATTGTGCTAATAATAACTCTCTCGCTGCTTGGTTTAAAGCTTTCCACTGCAACTCATCCTCTGGTTCCAGGGTTGATATTTCAATCATCCGTTCCGCAGCTTTGTGTAAATGCGGGTAAACCCACGCATTAGTTTCATTTAACCAATACTCGTGGAAACCCTTATAACCCCAACTCGACTGAGCCGGACGACAGACTTGTTGTGTTGGATTATCTCGTAAATAATCAGCTAAATGGGTCATTTCATAAGTACTTTGGTCATACCAAGACTTACGGAACAGGTAATCAATAAACCAAGGGCCTTCATACCACCAATGACCAAATAACTCTGCGTCATAAGGAGAAACAATAATTGGCGGGCGACCCATAATACCGTGTAAATGCTCAGATTGACGCTCACGGTTATACATAAAATTAGCAGCATGGTCTGCCGCCTTTTCCCTTGCCCAATAAGGATCATAGAGTGCTTTATCAGAAAGACCTAAGCCACGTCCAGTAATTTTATGATACTTAATGCCCGTATTTTTCCGCTGTCCATTGGGCATGATGTAGGGCTTAATATACTCATATTCCGCTTCCCAGCCCAAATCTTTGTAAAATTCCCGATATTCTGCTGCACCAGGATAGCCAACCTCAGAAGACCATACCTGTTGAGAAGATTCATGATCTCGACCAAAAGCTGCTACACCGGGTTCAGTGAAAATTGGCGCATAAGTACCGAAGCGGGGACGGGGACGAGCGTATAATATACCATGTCCATCGGTGAGGAAATAACGCAAACCCGCGTCCGCCAGCATTCGGTCTAAACCTTCATAGTAGGCGCATTCTGGCAACCAAATCCCTCTGGGCGCTTTACCAAAAGTTTCTTCGTAATGTTCACAAGCTACTTGAATTTGCGCCCACACAGCTTGGGGATACATTTTCATCAGCGGTAAATACCCGTGAGTAGCACCGCAAGTGATAATTTCTAAGTTATTAGTATCTTGGAACCCTTTAAAAGCCGTTACTAAATCACCGTTATAACGTTCCCATAACTCACGCGCTTCGTTGAACTCAGCAGCGTAATGTTCAGCTAAATAACGAAGATGACCATTTTGGACATTTCGCTCGGCTTCCAGTTCTATAAGTTCTTCTAGTTGTGCTAAGTGTGCGTCATAGCGTTCTTGTAGCAGAGGATCACGCAGCATAGACACGAGAGGAGGTGTCATACTCATCGTGATTTTAAAGTCGATGCCGTCTCGCTTTAAACCTTCAAATACTTTCAATAAAGGGATATATGTTTCGGTGATGGCTTCATATAGCCATTCCTCCTCCAGCACGTAGTCACTTTCTGGGTGACGAACGAAGGGTAAATGTGCGTGAAGTACAAGCGCGACGTAGCCTATAGCCATAATAATTGTGGGTTGGTACTAGTAAATTGAAGGTCGAGAGTTTGGCTGAAATTAACAATATTTTAAGATGATATCGGGATCGTGAAGGAAGTTTTATCAGTTAAGCCTCACAAGTGTTTTCAGAACGGAATATCTAACCCCAGATAGTTGTCATAACTACATATAAAGTAATTATACTGATTTTATTCTCTTTGCTATTGCAAATACCATAATATATTTGGTTTGGCAAGCATCTAGATCACTGAATCTAGTAGAATTTTTTGAGGTTACAAAATTTTCTATTAATTTAATAAATACATAAAGTTTATATAAACGATAAGCAACAACTAAGTGTTACTCTTTGTTAAGAATCTTAATTAAATTCCCAAAATTACTCATAAATTACCGGACAAGATTAGAGAACTTAATTTTTTGTTACTTTCTCGCTGACGGTAAGAGTAAATCTGCTATCCAGCTGACTGGTTGGCAAAGATGATCCTGTCAAGTCTCAAGTATCGGTTCATCTTGGTGATTTTGTTGCAGCTTTTGCAAAAAAAAGAACTGTTCAAATCCAGTTATTCCAGGAGCAGAACTTTTTTCTATTCCATTGTCACAAATACCAACAATCAGAATAAGGCATTTAAAATGAGTCCACAAAGCATATTACCAACCCCAGAAATATCAGATAAATTACTAGTAGATTCCGAAAATATTGCCAGTCAAACAGAAGCGAATACTATTAGACTCACTCATGGGGAAAAGTATCTAACATCCCAGTGGTACAGAGGTTCAGGGGAAATAGCACATAAAAAAGATGGTCGTTCTTTTGAGGTTTCTGCGACTTTTACACTTAAGGCAGAAGTGAAAGTGGTAGAAGGCGTTTTTCAGCCGGGAAATGAAACTTTAGCTAATATTTATAACAGTCGCAGTCGTTGTGTTGCAATTATCGACCAGACAGTTAATGAGTTGTATGGTGAGCAAATTCGTAAATATTTTGATGCTCATAAAATTCCTTTAGAAATGATGGCTTTTCGGGCTTGGGAAGCAGATAAAACCCCCGAAACAGTCCATCGCATTTTAGGGTTTTTAGGGAAAGATGGTTGTGATGTTTCTCGCAGTGAACCTGTACTAATTATTGGTGGTGGTGTCCTCAGCGATGTGGCTGGTTTAGCTTGTGCTTTACAACACCGACGGACTCCTTATATTATGGTGGGAACGACTGTAGTTGCAGCTATTGATGCAGGGCCTTCACCTCGTACCTGTACCAACGGTAAGCAGTTCAAGAATAGTATCGGTGCTTATCATCCTCCTGTACTCACTTTAGTTGATCGAAGTTTCTTCCGCACTTTGGCTACTGGTCATATCCGGAATGGGATAGCGGAAATTATTAAAATGGCCATTACTGATGATGCTGTTTTGTTTGAATTGTTGGAAAAATACGGATCTCGTTTAATTGAAACTCACTTTGCAACTTTGGGAGAAAATCAGGAGTTAGCAGAAATTGCGGACGATATTATTTATCGAGCATTATTCTCTTATATGAAGCATGAGGGAACGAATATGTTTGAGACTTATCAAGATCGTCCTCATGGTTATGGCCATACTTGGAGTCCCCGATTTGAACCTGCGGTGAAAATGATGCACGGCCACGCGGTGACGACTGGGATGGCTTTTGGTGCAACTTTAGCAGTGGAAATGAATTGGTTAAAACCAGAAGAACGCGATCGCATTATCGCATTATGTCAGTCTCTGGGTTTAACTGTTTATCATCCTATTCTCGAAGATATAGACCTGATGATTGAAGGTCAAAAAAATATGCGTCGCAAGCGTGGAGAAAGTGGACTGTGGGCCCCTGTTCCTAGAGGTGGTATCGGTGCTTGTGACTATATCCAAGAAGTTCCACCCGAATTACTCGAAGCTGCTGTAGCAGCACATAAAGCCGTATGTAGCACTTTACCTAATCACGGTGCAGGAATAGAAATGTATCTTAGTGATTTGGGTTTGGAATAGGAGTTGGAAATAATAAAAATGACTGAAACTTTAGTGAAATCAATTACTCCTAGACCGGTTACTCCCTTGGGTATTTTAGTTGCAGAACTAGAAACAACTTTGAAAATAGCCAAGCAGGAAAATGTCTCTCCTGAACTTGCAGCGTCTCTACAAAAAGTTTATGACTTAGCAGCTGGAATTGATCCTTATTTGGATGAACATACAACAAATGAATCTCCAGCTTTAGCAGCTTTAGCACAAAAAACTGCGGTAGAAGATTGGAGTCAGCGATTTTCTGATGGAGAAACAGTCCGTCAGTTAGAACAAGAAATGCTTTCTGGACACATTGAAGGACAAACTTTAAAAATGTTTGTGTCCATGACTAAAGCTAAACGCATTCTAGAAATAGGAATGTTTACAGGATATTCTGCCTTAGCAATGGCGGAAGCATTACCCGCAGATGGTGATATTATTGCCTGTGAAGTGGATGATTATGTTGCCGATTTTGCTCAAAAATGTTTTCAAACTTCTCCCCACGGCAGTAAAATCACAGTTAAAATTGCTCCTGCTTTGCAAACATTACAAGAATTAGCAGATGCAGGAGAAACTTTTGATTTCGTCTTCATTGACGCTGATAAAAAAGAGTATGTTGATTACTTCAACCTGCTTTTAGATACGGGACTTTTAGCTGAGAATGGGTTTATTTGTGTAGATAATACTCTCTTACAGGGACAACCTTATTTACACCCAGCAAAGAGAACAGCTAACGGAGAAGCCATAGCGCAATTTAATCAAATTGTTGCGGAAGATGCAAGAGTTGAACAAGTTATTTTACCTTTACGAGATGGCTTAACCATCATCAAACGTAAATAACACTGTAGGTTGGGTTAAGCGACAGCGCAACCCAACAAATTTTCTACAAATGTCATAAAATGTTGGGTTTCCTTCCGTCTTCCTATAAAATCATGAATTCGATTATTTTCCTAACAATTCAGCTAATAAAATTGTCGGTTGGGTTAAACGATATCGCAACCTAATAAAGTTTCGACAAACATTACACAATGTTGGGTTTCCTTCCGTCAACACAACCTATATAATTCTATTTCTCATAAAATCATGAATTCGATTATTTTCCTAACAATTCAGCTAATAAAATTGTCGGTTGGGTTAAACGATATCGCAACCTAATAAAGTTTCGACAAACATTACACAATGTTGGGTTTCCTTCCGTCAACCCAACCTACATAAGTCTATTTACCACAAAATCATGAATTTGATTATTTCTCTATTTCAAAATCTGGGAACACTGCTTTTACTTTCCCTGATTTTACCTATTAATTTGATTATCGTCATCACTTCTCTAATTTTAAACTTCCTCACCCTTCCCTTTCAGAAAAAGATTATTTGTGAAAATCCCAAAAACATCCTCTTAACTGGAGGAAAAATGACCAAATCTTTACAACTTGCGCGTTCTTTTCATCGTGCTGGACATAAAGTATTTATGGTAGAAACTCATAAATATTGGTTATCAGGACATCAATTTTCTAACGCAGTGACAAAATTCTTCACAGTACCTGCACCAGAAAAAGATGCAAATGGCTATTTTCAAGGATTGTTAGATATTGTTAAAGCAGAAAATATAGATGTATTTATTCCTGTTTCTAGTCCAGTAGCGAGTTATTACGACTCTTTATCAAAACCAATCTTATCTCCCCATTGTGAAGTATTTCACTTTGATGCAGAAATCACAAGAATATTAGATGATAAATTTAGTTTATGTGATCAAGCGCGGGCTTTAGGTTTAACAGCACCAAAAGCATTTTTGATTACTTCCCCAGCACAAATCCTCAACTTTGACTTTAGCAAAGATAATAGTCGCTACTTACTCAAAAGCATTAAATATGATTCTGTGACTCGATTAGATCTGACAAAATTACCATTTGAAGGAATGGAAAGTTATATAAAAAACTTACCAATTAGTGCAGAAAGACCTTGGGTAATGCAGGAATTTGTCACAGGACAAGAATATTGTACTCACAGCACCGTCAGAAATGGAGAAATTCGGTTACATTGCTGTTCCAAATCTTCTCCTTTTCAAATTAATTATGAACACATTGATAACCCGGAAATATTTCAATGGGTTAAACATTTCGTTAAAGCATTAAACTTAACTGGACAAATTTCTTTTGACTTTATCCAAACAACAGATGGTAAAGTTTACCCCATTGAGTGCAACCCCCGCACTCACACCGCAATTACTATGTTTTATAATCATCCAGGGTTAGCAGATGCTTATTTAAAAGATAGTGAAAATGAACTACACATAGAACCTTTACCAACAAGTAAACCAACTTATTGGTTATATCATGAACTGTGGAGATTGACAGGAATTCGTTCTTTAGGTCAATTCAAAGCATGGATAAATAAAATTACTGAAGGTACAGATGCTATTTTTCAAGGAGATGATCCTTTACCATTTTTAATGGTTCATCACTGGCAAATTACCTTATTATTATTACAAAATCTTTTAAAATTAAAAGGCTGGGTAAAAATAGATTTCAATATTGGTAAGTTAGTGGAAATTGGCGGAGATTAGTAATTTTAAGCAAAATTCAAGCCGAATATCGTAATTAAAAATTAGAGAGTCAAAGAAATCATGTCAAAACTTCGTATTCTTCATTTAGTTGGATCAGCACACAATGATTTTTACTGTAATTTATCACGTCTTTATGCACAAGATTCTCTGAGAGCAATAGCAGATCCATCACTCTATGATTTTCAGATTGCATACATTACACCTGATCTTCTGTGGAGATTTCCTCCTTCTCTGAGTTCAGAAGATATTGCTGTTACCAAACCCATACCACTATTTGAGGCCATAGAGTTTCTAACAATGCAAAACATTGACTTGGTATTACCACAAATGTTTTGTATTCCGGGAATGACTCATTATCGCGCTTTATTGGATTTGCTGAAGATTCCCTATATAGGCAATACTCCAGATATTATGGCTATAACAGCCCACAAAGCCAGAGCAAAAGCCATTGTCGCCGCAGCAGGGGTAAAAGTTCCTCTTGGAGAACTTCTGCGTCCTGGAGACGTTCCTACAATTAGATCTCCAGCAGTCGTTAAACCTGCAAGTTCCGACAACTCTCTAGGAGTATCTTTAGTTAAAGACGCTACTGAATATGAAACTGCTTTAAAAACAGCGTTTGAATATGCAGAGGAAGTGATTGTAGAAGAATATATTGAACTCGGTCGAGAAGTCAGATGTGGCATCATTGTTAAAGATGGGGAATTAGTGGGTTTACCCCTGGAAGAATATTTAGTAGAGCCCCATGAAAAACCCATCCGCAACTATGCTGATAAACTCCAACAAGGAGATGATGGCAACTTATATTTGACCGCTAAAGATAATATAAAAGCTTGGATTGTAAATACTCATGACCCTATGACCCAAAAGGTTCAGGAAGTGGCTAAAAAATGTCATCAAGCTTTAGGTTGTCGTCATTATAGTTTATTTGATTTTCGCATTGATCCAAACGGAGAACCTTGGTTTTTAGAAGCTGGTTTGTATTGTTCTTTTGCCCCTAAAAGTGTCATCTCTTCTATGGCCAAAGCCGCAGGAATTTCTCTCAATGAGTTATTAATAACTGCTATCAATGAAACTTTGGGCAATAAAAAAGCGCTGTAGAATTGATCGTGAATTTACAGCAGATTGTAGGTATAGCAGGAGTCAGGAGTCAGCACTTCTCTTCTCCTGTCGGAGACACTACGTGAACGAGACGCTTCGCGAACGACTACGCTCAGTGACCGGAGTCAGGAGTAAAACTCTCTCTCTTGTAGTGGGAGTTTGATTATCAATTAATGTCCTAACCACCCTGTCCACGGCTATAAATGAAGTAGAAAATTTAAATATAGCTGTAGCCAGGATAATTAGGACATTATTAATCCTTGAAACTTAGATATAATAAGGCTTTCCCTCCTGCCTCCTGCCCTCTGCCTCCTGCCTCCTGCTATAATTCGTAATTCGTAATTCGTAATTCGTAATAGTGCTTACAGTCCCACTAGGGATACGTAATTCGTAATTAAGTTTTGTGACGGGGATTTAGACCCACGGTACTCGGTTAAACCAAAAATCAGGTATCAAGGCAATACTTGTCGGTTAAGCTAAAAACATTAAATCAGGTAGGTTGGGTTGACGTTCTTGTTACCCAACATTTACGGACTTTTGTTGGGTTGCGCTGTCGCTTAACCCAACCTACAAAAACTCTTAACCGAACAGTATTGGGTATCAAGGGGGTTTTATATCATGTTCGCTTAATTACTTATTAAAAAAATCTCCGCGTCCCTATTTCCCCCTGTCACCGCGTCACCGTGTCCCTATTTCCCCGCGTCACCGTGTCCCTATTTCCCCGCGTCACCGCGTCCCCTTATCCTTCCTCACTTTCTTTATATAATTCCTGTAAATCCTGTAATTGAGTTTTGCGAGAAATACGACGATATTTTTTACTTTCTAGCTTCGGTTCATACTGACTCTGACCTTTACCTTTAGATTTTAATTTCAGACTAGATTCGGGGTCAGGTTGTTGGTTAAGATGAGTTTGATATGCGATCGCATCGCTCAAAAATTCTAAATAATGTTCATATCGTTCCCAGTCACCACTCACCACACAGTCTGGTTCATCTCGATGGGTACAATCACTAAATCGACAATTAGCAGTTTCTAACCTTTCTCTAGCTTCTGGAAAATAGTAGATTAATTCTTCGGGACTGCAATCCAAATCCGGCTGATTAAAGCCAGGAGTATCAGCTAACAACCCACCCTTAGGCATTTCAAATAATTCTACATGACGGGTAGTATGGCGACCACGAGCTAACTTACCGGAAACTTCCCCCACTCGCAGGTTAATATCGGGAATCAGTCCATTGATTAAGCTAGATTTGCCTACACCGGAAGGGCCAGCAATTACAGTAATTTTATCAGTCAAATATTCAGCTATATGGTCAATATTAATTTTGTTTTGAACACTGATAAATAGCGGTTGATAACCCCAAGCCTGTAAGCGATCGCTAATTTGCTGTTTTTCAAGAGGGGAAATCAAATCACATTTATTCAAACACAACAGCACATCAACCCCTGTAGACTCAGCCTTAATTAAAAATCTGCTCAATTGCACAGGTTCCAAAGGTGGATCAGCTACCGCAAATACTAGAAGAATTTGGTTAACATTAGCGATCGCCGGACGATTTAATTGACTATGACGTGGTAAAACCTCAGAAATTGCACCTTGTTGCCCATCCCAATCGGGTTCTTCCACAATTACGCGATCGCCCACCATCACCTGTTGGCCGATTTTTTTTAGCCGCGTTCGCCGCGTACAGAGGAGGATCGGAGGCGGTGCTGGTGGGGAGGTAGGGATGTGGGGATAATTTTCACAACTTCCCCCATCGCCGTCCATCTGTACTCGATAAAAATTCGCCTGTACAGCTAACACCGTACCCACCAACTGTGTTGTATTATCAACAGTTTCCCCTTTCATTTGGCAACTACAGGACGGCGGACCAACAGAGAAAAATAGCCAGAGCAATCCGTAATTGTTTCCACCTGATAACCTGCCATTGTCAGACTATCAGGAACCTGTTCAATTGGTTCTCCAGCATCTAACCAGACTTCTAATAACCCTCCCAAGGGCATTTGCTCCAAACGGAGTTTTGTCCGCACGAAATTAATCGGGCAAGGAGTACCGCGCAAGTCCAGTTGAGCATCAGGAGTTAACAAGGAAGATACACTCATGACTTAAACAGATTTTCAAAAAATCCCCCACCTTTTCCAGTTCTGTCCCCCTTAATTTTAGCCAGCTTCTCCAGCAATTCTCTCTCCTCTGGGGTGATCTTCGTGGGAATATCAATTAATACCGTCAGCATATGGTCGCCCCGACTCACGGGATTTCCCAAGCGAGGTACACCACGATTTTCTAGCTTCATCACCGTATTGGGCTGAGTTCCCGCTGGAATGATTAATTCCACAGGCCCATCTACCGTATTTACCTCCAAACGGCAGCCTAAAATCGCTTGCAGATAGCTAAGTTGGATTTCGGAAAGAACATTAATTCCTTCCCGCTGAAATTCTTCATCCTCATTCACGAACAAGTAGACGTACAAATCCCCAGGGGGACCACTCCGCTGACCGGCATCTCCTTCTTGGGAAATCCGCAAGCGTGTGCCATTATCTACCCCAGCCGGAATAGTAATTTTCAGTTTTTTCGTGACCTGATTTGCGCCCTTACCGTCACAAGCATCACACTTATCTTCAACTACAGATCCTGTGCCATTACAGGTGGGACAAGTAGAGACTTGGGTAAAGCTACCAAAAGGCGTTCTCGTCACACGTCGTACTTGACCGGAACCGCTACAAGTCGCACAAGTCCGGGGACGAGTTCCTGGTTTAGCACCAGAACCACTACATACTTCACAAGTTTCTAAATGAGAAATGCGAATTTCTTTTTCGCCACCAAATACTGCTTCCCGAAAATCTAACTTCAGGTCTAGCCGGAGGTCATCACCCCGCACAGGTCCACTGCGCCGTCTTTGTTGCTGGGTTGGTCCACCCATTCCACCAGCAAAGCCGCTGAAAATGCTTTCAAAAATATCGGCAAAACCGCCCATATCGCCCACATCTTGGAAGCCTGCACCAGCCCCACTAGAAACGCCAGCTTCACCAAAACGGTTATAACGCTCGCGGGTTTCTGGCTCTGAAAGCACTTCATAAGCACGGTTAATTTCTTTAAATCGTTCTTCCGCACCCGGTTCTTTGTTCACATCTGGGTGATACTTCCGGGCTAAACGGCGATAGGCTTGTTTAACTTCTTCTTTGTCGGCGTCACGAGAGACACCCAGAATTTCATAATAGTCGCGGGCCATAGAGCAAGGGTAAAAGTTAGAAGGAAGAAATCAGAAGTAGGGTTGGCAGAAGGTAAAGGACTAGAGACAACACTTAATTTTTGTTAATAATTGATTTTACCTTTTACCTTTGACAAAAATTACTAGAAAGTCTTGAGTAACAGGTGCTTTTTTCGATATCAACAAAACAAGTTAGATAAATTATCAACACATTCAGCTGAACTACCCTGACGGGCAACCACTAAGTAAGTGCCGCACCCTTTGTTTGAGCGCAGCTTTTGCACCAGCACTTGGCGTTTACACCATTTTCACTGTCTCAAGCTGTCTCTTTTACAATTGTGCTACTTAGATGAGTGAAACTACGCCTATCAACTAGAGGAACTAGCCGTACAAAATGGTACGGAAAACCACCATATACTTTTGAGAGCATATGTAATATTGAAGCATCTAGTCCACTCTAATTCGCTCCTACAATCTAGCAAACCTTGGGGATATAAAACCATGTTTATTATCAGCAGCTGCCTAACTTGAAGAAGACACTCTTACACAGAGACGCTCTTACACCCCATGTCTAAAGCCAGGGGATTCCAGCAAGGAATGTCTTTTTTCTTCTCCACGACTCAAGTCGGGGGCTTGAAACCATTTGCGTCGCCGCGTCTCCCACTCTGGAGCGTCCTCTTCAGTCAGGCTACGCCAACAGCCATCATCCGTTAGCCTACCTGGCTGGGAAATTAAAAATTAAGAATTAAAAAGTCACAAAAAGACGCAGGGATTCCCATCTGCTGGAGAAATCATATCAAGTCCGGCTAATTGCTGATCAAAAAAACTCTCCGCGCGGTTCCCCAATCATAAGTAAGTGTTCAGCCGGACATGATATCAGACCCTTGGACGCTCCGCGTCAGAAATCGGAGGTTGGGACACATTCCTCTTTTTTTTGTTGAAAATGATACTCCTTGTGATCCTACAAGTTGCTCTGAATCAAGGATTGCTTATGTCACTTTTGTGCCAAAAATAGACACAAATCTTTGTACAAAGTCCTGGTGATAGAACCAGCGGCACGAACCCGTTTTGTCATTTTTAATTTTTAATTCCGACAAAGCAGTGTTAGTCTATCGCCTCATAATCAGCCGCAGCAGTACTTTCATCATCAAAATCAAAATTGAATTGTGGTAGTGATGCTTCATTGGTGGAAGTTTCAGCGACTACTGTTGAAGAATTATCAGCAAGTTCTTCTTGTTCAATTGGGTTGTCTAATGGGGTACTGGCTCGTTTGTAAACATCTGCACCAATGCCAAACAGAGTTTGTTGGAAGTCCTCTAATATTGGCTTAAAGACTGCTAGAGAGATAGAGGGGTCATTCATTACCGCTTGGAGTTTGGCAAATTTCTCACTTGCCAACACTTTAATTTCTTCACCGATTAAGTCGCCATTATCTCGTAAAGTAGACGTGTAACTTAACAACAGGTTATCAGCTTGGTTTTTAAGTTCAATCAGTTCTTTACGTTTTCTGTCTTCTTCAGCATACAACTCAGCTTGTTGCCGCATCCGTTCGACCTCAGCTTGACTTAAACCACCTGTATTGGTAATCCGAATACTTTGCTCTCTGCCTGTACCCTTGTCTTGAGCAGAAACTTTGAGGATACCGTTGACATCGATGTCAAAAGCTACTTCAATTTGTGGCACGCCACGAGGAGCAGGGGGAATACCAGCTAGGAGAAACTTACCAAGAGTTTTATTATCTCGTGCCATAGCCCGTTCTCCTTGGAGAACATGAATTTCCACGGAAGATTGTCCATCAACTGCTGTAGAAAAGACTTGGGATTTGCTCGTGGGAATTGTGGTATTACGTTCAATGATTTTAGTAAAGACTTCTCCTAAAGTTTCCAGACCTAAAGATAAGGGAGTGACATCTAAGAGTAGCAGGGTATCAACTTCCCCACCCAACACACCAGCTTGCACGGCTGCTCCCAGTGCTACAGCTTCATCAGGGTTGATGGAACGATCTGGAGTTTTGCCATTGTAGAATTTGATTACAGCATTTAAGACCGCAGGAATGCGAGTAGAACCACCTACCAAAATAATCCGGTTGATGTCTTTGGGTTTGAGGTCTGCGTCTTTGAGCGCCTGAATCATTGGTTCGATGGTGGCTGCAATTAAATGCGCTGTGAGTTCTTCAAATTTAGAACGACTTAGTTCCATCTCCAGATGCTTGGGGCCTGTTTCATCGGCAGTGATAAAGGGCAAGTTAATTGAAGTATTTACCATGCTGGAAAGTTCAATTTTTGCCTTTTCTGCTGCTTCCCGCAGGCGTTGCAGAGCCATTTTATCTGGGGAAATATCTATGTTCTCTTGTCGCTGGAATTGCTCTAGCATCCAGAGGACAATGCAATTGTCAAAGTCGTCTCCACCCAGTTGATTGTTACCGCTAGTTGCTTTAACTTCAAAAACTCCATCTCCAAGTTGGAGAATGGAGACATCGAAAGTTCCACCTCCCAAGTCGAATACTAAAATCAACTGTTCTTGATCTTGCTTGTCTAAACCAAAGGCTAAAGCGGCCGCTGTGGGTTCGTTGATAATCCTGAGGACTTCTAAGCCAGCAATGGTTCCAGCATCTTTAGTTGCTTGTCGTTGGGCATCTGTGAAATATGCTGGTACGGTAATCACCGCTTGAGTTACAGTTTCACCCAAAAAGTTTTCCGCCTCCTGTTTGAGTTTTTGCAGGATCATTGCGGATATTTCTTGTGGTGTGTAGTTAGATCCGCGAATTGCTACATCAACAGTATCATCTCGACCTTTGACACAGTTATACGGGACACGATTACGTTCTAATTGCGTATCATCCCAACGGCGACCAATGAATCTTTTGATACTGTAGATTGTATTTTCAGCATTAGTGATGGATTGCCGCTTGGCTGACTGACCAACTAAGAGATCGCCACTCTTGCCAAATCCGACAATACTAGGAGTTGTGCGTCCCCCTTCGGAATTGGCAATCACTATCGGTTGCCCACCTTCCACAACAGCAACGCAACTGTTAGTAGTGCCTAAGTCGATCCCAATAACTTTTCCCATATTTACAGTATTTTTATTGAGTGCTTGTACCGTGATTTTTCGCAAACTATCGTTTTTTGCTCAGGGCTAGAAGCTGAAGGTAACATCTGTGTAAATCATATTGGTATACCGTGGAAATACAAAGAGTTATGCCGATGTCTGCTGCTGATTAGGAAGCCGAGTCTGGAGATGGAAACAATTATGGAGGGGCTGTTAAATTTCAGAAACCATTCAACAGCCCTATCCTTTTTGAGAAATGTGATTCTCGCCCTTGTCAGAATTTAGAACTTTTCAGTCAGTGCGGTGAGCGAAGAACACTTAACCGTTATCCTGATTCGATTCATCTTCTGGTTCGGAAGGTGTATCTTCTTTTGGGGCTGCCACTTTCACCATTGCATGACGCAGTATGCGTTCTCCCAAATAATACCCGCGTACTAACTCTTCTAAGATAGTACCTTCTGGATGTTCATCCGTAGGTTGCCGCATGACTGCTTCATGGAGGTTAGGATCAAATTCTTGACCTTCAGGTCGCATTGGTGACACACCTAAACGCTTAAGACAATCCACTAATTGTTTATAAACCCCTTGATAACTTTTGTGAATAGTCATCTCGCCATCGGTTTGCGGTTTGAGGTGCGCTCTGGCCCGCTCAAAATTATCGACTACAGGCAGTAATTCCATAATCGTATTGCGTTTCACCTGCATCTCTGTGTCTTCTTTTTCTTTGGAGATGCGTTTGCGATAATTCTCAAAATCTGCGGCAATCCGCATATATTGTGTACTACGCTCTTCAAATTGTGCTTTTAGAGACTCATTTTGTTGAGTCAATTCTGCTAAAGCTGCCGTATTTACTTCTGTTTGTTCTGCCGCAGCGACACCATTTTCCTCTGTGAGTGCAGGTTCTGCCGGTACATTAGTTTGGGCTGCCATTTGCTCAGTCACCTCGCTGCCAGATTCGTTAGAGTTAATTTCGGCTGGGGAGTCGCTTTTCATTGCTTGCTTTACCTCTATTGGTTCACCCAATTGCTGGCTTGTATTGTTTACTTGTTTATTTTCGTCCATAATTGTCTACTCATCCCAGATGCTTTTGACGGCAGTGCGTCAAGCAATTGTAGATTTTGGATTTTGGTGAGTCAGCGCGGTCTTGGGGAGCCACTGCGTTGGGCGGCTCTGCCGACTTGAAGCAAGTGGCGTGGTTTCCCCCATGTAGGCGCTTCGCCTTCCCGTAGGGTGCGACTGCGTATCCCTTACGGGAGCCGGAGGCATACCCGAAGGGCTTTTGGATTTAGCCCTTGTCTGAAGACAGGGACTTGGTTTCAGGATTTGGGATTTATTCCATGATTAAAACTGCGATCGCTGGGAGCATCTTTGAGATTTTAGTTTGAGCAGATAAAATTTAAAATCTCAAAGATAGTAGCCACATATTGCCACCTTTACTGTTTAAGGCTGGCAACCAAAGCTGATTTTATCGCCGACATTTTCTTGGGAGTGATGTCACCGTCCTCTTATTGTGACAAATAGTGAACGAATTAGCGTAGCCTTTCTGAAGGCGGTAGCCAGAACAGCAATGGTAGCACCAAGAGTAAATCTTGTGGAATTGTGGAATTGTGGAAATTGTTTGCCTTCGCCCCTGATCATAAGTCAGTAGTTCACCTAATTACTACTCATGGAAGAAAAGGTATTGATGGCAATACCCTTGGTGTTAAGGAAAATTATCTGTGTGGAAAACTCCAAAAAATAAATTATCCAATTTCACCGCATCAAAACGATTTTTCCTCCCTCTGCAAGATCAGCCCCCTGCTCCCCTGCCCTAAAAGCAATGGGATATTCTTTTATTTGGAAGTCTCTTGGGGAAGCAGAGGCAGCAGGGGCAGAGAACGAGGCTAATCTGAACTGTATTCGGATTGGTGGAAGAGACAGGGCGCTGAAAAAAGGGGGCAGAGGGGGAAAATTATTCTCCCTATCTCCCCAAAACAGTACTGAGAATCAAAATTTTTCAGCAGAAAAGTTTTAAACTGAAATTTAATACAGTCCCAATGCGAATTTTTGACTACAGTGTGGGAATACTTGAATAAGAGGTCTCCTACTCATTGACATATGACTTACTCCTCACCACAACGGCGTAGTACCGCTCTAACTACAAGAACAGAGTTTTCGCCCTTCGGCAACAAGCTGGTGCAATCTGGCTATGTCAATAATGAACAGATGCGGCAGGCGCTGATTGAAAGCCGCAAGTCTGGCAAAATGTTGACAGATGTACTGGAATCAATCACTGGGCAACAACTATCACCTGAGTTTCTCAGAGAATACAAGAAACAACATTTATTTGAACTAAAAATACTATACGGTGTTGAATCCCTCGATCCACAAGTCAATCAAATTGGCAACATAAACGTCAGCAAATTGATTGAAACCCTGATCCCAGTGGATATCTGTCGTCGTCACCGTTTAGTACCTTTATCTAAACATGAGGAGCAAAACCCGCCTTATTTATTAGTGGCGATGGTTGATCCGGATAATCTAGAGGCTTGTGATGATCTCAACCGCATCTTGCGCCTCCAAGGCTTATCCTTGCAGCGGCTGGTAATTACCCCGGAAGATTACCAGCAGATGATCAACCAATACTTAGATGAGTTCGCTGTTCGGGAAAAGCAACGGGAACAAGAAAAGTTTACAGATGTTGGTCAAGATTTAGTAGCTATCGACAACATAACTGATGAAGTAGCTGAGGATGGAGAGGTTGATATTGGGGCGGCGATGAAGGGGGCTGATGATGCACCCATTATCAACCTTGTCAACAGAGTCCTGTTCAAAGCTTTGCATGAAGGCGTTTCGGATATTCATATCGAACCACAAGAGGAAAACTTACGCATTCGCTTCCGTAAAGATGGGGTACTGCGTGAAGCCTTTCCCGCTATGCCAAAAAAGATCATCCCGGCAGTTACAGCCCGATTTAAAATCATTGCTAATTTAGATATCGCGGAAAGGCGTTTACCCCAAGATGGACGGATTCGCCGCTTGTTTGAAGGACGGAAAGTAGACTTCCGTGTCAATACCTTACCCAGTCGCTATGGGGAAAAGGTGGTGCTACGGATTCTGGATAACTCTTCTACCCAACTGGGGTTGGATAAGTTAATTACTGATCCAGAGACTTTGAAAATTGTCCAGGATATGGTCAGCAAGCCTTTTGGATTGATTTTGGTGACGGGTCCCACAGGTTCTGGTAAAACTACTTCGTTGTATTCGGCATTGGCAGAAAAAAACGATCCAGGGATTAACATCAGTACGGTAGAAGACCCGATTGAGTACAGTTTGCCAGGGATTACTCAGGTACAGGTAATTCGGGAAAAAGGACTGGATTTTTCGACGGCTCTGCGGGCTTTCTTGCGACAAGATCCCGATGTGTTGCTTGTGGGGGAAACACGAGATAAAGAAACCGCCAAAACAGCGATTGAAGCGGCGCTGACAGGTCACTTAGTATTAACTACCTTACACACAAATGATGCTCCTGGTGCGATCGCTCGTTTGGGAGAAATGGATATTGAGCCTTTCATGGTTTCCAGTTCCTTAATTGGCGTTCTCGCACAACGTCTGGTGCGTCGTGTATGTACAGAATGTCGGATTCCCTATACTCCCACTACTGATGAACTAGCTCGCTACGGTTTATCAGCTTCCAAAGATGTGGAAATAACTTTCTATAAAGCTAATACTCTCCCTTCAGAAGCCATAGTCGAAGCTAAAACCCACAATCAGCTTTGCCAAAAATGTAATGGTGTTGGCTATAAGGGACGTGTTGGTGTTTATGAAGTCATGCGGATCACCGAAAACCTCCAAACTCTCATCAACGAAGATGCACCCACGGAACGCATCAAAGAAGTAGCCGTAGAGGAGGGTATGAAAACCTTACTTGCTTACAGTCTGGATTTAGTCCGTCAAGGTGCCACCACTCTAGAAGAGGTGGAGCGTGTGACATTTACTGATACCGGTTTGGAAGCTGAGTTGAAAGCCAAACGCAAGAGTGGCCTGACCTGTAAAACTTGTGATGCCACATTACAACAAGAATGGCTAGATTGTCCCTACTGTATGACACCCCGTTTTCAAGATTAGTGACAGGGGGAGCAGGGGGAGCAGGGAGCAGGGGGAAAGATATAATTTCAAAACCTTTGATTTCTTGGCATTAATTTGGCATTAATTTAGTTCTTGGTCATTTGATTTTTGATTTTGAATTTTGAATTTTAAATTGGAGCGAAGCAACTATGGAAATGATGATTGAAGACTTGATGGAGCAGCTAATTGATATGGGTGGTTCGGATCTGCACTTATCAGCAGGTTTGCCACCCTATTTCCGCGTCAGTGGTCATCTGACTCCCATTGGTGATCATGTACTAAGCGCCGATGAGTGCCAAAGACTGATTTTCAGTATGCTCAACAACACCCAGCGGAAAACCTTGGAACAAACCTGGGAATTAGATTGTTCCTATGGTGTCAAAGGATTGGCTCGCTTCCGGGTGAATGTCTACAAAGAACGTGGAGCTTATGCTGCTTGTTTGCGGGCTTTAAGTTCTAAAATCCCTAACTTTGAAAAATTAGGTCTTCCAGATGTAGTCCGAGAAATGTCTGAAAAGCCCAGAGGATTAATTCTCGTCACAGGTCCCACCGGTTCCGGTAAGACCACTACCCTAGCGGCAATGATTGACTTAATTAACCGCACTAGAGCAGAACATATCTTAACCGTTGAAGATCCAGTTGAATTTGTCTACGAACCCATTAAAAGCCTGGTTCACCAACGGCAATTAGGTGAAGACACCAAAAGCTTTGCTAATGCCTTAAAAGCAGCCTTGCGGGAAGATCCTGATATTGTTCTGGTTGGGGAAATGCGGGATTTAGAAACAATTGCTTTGGCGATTTCAGCCGCGGAAACTGGACACTTGGTATTTGGTACGCTGCACACTAGTTCGGCTGCACAAACAGTTGACCGGATGATTGACGTTTTCCCTCATGAAAGACAAACTCAGGTGCGGGTGCAATTGTCCAACTCTTTAGTCGCAGTGTTTAGTCAAACCTTAGTACCCAAGAAAAATCCCAAACCAGGTGAATATGGTCGGGTAATGGCTCAAGAAATTATGATTATTACTCCGGCTATTTCCAACTTGATTCGTGAGGGGAAAACCGCCCAAATTTACTCAGCTATCCAAACAGGAGGTAAATTGGGAATGCAAACTCTAGAGAAAGTTTTAGCTGATTTGTACAAAGCTGGAACTATTTCTTTTGAAGCAGCAATGTCTAAAACTTCTAAACCTGATGAAGTTCAACGTCTCATCGGTGGAATACCACAACAGGGCGCAGGGGCAAAACCTGGTTCGGTTGCTAGAGCGCATTAAGTTTCTAATAGTGCCTACGGCAGGCTACCGCCAACGTAATTCGTAATTCGTAGTTATTATTCTAATTACAAATTATGAATTACCAATCACCAACCTCTAAACTTTTCAATTTTCAATTTTTAATTTTTAATTGATATTATGCCTACTTATCTTGCTCGTGTTCGTGACTCCCAAGGAAAATCCCGCACCGAGAAATTTGTTGCTGATTCTTTGTCAGATGCTCGGACTAATCTTAGAGATAAAGGTTTTGTTGTCCAAGATTTGAAAGAATCTCAAAGCTTGGCTTCAATCCTTGATTTCAAAAAATTCCAGAATTCTTTGGTGAAGGTTTCTGTTAAAGATAAAGCAGTTTTTTCTCGTCAATTTGCTGCATTGGTAAATGCAGGTGTGGCAATTGTCAGAGGATTGGGTGTACTTTCTGAACAGTGTAGCAATCCTAAACTCAAACAAGCTCTGATTGAAATTGGCAACGATGTGCAAACTGGAGTTAATCTTTCAGATGCCATGCGTAAACATCCTGACTGCTTTGATGGTTTGTATGTCAGTATGGTTCAAGCTGGAGAAGTTGGTGGTGTACTTGATGAAGTACTGAATCGCCTAGCTAAATTATTAGAAGATGTAGCCAGATTACAAAACCAAATTAAATCAGCATTGTCTTATCCAGTAGTGGTAGGTTTTTTAGCCACCGCGATCTTTGTGGGGATGACTGTTTTTCTGATTCCCATTTTTGCGAACATTTTTGCAGATATAGGAGTAGAATTACCTCCTTTAACACAATTTTTGATGACTTGTAGTTCAATATTACGAAGTTGGTGGTCTTTAGCAATTATTGGGGCTTTTATTGCGCTTTCCTTTGCCTATAAGCAGTATTACAAAACCCGTGTTGGTAAAGAAACTATTGACCGTCTTTCTTTGAAAGTTCCTTTGTTTGGTGACTTGATTCAAAAATCTTCAGTAGCTCGTTTTAGCCGGACTTTTGGATCTTTAACTCGTTCAGGTGTACCAATTCTAACTTGTTTGGAAATCGTGCGAGATACATCAGGAAACCAAGTGGTTGCTAATGCCATAGATGCAGCCCGTTTAGATGTTCAACAAGGAGGTATGATTAGTATTGCGTTGCAAAAAGATGCAGTTTTTCCGCCTATGGCAATTCAGATGATGAGTATCGGCGAAGAAACTGGGGAATTAGATGCTATGTTGATGAAAGTTGCCGATTTCTATGAAGATGAAGTAGAACAGGCAGTTAAAGCACTAACCAGTATTTTGGAACCTCTGATGATTGTGGTTCTTGGGGGGATGGTTGGTACAATTTTGTTAGCAATGTATCTGCCTATGTTCAAGGTATTTGAAACATTGGGCTAAAAAAATCAGTGAACAGTTATCAGTGAATAGTGAAGAGACTGATAACTGATAACTCATACAGCAGGTTGCGTAGTTAGGAGGTACAAAATCTAAATTGAAACCTATACACAAAGCCAGTTTTACTCCTGACTCCTGACTCCTGACTCCTGACTCCTGAATTCTGCTGTAACTGATAACTAATAACTGAAAAATTATGCCTGTACAAAAATCTGTTTATGAAGCGAGTTTAGCTGAGTATAGCAATCATTTAGCTGCGATCGCTCTCCTCAAACAACATCGTCCCTATTTGGAGATGATTCCCAGTCTCCGTCGTCCTTCTGAAAGTGTCATTACTATCCCTTTACCAATAGTCCGAATTCGGGATATTGAAACTAAGACTTCACAAACCACAAGTTTACCCTGTGATATCGCTATTATCATGTGTGACCCGGAATGGAAAATCAAAACTGGTGTAGAAATTTTGGTTTTCATTCATCGTCCCCATGAAGACTTTTCTGATTTATTAGGAAGATGGCGCAAAAGTCAAGTGTTATTAGATAAGGAATATGAATGGTTAATGCACCCCCGTCACAGTCATATTCTGAGTGAGGGCGCAAATACTATTTATCCTCTGTTTGTGGTGTTCAAAGAAACATCAGAACGCATCCAACGGGGTCTTGTGGGTGCTGAACTGCCTTTTATTATCCAAACACCCCCTTCTGTGGTTGAAGAAGAGGTGACAGCGTCTTTTTCTTCTTCCGAACTTCCTCCAACTTAGATGAGGTGACAGGGGAGATGGGGAGACGCGGAGACGGGGACGCGGAGAGTTTGTTTGATCAGCAATTAAGTAGTTTAAAACCCTCTTTCTCCCTACCCCCTGCCCCCTGCCTTCAATTATCCATTACCATATGCCTAACGGCAGGCTACCGCCAACACCCATCACCCATCACCTATCACCTATTTTACAAACTTAGGCATGATTTCCGCAGCGGTAAATAAGCCAGAAATACCCCGTTGATGTAATTCCTGACCGGCTTTGAGATAACCAAAGGCGGGACCACAGACATTAGCCGCCATGCTGGTTTCATCGCCTAATGTAAAGGTGTGGGTGGATATTTTCCCTTCAAAGGTGCGTCCGGTAATTTTCACATTCGTACTGAGGGGCTTTTTGGGGTTGCGGGTATCAACTACACCACCAACTGTGACTCTATCCCGTGAACAAATTCCGGCTATTTCTAACATCACATCATCGGCGTGTTCCATGTTTTCCAAAGTCAGCACGCCATTGGTTTTATCTAGTAATGCTTCCACCTCTGCGTCAGTCATCGCCCTAGCTGTTTCTACACTATAACCGGGCATATGTCCAATATCTTCCCGAACCGTGGCGCGGTAGGCTTCCCAGTTAGCAATTCCGACACCAAAGGTAATTACTACATTGTGAATTTCGGCGTAACTTTGGGCGGCTAATGCGGCGGCGGCGGTTAATAGTCCAGGGGTAGCACCACAGCCTGTCATGTAAGTAATTCCCGCAGCTTGCAGTTCGTCTTTCATGGACAGGAGTTGTTCAACTGCACTGGTGCGTTTGATAGCATCTACTAACACACCTTTCCAACCAGCTTTGATAAATTCTTTAGCGACGTTGGGGATAAAGTCGTTGGGGAGGTTGGGTAAAGCCAGGAAATAACCATCTACAGCGTCACCAGTGGCTTGAATAAGGTCTTGAATACTGTTATTAGTTAATGTCCCAACTGGTTCTAAATAACCGACTGTACCTTGATTTTGGTAGGTGGTAATACAAGCTTGGGTGTTTAAGCCTTCGGTGGAGTAAGCATAGCCTTTTTGGTCTGCGGCTGCAACTAAGATCATTTCCCGTTTGCTGGAAAGGAGTTTTGCGGCTGCTTGTCCGAGTCCACCAAAACCTAAGACTCCGACGCGGATAGGTTGGTTGTTCATAGTGATTTTTCTGTGTTGGATAATGGTTAATTATGCTTTATTTTTATCCAGGTTTCGCGCCAATGCACAAAGAAGCAAAGGCGCAAAGAAGTAGATTAATTTGGGGTATAGTTCAATACGGTTCAGTTAAGGCTATGCAGTGCTTGAAACAACAAACACAGGAGGATTGGTTATTGTTCCAGTGCCTCTGTGTTTAACTTTTTTAGAGCGAAATTTTGATACAGGCTTTTTCACAACCCTTGGGTTGTTTCTATGAACCCTTTCAGGGAAAACGGCATCTATGCTGTAATCAAGCGTAAATTGTCAAAATTTTCTCCTCAAATAGCCAACAAAAATAGTCGTTAAAGTAAATCTATCTTGGCTCGACCATACATCTGCCGCTTTAACATTGTCAGTCGATTAATATGTCCTTGTTCTACTAATTGTAGTGCCTGTTGTTGACGGCTGGGTCGTGGTACTCGCACAACTACAGTACCGTCGGTTTGGGTTACTGATGAAAGACTGTATGCTTCATCGACAGCTTTGAGAGCTTGATGATGTGTAGCGAATACTTGGGTTTTGTGTTTCAGCTAAGTTCTGCAATAATAGGTGTTTTACGAATTCGCCAGCAGTGTCTTCGCCATATCTAATATCTAACCCAATTTGGTATTACTCTTGAGGACTACCGCAAATTAACCGTCTTGGGAGTTCTTCTTCTAACCAAGTATTTAGCAATTCGTTTAAGAGTCTTTTTTGGGTAGCCGCATCAAATTGAGCAGGAATATGTCTTTCTAACCGGACGAGCGCTAAGTATTCCCCATTTTGAATAGGGTTTAGCATTTGTCCTACAGGAATGTTAATCAAGGACTGTGCCAAGAATGGAGGTAGTGAACCGAGTTCTACAGGGCCAATCAAACCACCAACTTCGGCTTCTGTCCCTTGAGCGTATTGTTTTGCTAACTCTGCAAAAGATTGTTCACCTTCAAGAATACGGAAATAAAGTTCCTGTACTAGACTGGGTTCCTTGTGATGGAGAATTGAGTAAACAACTTGGTCTAACTGACTCTGGCGTTTTATAAAGTAGGAATGTAATTGGTTACCCCACCTTGCTTGTTGATATTTTTCTAGTCTGAGAGGACGTGTAGCCCACTGCTTCAACTGTTCTTCAGTCAGATAACGTTGTCCCAACCAAGCTTGCTTTTGTTCTATTGTTTGGAAGGCGTGTGCTTGATGAAACTGGCTCAGACATTCTGCTTCTTCTTCAGGGGTACAAGAGATGGTAGCGATCGCTTGCTCAACCAAAACTTCACAGGCTAAATGTGGCAAGAACCCGTACCTAGCTAACAGAGGGATGATTTCTGAAGCAGAGAATGCTTGTTCGCCAATTTTCAGTACTGTGTTGCTTCTTAACAAAGTTTCCGATGACAATAGTTGATCTCGGTATTGACAAGCTGCGGTTAAACGTTGTTGAGTTGTTGTCCATTGTTCTGGAAAAGCTTGACGGGTATAGACTTTCAACGCCAATTGATAGTAAGCGATCGCCTGTTCTACATTTTCCTGCTTATTTCCCTGAATTCGTTGCTCATAGCTTTGAGCTAAATTAATCTGGGTTGTTGCCCAAGCTCTCGGTGCAAATTCATGAGTGTATACTTGCAAAGCCGATTGATGTGCGGCGATCGCCTGTTCTATATTTTCCGCTTGATTTCCGATTAATCGGTCTCGATAAACTAATGCCAGGTTATTCTGGGTCATTGCCCAATCTTCGGGGAACTGGTCACGGGTATAAACTTTTAAAGCAGATTCATAGCCAGCGATCGCTTTTTCAAGATTGTCTGATTTATCTCCTAGGATGCGATCAGAGTAGGCGATCGCTAAGTTATTTTGGATTGCTGCCCAAACTCTCGGTTCAGTAGAGTGATTGAGAACTGTGATCGCTGTTTCATAACCTGCGATCGCTATCTCCAAATTTAACTCCGGTGAGCCAAACGGACAACGCAGAAACAAAGTACCCAGATGAGATAAATCTTTAGCAATACATTTTGCTGTATCTGTATCTACTGCCAGTATACTAAAAGTAGCCCAATTACGTAAACTGTTGCTCCAAGAAGATTCAACTTGGCTGAGATTACTTTGCAAAATGGGGTAAACAGCTTGAGGATTACCACCACTATCCTTAGTAATTTGCAATAACCGCAGCAGGAGATAAGGAAGTTCTGGAGGAGTAGAACTTTCCACCTGTTTATCTTCAGTACCTACAGGTGTTGGAGAATTGTCTGTAAGTGACTCTGGGAATTCTTCTGTAGTAGAGGGAAGAGAAGATGATTCTGAGGAATGTTTCCCTAAACCCAAAACCCCTGCTAGATTTTTGATGCGATCGGCAAAAAAGTTGATTTGTCGAGATTGTTTGCCATTATTAAGAGTCGTTTCAATCAGTAATGCTGGAGAAGAAGCAAGTTCGGGTTTTTTCTCAGAATTTAAATCAGAATTTACAGTTGATGTATCTGTCGGTTTAAGCAGACCCAATAATACCGCTAATTGACGAGCGCCATTGAGTAAAAAGTTGGCAGCATCCATCTCTCCCTGTACTGCCAGGGAACCTGCCGTGTGAGCCATCACATCCACTAACCCGGCATCCACTAGATCCCGATGAGCTTCTAACACCTGGTTTTCTTCTCCCTGGGGACAAGTTAATAAAGTTTGTACCAGTTTATTGTAAGCAGGTAATCGGGATGAAAAAGCTTCAGAGATGGATTGTTGTAGTGCTGTTAATAACTGACGTAAAAACTGCGCTGCATCAGCAGCACCTTCTTTTTCAGCTTCCTGGACAAACGTTTCTAACATTTGCAAAAATGATCGATCAATCAAGTCTTGGTGAGATTCCAAAATTTGGCCTTCCTCACCTGGTGAACAAGTCAAAAGTTTTTGTATCAGGTTTAAATAAGCTTGGAATCGTTCACGTTCTAAATCATCCTGTGCTGCGGGCTGATTGAGGTTAGTTGAATTAATCATGGTAGGCTATTCAAAACCGGATAATCATTTTTGGGTAAAGGGCTAAGGATATTTTTTACAATCTTGGGAAATGAATTTATAATCATCGTTAAATCAAAATATTATTTTATTTAGCCCAAATTTTACTATGTTTTGGGTTGTTTTTTAGGGGTTTTACTAACATTTAACACTTCTGATAGTTGATACCGTTAATGTATTACCAGCAGTAATAAAATTACACTGGGTAGATGTGAATAATTAGTCCTAATCTACTTAATTAAATCAGGAAGTGCATCAAGATTGACAGCTACTTTGAGCATCTCTATTAGAGGAAAGGTCATTGATACAACACCGAAGATATGAGGTACATATCTAGCGGGCAAGATGCCCGCACTACAAGAGTTTTATTTTCAAGTATGTACCTCATTTGAATAAAATATGCTGTAAATTAATCAAATCCGAACAATTTACCCAAATCGACTGTAAAAAATGTTTCTTTGGGAGCATTAGGATCATTAATAGCTTTATTAAATGGCATTAATACAGCTTCAAGTTTAGGCATACTAGCTTTTCCTTTTCCATTTACTAAAATGTCTCCCGTATAAGTGTTTACTTTAGCTGGTTTAAATTCTGCCTTTGCACCCAACAGCGTAAGTTTAAATTTAGTGACATCAGCCGTAAGCGGAGTACCCTTGATACTCGGACCATCTTTATTTGGACCATTGTCAATACTAAATTGAGTAAACAGTCCAAGGCTAATTGCTCCTCCTAGAGAGTCAAATAATGGACTCCAAGTAATCTTGCCCCCACCTTGTGCACCCAAAACCCACTTAGCCGGCTTCGCTTCCCATAATACATATTCTTTGGCAATACCAAGATCTAAACTCTGTTGTTGGTAATTCGATAGACTATTGCCATAAGAAATACCACTTACAGGGAACTTTCCTTCATACTTTAAAGAATACTTGTCGCCACTAAATGAACCTGCACCTTTTTTAGGGAGAGAGCCAAAGAATTTAGCTAAACCTGGTATGAACGTTTTATTCTCTTTGCTGTCTTTCTTTCGCTCCACAGAAAATCCAGCAATTAAAGTGGCATAAAAAGCATTAGCAGCTACACCACCAGCCGCACTGTCAACTTGAGGGATTACTCTTATATCCCACTCTACTTTTTCAGGACCTAATCCCTTACTGTAACCATATAGCAATGCCCCAGGACTGCCTCCAACACCGAAGCCACTGCTTACTGCATTTAGAGCAAATTGTTCACTTACGCCTATAGGAAAATTTCCTCTTAGATAATCTGCTGCTATATCTATTAACACTTCTCCCCAAGCCATTACGGAGAGTGCTTTCTCCAAATATTGGTAAACCTTTGAAAGTTTGTTGAGATTATCAACGTTTTTAATGCCATTAAGGATATTTTGAATGGATTGAGAGGCATTGAGTTCTGAAAGTGAAAATAAACCCGTAGGATCGGTATTATTAGTGGGATTGTTGATAACGTAAACATATTGGTTACGGGTTAAAGGATTCTTGATTTCACCTTCGTAAGCCGGATCTCTGCTAATAAATCTACCCGTATTGGAATCTAAATATCTTGCTCTTAGATTTTGCAATCCGGTGTTGGTGTCAAACCACTCACCGTTGTAAAGATGATTTACTTCATCATCACCAGTGTTCTTGATAATCCTGCCATAGGCATCATAGTCATAGGTGCTAGTAGTATTGCCACTATTATCCCTAATAAACATAGTCGTGCCACGGCGATCGCGACCAAAGTAAGAAACCTCTCCATTAACGACTTGTGCCAAAGGACTATTCTCACGACCGTCATAAATATAGGATTTCGTCATATCTCCATTAGCATCAAATACTGCTCTTACTGTTGAATAGCTAGTACTGACAGGATCAACTAAAAGAGTAAATTTCTGACCATCTATTGTCTGACTAATTCGATTACCTTGAGGATCGTATTCATAACTTTCCGAATGAGTGACATTGCCTTGGTCATCTTTCATCGTCACGCTAGTGAGCAGATTCAGAGGACTCCAAATATAATCGGTGGAACCAGAACTATTAGATTTACTTACAAGGTTTCCATTTGCATCATAGGTATAAGTGGTAGTTACATTATTGGTAGTCTCTGTAACAAGCTGATTAATGACGTTATAAGTGTAGTTAGTCGTCCCTTCTAGAGAATCAATACGTTTAACGCGATTACCATTACCGTCATATTCGTATTCAATTGTTTGGACAATAGAACCTGTATAGACTTCACGCTGCAATTGTCCTCGGCTGTCATATTGATAGATAGTTGCTAATTCAGAACTCAATCCTGCATCTTTGACAAACTTATTCAGTTGATTGTTAGCATTTCGCTCATAGGTATAGGTAGTAATTAAATTGTTATTATTGTCACGAAACTCTTGATAAGCTACGCGACCTTGTTCGTCAAAACGTTGAACTTCTTTATCGCCGCTAGGATTGGTAATCTTAATCTGTCCTAGGTCGTAATCATAAGCGTATTGTGTCAACCCTGCCAGAGTGTCGTTAATTGCGATCAGTTGACCATAATCATTATAGGTATAAGAAGTTATTTGACTATCTGTGGTAGTTTTCGCAATAAAGCCAAAGTCATTGTACTCATAACTAATTGATTTTCCATCAGCTTGCTGTCTTTGCAATATACGACCATCTGCATCATAGCTATAAGCAAGTAAAATATCTCCCACATTATCTGTGATAGAAGCCAAAAGCCCAGAATCAGAATATACATAGTTCCAAACAGTGTTGTCAGGTTGCACTAACTGTAAAATTTGTCCTTGATCGTTAAGGGTTCGAGTAAACTCTTGCGCCTTATAATCTTTTACGGAAACTGTATTGCCAGATATTGATAAATCTTGTCGGCTACCATCAGCTAATATACGAGTAATCTCCTGTCCATTGTCATCATAAATATAGGTTGTTACACCGCCATTAGCATCCTTAAAGGTACTAATTTCTCCAAAACGATTGTAGGTGTATTCACTAATATTTCCTTCTGCATCTTTTACAGAATTAATCTGACGCAAGAAGGTTTCATAAGTCCATGAAACTCCTTGATCATCCTTAACCGCCAATGTTGCACTAGGTTTACCCCTCAAAGCATTAGAATCTAGTTCAATTACTTCACCATTAGGCTGAATAATCTTGGACATGATTCCATTAGCATCATACAGATATTCATAGCGATTACCATCAATATCCTCTACTGCTGATACCTGTTCATTCTCGTTATATTCGTACTTGATATAACTCAGTAAATTATCTGTGGAGTCATAAACCTTATTAATAGAGGGGCTATTGAAGGCTTTTTCATAAGTATTGAGTGTATAACTACCATCAATATGTGTCTCTTTGGTAATGCGCCCGATCGCATCATATTCATAAGCATTAAATCTACCATCAGGTAAGGATAGTTTAGTTACCTGACCTAATGCATCGTAGGTTTTAGTGAATACATTGCCTTGACGATCTGTATAGGTTGAAAGTTGCCCTAATGCATCGTATGTAACTAGTTCGTAAGTCTCATCGTCATAAGTAATCCGATTAATGCGATCAAGGCTATCGTAGCCGTACTGTACCGTCACTCCATTACTTGTTTCGCTAATTAACAAATTCTGGTCATTAAAGAATTGTATTTGAATATTCCCAATTGCATCAGTTGTTTTTATTGTTTTGTTGATGTCGTCATATTCATATTTGGTCACAAATTCCGAGCTACCGGAGGTATCGCGAATAATTGCTTTCTCTTCAAGCAATCGGCCTTTAGTATCGTAGCTATAATTTGTTTCTGTACCATCCGCACTTACTTCCTGTAAAAGTTTAGCACTATCACTGGGACCATCAAGTTTATAAGATCCCATAGACACACCATCTATGAAGGTGGCGACATTATAACCAGTTGCCTTAGCCTCATAAACAATACCCCTTGAATTAACAAATTTGACTGGTGGAGCGTTTTTATCAGTACCATCATAAGCATATGTGGTGATCTCACCAGTGGAGCTAATTCCACTAATCTGTCTTCCACTTCCATCATAGGTATACTTGATAACTAATCCCGAAGGTAGTTCTTGGCTTGCATAATTACCTTGAGCATCATAGGAATATTTGTATTTATTACCTAATGCATCTACTGAAGAAGTTAGCTGGTTATTTTGATTATATGTATAGAGAGTAGCATTTCCAAGGGCATCAACTTCTTGAACTGTATTGCCGCGATCGTCATACTCATAGGTAGTAGAGTATCCCAATGGGTTAGTTACTACTTCAATTTGATTTTCAGGATCGAATGTGAAGTTAATTGGATTACCTGCGGCATCAAAGACTTTAGTTAGTCTACCTTGTGCGTCGTACTCGTTACGCATGACAGAACGATTGAGTGGATCGATGACCTGATCGAGATAGTGCTTGCGGGTAGCATTGTATTCAAACTTAGTGAGATTAC
Source organism: Anabaena catenula FACHB-362 (assembly GCF_014698735.1). Classification (GTDB taxonomy): domain Bacteria; phylum Cyanobacteriota; class Cyanobacteriia; order Cyanobacteriales; family Nostocaceae; genus Anabaena; species Anabaena variabilis_A. Next base: position 63,299 of record NZ_JACJTQ010000008.1, read on the forward strand.
CTTCTTTGTCTGTAAAGGAAACCAGATCGCCATTCTTATCGTAATTATAAAGAACCTTATTACCATCTTGATCTACTGCTGCCACAATACGCCCTTTGCTGTCGCGCTCGAAATCAATCTTCGCGCCATAGCTACTCTTAATATAGGCATCAGTCATCTCCAAGAATTCAGTAGGATTGGTATTAGCACTAACACGACCATTAAAACCAATATTGTATAAATCCTGACCGATGCGATCAATCTTGCCATTGACAGGATCAACTTCGTACTGAATTCCTGCTTCGGTAGTGAGGAGATATTTAGTATTGAAATAGGAATTAGAAAGGTCAAAGGGAACTGCTGCTAGGTTGCTGATAATCCCGTCGGGGCGGGTATCAATCAGAGTCAAATTAGAGTTCTGATAGTTGGTGAGCGTTAATTTGCTCTTAGTATTACCAACGGCGGTGAAGACTGGATCATAAAGAGTGACACCGTTAAGATTTAGGGTAAGTCCTTCTCTAACGGCAGGTTTGAGACCGAGTTCAAAGACTTCGCGCTTACCACCAATGGTTAGATAAATCTTATCGCCAACTTTAAATCCACGACTGCGATCAGGGATACCTAACTCTTCATAGAATGGATCGGGAGCGCCAAGGCTAGTCCGCAAATCCACATCACGGAATTCCACACGCCAACCAGGTGCGAGTTCTGAACTTGGTGTATTTAACTTGAGGGTGTCATAGGTGCGAATTAACTGTACAGGAATATTCCCTGCATTGATCTCCATATCCGTAAAGCTAAGTTGGAATTCTCCAAACTTCAACTCGCCACTAATGACTTCAATTTGATTCTCGATGCTATTGGAAATGCCAGTAGTATCCCATGCAGTGAGTTTGACACTATAGATGCCATCATCAATTGCAGTGGGGTCAAACTTACCCAAGGTTTTGCCACTAGCAACTTCTGTACCTAGCACCTCAAACATAGTTGACCAGTTCTCGGTATTCAGCGGGGCAACTTCTACACGATAGCCGGACAGGTTGTCATCGGGATCGTTAACTAACCCTTTAATCTCAGTTACGTTAGAAATTACACCATTGCTAATCAGGTCGAGATCGAGTCTCACCTCTGGTGCATTTTGAGGGATGGAAGGATCGAAGACATCAATCTTGAAGGTTTCGGTTGTGACGTTGCCAGCCCCATCGGTTGCTTTGGCAATAGCCGTAATTACACCAGCCGTATCGAGTACAAATCCTGCTTGTCCGAACTGATCGAGAATGACGGCTTTACCACCAACGGTTAATTCTAAATTATCGATTTTGACATTATCTGTTGCTTGGACTTGGAAAAGAACTCTTGACCCAAGTTCGGCAGGGTTGAAGCCAGCAAAGCCTAGTTTGACCTTTGGTGCGGAAGTGTCAGGTTGGACATTAATGCTAAAGGTTTGAGTAATAGTCGCACCCGCTTCGTCCTTGATCGTAACTTTGACTTCATTAATCCCTGCCTGAGCGTTAGTCGGAGTCCAGCGCAGTCTACCTAATTCATCAATAGTTATACCCTTAGCAATAGAAGCATCATCGACCGCATAGATGAGCTTGCCGCCATCAGGATCGCTGGCGATCGCATCATAGACATACTGCACATTGGGAATCGCAGATGTGGGGGGATTGGTAGAAGCAATTGTTGGTAATTGATTGGCACGGGCAGTCAGCGTAAAGCCTTGAGCTGCTCCTAAGCTACCATCATTCACGCCAACAACCACCTTATAAGTACCGACAACGGGGCTATTCCAAGAAAGTAGCCCCGAGGAGCTATCAATACTCATGCCACTAGGAGCGCTAATTAACTTATAGGTCAAAGTATCGCCAGCATCAGGATCGGTTGCGGAGACTTGATATTGGTAGGTACTGGCAGTATCGGCAATAAATACAGGTGTAGAGGTAATCGTTGGTGCTTTGTTAACAGCAACTGTCCCCACGACTATTTCATAGTTTTGGATAGAAGTCGCACCTTGACTATCCTTCGCTTGCACCTGTACTTCATAATTACCAGTGACATTAGGAGTCCAACTAATTACACCAGTCTGGGGATCGATCTCCATACCTGATGGAAGACTGGCAAAGCTGTAAGTAATCGCATCATTTTCAGCATCCTTGGCCACCGCCGTATAGGTGTAAAGCTGACCGACAGCCCCACTAGTATTAGGGGTGGAAATAATCAGAGGTGGGGTATTCACCCCTGTCACCTTCACTGTAAATTCTTGACCGTTATAGGCTCCATAGAAATCGGTAATGCGAATGCTGACGGTATGCTCGCCCAATTGAGTTTGCTTAGGATTCCATCGCAATACGCCTGTTTGATTATCAATAACCATGCCTTCGGGAGCATTGTCCAAAGTCCAAAAGAAAGGATCACCATCGGGGTCATTGCCCGTGAGAGCGTATTCATACTGGCGATCAAGATTAGCTACAAATGTATTAGGAGCCGATGTAATGCTGGGAGAGTTGTTGGCGGCTTGATGAGCAACTGTAATACCGAAGCTTTGCGTAGTGAAACCACCTTGACTGTCAGTTACCCTCACCACAACATTTTGGTTGCCAGACTGGTTGGCTGCGGGTGTCCAGACAATGGTATTTTGCTGGATCTTCATGCCTGCGGGGTTTACATCAAGGGTATAGGTCAGGGCATCGCCATCAGCATCCGTGGCTTCAATCTGATAGAAATAATTGCTACCCAATTTCACGCGATCGCGCGGTTGGGAAACAATCACTGGCAACTGGTTAGGAACGGGATTAATGACATTTACCGCCACTGTTTGCAGTGTTTCGCCACCCTGTCCATCGGCAACTTTAACCGTGAACTGTTGCTTGCCAATTTGGGCGGCCACTGGTATCCATGTGACTAAGCCTGTAACTGCATCTATCGCTACACCCTCTGGCGCACCACTGACTAAAGAGAAGGATATCTGGTCTTGGTCAACATCCTGAGCCTTAACTTGATATTGGAATTTTTTGCTTACCTGTGGTTGAGCATTTTCTGGGGCAGTAGAAGTGATTACTGGTGGTGTATTGTCTGGGACTAGTTCGACGTTAATCGCTTGGATAGCTCGTCCACCCTTGCCATCTTGAGCGCGTAACAAAACTTGGAAAGTAATTACATCAGTTTGTTGGCGACTTGCATCTAAAGAAGCTAATTTTGTCCTCAGTTCGCTGTAATAATTTTCTACTTGCTGTACCGTGGGAATCCAAACTACCGTACCTGTCGTTGAATCGACTGTCATACCGTCAGGAGCAAGGAGTAAATCAAAACTAATGGGATCGGAATTAAGATCGATCGCCACTGGGCTATATTTCAACAATTCACCCGACTTGATTTTATACAAATCCTGTGGCTGAGTTTTAAATTCGGGAGCAATATTGACAGGTTCGCTGACCTTATGAATACCAAAGGTGTTGGTAAAGGTCTCACCTGCAAGGGTTACGGTATTTGTGGCAAAACCTGTAGCGGGGGTAGTAACTTCATAACCGCTTGTAATTATTGGACGTACTACATAATCACCAGGCAAAAGATCGCTGAATTCGTATTGATAGCGCGTTACCTGACCGTAAGGATTAGGTTCAGCATTCACATCGGTAATGTCGGAGGGTTCTCCCACATCGAAACTACCATTGTTATTGCTGTCAATATAGACCACTACACCATCCTTGAGTGGCTCGGTCGCATAACGTTCATCAACGCCAGAGAATATGAGTGCTAGTTCTTCAATATCCGTTAAGAGAATAGCCGTCGGATCGATCGCTTTCATCGTATCTAACAGAGAGGCTTCGCCGATCGCAAAAGAAGTAACGTTCCCACCTTGCCCCTGAATAATATTGCGGAGTTTCGTACCTTCAGTTTGCAACTCCACGATCGCATCTCTCGAATAACCATCGGACATAAACAGAAGATTTGGAGTACCTGTATAGGCTTGTACCAATACTTCCATCTGTTTTAAAGCTTCGATAAAGCGGTTATTACCATTAGAGACATAGCTATTGAGGATTTCGACAACATCACGAATACCATTGTTATTATTATCAGCGAGAGCCGTTGTAAATTGCTGTACTCCCGCTACCGATGCGTCCATATCCTGAATAGTGGCATTGAACTCATGGGGAATAATGCCTATCTTGACTTTATTACCTGCCCCTTGAGCAATAATTGAATCAATTAAAAGTAAAGCAGCAGTTCTTTGAGCATCAAGTACAGTTTTAACGTCTTCATACTCACCCTTGCCATAGAAAGGTGCGGCGGTACTGCCCGATACGTCGATCGCAATCACAATTGCAGGATCATCGCCTTTAATCAACTTCGAGTCGCGGAATCCATTGCCATTCAGATCGTCAAATACTAAGCCTTGGATTTGACCAAGGTCGCTAAATACTTCTACGGTAAAGGTTTGGCGGTCAATTCCTCCCTTGCGATCAGATACTTCCACTGTGAAATCAACCTTACTACTATTCACCACAGAGGATTCAGGGAACCACAATAACTCGCCCGTATCTTGATTGATCAAGGCTCCATAGGGGCTATCAACCAAGCGATACACCAAAGCATCCTGATCTGGGTCTAAGGCTTTAACCTGATAACTATAACCTTTTTCATTCAAGGCATACTTAGTTCTGGGGTCGGAAATAATTACTGGATTAGTATTCTCTGGGTCAGGCCACAGGCGGATATTATATTCTTGAATAGCCGCCCCACCTTGATTATCTTTAACTGCCAGCTTGACAGGGAATAAACCTAAAGAACCATCATCTGTACTGGAAGTGAAACCTGTTCCTGGTGTAATTACATCGCCTGTAAATGGTTTGTTGGCAAAGACTCGGAAACTGTAGTTAATCGCAGATGTATCAGGTCCACCTTGGACATAAAGTAGATAGTCACCTGTTTCTGGGGCAATTACTTCCAGATCTATCGCTTGTACGTCATCTTTAATGAGAGTGCTGCTGGGACTATAAATTTTCCAACGGTAGTTGCTGTTATAAGGAGCATTGGTGGATAGGTTATCAGCAAAGAGCCGCTCTCCAGCATTAGCTGTGAAGCGGTACATGAAGCTCTGCTGTCCATTTGCTAGTGAACCGTTGGTAGCAATGTTGTAGGTTAACTCTGGAGAGGACAAAGTATCTAGCAACTGGAACGAATAGTTGCGATTGGCAGTTTGTTCGTTACTAATTACTAAGTAGTAGTAGCCATCCTCAGTCAGCGTGTGCAGACCGTTATCTGACCAACGGAAATCACCAGCACTAAATATCTGCGTTCCACTGGAGTTGTACAGGGTAGCAGCTACGTTATCACCTGTCATGCCATTGAACATGACTCCCATACCTTTAATTGCCTGGAAAGTATAAACTTTGGATTCCAGTTCATTTAAACTGCCAGAAACTGGGCTGCCAATTTCCAGGTAGTTTACACCAGGTCCTGTCAAACGCCTGGTTAGTTCCCGCAAATTCAATTTATAGGCACCACTAGCGGTAGTGCTGGAACCAAAAATTTGCAGACTGTAAGTGCCAGTCTGATCTAAAAGTACAGGACTGCGATTAATACGACTGTCATGATTACTGAAAACATAAGTCCCGTCTGGATTCACCAATCTAAAGCTAATCTGCGAGTTACTATTATTCAAACTATCCAACAGCACTAAGGTTCCGGCATTGGCAGTAAAAGTATATTTGTCTACGTTTCCTGCTGCCAAAGTGCCTTCGCGGACAACTCCTAAACCACTGTTGCCAACGCGTGCAATGGAAACATCTGTAACTTGGAAGCTGTAGGGGACTTGAGTCGCACTGTTACCCAAAATTGCCAGAGTGTAAGCACCCGCCACAGACAAGCCAACAGTAAAGTCGGGGCTACTAGCAACTGGAGCTTTCACGATTGTGCCTGTAGGGTCGTAGAGAACCCAGTTAGCACCTGTCCAGCTAGCAGCACTCAGGTTAAAATTGATCATCTGACCGGGAGTGCCATTAAAACTGTAAAGATCCACCTGATTACCAGGGTTGAGCGTCCCTGTAATTGGGGTATCAAAACTTAAAGGCTGGACTTGTGCTAAGTCGCTGAGGGTAAAGCTATAGTCGCCTGTGGTATTGTCGTTGCCGTCTATGACAAGACGATAATCACCCGACTGAGATAATGTAACTAGAGGCCAGTCGCTAGCTGTGGTTCTGTCAACTACTAAAACATCACCAGGTGTATACAGGCGGGCTTTCAGATTGCTGTTACCTTTGAGAGCATCAAAGAATAGTTTTTGTCCCACCACACCAGTAAAGGTGTAAGTATCCTGTTCTCCAGCTTCACTGATGCTAGTGGTAACCGTACTCCCCAAGGTTAACTCTGTAGTAGTCATTTGAGGAGTGACTACTGTCATGGCAAAGTTGTTATTGGTTCTGTTAGTACCAGAGAAAACGAGGGTATATTGTCCGTTTTCCCGCAGTTTCAGTTCTTGGTCGAGGTCTAAACCTTGACTGAAAAGACGCTTACCATCAGGATTGTAGAGGTAATAAGAGTTTTTTAAGTCGCCATCAGTGCGATCAAAGTAGAGATCTTGCCCCTGGATGCCGTTGAAGCGGTAAATTAAAGCTTCTTGTTTACTAGTCCCAAAGTTCCCAGAGACTAAAGTATCTAATTCGACGATAGGTGCAGTTCCTATATCTAACAGGCGGAAGCTGTAAGCTCCTGTCCAGTCATTATCCGCATCAATTACAAGTCTATAAGTACCTTGTTCTGCAAGGATAACAGGCTCGCGATCATCTCTGACGTATTGATTAAATACTTCATCGCCGTTAGTGTCGTAAAGCTTGACTCGAATGCGGTAGTCAGAATAGAGTAAGCTGTCAAACCAAAGTTGTTGTCCTTTACTACCAATAAAGGTATAAGTATCTTCGTTACCTGCTTCGCTAATGGAACCGCTAACTGTATCACCAATTGTGTAGGGGGTGGTGGTGAAGGTTGGTGTAACTATCCGCAGATTAAAGTCATTATCGGGTTGTTCATACCCAGCTACGACTAGTGTATATGTGCCATCATCTGGTAAAGTTGTGCCTGCTCCTTCGTAGTCATCAGACAGGCGTTGGGAGAACAGCTTCTTACCGTTGGTATTGTAAAGATAATAGAAATTCCTGTAATCGCTGTTATCACTGTCAAAGTAGAGCTTCTGCCCCTTAGTGCCTGTAAAACTGTAGGTTTGAGCTTCTCGTTTAGTAGTGCCAAAATCACCAATGATGTTTGTGTCTAAGGCAACAGGTGTGGCATCTGCTATGTCTAAAATTCGGAAGCTGTAGTCTCCAGTGAAATCATAAACAGCATCTACCACGAAGCGATAAGTTCCGGCTTCATCTAAAACGGTAATTTCTTGATCATCTCTGATCAAGAAATTATTCCAAGTAGTGGTTTTGCCACTGGGTGTGTATAGGGTAGCGTTGATTCCCGAGTTGGAATAAAGCAAGCTGTCAAACCAAAGTTGCTGTCCCTGTGTCCCTGTGAAGGTATAGGTATCTTGTTCACCTACTTCGGTAATAGAACTGCTCACAGTGCTACCGAGGGTGAGAGGTGTACTTACAAAGGTCGGCGTAACCATCTGGAGGTTAAATGTGTTATTTGCCTGACCAGTTCCGTTAAAGACTAGAGTGTACTGTCCATCTGTTGGCAGGACTGTGGAAGCTCCTTCTTGGTCATCGCTTAGCCTTCGTTCAAAACGTTTTGTGCCATCTGGACTGTACAGGTAGTAAATGTTGTAGTAATCACCGTTAGTCCTATCAAAGTAGAGAGCTTGTCCTTGCGTACCCGTAAAAGTATAGATGAGAGCTTCACGTTGACTCGTGCCAAAGTTTCCACTGATGACGGTATCTAAAGTGGTGGGAGTTGCTGCTGCTTGATCGAGGAAGCGGAAACTGTAACCGCCTGTATATTCGCCACTGCCATCAACAACAAAGCGGTATTCTCCGGTTTCCTTCAAAGTTGTAAACTCTTGATCGCTACTCAGAATATTAGTCCAAACTTTAACTCCTGTTGGACTGTACAACTCTGTAATTTGCCCTGCGGACGCAAATAAGCTGTCCAACCACAGGCGCTGTCCAGCTGTTCCAGTAAAGGTATAGATGTCTTGTTCCCCAGCTTCGGTAATTGCGGCAGATACAGTACTACCTATGGTGTAAACAGTCGTTGTCGGTGTTGGTGTTACAACCTGGAAGGCGTAGTTGCCGTTACTGTCTCCATAGGAGAAGAGACTGAGGATATATTCACCACTGCTGGGCAGGACTAACTCCATATCATAGCTTAGCTCCTTGTTTTGCAGTTGCGCTCCATCAGGAGTATGCAGTCTCCAGGAGTTAGAGTAGGAGCCATCTGTGCGATCCAAGTAGAGGCGATCGCCTTTACTACCAGTAAACTTGTAGAGAATTGCTTCGTTCCTGTTCGTGCCAAAGTTACCGGAAATCGCAGTATCTAAAGCCAGGGGTGTAGCACCTGTATCATCTAGTATTCGGAAACTTGCAGTTGTGGCATCTGTTTTATTAGAAGATAGAACCAAGTAGTATGTGCCATTCTGGTTCAGAGTTTCCATGCCAACATCATTTTGCAGGCTACCTTGGCTGTAGAGCAGACGACCGTTGGGATTATAAAGGCGAGCCGTGATATTGGGGTAGGCAGTATTTAGGGCATCAAACCAAATCTTCTGACCGACTGCACCTGTAAATTTATAGGCTTTGGTTTCTTTGGCTGCTAGTGGCACATTCGTGATTGTGTTCAGGCTGAGGGCAGCTGCTGCTTCTAAGTCAAGCAATTGGAACTTGTATGCTCCAGTAGTGTTGTCGTAGGGACTATGGGACTGAATTCTGTAAGTTCCTGACTGTGGGAGTAAATAAGGGCCATGATCTGATTGATTCTCAAGATTATTAAATACTAGTGTATTAGAGGGGTCATAAAGTCTGACGCGCTTCTGCCAATCGTCACCCTGACCATCCAAAAAGACCAAAGTACCTGCTTTAGCAGTGAAAGTATATTCATCCACTTCGCCGCCAACGGACAAGGTACTGTCATATATAACACCTAATCCACTATTAGTAATAGCCGCCGGAGCAGTGCTGTTCACCTGAACATTGAAGTTCACCGCGTTGGTAGAGTTATTGCGGAGAGCCAAAATATAGCTGCCATCGCTGGGAAGGACACGGGTAAAGTCAGTACCTAAACTAGCCGACCCCCACTCTGTTGTACTAGTGGTTAATGTGTTGCTGGGGGCATATAGTACCCAGTCTGCGCCTGAGACGGCAGCTAAACTATCAAATACTAGTTGTTGTCCCTTACTGCCATTGATTGTGTAAAGTTTAGTTTCTCCAGCAGCCAAGCTCCCGGCTAGGGGAGAATTTAAAGTGAGGGCAGGTTGGGCAACAGATGTGGCAATGCGGAAGCTGTAATTGCCGGTTGTATCATTATTGCCATCAAAAACAATTTGATAACTGCCTGTTTCTAGCAGAGTTAAGTTAGGGCTGTCTGTGCCAGTATTACCGTTAAAAATCAATGCTCCTCTGGGTGAGTAGATTTTAGCGGTGATATTGCTGTTACCCAATTGAGGGTCAAAATACAATACCTGCCCTACTGTACCATTGAAGCTATAGGTATCCTGTTCACCCAACTTGCTAATACTGCCAGTGGTGAGGGTATCCAGTGTGTAGTCAGTAACTGGTGAAGTGGTAACTACTCGTTGAATGGTGTAGTTGCTGGGAGCGGAATTTTCACCACGCAGCATTAAGTAGTATGTTCCATCGCCTGGAATCACATACTCAAAATCGTTACTGAGTGCAACTTCAGTCAGCCTCTGGTTATCTGGGCTGTAGAGTTTCCAATTAGTACTGGCAACAGTAGACTGACTATCAAAGTAAACGCGATCGCCTTTATTTCCTGTGAACTGATAAAATTCGATGGAATTGCCCGGATTGAGTGAGCCTGAAGTCAGGGTTTCTACTGCTAGATTTGCTGCGGCACTCATATCTACTAAACGGAAACCATAGTTATCAGTAGACTCTCCCGAACCATCTATTGTTAGTTGGTAAATTCCAGTTTCCGTGAGAATTGTCGGGTTATGATCCCCATCCTTGAACATTTGCCTGTTATTAATGACATTAGTCCCGGATGGGCTAGTCAATGTTGCAAGGGTATTAGGTGTTTCGGCTAAGGTATCTAGGAACAGTCTTTGCCCTGCGCTACCAGTAAAGGTATAAACATCACGCTCACCTTTCTCAGTAATCGTCGTTACTACCGCAGAGTTAAGTGTTAAATCGGTTGTATTTGTATCCGGGGTAATCAGCTTGAAGCTGTAATTGAGTGGGTTGTTATTGTTGTTACCACGAATCGCTAGAGTGTAAGTATCTGCCCTAGACAGCACTAACTCCATGTCATAAATTAGGTTCTGGTAGCCAATCACATTGTTACCAGAATCATAAAGAGTCCAGTTACCGCTACCACTGTTAGTCAGTCTATCCAGGTACAAGCGCTGGTCTGCTGCACCTGTGAAGCTATAAAGATGGGTTGCCTGACCAGGGTCAAGTGTACCTGTATATGTGGTATCTAGGTCAATGGCAGTCGCCAAGTCCAAATCTAAAATGCTAAAGCTGTAAGTCCCCGTGTTCTCTCCAGAGGCATTAATCCTGACTCGATAGGTGCCATCCTCATTGAGAATGATCGGGTTTAGGTCATCTGCATATTGGAAGTCACGCTGAAGTATTTCTTGTCCAGTGGGATTGTAGATTCTAGCGTCTAGTGACCAACTCGCGGTGGGATTTTGGAAGAGGCGGTCAAAGTAAATTCGTTGTCCAGCAGTACCTGTAAAGGTGTAAAAGTCTTCTTCACCCTTTTCACTAATTTCCCCAAAGACAGCATTGGGTGTATTATTGCTACCCAGGCTCATGGGTTGCGTAATTTCATCAGGGGTGATGATTTCAAAAGAATAATCAACCTTGCCAGTGAATGCTGCTTTACCCCGCAGTGCCAGGGTATATTCTCCATCTTTGGGTAGGTACAGTTCTAGATCATTGATGTAACTACTAGAGGTAACAACCGCATTATCCTCGTTGTATAGCACCCAATCCAGGTTTTCAGTAGCGCTAATCTTGTCCAAGAACAACTTTTGCCCTTGAGCGCCTCGGAAGCGATAAGTGTTGTCTTTACTACCTATATTCAGTTGACCCTCAATAACCGTATCAAAGGGAACAACTGGCAATAGATCCAGGTTAATAGTACTGAAACCATAACTCCCCACAAAATCATTAGTGGTATCTACAACAACACGATAGTTGCCATTTTCCTTGAGGGTAATCAGCGTATTATCTCTGAGTTCTGTGTTTACAACCCTTTCGCCACTGGGGCTATATACAGAAAAGTTCCATCGCCAGTATTCACCGGAGTACTGCAAGGGGTCAAAGTAAATCCGTTCTCCAAAACTGCCACTGAAGGTAAACTCATCTTGCTCTCCTTGCAGACCAATACGACCCAAAACTGTATCCCCTAGTACCATTGCCGTAGGCGGAGTCCACTCTACCAAACCTGAGTCGGGATTGACTGTCATGCCATTGGGGCCAATAATCAAGCTAAAGTTGATGGGATCTTGATCTGGATCAATTGCGTTGGCATCGTAGCTGTACAGCTGGTTAATGTAAGCATCTACCTCTGGGAAAGAGGTGAATATGGGTGGACGGTTGGGGGGAGTAGTGATTACGGAGAGTGTGTACATCTGCTTGGCAATACCACCCCGGCCATCAGTTACTTCTATTTGGATTTGCTGGTTACCAATGTTAGTTGTATTTGGTTTCCAAGCAATCAAACCAGTTTCGGAATTGATGGTCATTCCATCGGGTGCAGTTACCAGTTTGTAAGTGAGGGGATCGTTATCTGCATCTGTGGCATTAACATCATACTGATAAGACAGCCCGGCGATCGCTTCGTTAATCGGTACACTGTCAATTACAGGATTGCGATTCAGGACTGACAACACCTCTACGTTGTAAGTAAACTGTACCTGATTGGGGTTGTAAAAAACTAAACTCCGAACTGCTGTTAAATCCGAAGGATTGAGCTTGCCGTTTGCTACTAATTGGCTGAAATCATAGTAAGGCAGACCATCAGGAGTTAAACCGTCTGGATTGCGGAGTTGTACAGTCGGGTCACTAATGTTCTTCACTGCCAAAAGCAGAGAACCATTAATTGCGTAACTGCCTATATTCTTGAGTGCCACATCTGCATATAGGAGTTCCCTTTCAGCATCAAATGTGGTTCTACTGTATTGAGGAGCAATACTTGGAGTAACGTTTGCCACCTCGTTAAAATTAATTGATTCACCGAACGAGGAAATATTAGAGTTAGTAAAGGCAGTTTGGATTGGAGCTTCAGTGCCAATTGGTGCAGGAGTGATATTAATATCACTAATGAGTACTGCACTATTGATGTCAGTGTCATTATTGACTAAATGGAAACGCAGATTAGCCTGTGTGGGATTAATTCCCGCCAAATTCAAAGTGACTAACCCCGTAGCTGCATCGTAGGTAGTGCCAACACCTAAACCTACTGGTTCTCCTTCTGTCAGGTTAAAGAATGAGGTTTTATTGACTGCAAAAGTATGTACCAAGGATTGACCGTTGGTATCTAACAACTCCACCTCAAAGGCATCATTGATTCCATCTAAGTCTGTGCTATCAAAAATGTTGGTACCAGCAGCAACAGGTTGAACTTTAAAGCTGAGGGTAGAGGGAGTTTCAGGAATCCTAAAGGTGGTAGCTAGGTTAGGGCTAAAATTAGTTTCTTCCCGCAGAATTATGTTGGTACTGATAAATACTGTCTGCGTGGAACTCAAAGAACCAGGTGCTAAAGGCGGATTGGGATTATCTGTTGCAGTTAGAACTACAGTATAAAGACCTGAGTCTCCCACATCAGGAGTACCACTTAAGACTCCAGTACCATCGCCATTATCTGTAAAGGTTAGCCAACTGGGTAGAGATAAGGATACATCGGGATTAGCGGTGTTAAAAAGTTCCGCTTTCAAAGTCCGACTGTGATTTTCTGGGTCAATAGTGTTGACTTTGTACGTGTAGAGTGTGCCTATATCTGCACTTTGCTGTGGGTTGCTAGGATCGGGGATACTCGTAAATATAGGAGCTTCATTAACATCAGTTACATTAATCGTGAAGTCTTTCTCTAAACTCTGTCCTCCTTGGTCAGTAGTCTTGATGCGAATTGTGTAGGAGTTCTGAGTTTCATAATCAGGACTCACCTGAAGATACAATTCATCCCCCACAATAGAGAATGCATCGTTGTCAGTAATTTCTGTCCCTGTTAATAGGCTGTAGGTGAACGTATCGCCAGTGTCGGGATCAATTGTGTTGAATGTACCTACTTTTGTGCCAATAGGTACATTTTCATCTACTTTTGTAGCACTAAGAGATAAATCAGTTGGAGCTAAATTATCTTTTATAACTGTGATAGTGAAAGATTGATTCGCTTCCAGTCCACCGACATCTGTGACTTGCAGTGCTACTTGATTGTTTCCCACAACACTGGTGCTGGGATTACCACTTAGAGTTGCAGTTCCATCCTCGTTATCTGTCAATGTCAGCCAAGTAGGAAGGGTTGGCGCACTGATGATGCGAGTGTCCCCTGCATCTGGGTCAGCAGTGGTAATTGTATATATATATTCTGTACCAGTAGCTGCATTTATAATTGCTGTACTAGTAAATGTGGGTGTTTCATTAACATCAGTGATATCAATGACAAACACTTGTTCAGTGGTTAAACCACCTTGGTCTGTGGTTCTAACTCGAACACTGTAAGCAGATTTGGCTTCAAAGTCAGGCGATACGGCGATGCGGAGTTCATCGTTGACGATGGTAAATACGGCGTTGTCATCATCTCCACTTCCCGCAACTAAGCTGTAGCTGAAGGTGTTGCTAGTATTCGGTCCAGTGGTGCTGAGTGTACCAATGAGCGAGTCAACGGCTACGTTTTCTGCAATTGTGTTGCTGCTGAGTGTCAGCGCTGTGGGTGCTTCATTAACATTGGTTATGTCAATAGCAAACACCTGTTCAGTGGTTAAACCACCTTGGTCTGTGGTTCTAACTCGAACACTGTAAGCAGATTTGGCTTCAAAGTCAGGTGAGGTTTGAATGAGTAGTTGATTGTCTACGATACTGAAGACATTATTATCTGTGTCTCCTTCACCACTCACTAGGCTGTAGGTGTGAGTATCTTGAGTATCGGGGTCTGTGGTGCTAAAAACACCGATTTGGGTGTCACTAGGAACATTCTCTAAGGTTACTGTGTTACTAAGGGCAATGTCTGTGGGGGCATTATTAGGAATAGGAAGTGGCAGGCGTTTGATGGTTAACTCAGTAGTTGTTTGATTACCTGCAACATCAATCCCTTGTACTTGGAAAAAATTATCCCCTAGTGTTAGTTCCACATTTTCAAAGACAAACTGACCAGCAGCATCAGCTGTAGTTGTTGCACCTGTAGAAAAGGTTAATATTGCCCCTGGCTCAGTTTGTCCAGCGATCGCCACGATGGATAATGTTGTTTGACCATCTCCTATGGGTGCTGTATCTGAAGCTGGGTCTAGATTCAGTGATACAGTCAGGTTTGTATCTAGGGTAAAGATAAGTTCCTGGGTGGAAACATTACCGTATTCATCTTTGGCTTGCAAGTACAGTGTATAAATTCCATCTTGAAGCGTTCCACCGTAAATTTGCTCCAGGCGATCGCGACTAAATGTGAAATTGCCATCAGCAGCTAAATCTGATCGTACATCCACGTAGCTAGTGATGGGGGTGTCGTTGAATCCGGCTATAAATTCAGCGATCGCACTCTTGTCGGTGACTTGACCAGTAATTGTTGGGTCAGAAGTGATGCGATCGTTGTTGGTCGTTCCGCCAGGGGCTGTATCTCTAACTAAATTACTGATAATAATTGGTGGGTCTGTGTCGGTAGAGGCGATCTCTGCATAGATTACAGGTACAGGCCCGTTGAAGGTTATATCACCCTTAGCCTCAACAGTTCCGTATAAGGCTGATCTCCCATTCAAAGTAATATTTTTTGCGCTTTGCAAAGCCCCACGAGTCTTAGATGAGGCATTGAACTGGATATTACCCTGAGAAACTATCCACAAATTACTATCGTTTTCCGTATTTTTTGTGGCACCATTAAAGTTGATGGTACTGTTATTGCCGCCAGCTGCTAATAAGGTAAATTCACCAAAGCGAGCCTGATTCTTCATGTTAATAGAACCAGAGGCAAAT
Organism: Anabaena catenula FACHB-362; assembly: GCF_014698735.1. Lineage (GTDB taxonomy): Bacteria > Cyanobacteriota > Cyanobacteriia > Cyanobacteriales > Nostocaceae > Anabaena > Anabaena variabilis_A. Next base: position 78,586 of record NZ_JACJTQ010000008.1, read on the forward strand.
ACAGCCAGATTACTCGATTGCACATTGCCCAGATTGATGTTGCCGTTATTAGCAATCAACATGACATTCGTGAAGTCATGTCCATTGCCGTTAAAATTAATATCCCCCTGTTCCACAATAATGACGTAATTGCTCAAATCAATTCCATTGGGAATATTTAGACCTCCGTTAGTAACTTGAACTACTTGAGGCTGACTGTCGTTACCAGGAGCAGGAAATTTTTCGTTCCAATCTTGAACGTTATTAATTGGGTTATTTCCCACATTAAAGACCAGAGTTGGGGTATTTTCTGAAACTCTACGGTTCAATTCTTGCTGTTTCAAGCTGGTATGGGCAGGAATATTCACCAATGGAGTTTCCACAACCTGGGGAGGTAACAGGTTTTCATAGGGATTGTTTGTTGCTGCGTTACTGAACTGATACCCCTCCGCAACAGTGAGTGCTTTATCCACCAATAAAGCTTTGCCTGATTCTCCTAGAATCTGGTTGCCGTTGCTATCTCGTTGGATGGGGAGAACAGGAGTCTTATTGAGAATAAAACCCTGAGCAGCATGGATCAGGGCATCATCCTCAGGATCAAGAGGTAAACCATCAAAATCGCCACCTCCATTAACTCTCAAAGTTCCTTCAGCTACTATTGCAAATTTAGGTTGCACCTTCTCTTCAGCGATACCCCTATCCACCTGTACCTGGATTACCATATCGTCGAAGTCCAGGTCTCCTCCCACCATCATGTCTTCCCAAGCTAATTGAGTTACCCCATCGCTTGGTGTGTCAATTACTATGTGGTTGAATTTGTCAGGATTGGCTGGTGTGGTAGAAAAGATGAGTGCAGGTATTTCCCATGCGTTTTGGGGATTATTGGTTTGTACTGTATTGGCAGTGGTCTTTGGTGCTATGTAAAAGACCAACCGCTCTCCGCCTTGAACAAAATAGTTTTCATACACTGTTCCTACAGGTTGGGAACCTAATATTAGTGACTGGCGGTTAGCAGTATTGAGAGCTAATTGAGCATAATTTGCATCTCCAGGCTTAACCCCTTGAATACTCCCTAAATCGTCATCTACTTTAAAAACGCCAAATTCGTTAATATAACCAGCATCGTAACCACTCAGCTTGAAGTCAAGTGCCGTCAATTGACCAATCGGTTCCGAAACAACAAAAACCCCAGTACTAAGTCCGTTATCACTAAATATGGGAGTAAGACCCGTTTCTATAATAGTCATGGTAAATTTAATTCCTCAATTTTATTTTTGCGATTTAAAACACCAAATTCATTAGAGGGTGTTTGTAAGTATTAAGTAAGTCGGCGTGAAAAACCAAACTATGTAAAGACAAGTAAATACGGAGAATACATCTACTAAGGTGATTGAGATATGGGCGCTCGTTTGAGGGTATTTTTAACTCGTAAGCAAGATGAAACGCTGTTAAACCTGAGAACTGTGGATGTGCCACAGAAAGTCAAATACCGAGCGGAGGTAGTTAGGTTAAATGCACATGGGTGGTATGTTGAAAAAATAGCAGATCATTTTAATTGGACTCCACAAACAGTCAGAGAAGTTTTGCATAAATGGCAAAAAGTAGGGCTGAAAAAACTCTGGGAATTACCAGGTAGGGGTGGAAGACCCAAATATGAGGAAGAAGACATAGTTTCTTTGGAAGAATTAGACCTTGCTTATGCCGTTATAAATAGGGTGAACACTAGGGGAAAAAGAAGAAAACATAGTACAGAACGTATTAAATTTAAACAATGATGCTAATTGTTGAATTTCCGTTACATAGTTATAAATTTCCCCGCTGATTTACTCATTCCAAAGGATAATACTTGACTTAGGTTAAGTTGAGATTAAAGAATTTATAATGCTTGTTTATCTTTGTTTAAAAATAAAACTTTGATCAAATCATAAACAAATTTAATATTTTTTTATTTTTTTGCTAAGTAATTTATGGTACGATTTCTGTAGTAGCAAATTTTCTAAATAATAAAGATAACTGATTGCTAGAAAATGAGCTTTGTTGTCTGCTCCTTGCTTAATTTCACACGTAAAAATTTTACTTTTGGAGATATAACATGATGATGACTGATGTTTCTCGTGAATCTGAAGCAACCACAGAACAAGCAGAAGTAATTGTTAAATTACAACTAAGTGGTGGATATCAGTACACTTTAGTGTTGAAATCTGATGCTCCTCTACTCCGCAATTTATTAGGAACTATTTTGAGTCGAGTGCAAGGCACTGAAAGCCGAACTTTATTTCAAATTCCGATGGAAGCTGGACGAGTGGCTTTATGTTTTTCCAGCGAAAATTTGGTTTCAGTAATAACTGAACCACCTGTATATGTTCGTCCCAGTGATGATCAACCAGAACTTCAAAAGACTCCTGCATAATTGGATGCATAAGTGTAAGGATTCAGGTTTAAGACAGGGGAAACGCATCTAAATTTTATTGACAAAATACCGTTTTAATGTACAAACGAAGAAATCCCAATTTATCGTTTGATTGATTTTTTTAGAGTCATAGTGATGGACTAGAGTATTATCAATAAGTAGGCATTAATGCGAATATTTTGATCATTATTGAGATTAAATTGTCCTTATTGATAAGATGCGTTTCCCCTGAGGTTTAAGATTGTGGAATCAACGAGGGAGCAAGTTGAGAGGAATGAACTTGAGCTTGGAGAGCTTGCTCAAAAAAATGAATCACAGAGCGACCTTGACGACGACAAGTTTGCACAACAGTTAATAAATTGGCAGTATCTTGAAAACGTTCCAAAGAGCGAGAGCCACCACTAACTTTATGCTTAGTAACAGCCAAGCGCTTCCTAAGGTTCTGCCAAATTATTGTCATGAGGAACTTGCGGATGGTCAAGAAAGTACCACCACAGGTGAGCTTTATCTCGTAAAGACCGCACCCGGATTTCTCACGAGAGCAATGGGTGCGTGGTGATATTGGTAGCGACATCAAATTCGAGTAGAAGAGATTGTTCCCCAAAAGTTATCGTCATCTGCTCCGGTCTGTATTGCAGGTAATGGTTTTTGTCCACCAGAAAACTGTGGTGGACCTTGGGGCTTTATGAAGGCAAAACAAAAATATTCAATAATGAAGAATTAACTAGTAAATTCCAGCAATGGTATCCCGGATTTAGAATCGGTAACAAACAGAATCAGAAGAGTGTCTGATGCTGCTTAAATACCCAATATTAATGTAATTAAATTTACTGTATCAACACAAATTTCTGTAGAAAGTTGCTTTGGTTTTTAAGTAATCGTATCAATCCAACTTTCGTGTCTAAGTTGGTAACATCAGTTTGTACACCCCAAGCTTTTCATCCGTTTGGGTCATGAGCAAACAACTCGTCCAAGTACCGAAAGTTGGTAAAATAGAAAAACTGGCTGGCTAATCGTGGCATTGACACCCGGATAATACAGAGTTATCTGGGGCATAAAAATATTCAGCATACGGTGCGTTATACCGAACTTGCATCTACCAAGTTTCAGGGGCTTTGGGATGATTAACCGGCGTTTTCCCCAATTATCTGACCCATCTCCCCGGAAAAAAATCGCTCTCCTCTTACTGCATGGCCAGTCCCATCTCCCCAGAAAAAAATCGCTCTCGGTTTATCAAAACGCCTCAATACCCCATCCCTCAACAGACATTATAAAATTTAATAGGACTTACGCAAAAAACCTCTCAAACTCCTATTTCTCTGTGTCCTCTGTGGTTAGTTTTTCCGTGACTTGTGCGTAAGTTATGTTTAATATATAAACAAAAATTTTGAAATGACTATTTACTTTTACAAAGTGTGGCAGCCCTATGGCTGTTTTTCTAACTTTTCTCCCCACCCCATCGAAATTCAGAATACTTACTGGCCAACAGTTGAACATTATTATCAAGCGCAAAAGTTTGTGGGCAGTGAGGATGAGGTTATTATACCCTTAATCCATACGGCTGCAACCCCTGAAGAAGCTGCCGCTTTAGGGCGTTGTAGTAAAAATCGACTACGTTTGGATTGGGAGTTAGTCAAAACTCAAGTCATGCGAGAAGCTGTTCTCAAAAAGTTTCTCACTCATTTAGAGATTCGAGAAGTACTGTTGGTAACCGGTAATGAAATTCTGGTGGAAAACTCACCCACAGATTATTTTTGGGGCTGTGGTGCGGATAAAACCGGTGAAAATCATCTTGGTAAAATCCTGATGAGTGTGCGTGAAGAAATCCGTCAGTTACTCTCTTTGTCAATCAGTAAGTCGGCGTAAATATTTGTCGTTGGACTCAGGCGGCTATGCTGGAGGGAAGCGGAGACGCGGGGACACGGGGACACGGGGATGGGGAGAGTATTTATAGTCCCTTATCTTTCTTCTGCCCCCTCCCCTAAAAGCAATGGGATATTTTTGATTTTTGAATTGGAAGTCCCTTAAGTCACTCTTTTTCACCCCAATTCTTAATCAAGAGTCCCTTTTTGTCCAGTAATCACCAGTTCATAAGTTAAAATATTTACAATGGAAGATGCGCTTGCAGTTATGCAAAACTAGCTTATTTCGTTTTGTTTGCATAATTACTTAACAATATTAAGTTATACAAAGCGATTTTCCCTACAAAACTTCATAAATTATTAATTATTGATCAAAAAGGAATCTGCTTAAGTATTTTTACTGGATCAATTACCTAAATTAATTTCTTGAAAGTGATAATGAAAAGAGATTTTGAACATAAAACTTTATAAACATATAGATCCTTTTATTATAAATCAAGGACAAATTAAGTGGTTCTACTGAAAGGGGTGAAAAAATATGGAACTAAAATTTGCTATATGTAGTTAAAATAAACTTTAGTAAATAAAAGATCATAAATCGACAAAGGTTAGAATCATAAATTCATATCAGGGAAAAGGGTTTAAAAAATTATATTTTTGATAAGGTGAAGATTAGCAATGACTTTTACCGATAAGCCAAACGGTTTGCAGCAAAGCATAGAGCAAGAAAATTTACTGCACCGGATGATCAAACAGATTCGGCGATCGCTCGATCTCCAAGAAATATTAACAAATACCGTGACTGAAGTTCGTTCATTCTTGGGAACAGATAGAGTCAAAATATATCGGTTTGACACTGATGGTAGCGGTGAAGTCATTGCAGAATCCAATTATATGCAGCGTCTGCCATCTTTATTAGGGCTGCATTTTCCTGCCCATGACATTCCGCCATCAGTGAAAGAAATGTTCTTGTTAGCAAGGCAACGCTCAATAGTAGATGTGCCTGGAGGGACAATCGGGTTATCGCCACTTAAGTCAGCAAAAAATGGCAAACCCTTACTCACACAGAATATTCACTATCGGCAAGTAGACCCATGTCATATTCAATATTTACAAGCGATGGGTGTACAGTCTTCGTTTGTAGTGCCAATTTTGGAATACGACCCAAAAGGACAAGCGACACAGCCGAAACTGTGGGGATTACTGGTATCCCACCACAGTCAACCGCGAACAATTTTGAGGCGAGAACTCAAAGTAGTACAGCAAATTGCAGATCAGGTAGCGATCGCTATTTCTCAAAGTAACCTACTAAGCGAAGCCAGAGGCAAGCAACAACGAGAAGCTATCATTAACCAAGTCACAACCCTTCTACATCAACTACCAACAATCCAACTACAAGAAGCCCTAGAAGCAACAATTTCCTCCTTTAGTGGTATTGGTGGCAGGCTTTATATTGAACAAAGCGGAGAACTATATACCTGTGGTGAACAGCCACAACTACCTGATGAATTAGCAAATACTGTAATTGAACAGCATCCTGTGTGGCAAAACTGGATGGCTGATTATAAACCAGGGCAAATTTGGGCGATTCCCGACCTTTATAAAGCATCATCTTTGAGAGTTTTAGCCCTGGCCTTTCAGTCCACTCAGATTCGGGGGCTAATGGTCATTCCCCTACACTACCGCGAAAATTTCATCGGTGTGTTAAGCATTTTTCGCCCAGAATTTGATAGTCAAGTCCTCTGGGCAGGAAGACAAGATCAAAATAAGTATCAAGAATTACCGCGCCTTTCCTTTGACGTTTGGCGAGAGGAAAGAAAAGGCCAAGCACCAGCATGGACACCTGAAGAAATCACACTAGGACAAGCTTTGTCACAAAACTTCTCAATGGCAATCCAGCAACAGCAAACATACCAAGAATTGCAGTTATTGAATGCCAACCTCGAAGTCAGGGTACAAGAACAAACCGCTGAAATAGAAAAAACCTTGATGCTGACTAAGGCACTCAAGCAAGTCACAGATCAAATTCGCAGCACCTTGGACTTGAATACAATCCTGCAAACCATAGTCCAGGAAGTCCGTCCCCTACTCAATTCTGACCGGGTGCTAATTTATCAGTTAAGAGGGGAAACTGAAGGTGAGGTGATTGTAGAAGAGGTGAATGGTAATTGGCAGTCAGTTTTGGGACTGAAGTTATCATCGGAATGTGTTCCTGAAGAGTATACCCGTCTTTACTTACGTGGCAGGGTAAAGAAGATTAACAATGTGACAACAGAGACGCTGAGTGCTTGTCATCGAGAATTCTTGGCAAGTATGCAAGTCCAAGCTAACCTGATCGTACCCATTAAAATGGGGAGTCAACTTTGGGGTTTGCTGGTTGCCCATCAGTGTGAATCTCCTCGGATTTGGCAAGATGCAGAAATTGATTTGTTACAGCAGTTAGCAGACCAAGCTGCGATCGCAATTCAGCAAGCCCAACTCTATGAACAAAGTTGTATAGCCGAAGCTAAAGCCACAGCCAAAGCCGCACAGTTAGAGCATACCCTACATCAACTTCAAGAAACCCAGTCCAAATTAATTCAAACTGAAAAAATGTCCGGTTTAGGACAGTTAGTTGCAGGTATAGCCCACGAAATTAACAACCCGGTCAACTTTATCTATGGCAACCTCTGTCATGCCAGCAACTATACCGAAGACCTACTCAACCTTTTACAACTTTACCAGTCCCATTATCCCAACCCTCATAGTGAAATTCGCTCTACTATCGAAGCCATAGATTTTAATTTTCTCATCCAAGACCTACCAAAAATCATGTCATCCATGAAAGTAGGATCAGATCGCATCCGTTCTATAGTCCTATCATTACGCAATTTCTCCCGTCTCGATGAAGCTGAAAACAAGCGTGTTGACTTACATGAAGGTATTGATAACACTTTATTGATTTTGCAACATCGACTCAAAGCACACAGCTATTTTCCTGGCATTGAGGTGATCAAAGACTATGGGAAATTACCAAAAGTGGAATGCTATGCCGGACAAATGAATCAGGTATTCATGAATGTGATTAACAATGCGATTGATGTCTTAACCGATGATATAGAAGAAAGACTAGAAACCGCAGATATCAAACCATCACCCACTATTCGTATTTCTACCAGAGTATCAGCCCAAAATTCCTATCTGTTAGTTAGCATTGCAGATAATGGACCAGGCATGAGTGAAGAAGTGAAAAAGCGGATTTTTGACCCATTCTTTACTACTAAGCCTGTGGGTAAAGGTACAGGATTAGGACTGGCAATTAGTTACCAAATTGTTGTAGAAAAACATGGTGGACTCATGGAATGTATATCAGCACCGGGGAAAGGTACAGAGTTCTGGATTGAAATTCCTCTCAAATTTCAAGGAGAACACAATAATTCGTAATTCGTAATTCGTATTTCGTAATAATGCTGACCGTCACGCTAGGGATAAGTAATTCGTAATTACTCCCTTCCCACCAAAACAATACCGATTAAATGAACCGCGTTCGCGCAGCGTCCCGTAGGGATAGACGCAAAGGACGCGAAGTAAAGAAAGAAGAAGGAAGAAGATAGCTAATCTTACACTGGGAAGGAGTAAGTAAAGTTTCATTGCAGAAATTTTCACCTTGATCTACACGTGCTATTCTAATAATTGAAGCTAAAGAAAAAGCTTCCCTGGCAGATAAAACAGCTAGTAGAGTGGAAATTTAGTAAGAGGTAAAATCGCTGTTGAAATCAAGTCTGTCTCGTCCAAACAACATAACACCCAACGCGAACGCTGATATTCTCTCGATAGATTAAAATCAGAGGGCGCTGTGACTAATCTTCATAACTTGTTTATCAAGGGTATGAAAGGTAGTACATCCCTAGATAGAATCATTAAGAGGAGAGATAAACTAAGCAAGTAGATGTTGGGTGTTATTGTTTGTAATTAGAGATCGATGATCTCTTTCTGAAGATGAAGCTGCATATAATCAGATTCCCAGGATAACTATCGCAGATATAGACTAGCTTTGATATCATGCCCGCCTAATCACTGATCAAAAAAAATTCTCCGCGTCAGAGCGTCTCTCTGTCTCCGCGTCAGTCTAAATGATAAGTATTCAACCGAACACAATATGAGTGGCTTCTCGACGAGTAAGCAGATACTCCTAGTCTCAGAGAGTAAGTTTGTACTACAATTGAATAGCAACAGATAGTTAAAATAGCCCTTTATGTCAATTATTGCGCTCAGAGCGTGGTATCTACAGGATTATGAGCCAATTACAGAATTGGAAAAACGTCCCCCAGACATTCGCTTGAGTAAAAAAAGCTTACTCAAATCAGGATTGCGTGCGGACTTTTTGGAAGAAAGTGACGAAGTTAAAGCATCAACTTGGTTTAGACGGTATCTGGAAGGAGAAAATACAGAATTTTATATTGAGGGTAGCGGTGGTTATTGTGTAGCTAACATTGACTTGATTAGTCATGAAATTTATTTTACTAAACAGGCGTTGTTAGCTCAGTTAGAACCAACTATTTTTTTCTGCTCTCAAACTGAGTATGCAACAGCAAGTGATCTGCTTAGAGAAGAACTACAAGAAAGTTTAAAAACTTTAAACACAAAATCGCGTTTACCCCTAACATTAATAGAATCATCTCGCCCCAGTAATGCACCTCTGCGGCTAAACCAAGCCATAATGAGGAAAATCAGGAAGAGTTTATTATTTATTGCAGATACTACACCTATCACCAGCGTTGAGGGTAAGGAAACTCATCAACTAATTCCCAGTCCCAATGTCTGCGTAGAAATTGGTTACGCTATCGAAAGTAAGCGGTCTGAACAAATTCTACTAGCACAAATGCAACGCCCAGAATTAGAAGGACAATTTCCCTTTGATTTACCCATGCAGCAAAATTTACAATTTCAAGACGGTGGAGAATTAAATAAAATCCTCACCGGCTGTATTGCAACACAGTTAGCAAGATTTAAATTATTTTTTTGAATTTTTGCTCAAGCAATTAACGTCATACCCAGATCCCTAAATGCTTTGATAAGTAGGGGATCTATTATATAATCGCGGGAACTGTTTTCAGGACAGGAAGCGTCATGATGCCCAAGGAAGTAAAAGTTCTGAAATCTGGCGATACTTTGGTATATCTGCCACTTCTCCCGTATACTTCCCCTTTTCATTGTGGGGTAATCTGGTTAACAATGAGTTGGATGTATTAAAAATGATGTGAATTTATGCCTAGAACTCCAAATGAATATGCCGTTTTCCTCCTGTTGGATAGCGGACATCGGGAAGAAGTGCGTTTTCCTACTATTCAAGATTTTCAGAAGTGGTATAGTGGGGAGCTTGTGCCAAAGTCAGCTTCTAATGATTTTATTAGCGTACCGATTAAAAATATTCAAGGGGAATATATGGTGGTACGTCCATCCCGGATTGTTGGTATTCGGGTAGAACCGATTTTTAGTTCTAGTATTGAAAGATGATGAGAAAAACCCTTGCTTTGCTATCCTTGAGTTTAGGAATTGCCTTTGTAAATCCACTTTGGTCAGTTGTTGCTCAAGTTCCAACTACACAGCCGATACCAATACCGACTACTCCTGAAGTCTTACCACCACTGCAACTTGTCAACGTGGAAACTGGCTGTACCCCCCAAAATTGCTTGGGTTGGGATGAGCAACTTTGGGGTAAACAGGGAGATAAACAAGCATTGCTAACTTCAATAGATAATAGTTTGCGTTATTTGGGAACGAATAAAGCGATCGCTATTTATCAAAATTATCCAATCAAAGAGATTACCCTAGATCGTGTGCGTCGGAGTTTGTTACGCTTTCGGCAATTGCTTGTCAGTTCTACCTCAGCAGCCCAACTACAAGCCGCTGTGAGTCGGGAGTTTGTCTATTACCAGTCTGTAGGCAATGATGGCAAGGGTACTGTCAAGTTCACAGCTTATTACGAGCCGGAGTATACCGCCAGCCGCGTGAGAACTTCAGTATATAAATATCCCTTGTATCGAGTTCCGGCTGATTTTAAAGAATGGGCTAAACCTCATCCAAAACGGATTGATTTAGAAGGTAAAGATGGTTTAAAAGGGAATAAAAGCAAATTGCGTGGGTTAGAAATGCTTTGGTTCCGCAATCGCTTTGATCCCTACATGATTCAAATCCAAGGTTCTGCCCAAATTAAATTAACAAATGGCAAAAGAACCTCTGTAGGCTTTGCTGGGGGAACAGATTATCCTTGGACTAGTATCGGGGGAGAACTAGCAAAAGATGGCAAACTGCCACTTAGCGGATTAACAATGCCTAAGTTACTGAGTTATTTCCGCCAAAATCCCAGGGAGATGAATAATTATCTACCACGCTGGGAAAGATTTGTTTTCTTTCAAGAAACTAACGGTACGGCAGCTACAGGCAGTATTAATGTACCTGTAACAGCAGAACGTTCCATTGCCACAGATAAATCTCTCATGCCTCCTGGCGCACTAGCACTGATTAACAACTCATTTCCTTATCCTGCGGGTGGAGGTAGATTGGAGTCTCGAAGAGTTAGTCGTTTTGTCTTAGATCAAGATACAGGAAGTGCGATTAAAGGCCCAGGAAGAGTAGATTATTTCATGGGAACTGGTAAACTAGCAGGCGATCGCGCGGGCATTACAGGCGGTAACGGTTCACTGTTATATTTACTACTCAAAGAATAGGAGGCAGGGGGCAGGGGGCAGGAGTCAGGAGTCAGGAGTCAGGAGTCAGGAGTCAGAAAAAAGATCAATATTATTCCCCCTGCTCCCTGCTCCCCGCTCCCTTTCCTCTTAAGAGTCCCTAATAAGGTGGATAACCAAATTCATCATCATCGGCATAAACATAAGAATTGGTAACACCAGCCATTTCCACCTTAGAAATTTCTGGTTTAATCACTTCTTTACCAAATTCTTTGTGTTCTTCAAAAGCCTGACAAATAATTGCCGATTCTGGAGAATCTGAGGCAATCATATAATCAGTTAAAGTTGAGACTGTGGGATGTTTGTAATCTACAGTTGAAGCCACCAAAGCCGTATTTGGTTCAATTCCTCTTTCTTCACATTCAATGATTGGGCAAAAAATTCCATGAGCATGGAATAAAGGGCCTTTGGGAGTCACTGGTTTCTTTTGGAAGCCAGCATAAGCCTTTTCTAATTCTGCTACGAAACCCCCAATGGCTCTCCCTTGTTGGTATTCAGAATAATTTTTACCAAAACTAGCGCCGGCTGAACCACTGAGAGTTAATTGCAAAGGAGATTGATGTAAAAACTTTTTATCTTCACCTACTAAAAAAATCAGATGACGAGTAAAAACTTTAAACTTCAGTTTATCAGCTAAAAAAGCATCATAATTATCCTTAAATGTACCCAATTTAATCCCCGTTTCTCTGTCTTTAACAGATAATGGACCACGACGCACAATTACTAATCGGGGAGTAGTGCTAATAAACACCGTTTCCATTCCCGAACTAAATTCATGGTCTATTTGTTGCCAATTATCATCTGGTGTAAAACCAACAGCTTGGGCATTATCCTGGCTAATTGCCAAACCATAACTCTGTAAACCATCTGTTCCATAACGAGGATTGATCATTAACCCCCAGGGAAGGACTTGAGAAGGTGGGGCGTTAAATTTTTCGTCTTCAAAGTCGAACTTAGCAGATGCTTTCATCATTTTAGAATAAAAACGTGTTTAATTTTACAATTTTAACTTCTGTACCATCTATCGAAGACATCAGGCACAGTCTGACTTAGATTGTAACAACTAGGGAAAAAATATTTTCCAGACGGAAAAAATACTATAGCTCAAAAGCCGCTGAAATATATTCTTGCAGTTGCAAAGTGAGTTCATTTGTGGATAAACTTGCGATCGCTTCAGGAATAGCTGTAACTTTACCCTGCTTTTTTAATACCCGTTGACAAAAGACAATAGCCACATCAAAGCGGCATGGGTAATCAGCCTTTTCAGGATATTCAGCCAAAAACATTTCTGCCGTGCGCCAGAGTTTTGCTTGCTTTTTTGGGGTGATAGCGGTTCTACCTCCAGCATCCCAATTACCTGCACTGCGGGTTTTTACTTCTACAAATGCCAGGATTGAGTCTGGATTTTTGGTATTTGGGGAGGTTGCTGTTTCGGTTTGCTGGTGATACTGGGCGATAATATCGATTTCTCCCCAGCGAGAAGAAAAGCGGCGGTGCAAAACCTCCCAACCTGTAGATTGTAACCATTGTGCTACTAGGTCTTCTCCTAAATGACCAATATCTGGATAATTAGATCGTGGAGGTTTAGACATTAATTAAAAATACCATGAATACTAAGTATCGGATTTGCTCAATTATACTCAGTTTATTGCTGTGGGTAATCATTCCCATGACAGCATTAGTAGGTGTAACATCAACGGCGTTTGCGCTGGAGTACAACAAAGAAATCCTCGTGGAAGCTGATTTTTCTGGACGTGATTTAACAGACTCCAGCTTTACCAAAGCTAATCTCCGTCAGAGTAATTTCAGTCATGCTAACTTGAGCGGTGTGAGCTTTTTTGCAGCGAATCTAGAGTCAGCAAACTTAGAGGGGGCTAATCTTACAAATGCTACCCTGGATTCTGCGCGTCTGATTAAAGCAAATTTAACTAATGCAGTTTTAGAAGGTGCATTTGCAGCCAGTGCCAGATTTGATGGTGCTATAGTTGACGGAGCAGATTTTACTGATGTACTGCTGCGTTCAGATGAGCAAAAAAAATTGTGTAAGATTGCCAAAGGCACTAATCCCGTTACAGGTAGGGATACGCGGGACACGTTATTTTGCCCCTAGTTGCCTAGGAACATTCAGGTAATAAATACTTCAGTGAGAAAGCTCAGTAATCAGTAATCAGTGTGTTACCTGTTTGTTGAAGGAGAAAGCTGGATGTTAACCTTTATTAAATTGTGCCTACAGCTTTTTAATGCCAGACTATCACGGTACATTGTTACCTGGGTATTTACCAGCATTGTAGTGATTGAACTAGCAATTCTGGTACCTTCTTATTTTCGGCGGGAAGATGAGCTATTATCCAAGCTGGAGAATGTTTCCGATGAAGTTTTTGCTTCCCTTGTTTACAAAATACAGCAAGGTGCAGATGCTTCAGAAATTCTGAGCATTACAGCTAACAAACTCAAACCTGGATCTGTGATTCTAGGTGGAGCAATTTACCAAGCTAATGGGAAATTGGTGGGAACATTTGGGGAAAAACCCTACATTTCTGCTACTAATTTGGGGAAGGCCAAGGTTTTTCGGTTTCGGAGTGCGGATAGAAAGCGCTATGATGTGGCTTGGTCTGCCCAAATGTTAGCTGGGAAGTATATCCTGATTGTGCGTCATGATTCTTCCTCTGTACAAACAGAATTGTATGCCTTTTCAATCAGGGTGGCCGGACTGGTTTTAATCATTTCGATTTTTGTTACCCTGACTACGATGCTGACTTTGGGCGTAGTGGTGATTAGGCCGATTTTGTTGCTGCGAGATGATTTGGTAGCTGCGGGGGAAGCGATTAGTGAAGATGGAGATGATCCGCTTTTTTCTACGTTGTCTGTTAAACGTCGGGATGAGATGGGTGAGGTGATAGAGGCATTTAGCCAAATGTTTCAAAGAGTCAGAGCGGAAATTAGCACTCGTCATCTGATGGAAACTTCTCTACGGGATGAACAGGAAAAATCAGAACGGTTGCTGCTAAATATTTTACCTGCGGAGATTACCCAACAGTTAAAACAGAATCAAAGTGCGATGCCTGCGGCGAGCGTAGCTATCGCTCAACGATTTGATGAAGTCACTATTCTCTTTGCAGATATTGTCAATTTTACTGGGTTAGCAGCGCACATTACACCTATAGAACTTGTCAACTCTCTCAATGAGATTTTTTCTAGCTTTGATAGATTGGCAGAATTTCATGGTTTAGAGAAAATCAAGACAATTGGTGATGCTTACATGGTAGTTGGTGGTTTACCCACACCCCGCGCTGATCATGCCTTAGCGGTTGCTCAAATGGCACTCGATATGCAACAGGCAATTACTCAAATTCAAACAGTAACAGGTGAATCTTTTCAATTACGAATTGGCATTAATACTGGTTCTGTAGTTGCTGGGGTGATTGGTTTAAAAAAGTTTAGTTATGATTTGTGGGGTGATGCAGTTAATCTAGCTAGTCGGATGGAATCTCATGGCATTGTCGGCAAAATTCAATTATCAGAAACGACTTATTTACATATCAAAGATGATTATAAATTAGAAAAACGGGGATTAATTCAGGTAAAAGGTAGAGGTGAAGTCACTACTTATCTGCTAATTAGCAGAAATAATTCGTAAACAGGTGACAGGTGACAGGTGACAGGTGACAGGTGACAGGTAATTCTTAATTTTCCCCGTATCCCCGCGTCCCGACTTCTCTGCGTCCCCGCGTCACCGCGTCAGCCATTAGGATATTAAGTCACAGTAATCACCAAACCCGCACTCTCATTTCCTAATCTATCCACTGCACATACTGCATAGGTTCCGGGTTGTACAGTAGCAAAGGTAGTCCCAGCGGATAAAATGCGCTGAATTGTCCAATTATTTGCAGTTTGGCGATAAAGTGTCCAAGAACGCACAGGTTGATTATCAGTTGGTTGCCAATTTAATTTACCATTTTCAAATTTGAGATTTTTTGGGGGTGGTGGTGGTGTGGTGTTTTGCCATGACATACTGGGAACTAAGGCAGGTAGGGGATAATAAGACTTAAATTGGTCAGCTATGCCTTGACGATTGTCTTTGATAGAACTCATACTAAAAAAGATATTTCCCAAAGAAAGTTTTCCTGCTAGGTTGCGAGAAATCAGAATTTGCTTTTGTATTTCTTCATTTTTCCAAACTTTACCGTCCAGTTGCCCAATATTGTTCCCAGCGTAAATATGTCGTTGTTTGGTATTAGTTTCTGTCCACCATTTTAGTAAGACTTCATAACTTTGTTGTGTTTGGTCAGTACGCCAATAAAGTTGGGGGGCTAAATAATCTATCCAACCTTCTTGTAACCATTTTTTGGAATCAGCATAAAGGACATTATAGGGATCTAAACCAACAATACCTGCTGGTTGTCCGGGGCGATAAATGCCAAAGGGACTAATACCAAATTTAACGTGAGATTTAGTTTTTTTAATTCCCTGAGATAAACGCAACACCATCTGATTTACGTTTTCCCGTCGCCAATTTTCTAGGCTGAGTGTGCCACCATTTGATTTATAAGCTGCGTAGGTTTTGCTATCAGGAAAAGATTGACCAGATATGGGATAAGGATAGAAATAGTCATCTAGATGAATGGCATCTAAATCGTAGCGGCTGACAACATCTATAATTACATTGTAGGCTCGATCTTGAACTATTTTTGCGCCTGGGTCCATCCATAATTGATTACCCCATTGGTAAACAACTTCAGGATTTGTGACTGCTATGTGGGGACGGACATTAGAACCACTTTTGATAGTAGTTTTGGCGCGGTAGGGGTTGAACCAAGCATGAAGTTCAATATTGCGTTTATGACATTCTGCGATCGCAAACTCCAAAGGATCATAAAATGGTTCTGGTGCTTTCCCCTGAGTCCCTGTAATCCATGCACTCCAAGGTTCTAACTGGGAAGAGTATAAAGCATCTCCCTCTGGTCGTACCTGCAAAACTAGGGCGTTAAAATTAAGAGATTGTAATTGTTTAATAATTTCCAGCAGTTCGGCTTTCTGCTGTTCCACAGGAAGTCCCGCTTTGGAAGGCCAATCACTATTCCACACAGTTGTCACCCAAGCACCCCGAAACTCTCGGCGATGATTTACCCTAATTGTATTGGTGGGTGTAGTTGGTGGATTTGTGGGGACAAGAGGCGGAACGACAATATAGTCAGAGGCGATTTTTTCCGCTTTCCCCAGATACACTAAAGCTTGATATACCATCACCGCTACCTCAGCACGAGTAGCAGCCATTTGCGGGTTGAGTATTTTAATATTGGGGTAATTAGCCACCCAACCTACACGAGTTGCGATCGCAATCTGATTGATAGCATAACTAGAAATGACTGCCGCATCTTGATAAATTTGTGGTAACTTACTCACTAAGTCAGGTGCTACCTGAGCAGCAATCTCTAACCCGTTGACCATAGAGACTAAGACATCACCCCTAGAAATAGTATCATTGGGGCGGAAAGTCTGATCAGGGTAGCCCACAAGAAATCCAGTTTCATAAACTTTTTTAATGGCATTTTTTGCCCAATATGTCTCATCGACATCTTTAAAAGATATATATTCCCGTTTTTTAGTGGGCGTAAATACAGAACCGATGATAGCAGCAAACTCACCACGAGTAACAGGATTATCAGGTCGAAAAGTCCCATTACTATATCCATTGACAATGCGACGCTGAACTAAAGCCTGAACGAACAAACGCGCCCAATGATTTTGAATATCGGAGAATGACGTAGTAGTAGATACCATAGGATATTTTGAAAGTGATTGAGATTTTACAATTAATGAAGATTCCAACTAACCAAAAGTCTTTCTTAAATAAAATTAGTAGGAATTGAATAATCCCGCATAAGTAATCCCGTGGCTTTGATAGGATCAAAACCTTCGGGAAACAAAGTTTTATGATTATATTGTACCCGAATTAAATTTGCACCTTCAAGATTTGCCCCCCGCAGATTTGCATCTTGTAAATTTGCTTCTCGCAGACGCGCATTTTCTAAATTTGCTTGCAGAAGAATAGTACCACTCAAATGGGTTCTGAGCGATGTAATAACTCCTCCGCACTCTTAACCTTAACCATCTTACGATTCCAGATATTAAACTAAACTACAAAAACTCCCTCTGTGTACCTCTGCGCTAACCTCAGCGTACCTCTGCGTTTTATAAACCCATAACTTGACGATAACGCCCTTCCATTTGCGCTACATTCTCCGATT
Organism: Anabaena catenula FACHB-362; assembly: GCF_014698735.1. Classification (GTDB taxonomy): domain Bacteria; phylum Cyanobacteriota; class Cyanobacteriia; order Cyanobacteriales; family Nostocaceae; genus Anabaena; species Anabaena variabilis_A. The sequence continues at coordinate 95,813 of NZ_JACJTQ010000008.1, forward strand.
GGCGTGTTGTTTCCCACTGACTGCGGTTAAATAATTCTTGCCGCAATTCATCAACATTAATAGTTGTAACTACACCATTAGCAATAATTTGTTTACCATTTACCCAAGCACTATCCACAACATTGCTAGGACGACCCAAAACTAATAAACCAATGGGATCAGTCCGAGGTAATAATGATAAATTAGTTAAATCATAAAGAACTAAATCAGCTTGTTTGCCTACAGTAAGAGAACCAATTTTATCATCTATATTTAGTCCCTTTGCCCCACATAAAGAAGCCATTTCTACAGCTTCACGGGGAGTAATCCAAAATTGATAATCAAAATCTGTAACATTGTGCAGAATTGAACCAATTTTAATAGCTTCTAACAAATCTTGAGAATCATTACTAGAAGCACCATCACAACCAAAAGTTACATTTACACCAGCTTGACGATATTTTAAAATTGGGGCAATACCACTACCTAAACGCAGATTACTTAAAGGATTATGAACGACAGTAGATTGAGTTTGGGCAAGGATATTAATATCAGCATCAGTTAACCAAACACAATGGGCTAAACTAGTACTAGCGCTCAAAAAGCCAATTCTTTGTAAATGTTCAACCGCACTACAACCATATTTTTCTTGTGCGAGTTTTTTCTGAGCCTTAGTCTCCAGTAAATGCGAGTGACGACAAAGATTGTAACGATTACTTAACTCAATACATCCAGTAAATAGAGCATCAGTACACAACTGAATCCCCGTTGGTGCAACTAAAATAGTTATACCCTCCTCTGGACGATGAAACAGCCTCACCGCTTCTTCAATAATTGCCAAAGTTTCCGCAGTCGAACGAAAATAAGCCTCATGAATTTGGGAAGATTCCCCTGAAGGTATCCCAGCGCTGAGAGATTCATCTTGAATTAGAGGTGCGACAAAAGCCCGAATTCCTATTTCTTGATAAGCGCTAACGGCTGTAGCAATGGTTTCTAACTCTTTTCCGGGAATTAACACCAAATGATCGACTACACTAGTTCCCCCAGAAAGTAAAGTTTCTACTGCCGTTCCCAAGGCGCTGAGATAAACCTGTTCCGTATCCAAAGGGGCAAATTCATATAGGTGTGCTAACCATAATTCTAACGGCAAAGGTGGAATTACTCCCCGTTGCCACTTTTCAGAAGAATGGGTGTGGGCGTTAACAAAACCAGCCAACAGCAGTTTATGTTCACCGTTAATTCTTGTACCAATTACATCTAAATCAGGTGCAATGGCGGAGATGATACCATTGACAACCTGAACATCTACAGTCGTGTAACCATCTGTAATAGGAATGACAGCATTTTTGATAGTAAAGTTCATTATTTTAACCTTGATTAAGTAATTGAACGGACAACAGATTTTCAAGTTACAACGTAAACAATGATAATTAAGTGTTGGCATTTATGAATTTACCCGTTCGGACTTTAGGAGTTGCACCAAATGCTTGGAATGTGAATCAAGATTTTGCAGATATTACTCGTCCGCAAAAAAACCCACAATCCGTGATTTTATCCACAGAAACTAAAACCCTACGCCTTGATTTGGCAAAAACCGCCATTATCATTATTGATATGCAAAACGACTTTTGTCATCCTGATGGTTGGTTGGCGCATATCGGCGTAGATGTTACCCCAGCCCGTCAACCCATCGAACCGTTACAAAAATTATTACCACAACTACGGGCGGCTGACGTGCCTATAATTTGGCTAAATTGGGGAAATCGTCCTGATTTACTGAATATTAGTTCAGCTTTACTCCATGTCTATAATCCCACAGGTGATGGTGTAGGATTAGGTCATCCACTCCCCAGCAACAGTGCTAAAGTACTTGAAGCAGGTAGTTGGGCAGCAGCAGTAGTAGACGAACTCGAACAGCAACCAGATGATATTCGCGTTGATAAATATCGAATGAGTGGCTTTTGGGATACGCCCTTAGATAGTATTCTGCGGAACTTAGGAATAACGACAATATTATTTGCCGGTGTCAACGCTGACCAATGTGTTTTAACAACATTATGTGATGCCAACTTCTTAGGATATGACTGCATCTTAGTCAGAGACTGCACCGCCACAACTTCCCCTGAATATTGTTGGTTAGCTACATTATATAATGTCAAACAATGCTTCGGTTTTGTGACAGATTCAACAGCAATTTCTACAACTTTGAATAACACCAGTTCTCAATAGAAAATAGAGACTGGGGAATGGGGACAAGTTTTCACCCATAACAAAATCTAAAATCTAAAATCTAAAATCCAAAATAGAAATATGCAAGCTACTCGTTGTGTAATTCCGGTTATTAAATCTCCCCAAGATTACCAAGCATACCGCATCAGCCCCCGTGATTCTAATCGATTAGCAATTATCTTTGATTCCACAATTGCTAATACTTCTTTGACTTGTTGTGTAGAAATATTTGATGTCGGTGGACAAACCCCGCCAAATCGTCATCAATGGGCATTGGAAATGTTTTTTATTCTCAAAGGAGAAGGAGTTGCTATTTGTGATGGAAAAACAGTAGCAATCAAAGCTGGAGATAGTTTATTAGTACCGCCTACAGGCACTCATTTGATTAAAAATACAGGTGATAATCGTCTTTATACACTGACGATTATGGTTCCCAATGAGGATTTTTCAGAACTAATTCGCAGTGGCATTCCTGTAGAATTAGATGCAGAAGATATGGCTGTTTTGGGGAGAGTAGATCCTTTTAAATTCGTCTGAATCTAAAAACCTCATGATTTGGTAGGGTGGGCATTGCCCACCAACCCTCATTGAGAAAGTACAAGACGTGAATAAGTACATACATCAAATAGGATTCTATCTCTGTGATGCAGTGAGGATGAAAAATTAACATTCCACACTTCTGGTCAAATATTATACGGAAGAAGCTGTTAAGCTAGTGAAATATGTAACTAAAGGCAATGAGTTTATAGTCAGTATTGCCAACTTTGGGGAAACAACCCTAAAGACAGATTGACTATGACGCGATCGCTATTAAAATAACTAAAATTTAGTAAATGATTAATTAGGAATACATTCCCATGAGCCAAAAACCCAACAAAGTTTTGAAACAATCAGGAGTTATTCCATATCGTGTCAAAGATGGAAAAGTCGAAATTTTATTGATTACCACTCGTAAAAGTCAAAGCTGGGTAATTCCTAAAGGGGGAGTTTGCAAGGGAATGAGTCCTTACGATTCAGCGGCCAAAGAAGCGTGGGAGGAAGCAGGAGTGGTTGGTCAGGTGAATAATGAGAAAATCGGTGCTTATAAATATCGTAAAGGTGGTAATATCTATCAAGTAAATTTATTTTTGTTACCCGTAGATACAGTCTTAGAAGATTGGCCAGAGGCCATGCATAGAGAACGGCTGTGGTTAGATATTAACCAAGCTTCCAGATTAGTAAAGAAAACTTCTCTCAAAAGAATCCTCAAGACTTCACAAGACCAAGTGAAAATTTAATCCTTGTTTCTTGTATATAAATTAGCAATATTTAAATAAAATCGCCCCACTTTTTCCGGGGCTTTTGTTGTTTTTGTTACGGTTAATTTAGTGTTAATTGGCAAACTGTTAAGTAATTTTAACTTTTTATCACTCGGTCATGTTAATAAAATAACATTATCGTCCATGTCTTTTACAATATAAATATCATCTATATTGTCTGAATATGGTTCAATTTATCCCAGTACAAAAATTCAACAAGATATACCCACCTATGATGTGTGTGATAAATGCACTTTGTCCAAACGAGAAAATGTAAGAATTCAGGAGTCAGGAGTCAGGAGTCAGGAGTCAGGAGTCAGAATGCTTATGAAATGAAGAATAGAGAGAGGTGAGATTTTATCAAAATCATCAAAGTTGACTAAAAAAGCCTTTATTCTCCTGAACCGCAGGTCTGCGTAGCGTCTTCTGTATTCTCTATCCTGAATACTTACGAGAAAATGAACTTGATCAAGTTCTGAAAATCTTACAAAAACTAGGTTAAATTTTGACTTCACTTTGAATTAACTATGTCCAGTCGTCCTATCTATTTCGATTGTCACGCTACCACACCCGTTGATGAAAGGGTACTAGCCACAATGATTCCCTATTTTACCGAAAAGTTTGGTAACGCAGCTAGTATTAGTCATGTTTATGGTTGGGAATCAGACGCTGCTGTTCAACAAACACGGGGAATTTTAGCAAATGCAATTAATGCTAACCCGGAAGAAATTGTTTTTACGAGTGGTGCAACAGAAGCTAATAATTTAGCTATCAAAGGTGTAGCAGAAGCTTATTTCCAAAAAGGTCAACATATTGTGACTGTGGCAACGGAACATAAAGCAGTTTTAGATCCTTGTGAATATTTAAAAAGCCTCGGTTTTGGTCTGACAGTTTTACCTGTGCAAAAAGATGGATTAATTGATTTAAATCAGTTAGAAAAAGCTTTGCGGCATGATACAATTTTAGTATCTGTGATGGCGGCAAATAATGAAATTGGGGTTTTACAACCTTTAGCAGAAATTGGCAAAATGTGCCGTCAACGTCAAATTGTTTTTCATACAGATGCAGCCCAAGCAATTGGGAAAATTCCCTTAGATGTGGAAGAGATGAACATTGATTTAATGTCTCTCACAGCCCATAAAGTATATGGACCAAAGGGTATAGGTGCTTTATATGTTCGCAGACGCAACCCTAGAGTTAAACTTGCTTCCCAACAACATGGGGGAGGACATGAACGGGGTATGCGTTCTGGTACGTTATATACACCGCAAATTGTTGGTTTTGGTAAAGCCGTAGAAATTGCTTTAGCAGAACAAGAAACAGAAAATCAGCGATTGAGAGAATTAAGATCAAGATTGTGGAAACAGTTATCTACTGTGGAGGGAATTCATTTAAATGGACATCCTGAAAAAAGATTAGCAGGAAATTTGAATATTAGTATTGAGGGTGTAGATGGTGCTGCACTTTCTCTAGGCTTACAACCAATTATGGCAGTTTCTTCTGGTTCTGCTTGTTCTTCAAATAATGTTGCACCTTCCTATGTGTTGACAGCGTTAGGAAATTCGGAAAAGTTAGCATATGCTTCGGTACGGTTTGGGATTGGTAGATTTAATACTGCTGAGGAAATCGACACCGTTGCAGAACATTTGATTTCTACTGTGAAAAGTTTAAGAAGTTCCTCAGTAGTTAGTTGTTAGTAAATTTGCAACCCCGATTTCTTGAATAGATAGGGGTTTTTTAATAAAAATTTTAACGGACTTTTTATTATTAGCCTTATAATTCATTTCCATGTTGGCTATATTACTGTTAGCATAGATGTAAACGCCAGCCATAATAACTATGAAAATTCGCAGTTTTACCGTGATAGTTTACAAAGAAGATAATATGTATATAGCTGAATGTCCAGAAGTTGGCACTGTAGATCAAGGGGAAACAATCGAACAAGCAATAGCAGGTTTAAAAGAAGCAACGCGACTCTATTTAGAAGAATTTCCTTTACCTGAAACATCTCCTAGATATGTAACTAGCATTGAGGTTAGTTATGCCTAAATTACCACGAATTTCTAGTAAAGAGGCAATTCGGGCATTGGAACGTTTAGGATTTTACCAAGTTAGACAAACTGGTAGTCATGTTGTGATGAAAAACAAACCCTAGATGTAGAAATTGGTTGTGTTGTTCCAGTGCATCAAGAACTAAAGGTAGGTACATTAAGCGGTATTCTCAAACAAGCACAAGTTACTCCTGAAGAATTTATAGAAAACCTATAATTATAATCATGAAAATAAAGTAGGAGTAAAGCGCATTGCTAAACCCCTACAACCTAAATTCCTTATGTATGTTTAATGATGACTCAATAAGGATCTGAGTCAAACCTTCCCCGCTTCACACTCCTGAGATAATAACCGGTTGACGGTAATTTATTTAAATCGAATGTCTCACCTCTGGGAACCCTCCAAATTTTATAATCGGAATAGGTGAGAGGACTTCCAGGTTGACAGACTTCTGGTGGATGATCTCCTAAGACAAAATACGCTGCACCTCTCCCCATAACTTTCGCAATACCGTATTTATCCACCAGTAAAGATGTTTCTTCACTAATGGCTATACCTAATGCAGTTGCAGATACACCATCTTGAATTTGACGGGCAATAAAAACCATAATTCGACCCATTCTTTTCCGTTCATCAAAGTGGGTATCGATGATGGTTTTCCGCAAATACTTCCATTGGAAAAAGTTGTAGGAAAATGTAATATGACCATAGGGATCATCGAGTGCTTCCTTAGTTTCAATACTATCTTCACAAGCGCAAGAATCATAAACAAATTCACTTTGAATCATTGCACCTGCACTTGTGCCACCAATAGCACCACCTTTATCGTAAACTGATTTGACAGCAACTTCTAATTTTGTATTTTTCCAGTTGCGAATATATTCACATTGATCCCCACCAGCAAAGAAAATTACACCAGCATTTCTGACTTTATCAAAAATATCCGTTCGGTTCGCTTCTTGTCTGTTACTAATAATTAAAGTTTCAACATAATTTACCCCTCTCATGCGATAAATTAGCTGATTGTAATCATCGTCACCAGCAGCGCGAATTACTAAAACATTTACTTTCGTGTCAGAGTTAGAACCTCCCCTAACACTGTTAATCATCCACTGGATAGCGTCATCGACATCATTACCACCCCCACCCAAATTATGCACAGGGCCGGCTAAAAGGGGCAATTTATAACCAGTTTTAGCTGAGGGAGGACGGACATCGGTAGTGATATCTCGAAAATAGCGCTTCAAGTTTGCTGTCAGACGGTCTATAATGCGGTTTACCATCCTCAACAGCGTAGTTCTTGCATTCTTCAAACGCTTTGCCATATTTGGGAATGCTCTTGTCATACTCATCTTTTGGCGCAAACAGCAATTATTGCTAACTCTCTCATCAGAAAGGGTAAAATTCCCAGCGTACAGGCTTTGTAGTGTTTTTTTGCGCTAAAAAATGCAGAGTAATTATTAATTCTCTGTGCTACTCTGGGAAAACCTAACTTTTCCTTGGTGTTTAACTACCAATCACTTTGCGATGCCTGTGGAGGGCGTAGCGATCGCTCTCTTACCACTCTCTCATAAACCACTGCTGTTTGTTTAGCTAATTTCGGCCAACTAAAACGTCGTTCTAAATCTTCATAAGCGTTATCCACTAACCATTGTCCATAACCTGGATTTTTCAGAACTTCCAAAATTCCCCAAGCGAGGGAATCGGAGTTGTTAACGCAAGTGGTAATTCCCGTTTTTGTATGTTGCACTACTTCAGGAAAACCACCTATATCTGAAACTACTACCGGTACTCTAGAAGCAAAACTTTCTAACGCAACAATACCAAAGGGTTCATAAAGACTAGGAAAAACTGCACAGTCAGCAATGGTTTGAAATTTATCTAAGTAATCATCAGATAGAAAACCTGTAAAATAGCATTTGTCCCAAATTCCTAAATCCCAAGCTTGGCTTTTTAGATGGTCGGTATTACCACCACCAACTATCACAAATTTAACATAACCTCCCATTTCCCAAAGTACCTTGGGAGCAGCATTAAGTAATACTGGTACACCCTTTTCATAGGTCATGCGACCCAGGTAATAAACGATTTTTTCATGATCATCAGCAAATTGGCGGCGGAAATCTTGAGCATGAAAATCTGCGTGGTGCTGTTTCTTTTCAGGTCGAATACCGTTATAAATAACATCAATTTTGTTGCCAGGACTATGTAGCACTCTTCCTACTTCCCCACGCATATATTCAGTACAAACGATAATGCGCCAAGCGTTATAAGCTAAGGAATTTTCTTTATCGCTAATGTAGCGTTGAGTTTCATTGTGAATCCCATTATAGCGTCCGTATTCAGTCGCATGGATAGTAGCAATGAGGGGGATTTTAAAGGTATGCTTGAGAGCGATCGCTGCATCCCCAACTAACCAATCATGGGCATGGATAATATCAAATCCCCCTTCCTCGATGATCAACTTACCACCGTGATGTCCCATACTTTCGTTGAGATTGACTACCCAGTGGAAAAAGTCGTTACTTGGGGAAACTGGTACGCGATGAACATGAATTCCTTCAACTATCTCATACAATGATGCTTGTCTAACTTCAGGTGTAATTAGGTGGATTTCATGCCCTAGCTTGACGAGTTCTGGGTATAATTCTGCTACATGACGGGCAATTCCTCCTACTATCCTGGGCGGAAATTCCCAACTCAGTACTAGTATCTTCATTTACGCAACTCCCCGATGATTTACAAAACTTAAAAAAACTTTGAAAAACTATATTTATCTCAAAATACAAGTCTGGCAATTAGCATAAGGGTGGTTAATAAAATTTTGGAATTTTTTAATGTTTTTTGATAAAGCTTATCAGAATTGTCAAACTTAGGGAACTATTTGAGATTTTAAAATACCCAAAGAGTGCAATTGTGCGGAGTGCAGTTCTGGAGGCAATCGCACTGCTCACTCCCAGAGGATAAACTAAATTATAGAAACCCAAACCGATACAAGTAGGCCGTTCATCATGGTACAACAGGCTTTTTCAACTGAACTTGCTGCTGAACCCGATATCAGCCAGATTATTACTGAAGATGATACCCCAGTGGATAATTTTCTTTCTGAAAAACAACAGCGTCTATTAACAGAAGTTTTATATAATGCTTGGCTGCCTCCCACAGAGTCACAAACCTTTATTGCAGCAGCCAATGTGGGAGTTTTTTATAATATCGGTTTACCCCCGCTTGTACCGGATGTTTTCCTCAGTTTAGATGTCACCATGCCGGAAAACTGGGGAGAGAAGAAGAACCGGAGTTATTTTAATTGGCAGTTTGGTAAAGCACCAGATGTAGTGATAGAAATAGTTTCCAACCGCGAAGGAAATGAATTAGGTTCTAAATTAAAAGATTATGCTCGCATGGGTGTCTGGTATTACGCCATATTTGATCCTTTGGGAATGTTGGGAGATCAGCTACTGCGTATTTATCAACTAGGAATTAGACAATATTTAGAAACGGATGATTTCTATTTTCCAGAAGTAGGTTTAGGTTTAACTTTGTGGGAAGGAGTATTTGAGGGAAAACAAGATATTTGGTTGCGTTGGTGCGACAAAGCCGGAAACATTTTACCCACAGGTACAGAAAGCGCACAACAAGCTCAACAGGAAGCTCAAACCGCAAAACAGGAAGCTCAAACCGCAAAACAGGAAGCTCAAACCGCAAAACAGGAAGCCGAACTAGCTCAACAACGCACGGCACAACTAGAAGCGCAGTTAAGAGCTTTGGGAATAGAACCGCAAGGTAATTCGTAATCAGGAAGAAAATCTCAGTTAGTCAGTTGGTTTGGGGATAGGTTAGAGGTTTTTCTTCCCTTTTCCCCTTGAACCAAAGACGTGATCCTAATTTTGATCTAAACGCAGTACAGCCATAAAAGCTTCCTGTGGTACATCCACTGTACCTACTGCTTTCATCCGCTTTTTGCCCTTGGCTTGCTTCTGTAAGAGTTTCTTCTTCCGGCTAATATCACCACCGTAGCATTTAGCTAATACGTCTTTCCGCATAGCCGGGATATGTTCACTAGCAATAACTTTACTGCCAATAGATGCTTGAATGGGGACTTTGAATTGATGACGGGGAATTAGTTCTTTGAGCTTTTCAGCCATTGCTCTGCCAACGTTGTAGGCTTTATCCCTATGAACAATCATCGCTAAAGAATCCACCGGATCACCATTAATCATGATATCCAACTTCACCAAATGATTCTCACGGTAGCCAATGAGATGATATTCCATACTGGCGTAACCGCGCGATCGCGATTTCATTTGGTCAAAAAAGTCTGTGACTACTTCTGCCAAAGGTAACTCATAGGTGAGTGTAGTACGCCCTTGGGTGAGATATTTCATATCTTTGAAGATACCCCGGCGATTTTGCGATAACTCCATTAAAGAGCCAACATAAGTTTCCGGCGTAATCATTTCTACTTTGACATAGGGTTCTTCTATTTTTTCGCGTTCATTGGGAGAGGGTAAGCGGCTAGGATTATCAATGTACAGTTCCTCACCTTTGATGGTAATGACTTTGTAAACCACCGAAGGGGCTGTGATAATTAAATCTAGGTTATATTCACGCTCTAAGCGTTCCTGGACAATTTCCATGTGCAGCAAGCCCAAGAACCCACACCGGAAGCCAAATCCCATTGCACTAGAAGTTTCCGGTTCGTAATGCAGGGCTGCATCGTTCAGTTCTAGCTTTTCTAAAGCTTCCCGTAAATCTTCAAATTGATCGGCATCAATGGGGAACATCCCACAAAAAACCATTGGGTTGGCTTCGGTGTAACCAGGTAAAGCTTCTGTGGCTTTGGCTTTAACTAGGGTAATGGTGTCTCCTACCCGTGCGTCAGCTACAGCCCTAATTGATGCGGCTAAATAGCCCACTTCTCCAGCGTGTAATTCTTCAACTTGCTTTTGGGTGGGAGAAAGAACGCCTATCTCGTCAATATCGTATTCTTTCCCAGATGCCATCAAGTAAATGCGATCGCCCTTTCTGACACTACCATCCATCACCCGGAAGTAGACAATTACGCCTCGATAACTGTCATAGTAGCTATCAAAAATCAACGCCCGTAAGCGTTCACCAACTTTATCGGGTGCTGGTGGTACTCGCTCAACGATAGCCTCTAAAATTTCCGGAATCCCAATTCCTTCTTTAGCAGAAGCTAAAATTGCCCCACTGCAATCTAAACCGATAATTTCTTCAATTTCACCAATTACCCTCTCAGGTTCCGCTCCTGGCAAATCAATTTTATTCAAAACTGGAATAATTTCTAGGTTATGTTCCAGAGCTAAATACACATTTGCCAGTGTTTGAGCTTCTACACCTTGGGAGGCATCTACAACCAACAAAGCGCCTTCACAAGCTGCCAGACTTCTCGACACCTCATAAGAAAAGTCAACGTGTCCCGGTGTATCAATTAAGTTTAATACATACTGCTGACCGTCCTTAGCTGTATAATTCATCCGGGCAGCTTGCAGCTTAATTGTAATGCCGCGCTCCCGTTCCAAATCCATATTATCGAGAAACTGTTCCTTCATCTGTCGGTCTTCTACTGTCCCAGTGGCTTGTAGTAGGCGATCAGCGAGAGTGGATTTCCCGTGGTCAATGTGAGCAATAATACAAAAATTGCGAATGCGAACTGCGGGAACGTCAGTCATATACTATCTTTGCTTAAGCAGCAACCAAAGTGAAAGCTATTTACTTCATGTATTTTAATGCTTTCTTTGGTAATGAGTAATGGGTAATTGGTAATTGGTGATTGGTGATTGGTGATTGGTGATTGGTGATTGGTGATTGGTGATTGGTGATTGGTGATTGGTGATTGGTGATTGGTGATTGGTGATTGGTGATTGGTCATTCCTCCCCATCTCCCCATCTCCCCATCTCCCCATCTCCCCATCCTCACAAGGGTAGGTGAATTTTTAAGGATATTATGAAACTCTATTGATAGGTGCTGGAATTCATTAACCAGGGGCTTACAATAAATATAAATTAAGTACACTTAGGGATAAAAGGTAATTACCAACGGTGATTGCCTGCAACTACTGATTTACTGACACAACTTCTAGAGAGGTGAGCTACTGTCTAGCGAGTTATATGAAAATTGCGACTTAAAACCTGACGTTGTTATTTTGGTACTATTTCGGGTAACTATGTAACTGTACTTTTTAAATATTTGTCAGTGAAATAGCCTGAATCATGAATATAACTGCTTGACAAAGCTTTGGACAAAACCATTTCAGAGCATCTAAACCCATGAATATGCAAGAAAAACCTACCGATGCGGAAAACAAACACCCCGATAAAGTAGAAATAGCCGTTCGTCTAGACTCCGAGTTAATAGAACAAATTCAGCATCTTACCAACGACCCAAGTAAAGTGATTGAGGTAGCTATCCGCCAATGGTTACGGGGTGATGTACCTAGAGATGATGAGCTAACACGCACCCCTGTGCGGACACCAGTTCCTCCTCGCGGGGAATGGAACGATTGAAATTAGCGATCAATCACCAGAAGGCAGGAGGCAGGAGGCAGAAGGCAGGAGGCAGAAGGCAGGAGGCAGAAGGCAGAAGGCAGGGTGCAGGAGGTAATTATTTCTCCGCGTCCCCCCATATCTTTATCACCGCGTCACCGCGTCCCTCTATCTCCCCAATCCCCCTAATGATAAGAAATGTAAATTTTAAGGCGCTAGATTCCGGAAAAGTCAAAAATACACAATCGAAAATGTAAAAGCTGTAAAAGTTTATGCCAAAATTTAAGCAGCTTTAGTACAACTACGGTGGAAAGCAATTTGTCTATCCAACTCGATTAATGACTATTACTGCAAATACCCAATTGCCGAATTTATTTTCTCAGAATCGGGAATCTATTCCCCGCACGACGAATGGCGCATTACTAACTCTCGGCTCCGAGTTGGTATATACGCAAGATCGGACTGGGCGCTATTTGTCATTTGATTGGCAGCATAGCGAACTCCTAGATTTAAAGACTGAGAAAAGAGTTGAAGCGCTCAATGAGAGTGAAAACTTTACTCCGGTGGATAAAGTTGCTTATCTGGAACGATTACACCGGATTTTGACAAGCTTAGTACCGGAAAGGGTTCAGTGCTGGTTTAAATGCAGTCAGGAGTTATTAGAGTTGGAGTTGACAATCACTCCGATTATGCCGCGATTGGGTCAAACCGCGACTACAGTTTTGGTGATGGGTAGGTTGTTGCAAGCCACAGCCAAGGCTCAAGAAGTGAATCAGGCTTCTATTTCGCCTTCACAACAAGAACTGGCTTTGCCTTCGTCTAGCGTGCCACAGGCATCGCAGCAACACCAAAAATTATTAAATAAAATCACCAGAAATATCCGGAGGACACTGGATCTAGATGTTATTTGGCAGCAAACAGTTGACATTTTAGGAAAAGTACTCAAGCTAGAGCGTTGTATTATCTGTCCTTATCAACCTTCTAGCTCAAAAGTCCATGTAATTGCTGAGTATCACCAACCAGAGTTAGATCCCATGCTTGGCTCAGAAATAGATATATCTTCTGAGCCTGCTTTTATTCAGGCTTTGACTACTCTGGAACCGATGGTGATCGAGATGCCTGTACAGATAAGTTCTCAGCCGCAAAAATTTTTGTTGGTTGCTACTTGTTATCAAGACCAAGCAAATGGGTTAGTTGCCTTAAGCTTAAACGATGAATGCTACCTGTTAACAGAAACAGAACGAGAATTAACCAAAGAACTGGCAGATCAGCTGGGAACAGCGATCGCTCACGCTACTTTATATAAAGAACTAGAAGCAGCTAGGCAAAAGGCTGAAGAAGCCTCCCGCTTAAAAAGCGAATTTCTGGCGAATGTATCCCATGAAATTCGTACCCCCCTGAATGGAATGATCGGCTTTTTGAAGCTGATTTTAGAAGGGATGGCAGATGATCCTGAAGAACAAAATCAGTTTTTGACAGAAGCTCACCAATTATCACTACATCTGCTGAATATTCTCAATGATATTTTAGACATTGCCAAAATCGAAGCAGGCAAAATGGAGCTAGATTGCGCTCCAGTTAAGCTAAATGAGTTATTTAGTGATGTAGAAAGCTTTACGCGTCCCCAAGCGGAGATGAGAAACCTCAGCTTCCAGATGCAAATGCCTATCACCTCCGATGAAATCATCGTCCAAGGCAACTACCAAAGATTGTTACAAGTTATGCTCAATTTGGTAGGGAATGCCATTAAATTTACTCACGAAGGTGGTGTGACGATTAGCGCTGATTTAGTCCTGAAAAAAAGCAAAGGCAAACTGCAACCACAGGCATTACCTGGCATTGTCAAAGTACGAGTGGCAGATACTGGTATTGGTGTTTCCCTAGATAAGCAAGATAAACTGTTTCAATTATTTTCTCAGGTGGATGGTTCCCGCACTCGTCATTACGGTGGCACAGGTTTAGGACTAACTATATCCCAAAAGCTCATAGAGGCAATGGGGGGTGAAGTCCATTTCTACAGTTTAGGTGAGGGACTTGGCTCAACTGTCACGTTCACAGTTCCACTTTATCAACAACCAGTGCTGTGTTCTTCTAGCGAATGATGAGATAGAAACTCCAAATTGAACCACCCAGACTAGACTAAATAAAAGTGAAGTCAAAGTGCTTGTATGACAGTTCAGACAACCGCAGGCGTTTTATTCCAAACTGCTTACGAAAGTCGTTACAGTTGGGACGATAACTTTCCTGGCTATAGTGCCGATGTACAACTGCTACAGGGAAGTGAAGTTTACACTGGCAAGATTCACATTAACCGCGACTTAGATGTAGAAGTTACAGGCGTTGCAGATCAAGAAATAGAAGAAGGTATTTATATCCAGTTACAGGAAACAGTCACACGCTGCAAACGCTACAATTTTCAACAGTCTCACAGTCAGCATGAGTTTACATTGGGACAAACAGATGAAATAGGCTCTGTCACAGTTCTAGTCAAAGGTGAATCTATCGATTCCCAGTATAAAATCCGCGATCGCAAAATTTGTCAAGAAAATCGGGTTATGGGTCGCATGGCTTTGGTCATTGATACTTGGGACTATTTCGATACAGGTACTGGTTACATTGCTAGTCAATATGATGTAGTTTTTTGTAACTCCAAAACCAACGAAGTTAACAGTGTTCTCAAATTTACAGACACCTATCAAAAATTTGGCGACTATTACATCATGACTAAACAGGTTGTAGAAGAGCATGAAAATGGTGTTAGTCAGGTCGCTGACTCCATTACTGAGTTCACATACTCTAATATCAAGCTGTTATAGCAGGTGACAGGTAAACAGGTGACAGGTGACAGGTGACAGGTGACAGGTGACAGAGCTTAAAAGTCTTTTGGTGTCTAAGTTTTACCATTAGTTGATGTCCTAACCGCCTTGTACGTTGCCATAACTGACAACTGCTATAGAACCGGCAACAGTTTTGTTACAGGTCATTAAAAACAGATAACCCACAATATAGTGGCAATTGGGTCTAGGATCGATTTGAATCAGCAAAAGCCAAAAATTTTGGATATTTTGGGTAATGGGTAAAATTCCTAAAATCCAATTTCCACACCCATCGTTAACTTAACAGGTCTAAAACTATGGAAACTATGGAACTGACAACTGAAAACGTTGAAACTGTATTAGATGAAATGCGCCCTTATCTGATGTCTGATGGCGGTAATGTGGAACTCGTTGAACTGGATGGCCCCATAGTAAAACTGCGGTTGCAAGGTGCTTGCGGTTCTTGTCCCAGTTCCGCAATGACTTTGAGAATGGGTATTGAACGCCGTCTCAAGGAAATGATTCCCGAAATTTCCGAAATCGAACAAGTTATCTAGGGACTGGGGAGATGGGGAGATGCGAAGATAGGGAGATGGGGAGAAGGAAGAGAATTTTTTCCCTATACACTCTGCCTTTGAGGCTCCTTCCTATTTATTGCCCATCTCCCATAATTAATTACCTGGTGTGAATTGTTATATTGGATAATTTATCATTCATAATTCAACATTATTAGCAAATTCCTAATTACTTATAAATCCCTATGTCCCATCCCCTGTACGTCGCTTTTATCTGGCATCAACATCAGCCACTGTACAAGTCTCCTGGTAGCAGCGGTTCGGTTTCAGATAGTCAGCATTACCGTCTACCTTGGGTACGGTTGCATGGTACTAAGGATTATCTAGATTTGATATTGCTGCTAGAGAAGTATCCCAAGTTACACCAAACGGTGAATTTAGTACCATCTTTAATATTACAACTGGAAGATTATATTGCTGGTACTGCTCTTGATCCTTACCTCACAGCCAGTTTGACACCTGTGGAAAAGTTAACCACAGAACAGCGGGAATTTATTGTTCAACATTTTTTTGATGCTAATCACCACACACTTATAGATCCTCATCCTCGCTATGCCGAGTTGTATTATCAAAGGCAAGAAAAGGGACAAAATTGGTGTTTAGCAAATTGGGAATTGCCAGATTACGGAGATTTACTAGCTTGGCATAATCTGGCTTGGATTGACCCGCTATTTTGGGATGACCCGGAAATTGCAGCTTGGTTGCAACAGGGACGGAATTTTACTTTAAGCGATCGCCAACGCATCTATTCTAAACAACGCCAAATCCTCAGCCGCATTATTCCCCAACACCGGAAAATGCAGAAAGCGGGACAGCTAGAAGTCACCACTACCCCCTACACTCACCCGATTTTACCCTTATTAGCTGATACCAATTCTGGGCGGGTAGCAGTGCCAAATATGATATTACCTGACCGTCGCTTTCAGTGGGTGGAAGATATTCCTCGTCATTTGCAGAAATCGTGGGATTTATATCACGACCGGTTTGGGCAAAATCCCCGTGGTTTGTGGCCGTCTGAACAGTCAGTCAGCCCAGAAATTTTACCGTATATTGTTAAACAGGGATTTAATTGGATTTGCTCAGATGAAGCCGTCCTAGGTTGGACGCTGAAACACTTTTTCCATCGGGATGGGGCGGGAAATGTGCAGCAACCAGAACTGCTTTATCGTCCTTATCGTTTGCAAACTCCAGCAGGTGATTTATCCATAGTATTCCGCGACCATAGATTATCAGATTTGATTGGTTTTACCTATGGGGCGATGCCGCCAAAACAGGCTACGGCGGATTTAGTGGGACATTTGCAAGCGATCGCTAAAATGCAAAGAGACAACCCCAGCGATCAACCTTGGTTAGTTACCATTGCCTTAGATGGTGAAAATTGCTGGGAATTTTATCCCCAAGACGGTAAACCCTTCCTAGAAACCTTATATCAAAGCTTAAGTGACGAACCTCATATCAAACTTGTCACCGTCTCCGAATTCCTAGACAAGTTTCCCCCCACAGCCACCATCCCCGGAGAACAACTACACAGCGGTTCTTGGGTAGATGGCAGTTTCACCACCTGGATAGGTGATCCCGCCAAAAATCGCGCTTGGGACTACCTAACAGAAGCTAGAAAAGTCCTAGCCAGTCATCCCGAAGCTACCGAAGAAAACAACCCCGCCGCTTGGGAAGCCTTATATGCCGCCGAAGGTTCCGACTGGTTTTGGTGGTTTGGCGAAGGACATTCATCAAATCAAGATGCCATCTTTGATCAATTATTTCGAGAGCATCTGTATGGTATTTATAAAGCCTTAAATGAACCCATACCTGGCTATTTAAGAAAAGCAGTAGAATTGCATGAAGCACGAATCGACCATCGACCAGCAGGATTTATTCATCCAGTTATTGATGGTAAAGGTGATGAACAAGACTGGGACAAAGCAGGACGGATAGAAGTTGGCGGTGCCAGGGGAACAATGCACAACAGCAGCCTAATCCAGCGACTTTGGTATGGAGTAGATCACCTGAATTTTTATGTGCGGATAGATTTTAAAAATGGCGTTGCCCCAGGAAAAGGTTTACCAACCGAGTTAAATTTACTCTGGTTTTATCCAGATAAAACAATGGTAAATAGCCCCATACCTTTAGCAGAATTACCAGATATTGCACCAGTTAATTATCTATATCATCATCATTTAGAAATTAACTTACTCACACAATCAATTCAATTTCGAGAAGCAGGAGATAATTATCAATGGCATCCTCGTGCTAGTCGCGCTCAAGCTGCTTTAAATAATTGTTTAGAAGTGGCAATACCTTGGGCAGATTTGCAAGTTCCGCCCGATTATCCCCTCCGCCTAATTTTGGCATTAGCAGATGAAGGTTGTTTTCACAGCTATTTACCAGAAAATACTTTGATTCCTATTGAAGTACCATAAAAGTACCGAGTACCGAGTACCGAGTTAGGAGTTCAGGATAAAGAAATTTAGGATTTAGATACCCGACTTCTTAGATGGAGAAGTTGGGTATCTCATTGTTAAGTTTAAAGTTTAGAGTTTAAAGTTTAGCGTGAGCGCCATCACAAAAAGGAGAATTCGCAGTATATTTACATTGGCACAATGCCACCTTTTTGTTTTCAGTTAATTCAAATGCTTGAGGTGTAAATTCGCTGCCTTGATGACCTTTTTTTAATTTGGAGCGAAGCGACTTGACTTTAACTTATGTACAATTACTATGAATAGTAGGCACTTAAAAGTACTATACTTCCCAAAAAGTAACTATGAAAGCAGAAGCAGAAAACTATAGTCTAAGTAGGCCGACTTGTGAAGTAGAAAGCACCATCAAAGTTATCGGTGGACGCTGGAAAGTATTAATTATTAGAGAATTAATTTCAGGTGAGAAACGATTTGGAGAATTACAGCGAGGTTTACCGGGAATTACCCAAAAAATGCTCACACAGCAACTCAGAGAAATGGAAGAGGATGGGATTGTACATCGAGAAATATACGCACAAATCCCCCCTAAGGTGGAATATTCGCTGACACCTATAGGAGAAAGTCTCAAACCAATTCTTTATGCAATGCATGAATGGGCTAGTCAGAATTTATCTCATATTCATCAAGACTAAAATACATCGATAAACCTCAGATACCCTAATTCTTAGAGAAGTAGGGTATTTTGTTATTCATGGTTCAATCTCTTTCTGATTGGAAAGACTCTGTGCGTTCCTTCTTCAAGAGTTGGTTTGTAAATACTCAATTGCTGCTTCTAACTTTGAGGAATATGCTTCAGCAAAGTGTTCAAACCAAAGTCCTTCTGGTGAGAAAGGATCTAATTTAGATAACCATTCTTTGGCTTGTTTTTGCAAAGTTTCTAATTGTTTAGCTTTGAGTTGTTCTAACTCTTGCTGTTTTCTCAACTCTTCAGCAGCATCGCGTTCTAGTAAATCGGCTTTAACTTCTGCTAATAAGTTATCCATTAGAGAATTTGACTTATGAGAAGAAGCAATAAATGGTTTAGCTGTAGGTAATTGAGGCTGTTGCAGTTGGGTTTTTACTTCTGCATATTCAGCCTGAATTTCAGCCAGTAGCTTATCAATAGAATCCATTTTAGCAAATCCTATGATGCGTAAAGTTAATCATTAATCGCATTTAGTAGCACTTCTGATAGACTCATATCTTCCATATCGTCCATTGTAATTGTGTCGCAAATATCAAATTTTGCACCAGCGCTTTGAAGTTCATCATCCAATATTTTCAGAAAACGTGTAGCATTGGGATCTGTACCCACTTGAATAAAAGAAAGAGCTAACTCTTCATCTCTATCCATCTGGCGAGAAGCTTCTATAATCACCTTCATTACTGCTTTACGATCATCTGGTTCACCATCAGTAACAACTAAAATTATTTCACCGTTCGCTTTTGTTTGATTAGCTGATTTACGTTGAAAATAATCATCTGTAGCGTGTTTCAAAACGCCTGCTAAATCAGTAGTCCCAGAAGGGTCATTTTCTTGGAAAATCTGCACAACTTTACTAGCTGTGACATTTTCATAACGTTTGAATCTACCAGAAAATAAATAAACAGTTATGCCATCTTGATCAAATTGATCACATTTACTAGCTAAAGCAAAAGTAGATTCTTGCGCTACTACCCATCTACTTCTTCCACCCTTTTGATCTGCGGTAGCCATGCTGCCGCTTTTGTCGATAATCAAAGTATAATCCCGATTTTCTAACATTGATAAGTTCTCCATTTTTGACTCAACCCCTATAACCTAAAATCAATCATTTATGGCATTAATCAAAACATCTACAAGATTCATATTTTCTAAATCATCGAAAGCTACCGTATCACAGATATCAAATTTAGCTCCAACACTTTGCAATTGATCATCTAAAGCTTTAAGAAATTTTTTAGCTTGAGGATCATTACCTACTTGAATAATGGAAATTCCCAATTCTTTTTCATGTTCCATCTTGTGAGTAGCATTGATGATTACTTCATATATTGCTTGCTTATCATCTTGTCTACCATCAGTGATCACTAAAATTATTTCCCCATTGGGCTTGCTTTGTCCAGCGGCTTTGCGGGTAAAATAATTATTAATGGCATCTTGAAGAACTCCTACTAAATTTGTCGTATCGTCAGGAATATTTTCTTCAAAAATCTGTATTACTTTATCTGAAGTCACATGATCAAAACGTTCAAATTTTCGAGAAAAAAGATAAACAGTGATCCCATCAGTGTCAAACTCTTCACACTTACGAGCTAAGGCAAAGGTAGATTCCTGTAATGCTAACCATCTGCTTTTGTCACCTTTTTCTGAGAGTTGTGCCATACTAGCACTATGGTCAATAATGAGTGTGTAATCCCGATTTTCTAGCATTTATAATTCTCCAGTAATGAGTTATTTAATTGTAATTTTGGGGTTTTCATATTCTCCCAAATAAATCTCAGGTAAGTATGGTCAGAAAACATCAACATTAGACATCTTGTAAAAATACAAAAAAGGAATAATTAACCGCAGATAGTGGCAAATAAAATGCACTTTTCCAAGATGTCTATTCACTAATTTAGTCAGTAATTGCATTCATTAATACATCCGCAAGACTCATGTCTTCTAAATCATCTAAAGTTATGGTGTCGCAAATATCAAATTTAGCGCCAACACCTTGTAGCTGATCATCTAAAGCTTTAAGAAACTTTGTGGCTTGAGGATCTGTACCTACTTGAATAATAGTAAGTGCTAATTCTTCATCTCGATCCATTTGCCGAGTTGCCTGAATGATGACTTCAAATACTGCTTTGCGGTCATCTGGTTCACCATCAGTAATAACTAAAATTGTTTCTCCATTGGGTTTTGTTTGACCAGAAGCTTTGCGTTGAAAATAATTATTCAAAGCATCTTGAAGTACACTTGCTAAGTTGGTTGTGCCAGCAGGGTCATTTTCCTGAAATATCTGTGTGACTTTAGATGATGTCACATTTTCATAACGTTTAAATCTGCCGGAAAAGACGTAAACTGTGAGTCCATCTGGATCAAACTGTTCACACTTGCGAGCCAAAGCCAGGGTAGACTCTTGGGCTATATCCCATCTACTTCTACCACCTGCTTGGTCAGGGGTGGACATACTACCACTTTTATCAAGGATTAATGTATAGTCGCGATCGCTCATCATAAATTCCTCTCATGATTTTTCTGCCTCTATTTTAACTCTTAGGTAATAACACCTCCTCTAGATACAGATGGATTGTAATAATGATTTAAGTAACTCAATTCCCAAAAAAACCAGTTTCTGGGGTAAAATCGCTAAACAACTAAATATTTACGCTGTGGAGTCTTGCCAACTTACCCCACAGGCATTCATCTGAGAGCAAATTCAGATGAATGCATGGAGATTACCTGCCTTGATCATGGGAAAATGTCCCGCTTTCAGGTTTATTCGATAATATCGAATTAGTGAATTAAATCACGAGGACAAATATGTCTGTCACCAATGTCACAGAAGCCACATTTAAGCAAGAAGTTTTGGAAAGTGAGACTACCGTCTTAGTGGATTTTTGGGCCCCTTGGTGTGGCCCTTGTCGAATGCTGTCTCCAGTTGTGGAGGAAGTGGCTACTGAATATGAAGGACAGGTGAAAGTGGTAAAACTGAATACAGATCAGAATCCCACGGTTGCCAGCCATTACGGTATTCGTAGCATTCCCACGTTGATGGTATTTAAAGGAGGTCGGCAAGTTGATACTGTTGTGGGTGCTGTACCAAAAACTAGTTTAGCTAAAACTCTAGCTCAGTATATTCCTTGATAATCAGCAGGGTGAATATGGCTCGGCTTTAACTTAAAATCCTGGAATCTCTGTCAGAGCAAATTATAGATTTGAAATTATAGTAAATCCCCACTTGTGACTGAAAAAGCATGGTAACGGAGGAACAGAGGGAAAAAACCAACTACCTTGAGGTAAGGCTTTTTTTTCTACTCCTCCGCTTTTTATGAGGTCACAAACCGAACTTTATGAATAATTATTTGATGATTTTGATAAAATCTCACCTCTCTCTATTCTTCATTTCATAAGCATTCTGAACCGAAGGTCTGCGTAGCGTCTCCTGAACGGCAGTTGCTTTATGCCGGGGAACCCGTCCACCGCACTGCCTCCTCCTGACTCCTGAATTCTTACATTACACATATTATCTTTCTGTTTTCTATTTCTGAGAATATGCTGAGTGTAAACTAAATTTTCCCAAGGGATAAATTCAGACAATTCCTAGACTGGCTTCATTTGAGTTTCAGCAGCAGATGGGATGCTGTGTTTAGTCAAAAAACTTAAACATCAGGAAAAACAAATGAAACTCGCTTCTTCTCTGCTTACAGGTGTTGCTCTAGCTGGTATGTTGACAGTTTGGGATGTTCCACTTAAAGCTGTGAATCCTTCACTAGTTCAAGCCTCAGCCGCAGAAATGAAAGATTCTACAGGTTTGACTGCTGGACAGAAAATTGACTTAGTGATGAAGAATAAGGGTCAATTTGGTGGTGGTGATCAATTACGTCGCTTCTTTTTTGGTGATCTTGAGCCGCTTGCTGTTCAACCCGGTGGTGCAGGTATGGTGGTGAATCTTTACAACAAAGCCAATAATGTCACGTTTGCTTATTGTTCAACTTATGATGTGGTAGTTGCAGTTAAACAAGGTAAGATTTCTAGGTTTGAAGCCAGCGAAGTGAAGTAATTTTTATGGGGTTGATTGGGAAAAGTCATTAATTATGAAATATAAAAATGGCACTTTCAACCCTGTTGCAGATTGGGATTTATACCATTTTACTTTAAGGTTGATACAAATGGACGGACGCGGAAGGATATTCATTTGTAGCTTTAATTAAGTGAATTGATATTAGACAACCTCAAATCAATTGTCTGACTTCTATATTAAGTGAATTTTATCTGCATTTATCGGCGGTAATTCATTCATTTTTTTGATTTTTGCAAGAAGTCTAATCATAAAAAAATAACTATTCAGAGGAAGAAGACTATGAACTGGAAAACACTTTCTTTAATTGCTGCTCTGAGCTTAACTACCGCAGCTTGCTCTAGCACTCCTGCAAGCAACAATCAGATTGTTCCTGATGCCGCTCCTGCTGTGAGCAATGATAAAGCCGGTGATGCTATGGGCGGCGACAAAATGGGTAAGGATAAAGCCGGTGATGCTATGAAAGGCGACGCTATGAAGGATGACGCTATGAAGGATGACGCTATGAAAGGCGACGCTATGAAAGGTGATGCCATGAAAGGTGATGCTATGAAAGGTGATGCTATGAAAGGTGACGCTATGAAAGGTGATGCCATGAAAGGCGACGCTATGAAAGGTGATGCCATGAAAGGCGACGCTATGAAAGGTGATGCTATGAAAGGCGACGCTATGAAAGGTGATGCCATGAAAGGCGACGCTATGAAAGGTGATGCCATGAAAGGCGACGCTATGAAGAAATCACCCGCCACCAGCAAGCCATAACCGCAACCTTTTTTGATTAGGTTAATTGTCAGGCTTTGACTTCAATAGAAGAAATTTTCATGAATCATAACCTGCTTCGTCGTCGGCAATTACTTTTTTACTTTGGGTTAGGAGTTGTGGGAATTGGTGCAACTACAACAGCCTTTCCCAACTTGAAAAAAGTGAGTGGTATTTCTCCTTCTCCTCCCAATTCCAACAATACCCAAAAGGCTAAAGTTGTTGCTGCTAATCCTCACGCAGGTAAGAGTCTGCCAGAGTTTGAGGGTATTAGTCAGTGGCTTAATTATACTCCTTTAGCTATCACTAATCTCAAAGGCAATGTTGTCTTAGTACAGTTTTGGACTTTTGCTTGTATCAACTGTCAACGCACCTTACCTTACATTACTAAATGGCATCGGCAATATGCAGGGCAGGGATTAAAGGTAATTGGTATTCATACACCGGAATTTGCCTTTGAGCGAGATATAAATAATATCAAAAGGGCGCTTAAGAAAAACCAAATTACCTATCCGGTTGCAGTTGATAACGAGTTTAAAACCTGGAATGCCTATAAAAATGAGTATTGGCCTCACCTATTTTTAGCCGACCGTCAAGGTCAACTCAGGTATGACCATATTGGGGAAGGGGCTTATGAAAAAACCGAGCAGACTATCCGCCAACTATTAGGATAGCCGGAATTTATCACGACTTAAGCATCTGGCATATTAGTAAGGTGCGTCAGACTTGTTAATTCGGGAAGCAGCGACAGATTTTTTATATCTGACACACCCTACAAGAGACATTGTTAGTCATAATTTATGGCAAATTCTCATCTATCAATTGGTCTGGCTTTTGTGGGGGGAGTTATAAATGTGCTTTCTCCCTGTGTTTTACCGATTTTACCTGTGTTTGTGGGGCGTTCCTTTCAGTCCCATATTTACGGACCAATTGCATTGGTTGGGGGATTAATTGCTGGTTTTGCAGTAGCGGGTAGTTTGCTAGGTGTAACCGCCATTTGGTTTACAGGTTTGGCTAATATATTACGTTATGGAGCGATCGCACTTTTATTATTTTTAGGACTGCTGGCAATTTTCCCTAGTTGGAGTTACCGAATATTTAGCTACATTCCCATTGGTAACTGGACTAAAAAATCTGACCGAGTAGGACTTATGGGAGAATTCTGGTTAGGGACTCAATTGGGATTGTTATGGACTCCCTGTGCGGGGCCAGTTTTGGGTGCAATTCTCGTTTTAGCAGCAGTCAAACATGAAATTATCAGCGCATTTGGGCTACTGCTTACTTACGGAGTAGGTGCAGGATTACCCTTATTAGCAATTGCTTACGGAGGAAGGTCAGTTAGCCAAAAAATACTCAAATTCCGCTCCCATAGCGCCACATTACAGCGTGTTGGTGGAGTCATGATTGTCGCCACAGCAATTACTATTCTTCTGGGTTGGGATATCCAAATCCAGCTTTGGTTAGCTCCATTTTTTCCCCGTCTACCTTTGTGAAACAGCAATGACTTCATCTAAACGCAAAGTTCCTCCTAAACCGAAGCAGACTTTCTTCGCCAAAACATTTCACTGGATTAATATCATCAGTCTGATGATTATGATCTCTAGTGGACTGCAAATATACAATGCTAATCCGGTATTTGGTGGGCGTGAAGGTTGGCATTTTCCCGACTTTCTATTACTAGGAGGTTGGTTAGCAGGTGGTAGAAATTGGCATTTTGCGGCTATGTGGTTCTTTTCTTTAAACTTGCTCTGGTATGGAGTTTATATTTTCATCACTCGTCGTTGGCAACGTCGGTTTATTGACGGTGGTGATATTAAAGCATTGCAAGTTAGCCAAAATCCCAAACGCAAGAACTACGCCTGGCATCGGCTCGTATACACTGGTATTATTCCCGTTCTGCTGCTGGCAATATTTAGTGGTTTAGCTATGTACAAACCTGCACAACTGCATTGGTTGTCTGGGCTATTTGGTAGTTGGCAAACTCTCCGCACTATTCACTTTATTACTGTTCCGACTGTTTTTTTATTTACAATTGTTCATTCCTTCCTTGCCCTCAAGGTGGGAAGCTTTCGTTTAATTAAGTCTATGTTTATTTAGTTATTGAAAAAAACTTTTTCTTATCATCTAATTTTCTATACCTAATTTATGAGTTTAATTCTTCCCCAACGTACCCTATCCCGTCGCAATTTCCTCCAACTATCTGGACTTTCAGGCGCAAGTTTACTTCTAGGTGGCTGTGGAACTAATTTATTTTCAAATAATGTTGGACAAATATTTAAGCCACTAAATCAATCTTTTGAAGAACTTTTGCTTAGTCAAAAGCCTGTACCTGAATTTTCTATTAATGAGATTGAACCAGAAAAATTGTTGATAAATAGCTTTAACTTCACACCACAAATTGATCCTGCACAGTTTAGTCTCAAAATTGATGGAGAAGTTAGCAACCCAACGCAGTTGAGTATGACAGATATTCAAAAATTGCCCTTGACTTCAATGGTGATTCGTCATATTTGTGTTGAAGGGTGGGCAGCGATTGTTCAATGGGGAGGTGTGCGATTAAGAGACTTAGTTGCCATAGCGCAACCTAAATCAAATGTGCGTTACGTCTATTTTAAATCGGCTGATGGTTACTATGAAAGCTGGGATATTGCTTCTGCTATTCATCCTCAAACGCTGATGGCTTATCAAAAGAATGGAAAACCATTATCACCTGAAAATGGTGCGCCCCTACGTCTAGCATCTCCTATTAAACTTGGCTACAAACAAAGTAAGTGGGTGACTCAGATTATGTTTGTCAGTAATTTATTGCCCACTACAGGCTATTGGGAAGATCAGGGTTATGAGTGGTTTGCTGGACTTTAGCACTGTAAAAAAAAATAAAATTCAAAACTCGTTTTATCCATTTATCACTAAGTTAAAAAGAGGTGCAATCAATATGGAAGTTAAAGATGCGATTTTATTATTACATCCAGTGTTAGCTGTAATTGTAGTTTTTCCCCTAATTGGGATTATTGTCAACCGGGCTTTACAAATTCGTCAACGCCGATTAGAAACTGTGGGAACTGGCAAAAGTAAAATTCCCCCTGCTGTTGGACAAGAACACGTCCAGTTAGGGAAATGGTTAACAGGCTCGGTTGTTGGTATTGTTTTAATTGCGTTAGCTAATGATATTTTTGTGAATATTATAGATAAGCAAGTTTGGGTTAAATCACAATTTCAGGTAATTTTTATTGGGCTATTATTTGTTGCAACTACTGCTTCTTTGTATTTACTTTATCAAGCAAAACAACCAAATTGGCGTGGTATATTTGCAACTCTGAGTGGGGTTGGGTTAGTTGTGCTTGGTTGTCAAGATGGTGTTTACCGCAAAACTGATCAATGGTATATTTCTCACTACTATTATGGAGAATTAGCTGCTTTATTAATGATTTTTTCACTGGCAATTTTACCAGATATATACAAAGATAAAACGAATCGCTGGCGCAAGGTTCATATTATTCTCAATTGCATCGCTATTTTGCTATTTATCGGACAAGGAATTACAGGGACAAGATCATTATTAGAAGTTCCTCTGAGTTGGCAAGAATCTTATGTGCATATGCTTTATGAGCAGAAATGTGATATAAAACCTTGCACAGTTCAAGCACCTTCTTTAGCTCCAAAGCCTTAGTAATTTTACATACAGCAGATTGCAGATCAATGAGGTACAGAATCAAAATTGAAACCTATACACCAAGCCAGTTTTACTCCTGACTCCTGACTCCTGACTCCTGACTCCTGAATTCTGCTGTATGTTACATATCTCGCAGTGCATAACCTACTCCACGCACTGTGTGAATTAAACGCTTCTCATTTTTTTCTTCTAATTTTAAACGTAGATAACGAATATAAACTTCAATAATATTAGAATCTCCCATAAAATCATAACCCCAAACTTTTTCTAAAATTTGTTCTCTTGTAAAAACTTGCCGGGGATGGGAAAGAAGATATTCTAATAAATCAAACTCTTTTGCTGTTAATTCAATTGTCCGCTTACCGCGATAAATTTGGCGAGTGCGACGATTTAAACTTAAGTCTTCAAACTGCAAAATGTCTTCGTCTGTTTCTTGAGTACGGCGGAGATGAGCGCGAATTCTTGCTAATAGTTCTTCAATACTAAATGGTTTGATTACATAATCATCTGCTCCTGCATCTAAACCAGCAACGCGATCGCTTACTTCATCTTTTGCTGTTAATAAAATTACTGGTATTGAGTTTCCAGTTGCTCGCAAACGGCGACAAATTTCTACACCTGATAATCCTGGTAACATCCAATCTAGAAGAGCTAAATCTGGTGATAATTCTCGCGCTAATGTTAACCCAGTCATGCCATCATTAGCAACGGTGACTTGATAACCTTCACTACTCAGTTCTAATTCCACGAATCGTGCTAGTTTGACTTCATCTTCAACTAAAAGAATATGTGCTGGCATATTTTTAAATTATTCATATAACGAGTTTAGGCTGGTAATTGATACAGCAGGAGTCAGGAGTCAGGAGTCAGGAGTCAGGAGTCAGGAGTCAGGAGTCAGGAGTCAGAAGTAAAACTGGCTTGGTGTATAGGTTTCAATCTAGATTCTGTACGTCATTGATCTGCAATCTGCTGTAATTGTCACCTGCTATATTATTAATTATTAAGTAAACTGATTGTAAATATACTTCCTTCTTCCAACTTTGATTGTACAGTCACATTACCCCCCATGCCTTCTATAAGAGTTTTGACAATTGATAAGCCTAAACCAGAACCACCTGTTGCAGAACTGCGGGATTCATCTACGCGGTAAAAGCGTTCAAAAATCCGTTCTTGGTGTTGTAAAGGAATACCATAACCTTTGTCGCAAACTTGAATAGTTACTTTATCATGAAACTGGTTTAATTTTAATGTTACTGGCATTCCAGCTTCAGAATATTTAACAGCATTATCAATCAAATTCAACAATACTTGTTTCAGACGACTATAATCTGTTTTTACTTCTATTGGGTAAGTTGTTGATTCGATTGTAATGATGCGATCACTATATTTTGCTGCCATCTCGACAACTTCTTCAACTAAGTCATTCAATATATAGTGTTTCATCTGAAAACGTAAGTAACCACTATCGGCTCTTGCTAAATCTAGTAAATCTTGTAGCAAGCGGATGGTATGTTCCGCTTCTGATGAGGCAGTTTCTAAGGCTTCTATTTGAATTTCTGTTAAGTTATTTTGTCGTCGTAAAACACTTTGCAAGTAACCATGTACAATTGTTAAAGGTGTGCGTAATTCATGGGAAACGTTACTGACAAATTGTCGTTCTTGTTCCCAAGATTGGGAAAGACGGGATAACAACATGGTTAATGTTTGAGCTAATTCTTTGACTTCGCTGGGTGCATTATCAAGATATAGTTGTGCTTGTCCTAAGTCTTCTATGGAAATCACAGAAGTCATTTGACTTAGTTGACGTAGAGGTTGCAGAGAACGCTGAATATAAAATGCGATCGCTACCGTAATCACAATAATTGCTAAAATGCTGGCAATAGTCAAACTCCTTACCATTGCCATAAACATTGTTTGTTCAGTGGTAATATCCTTGACTACAAATAGCGTACCCAAAAGTTTACCCTGGACTTGCAAAGAACCACCACTCATAACGAAGTAGTTTTTGTTGACTTGGTAAACTTTGGGTTTAATCGACATATTGGTAAGAGACATTAATTCAGCCACTGTAGAATCAGATAACAAATCTAAAGTGGCAGATTTGACCCAAATTTTATTATCAGCACTTTTTAACCATAATAATGTATTGGTATTGGCTAAGTTATTAATAGCTTTTTGCACCCCTGTTTCGGGTTGCATCATTTCACTATAAAGTTGGACATCATGTGGCACACGGTTAGCAATTTGTTGAATGTTATGTTTATGAGTGTCAATCAAAATTTGCTGCATTTTCCAACTAGTCCATATAGCGAGGCTACCTAATGCCGAAGCGGAAAATATAGCAATACCAATAGTTAGGCGTAATCGTAATGAACATGGATCAATTCGTTGACAAATTTTTCTAATTTGCTTCACTTTTTTATTTATAATTTTGTTCTTATCAAAAGGTTTTTAATTAAATTTATTTATAGCGGTTATCGGTTGAGTGAGGTACAAAAACCCCACCCCCAACCCCCTCATCGCTTGCGGGGAGGGGGCTATGATGTATCTCATTCAAGTGCATACCGCTATAATAATTAATTAATGAAATAAAATATTTTTTCAAATTTTTCTCTATTAATAATCTAAATCAATTTAGCAATAATTACATTAATTTAATCTGAGAATTCGCTGAAAATTTCGGTTGTTGTTTGTCCGTGCCTAAATCAGCCCATTATACAGTATAATTTGGGATCAAGAAATCAAATTATAGAAGCGGGGAACCTCAACCCCCTGAATTAGTTAAAATTTATTAAAATTCTCAAATTTGGAGTTTTTTGTCCTGTGCTGAGTTCTCCGTTACCAACTATTAATGCTCTGAAACAACCTACTAGTGATGCTTGGATAGAGCAAGCGATCGCTAATTTGGATATTATCTTACTCGATCATTCCCACTGTGAGCGGAAAGCGGCTGGGGTAGCTTTAAATTTTATGTTTCGTTACCCGTCCAATAGTAAAATGGTACGGGAGTTAACTGCGATCGCTCGTGAAGAACTAGAACATTTTGAACTAGTCAATCAATGGCTAGAACGCCGGAATATTCCCCTTGCACCCCTGTCAGCACCTCCCTACGGTGCAGGGTTAAAAACGCAAGTGCGATCGCAGGAACCAGCACGATTTTTAGACAATTTACTAGTTACTGGTTTAATCGAAGCGCGGAGTCATGAACGCTTGGGACTTTTGGCTGCGAACTGTCCGGAACCAGAATTAGCTAAATTTTATCGGGCTTTGATGGCATCAGAAGCGCGACATTTCGGCACATATTGGGTATTAGCTGATACTTATTTTGAGCGAGAAATAGTTATGCAACGTCTTGATGAATTAGCAGTTGTTGAAAGTGAATTATTAGCAACTTTACACCCAGAACCAAGAATTCATAGTTAATTTAGTACTTATTTGAGTTGTGAATATGGAAAAGCACAGATACTCAATTGCTTAGAGAAGTTGGGTATTTTGTTGTTTACCAATGATTTATAGGAATCATAAATGATATTTGATAGCTTGCGTGGCGTAGCCATAAAATTTTAAGTCTCACCATTGCTAAGGTGGGCATTGCCCACCCTACGTATATTTCAAAAATCAAATATTATTCTTATAGTAAGATGCCTATAGACTAAGGACTTTCATTGATGCAATATTATTACCAAGATTTTTTAATTCGTGACTGGGAAGAGAGAGAACGGACTCAAGCAGCAGAGGTGATTCGTTCTGTATTATCAGAATATGGTTTAGGTTGGGAACCAGATGGTGCTGATAGAGATGTGTTGCAAGTTGAGGAATGTTACCTAGCTGCTGGGGGTGAGTTTTGGGTAATTGAACACCAAAATCAGATAGTAGGTACGGGTGCATATTACCCCATACATCGGGGAGAGAAAGCTGTAGAAATCCGCAAAATGTATCTTTTACCAACTGTGCGGGGTTTAGGATTGGGAAAGCATTTGTTACAACAACTAGAAACTGCGATAGCGAACCGTGGATTTGAGCAAATTTGGATTGAAACCGCTAGTGTTTTAAAAGCCGCAGTCAAACTATATGAAAGTCATGGTTACATCCCCACAACAGGTGTGGAAACACAAAGGTGCGATCGCATTTACGTTAAATACCTTCTTAGTAATGATATCAAGTCCAGTTGAAGGCTATCATTAGGGCTGACGCAAAGACGCAAAGATGCGGAGAAATAAATTTTCATAGTAAGTGATGATCTGGGCTTGATATGACCTTAATTTTTAATTTTTAATTCTTAATTTTTAATTTCCTAAAGGCGTTAAATAATGACAATTTTCAAAAGCTTACTCAACCTGTTTCTGCAATCTAATTGCCCTTTGTGTCAACGCAGCACACCAAGCGACTTATGTCCATATTGCAACAAACAACTACAAAGCTGTAATCTCAAAGAACCTAGTTATTTATGGCAACAACCATTACCAGTATTTGCGTGGGGGATTTATGGCGGTTCTCTCAAAAGAGCGATCGCAGTGATGAAATATGAAAATCATCCAGAAATGGCTTCTATTCTAGGACGCTATCTAGGAGAAGCATGGTTATTAAATTCTCTCGAAGCCAATCCACAGCCAGTAATTGTACCCATACCACTCCACGCTAAAAAACTTCAAGAAAGAGGTTACAACCAAGCTGCACTCATAGCTCAAGGTTTCTGTCAAATAACGGGTTTCAAGTTACAATTAAATGGTCTAGAAAGAATTAAAGATACTAAAGCACAGTTTGGTGTATCCGCTTCTGAGCGAGAAAAAAATTTAGCAGCAGCTTTTTCTTTAGGGACAGATTTTCGCCGTCGTCAACCTAAAGCACCAGTGCTATTAGTAGATGATATTTATACAACAGGCGCTACTGCTAAATCTGCTGTGTACACACTTAATCAAAGCAACATTTCCGTTCTGGGTTTAGCCGCTGTTGCCACTACTGCTAAAGAAAGATCAATAGCAAGTTGATGGTCAAGTTATGGCTGAAAAATCTATAATTAGCAAGATTGCCCTGTATTTTTAGTAATACTATCTCAATTTATGAATAAAGCTTTGACTGCGGCTTTAAGAAAAATCATTATCTTTCCTGTTACTTTACTAACAATGAGTATAAGCATAAATACAGCTTTGGCTCAAAAAAATAATTTAAATAATTTAAATAATTTATATAGTCCAATTCCTTTACCTAGTAGTACTGAACTTTCCGATACTTTATCAGATAAAGATATTCCTACAGGTCAAGGAGGATTTGCCCGTGATTACACGGTGAAGTTAAATAAAGGTGATAATCTAGCAATTGATCTGTCATCGGAGAACTTTGACGGTATGATTACACTATTAGCACCTGATGGCTCAACAGTTGGAGAAAATGATGATGGACCTGATGGTACTAGCAATTCTCTGTTGTTTAGCCGTATTACTGAAACCGGAAATTACATCATTCGTGTCCGGTCTTTTGGAGAAACTGGGGTAGGAGAATTTAAACTCAAGGTGACAAAACTGCAACCAGTAAAATAAACCATTTTGAATTTTGAATTGACCGCTATATGTAAAAGTTTAGAGAATATGTTGCAAGCGGCTAATACGCTCTGAGTAACTTTTCATCACCTGTATGGCAAACATGGGTGTTTCCTGAACAGCGAAGAGAAATCCCTGTTCATTCAGAAAAGCAAGTTTGCAGTTGGTTTTAGCTTTCGCTGTGTAGGTTCTATGTTTTATCCCTACTAGTACACCAGTCCCAAAAACTTCACCTGATGAAATTGTCTCCACTGCTTTGCCGTTA
The DNA here is from genome assembly GCF_014698735.1 of Anabaena catenula FACHB-362. Classification (GTDB taxonomy): domain Bacteria; phylum Cyanobacteriota; class Cyanobacteriia; order Cyanobacteriales; family Nostocaceae; genus Anabaena; species Anabaena variabilis_A. Next base: position 128,728 of record NZ_JACJTQ010000008.1, read on the forward strand.
ACGAATATCTCAACTTCACCGTGGAGAATGCCATACATGGAACCACCTGGCTGTCCTTCTTCAAAGATAACTTCACCTGATGAAAATTCTTCAGCGTTGGGTTGTTTTTGAAAGATGGTGATTGTTGCTACAGGGCTTAACATAAAAGCGTTTCCAATTTGGATGAGTAATACAAGAACTGAGGAAAGTATACTATTTTTTACAGCATAAATTCGGATGCATTTAAGAATCACGCAGTATTATTCATTCAGGTACAAGAACAAGTCGAATGCAGTGATATCTTAGCGGATGTTTGGAAAGTTAGACGATTTTAGATTTTGGATTTACCCCACGGATTTATCCGTGGGCTTGCACCATCAAGAAATCATTGGTCAAAAGTCAAATCATAATGTTGACAAAGGGTGATCAGTTTTTGTTTGATGAGCGATCGCACTTTTTCCGGTGAGACTATTTCACACTCATCCCCATAACGCAACACTTCCCGTACCAACCAGAAGGGATTTGATACATTTCTGACGACTTGGCGGACTTCTCCAATCACTTCGTTGCTGATGTCGTTAGGTTTTGGTTCATAGGCTTTAATCAGACCTTTGGATAAGTGTAAGTACACTTTTAGGGAGTCTAGCCCTTCATGCCGCCATTGTCCGTTTACTGGTACAACACCTTTAATTTTATCTAGACGCAAACAGCGATTGTGTATGAGTTCTGGGAAGTCAGTCTTGCCAATATCTTCAGTTTCGTCGCACCAAATATTTAGGTAAAAGCGTTTCTCTTCAAAAGCAATTTCGGCATAACGCACTGTAAAAGACAGGTCTCCCAGTTGAGGATTGGCATAGAGTAAGTGAAATGGTTGTTGATTTTGGCGGAATTGGTCTGCAAGAATGCGCCATGCTTCCGTAGGTTGGCTCACTTGCTGGAGTAGCAATTGACGCATGGGAAGCTCAAGTTGCCCTCGTTCCAATAACAAACTGGAGATAGTTTGCGCTTGTTCAATAAAACCGGAGTCTTTTAGTAGTCCGATGGCTTGCTGGAGTGCGGTCACTTGCGTTGAGTTTAAACTGAAAGGTTCACCGACTTCAAACTCTTGTTGTGCGATCGCTACCAGCAATCCAGACACGCTGGGAGACTTACCCCAGAAGATCCGCAATTTTCGGGCGATTTCTTCCAGTTGTTCTTTTGTACCAGAGGGAATTGACAGTGTAATTGTCTCTTTTTTCCTTGACATTTAAAAAATGTAATTACAGTCTTGACATATAGTGGAATTTACAGTTATTGTATCTGTATTAGAGATTCACGGCTAAAAAACAGCCCAATAAATAGTTGTAATTGCTAATCTGGTACTTATAAGCCAGATTAAAGAAGTTTCTTGAGATATGCAAAACTGCAACCATTAGTTGCAGAAATTGAAGTGAGTTATTAAGGGTATGTCAGAAAACTACAGTATTCAACTCAAACCTGTTTATTCGCAAACAGTCCCCACACCTGACGGGGTAAAATTACCAGATGGTTGGTCTTTATCTTGGCATCAATTAGAGACTTTAAAAGCATTACGCGATCCAAATATTGATGTAGTTTTCAATACTGCAATGACAGGAGATGGTAAAAGTTTAGCGGGATATTTGGACATTTTACAACAGCGTTCTCCGGTTTTAGCCTTATATCCTACAAATGAACTCGCTAGAGATCAAGAAAAACAAATTAGGGGATATATTGAGAAATTCAAACCTGAACATGAACCCCGTGTTAATCGTTTAAGTGGACAAGAATTAGAAATTTATGCTGAAGAAGAAAACTTAAAAAAAGGAGTAGCCTTAGAAACTCGCGCTGCACAATCTGAAATTTTACTTACCAACCCTGATATTTTTCACTATCTTCATTATGGTGCATATTTACTTTATAAAGATAATCCTGATAAACTCTGGAATAGAATAGATAAGCGGTTTAAAGTCATTATTTTTGATGAATTTCATGTATTTCAATCTCCACAAATTGCCAGCGTAATTAATACAATGCTGTTAATCCGTCGTACAAATAGGAGTAAAAAGTTTTTATTTCTTTCTGCTACACCAAATCCCCAGTTAATTGAGAGACTTAAATCAGCAGATTTTCGCTGTCATGAAATTAACCCACTGGAAGAGAAAAAATATTACTTTCCTGATACTTTAGCTGAATGTGAACATCTAAAAACCCAAGATTGGCGAAAAGTAGTCGGGGAAATATCATTACAGTTTGTTAGTTTAGAATCTACATCAAAAGCTTCTGAAACTTGGTTAAAAGATCATGCAGAATTGATTTTAAATCATTTCCAAAATCATCCAGGTAGTAAAGGCGCAATTATTCTCAATTCCATTGCTGCTGTAAAACGGTTAACAGAGTTTTTCACAACTTTTCTTCAGCCTTATAATTTCACAGTTGCAGAAAACACTGGGTTATCTGGTAAGAAAACCAAAGAAAAATCTTTTGATGCTGATTTAGTTTTAGGAACTAGCACTATTGATGTTGGTGTAGATTTCAAAATCAACTTTTTGTTTTTTGAATCAGCAGATGCGGGTAATTTTATCCAGCGTTTAGGTAGACTGGGAAGACATGATAGTTATGAAAGGGATGGAAAGCAGATTAATTTTAATGAATTTACTGCTTATGCACTTGTTCCAGATTTTTTAGTGAAAAGGCTTTTTGAAAAAGATGAAAATCATGAAGCACCACCTTTGAAATTAGGTGAAGTTTATGAACGTCCATTTTTTCATGAACAAATTAGAGATAAATATCGCAAAATCAATGATTTTACAGGTTATTACTTTAAGTGGGGAGTTGTTCAATCTATGCGACTGGTTCGACAGTTGGGACATCCTAATATTAAACAACAATATGCAGCAGGTAGTCAGGAAGCACTCAAGAAAGATTGTGAGATAGTTTTTGGTACTGACAAAAGAAAAGCCAATCTTAAAGCCGCGTTTGTCCGTAGTAAAGAATGGGAAAAAAAATGGCACGAACTTTCAGGAAAAGATCAAGGAAATCCTATTTTAGAAGAAGCTGTGAGTTTTCGCGGTAAAAGTTCTTTATTGTGCGGAATTTATGATACTACAGAACAAAATGAAACTGATAAATTCAAAACCTACGATTTACCCGGAATTCTCAGCAACTTGGAAATTGAACCAATGACAGCTACAGAATTTGAACGTCGTCGCCAAGAAATTTCAGAACGCACAGATACAGCCATTCCCAAAGGTAGATTTAAAGAATGTCTAGGGTTTATGAAATTAATTCGCTATCGTGAAGAAAGACTAGATTGGAAATTTACTTATCCTGGGAATTTAAAACCTTTTGCTGATACTTGGGATGTGCAGGTATTATTAGATATTCAAGTTTGGCAACCTGCAAATTATTGGATTAGTGAAATTAACAAACAATTGAAAAAACAAGCATTAGTTAGTTATGTGTTGCCTTTTCCTATGGAGAGAGTACGTCAGCAAGGAAGATTACCCATGCACTTTCAAATTTACCCTATTAGCGATCAGTCTAGTGTTTTAGATAATACACCTCCATACTGTATAGCCTTTGGACAGTCTGCACTATTGCTAGACACCTTGACACATTGGTTTAAGAGTAAAGGGGATGAGATATGGATAGCGTAGTTTTTATATCCCTAATAGGGGTTCGCTGCTTTGTGAGCAGGGTAGAGTCAGCATCAGTGAATGATGAGTCTGTGTTTCAATCCCTAATGGGCTTGTTTTAAGACCCTACAAACCAAGGATAGCATGAAAAATCCATATGGGTTTTTTCTATGGTTACAGATTCATATTCACTGATATATTGTAAAAAGAAATTTTTTGACTAAAATCGCTGGTCTTACAAAAAAGAGTGTGCTAGGCTCTAAGTAATCCTTTAAAGCAGGACAAACTCAGATGCAAAGCCATAACCCTGACCCCTTAGACCAATTGCGTTATGTAATGAATGATCTAATTGATCGTATCAAAGCGCAGCAACAGCATAACCTCATTCAAGACAATCGAATTTCAGAGCATGACCGTCGAATTGAAGAAATAGAGGAATCAATGGACTTATTCTTCAGAAAAATTGGTCAATTTGATTATCTAATTGGCAGAAATCAGGAACTAGAGGAAAAAAATGATTTTTACTTGCGAGATTGAAATATTGTCATTATGAGTAATTCCATTTCTGACGATTACACACATCTACTTATGGAAGTACAACAACGGATTCGTTCAGCCCAGTATGAAGCATTAAAGGCGGTTAATCGGGAAATGATTAGCTTGTATTGGGATATTGGACAAATGATTGTCATCAAACAACAGGATGCTATTTGGGGTAAATCAGTAGTAGAAAAATTAGCAAAAGACTTACAAACAGAATTTCCTGGTATTAGTGGTTTTTCTGCTCGCAATATCTGGAATATGCGGAATTTTTACATCACATATAGCCAAAATGAAAAACTGCAACCAATGGTTGCAGAAATTGGATGGACTCACAATTTAGTCATTTTAGAAAAGTGTAAAGATGACTTAGAACGAGAGTTTTATATTAGAATGACTCGAAAATTTGGCTGGACAAAAAATGTTTTGATTCACCAAATTGAAAATCAAACTTATGAAAAAACTCTGCTTAATCAAACTAATTTTGATCAAAATATTTCAGTAGAGATACGTAACCAGTTAAAACTAGCAGTTAAAGATGAATATACTTTTGATTTTTTAGAATTATCGGATGAACACAGTGAACGACAGATAGAAGAGTCAATTTTGGCAAAAGTTCAACCATTCCTGCAAGAAATGGGTGGCATATTTGCCTTCATTGGTAGTCAATATCGTTTAGAAGTTGATGATGAGGAATATTTTATAGATATCCTATTATATCATCGGCGTTTAAAGTGTTTGGTAGCAATAGAATTAAAAATTGGTAAATTTTTACCTGAATATGTGGGCAAAATGCAGTTTTATTTAGCTATTTTAGATAACACGGTAAAACTACCAGAGGAAAATCCTTCTATTGGCATTATCCTTTGTAAATCCAAACAGAGAACCATTGTTGAATATGCACTAAAGGAATCTAATAAACCAATTGGCGTGGCAACTTACCAAATAGTTTCTAAATTACCGCAAGAACTAAAAAATCAACTTCCAGATCCAGAACAAGTTGCTAAATTATTAGAAGGATTTGAATAAACATTAGGTGCAGAAAATGGCTAAAAAAAGTAAAAAATCAAATGAACATCAACAACTATCACTCTTAGAAACACAAACAGAAAGTGATTCAACCTCTGAACTATCAGATGATGATTGGATGACAGGTGATGATTCTGATTTTGACTATACATCTAATTTAAAAGTTGAAACAAAAACAGGGGCAATACTCACACTCAAGTTATTGCAAAATGCAATTAAATCTGAAAATCATGATGATTTAATCATGCAAGAATTTAGTGATTACGTTTTACCTAATCTTTTACGGGTAGCGGTTGGAGTCACAGCCAAAGGTGGTAAATTTTTTGATTACCTTGATCAAAAGAAAGAAAAGGAAATAGAAGATTATCATAACAATAATTTAGGGAAAAATCAAAAAATAAAAGAACCGAAAAAATTTGATCGTAGAAATGCAGGTGATCAATCCTTAAATACTCATTTACTCAATGGGTTACTACCAGCTAATTTAATAGAACGTCGTCTAAAGAAACTTGATACAACTGCAAGAAGAGTTATTCAAGAACAAGAAAGGCGACTATTAATTGCTGGGTTTATTCTCCATGATTTTGAAAAATTTGATTATCGGCTATTTCTGAAAATGCCAGATAAATATAAAACAATTCGACAAGATAAAGAACAAGACATTCGGAAATTATCTGTAGAAGAACATCGGGAAATTATAGATGTTATGATCTGTGAATTAGGACTTGATAAATTTGTTAGTCCTGATGAACCAGCAGCATGGCAAGAATATCAAGATGATTTGTTATTTATTGCCTATAATGCCCAGCGTCGGAATGATACAAATCTCAATCTTTCTGAACATGGTTTACAACCAAAAATTGATGATGATATCTTGATATGTCTTGCTGATTTAGCCTATTTATCTGATTTACTTTCTTCAATTATCAAACATCCTCAAGACGCGGAAAATCAGACATTAAATGGAATTCTTCACAGTCTCAGTGATGGTAAATTAGAATTCACCTATCATCACATTTCCGAAAATAGAGGAGTTTTAACCAACGTTGTTAATAATGCAGTAATTGAAGCTCATACTAACTTAAATACCGCAGAAAATAGATATTATCAACCTTTGTTATATCTACCAACTGGGGTAATTTATCTAGCGTTACGGGATGCTCCTCCTATTTCACCTGAAACTTTACCAGATTTGGTAGTTAATAAAATTAAATCTCTTTGTGCAGGTCAATTAAAACTCCGACAAACTGGATTTGGTAGAGATGGAAAAGGGATGAAATATGCTGAATATTACAACCTCTTTTTTGAATCTCCTGGTTTAATGCAAGTTGCGTTAGATGCTACCTTACGCATTCTCAATTCTGGTAAAACATCTGTTGCTAAAAGTCGCAGTGAGAATTTAGTTAAATTTCAAAAACAAAATGTTTTATCTGTTGATTATGATTTTCAATTTGATGATAGTATCCGTATTGATCAAATTGCCGAATTTGGAGATTTAATTACTCGCAAAATTTGGGAAGAAACCGTTGAAAAAATCGAACTTGCTAGAAAAAAAGATAAAAAACTTCCAGAAGTTACTAAGTTTGATTTAATTCACAAAATCGCTGAATTTTGGAATTTAACAGAATATTTACCCCAAGTTCGAGAAATTCAACGCATTAATGAAGGTTTGAAAGAACAAAAACTCAAAGGTAATACAGGAGGTGTACCCTATGAATGGTATTACCTAGCAGCTAAATATTTAGAAAAAAATCCAGGTATTGAAGATGTCCGCGAAAACTGTCAACAGGTAATTTATTACTTGACAGATTTAATTTCACCAATTCTTGCACAATATCAATTACCTGATGGTTGGGATGATTTAAGGTTGTGGGTATCAAGAGTTGTCATGTTACCTACTACGAATAAAGAAATATCTGTAAAAACTGAAGTTGATAATTTTATCAATGAGTTGAGTAATTATAATGCTGCGAAAAAACCAGGGAGAGGTAAACAATTAATTTGCTCAATTTCTCATTCTGCATATACTGTAACTGAGCAAATGGAATCAGCAGTTTTATTTACTCCTCAAGTTTATACAAACAAACAAATGTTAGGAGGTTCTAACGCTAAACGCAATATTTCTAGTATTGCCGGTGTAGAAATGATGCTGAGACAGATTCTCATGAATCAAACTCAAGCTGTAGGTAAAAGATTTGAAGATGGTAAATATCGCTATCTCTACTTTTATCCAACTTATTACTTCACTCCAGAAACTAATAAGTTTTTACAAAAAGCTTACATGAATATTGCTCAAACTCGTTTTGATACTAGCATCCGTAATCATTTCATTAGTAAAGATTTACAGGTTGATTTGGGTAAAGAAAATTATCAAAGTGTGGATAGCTTCTTAATTGATGAAAATTTAGATAGTGAAAAAGACCGCACATTTAAACTTTCCTATCCAGAAGATCAACCTTTAACATTTTACTTCATGGCTTTACCTCCTGGAAGAGATAGCACTGATACAGAATCTTGGGTGATGCCGAGTTGGTTAGCGTTTGCTTTTCCCATGATTTTAGATGTGAAAACTGTAGTTTCCGAGTCTCCTATTCCCCCATTTAATGACGGTGCAGAATTTGAAGAAACCGTATTTCTTGATAGTGCGCCTCATGCTTTTCGTACTTTGGTAAAAAGAGATAGATTTCGCCTTGATTACATTCTGGAAGGTTGGGAAGAGTACGGTATTCAATATCCTGCACCTTTAAATGTTTTGACTGCTGCTTACGCTATTCATTTAGATGTGAATGCTAGACAAGGTAAGACTGGTTATGATGCTAATTGGGGGAAATTTACGGAATTAGCAAAGGATTTTGAAACCAGTCCACTTAATGTCTTTGCTTATCTGAATAAATGGGTGCGTAACCAAGGAGTTGAAACAGCAAGGATTGAAAAAATCAAACTTTACACCTATCATTTTTACCCTTGTTTTGATCCTTATACAAAATTTGATTCTAATGAGGAGAAATTAATTGTGGGAGAAACATCAACTTTGAATCATCCAAAGAAATTAACGGAACTTTATCGCCGTTTTTATCGAGCCAATAAAAGATTTAATCCTAAAGCTAATGCTGTTTTAAAACCCATTGATATTGCTGCGGATATTATTCTCAAAGCAGATTTATGTATGTTTGGTGGAGAAGTTTTAACTTCAGCCGTAGCGGCAGAGATTTTTAAACTCATGGATCGGGTACATTCTTCTACTGCTGAAGGACGTTGGATTATGAATAAAAGGGAGGAAGAAAGACAAGCAGTTTTAGAGTTTGCACACTATTTTGTAGTGGATGTATTTGAGGGGTGTTTTAAGAGCGATCGCGCACGTTTAGCAGGTCGTCAATTAAACCTCATTCGAGATACTTGTGAATTTCTTTATCGCTTAGAAGATGACAAAGAAAATTCTGTAAATGCTGAAAATGAATCGTAGTGGTTTATCTCGTTATCTCGTTCCCAGTCTCTGACTGGGAATGTAATCAAGAGGCTCTGCCTCTACCTTATTTTACAGAAGGCAGAGCCTTCAAAAAGTCATTCCTATACAGAGTATGGGAACGAGAAAATAGCAACAAATCTATTACCTCAATTAACCTCATTTTGGAGAAACATCATGGCACTTTTAAAAACAGTTGATGCTAAATTATTTCAATCAGAAATTCCCTACAAACCAATGGGTAAATATGTCCACTTTCTCACCATCCGCGTGACAGAATCTTACCCTCTATTTCAAACAGATAGCGAACTCAATAAAGCACGAGTAAGGGCTGGAGTTAAAGATAAAAACACCATTAGCCGTCTTTCAATGTTCAAGCGTAAACAGTCAACACCAGAAAGATTAGTTGGTAGAGAATTATTACGTAAATACGAATTCATGACAGCAGAAGAATGTGAGTATAACGTATCTTTTGCAATGGATAATCCTGATTGTATTATTTACGGTTTCGCTATTGGTGATTCTGGTTCCGAGAAATCAAAAGTTGTTGTAGATACTGCATTTTCTATTACATCATTTGATGAATCTCATGAAACATTTACTCTTAATGCACCTTTTGAAAATGGGACAATGGCTTCTAAGGGAGAAAAAGATTCTAAACCAGGTGAAGTAACTAGCAGAATTAACCAACAAGACCATATTAGACCACAGGTTTTCTTCCCTAGTATAGTCACACTTAAAGACCCCACAGAAGCTAGTTTCCTTTACGTTTTTAATAACATTCTGAGAACTCGTCATTATGGCGCACAAACAACCCGCACAGGTAGAGTGAGAAATGAATTAATTGGTGTTGTTTTTGCTGATGGAGAAATTACCAGTAACCTGCGGTGGACTCAAGCAATATATGACCAAATGAAGGCTAATAATACCCTAAAATCACCTGAGCCTTTAGATGAAGATGATGTAATTGCTGCTGCTAAAAATGCAATTGAGAATTTAATGGCTGATGAGTTTATTGTGCATACAGACTTTATTGGTGATGCTTTTGTACCTCTGATTAATGAAGTAAAAAACCTCACAAATAATGAAGTAGGAATTAAATCAATTTTGCAAAAAGCTGACACTGAAGCTAAAGAATATGCCAACAAACATATCAGCAAAAAGAAAACTGCTGCTAAGACTAAGTAACAGCCATGACAATTATCTACCGTTGTCAATTAGAACTACACGACAGCCTCTATTTTGCCACCCGTGAAATCGGCAGACTATACGAAACAGAGCCAATAATTCATAATTACGCCCTCTGTTATGCACTCGGTTTAGTTGATAGTCCTGTCTATTCAACTACCGTTGCTGAAGAAGATTCCTATCGCTATTTCTGCCCAGAACAAGTGCCAAAATATGAACAACATTTAACTCCTTTAAATGAACAAGGAATCTATATAACTCCGGCTCGTTCTTTGAATCATGCAGCTATTCTGAATACATGGAAATATGCAAATAATAATTACCATGTAGAAATGGAGAAAACCCAAAAGAACATTCCCAGTTTCGGACGAGCAAAGGAAATTGCGCCAGAAAGTCAATTTGAGTTTTTTCTAATTGCTCAAAAAGAGATCAAATTACCTAAATGGATTCGCTTAGGTAAATGGATGAGTAAAGCAGAATTAACCATTGAGAAATTACCACAACCAAAAACAAAAACTGATTTATTCACCTGCACTCATCCTCTAAATCCCTTAGATGTCATGTTTACCAATCAAGTCATTAGTTATGATGTGGTAAATATGCCTCCAGTTAGCCTCATTCAAAATGTGCAAATTCAAGGAGAATATTATGTTTTTGATGATATCAAAAATGTAAAACTTCCCAAACTAATGCAATACCGTTTTCGTGCTTAAAATGTCATCGGTGGGCATTGCCCACCCTACTTTAAATTATCAATCATGCCCCATAGTCTCATCCTCAACATTACCCCCCAATCTCCCATTTACCCCAATTTCCTCACTGGCAGACATTACCACGCCTTATTCCTTAATCTCGTGAGTTCTGTTGATAGAAAATTAGGCGACTACCTCCACGAATCAAACGCCGATAAAGCCTTTACTCTCTCACCATTACAGGTACAAAGCAAACATAAAATTCAATCTCATACTTTGCAATATGCTCATCAAAACCCTATTCCCGCAGGTACTTCTTGTTGGTGGCGTATTTCTTTATTAAATGACAATTTATTTAGTCAACTTACACCTTTATGGTTAAATATTAACCCCGAACAACCTTGGCATTTGGGTTCAGCTAATTTATATATTACCAGTATTCAAGGTACACCCCAATCTAATCAACCTTGGGCAAATGCTTGTAGTTATAACCAACTTTATCAACAAGCAAGTGAGCAAGAACGCAATCTTAATTTCATCTTTGCTACACCTGTAGCTTTCCGTCAAGGTGCATTTGATAATGTTCTTCCAACACGAGAATCTGTGTTTAATAGTCTACTTAATCGCTGGAATAAATATAGCGGTATTGAATTAACTAATATTCCCATTGAATCTATTTATCCAAGTGCTTTTAAGATTGAAACTGAAGTTATTAGCAACTATGAAAATAAATTGATTGGTTGTTTAGGTGAAATTAATTATCGCATTCTCGGCAATGTGGAAACAACAGGAATTAAACAAATTAACGCTTTAGCTAATTATGCTTTATATGCGGGTATTGGTAGAAAAACAACAATGGGAATGGGAATGGTAAGAAGAAAATTGTAGGTTGGGTTGAGGAACGAAACCCAACAAAAATGTTAATAATATGATCATGTTGGGTTTCCTCGCGTCAACCCAACCTACAGATTAATTGTTTTTAATTGTTTTAAAAAATCAAATCTGGAAGACTATATGCTGTCAACTGTCACTTCTTCTGATGATTACGTTAATATCGCCTCCTTAAACCAATATTCCTATTGTCCTCATCGTTGTTGGTTGATTCATTGTGCAGGTGAATTCATTGATAATCAATACACTATTGAAGGCACAAGTTTACATGAACGAGTTCACACTGTGGGAGAAGTAAACCGTGATGAAACTTGGCAGATACGAGCAATTTATCTCAAATCAGATCGATATCAACTTATTGGAAAATCTGATTTAATTGAATTTGAAAATGGTGAATTTTATCCAATTGAATATAAACGTGGACGTAAAGGAGAATGGGATAATGATGAATTACAAGTTTGCGCTCAAGCTTTGTGCTTGGAGGAAATGACTGGTAAAAATATCAATTCTGGCTATATCTATTATGCTCAAACACATCAACGTAAATTAGTAGAAATTACGCCGGAATTACGTGCTAGTACCATTGCAACTATTGAATCTGTCCAAATGTTGTTATTTACAGGTGCTATGCCAAAAGCTGTAAAAACAAAACGCTGTGATGGTTGTAGTCTTTATTCTCGATGTTTGCCTCAAGCTGTTGATAAGGTGGGACGTTATCAAGAGGCAAATTGATTGGTTTTTAATTGATGTAAAAAACCCAAAACATTTCTAAAACTCTTTTTACTGTCACCTGTCACCTGTCCACTGTCACCTATTTTGAGGATTAATTATGGGAACTCTTTACGTTACACAAAATGATTCTTTTATCGGGAAGGTTGATGAACGGATTCATGTGAAGTTTGAAAAGAAGATACTTCAAGATATCCCGTTTATTCATCTTAAAGATGTGGTAGTATTAGGACGTGCAACTGTTTCTCCGGCTGTTGTTTCTGAATTAATGACTCGTCATATTCCTCTCTCTTTTATTGATGAAAGGGGTCATTATTTGGGACGTTTAGAACCAGAGATGACTGGTAATATTTTCATTCGCAAGGCACAATGGCAAGCTGCGGGTGAGTCTCCCCAATCTATTCATGTAGTACAAGGTTTTGTGAGGGGAAAGTTGAAAAATTACCGTCAGATGTTAATGCGTCGTCAACGTGAATCTAATGATGTTGATTTATCTAAATATATTACTCGGATTGAACAAGCAATTGCTCCCATTGATTCAACTCATAATATCAATTCTCTGCGTGGTTTAGAAGGTGCTGGTAGTGCTGCTTACTTTGGTTGTTTTAATCAATTGATTCATAATCCTGAATTTTCTTTTACTAAACGTGTGCGTCGTCCAGCGACTGATCCGGTAAATTCTTTACTCAGTTTTGGTTATTCTTTATTGCGTCATGATGTCCAAGGGGCTGTGAATATTGTGGGGTTTGATCCATATTTAGGATACTTGCATTTTGATCGCTATAACAGACCTTCTTTAGCTTTAGATTTGATGGAAGAATTTCGTCCTTTGGTGGTAGATACGGTGGTTTTATCTATTTTGAATAAGCAATTATTAACACCAGCCGATTTTGTCACTGAACCTTTAAGCGGTGCTGTTCATCTCACTCCTGAAGGACGCAAAACTTTTTTGACTTTGTACCAAAAGAAAAAATTATCGGAGTTTAAACATCCGGTTATGGGGCGTAAATGTAGTTACCAAGAAGCTTTTGAACTTCAAGCTAGGTTACTTGCTAAATACTTAATGGGAACAACTGATAAGTATCCACCTTTGTTTTTAAAGTAATCAATCATTATCTCCCTGAAATACCCCTCTGGTAAACCTCTCCCCGCAACGGAGAGAGGCTTTGAATTTGCTCTTTTCCTCTGAGAGAAGGGTGTGAAGTGATGCAGAAATGATATGTAGTTGGAGTATGCAGTCTTTGTAATGAATGTTGTTGTTTCTTACGATATTTCTGAGGATAAACGTCGTACTAAAATTCACAATATCCTCAAATCTTATGGACAATGGGTGCAGTATAGTATTTTTGAATGTCAGTTAACTGATACTCAATATGCTAAACTGCGATCGCGTCTCAATAAACTTATTAAGCCAGATACCGATAGCATCCGTTTTTACTTTCTCTGTGCTTGCTGTTTTGGTAAAGTGGAACGCATCGGTGGTGAACAACCCCGCGATGAGACTATTTTCTTCGCTTGATGCGCGGATGGGTGGGTGTAAAAAATCCCGGTCAGAAAAAAATGGCTGAAATCATATCTATACAAGGTTTTCATGGTTTTTCTTTGGTTCACCCATCCGCGCACCTTACACAGCAAGGGTTTCAGCTATTTTCACTCTTGACACGATTCCTGAAATGGACTATCATCAGATCATCCGCGCAATCGAACCTTGAAAACTACATATATATAGGCTTTCGGGCTACCGCAGTTGAAATTTCATTTACTCCCTATTAGGGATTGAAACCTAACTATTCAGAAAAGAAAGATAAGGAAAAAGCGAAATCGTTGAAATTTCATTTACTCCCTATTAGGGATTGAAACCCATACCAACACCACCTTACCCAGGAGATACCTTAGAAAGTTGAAATTTCATTTACTCCCTATTAGGGATTGAAACCAAGAACAAATAGATCAACTAAATGCTAAAAAAGTAGTTGAAATTTCATTTACTCCCTATTAGGGATTGAAACCCGACTTGGTTATTCCCTGGTTTGGGCAATGCCAGCGGCGGTTGAAATTTCATTTACTCCCTATTAGGGATTGAAACCCTTGGTTGCACATTATGGGTGAAGGGAAAACCGAGGGTTGAAATTTCATTTACTCCCTATTAGGGATTGAAACACGAAACCAGAGAATACTTACTAGAAAAGTGGAATGTTGAAATTTCATTTACTCCCTATTAGGGATTGAAACTAACAAATCTTCGTTTAAAAAATCTTCAACATCAGAGTTGAAATTTCATTTACTCCCTATTAGGGATTGAAACGGTTGAACCCGAACGACGGCGGGCGGCTTCACCTTCGTTGAAATTTCATTTACTCCCTATTAGGGATTGAAACTCCTTGACGCAAGTTGCAACAAGGCATTATTCACTGTTGAAATTTCATTTACTCCCTATTAGGGATTGAAACAGTTGTGTTGATTCACTCCATAGGGATAGACTTACGTTGAAATTTCATTTACTCCCTATTAGGGATTGAAACTCTTTCCATGTACAAATTAATAGCTTTTGTGCTACTATTGTTGAAATTTCATTTACTCCCTATTAGGGATTGAAACCATTTTCCGCCCCACCCGCAGTATCTGAAGCAACGTTGAAATTTCATTTACTCCCTATTAGGGATTGAAACAAACTGGCTCAAAGTCTGCTCTACCTGCTTCTGGCGTAGCGTGTTGAAATTTCATTTACTCCCTATTAGGGATTGAAACGCATTGGGAATGGTGGAGTTTCCCCGCAGCAATTAGTTGAAATTTCATTTACTCCCTATTAGGGATTGAAACATCTTTGTGTTCCTGATGAGCTAGCTTTAATGCAAGTTGAAATTTCATTTACTCCCTATTAGGGATTGAAACACCAATGTTGGGATCTAGCCTTCCTTGGAAAATGTTGAAATTTCATTTACTCCCTATTAGGGATTGAAACTTGCTTCAATCGTGAGACTGTGCGAAATGCTGATGCATATTCATTGTTGAAATTTCATTTACTCCCTATTAGGGATTGAAACCTTTTTTGCAATTACACATTCCTTCTTTTTCCTTTTCTGGTTGAAATTTCATTTACTCCCTATTAGGGATTGAAACTCTTGAAATTAGGATTATTACGTATCTTAAATGCTTTGTTGAAATTTCATTTACTCCCTATTAGGGATTGAAACATAGTATTTGTCTACTCTATCAGTTGGAACATTGAGTTGGTTGAAATTTCATTTACTCCCTATTAGGGATTGAAACAGAGAATGAATTTTTCCCCACACCTAACGCAACTATCGTTGAAATTTCATTTACTCCCTATTAGGGATTGAAACCTGAAGCTTTAAAACAACTTCCTAGCCACCTAACCGTTGAAATTTCATTTACTCCCTATTAGGGATTGAAACTTCTACGGGACAAACTCGTGGGGCAGAAATTCAATGGTTGAAATTTCATTTACTCCCTATTAGGGATTGAAACGTTTAATTACTCTTCTATCGTTCGTATAGCCAAATTGTTGAAATTTCATTTACTCCCTATTAGGGATTGAAACTTACGCCGCTGCTGTAATGTCGTTGGGGCAGAAGGAAAGCTCAGTTGAAATTTCATTTACTCCCTATTAGGGATTGAAACCGATTTGGTTCTGTTGGAGAGCAACTTGTTCGGGTGTTGAAATTTCATTTACTCCCTATTAGGGATTGAAACAATAGTAGTAGTGGCTTTTGAATTTTCTCTAATGTTGAAATTTCATTTACTCCCTATTAGGGATTGAAACTGGTTCTTCTACTTCTACTTGGCTGGCTGCTAATTTGTTGAAATTTCATTTACTCCCTATTAGGGATTGAAACCAGTCCAATACAAGTGTCGCCAAAAGTTGCCAGGAATTGTTGAAATTTCATTTACTCCCTATTAGGGATTGAAACACCTACTATTTCAGCCAATTTATGGATAGGGTAATCGTGTTGAAATTTCATTTACTCCCTATTAGGGATTGAAACGCTTGAGATTACTGGCACAAGCATCGCTGAATAGTTGAAATTTCATTTACTCCCTATTAGGGATTGAAACCAAGAGAGATAGGGGAGGCGGCAAAATCTATCAGGTTGAAATTTCATTTACTCCCTATTAGGGATTGAAACGATGAAGGCGCAACTCTAGACCCAGACAATTACTGTTGAAATTTCATTTACTCCCTATTAGGGATTGAAACACTCGTAGAATTTTGTAGAGGAATTCGCCTCTCCGCTTGTAGTTGTAGGTTGAAATTTCATTTACTCCCTATTAGGGATTGAAACTTGGTATGACATCGAAAACCGTCCTAGGGGTGCGGCTTGGGGTTGAAATTTCATTTACTCCCTATTAGGGATTGAAACATTTCTGGTATGGCTTTGGGATGGGATGCCGCGAGTTGAAATTTCATTTACTCCCTATTAGGGATTGAAACCGGTCTTCAAATAAACCTGATGACATAAATAAAGCTGAGGTTGAAATTTCATTTACTCCCTATTAGGGATTGAAACAATTTTAAAAAATTGGATATCCCCACCAAGAAAGAACGTTGAAATTTCATTTACTCCCTATTAGGGATTGAAACAAAACTACTATAGAGAAAGATGTCCCAGGGCTAGGAGCGCAAATGTTGAAATTTCATTTACTCCCTATTAGGGATTGAAACGAGAATGAAAAGTATATTTAGTTTTAAGTTATACTGTTGAAATTTCATTTACTCCCTATTAGGGATTGAAACACCATACCAATAGGCATGATGCAGGAAATTGTAAGTATCTGGGGTTGAAATTTCATTTACTCCCTATTAGGGATTGAAACTCTCTGAGTTTGTTCGATGCGCCTAATCTAGCAATGTTGAAATTTCATTTACTCCCTATTAGGGATTGAAACACCTCTTACTGCCCAATCGGAATGATACTCTAGCCAGTTGAAATTTCATTTACTCCCTATTAGGGATTGAAACCATATGTACTAGTTGGGTACTGAATTTTGCAGAGTGAGTTGAAATTTCATTTACTCCCTATTAGGGATTGAAACTTTTCGCTCTATCCAATACGTACCATTCCAATACCATTCAGGTTGAAATTTCATTTACTCCCTATTAGGGATTGAAACTGGGGAGCGGATAAAGGAGCGGGACGTGCTACCAACGCTGGTTGAAATTTCATTTACTCCCTATTAGGGATTGAAACATTTCAATAATCCTGCGAGAAAGCCTTCAAGAACTAATGCGACGAGTTGAAATTTCATTTACTCCCTATTAGGGATTGAAACGATTGAACGAGTTGGATATCGGGATAGCCCAAGCATTGTTGAAATTTCATTTACTCCCTATTAGGGATTGAAACCGGTGGAGATCCGAGAATCCTAGTAACCCAGAGTTGAAATTTCATTTACTCCCTATTAGGGATTGAAACAGCAGACAAGTATTTACGCCATTTTACGAGGGTTGAAATTTCATTTACTCCCTATTAGGGATTGAAACAGGAGAAATAATCATGCAATTACCCGCGCCAACAGTTGAAATTTCATTTACTCCCTATTAGGGATTGAAACGTATATTGCCAATACTCCCTACTACAGGAGTGGAGTTGAAATTTCATTTACTCCCTATTAGGGATTGAAACTTGATTTTGATTGATTCTAGTAAGTCACGATATTCAAGTTGAAATTTCATTTACTCCCTATTAGGGATTGAAACCAGCCTTTCTTAATGCATTACCTATCTTACCATTCTGAGTTGAAATTTCATTTACTCCCTATTAGGGATTGAAACATAAGTTGCGTAAGCACAGAAATCACGAAAAACTAGTGAGTAAGCACAGAAATAAAGCTTCAGTCCACTCAACAACCGCACCATAAGTATCTCCTGTATGTCCACCTAACTTATGATTAAACCAAGCTGCTGTTGAACTAGAAATCACAGATCCAATCATCATCATCCCCATAGCCAAAACTAAATTCTGGGGATTCATAAACCAAACCAAACCACTCACACCCAACAGTAAAAACCAACTCGGTAATAAATCTTTATAGGAACGAATCGCTTGTTTATGAAATGCACCTTTACCTGTAGGCTTTAAATAAGGATAAAAAGCGATCGCAACTTGTTGTCCCCAACGTCCCCACCCACAAGCCGCAATCAACGCCAAATAGCGGTTTTCTGACAAATCACTCAACGCAGCCGTTTTCAATAGTAAGATAGCGATCGCAGCCATCGCCCCAAACGCACCCGTAGCACTATCTACCATCACCTGCAATCTTCTTTCAGGATCTGTCACCGCTAATCCATCTGCTGTATCCATTGCTCCATCTAAATGTAACCCCCCCGTAATTGCAATCCAAACACATACTACTAAGGCACTACGAGTTAATATTGAGATATTTAGATAACTAATTGCCGTATCCAATAAACCTAAAATTCCGCCAATCATCAACCCGACAACAGGAGCAAAACAGGCTACCTGCTTGAATTCTAGGTCTTTGATATAGGGCAAAGGAATAGCACTATAAAATAGTATACTTGCAACCAACTGTAACAGTTGCTGTTTGCACCACTGCAACATTCTTATCATATTAATCAAAAGCTAAAACATGGACTTTTTCATAATACAAAAACCAGGTTTTAAGCCTCTCTAATATTGACACTCCCTAACCTTCTCCTGTAGGGGAGGGTTAGGGAGAGGTTTACCAGAGGGGACTTATGAAAAAAAGTTTGTTATGCTGATTTAATCATTATTCAACCCAAAAAGTACCAATTGATACAAAAATCCTGCGGTAGCAAAAGCCACAAATTGATCAGGGATGGTCTGCTTTTCGATTCTTTAATGGACGATCGCCCTACAAACTTGATATTTTGGAAATGTAGGGAGTCAAAAAGCTACGCAATTGACTTTTTAGCTGTGTTGTCACTCACCATCCCGAAATAGCTATTTCTCTATGAGTCATCATCTACCCGACACCAGGATACCAGCCCCATGCATTGTCAATACTGGCATTATTGTCAATAAGCTCGATATCCGACGATTACTGACTGATTTAGGTCGAGTCCACTACATTTACACCCAAGACAACAAGCTAC
This sequence comes from Anabaena catenula FACHB-362, assembly GCF_014698735.1. Lineage (GTDB taxonomy): Bacteria > Cyanobacteriota > Cyanobacteriia > Cyanobacteriales > Nostocaceae > Anabaena > Anabaena variabilis_A. Next base: position 147,973 of record NZ_JACJTQ010000008.1, read on the forward strand.
TCAGCGAGGGTGAAGGGGATGTGATGGAAGTATTCACCAGTCAGCAAAGGTCTACTTTGGTTGCTAACAAAGCGCTGTATCTGAATATTTATAGTTTTGACTATCTGGAACTCAAACAGTCACCGCAACAAGAAACCTACTTTGATTTAATCCAAGAGGATATCTGTTTGCGTTTGATTCCCCTATCCATACCTTTACAAGAACGATGCGATCGCCACTTTAACGTCGTTGCCCTAGAAGCCATGATGGAGCAGGTACTGTCAGCCAGATGGGATGCAGAACTTGATGATGACTGTTCCGATTGCTTCTAACCTAGAAATCATATACCCAATAAGGCAGTAGTATAATGCAGGGTTTAAACCCCTAATTACCGAGTACTGAGTATCGAGTACCGAGTACCTAGTGTGGATAAAAACCAATTAACTTCAATGACCAATGACCAATGACCAATGACCAATGACCAATGACCAATGACCAATGACCAATGACCAATGACCAATGACCAATGACCAATGACCAATGACCAATGACCA
>NZ_JACJTQ010000080.1 GCF_014698735.1 Anabaena catenula FACHB-362
GGCATCTCTAACGCTTATTTTAGCGTACCAGCCAGCTACCTTTGCATTGGGGCATCTCACTTTTAAAAGCAGTGGCAGTAACACTTTAGCTATTTCCGGAGATGTCTAGTAGTACCCGTAGTGAACCAGTTTTAGACGAATCTGCTGAACTCAAAAGCAGATTAGCATTTCAAGACCAACAGCAACAACTTAAAGTAGAAAAAGTAGAACCAGTTCCTACTAAATCTCCTAGTCAAACATCACAAGCTAAAACACAACCGACACCACCACCAGTTCGTACAGTACAGCAGACTATTTCACCGCGCACTACTGCTGTTAGAGTTGCTGAACCTGCACCCAATCTTAGGCGGTATTCTTCCCCAACTTCGGTAAATTCACCTGTAAGTCATACAGTCCCGCGCACAATTCAACGACCAGTACAACAAGCTGAAAATAATGTTGATCCTTTACAACAATGGAACAAATTAGCCAGTTTGGGACAGTCACAAATCGGTAATTCAACAATAGCCTCAATTCCAGAAAACCCGACAGCAACAGCACCGACAGCAAATAATCAAACTCTCAAAACCTTAAAATCAAGTACACCCAATCCCCAAGAAGCTGAACTACAAACAGTTTTAATTGGCTCTAAAAGTGTTGATAGTCAAGCTGACTTAACTCCCGGTATGGTGGGTATCCTCAACCGTACCCCTGCAAATTTGGTCAATTCCAGTACCAGCAGCAATAAGGATGTAGCACTGGGTACTTCTGTGTCAGCTAAAGTGATTATGCCGATGATTTGGGATGAAGGTGGTAGAAATCCCAATGACCGCTTTGCTGTGGAGTTAACCGAATCTCTCAAAGCTACAGATGGTACAGAGGCACTTCCGGCTGGTACTGTTGTTGTTGCTAAAACTATAGCCGTAGGTAAAAGAAATAATTTAGTGTCTGCTAGTGCGATCGCATTGGTTTATCCTAATTCCCAAGGTACGGTTAAACAGGAAACGATACCAGCTAGTACGCTATTAATTCGAGGTAACAACAAGCGACCATTGATTGCTCAAAAGCTCAATGATGTGGGGTCAGAAATTGCTCAACAAGATTTGTTAGTGGGATTACTCAGTAGTTTGGGAAAAGTAGGTAGCATCGTCAATCAACCCCGAACTCAATCTAGCACTATTGTTTCTGGTGGTAATTTTAATCAAAGTACCGTTACTACTAATTCTGACCCGCAGATATGGGCTGCTGCATTGGAAGGATTTTTTAGTCCGGTAAGTCAGCGTTTGTCAAGACGGTCTGACCAAGCAGTGCAGGAATTATTACAACGTCCTAATATTCAATTTCTACCTGAAGGTACGGAAGTCTCAGTGGTTGTCAATAATTTTTTGCAAGTTGCCCGGTAAACTAACTGCACCCACAAGGGGTGGGTTTCTCGGAGGTTATTATGAAACAATTTACTACTTTTATCATCACTACTAGCGCGTTATTGCTGGGGATAACAGCACCTATTGTCCAGGCACAAACTCCTGCTTATCGCTTTATTGACAGAGATATAGCTGCAAAAACGAGAATTCAGGTTCAAGTTACGCCAGGACTGGCTACACCTATCAGCTTTAGTCAAACCAACGAAGCGATCGCCTACATTCTAGTAGCAGATCCTTCACGATTGGTCTACACCACAGATACAGATTTAAAAAGCGGACAAGCTACAACCATCTTTTTAAGAGCAATCAAACCGCTGAAGTTTCCAGCGTCTACCACTACTGCTATCACTAACTTACTTGTTCAAACTGTAGATTCTCAAGGACAAAAGCGACTCTACAATTTCGATATCATTCCCCAGCGCAAAAAACCTGGGTATATCGGTATTCAAATTGCCAATGCAATTCCTGGACAGCAAAAATTATTAATAGATGAAAATCTTCAAGTTACAGTTGATGATATTGAAACTGGGCTAAAAATTGCTATTAAACGTGGTTACACCAACAGCAATGACCCTATTGTTCCTAAAGTTCGACAGCTTTTAGCTTTGTTACGCACTAATAAACTTACTATTTCGGAAGCAGCTAAATCTGTTGATGTGCCACTGGCAGTAATTTCGGAGTTAGGAAAAATAGCAATTAATAAACGCTATTGCAAATTGCTCATTCCTGGGTGTTAACTTTAATAGCTACGATTTATATTCTACAATCGAGATTGATTGTAGAATATAAATTGAGTTATGCTCTTATTTATTTTCATCTCATAACCAAAAATTTTTATATACTAAAATTGATAGTAACGATGTTTTTTATGTTCGATATTTGAGCTTGCTTCTATCTTACGGTATGCCAAAATCCTTTGTTAGTTCGCTTAAAATAAACCCATTTATAAAACAAGTGATTTATAAATGCCAGGACTATAATTAACAAATTACTTATGATATAAATTTACTAATTTAACAAAGTTGCGTAACAGCTTAATATCCCTGATAAATCCATTCACATCCAGCTTTTTCGGCAGCTTCTGGAGTGTAATAAAGTTTGTGTTCCCCAAACACTTCACCACCAGCACTAATTAACCGGAACTGCCAACAATTTGATTCTGTGTAGAATACCAACAAAGTAACATTTTTAATAATAGTAACTAAATGAACTTTAGTGGGCATGGTATATAGTTATAGTTGTCTACCTTAATCAAAATATATTTACTCAAAAGCTATTGTTTCCCGATGTTTTTAGCGATGTTTTAAAAGTAAAGCCCCAAGTTTTTTTAAAGGATGTTTGAAAAGTCATGATGTAGCTTGCTTCCCGCAGGGTACGTAGCGCAGCGTGCCGTAGGCTTCAGCATCTCCGAGTAATCACTCAAACCCTAGATTCTAGAGCCTACGGCTCCCGAAAGGGATTTGTTCCACATGGCATGGCGTTAGCCATAGTGTCCCGAAGGGATACAGAATGACAAATTATACCTTTTCCAATTTTTCAAACACCCTCTTAGTATAAATTAGGTAAGTCATTGGCTTTAATCAGAATAAATAAACTTTCATCTCCCCCACGTCCAATTCTTAAAGTTTCATCTAAGTAAGTAATATCAAGAGTGGCAATTCTTCCTTGAGGATTATTAGCAGCTACAACTTTAAAAGGATTTAGTTTAGGCGTATTAATACCCACAATCTTCTCAATCGCCAAATAACGTTTGTCAAAATCAACATTGATGCGTTTATCTGCTAAACCCGATGTATCTAGAGCCGGTTCAAAACTAGCTGTGACTTTTACATATCCTGATATTAATTTCAGAGGATGTTGCACTTGAGCTAGATTAAAAAATAGTTTATTAGTAACATTAATTACTTGATAAACTTTACCTATTCGTAAACCCAATGGCAGGGAATCTAAAGAACGGATTTCTCTGGCTGTAGAGTATTGCAGTTGCCACGCCCCCTCTAATAAATTAGTAGCATGAATAAGAGGTTGAGGGTGAGGATTAAGACTTTCTAATTCTGTTGTCAACTGTTCAATTTCTGCAACTAAAGTTTTATCTAGCCTCAAATTAGTAACAGGAGAACCATCATCTTTAGTTTGAATATTTTTGATTGTTGCTTGTAATTTTTCCTTCAAAAGTTGATTATTCATCAGATGAAATAGTTTTCTAAGTATTAGAAAAGTGTAACCTAAAAAGGCGATAATTTCTACAAAACGCCGCAGACATTGCTGTAAATGTGTAATTATTTCTGCTCAGGAAGTGTATGAAACATTATTTTAATAGACCGCTCCAAAATTAAGCAGCACCGCAATAAGTTCTGTAATTTATTGAATCTAATCTCAGCGTGTTAATAACAAAATTAGACATAATATGGAATGTTGATAAAGAGATTAACGAAGAAAGCGATAAATTTTAGACTTACAGCACTTCCTGCTGTTATGAGGTACAAGTTTTCATCGCCAAGCCTGTAGGGGTTTCCCCGCCCCCAATTGTATTGCATTCGACCAGGAATTGCTGTATATGTTTGGGTTACTTTCAGTTTCTAAAGCTTGTTGATAAGCTGGTGTTATTTCAAAATGCTCTTAAATATATAGTTTATTGTATCAATGCCTTTCAGAATTAAATCGAGGAAAACCACTGTTTTGGGTTTATAATTCATGATATCAATCCTAGCTATCATGACTGCCAACAAGACCCCACCCAGTGAGATGATCCGCGTGCCTACTGTACTAATTCCTGTAGTACGCCACTTAGCGAAAATACACCGCGACGGTCATACAATAGAGTTACTGCAAGGATTACAGGAATTGATTTCACTGTTTGATAGCAGCGTGGCACTGGAAGCAACCAGCGAATTGCAGCAGGTGGAGGAGAAACTGGAAGAACTAGAAATGCACCTTTGCCAGCAAGATCAACTGGTGGACACTAAACTGGAAGTCCTTGGTAAACAGTTAGAAAAAATAGAACGGGCGCTTGCCTCTGGCAAATACGTTGGTCAAGCCCGTAGTAGCAGGTCAGCATATCTATACCAACAGCAACCAGTAGAAATAAACTCTTTTGCTCATGAGAACTTAGCGCAAAGACTGGGTATGACTCCGCAAAGTTTGATAACAGAGCGCGAAAGCAAAACTGAGAAGGAATTTATCAGTTGGTCGAGAAATCGTGACCCGATGGGGTTGGGGTGGAAATTTCAGGATCAAGACGGATTATATTATCCAGTTAGGCAGTAGGGTTAGTAAATAGTTGGTGATTTGCTAATTATTACTACCAATTAAGTAAGTCGGGACGATAAAACCGATGTATGTTTAGTTTTGTAAAAACCGTGAAATGACCTATTGATAAGGCCGCTAAAATTTGGAAATATCAAACAACGACAACTGACCTACAGAAATATTACCTTTACTACCTCTATGGTAACTAAGGTGACATCCAGGACATAAAGCAACTAAATTTTCTGGTCTGTTGTCGGAGGGGTCTCTGTTCCAGTGGTGAACTTGTAGATATGTACGGCGTTGTGGTTTTTCATCAGGACGTAAAACACGACCGCATTTTTGACATCACCAATCAGATTTTTCCTTAATGATTTTGGCTAGTTCTTTCCAGTGCTTAGGGTAGTCCATGATAACTGTTGAAGCTCAATATCAATATTATACTAAAGTTATTCGAGTTTTCTGTCAGTAATTATGTATTCTGAAAACCTAATTCAAACAATCAAAAACTCCCAATCTCTTTTACAAGCAAGTCTTAATCAAGGTTGGCAGGAATTTCAACAAACAGAAACCTTTGGCATTACCAAACAACTATCTGAACAAATGAATTGGTGGTATGATAGTCAATATTATAATATTATTCCTAACCCTGCTCATTGGTATGCCAGTCAATTAGCTGGTAAGTATTTTCTAATCGAAATTGGTAAATTAGGAATTTACTTAGATACAGTATTTCCAGGCAATTTTTCTCAATCAGAAGAATTGGTCAGAGAAGACGGTCTAGATGTGAGAATATTTCGATTTAAAGTATTTCATCAAACACAACCTATTTGTATTTTTCAGTTAGAATTTATCCATGACCACGAAAAATTTTACTTTATATATCCTCCGCAATTAGAAATTTTTGAGCTGTAATCGGTCATTTTTTTTACATTTGTTTGTTGGAAAAGTATAAGATTCCTATTTGATTTTCTGATTTTTTTAAAAATTCCGTACACAGGAAGTTACCCGTTCCCTGTTCCTTGCCATGACGAGTAATTATGGCTTACGGCACACTACGTGAACGCTATCAGGAATCAAACCGGATTTCTATATGTCGTTTTGTGGTGAACCAAAACCAACAGCTATCGCTGCATTGAGTGGATCAATTAATGGAATTAATGCCGCGATTATGGTCCAAATTATTCCTACTTTCCTAACCACAAATTCTTTTCCATTTCAATTTACCCAACAGCAGCAAAAAGCCTTAGATAAAATGTGGACATTCGTGCAACCAACTGTTACGGCTGCTTTATTTCTATTAGTAGGATATGCCGGCACCGGTAAATCAACAATAGTTTTCCAATTAGTTAAAGCTCTCGTGGCTACAGGTAAAAGGGTGGTCTTAACTGCACCTACGAATAAAGCTGTAGGTGTCCTGCAACGAATGGCGGCAGAAAACGGAGTGACTGGCGTAGAGTTCTTTACTATTCACCAATTACTAGGACTAGGAATGGTGACTAGAGGTAAAGAGAAAATACTTGACCAAATAGGACCATGTTACATCAATTTATTTGATGTTGTTTTTATTGATGAATGTTCCATGATTGGTAAACAACTGTGGCACTGGATTGAAAATGTGGCTAATCAATCATCTACCTGGACAAAAATCAAAATTATTCTCATGGGCGACCCTGCCCAATTAAATCCAGTTAATGAAAGAAAATCCCCTAGTTTTCAAGTAGCAAATAAAGCAGTATTAACTCAAGTTGTCCGCCAAGGAATTGATAGTCCGTTGCTGGAGTTTGTCACGGCTTCTCGTTATGCAGTGACTAAAAGTAAACTGCCATTTGCACCATTTTCTAAATATCTACCTGATAAAAGTAACGGGGCGCTGATGGTTAAACGGCAAACTTTACTGCGCTATGCCTACAAAAAGATATCTCAACAATTTGCTCATAATCCAGATTGTTTCCGTATTTTATCTTGGACGAATGCTCAAGTTGATTTTTATAATCAGCAGATTCGTAGATATTTATATGGTGGGAACGCCAATAGATTTATATCTGGAGAACGATTAATTACTAAAGACCCAATCATGGCTCCTGATGGAAAAACTGCCATTCTTTCCACCTCTACAGAATTTACTGTTTTAGATGTGTTGGAAGACCGTTATAACAACTATGATACTTGGAGGTTAAAAGTAGAAACAGATGAGGGAATTGTGCGTCAAATCTATGTTTTACATGAAGATGAAGAGAAACGATTTAAACAAGAAACACAACGGTTGCTCAAAAGTGCCAAGCGTAATCCCTTTCTTTGGAAGCAATATTATAAACATCTGGAGCAGTTTGCTAATATCAGAAACTGTTTTGCATTAACTGTTCATAATAGTCAAGGTAGCACTTTCTTGGAAGCGGGTATTGATGGTCAAGATTTGAGTAAGCGGCTGAATCGAGAACGCGGAGATGATAGTAAAGCAGTCCTAGCTAAAATTAAGGAGTTTAATCGGTTGTATTATGTTTCTAGTTCACGGGCTAGACAAAGGATTTTGGTAATTCGGTAATCTATAGGCTGCTAATTAGCTTAACTCAAATATCAGGAAATCCTTGAAACTGGATGATAATTGTCTGCATTCTTCAATCAGACAATAAAAAATATTATAGCGGTATGCCATCAGGTACAAAAACATCCTCTAAAAGTTTTGTTGCATAAGGATCATCAATTTTTCAACGAGCAACTACCGCTACATCCATTTTTTTATCATTAGTAACTGTTTAAATTCCCCCTATCCTCAAGAATAAATCAATGGGTTCAACAATAAAATTGATTCACAGATTAACAACTTTTATTTCTGCTACCGCAGTCTTCTAGTAATGACACAAACAGAGATAAATGATTATGACTCAAACAGCACCGAAACAAAAGGTGAAGTCTACAAAACTAACAAAACAAACTCCAGTTGCTAATCCTGAAATAGACAATGAAGTATCAACAAATATTACAGAAATACCTGGACTTAAAAAGAAGAAATCTACATCTGCAAACCCTAATACACCAACTGAACCCATCCAAAAAAAGCGGAATAAGCAAAAAAAGTCTAAATCAAAGTTAAACCCTCCAATACCCAGAGAATTAGGCATGGAGGTAATATGTGAACAAGCTAAATTTTACGATGCCCTCTTTTTAGTCAATTGTGCTACTCCAGCTAAACCTAGTCATCCCATTCTTGCCAATGTCCTCATAATTGCAGATGTGGAAACACAACAGATACATCTAACTGTCACAGATATAGCATTGACAATTCAAGCGAGTTTTGCTGCCCAAGTGTTATTAAAGGGTGAAATTACTGTACCAGTGGAAATTTTATTGGAGATAGTCAAGCATTGCCCTAATGGTAATATTTCTCTGAATAGTCAAACTCAGATTTCTCAATTGGGCGATGAACAACAAACAAAAATCTGCTCTCTGTGCTTATCTGATGCCGATGGTAATTATGAAATTAGAGGCATTAGTGCTGAAGAATTCCCACCTACTAACATAATTGATGCTACTCCTGTTTCTTTAGCAACAACAATTTTCAAAGATGGTTTGAAAGGTGTGCTTTATGCGGTCAGCACTGATGAAAATAAATATATCTTGACTGGAGTTCATCTCCAACTGGCACAGGAGAAATTAAAGTTTATTGGTACTGATGGGCATCGAGTTGCTATTACTGAACTTTCCACTCAAGGAATTGGCAGAAAACCTCGTCAACAAGTTTCATGTCAACAAGTTCCATCTGAAGAAATTATGCAATTTACTCTGCCTGGTCGTGTAGTGAGAGAAATAGCCCGTAACTTAAATGATGATGTGGAATCTATTAATCTGCTGTATGATGCCCAAAGTAATCGCTTGGGTTTTGCTTGGGAAGATGTCATTCTTAGCTGTCAAGTGCTGGAAGGAATTTATCCTGATTGTGAGCAATTATTAACTAAATTCAGCTTTGAGAAAGAAGTAATTTTAGAAAAAGCACCGTTAGTTAAAGCACTGGAACGGTTATCTGTGTTAACAGATAAGAAAGAGAAAGGAATTTATTTGCAGTTTGATGGCAGTTTACAACAGTTACGGTTATCTATTGAACGAGAATTTGGTAAAGGTGATCAGGTGATTGTTGCTAATTTACCAACAGAAATGATGTTGAATATCCAGTTTAATCTCAAGTATTTGATAGAAGCTGCTAAAGCAATTCCTAGTTCAAATATCAAAATGCACTTACAGCAATCGGATCATCCGGCTATGTTAGTTCCTGATGGAGATAGAGCAAATCTAGAAGTGGAAATGTCCATGCGTCATGTCTTGCTGCCGTTGTATATTCCAAAAATATCATAATTGTTAATTTGTGACTGTAAATCCGGCAAATTAGCTGAGGTTTAGAGGGAAAAATAATGATAGCGGTTGCCATGGTTTCGCCACGCAAACTATCAGTAGTGGTGTAGGCAATCGCCCAAAATATCCATTGATGACCAAATTTTAAAGGTTTTATAGGCGTATTTTTGACTAATATTATTAATAAACTCCTGTTGATTTTTCGCACCCCCAAAATCTGCCATTAATTCATAACTTTCTCCATTTTTACGAAAACCTAAATCATAACTGTTAGCCTTACGGATAACATATTCAGCATTAGTTGTACTATCCCTATAACCACGGAAATTGGTATTTTGTTCAACTTGATAACCTAATTCTTGCAAAACTTGATGCCGCACTTCACCGTTTTTAATTTGTAGCTTGATAGTTGTAAAATGAAAATAAAAAATTAACTCCTACAACCATCAAATAACTATCCTGTAAATCCTATAATCCTGGATATCGTGATTATGACAAAATCATTCAAGAAAAATCCTGTAAATCCTATAATCCTGGTCATCGTGATTCTGACAATTTAGGTTTATAATTGATATAGAGTGCAATATTACCTACAAACTAGTAAACGACATAGATAATTATGAATGTACAACTTGTTGACTCCCTTGTAGAAATTGTTTCTAAATTAACTCCCGAAGATCAGAAACTTTTTCTATCTAAACTTTCTCATAGAAACATTATTCCAGCAGCAGAGCAACAAAATTTAACCTCAACAGAAAAAGCTGCAAAATTTCAAGAATGGTTATCTCATTTTCCTCAAAGTAGTATTACCCTATCGGATGAAGCACTGCGTCGAGAAAATATTTATGATGATAGAGGCATATGAAAAGCTATTTACTTGATACCAATATTATTCTTAGATTTGCAAATTTCCAATCTCTGGAATATAACCTGATAAGCAATGCTATTTCTCAAATTTTATTACAAGGTAGTCAATGTTTTATTACCTCTCAAGTAATCATTGAATTTTGGGTTGTTGCTACTCGTCCTGTTAATGTCAATGGATTAGGATGGACTGTAGAACAAACAACTCAAGCCGTACAAATGTTAATAAATCAATTTGATTTTCTAGAAGAAACACCAGATGTATTTTCTATTTGGTTGAACTTAGTAACAACATATAATATTTCTGGTAAACGCACTCACGATATACACATATTAGCCGTGATGCTTGCTCATAATATCAGTCATATTTTAACTTTAAACCCAAAAGATTTTATAGCTGTTCCCGAAATTACGATTATTCATCCTCAAAGTATTAATAGCTAAGAATATTGTGAATGCAATTATCCTGTAAATCCTTTAATCTTGCAAATCGTGATTCTGATAAAATAGCATATCTGGTTAATAGTTGGCTTCATGTATGCTGGATGAAGCATAGCATAAATTGTTCACGAACTTAAAATAAAATCTCACCCCCTTAACAGGGGCAAGAGCGACGAATTAAGATGAATAAATCCTATGTCTACAGTCGCTCTACATCAAAAATATCGCCCCCAAACTTTAGCCGAATTGGTTGGACAACCCTACATTAAAACTGCTCTCACTAATGCTATCAAACACCTGCAAATTGCCCCAGCTTATTTGTTCACAGGTTCTAGAGGTACTGGTAAAACTTCCACTGCACGCATATTTGCCAAATCTCTCAATTGTCTTAATAGCAAAAAACCAACTGACAAACCTTGTGGAATTTGTCAATCTTGCCGTGCAATTGAAAGTAGCAATAGTCTAGATGTGAGTGAAATTGATGCTGCTTCTAATAATGGTGTGGATGATGCTCGTGCTTTAATTGAACGCTGTACTTTAGCACCAGTAGCAGGACGTTATCGAATTTTTATTCTTGACGAGAATCATCAACTCACAACCCAGTCCCAAAATGCTTTACTCAAATGTATTAGACATCTCCGGAAATAGCTAAAGTGTTACTGCCACTGCTTTTAAAAGTGAGATGCCCCAATGCAAAGGTAGCTGGCTGGTACGCTAAAATAAGCGTTAGAGATGCC
>NZ_JACJTQ010000081.1 GCF_014698735.1 Anabaena catenula FACHB-362
AAGTGGAGAATGGTGGCTTTAGCCCCATTCGGAACAACTTCTTAGAATCCCCTGGCTTTCCGAATAAATGAGCATAGCGAAATTTATTCAGCCAGGGGAGTGTCAAACCCAAATCTAATAAAGTAGGATTAAAGTTAAAAATACCTCTATTCCATCATTGTTTAACACAGTCCTCAGTTTACAATCTATTCCCCCATTGTCGCTGCAAATTGCCCCTGCTGCGGCTTGGGTGGGATTAATTATTGGCATTGCTTGGGTAGTTAGTCGTTTTACTGATAGCGAACCCGAAATCATCCGTAAAATCGTGCATATTGGCACAGGTAACGTTATTTTAATCGCTTGGTGGTTAGATATCCCCCCATTTGTGGGAATTACAGCTTCAATTTTTGCGAGTATTATCACCTTACTATCTTATATCTTCCCAATTCTTCCTGGGATTAATAGCGTCGGTCGTCAAAGTTTGGGAACATTTTTTTATGCTGTGAGTATAGGTGTTTTAGTTGCTGGTTTTTGGGATTTACACCAACCCCAATATGCTGTTTTAGGAATTATGATTATGGCTTGGGGAGATGGACTAGCGGCTTTAATTGGGAAACGCTTTGGCAAACATAAATATACAATTTTTGGTTCTCAAAAAAGTTGGGAAGGTTCTTTAACAGTTACTTTAATTAGTTATTTTATTTGTGTGGCTCTTTTACTGATTACCCAAGGTAATATTTGGCAAACTTGGATAGTCTCGTTAATGGTAGCCGTAATTGCTACGGTTTTAGAAGCCTTTTCTTTTTTGGGAGTTGATAATTTGACAGTTCCTATTGGTAGTGCTATCTGTGCTTATATGTTAACTCAGCTACTCTCTGGATACTGAATAATTCCGGATTTAGAAATATAGGAAAATGATTTTTTCGATAATTAGAGATCTCTAAAAATATAGATATTGATTCTTTGATTGAGTGAAAAAAGTGAATGCCTGGGGAGATTCAGCCGATTTTTGTAAAAACAAAACCTAAATATTATCTAGATTTTCTCTAATACAATTAATCTTTTAATAAGACTATTTTAGTAATAAAAAACTATTTTGTCTCTACTTTGAGAGGTAAACTTGCAAACTTTACTTTCTACCCGTAGATTTATGAATTATTAGGCAACAATGCTTATAGTTGAGTTGTTAGGTGATGAAACACCTAGTTACGTAAGTGAGGCAAATAATTGTGTCAAATCAAATTAACGCATCCAATTTGTTTGTTGCTTTATCTGATCAGCAACAAGAGGTTTTAACTGGTGGGGCTGACTTTGAACTAGCCGCGACTAATTACGCTAACAAATCATCAGGTTTAATAGGAACAAGTATCTCAGGTCCTCAAGGTAGCAGTGCTACTTCCGCAGGTAAGGCTAATACCATACTGACTGCGGGACAAGATTTCTTAGGTTTAGGTGCAGAACTTCCTCCCGGTGTCGGAGCTTTAGGTCCAGCAACACTACCAACTGAAGGAGAAAGTTTAGCCCCAATTACACCCACAGAGGCTATTACTGGAGGAATTCTTCCGTAAATATGGGCTAGTAAGCCTATAAGTTGCCCAATCTCAAAGCATGATTGAACTAGTACCGCAGGGCAGAATTAAAACTTAAAACTTAAAAATTCAAAAAAGCAGATTACAAAAGCTTTTTAGTAATTTTTAATGGTTAGTTATTTTCGCCTTTGTATACTAGTCACGTGAAGTTTATTGTGAGTGGGTGCTAAAGATAAAAGTAGATTCCAGAGTTTTCCTGCCATTTTCAATGAATGTAAAACCCAATTCATCTGGCTAGAGATGCTTGGGAAAAAACTTCATGAATAAATCAATCTCTGGAATCTTTACTTTATATCAAGGCAAATGAGGCTAATAATTATTGCCAATCAAATCATTATCTAAACCAGAAAATGCTCTACAGGCTTGAAGCCGCTATTAAATTTTGAGCATAGCTTTTTCAGATAATAAAGGGGGTTAGAGGAGATGATAAGAACTTGCTCTACGTAAGTGAGGACTTTGAGAAAGTTTTAGCCTTCCCCTCCATATTCTTAACGCCTCATCTGCGTTGAAGATTTAAGAAAGATAATTCCCAATGCTAGGGTATAACTATCTCGACCCCCTACACCACATTATAGCCCATCATCAAATTAGTTTTCATCATGTGAATAGAGAAATTTACTTGTTTTTATTTCTGCTAATTTATTACCTAAGATAGTTACTTTTTGGTTGCATGATATTAGTAATTTCTATCTTAGGTCAGACTATCTTAGTCCTAACACAAGGTGTAATACCGTGAACTCCTTACAGAGTCAAAATAACAATTCCTGGTATAACCCCAATAACCAAGCTACAGAGGATTTACATATATTAGAAGCTAATGAGTTTCTCCCCCATATCGGTAAATGGATTCATATTGGTGGGGGAGTGATGATTAGTATGTTTTTAGTAGCTGTAAGTCTCACCTCTGTCCTCTATTACAGTGTCACAGTCAAAGTTCCTGCAACTATCAGACCATTGGGAGAATTACGGTTAGTTGAATCTGCAATGACGGGAACTGTAAAAAAAATTGTAGTTAAAGAAGATCAGGTAGTCAATAAGGGAGAAATAATTGCTTATATTGATGACTCCCAACTACAATCTCAAAAAAGACAACTGCAAAATACTATCCAGCAGAATCAATTACAACTTATTCAAATTGATGCCCAAATCAATCAAGCGAATACTCAAATAATTTCTCAAACTAACTTAAATAACCGCACAATTATAGCTGCACAAGCTGAATTAAAGGGTACTCAACGCAACTACATAGATCAGCAAACTCAAGCTACTGTGGAAATGATCCAAGCCAAAATAGCTATAAAGTTAGCAAATGATCAATTAGAAAGATTACAAAAAGAAAGGGTATTAGTAGCCACGGTGGAAGAAGCAGAAGCCGCTTTAAAACTGGCTAAATTACAGCGAGATCGCTTGCAGAGTATAGTGGAAACAGGAGCAATATCTCGCAATTTAGTCGAGGAAAAAGAACAAGCTGTAAAATCGGCTCAAGCCAAATTAGAACAAGCTAAATCTAGTTCTAAAAATCTCCAAGAAGAAAAAGAACAAGCTGTAAAATTAGCACAAATAAACTTAGAAAAAGCAAAAATTGCCATTAATCCCAGTCGTGCAAACGTAACAGTAGCAATGGAAAAGATTCAACAGGAAAAGTCCAGAGGTGAAGGGAATTTAGCAGCTTTAAAAAAAGAACGAGAACTATTACTCCAGCAGCGTCTAGAACTACAAAAACAACAAATTCGCACTCGTCAAGAACTACAACAGCTAGAAAATGACTTGAATAAAAGTGTGATTCGCTCACCAGCTACCGGCACACTAATGCAACTGAAACTCCGTAACTCTGGACAGGTTGTGCAACTCAGTGAAGCTATTGCTGAAATTGCACCTGTGGATGCTCCTTTAATCATCAAAGCTCACGTTTCTGCTAAAGATATTGACAAAGTAAAAACGGGTCAAGCAGTTCAAATGCAGGTTTCAGCTTGTCCATATCCAGACTATGGAACTCTCAAAGGAACTGTAAAAACAGTTGCACCAGATGTTGTAGCAACTACACAAAATAATTCTATTATCAGTACACCCCAGATACCTACTTACGAAATCAATATTGAACCACAAAGTCTATTTTTAGGAAAAGGAGATCATTTATGTTATCTCAAATCTGGTATGGAAGGACGTGCTGATATTATTTCTCGTCAGGAAACTGTACTACAATTCATCCTCAGAAAAGGCAAATTAATCACCAACCCATAATCCAATACATTTCCAAAAACCATAGGTTGGGTGAAGCGACAGTGCAACAAAAGCTTTAATAAACTTGGGTTTCCTCCCGTCAACTTAACCTACTAAAATCCTGTTACTAATTATGTTCAATATCTTCAAATCTCATCAAAATTACCAGTGTACTTTACAGTTAAGTGAAGAAGACTGTGGAGCAGCTTGTCTAGTTTCTATTAGCAAGCATTATCGCCGCTTTTTAAGCATAAATAAAAGCCGAGAAGCTGTTGGTACTGGACAATTAGGAACAACTTTATTAGGTTTAAAACGAGGCTCGGAAAATCTCGGTTTTAATGCTAGAGCCGTGAAAGCTTCCTCGGAAATTGTAGACAGAATTGCAGAAATTACATTACCTGCAATTATCCATTGGCAAGGCTACCACTGGGTTGTTTTATATGGTAAAAAAGGGAACAAATACGTTATTGCCGATCCTGCTGTTGGACTTCGTTATCTAACAAAAAAAGAATTAACCGATGCTTGGAATGGTGTAATGCTCTTATTAGAGCCAGAACCAGATCGGTTTTCTGAGCAACCCCAAGAACAATCAAAAGGTGGTATCACACGTTTTTTTCGCCGCATTTTGCCCTATCGTGGCTTGCTAACTCAGGTTTTAATGATCAATATCGTCCTGGGTTTACTAGCTCTGGGAACTCCTGTTTTGATTCAATTATTGACAGATGATGTTCTAGTTCGAGGAGATGTACAATTACTTACTGTTGTAGTCTCCGCAGTTGTCGTCATGAGTTTATTCAGTGGAGGTTTGCAAGTATTTCAAGCCTTAATGATTTCTCATTTTGGGCAAAGATTACAATTAGGCTTAGTTCTAGAATTTGGCAAAAAACTTCTCCAATTACCCTTAAATTATTATGAATCTCGTCGAAGTGGTGAAATCACAAGCCGACTCCGAGATATTAGCGAAATTAACCAATTAGTATCACAAATTGTCATTGTTTTACCGAGCCAGTTTTTTATCGCTGTGATTTCTTTATGCTTAATGTTATTTTATAGCTGGCAATTAACAATAGCAGTCTTATTAATTGCTAGTTTAATAACTTTATCGACCTTGCCTTTCTTACCCATTCTTCAACAAAAAACCCGAAGTCTCTTAGTCTTAGGAGCAGAAAATCAAGGTGTTTTAGTAGAAACATTTAAAGGCGCACAGGTAATTAAAACTACAAATGCTGCTCCTCAATTTTGGGATGAATTTCAAAGTCGTTTTGGTCGTCTGGCTAATCTTGCTTTTAGCACAGTTCAAATAGCAATTATCAACGGTACTATTGCTAAACTTCTATCTACAATTGGTGGTGTCATCTTACTAGGATTTGGGAGTCTTTTAGTAATTAAAGGCGATTTAAGCATTGGACAAATGTTAGCTTTTAATGCTTTACAAGTTAATGTTTTAGCTTTAATCAACTCATTAGTTGGCTTTGTTGATGAATATTTTCGCTCCCAAACCGCAGTTTCTCGATTATTAGAAGTTATTGATGCCACACCAGAAGTAGTAGGAGGAAGTCAAAAGCCAATTGCCCAAATTTCCAGTAATGCAGATATTAGTTGTTCCCATCTCAAATTTCATCACCCAGGCAGAGTTGACTTATTAGATGATTTTTCTATCCAGATTCCTGGAGGAAAAGTAATTGCTTTAATTGGTAAATCTGGTTGTGGTAAAAGCACTTTAGCTAAATTATTAGCTGGTTTATATGTACCAGATTCTGGTAATATCCGCATCGGTTTTTTTAATATCCAAGATATTGCCTTAGATTGTTACCGACAACAAGTAGTTTATGTACCCCAAGAACCTCATTTTTGGAGTCGTTCAATTTTGGAAAACTTCCGTTTAGGCACACCTAATATTTCTTTTGAAGAGATTGTTCAAGCTTGTCATATTGCTGATGCAGATGGTTTTATCAGTCAATTACCTAATAAATATCAAACCGTATTAGGGGAATTTGGAGCAAATCTTTCAGGTGGACAAAGACAAAGATTAGCGATCGCACGCGGAATTCTTACCAATCCACCTATCCTGATTTTAGATGAAGCTACCGCCGGACTAGACCCCATGAGTGAAGCTCATGTTCTAGATCGTCTCTTGGAATATCGCACAGGCAAAACCACAATTTTAATTACCCATCGTCCTAGCGTTATCCATCGCGCTAATTGGATTGTTCTCATAGAAAAAGGTCAGATACAAATTCAAGGAACTCCTGATACATTTTTATCAAAACCTGGAGAGCATTTGCAGTTTTTAACTGTATAAATTAATATTTTCATAACTTTGATTCTGCCATAGTTTAACCAAACCTAGTTACTTGTGCAAGGAGTAATCATATGCCTAAAAATACTCGATTGAATCAGACTCAATTATTTAAACATCTTTCTGAGCAAGAACAAGAATCTCTAATTGGCGGGCAAATATCTCCCATATTAGGTGTACCCATATTAAGTTTATTAGGTGAAAGTAATTTATTCTTCCAAAAAACTGATATCGAAACTGAAGGAAAAAGTGATGTAACTCTCGCTTCAGGTGATTCTACCTCACAAACCACCAAATATAAATTATCCCAACTCACTATAGGACTTTCCTTCACGTTTGGGTTGCTAACAATTAGTTCCAATGGTGATAAATTGAGTAATTTATTTTCATAAAATAGCCAGGATTAAATTAAAACATCTTTTTGTAGAGATAGCTTTATGTTTCCTCTACATTTTTTGTTGCCTGATTAAAATCAATAAAACATTTTTAATGTTATATAATAATGGCTTTATTTTAAATAGAAATATAAAAAATAAACATCAGCTAAAAGAAAGATGTTTATCTAAAATTATTAGAACTTAGGAAGAATTTAAATTGTAGTAAATTTATAACTAGGGAGTCATTAATTTCTAATAATAAATGTTTATAAAAGAAGCATAGGTGTTATTCACCTATTCATGAATTGAGGCTAACAATCATGTCTAATCAAAACATTCAATCGGATTTGCTTGTAGAACTATCAGCAGAAGAACAACAACTTTTATCTGGAGGACAAAGGCGTCGCCGACCAATAATCTGCTATAGCTACAGTCCTTTGAGAAGAGGTAGAAGAGGACGGGATGTCGATCTTGATGTCGATGTCGATGTTGATAATGACTAGGGAGGTAGAGGGAGATATTAAATGGACAAAACTCATAAATTGGGTAGCCATTTAATATTGTATCCGCTCAATAATTGGGGGCAGACTATCATATCGGTAACGATTTTTCGCCATTTGAAGGTTGTCACTGGGCTATTTACCCCGGATTATTGAGCGATTACCATTTAATTTCAATCTGGTATTGACTACAGGAAAGAGAAAGCTGATATAACTGCCTCAAAATTAACTTTGAGAGAGTTTGGGTAGTCTCAAATATTTTCTTCCAGCTACTACGAAGGGAACTAATAGAGATAACCCTTCCCTTTCTCTTTCCTCCTAATGAAAAAGAAAACAATTCCATAAAGTGAGGCACATAATTATGTCACTTCAACACAATATTATATCTAACTTGCTTGTAGAACTATCCGCAGAAGAACAACAACTTTTATCTGGAGGATGTTACAAGCCTAGGCCTTGTTGTAAACCGAAAAAACAAAAATGTGGCGGCGACTACCAAAAATATGATCAATGTACACCCTCTGACAGTTATGAGAGCTATTCTGATACTGGTGATAAGTACCGTGATTAATACTCTTCCTCAGTAGGTAAAGTCTATAAACTGAGCTATCTTTGATAGTCTTGGTTTTTTAACCTTTCAGTTGATAGGGTAAGGAGAAATTTTCATATAACTCGCCCAAATGTGGTTGGGGTTAGCGACTCCATTGTCGATGGTGGTAAGTTAACCAAATCTACAGTCTAGTTTCTTTGAATTTGCTCCTATTCCTGAACTAGTTGCTCACCAATCCAATCGAGTAAAATGGGATTTACCAACTCAGGAGCTTCATCTTGAGGGCAATGTCCCACACCTTCTAAAGGAATAAACTTTTGTACTTGGGGAAAATGGGCTAACTCTCTACCTAAATTAATAGGTTCCCACGGGTCAGCCGTTCCCCATAAAATAATCACTGGACAAGATATTATAGGTAATAATTCTTCCGCTAAAGGTCCACTGGAATAAGCAGTAAAAGCCAAGAATACGGCAGCAGCACCAGGATCTTTCGCCGGTGTCATTAAAATATCTACTAATTCATCTGTCACCGTTTCCCCGTTAGCATAGGCTTGTAAGAGAATTTTTTTGACTGTTTTCGGTTGAGCTAATTGACTAAAAAAGAAATCACCTACTGGTTTAATCGATAAAAAGTTTTGTAGAATTGGCGCGCCAAACCGCTTGATCCAAGGTAAAGTAATACGTTTGCGATCATGCAATAACCGCAAAGAACAGTTAAGTAACGCAGTTCCCAAAGCCATGTCCGGGTTAATCACCGCAGCTTGCATTACGACAATACAACCAATGGAATTTCCCACTAGAAACGCAGGTTCACCCACAACTTCCCGACAAAAATCGGCTATTTGCTGTCCCCAAGTTTCTAGTGTGTAGGTAATTTTCTCACCGGGTGCAGGTTTAGCTGAACCACCAAAGCCAATTAAATCAATGGCATAAACCCGACAAGTTTCTGCTAAAACTGGTATATTTTTGCGCCAGTGTAGCCATGATGCGCCAAAGCCATGCACCAGAATCACAGCTGGTCCACTAGTTCCTTGGGTTTGGTAACAGATGGGAAACCCTTGCCAAAGCCAGGTTTTTGTGGATGTAAATGCGTCTGTAGTGTTTGTCATAAAAAATTTACTTGGTGCTTTTACACTATTTTTAAATAAAATTTACATAAAAAATATACTTTCGGATGATGAAAATAGCACCAGTACTAGATTGGGTAGTTTTACAATTTACGCCACCTAAATTAGTATATAAAATTAATTGGATATAAAACGGATGCTCAAGCGTGGTTTTACACCTGGAAACCGACGCTGATTTTGAAAAAGTTTTTGTTCCTAGTTCCTTCGGGCAAGAGAAGATGACTTTACTAGAAACAATTGATACACCCATTGGCAGCTATTCCCCAGATTTTGAGTTACCAGGAGTTGATGAGCGCGTACACCATCTCAGCCGTTATTTAGAAAATTTACGCTCAGTATGTGTCATTTCGATGTGTAACCACTGTCCCTATGTAGATTTGTATGTAGGTAGACTAAAGAGTATTCAAGCCGAATTCTCCTCCAGTGGTTTCACCCTCATCGGATTAAATGGTAGTCATGCCAATGATGATGTTAAAAATGGAGAAGACTTTAGCCCTGGGTCAAACTTTGAGAACATGAAAGCTTTTACCCAGCAACATGAGTTAAACTTCCCTTACCTATGGGACTCAACCCAGGATGTGACTTGTAGCTTTGGTGCCATCATCACACCAACAGCTTTTTTAATCGATCATGATGGAATTTTGCGCTACAAAGGTCAAATTGATGATCACCCCCAAGATCCATTAGCAGAGGGAACAGATTATTTAAGAAATGCGATCGCAGCATTATTTCAAGGTCAAGAAATCCAGCCAGTACAAACACAACCAGTTGGTACGCCATTAGTATGGCGGAAATAGACCAGAACTAGACACAGATAGTCATTGTACTGCTATCTTAAATTGGAGGCAATTGCAACTTTTTTGATAAAGCGAAACTTCATGGGAACGAATTACCGACGGGTTTTACTTAAACTTAGTGGTGAAGCCTTGATGGGCAACATGGGCTATGGTATTGACCCAGAAGTGGTCAAAGAAATAGCCGCAGAGGTAGAAGAGGTGGTAGCCACTGGCGTTCAAATCGCCATCGTCGTTGGCGGCGGCAATATTTTTAGAGGTGTCAAAGCGGCATCGGCGGGTATGGACAGGGCAGCCGCTGACTACATAGGGATGATTGCCACGGTAATGAATGCCATGACGCTGCAAGATTCGCTAGAACGAATAGGGGTACAGACGCGGGTACAAACCGCGATCGCTATGCAAGAATTAGCAGAACCGTATATTCGTCGTCGTGCCATCCGTCATCTCGAAAAAGGACGGGTGGTAATTTTTGGTGCAGGTTCGGGAAATCCCTTCTTTACTACAGATACCACAGCCGCTTTAAGAGCAGCCGAAATTGATGCAGAAGTGATTTTTAAAGCCACCAAAGTAGACGGAATCTACGACGCTGACCCTCACATTTATCCTGATGCCAAGCGTTATAAAACCCTCACCTACGCCCATGTTTTGGCTAAAGATTTGCGAGTCATGGATAGCACCGCAATTGCCTTGTGTAAAGAAAATAATATTCCCATTCTTGTATTTGACTTAACGGTGCGAGGTAACATCCACCGAGCAGTAATGGGAGAATCCATCGGTACCCTTGTGGGAGGTTCTTGTGAAATTAGCTGAAGCTGAAAGTAAGATGCAACATACCGTTGAGGCTACTCAACGAGCTTTTAATACCATTCGCACTGGTCGCGCCAATGCGAGTCTACTAGATAAGGTACAGGTGGAATATTACGGTACACCCACCTCCTTGAAATCTCTAGCAAATATCAGCACCCCTGATGCTTCAACAATCCTGATTCAGCCTTACGATAAGAGCAGTCTCAACATAGTTGAAAAAGCAATTTCTTTGTCAGATATAGGTATAACCCCCAGTAATGACGGTTCTGTGATTCGGCTCAATATTCCACCTTTGACAAGCGATCGCCGGAAAGAATTTGTCAAAATGGCCGCTAAGTATGCTGAAGAAGGTCGGGTAGGCATTCGCAATATCCGCCGTGATGCTCTCGACTCGATTCGTAAACAGGAAAAAAACGCTGAAGTTTCCGAAGACGAATCACGAGATCAGCAAGACAAACTGCAAAAACTGACAAATAAGTACACTGCCAGAATTGATGAATTGTTGGCAGACAAAGAAAAAGACATTACCACCGTCTAAGCTGGGGACGCGGAGATGGAGTGACGCGGGGACGCGGAGATGGGGTGACGCGGTGACGCGGAGATGGAGAGACGCGGTGACGCGGAGATGGAGTGACGCGGTGACGCGGAGATGGGGTGACGCGGTGACGCGGAGATGGAGTGACGCGGTGACGCGGAGATGGGGAGAGTATTTATCTTGATTATTCCTGCCCCCTGCCCCCTGCCCCCC
>NZ_JACJTQ010000082.1 GCF_014698735.1 Anabaena catenula FACHB-362
GTGAGGATTGCTCTGAATATATTCAAATATACTGCCCATAACGTCTTACCAAAAAATACACTTTTATATTCTTATACCATAATTTAATTCTTTTTCGGAGATGTCTAATAGGTGATTTAAGGTTAGTAGAAGAGCAACTGCCTGATGCCATAATTGATACCATTGTCTGAAAAGCGAAGCTATCGCCTTTCTGTACGTCTTGAAAGATTGGCACAGAACTTTCTACAAATGGCATCTCTCTGTTTGGATAGGGTTAATGGGGAACGTTAAACTCTCTTTGAATTTTTCAATCATCATTGGTCTTAAATACAAAAAGTTTCATTTAGATTATATTTGATGAAACTATTGATAGTTAGGGTTTTCAGGTTTTTGAGGTTTTTTAGCTTACAAATTTCCTGTTTCGGTACAGTCTAGCCTATAAGGTCGCCAAAACCAGAACCCCAATCTAATCCAGCACCAATATTACCATCTACTTTATCTTCGGCTTCAACTGCTTTTCGTAACCATTGTTCATCAGACAATAAATCCATCGGATTCACCACATTTTCTTGATTAAATTGAATGATTATTTTGGTTCTTCAGTACCTAATATGCTAAATTATTAAAATAAAAATTTTAAATAAGATGAAGAAAAACATCAAAACCCTTGATATAGTTAACTTAGGAGACCAAGTTATTGTTGACTATAAGTGAGAATGTTAAAATTTGGGTAAATTTACAGTCATGAATAGAAAAAAGGGAATTAAAATCTTAACAGAGGTTCTGAATATAGAGGATATCAAAGTAATTTCACATCGTCAACATGAAAGGATAGGAATAATTTTACAAATTGAACCAACTAAAAAAGAAAGTGTATGTCCTCATTGTGGAACAAAAAGCCAGAGATTACATCAGAATCATAGATATATAGTGAAAGACTTACCGTGGGGAGAAAAGCCAGTATATTTAGAAATAAATAGACGACAATTTAAATGTGAAAAATGTCGAAAACCCTTTAGTGAAGATTGGGATTTTGTAGGCAAAAGAAGAACATATACAAAAAGACTAGCCCATCAGATAATCAAAGAGGTATTAGATAATGATATCAATAGTGTAGCCTCAAAAGGAGTAGTGACAACAGAAGAAATAGAAAGGATGTTGAAAGACGCAGAATCAGAATTAATAGAATCAAAACCATCAGCTGTCAAAAGATTAGGAATAGATGAAATAGCATTAATTAAAGGACAGGGAAAATATTGTGCAGTATTAATAGATTTAGACCTGACCGGGGGACAATCATGGCTGAAAAGCTTATCCTGCAAGGATTTGAAAGAGAAGTCCATTCAAAAGATAAAACCAATTTTAGGATTAACACCAACGTTAAATAGGATTTTCCGAACGAAATTATTGACAATGGAATCAATAAGGGTGGAAATTGATCTGTATCTTTTTATGTCTAATAAGATTGAAAGGGTTACAGAGTCTTGGTTTCAACGTACTTTGTCCCCCCGTCAGGTAATTTAGGCAAGGTAGAACAGGGAATAGTTTCAGTGAATGCTTATGGAATTTTAGGAGATATCACATTTCCATTGTTGTTTAAAGTCTATAAACCCAGAAAAAGATTAAAAGAATGAGACACATATAAAACTAAAATTGAACTAGCAAGAGAACTGATAACTGAATTAAGAGAAATAGGGTTGAATTTTGATTTAGTTTTGGCAGATAGTCTCTATGGTGAAAGTAGTGATTTTCGTGGCACTTTGGAAAAGTATGGACTACACTATGTCCTAGCAATTCGTAGTAACCATACAGTGTGGATGCCTTCTCATTTGAAGGTTAGGAGCAATCGATGGCATGAATTTGACAGAGTATTATCGGATGGAAACAAAGAAAAACGCTATATTAGAGAAATTATCTTTGGTAGGCGCAGAGGTGATATCAGATATTGGGAAATTACCACTGACCGGGACACATTGCCAGAGAATTCTACTTGGTTTATTATGACTAATTTACCAGGTAATATCCAAAAATCTCTAGGGAACACTTATGGATTAAGAACTTGGATAGAATATGGATTTAAGCAAGGTAAAAATGAGCTAGGTTGGGCTGATTACCGCGTTACTAATTATTCAGAGATAGAAAAATGGTGGGAGATTGTCTTTAGTGTTTATACGATGATTAGTTTGCAGTCTGAATCTTTTTTACAGTTAGCTTCCACTCCTGTTCAAATTAACTCTCCCTCTATCATTAATAATTTCCAACTACATCCTTGGTGGCAATCTGGTTCAGGGTGGAAAACTGTACTGAATAATCTTCGTTTAATCATTCAACCTCTGACATTTCTTGCTTTAATTCTTCCTTGGTTATCTGTTTTTTATTTTTCCAAGTTATATCATACACTTTCACAATTGGTTTCCTTGATGAATCAGTTTCATGCTTATGTTCCATCGGAATAATCTGGTCTTTTTCTACTTTTTGATTATCCCACTCTGACCGAAGAGGGATATTCTTTATTCTCGGAAAGTGACAGAAGAGGGGTATTTACTACTTGCTTAATCCGGAAAGTGACAGAAGAGGGATATGGCAGGGAATGGGGAATGGGGCAGGAGGCAGGAGGCAGGGGGCAGAAAATTCCTACTCACTACTCACTACTCACTACTCACTACTTGGTATGGTGAAATAAAAGGTTGCGCCTTGATCGACCGCTGCTTTAGCCCAAATACGCCCACCGTGGCGTTGAATAATGCGTTGAACGATCGCTAGTCCGATACCTGTACCTTCAAATTCTTGTTCGCGGTGTAGACGTTGGAATACTCCAAACAGATTATTGGCATACTGCATATCAAATCCTGAACCATTATCTCTGATAAAGTACACTCCTTCACCATCCATAACCTCATAACCAACTTCAATATGGGCAACGGGTTTGTAGCGGGTATACTTGATTGCATTGGATAACAAGTTGATCCAGACTTGTGTGAGGAGGGAAAGGTCAGCTTGACAGATGGGTAAATCAGCGATCGCAAATTCAATCTGACGACCCGACCATTCTGGAGTTAAATCACTCAGTACCTGTTGAATCAACTCATTGACTAACACAGGCTGCTTGGACATTTCCTTGCGATCCAAACGGGATAAATTCAACAAATCATCAATCAACTCACCCATGCGTTTGGCATTATCCCGGACAATTTTTAAGTAACGATTGGCTTCGGCATCCAGTTGCTCACTGTAGTCTTCTTGGATCATTCTCGAAAAGCCATCAATCGCTCGTAAAGGCGCTCGCAAATCATGGGAAACTGAATAAGAAAAGGACTCCAATGCTTTGTTAGCAGCTTGTAATTGGGTAGTCCGCTGGATGACCCGTTGTTCTAATTCTACATTGAGTTGACGGACTTCTGCTTCTGCGGCTTTGAGGGTGCTGATATCCCGCATCATAGTAGAAACATATTCCACACTACCATCCCTGGCTTTGTGAGCAATGATCATTTGCGAAACCGGAATTTCTCTGCCATCACTGCTCAACAAAGCAGTTTCACCAACCCAGATACCATCTCGAATAGCTGCCGGAATGCCCTTATTTAGGACAATTTCTAATGCCCACTGGGAATGGTATTTAGAGATATTTAAGTGGGAGAGGTCTGCATCCAAAGATACGCCAATCAGTTTCCGAAACTGAACATTATTCCAGAGGACATTACCTTGGGGAGTACACATACCAATATAATCAGTAGATGCTTCTAGGATAGCGATCATGCGATCGCGGTCTTTCTCTGCCCTTTGGCGTTCGGTAATTTCCGCCCTTAAAGAGGCATTCAGTTCTGCCTGATGCTTTAATAGACGAGCATTGTCAATAGAAATAGCTGCCCGACTAGAAAGTAAACGCAGGATTTCAATTCGCTCTGGCGTAAATGCATTAGTGGTGAGATTGTTTTCTAAAAAGACAATTCCAGTCAGTTTTCCCTGGTTCAACAGGGGCGCACAAAGAATCGATTTCGATTGGTGCTGCACAATCCAAGGGTCAGATTGAAAGTTACCGGATTGAGCAGCATTATCGAGGATGATGCTTTCTTGAGTGCGAGCCACATAATTAATCAAGGCAGTTGGCAAGTAAGTAGTGCCGTCTGTGGAGATTAATTCCAGAGAAATTGATTGCAAAACGGCTATTTTTTCATCACCAATCGACCCGATGGCCTCAATCCGCCATTCGTCTTGTGTTGGTAAAATTAAGTAACCCGTTTGCGCCCCGGCATTCTCAATCAAGATGGTCATCAGTTTTGCCAGCAGTTTATCTAACACAATTTCACTGGCGATCGCCTGGGATGCTTTCAACACCGTTTCTAAGTCAAGTGCCTCTGAAGCGGATTGAATAGTGTCAACCTTACCTGTGCTGGTCATTGGTGACCGCAGTTGTAGCATTTGGGGATAGCGTCTTTCCAAATTCTGCACTTTAGCTGTTGCTCCCCAGCGCAGGTAGCCATACCTGGCCTCTTGCAGATAGGCTTTGGCGATCGTCACCCGGTTGTTTGCCAGATGAAACTTTGCTGCTAGTTCGTTGGCTAGAGCCTCTTCTTGCAGGTATTCGTTTTCTCGCGCTAGAGCGATCGCGCGATCGTAGGCATCCATTGCTGCCGTTACCTCACCCAACACCCGATACCGTTCGGCTTCTACTAAGTACCATTTGTGCAGATAATTCATTGGGGCATGGTGCGCCCAAAGTTGCATTTTTACCTGATTTTCTGCTACCTGTTGCAGCAACTCTGACTGTTTTGAGGAATCTGTGTCTGCATACACCGCTAGTCTGGCTAGAGAATCGTAGAACCGAAATATAGCCACCAACGCCGAGCCGGTCATCGCACCCATATACTCTTGTGCGAGGACAGCATTTGCAACTGCCTGATTTCCATCGTCAAACAGGTAACACAGAAATAATTTATTCAGGTAAAAAAAGAACAAACCTCCGTGAAAATTGGTTTGTTGCATCTGGGGTAGCCGGGTTGCTTCATCATAAGCTTGACCCGATAAAATACCAGGTGCAGGAACATCCTGAATCAAGTTCAAAACAGTTTGCCAGCAAATATCTACAAAATGAATGCCAGATGAATGCTTGATTTGTTTCACTGCCTGGGCATAACTAGTCAAATGAAGTTGTAGTTCAGCCAGGGGTTGACCTACCGCAAATGCATAACCACAGAAATGCATAGCCGCATAGCCAGCAAACTCTAAATCGCCCTGCTCAATCCCAATTTGATAGCAATCCTGGAGTGGCTTGAGACTTTCTCTCAAGTGTTTCCTCCAAACATTAATCTGGTCACTAATCGGGAATAAGGTTCTGGCTTGAATGGGTTTGGCATCTAAGCGCTCCAGCAGACTTATGGCCAGTTGACCAAATTGATACCCGGCATCAATCTCAAATACAACTCCGCAGAGAATAATTCCATAGGCGGCATAGGCAAAGGGAGCCAACATCATATTTCCGTACTCAACCAGCAAATCCACCATCTTGAGTACAATCAGCAGAAATAGGCGAGGTACTGCCAAATAAGCTGATGCACACATACTTGTCAACAGCTGCATTGCTGCCAGAACCTCTGGCTCAGACATGATTGGCAAGTCAACCAAATCTTCAATGCGTTTGTTTGCTAACTTTGAGGCAGTTTCCGAGATTGCTTGTTGAACATCCTCAAAGGTTGGCTGGATGGGGAGATGAACTCCTAATTTTTCAAGTAAGTGTAAACCAATCTGAATCGCCTCTAGCAATTTACTTTGAGCGACACAAGTCTGAATTTTGACATCGTAGACTTTTAAGCTGGCTAGTAGGGTTTTGGCATGGTCAAGTACCTCTTGGCACAGTGGCTCTACTTGCTCGAAATTACCGCTAAGATAGGCTGCTTCTGCCGTGGCACTATACAGAGTCAGGGTAAGATCATAGTTAGTTTGCCAGCTATCTGTTGTCAGCAGATCCAAACCAGTTTGCAAATATCGCCATGCAGCTTCATAAGCAGCTGATGCCTTGGCTTTTTCCCCTGCCATTAGGTTTAACCGGGACAAATTATCCTGGTCAGATTGAGTTTTTATCAGTTTTCTGCCCAGGTTTAGTTGGTTGGTGACATCAAAAATCTTGTGTTCTAGCTGTTCGGGGGAAGTCATTTGCAACAAACACTGTCCCACTTGCCAATGGGTTTTGATTTGCTCGGCTTGCGGAAGCAGAGAATAAGCTGCCTGCTGAATGCGATCGTGAACAAATTTATATTCAATTGTTGGGCTGCCAGGGAGTGGCACATCTAACACCACTGATTTATGGGCATTGCTCATGGGCAGAATCAACCCCTGAGCGATCGCTATTTCCAAGTTTTGGGCAGTTTCTCGTCGGGATAGTTCAGCAGCATCAGCTAGGGTTTCTAGATTAAAAGAGTTGCCAATACAGGCAGATAGCTTTAACACTTGCTGTGTCTTAGGATTGAGTTTATGAATCTTGCTGGCCATCAAATCGACAACATTATCAGTAATGCCCTGATTCTGAATTTGCTCTATCGACCATTGCCATTTTTTGGTTTGGCGCTCGAATTTCAGTAGCCCTTCGGTGTAGAGAGATTTCAAAAATTCATTCATGAAAAAGGGATTACCACCAGTTTTTAGTTGCACCAGTTCGGCTAAGGGTAGGGAATCCTCTGGTTGGCAGTGCAATGTATCGGCAATCAGTTGATTGATATCAGGTAAGTTCAATGCTGTAAGAGAAAGTTGGTTTACCACTCCTCCACTCTGCCGGATTTCCTCCACCGTTTGGATCAGGGGATGAGCTGCATTTACTTCATTATCCCGGTATGCCCCAATCAACAGCAACGATTGTTTTTCGGTGGAGGTGGCTAACAGTTGAATCAGCTTCAGCGAGGCATTATCTGCCCACTGAAGATCATCCAAAAAGATGACGAGGGGATGTTCTGACTGAGTAAAGACGCGAATGAAATTTTGAAAGACTTGATTAAAGCGATTTTGGGCTTCTGTCGGCGGCAAAACAGGTACGTCTGGTTGATTTCCCACAATCAATGCCAATGCTGGAATTACTTGAGTCATGACTCGACTGTTAGATCCCAGTGCCACTAAGAGCTTTTCTCGCCACAGACTCAATTGTGCTTCATCTTCACTCAATAATTGTTTGATCAGCGATTCCAAGGCTTGAGCGATCGCAAAGTAAGGTATATCACGCTGATACTGGTCAAATTTGCCCGAAACAAAATAGCCCCGTTGTTGTGTAATCGGCTTATAAATTTCCTGCACCAATACTGACTTGCCAATACCGGAATACCCGGCAACAAGCATCATCTCAACGAGGGAGGAAGACACAGAGACATCCTTTGCGTCATCTTTACCTGCTACTCTGTCAAACGCTGCTAATAAGGTCTCCACCTCCTTTTTTCTACCATAAAGTTTTTCAGGAATATAAAACTGATCGGAAATATCTTTTTGTGCTAAGGTAAAAGACTGTATGCGTCCCGTTTGTTGTAACTGAATCAGACATTGTTCTAAATCAGTTATAATTCCCCCAGCACTTTGATACCGATCCTCCGCTGTTTTAGCTAACAGTTTCAGGATAATTTCTGAAACCATCATCGGAATTTCTGGATCGATAACATGAAGTGGAATCG
Source organism: Anabaena catenula FACHB-362 (assembly GCF_014698735.1). Taxonomy (GTDB): domain Bacteria; phylum Cyanobacteriota; class Cyanobacteriia; order Cyanobacteriales; family Nostocaceae; genus Anabaena; species Anabaena variabilis_A. Next base: position 7,626 of record NZ_JACJTQ010000082.1, read on the forward strand.
CTTCTAGAGCCAGATGATGATGAATTAACTCTAGGGGATCGCTGGATTCAAATGGCAGTCGATGGGTTAACAATTGATAAAAGGTCGCACCCAAAGAGTAAAAATCAGTTCGATAGTCGAGAGAACGGTTCATTCTGCCTGTTTGCTCTGGAGATATGTAAGCCAGGGTTCCCTCTAATACTGTTGGATTTTTGAGAGTTAAGGTTTCCCGCGATAGGGAAGTTGAAATACCAAAGTCAATAATTTTAAGTTGTTGTGTTTTTGGATTAAAAACAATATTGGATGGATTAATATCTTTATGAATTATTTTTGCACTATGAATATCACTTAAACTTTTAGTTATTTGCACAGCTAACTTGAGAAATTCTGTTAAGTTAAACCTGTTTGTCTCTATGATATTTGCTAAAGATTTACCCCCAAAATCTTCCAGAATGATGATAAAACTACTTTGATATTGCTGCAAACCGTAAGATTGGATCACACTTTCTAGGGACAAGCTGCGGGTAATTTCGTATTCGAGTTTATATCGGGTGATTTCCTCTGGTGTGGGGTATTCTTTCTTCAAAATCTTGAAGATTACAGGCAAACTATCCCGTTCACGAATTCCCCGATAAACCTGTGAATTAGCACTTTCGTGGATTTTTTTATGAATTTGATAACCCGGAATTGTAATCATAGTTCAACCACCTTCAACTAAACCAGACAGGAGTTCCCTCTAATTCTTTGTTAGCTCAAACACATTGTACCTATACTCAAGTCAGTGTAGGTAGTTGACCAGCTAGATATTTTGATTAACATAGATATTTTGATTAACATAGATATTTTGATTAACATAGATATAGATATTGAATGATTTGATTAACAAGTGTGAGTATCGTAATCATTTTTTCTGACCAAAATATTGCCTACTCCCATCAAGAATTAACATTTCTTAATCATGCGGGCTAAGTCATGAGCAAATAGGTCTATAACCTCTTAAGTGTCTAGCTCGTCAATTTTTAACTCCCCTGGTTTGTTTTTAGAATCGCTGTACCAGTTGCGTCAGTCCTGAAAATGTTAGTTGGGGAATACTCAAAGGTTACCAAAGAGCTTGTTAAGTATGAGTCAACCCTTGAACGTGCTGATTGTGGAAGATTCAGAGGCTGATGCTATGTTAGTTCTCCGTGAACTACATCGCGGTGGTTTCAATCCCATCTGGGAGCGTGTCCAAACAGCCCAAGAACTGAGTGCTGCCCTCAATCGCTGTAGCTGGGATGTCATCCTTTCCGATTATCGATTACCTGGATTTAATGCGCCTGCGGCTTTAGAAATAGTCAAGCAGAGTCACAAAGATATTCCTTTCATTCTCATTTCTGGCATTATCGGCGAAGTATCTGCTGTGGAAATGATGAAAGCGGGCGCTGATGACTATGTGATGAAAGGCAACTTAAATCGATTGCCAGAGGCAGTGCGTCGAGAAATGCGGGATGCACAGGTGCGAGCAGAACGTCAGCAAGCCCAAGCAGAACTAGAAAACCAAAAGACATCTCCGGAAATAGCTAAAGTGTTACTGCCACTGCTTTTAAAAGTGAGATGCCCCAATGCAAAGGTAGCTGGCTGGTACGCTAAAATAAGCGTTAGAGATGCC
>NZ_JACJTQ010000083.1 GCF_014698735.1 Anabaena catenula FACHB-362
CTGATTTGATTCTTTTGCGTCAGGTACATAGTCAAGTTTTCGCTACAGTTGATACTTTACAGCGAAAGCTTGATTTAATCAATACAGGGACACAGCAGGCTAAAGCCACTGAGTTTCCAAGCTCCCGTGAGGTTTTTTATGAAAATATTATTGATTTGGCTAATTAAGGGTTATCGCTTATTTATTTCTCCTCTGTTTCCCCCCACTTGTCGCTTTCAACCTACTTGTTCTATGTATGCTATTCAAGCTATTGAACGGTTTGGGGTGTTCCGTGGTGGTTGGATGGGTATTAGGCGGATTTTACGCTGTCATCCGTTTCATCCAGGGGGTTATGATCCTGTTCCAGAGGTGGAGTCAAAGTCTTGTTGTGAACATGAGAAGTGATAGATTATTCCTTTCATTTAGAATTATATCGTTGAAAAATTATGCGGCCATATCACCAAATACCGATAATTGAATGTGGTGAACCTTTAGTAAAAATTCCTCTAGAATTGTTTGCGGTAGAATCTCCTCACCCTTATGAAAAGTTAGGTGCTAATTATGGGGTACATTCACCTTATTATTTGCGCGAAAGTGTGATTGCAAATTTGATTCAGGCGCAAAATTATTTACAATTACTACATCCTAATTGGTATATTCAGATATTCGATGCTTATCGTCCTGTGGCTGTACAGCAGTTTATGGTAGATTACAGCTTTGGGGAAGCGTTGCGTGATAGGGGTTTGACAGAAGCGCAATTATCACCCCAGCAACGGGAAGACGTTTGGGAAGCGGTTTATGAAATTTGGGCTGTACCAAGTTTGGATATGAATACTCCTCCTCCCCATAGTACGGGGGCTGCGGTAGATATTACCCTGGTGGATGAAAATGGACAAGTTGTAGATATGGGTTCACCGATTGATGAAATGTCCGAGCGATCGCACCCTGAATATTATGCTAAGAGTAATCAACAGTATGATGCTAACCGTCAGTTGTTACGGGATGTGATGTTAAAAGCTGGTTTTCAACGCAATCCTAGAGAATGGTGGCATTTTTCCTGTGGTGATCAAATGTGGGCTTGGTTGCAGAATCAAGGAACTGCTCGTTATGGTAGGTTGGTTTAATTAAACGCAGAGGTTCGCTGAGGTAAACGCGGAGGTTCGCTGAGATTAAGGTAATTTTGTAGGCACAAGTCTTAAGCATCTTGAGGATTGAGGTGAATCATTTCCCAAGTTGTATATGTGCCGATAGGACTCCACAGTAAATAAGGAAGCAGTAATAATGCTGCCCAAACAGAAACTGGTAAGACTGCAAAGGTGACTAAAAGGCAGATAATGAAACCTGTGCCACCGATAATTGTACCTACTCTGAGACTACGAAGCCGAAACATTACGGGTGTGTAAGCAATGGTAAATATTTCTAGAAGTAGGTATAAACCCATCATTAACCAGGTTGTGTTGGTTCCTGGGTTGTTTTCCCAAACAATATAAGCTGACCAAGCACCACAGATAAATATTACAGTCCAAATCAGTGGAATTGCTCCTTCAAAGGTTAGCCATCTGGGTCTTTGTAAACGCCTGAACCATTGGCGTTCACTAGGTGTAACGAAGCTACTAGCGAAGGCAACTAAGAAAGTCACACCCCCGATTACTATCCAAGACTTAATCATAACTTTGTATCCTTGGTGCTGACTTTAATAATGACTGATACAGTAATATTAACAGTCAAGGATGTGTTAATTATACATTATCTAAGTTGGTGATTGGGTATTCGATTTTGGATTTTGGACTTCGGCAAGCTCAGTCCAACGATTTTGGATGGTATTTAATTAACTCGAATCTAAAATCTACAGAACTTACGCAATAACTCTCTCCAACCCTTCTTCCTTAGCGTCCTGTGCGGTTCGTTCCTTGATGATGAAAGCGTAAGTCCTGATCTTAGATCTAAAATCTAACTTCCCATCTGGAGCGTTCTCTACTCTTCCACGCGATACCCTAATTCGGCTAACCTGATTCTTGATTGTCGCCATTTGGGTTGAACTTTGACAAATAATTCTAGGTAAACTTTACCAGCAATTAGTTTTTGGATTTGTTCACGAGCTTCGCTACCAATTGCTTTGAGCATTGTGCCACCTTTACCAATCAGAATTCCTTTTTGGGAATCGCGTTCGACGTTGATGGTAGCGAGTACACGGGTAATGGTTGGGGTTTCTTCAACGAGATCGATTGCGATCGCAACTGAGTGGGGTACTTCTTCTCGCGTTAACAGCAAAATCTGTTCCCTGATTAATTCTCCCATAATGAAGCGTTCTGGTTGGTCTGTCACTAAATCAGGTGGATAATAGAACGGCCCTGATTCTAAATGTCCAATTAATAATTCTTGCAGATTTACTATTTCTGCACCTGTTTTGGCAGAAAATTTGACACTTTGCCATTGATGGGAATTGGCTAATTCTGTGTAACTTTCATCTAGTTTCTGAAAATCGGGCGGTTGTTCGTCGCTTTTGTTGATACCTAAAATCACTGGTGTTTGGCTACGACTGAGTAACTCGGCAATATAGCGATCGCCTGAACCACAAGCTACTGTACCATCAACTACAAACAGTACTACATCTACCGACTCAATGGCAATTTTTGCATTTTGTACCAGCACTTCACCTAATTGATGATGAGGTTTATGAATTCCTGGTGTGTCTACAAAAATTAGTTGGGCTTTTTCAGTAGTTAAAATTCCTCGCAAGCGATTTCGCGTAGTTTGGGCTACTGGTGAAGTGATGGCTATTTTTTGACCTACTAATTGATTCATTAGAGTAGATTTACCGACATTGGGACGACCAATAATGCCGATAAAACCTGATTTAAATTCAGGAGGAGCTTGGGGAATTGTTACTTCTCCTGCCATAGAGAAGGTATAATTATCAATACTACTCACCTTTGACTCCACCTTCATATTTCACACTGGGGATAAATTGGTTTTTTTTCAAATCAAAAACAGACATAACATCACCCTGGTCTGTGCGGGGTTGTCCTTATTTTCAGTTTAATCTATTACTGAATATATTTTCATCTTTTCGTCGTAAGAATTCAGGAGTCAGGAGTCAGCACTTCTCTTCGAGACGCTTCGCGAACGACTACGCTCAGTGACCGGAGTCAGGAGTCACAATATTTGTTGGTAGTAGGAATCTAGAGAAGCAAGTTTTTCAAGAAATTATCAAGAATGACTCGGAAATTCTGATTCATCCTGTAGGCTTAGTCCTGCCGTAGGCTATTCTCAATTCTGAATTCTGTATCCTTACTTTTCATAAAAAAATATCAGCAATAATCCAAATTTAGGAAAATCGTAAAATTACAAGTTTTCTCACTTCTCAATTCTTACGATTTATGACTGAAGCACTCCCAAGACAGACTCACCTTGATTTACAGCCTGATTTGTTGACATATCATAAATCAATCCATCTGCTTCAGCACAGATATCAATTACAGTAGGTAATTTACCTTCTTTATTAAAGCTAATAATTTGATACAGTCTATCTCCCGCTTTGACACTACTACCCAATTTAACTCTAGATTGAATCATACCACCTGCAATAGCATAATAGGTTTTTCTGTGGCTACTGGTTGCAAAATACATTTGATGAGATTGTGTTTGAGGTAGAATCAAGTCAGGAATTTGTAAAACCCTTTTTTGTGCTAAATAGTTTTTTACACCCCGCACACCTTGAGCGACTGAATCAGATTTGATCTGCATTCCTGTTCCCAGTTCCAATGTCCAAGCTTCGATATCAAATCTGATATTTTTTCCCAGTTTTTGAAAAGCCGATTCTAGTGCTAACCAAGGTTTGATAAAAGCTTCATCAAAAGCATCGCCATCATATTCATCTAATAAAATTCCATAATCAAGTAAGAAGTATTTGGCGCTATCTTCTCGCTTGGGGAAATAATAAACATAGTCTAAACCTTGATCACTAGAAGAGTGTAAATCAATTAAGTAGTCTGCATCTAAACAGAGGGATTGTAGTTGATAGCGAAATAGTTCAGTGTAGGGGACACTAGCGGGAGAATTAATTTTTTCTAAATTTTCGGCAAATTTCCTTTTAATAGTAGTTAAATAATTTTGTCTGACGACCTCCATATCAAGATGAAGTTGAGATTGAGTAAAAGCTACTAAATCATCAGCTTCTTTCTCATAGTCCCAAAAAATGCGATTCCAGTTCTTACCTTCATAAGCACAAAACCTCCCCGGAGAAAAATGTTGAGCGCGTTCATTTGTTCCCATTGGATTACAAACAGGAACTAACCAAATCTCTCCAGCCAAATCAGTGTTATTTATTGATGATAAAAATTCGATTAGCTGATAAATAACTGCATTACCAGAAATTTCTGCTCCATGTAAATTAGATTGAATATAAACCTTTTTGCCAGGATGAAAACCGATAAATTTGTAAACTTGAAGAGATAGAATATCGCCTGAAGCCATTTGACGTAAAGGAATAGTTTCAATAATGGGAAACATAATAAAATTGGTGATAATTTGATGATTGGCTAATTACCTATAGGGTATAAACATTCTCTAGAATGTCTCTACATGAGGTTATAGTTTTTTATTAGTGAGTTTAAGTTCCTGGTAAATTCCGCAATCTATCATCTAAATGAGTCCGGTCTGCCAAAGCCTGCAACATGGGTCCATGTTCAGTAAATTCGACAATACTTAAAGAGCTAACAGGACATCCCCAACGATAACGAAAGCGTCCGATATCAATTCCTAATAAACTACAAAGAATGATTCTGATAGTTGCCTTATGAGCAACAGCTAAAACATTACCATCATCGTGAAGATGCTTAATTTCTTCAATTACTTGCATAGCGCGAGCAGCAATTGTGATTCCTCTTTCCCCACCAGTTGGAGCATACCAAGCGGGGTCGGCTGACCAACGGATATAATCATCATGATATTCACGGCTGATGATTTCTGGGGTTTTTCCTTCCCATTCACCATAGTTAATTTCCTTCAAACCATCTCGCAGTTCAGGTTGCATTCCTATAGCTGTACATAAAGGTTTTGCTGTCGCTATGGTTCGTCGCATGGGACTAGAAAAAATCGCCTGCCAATGGGTAGAACTGTAAGCAGCAGCAAATGCTTTTGCCATTTCTAAGCCGTCAGGGGTGAGTTCTGAGTCTATTGCACCGCAATAGGCATTCATACGACTAGATTCTGTTTGTCCATGACGGAGTAGATAGAGAGTTAGGCTCACGGTATATTCTCACTCAGGTTGAATTTGCCATTGTCAATATTCCGAGAATAACCTGATTGTTGGCCGGCAAAATCAGCGATCGCTCATTATATTAAAGAAAGTGCCAATCAAATTTAATATTGACAATGTTAACAACCGCCGTAAATCCCTATCTTGATGGTAATTTTGCCCCTGTTTGTCAACAAATCACCACTGATACACTGCCAGTTATAGGTGAATTACCCGCTGATCTTTCCGGGATGTTTGTGCGAAATGGACCCAATCCCCAACGCTCACCCATTGGTCAGTATCACTGGTTTGATGGCGATGGAATGTTACATGGTGTACAAATCAGCAACGGTAAAGCCACTTATCGCAATCGCTACATCCGCACCAGAGGCTGGAAAATCGAAAATGAGGCGGGTAAAGCTGTCTGGAGTGGATTTATGGAACCACCCCAACAGGATAATCCTCATGGCATCGGCAAAAATACCGCTAATACTGCCCTAGTATGGCACGCGGGACAATTTTTGGCATTGTGGGAAGGAGGTGCGCCGCACAATATCCAACTTCCTGAATTAGAAACTATTGGTGAATACACTTACAATAACCAGCTGGTTTCTCCTTTTACTGCTCACCCAAAAGTAGATCCAGTGACTGGGGAAATGATGTTCTTTGGTTACTCGTTTGCACCACCATACTTACAATATGGCGTAGTTTCAGCACAAGGGGAATTATTGCGAACAGTACCAATTGATATCCCAACGGGGGTAATGATGCATGATTTTGCCATTACTGAAAACTATAGTATTTTCATGGATTTACCCCTAACTTTCAGCCCAGAAAGAATGCAGCGGGGAGAACCAATGATGATGTTTGAGAGCGATCGCCCCAGTCGCTTTGGCATTGTCCCACGTCACGGAGACAACAGCAACATCCGCTGGTTTGAAAGTTCCCCCTGCTTCGTTTTCCACACCCTCAACGCCTATGAAGAAGGAGACGAAGTAGTACTTATTGCTTGTCGCATGAGTTCTACCACAATTCTCATGGGTGGTTCACAAACAGATCCCACAGCAGATATACCCCTCCTCCACCGCTGGCGCTTTAACCTAATTACAGGTGCAGTCAAAGAAGAAAGGCTTGACGATGTACCCGCAGAATTTCCTCGTGTTAACGAAAACCTCCTGGGGAGAAAAACCCAATATGGCTACGCTGGCAAAATGGCAACAAGTCCTGTACCTTTATTTGAGGGAGTAATTAAGTACAATTTCAGTAATGGCCAATCCCAAACCCATGAATTTGGAGAAGGACGCTATGGCGGTGAAACAGTATTTGCACCCAGCCTTAATGCCACCACAGAAGATGATGGTTGGCTAATCACCTTTGTTTATGATCAAAATTCAGAAACTTCGGAATTAGTAGTCATCAATGCTCAAGATATAACCAGTGAACCTGTCGCGCGGGTAATTATTCCCCAACGAGTACCTTACGGTTTCCACGGTGCTTGGATTTCAGAAGCACAATTGAGTCATTCTCTCTAATTCAAGTTCAGGTAAATTCTAGGAATACGGCATCTCAAATATTGCAAAGAAGCAGATAATATTATAGATGTCGTATCAATACTGTTCGGTTAAGAGTTTTTGTAGGTTGGGTTAAGCGACAGCGCAACCCAACAAATGCTTACAAGTGTTGGGTATTTTTAACCTTTACTGAATTTATCTGTTAACCCTGAAACTTACCTACTTTTTTTATGCCTCGAAAAACTAAGTCTGCATCCCCAGCTACCCCAGCAATACCACTGGCACTCTCTGAATTGCATATCTATTTAGAGGGTTTAGAAAAAGAACACCAATCAATATTGAAACAGATTAAAAAGAAGCGGACAGAATTAAATAATTTTGTGGAAAGAATGCGCTCTTTAGCCACAGATATATTTCATCAAGCCACTCCCAGCTTCAAGAAAATGGCGGAACTTGATCAAGAAATTCATGCGATGTTTAATGAGATTTTGACTAATAGAAAATTTGGTAAACAAACAGAGAAACATATCAAAGAACTTTACCTTAATCTCCAGATGACAGGAATAATTAGTCCCAAATCTGTTGGTGAAGAAGAAGAAGATACAGAACTAGATGAACTGTTTGAAAATTCAGAAGAAATGGATAGCGATGAAACTAATCAAAACCGCCGTCAATATTGGGAATCACAACAGGAAGTAGAATCTAGTTCTGCAAGCCGAACCGAAGAATCAAGAAAAGTTCGGCAGACATTTCTGAAGTTAGCGGAAATCTTTCACCCAGATAAGGTAAAAGACAGCGAAACGCAAATGTCACACACAGAAATCATGAAAGAAATTAATAAAGCCTATCAAGAAGGAGATTTAGCGCGACTTTTAGAAATTGAACGTCAGCACCAGTTAGGGGAATCTATTGATAGCAATAGTGAAGATGATTTGACGCGCAGGTGCAAGAATCTAGAACAACAAAATGAAATTCTGAAAAATCAATATGAAAAATTAAAACAGGAACTACGTTTAGCTAAAAATACTCCTGAAGGAGCAATGGTTTCAGATGCTCGGAAAGCTACTAAACAAGGGATTAATTCTATTGATTTAATGGTGAAAACTCTAGAATCTCAAATTAGTATTGTTGCTGATATTCGTGATTTTGTGAAGGGATTTAGAGAACAAAAAATTACTATTAAAGAATTTCTCGATGGACCTCCAAGTTTGCGTTCCTCAAAGCAGGAAATGATGGAGGAACTTCTAGAACAAATGATGGAAGAATTAGGTGGTATTATTATCTTTTAAAACCGGGATGTGTTTAGCTTCAATTTATCACTTTGGGTAATTCTGGTTTTTTGAGACTAAATCAGCAAAGTCGCGCAAAGTCTTGCCATACTTTTCTCCTGCAACCGAGTAAACATCATCATGATTTGCTGTCTCTACCCACAAAGAAAGTTTGGGTGAAGTTACAGAAGCAAACAATTTTTGTCCATGAGTAAAAGGGATAACATTATCTGACTTACCATGCATCACTAATACGGGACTTTGTACTTTTTTGATTTTATCGAGATTTCTAAATTTATCAAAAGGCAAAATTGGCAAAGGTACAACTACCCGAAAAGCTGAAGTAAATGTACTTTCAAGAATTAATCCTGCAACAGGTTTTCGTGCTGCTAAATCTACCGCTGAACCACCTCCAACTGAACGTCCAAAAACGATAATTTGCTGCGGTGGAATTTTTAAATCTTGAGTCAAATAATTATAAGCAGCATCAATATCTTGATAAGCATTATTTTCTGTAGGTTTTCCCTGACTCGTACCGTATCCACGATAGTCATAAGCAAAAATATTGAAACCAAAATTGCGGATTTTTTGCAATATTTCCTGAATATCTCCTAAATCTTCGGCATTACCATGAGCATAAAGAACTGTGTATTTAGCTTGCGGATTTTGTAAATAAATGGCTGAAATTTGCGTATTTTCTGCACTGGTGATTTTGATAATTTTCTGAGTGTCTTTATAGCTAGATGGTTGCGGCAGAAAAATCATACTATCTGCGCGAAAATAAACATATCCAGCAAAAAATATATAGATAAAAATTAATGATTTAAACATTCTTTTCCAGCTTAAATCACCTATTAGACATCTCCGAAAAAGAATTAAATTATGGTATAAGAATATAAAAGTGTATTTTTTGGTAAGACGTTATGGGCAGTATATTTGAATATATTCAGAGCAATCCTCAC
>NZ_JACJTQ010000084.1 GCF_014698735.1 Anabaena catenula FACHB-362
GTGAGGATTGCTCTGAATATATTCAAATATACTGCCCATAACGTCTTACCAAAAAATACACTTTTATATTCTTATACCATAATTTAATTCTTTTTCGGAGATGTCTAATGAAAATGGCGATGGTGTGATTGCTAGAGATAATTTCGACTGGGGCAGCAATATCTTCAATATGCCACCCTGGAATGAATTGGTAATTTACGAACTGCACGTTGCTTCCTTCAACAGAACCGCAGATAAGCCAGGAGACTTTAGCTCGATTATTGATAAACTAGGCATCTTAAAAGATTTAGGCATCAATGGCATTGAACTGATGCCGATTTTTGGCTTTGCTGGTGAATACTCTCTCGGCTATAACCCTGCTTTTCCCTTTGATATCGAGAGTAATTATGGCGAACCCCGCGACTTTAAAAACTTTGTCAAAAAAGCTCATGAATTTGGCATAGCCATTATTCTCGATGTTGTCTACAACCATTTTGGCCCCCAAGAACTAGATTTTTCTTTGTGGCGTTTTGATGGTTGGTCAGAAAACGGTAGAGGAGGAATTTACTTCTATAACGATAAACGTGGGGATACTCCTTTTGGCCCGCGTCCAGATTACGGTCGTCCTGAAGTCCGTCAATTTATCCGTGATAATGCCTTTATCTGGTTGGAAGAATATCAGATAGACGGCTTACGCTTTGATTCAACTGTTAACATTCGCAATTTCTACGGTAATAACAACGATCCTGCCCATGACCTACCTGAAGGTTGGAGTTTGATGCAGCAGATCAACAGTGAAATAGACAACAAAATGCCGTGGAAGATTACCATTGCCGAAGACCTGCAAAACAACGAATGGATCACCCGAAATCCAGGTTTAGGGGGAGCAGGATTTGATTCCCAGTGGGGAGGTTCATTTTACTATCCAGTGGTGAATGCTGTAATTACTGCCAACGATAGCGATCGCAATATGTATAGTATTCGTGATGCTATTCTCCACCGTTTTGAAAGCGACGCTTGGAAACGAGTCATCTACAGCGAAAACCATGACGAAGTTGCCGCAATTAACAATAAAATCCGCCTTCCCGAAGCAATCTGGCATGGTCATGCAGATAGCTGGTTTGCTCGCAAACGTTCTACCCTAGCAGCAGCTCTGGTTTTCACTTCTCCTGGTATTCCTATGATTTTTCAAGGTCAGGAATTCTTAGAATGGGGAAGTTGGAGCGATTCCGGTAGTTTATATTGGAGTAAAAAAGATCAATTCGCTGGTATTTGGAGTCTTTATCAATCTTTAATTCGGTTGCGTCGTAACTGGTTCAATAACACCAGAGGTTTGCAAGGACAGAACGTGAATGTTTATCATGTCAACGATAACGATAAGGCGATCGCTTTCCATCGTTGGGATAAAGGTGGGACTGGAGATGATGTAGTTGTTATCGTCAACATGGCTAATCGCACCTATAACAACTATAGTATTGGCTTTCCTCGCGGTGGTTTGTGGTCAGTCAGGTTCAATAGCGACTGGAACGGATACAGCCCAGACTTTGGCAACCATCCTGGTTATGACACAGTTGCTTACAGTACAGATGGTAATGACCCTGATCGTATGCCCTACCGAGGCAATATCGGCATTGGCCCCTATAGCGTCCTGATTCTCTCGCAATAAAAAATAGTCAACTAACCATAGTGATATTTCACTGCTCAAGAAAAGGGTTTTCATTTAATTTGATTAACCGTCAAGATTTCCACCAAATTTTATAACGCTTCACACAGGGATTATTTAGTAATTCGTAATAGAAGGGATCAGCCCATGAATTTATTCATGGGTTAATTAGGGCTTGCTGAATAAATGTAAAACCTAGATAGCTCAAGGGATTCAGGGGTAAAAAAGTTAAGAAGGTGCAAGGAATAGACATTAAACCCATCAAAAACTTATCACTTTTCCGCCAAAGCAACTATTCAAAAGCTGCTTCTAATTCTTCCTCCTGACTCCTAACCCTAACGGAAAGACTTTTTCAGCAAGCCCTAATTACGAATTTTCTGACCGCAGTTTTACCAATATATATTGCCTAACACAACCATTAGTCCAAATTATCTTTGCATCTATCGAGGTTAAGATTTGGTAAACGCCATCAAAGATTTTCAGATTTTTCTCCACTAATTTCTGGAAAGAAAACCGAGCGTATTGTATTCAATAAAAACAAGTTTTCTGAGACTGGAATAACCAAAGTTAAACCAGAAAAGAAAATGCTGCTGAATGGATATAGCAGGAGATAAATGAATGGCTGTAGAAATCGTTCAAACCGATGATCAGTATGTGCTAAACCAATGCACAAAATTTTTAGCCAGGTCTAACACAGATCCTCGCCATAACTTTGGACAATTAACCGACGATGACCCTCGCTCACGCATTGCTGAAGCTTGGCGATTTCCCATTATTGATAGTTACAGTGATGGTAAAGACTTTGTTAAAAGCTACTCCTCAAACTTAGTAACTTTCGTTTATCAACAACAAGGCAACACACCTCCCAAAGATGTTAGTATTATTGGCACATTTGCCAATCTCTTTGAACCAATTCCCCTCAACCCAGTGAAATTTTTAGGCGAAAAAACAGGATACTACGCCTTATCAATTGTTGTTCCCAAAGCCCAATTTCATACCTATAAATTTATTGTGGATGGGCAAGCGATTCTTGATCCTATTAACCCCCAACGCGCTCAACTTGATAATGGTCAATTCTGGTCAAGATTTTTCACCCAACTCTGCACAGAACCTTTGAGCTTTGAAGATTGGGAATTTGAAATTTTAACTCGCTTAGTAGATCACATTTTACCGTTCCGCACGGCTGAAGGCGAGAACTTTTTAAACCGCCAATACAATTATCTTGGTAAACAAGATAAAGAAGTGCAATATGCCTTTGCTTATCGTCTAGATCAATCTGTGGGAGCAGTAAATTACATTGACAACATTTTAGCTAGGGAAGAAAATCACCACTTAACTGATTATAAAATTTGCCTAGGGCAGATTGACAGGATTTTGCGGCAGAGAAATCCTTATATTAATCCCCAAGATGTTTCCAAAGAGTTATACATCGACTTGTATAACGAAATGGCAACTAACCAAGTTAACGGCTGGAATTATCAACAATATCAAGAACCCCGTTACTTCCTCCAATTATTACGCCGCCACACCTATACAGGTGCTTTTTCTCATCCCAAATATGGCGGTAATGTTGGCGGTACAGGTTGGGCTTATTTGGCTGAAAGATATACAGATGACAAAGGGGAAACTTTGTTTAATTGGCGCAAAGCGATAGAACAACCCCTCGGCATTAATAGCGATTATCGAGGCTAATACCAAATTTGGATCAGGATTTTCAGATTAAAGGATTAACAGATTAATTTACAGATTATTAATCATGATTATCCTTTCATCAATATCCCTAGGAGAAGATAAATGGAAACTCAATTTGATGTCGTAATTATTGGTAGTGGTGGTGGTGGTGCGCCTATTGCTCACACCTTAGTCAAAGCCGGAAAATCAGTATTGATTTTAGAAAAAGGCCCCTTGTTTAAACCCCAATATCAAAACCCCAATGGGTTAAGTGATTTTAAACGGGATGAACTATTTGCTGATGGACCAGAAAAACGGATTCGCATTCCTGGAGTAGCTAACCAAAACGAAGCTTTTTATTCTAGCCACGTTGAACCAGATATTAACGACGAGCCACATATTTATCGTGGTTTTGATGGACAAGACCGAGCCACAATTGAAGGTTATACAGCCCAAGTTGTCGGTGGTGGTACGCAACTTTATGGTGGTGTTTCCCTCCGATTTACACCTACCGATTTACGCCTACAAAGCTTTAATGCTGGACGCAATGACCTGAAAGAAGACCCCAACGGCGATATTCAAAGGGAAGCCCGTGATTGGCCGATTAGTTATGAACAACTAGAGCCATACTATTTAAAAGCTGAATATTTAGTTGGCTTTAACGGCACTGTCGAGAACCAACTGAAACCATTTAGTGGAGATAAGTATCAACCACCTTTAGAGCCTAACCCCATTAGTATATATGCCAAGGTGGGTATGGAGCAGATAGGTAAACAACTCAACAGTAACAAACCTATCAAGCCATATCGGACACCGTTAGCGGTGATTACCCGTGACCATGAACCCAGTGGACGCAAGGCTCCTCAAGATCCAGAAACGATTAAAACCAGTTATGTAAATCGCTTTGGTTGTCCTCTGGGTCTGAAATCAAATACTTGGGTATCTTTACTCAGTCCCATTGCTAACCAACCAAATTTTGAGATTCGCACTAACTGCGTAGTTACTCATTTGGAAAGCGAAGGGTCGAAAGTTAGCCGCGTGGTTTACCGCGACCCTAGTGGGAAAACTCGGTTTGTGCAGGGAAAAATTGTTGTTGTGGCTTGTTCAGCAATTGAATCAATTCGGTTGTTGAAATTATCTGCACAGATGAGTTCGGAATTTGATCGCCGGATCAATCAAAATGACCTCTTAGGAAAGTATTTTCTGACTCACTGTTTTGGTGGTGCAAGCGCCCTAATGCCCACTCGCAGCGATAAATCACAGGCTTTAGATGCTGATTGGGCTACTGATGCTTGCGCTACGGATGATTTTCTCAAAAGCCGGGGACTGTGGGCTGGTGGTGCAATCTACAACAACACCTCTGACCAAGCTTTGCCCATATCTCTAGGACGTACTCAGGGTAGTCAAGATTTAGATACTCTCTGGAAAGGCTTTATTAATAACACTGGATTGGCAGGTCAAGGTTTGGCAGATTTCCTTGATCAATACATGGGTAGAGGTCTATCTGTTAGCTTCATGGCCAATCAATTACCCCTGAAAACAAATCGCATCGAACTACATCCGACAATTAAGGATAAATGGGGTCGTCCAGTTGCCCACATTATTAAAGAATGGCACAGCCATGATCGGTATCTGATGAATACCCTGGCGGATATGTGCAAACAGGTTTTAGATAACGGACAAAATGCCCCAGGCGATCGCAAATTCCCTTATGAATTCTTGGGATCGGGGGGTGTGTACATGGCAGAAAACGCCCTAGCACGGATTGCTAATCATATTCTCGGTGGTGCAAGATTCGGCACTGATCGCAAAGACTCAGTATTAGATGTGAATTGTCGAACTTGGGATTTTGATAATCTCTACGTGACCGATGGCTCTTTTATGCCCACATCAGGCGGCGCTAATCCGACTTTGACAATTCAAGCTAATTCTTTCCGTGTCGCTGACGAATTACTCAAGAGGCTTTAGTAAGGGAGATGTCTTTTGCATCTTTTTGGAAAAGAACTTACGCATGAATCATGGAAAAACAAACCGCAGAGGACGCAGAGGACGCAGAGGACACAGAGAAATAAGAGTTTGATAAATATTTTGCGTAAGTCCTAGTGTTAATGATTCTCCCCTGCTCCCTGGCTACCTCAATCTGCAACTTAAAGGTTTAACAGTTGATTATGGACCCAGCATTTAACGATATTTTTACGAGTCCGTGGAATGACATTTTCAAGGTTGTCTTCTATCCTGACCGGATTTACCACGCTGAATATCTCAACGCTACCCGCAGCCCCCGTTACCGTTACAATGTGCGCGAAGTTCGTAGCTATTTAGGTATCAATGCCCTCAAGGGTGAGGTATATCTAGATGGTAAGTTTCTCAGTAATTTTCTCCGCTTAGAATATCGTTCTAGTCGGTTAGTGGAACAGACACGGGAGAAAAAACGCTTGTTCAAGGATCATTTGATTGCTTGGGTGAGGGTGTTGCCAGAGGATGAGAGTAAGAAGGCAGAAGCAATGGTAAAACTGTCCTATTGCTCTTGGATTGATGCTTACGAAGTGGAGATTTGGGAAACTCTAGAACCTCCTGCTGGTAGCTACCACGATTTTCAGGTTTTGGATCAGATGGGACGCAATGGAGCAATTACGCGAGTTAAGGCGTTTAGTCCAGCTTTGCAAGATATCAAGTCTTTGACAAAGATAGAGTTGGCGTTTCGGGAAAATGATCGCAATTTACCCTCTGGCTATCAAATTAGCAGTAATGAAACTGTTTGGGATAACGACTATTCGCGATCGCACCAAGAACCTCGCACCCAAGACCCCAGTTCACCTCAAAACACTATTTCTGACCTCAACTATCTGATTAATTTCCAACGCGGTTGGTACTTGCAAACACCAGATATTGCCCCAGTGCGGTATCGCAACGCCATGATGGATGGTGATAATCCAGACAAGTCAGATAACAACATTATCGATATGCGCTGGATTATCCAACGAGAACTTGGCGGTTCAATGGTCTTTTTCCATGAAGTGACCGTTCCGCCTGGGGTAGTTGAAGGTACTCACCAACATATCGGTACTGAGGAACTGTATTTCATCACCGAGGGCGAAGGCTTTGCCTATATGCGAGTTGGTGACGACCCAGCCACAGAGAAGTACCCGACCGTCGAACGTCAAGTGATGGGATTAGGGAAAAAGGAATTTAAAGAACTACCAGTGAAACCAGGGAGTGTGATTTTTACCAAGAGTGGGGGGATGCATGGCATTCGTAACCCCGGCACAAAACCCCTGAAATTCGTTGCTTTCTTGTATCACACCAACTAATTCACCTACCCAATTCTCACAAACTTGCCATGTTTATCGTTCACTCTGACAGTGTTTTCAAAGTCGATCCCAATACCCCACCGGAATATAATCGGGGTAATCCCTTGCTGAAGTTGTTGAACTTTCTCGAAAGGGCCCAATTAGCAGCAGAACGGGAATTTTACCTAACAGACCAGTTGCAGTATCTGTTTCCCTATGAGTCTCTAGTTTTTTATGGGCCTCAGGGTGCTGATGCAAATATTCTCGACCCAACGCAGCAAGATAACAAGACGGATTTCCAAAAGCAAAACGTTAAAGACTTTTATAGTACCGACACCTTTCTCGTTCGGGGTTTGGTAACTGTCGGCGATTGGACAGGGCCATTTTTGCGGATTTCCTATCGAGGTGGCCCAGATTCTCGGCTTTCTGTGGCTGCTGGCCACAAATTGGGAGAAAAAATCAAGCTCTGGGTTAAGGTTGGGGATGTAGCTACACCCACGTTAATTTTTGTCCCTTACAATGAAAAAAGCGATCGCTATGAAGTCGAGTTCTGGGGTTATCCTGGCAGCGATTTGAGAAGTCAACTCGACGACAAAGGCCGCAATTCTATAGATCGTGGTGAACTTCAGGTACGCACTGACTTAGTACATGGCAGCATTTTCGACTTCAATCGGGAAGGTTTAAATGACCGCCAGATGACACAAGTTGCGCCCACCAACACTATGCATCCGATCTTACCCCTCCATGTAGAACTAGCCTGGGCAGACTTTAATGAAAAAGTTTGGGATTCCCAAAACGGTGCTAATTATCACTACGAGTTCAACATGATCATGCGGGGTTGGGATAACTTCTTAGGAACTGGTATCAGCTCTAACCCTCACGGTGGTATTGGCTTCTTGGAATATCGCAATTTAATGTCTAACTATGGACAATACACTGGCAAAAACGAATTAGGCCGCCAGTTAAATTCTTGGAACTTTAGTGCCTTTAGAAACAAAAATCACGGTAACGGTTTTGAACCCTTCTTTGCCGTTGATTATATGGATTTACACTTACTCAATCCTAATTGTGGTATTGGCTTACACCGTCATCGTGATAACCAAGAGGTGTTTTTCATGATGGAAGGTCAAGGCTTCATGGTAGTGGGTGACTGGTGTAAAATGCCAGAAAGAGAACGCTGTTTTGAAATCCGTACCCTCAAACCTGGACACATGGCCATGCTCAAAGGTGGTAATCTTCATGCTTTGATGAACAGTACCGATGAGCAGATTTCCCTATTTATGTTTGGTGGATACGATTAATTATTGGGTGTAGAGACATTCCATGGAATGTCTCTATATTCACATCTTGCACCTGGAAATAGAGATGTCAAAACCAAAACTACGTGCGAGAGGAATTAATCGTTGAACCCACATTCTGCACTTCATTTTGTAGTACAGATGCAGGTCTAATAACCCACATTCCCCACTTCAATAAGGTTTTACGTACTCAAGGTGCAGGGGTTCACCAGCTACTTGCAAAAAGTAGGCCAGTTTTTGGATTTCTAGTTTAGTTAATTCATAACCGGGAATGCCGTACAATTCTAGCAAGCGTATGAACAAGGCACCGGTTTGGGCTGGTTCTATTAATAAGTTACCTTGCTTAATTTCAATCATTTCTTCCAAACAGTCGCGGATATAATTTTAGCATCTGCATCATCTAAATAAAAATTATAAACAGGTTCACCAGAAACTTCACAACGCAATGGTTCAATAATTTTAGTAAAAGGATTCCAAACTGCTGTGACAATCCGTTTCGCTTTTTTTCTTTGTAAAGAGAATTGAATATGTACCGTAGGTAAATGGATAATCATGGAACTGTGTAACCAAGCCTCTACACTCATTGTATAACGCTCCTTTACATCCAATAATTTTCTCTCTAACTCTTTATTTGTTGCTTCAATTCTTGCTAATTCCTTATCTTTATCGGCATCTATCAAACCTTTAGATTCTATCTTCCTACGAATTTCGGCACTGATTGTGTTGTAATAATCCTTGAGTCGCTCTTCATCCCTAGTTCTTGCTCTAATTAATTTAGCTTGCCAATTTTCCAAGGTTTGACTAACTAATATTTCGCTGCGGTTTTCAATTAAATTTAATAAATCAGCAATTGGTAGTGATAATCCTAAATCTTGTTCATCTACTAGACATCTCCGAAAAAGAATTAAATTATGGTATAAGAATATAAAAGTGTATTTTTTGGTAAGACGTTATGGGCAGTATATTTGAATATATTCAGAGCAATCCTCAC
>NZ_JACJTQ010000085.1 GCF_014698735.1 Anabaena catenula FACHB-362
GGCATCTCTAACGCTTATTTTAGCGTACCAGCCAGCTACCTTTGCATTGGGGCATCTCACTTTTAAAAGCAGTGGCAGTAACACTTTAGCTATTTCCGGAGATGTCTAATCATTAAGCTTATGCTGATCAGATTGAACTCTTTCACTAATAATTTCCAAAATCTTAAGCATTCTTGAACGAGATAACTGTTTATAAACAGAAGCATATTTGTCTCGATAAATCTGTTTTCTTTTTTCGATACAATACTGATAAAATTTAATTCCTGTAGAATTTTCAAATAGACAAATAAATTCAGACATACGATCCATGCCTAATATTTCAAGAATTTCATCATATTCGATTGTTTCATCCATTTCTATTTTGTAATCAAGCCAATTATTGATTTTTTTTAAACTATTTTTTGAAAAATTATTGGTATTTTCTCTCTTGGTTCCAAAGTATGATAACAAATGGACAACAAGAGAGTTCGCATGTGTATTAATATATAATATTGGATCATTTACAAGCTTTGGATTCAGAGCAACTTTCGTAACTGCACAAATCAGACTTTTTATGAGATCATCATCAGAAAGTTTGTCAGACAGAATCGAAAATAGTTCAATTGAATTATGACTTAACTCACGGGCAAAAAATGACGGATTTATCCCTAAAAGTGTATAACTTAGAGGTTCATTCCACTCCATTTTATAATTAATACCAGAGGTGAAAAACGAAATTTCATTTCCGAACGCACGCTCAGATATAGTGTTATCTTCTGCTATTCGTTTGTAATAAGAATTAGAGGTAATACACTCAAAAAAAGGGACAACTGTAGTATGATTAAGGCATTCACCTGGAGGATCTTGATATTCAAAGACGAGAATACTGCTATTAGATCCACCTGAAGACTTAGGCTTTGTATTGGTAAAACTAGCAAGTATTTCCTGCACTGACTTTATATTAAAATTTGATTCGGATGTTACATCCAACATAGGCAATAGTATTAGCTCCTGATTAAAAGAATTACAATCTTAAATTGGGTTGATTGATCTTATAAAAGCAACACGCGGAACAGGAATAATTTGTTGTTGATGATTTAGAGAAGGATGACTAAGTTTAATGAAATGCCCAATGCTGTCTAATTCATCACGCACTTCGTACCAAGAGGGTAATTCAAGAGTATTGCTCTCCCGATGTCCACTGACTGCTTCTGATGTCCATACATTCAATTTTGGCATGACTTGCCGATGTGATCCACTCAGATAAAATGCTTTCAGTAACTTTTCAGATGCCCACAATGTACTTGTCCACATGGATAAGTCTACGGTTGCCATTTCTTTACCTTTAATAAACCCTTCACTTTGTCTAATTTGCTTTAAAACTTGTTCATTCTGCACTAAAAATGTCATCAAATAGCTATAGGATCTCAGCTTTAGACGGGTGATTGAGAGAACAGCCATATTTTTACTGATTATCTTATCATGAAATTGTAAATATTAAATACAATGTATCTGTAGTCAATACTGAGATTGGATCAGTATAGTTCTCCCATCAGCTGATTAAGCTGACGCTTACCTAAATTTAATATTTAGGCATTATACAAGTGATATCACAGGTGAAAAAAATGCCAGGAGCGATCGCACTTACTCCCTCACCCAGAAATAACGGTTTTCTGACTGCTAAAGAAATTCAGAATTTGCACGTATCCAGAGCCAAAAGATTGGGCTGCTTTTATTTTAACTGGTGAAGCAGAATAAACTGACTTGCTAAAGTAAAGTATAAATTTAGCTTCAAAAACCCATTACCCACGCCTCATTTGCCGAAAACATAGTTTAATATTGATTAAAAATATCCTAGCAACCTAGCTTTCTTGACCATAAGTGAGAAATCCACACCCTAAATCACCCAAGCATCGCGTTAGGATGTAGTACATTAACGGCATAGTTTCAGGCGATCAGTTGCTATGGACATTTCCCCCATCAAGGCTGTTCAATCCCCTTATTACGGCGATAATTTCTATCGGACACCTCCACCAGATTTACCTTCCCTTCTTTTGAAGGAGCGAATTGTCTATCTAGGAATGCCACTGGTTCCTTCTGTTACGGAATTGATCGTCGCCGAATTGCTTTATTTACAATCCGACGATCCCGAAAAGCCAATTAAAATCTACATCAACTCCACAGGAACTTCTGGTTACAGTGGCGAACCTATCGGTTTTGAAACCGAAGCCTTCGCTATCTATGACACCATGAAATACATCAAGCCTCCCATCCACACCATTTGTATCGGTTCGGCGATGGGTATGGCGGCAATGCTTCTAAGTGCTGGTACACCAGGTTGCCGTGCTAGTTTACCTAATTCCAGCATTATCTTACATCAGCCCAAGAGCTACGCTCAAGGACAAGCCACCGATATTCAAATTCGGGCTAAGGAAGTTCTGGTCAACAAAGCAGCAATGGTTGATATTCTGTCTTTCACCACTAAACAGGCATCAGAAAAAATTAGCAAAGACATGGATCGCCTTCTCTACATGACACCCTACCAAGCCAAGGAATACGGTTTGATTGACCGAGTTTTTGAAAAAGAAGAACTCGCTAATCCCCCACTCCCTGCAAGTGTGCTTTAAAGAAGGTGACAGGTGACAGGTGACAGGTGACAGAAAGAAGGCAAGAGGTAAAAGTTCATTTTTCTTTTCCTCCGCTATTTCCAATTCCCTATTCCCTTGACTGAATAACTAATTACAAAAGGAGTACCGAAAATGCCTATAGGCGTTCCCAAAGTTCCTTACCGGATGCCCGGAGGACAGTATACAGATTGGATTAGCATTTATGACCGCCTCTACCGGGAAAGAATTATTTTTCTGGGACGGGATGTTGATGACGAAATCGCTAACCAAATTATTGCGGTCATGCTGTATTTGGATTCAGATGATCCAGGTAAGGATATTTACTTGTACATCAATTCCCCTGGTGGCATGGTTACGTCTGGATTGGCGATTTATGATACCATGCAACACATCAAATCTGATGTTGTCACCATTTGCGTTGGGTTAGCGGCTTCAATGGGGTCTTTCCTGTTAGCCGCTGGGACTAAGGGTAAGCGGATGGCTCTACCTCACTCCCGGATTATGATTCACCAACCTTCCGGTGGTACTCGTGGCCAAGCCTCTGATATCGAAATTGAAGCCAGGGAGATTCTGCGGATTCGTCACCAACTCAATCAGATTTATGCTAATAATACTGGTCAAGCTTTAGCCAAAATTGAAAAAGACATGGATCGTGACTTTTTTATGTCTGCTCAAGAAGCTAAAGAATACGGCTTAATTGACCGTGTGATTGAAGAAAGGATGTAAATAGGGCAAAATAAATTCAAAATTTGAAGTTGAAAATTCAAAAGTAGAAATTCTTCATTTTGAATTTTTAATTTTAAATTTTGAATTGGAGCAAAGCAACATGGATTTGGGAGATTGTTACCGTTTATTGGGCTTAAGATCGGGAGCCTCTTTTGCTGAAATTAAGTCATCTTACCGCCGACTCGTGCAGCAATATCATCCCGATATGAATCCCAATGATGAAAAAGCTAAAGATAAATTTATTGCTTTGACCGAGGCTTATCGATTCCTACAAACGGTAGTACCATCTGAGGAAATAGCCCTAAAATCAAATAGTTCATCTAGTTCATCAAATTCTGTAAGTAGTTACACGGAGGTAAAAGCCCAAAGTTCAGCAACGGCAACTACTGTAATGCCTCACCCACCGACCCTAGAAGATATAGAACAACGGTTAAAGTGGAAGACTTATGAACAGTTGCAGCGGTTTTTGCAAGAAAGACGTTTTCCTCAAGCGATCGCTCTCGTGGAAGCTTTAGCTGCTAGATTACCAGAAGATATAGAAGTACGCCAATGGCAAGCGATCGCTTATCAAATCTGGGGAAGGGCGCTAATTGCTGAAAAACAACTGCCTAAAGCCAGAATTTATCTCAAAAAAGCTTTAAAGACAGATCCCCACAATAAAACTCTTTTGATTGAAGTACAGCGGGATTTCCAGCGCTTGGGTCAAAAATTCTAACAGTTATCAGTTATCAGTTTCATGATTGGCTGTAAGTCCACCATATCTCTGATAGTTGTTAACTGTTCACTGATTGAATATGTAAAGCTGCTAAAATCAGGTTATTGAAAGTTTTATTTTTCCGCATGGACATAGTCCACAAAATAAAAGAGAAACTACACAGAAATTTTGTTTATTTTTCCTCACTTAAGGGAGCAAGACGGTGAGGACATTGATATAAGAATACTCAGTAATCCTCAGATGACTTAGGCTTCCAAATCACTAAACGGATTCCCAACAAAGTTACGGGAACTGACCGCTGTGGATCAAGGTCTTCAACTGGTGAGAGGGGATACCAGTGCTGAAAAAAGTTGAATTCAGCTTGCATTTAACTTCTTATAAATTAATGAAATAAATTCAGGGTGTATAAAAATTGTATGTCGAAATCTGCAATTACCATAACCGTTAAATTGTTCGCTGCCTATCAAGAGGCTTATGGCGTGAGTGAACTAGTGCTGGAATTGCCTCATGGTACACCAGTCAAAGCGGTATGCGATCGCTTGATCACCGAACACCCAGAACTAACCCAATGGCGTGAGGTTACCCGCTTTGGCATTAATCTCATCTTTGTTGAACCAGACACCCTATTAGAAGATAGTGATGAAGTCGTCCTAATTCCACCCGTAAGTGGAGGGTAAGGGAGATGGGGAGAAAAATTTATTCCCTATTCCCTTCTTACTGTCACCTGTCACCTGTTCCCTGTCACCTATATCCGACTATTTTTGTCGGGTATGTTTGACGTGTATTTTAGGGCGTGTTAGAGTAATCCAAAGTTGACGGACATACGGGGAAAGCTAGTTTATGACTCAGGCGATTGCAAACCTAAACCAAGCAAACACTTCCATACTGCAAGCCTTGAAGTGTAAGGAATGTGGAGCAGAATATGAACTCAAAGCTAGTCATGTTTGTGAGTTATGCTTCGGTCCATTGGAAGTCAAATATGACTACAATGCTTTACGCCAGTCCGTCAGCCGAGAAAAAATCCAAGCAGGGCCAAATTCAATTTGGCGCTACCGTCAATTTTTACCTGTCGCTACTGATAATGTTATCGATGTAGGAACGGGGATGACTCCCCTAGTGCGATCGCACCGTCTTGCCCGTCGCCTGGGTTTAAATAAACTTTATATTAAAAATGATGCCGTCAATATGCCCACCCTGAGCTTCAAAGATCGGGTGGTGTCAGTTGCACTGAGCAGAGCTAGAGAATTAGGTTTTACGACAGTTTCTTGCGCTAGTACAGGTAACTTAGCAAATTCTACCGCTGCGATCGCAGCCCATGCAGGTTTAGACTGCTGCGTATTCATCCCCGCAGACTTAGAAGCCGGTAAAATATTGGGCAGCTTAATTTACAGTCCCACCCTCATGGCTGTAAAAGGCAACTACGATCAAGTTAATCGTCTCTGCTCAGAAGTTGCCAATACACACGGATGGGGTTTTGTCAATATTAATTTACGCCCTTACTACTCCGAAGGTTCCAAGACATTAGGCTTTGAAGTAGCAGAACAACTAGGTTGGGAACTACCAGATCATATCGTTGCTCCCCTAGCATCTGGTTCCTTGTTCACCAAAATCTATAAAGGTTTCAACGAATTCGTAGAAGTCGGTTTGGTAGAAGGCAAAAACGTTCGTTTCAGCGGCGCTCAAGCTGAAGGCTGTTCCCCCATTGCCAAAGCCTTCAAAGAAGGACGTGACTTTATCCAGCCAGTGAAACCAAACACAATAGCTAAATCAATCGCTATTGGTAATCCAGCAGATGGTGTTTATGCTGTAGAAATAGCCCAGAAAACTGGCGGTAACATTGAATCAGTCAATGATGCAGAAATTATCGAAGGTATGAAGTTACTGGCAGAAACTGAAGGTATCTTCACCGAAACAGCTGGCGGTACAACCGTTGCAGTCCTGAAAAAATTGGTAGAAGCTGGCAAAATTGATCCAGATGAAACTACAGTGGTTTACATCACAGGTAATGGTTTGAAAACCCAAGAAGCAATCCAAGGCTACGTTGGCGAACCTTTGACCATTGATGCCAAACTAGATAGTTTTGAACGGGCGCTAGAAAGATCCCGCACACTTGATCGCTTAGAATGGCAACAAGTGCTTGTTTAGTCATGAGTCAATGGTCATTAATCATTAGCAAGTGACCATTGAGCATTGACCACTGACAACCGACCACCGAGAATTGATATATAACTAAAGATGGCTGTAAAAGTTTTAGTTCCCACAGCACTGCAAAAATTTACGAATAACCAAGCTACCTTAGAATGCAGTGGTAGCAATATTTCTGAGTTATTTGATTCCTTAGAAGAAAACTGTCCTGGAATCAAATCACGTTTGTGCGACGAAGCCGGAAAACCCAGACGGTTTTTGAATTTGTACGTCAATAGCGAGGACATCCGCTTTTTGGAAGGCACAGAAACCGTGCTGAAAGATGGGGATGAAGTCAGTATTGTTCCAGCCGTTGCTGGTGGTTGAGATATCTTAAAATTAGCGAACTGATTCTGGCTAGGCGCTGGTATGTCAAAATGAAGGTAACTGACTACCCCAAGGTGAGCAACTCGCTCCAAAAGCTAGATATAAGGATTGACCTGAGCAATGGCAGAAGAAACCAATCAAAATCAGGCGGGAGAAGTGGCTCCCAGTGCTGCTGGAGAAACCGTTCCTAGTCGTAACGAACCAGTAGCTACAAGCCTTCCTACAGCTAACACACCAGATCCCAAAACAGCAAACCCAAAAGTTAATCCCAATGCGGCTGCACCTGCGAAAGAAAAACCTGACGCAGCTGCTAAAGCTCCCAAAAAGGAAAAACCTCCAGCAGTTGAAGACAAGCCTTTTGAAGAGTTTATGCAGCAGGAATACTTACCAGCTTTGCAAAAGGCAATTGTTGCGGAAGGAGTACCAGATGTACAGCTAACTTTTGCCAAGCAGAAATATCCCATCACTGGGTTTAACTTTGCAGAAGAATGCTGGCAAATTATCGGTAGTTGGCAAAACGGACAGCGCCAATTTAACGTCTATTTCCCCGATGCAGATATTCAAGGTAAAAAAGGCTTTTCCTGTAACGAAGGTAAAAAACCTAGTACCCTTGAGTCATTCTTAATCGATGAGCGCAAAATTACCCTTGATTTGCTGGTATCTCGGTTAGTCTATCGCTTAAACGGTCAAAAGTGGCTGGGGAGAAATTAATTATTGGTCATTAGTCATTAGTCATTGGTTTTGGACAAATGCCTACTGACTTTACAATTCGTGGAAATGGTAGGTAACGGCTCCAGTAATGGGGTCGTTATCTATTCTGACATAACCTGATTGCAGCATTTCTTTGAGAACCTTTTCCACTTCCGCAAAACTGGCTCCCGTTGCTTTCACCCCTTGAGTCACAGTTAAATTACCCCCCTTGCTTTCTGCCGCTTCCAGCAGTTTAACCATCAGTTGGTTGCCAGTTGGTTGGTAAACTTGGGAGTTGACCACTGTTTGATTTAGTGGCACACCCGAAGGCGATAAACCTGCTTTGAGTCTGAGCTTCTGTTCATACTCTTCAGTCATACCAGGGATGAGGAATAGATCCACTATCTGCCCTATGTACAACAAACCACCAGTACACAACCACAATACACCAGTTCCTATCTTGCCATTGTATAACCGATGCAACCCTCCCAAGCCTAATAATCCACCTGCACACAAGAGATAAGAGATCAAAAGACGGTCTTTATTTTGATTTTTTTCCACATTCATCTTGTTTTCAACCCCTTAGAGTAGCTCTTGTTTTTTGAGATTGTTAGTTGCTGGCTGCACTTTAGGCACTCTTCCTTTAAAATAACCTACATACTAGGATGCTAAAGGCTGAACACTGTAGTTGACTACCGATTTTCAAGCAGCAATTCCGTAACTACTAGGACTTACGCATTGACAGAATGACAAAATAGTGCATTTATAAATATGGGTCATCTAGTCATAGGTATCGGACAATTAGAGAAATAAGTAAACCATCCACAGCACA
>NZ_JACJTQ010000086.1 GCF_014698735.1 Anabaena catenula FACHB-362
GTGAGGATTGCTCTGAATATATTCAAATATACTGCCCATAACGTCTTACCAAAAAATACACTTTTATATTCTTATACCATAATTTAATTCTTTTTCGGAGATGTCTATTAGAAAAAATATCTTTAGGTTTAGAAAAATTGAAGTGAATACCAATAAAAAAGACCAACCTTATACCAGTCAATTAAAAGGCGTAGCTGCCTTACTTGGAGATAGTGTTTACCCAACTGAAGATACTACTACCACTCCGCATACAATTTCTATTGACTCTATCAAACTGCCTAATTCTCAGCCCCGGCGCTACTTTGATCCAGAAAAGCTAGAACAACTGGTAATATCAGTTAAAGAACACGGTATTTTAGAGCCTCTGTTAGTCCGTTCTTTAGAAGCAGGGCAATATGAGTTAGTTGCAGGAGAGCGACGCTACCGAGCCGCCCTGAAAGTAGGACTAAAAGAAATACCTGTTGTTGTTAGAGAACTCAACGATAGAGAAGCCTTGCAGTTATCCCTTGTTGAAAACCTGATTCGAGAAGATTTGAACCCAATCGAAGAGACTGAAGGTATACTTCAGCTTTTAAGTTTGAGGTTAAATCAGGATACTGATAACGTGGTTTCACTTCTCTACCGAATGCAAAATGAGGCTAAAGGTAAAGTTACCCAAAACGTTTTGGGTAGTGAAGATTCCGAAGCAATAGAAGCTGTATTTGATGCCTTGGGAATGATAAGTTGGGAATCTTTTGTCAGCAGTCGTCTACCGTTACTGAAACTGCCAGAAGATGTCCTAGATGCTTTGCACAAAGGTGAAATTGAATATACCAAAGCTACTGCGATCGCTCGTGTGAAAGATTTAGCACAACGAACTGCACTCCTGGAGGCGACGATAGCAGACAGTCTATCACTAACTCAGATTAACGAAAGAATTAAAGCAAGTCGTCAGGTAAACCCAGAACCACCTTCACTCAAAAACCGTTATAAGGAAGCATCAAGTCAATTACAAAAAGCGAAGGTTTGGGAAAATCCTAAAAAGCAAAAAGCTTTGGAAAAACTACTGGCTCAAATAGAAACTCTGTTGGTGGAGGAATAAACAAGAGCAGCAATAAAAATCAGGAATACCATTTGTTAATAAAACCAAAATACACGGCTTCTGCTCATTGAGGGTAGGAGCTACTTCTTTTAGAAGCAACGCGATGATTGCTTCCGGCAGTAAGCTCGGTGAAATCGCTTCACAAAGTACCGAAGCTCAAAAAAATAAATTTCTCAGTTATCATATAACCCCAATAGTCAGGAACATAGAACACGCTTATTATTTGCCCCATTTGAATATCCAGTTATTGACAAAAAAAATTTAGTTAGTTACATTTGTGCTACAAGTAGCAGTTAAATAAATCATGGAAAAGCTAGTAGAAAAGTTAAAAATTTTAATTACTAATAACGAATGGCAAGCAGCATTACCTTTACTAAGACAAGGCTTATTAGAAAACGAAATAGAATTATTGAAAAAAATAAAAGCGAAAGGGATATTCCGTTGCTCTTCTTACAATTACGAGGTAAAAACTTTACAAAGTTTGATTGATAATATTACAACAATCAACACATTAACAGAAGAGTCTATTAGTTATCTTAACTCTGTAAAATCAATATTATTTGCTGGACGTGAAGTCAAGAAGATTATTAAAAAATTAACCCAGGAAATTGATGAATCTACATTTAAAAGCTATTTGGTTTGTCTAGAAGCTTTATTCTGGCCGCATATTATAACCAGTAATACTTTTGATAACAGAATTAACTCTTTTCAGAGATTTGGATATAGTAAAGAAGAAATAGCTTCTGCTTTTTCTTTTTACTTTTTTAAGCTTAATGATAAAAAAAGTTTCGACATAAATCAACTAAATTCAGTTGATGTTAGAGGTATACGCGATAATATCTTTCTAAAGAATCTTGCAAATTTCTATAAAATAGTTGATTTTAGAGAAATTGAAATTTTATTAGATTATTTTACCTACAAAGCCGTACGGCAAGCAAATACAGTAATTATTGAAGCAGCAGATGGAAAGCTACAAAGAAGTATAGACTTAGGTTATATAAAAGCTGACGTTCAACATAGTGCTGACTCAGTTAAGTTAATGATGAATTTTAATATTACTGATGATAATTCTCTGATACGGAGTGCTAAAAAAATTGCTTTAGAACTTAAAGATAGACTATTTTCTATTGAAGAAAAACCTTCTAAGCGTATTGTGATGAAATTTCCTATTATTAAGGAAGTAATCAGTAGCGATAAACTTTTTATTGAAGAAATAATCCAAATAAATTCCATCCAAAAAGAAATATTTATAGACTTCGATCAAATTACAAAAATAAACATTTATAAAAATATTTGCTTGTTTGATATTATCAAATTACAGCGGTTTTTTAGTATTCTGCTTTTTGCATTATTTGGGTATATTGAAGCAGAAAAATTGCTTAATTCAAAATTATTCTGGCGTTCAATTATCCCTACTTTTGAAAAAGCATCTTTCTTAAAAATACTACAAGATTTATTTGGACACAATAAAGCAGATAATTTACTCGATTTATTATCATGGAATCCTGATTCAAATAAAATTTTTGATATACAATACCAACCTGTTCTAACTCTCGATAATTCAATCTTTTTACCTCTTGGGATATTGTGTAACTCTAATTTACCAAGAAATGCTCTTCAGTCTACAAATTTTAGATTTGATTCTGATGGAAAGAAAGATAATCTTGGCAAACTTCTAGAAGATGCACTAAAACCAGTATCATCTTTTGTACAAAGAAATATCTCGTATTCCTATAAAGGTATAGTGGGTGATATTGACATTATGGCAATAATTGAAAATCAATTGTTTATTTTTGAATGTAAGAATTCTTTGCATCCGACAAGCCCTTTTGAGCTAAGAACTAGCTATAATTATATTTTAAAAGGAGCAGAACAACTTAACAAAATTCAACATATTTTACAAGATGAAAATTTTAAAAAGGATATTTCCGCTAGATTGAATATCTCAATACCAACTAAATTACATAAATGTATTGTTACAGGAAATAGAATGATTAGTGGTTGGCAAGAACAAGGCAGTAATATAATACCAATTTATGAGTTAATAAATGTTATTACTAATGGAAGAATATCTATTAAAGAATTTGATATAGATGAAAATAAATTAGAAGGAATAATTTTTAAACTTTGGAAACAAGACTTTTTTAGTGTAAATGACCTTATTGATTATATAGAAAATAATTCATTATATGAATGTTACTTTACCTCAATGATCAATCAACCAAAAATTGTTCATATAGGTAACATCAATATTAGCAAGAGTAATTATATTTTAGATGTCGAAAAGTTTATTCAAGCAGCTTCTTCCAAATTTCAACTAGTAAATATCAAGTAATCAATAATTAACATTTGAATATTTTATTAGTCACTTTTTTAGCTGTAGTGATAAGTTTTCATAATTTTAAAAAAGCTAATATTTAACACAAAGTTGAAATCACACTACAGAATTTTGGCTGTAGCTATTAAAATCAAAGCTGACGCTTTGCAAGTTTGAGAAAACGATATTTCCCAAAACAATATGCTACAAGCAGTCATTCCCAACTCAAACGAAACCTTCCTCCAAAACGCTGTTGTTGAAAGATACAACTTCTCCAAACTAAACAAAACACGCATCCGGTTCAAGATTCAATTAAAGAAAACAACTAAAAGCAATGCTCCGAAATGGGCAGATGTTCTCAAAACGTCTCAAAATGAACAAGAATCAGACCTAGTAAAAGTTACAACTTCAGAAGTTGGTTTAAAGGGCATCAAAGTTTTCAAAGCCTTAGATGAAGCCGCAAACAAATTAAGACAAGAAATTGCATCAGTCCAAGAATGGATGAATTATGACAATGGTGACTGGATTTGTTCCATAGATTTAGCACCCATAGTCTGGAGTCAATTAATCGAAATTCGAGATAATATTGCCCCTACTTTACGCACCCAATTGAGAGAAGAATATGATGAGGGTTACACAGATTATCAAGAACGGATTGATAAATTTCTCTCACTGAATGCTTGGCAGTTATCTGTAGAACAACAACAAGAAGTTAAGCAAAACTTAGTAAAAGCTTTTCCCTGTTTAGAGGAACTAGAAGACTATTTACAAGTAATAATTGGTCGTCCTGTGATTATTCCTGCTATTAGCGAGCAATTGTCAGAACAACAAGCTGAATGTTTGCAGCAAATAACTCGGTTTATCGAGCAGTATGACACAAATTTAGAACAAACACTCAGAGAATCTGCGATCGCAGGTGGTGAACAATTAGCAGCACAATTACTCGAAGATTTGAGCAACTGGGAACCAGGACGCAAGCCGGTTAACTTCAAGAAAAAGATGGAACGTCATTTTAAGAAAGTGCAAATGCTTTTGGGTAACGCCAGTTTTGAAGCAGGTAGCAGTCTGGAACAAATGATGACTCATCTAGAAGACATTCTCGAAAACGCTTCTGTAGATGCCAAAAGGCTTGATTCACAGGGGCGTTCTCAATTAGAGGGAAAAATGGACGAAATTTACGCCAAGCTGCTGGATGAACAACGTCATCTTCAAAGATTAGCAAGTGATGAAGGTATGGGGTTAAGCAAAGCTACAGCCATGTCTCTCAAACTTCGGTAGAAAAACCTGTCTGTATCATCTTTGAACAAAAACAAGGTGTGAGGTGTAGATGAGAATAATACACCTCATACACTTGCTACGCAATTAAGAGAGGAAGTAATAGCAACTGTTTGCTTTCCTGTTTATCAGTCTTAATTTCCCAATTCACAGTAACTAAGATGTCACATTTCTCAACTGTCACCACAAAATTAACTAATCGTGAATGTTTAGTTGATGCTCTACAAGATTTGCAGCTTACCGTGCAAGTTTATGAGAAACCACAATTGCTCAAAGGTTATTACGACGACTCTGAAGGCAAAAGTGCAGAGATTGTTGTCCCTGGTCATACTTTAAATGCCCGCGCAGATATCGGATTTCTGTGGGATCAAGAAGTAAAGGTGTATCAAATCATCCATGATGCCTATGAAACAGTACCCCGACTGGGAGAAAACTTCTTTTCTCATACCCTCATGCAAGCCTACGGTAAAAACATGGTTCGCGCTAAAGCAGCACAGTTACAAGAACGGCTAGGAGAATGCACCATCACAGAAGAAACCAAGGGTCAGGTACATACCTTGCGTCTTGCATTCTCAGCACATCAACAAACTCAGCAAGTACGGAGATAGTTTATGGAAAGGGCAATATTGATACATTTTGACACTGCTACAGGTGAAGTAAAAATAGAAGCTGAAGGATTTGAGGGATTGTCCTGTCTAGAAGCAACCCAACCTTTTGAGGAAGCTTTGGGGATAGTGGAGGGCGATCGCATTTACAAGCCCGAATCCCACCAACAGCTTCGTAGCACCAATACTCACCAACACCGACTGCATCAATAAACTCAAACCAGGGAGGGGGAAAATATCTTCAATATTCCTCCCTCTCCTTCGCCTAAACAAGCTTTGCTATTTCATCAATACATTTTCACTGGGAAACAAACAAAATTCCTTATTCATAACCATGAAACTATCAAACCTAATTACCACCATTGATTCTCAAATACCCATCGTGGCTTTAGAGGTTCTATCTCCTGAAGAAGCCACTATCATTCAATGGTTAACTACTGAAGTCATGGATAAACTCAACAGTCCTGTGTATTTCTGGAATTTAGGAGTATCCAGCTTAGAACAATGTCTGATTGCTGATGACGGTGGACTGGTATTCAAATCAGTCGAGACTTATAAAAAGCCTCCTCACATAGACCCTCTAATATATGTATTCGAGTACATCAACAATTTTGAGGGAAATGGGGTGTTCATTTTGGGAGATATTCACCCTTTTGTGGGCAAAAACTCCCTGCAATTAAGTTGGGAAGTTCTTACCAGAGTCAAGAACTTGTATCATCGTCTCAAACCAACTGAAAAGCGCATTGTACTTCTGGGTCAAAATATTCAACTGCATGAATCTTTATTGAGGCTTATTCCTTGCTGTGAAGTTCCTTTACCTAGCATTGAACAAATTCAAGACCACTTAGAATCATATTTGCTCTATTTGCAAGAATCTGCCAGTGAGCAAGAGGTGAATTTTACAGTTTCTCTGACCACTGAAGATAAAGAAACCTTAGCAAGAGCAGCATTAGGACTAACTTTGGAAGAAATTAGCGACTTTCTGCGGTTGACTGTGAAAGAACGATTAACTTCTCAAGGCATTGTGATTGATGCTACAGTCATTTCCTTGGTTGTCGAATACAAAACCCGGCTATTGGCTCAAATGGGTATCGAATTGGGTAAACCAACGACAATACCTTTTGGGGGTCTAGATTTGCTGCGGGACTGGCTGCAACGTCGTCGTCGGTTATTTTCCCAAGAAGCGCGATCGCTCAATTTACCCCAACCTAAAGGAGTGCTATTAGCGGGGCCACCAGGGACAGGTAAATCAATAGTAGCGAAAAACATTGCAACTATCCTTAATCTTCCATTGTTGCAACTAGACATTGCTTCAATGCTGGGTAGTCTGGTAGGAGAATCTGAAGGTAATGTCCGCCGCGCACTCAGTACAGCCGAAGCGATCGCTCCCTGTGTCCTTTGGATTGATGAAGTTGAGAAGGCACTTTCCGCTAATGGCGATACTTCTGGGGTTTCGCAAAGAATTTTAGGAAATATCCTCACCTTCATGTCTGAGTGTACAGCAGGGGTGTTTGTGGTGGCAACCTGTAATGACCCAACTGCTTTACCGATTGAGTTCAAGCGCAAAGGTCGGTTTGATGAGAATTTCTTTGTTGACCTACCCACAGAAATTGAGCGTTGTCAAATTCTCAGGATTCATCTAGGACGTTACGGTATCAAAGTTCCTGAAGAGTATTTGGAAGCGATCGCTGCTAGTACCAGCAAGTTTAGCGGTGCTGAATTGGAAACTCTGGCCTCAGAAGCCGCACTACTGGCTTTTGATGAAGGAAGACCGCAGCAGGTAACACTAGCTGACTTAGAAAATTGCCAGCGAAATATTACGCCTTTAGCTGTTCAAGATGCTGCTGCTGTT
The DNA here is from genome assembly GCF_014698735.1 of Anabaena catenula FACHB-362. Taxonomy (GTDB): domain Bacteria; phylum Cyanobacteriota; class Cyanobacteriia; order Cyanobacteriales; family Nostocaceae; genus Anabaena; species Anabaena variabilis_A. The sequence goes on from NZ_JACJTQ010000086.1 coordinate 7,131, forward strand.
GAGCGGATGCAGTCTTGGTCAAAGGTGGCACGACCAGCTTCTAGTCCTGTGCAGGTTTCCAAGAGAAGTCTTCGTACTTCTAAATTCCGTACCAATTAATATAAACAACAAAAGCATTCGCGGAGCGTCCCAGAGGGAACTAGCACTGCTGCAAGCAGTTCACCTTTAGCAGTGCGTTCCCTCTCGATGCTTCTGGTAGATGAGTAGTCAATCATTGTACTCACTCACGTATCAATTACATACAAAAATGCTCCCAGTTTACTATTAGGAGCGTTTCTGTTTCTCAAATGTTTTTGAGTTATTTAATCGAACAAAGATGCAAATATCCATTTCACCTGGTAAATGCTTGGATAGTCAAACTTTAAGCAGTCTCTAAGAAATCTCGCTGTAATGGATTTTCTGGAAAAAATACAGCAGGTGAAACTTTAAAAAACTCCGCAAATTTTTGGATATGTTCAACAGTTAATTTACGTTTACCATTGAATACATCAGAAACAAGTGATTCGGTTTTAAATAGACATCTCCGGAAATAGCTAAAGTGTTACTGCCACTGCTTTTAAAAGTGAGATGCCCCAATGCAAAGGTAGCTGGCTGGTACGCTAAAATAAGCGTTAGAGATGCC
>NZ_JACJTQ010000087.1 GCF_014698735.1 Anabaena catenula FACHB-362
GGCATCTCTAACGCTTATTTTAGCGTACCAGCCAGCTACCTTTGCATTGGGGCATCTCACTTTTAAAAGCAGTGGCAGTAACACTTTAGCTATTTCCGGAGATGTCTATTGTAGTAGCAAATCGTTTTGGTAACTTCACATCTACCAAAGCACGGGTATTGCGTACCATCACTTCCCGCATCAAGGAACGCAGTTTTTCCGGATTTTTGGGAATACGTCCATTTCTGGAATCAACGTATTCTTTTTTAAACGCAACTTCTGTTTGCAGTAAACCTGGCTTGAGTAGAGTCAGGAGATTGAATAGTTCAATCAGCGAATTCTGGACTGGGGTTGCAGTCAGCATGAGGATAAACCGCTTGTTAAGGGCGTTTACCAATTTCCAGTTAAGAGTCGTGCGATTTTTGAGGTGGTGTGCTTCATCAACAACTACCAAGTCCCAGGTACGACCGGTGACATGAGCAAAATGTTTGGCAGATTTAGCCGTGTTGAGTGAAGCGATAATGCGGGGATTCTGCGTCCAAAAATCTTCTAGGGGTTGTTGGGGGTCACGGTTATCTGTGGTAATAGTGGCAATGTTAAATTTTTCACTTAATTCTAATTGCCACTGAGAAACCAGGGATGCGGGAGTGAGTACGAGTAGGGACTGTACCATGCCTCTAGCTAAATACTCAGCACAGATAATTCCAGCTTCAACGGTTTTGCCCAAACCGACTTCATCTGCTAACAATGCCCGTCCACCCAGTTGTCTAAGAACCTTGCGGGCTGTTTCAATTTGATACCAGTATTTGTCAATAGAGGTGAGGGTGGGAAGGCACACTAACTGGTCATAGTCTGCCATGACCGAGAGTTTAAATAGGTCTAGACGTGCTTCGTAAAAGTCAAGGGGGTCGTATTTACCTGCTTTGAGTGCTTCTAAAGCTGTGGAGGAGTTAAATTTAAATGTATAATTTTGATTCATGATGCACTCAGAGCGAACCCTTTTGACCTGACTAATACCTTTTGTCAGTTTAGGGAGTTTTTACACTAAATTCAATTACGAGATGTTGGTTTTGATAATTTGTAACCAATTTCAACATCCCCAAACCACGCAAGAAACTTCCAAATAAAGAAATATCCCGTATTTGTAAACGCAGGGGGGCAGGGAGCAGCTGACAGGTGTAGGTCGGTGTTGAAAATTGTCGTGATGATAAGGCAGAAGGGAAAAGCTTTTTGGGCAACTTTACTTTCGGTTACATACTACTCTCCGAGAAGCCGCTCCGCGTCTACGGTTTTTTTACGCCATTCTACTTAATTTTTGCCTAATTATTAGTATATGATTTTAATGTCAGCCAACAATTTAGCTTGAAAATGCAACTAGAAGAAATTTTATCAGAACTAGAAAATAACACTGGTAAATTCCCTCGTTTGGCTTTAGAGAGAGCCATTCAAGAACAGGAATCCATTACTCCTTTGTTATTAGCGACTTTAGAAGAATGCAAAAATAATCTAGAAGATTTATTAGAAGAACCAGATTATTTTTTACATATTTATTCCCTGTTTTTACTAGCACAATTTAGAGAATTTAAATCTTATCCTATCATCGTCGATTTTTTTTCGACACCGGGGGATATCTCCCTAGATGTAACCGGAGATGTAGTAACTGAAGATTTAGGTAGAATTCTTGCTTGGTGTCAGTCACGGAAATCTTGACCCTATTCAGCAACTGATAGAAAATCCAGCAGTTAATAAATTTGTGAGAGGTGCTGCTCTAAAATCCTTAGTAATATTACTTGTTCAAAAAATTATTTCTAGAGAACAGGTCATCCAATATTTTGAGGAACTTTTTTTAAGCAAGCTGGAAAAAGATAATTACTATATGTGGAATAAATTAGTGATTAATAGTTGTGATATCTGTGCTATTGAACTTAAAGAGCATATAGATAGAGCTTTTGAAGAAGATTTAATAGAAAGGTTTTTTATAGATGAAAATAATGTCAATAATTCTCTAAAAATGGGTGTGGAAGCAGCGTTACAAAAACTGCATAACAAACAGCATTATACTTTGATTAATGATACAATATTAGAAATGGAGTCTTTGAATTGCTTTCGAGCAGATAAGCCGAATAAAAAAGATAATTCTCCCATTAGTGTAAAGGGGTTTACTCTAACATTAAATAAAAATAAAAGTCAAGTTGATAAAAAGAAAAAAATGCAGAAAGAATCTCGTCGAAAAAATAGATCGAAGAAAGGTTAATTTTCTTGATCTTGGTTTTTTCAAGATCACAAAAAAAAGGGAACATAAAGTTTCCTATTCCCTAAAACTTTAGTTCTGATTTTAAATTCCCAACTCCTCAAAAATTTAACCATCGCCAAATTCTTGTTGAAAAATAACCTCAATTTGTTCTTGCAGAAGTGGAACTTTATTTTGCACAATGTCCCAAATCGTTTCATTTTCGAGACTGAAATAAGCATGAGCTAAAATATCTCTTAAACCTGCTATTTTCCGCCACTCTACCGTAGGATAACGATTTCTAATTTCTGTCGGCACTTGCTTGATGGCCTCGCCAATAATTTGCAGATTTCGCAGCACAGCATCAAACCTTAACTCATCTTCAAAAAACTGGTTATAGCTGATACCTTCTGTATAACGCAAAACCTTGTGACAGCTGTTCAAAATATCCTCAAAATATAGTCTGAGACTACGAGACATAGATTGCCTCTGTTTCAACAGCATCTCTAATTTGAGGCTTTAACATCTTCTTGCTAACTAAATCTACGGGACATCCCAAACTATCCTCCAGAAAAAACTTTAAGTCCATGTAACAGTCAAACGTCACCTTTCCGTCAAACTCCACTAATAAATCAATATCACTTTTAGCCGTGGCTTCATCCCTTGCTACCGAACCAAATAAAGCCAGAGATTTTACACCATAACCTCGAATCTCTGCCCCATGAGCTTTTAAAAAAGCAATTAAATTTTCTCGTTTCATAGCAATTCACCAGCATATTTTCCTAACCAAACCTGCAAAGCATTTTCGTCAATTTCCCCAGATGCTAAACCCTCCATCACTAATACTATTTCTGGCTCTGGTGCATTGAAACCATAAGCATTCACCCCCAAAAAAACATACATCGCCATAAAAGCTGTACGCTTATTGCCATCCGCAAAAGGATGATTTTTACACAAAGCAAAACCATAAGCCGCTGCTAATTCCAGGAGCGAAACTTCCGGCTGATAGGAAAACCGATGCCGGAGACGGGCTAAACTCGCTGCTAATAACGGGCTATCTCTTACCCCAGATAACCCACCATACTGAGAAATTAAATCCTTATGGATAGCAAGCACCATCTGTTCAGTTAGCCAGGTCGGTTCATTCACTTAGCGAGTTCCTTCAACGCCTGACGAAACTTCTGGCTACCTTGCCGATAAATATCCATTGCTTTCTCAAACTCAGGATCATAAGGACTCAGCTGGAGTCCATGTTCAGTTTCCGTCACAAATACGGTATCTCCTTCGGAAAGATTGAGTTTTTCTAACAACTCCTTAGAAAAAGTCACCCCTACTGAATTACCAATTTTGCGTAACTTTAAGGTTTGGATCATTTAACTTTCGCCAATGTAATTACGAGTGTAACTACTATCTTAGCCTTAAATTTCCAACTCTGCAACTCCCAATGGCTTACCCCATGCTCCAGTATCGGTAGCTACGGTGTACACACAAGCCTGGCGAGGAAAGCAACTCAAAAATGTGATCCATGGATCACATTTCTCCTCAAAACCTGGGCAACACAGTCCCCGATTTGTGGCTGGTGGGAATAAGCTGCTATTGATTAGAACAGAAAATTCTGTTAAATAGGAGTTGTATGTATAAAATATTAGACAGTTTGAGGATGGATAAAAGAGGTAAAAATATGGTATTGGGGATTAACAGAGCGATTGCTGATGCTATAAATCAATTAGAAAAACTATGTTCTCTAAATAATTTTTTTGCCCAATCTATATCATAGGGTATAGGAGGTTTCACAGGACGATAATCTTTTTCATCGCTTTGCCCGTGCTGTAAAACAGCATTAACAACTATACAAGGTTCTTTACTAAGATTAATTGCACCATGTAATACCCCCGGAGGAATTGTAATAATTGTTGGTTCTTTTTCATTCAAAAATGTATATTGATATTCACGGTTGTGCAGAGTAGTTATTAAAATCTGTCCCTTCACCACTAATAATTGATCCGTTTGATGTCTATGCACAAACATATTATCTATAAAATTACCAGAAACATGAACCAACGTAGTTTGATTACTACTAGCTAAAGAGTAAAATGAAACCATTCCGACTGTCATTGAATCTAACTTGCGAATTTCAATTCTTTTACTGCCAGTCATTTTTGCACCTCTTTATTTTCCTAATTGGGTAAACCTAGGGACAGTGCCGTGAGCAACAAATAGTACAAAACCTCAGTTTGTAAGATGACAGAATATAGCTAAAACCTTGATTATTTCTACATTTGTGGTGAATTTAACAAATGAGTTTGATTTAGGTATAGATTATTTCATAGAAACCAATACCTAAAAGTATATTTAGTAACATTAATAAATTAATTTATCCTTTGTAGGACGAAAAGCTGTTCGTTTTTATCCCCTCTTTTGTGCAAAGCGAGATCGCCAGGGCTGACTTGTCAGTTCACAATTATTGTATATGTAGGTGTGAGCAGATAGTGAACACTTGAAATTGATGGCTAGTATTGCTCTCTAGGTAGAAGAAATTAATAACAAAACAAGTCTATTTTGGTGAGAAAACTGTCTGTAGGTTTAAAAATGGCAGCAAATATTCAGGTTTTTCCTAAACGTTTACCACTAATTACTGCTGGAATTTTTTTAGGTTTAGGGCTAGGTGGTTTTGTAGATGGTATCCTGCTTCATCAAATCTTCCAGTGGCATCATATGTTAAGCAGTATTCGTCCCCTGACTACCGATACAAATACGGACGTAAACATGGTGTGGGATGGTTTATTTCATGCTTTGGATTGGGTATTAACTGTAATTGGAGTAACCTTGCTGTGGCGGGCAGGAGGGCGTGCTGATGTTCCTTGGTTATCACAAACATTTGGTGGTTCTTTGCTCATAGGTGCTGGGTTGTTCAATTTAGTAGAAGGAGTAATTAATCATCAAATTCTGGGTATCCATCATGTGAAACCAGGACCAAATCAATTAGCTTGGCAATACCTTAGCCAAAAAAAGAGCCTTGATAATTTTTGGCTTGCACTGGCAAAACTAAGCATACATAGGCGTTTCGATAAAAAGGTAGTTTGTCATCCCAAACCCTTATCCTACGGTTAATACGTTAAAAAAACCTTGTAGGAAACCTTAAAGGAATTTTTAGGACTGATTGTTTTTGCCAAGCCTCAGATAAATGGGAGTTAATGGTTAAAGCATCATCTTTTCACCCTCGTAAATTGGCTAAGGTATTGGTTAATAAATCAACTTATATATCTGTAGTAATTACGGCAAGCCTTCTGGGAGAAATAGGAGAATGTATTTCATTTCAGATGTCAAATTATAAAAGTCTGTTTTTTGTTGAAAATTAACAAGATGAACTGATTGAAAACATTGAAATATCCACCGCATATTTGGATTGTTGATGGCTTTTACCAATTGATTTTTTACAGTATAGTTTAAGGATTTTAACGCTGCTCTAATTTCTTTGATAATTTATTTAAGTCAGATTTTTTTCTATCTTGACTTTGCACAACTAACCATCTTTGTTCTATATCTCCATAAGTTATTTTCTTCTGTGCATAAGAATATAGCCTTTCTCAGCTTAGTGAGGTACAGTAGCAACAAACAGTGGGTAAACCAATTTGAATTAATCCTGCACGCTGTCCTCAAGACCGTTTTTCCCCAGTCTTGTTATTTTCCCCTAAGAAAATTAGCATTTGAACTCGCAGGCCAAAGTTTGTGAGGGAATTGACTTTGTTGGTGGATTTCTTTGTCCTGGTGTCACATACTCGATTGCGAGATTGATGGTATTTTATTTTTGCACAAACTCTTTTATCCTCATCGCCAGCTATGACACTCAATTTATATTTACTGCGACATGGCGAAACTACTTTTAGTCAAAGTGGTAATTTCTGCGGTGCAACTGATGCAGAATTGACCTCTGAAGGGATGCAGATGGCAGAGAGTTTTGCTGATGTTTATAAAAAGTTGAATTGGTCAGCGGTTTATGTTAGCCCGATGAAACGCACTATTGCCACTGCCCAGCCATTTTGTGATGCTGTTGGTATGGAGATGCAGGTGCGGGAAGGACTCAGAGAAGGTAGTTACGGTGAATGGGAAACCAAGAGTAAATCGTTTGTTCAAGAAAATTACCCAGAAAACTATGTAAAATGGTTGACAGAACCTGCTTGGAATGCACCCATTGGTGGAGAAACTGCGGTAGAGATTGCTAACCGTTCTATGCCTGTAATTGCGGAAATTCAAGAAAAACATCCCCAAGGTAATGTTTTAGTAGTTGCCCATAAAGCCACGATTCGGATTATGCTTTGCAGTTTACTAGGAATTGATTTGGGACGCTATCGCTATCGGGTAAATATTTTGGTCGCTTCGGTAAGTATGGTTAAATTTGACGTAAATGGACCTTTGTTGGAAATATTAGGCGACCGCTATCATATACCCGATCATATTCGCTCCCGTCCTGGAACATAATAGTCGTCCCTCAAGAAAATATTGCCCTCCCGCGCACTGCCTGCCATAGGCAATAACTTCAGTTCAATCCTGCATTGCAGTGTTGATAGAGAAACAAAGCATAAGACACAAGCGATCGCCTCCGGCGGGCGGGTACGCCATCGCGTATTGCTAACGCAAGGCTAACGCCAACGCGGAGCGTCCCGGAGGGAACTGACGCTGCTGCAAGCAGTTCGCCTCCGGCACTAGTACAACACGGCGTAAATAAGATGACCATTCAAAGCTACGAAAATTTGATTACAAGGCTTAAAAATGGTTCATTCAATTACTTACGCCGCAGTGTACTAGTGGGTTGGGGTGGAAATTTCAGGCTGAAGATGGGTTGTATTATCCAGTTCGGCAGTGCCTAATGTCTCATCTTTGTATTGAATTTTGAGCTTAAAATGAAAATCACACCCTGCATGCAAGGAAAACTCACCATGACAGTTACTGCTGCTAAATGGAGTTTAGACGACTATCATCGCATGATAGTGATTATTTCCAAGAATTAACCTTGACTTTAGGTGAAATATCTCCGTTAGCATTTCCAGAAATTAAAGTTTCTATTCAACGTTTACTAAAAGGGTTTTAATTTAATCATGTCTGTGATATGCGTAGCTAAAAGCACATTTTTCACGACATTTTGAATATTATTGCTTATTGATAAATGACGAATAACCTTCACTTGTCAGAAATGTATACATCCTGATAGGGATAATTCTGATGGACTGAGTTGGGTGAGTTCAATAGATTCACCGATTAACCAGGTGGCGAAATCGGCTGAAAATGACTCTGCTAAAAAGCGACAGATATTATCAAAC
>NZ_JACJTQ010000088.1 GCF_014698735.1 Anabaena catenula FACHB-362
ACCAATGACCAATGACCAATGACCAATGACCAATGACCAATGACCAATGACCAATGACCAATGACCAATGACCAATGACCAATGACCAATGACCAATGACCAATGACTAATGACCAATGACTAATTTATGAATAAAATCGCTTATCTTCAATGTCCAACAGGTATTTCCGGTGATATGTGCCTGGGTTCCTTAGTAAGTCTAGGTGTTCCCTTAGAGTATTTAGTGGCAAAACTCAACAATTTGGGAATTGAGCAAGAATACCAATTACGGGCAGAACTTGTTCATCGTCAAACTCAGCAAGCAACCAAAATCCATGTAGATTTATTACATCACCATCACCACCACCACCACGAACACAATCACCAACATGGTCGCCACTTACCAGAAATAGAGAAGATGATTCTCAACGCCAAGTTGCCATCACAGGCGGAAGCTTGGAGTTTAGCTGTATTCCGCCAGTTAGCATTGGCAGAAGGGGCTGTCCACGGCATTGAACCAGAAAAAGTTCATTTCCATGAAGTGGGTGCTGTAGACGCGATTGTGGATATTGTCGGTACTTGCTTGGGGTTAGATTGGTTGGGTATCGACAGCAATCAGGAAGGATTACCCCTCCTATACTGCTCACCATTTCCGACTGGTGGGGGAACTGTTCGGGCTGCACATGGTCAAATGGCAGTACCTGTACCCGCAGTATTAAAACTTTGGGAAATGCGGAGTTGTCCAGTTTATAGCAACGGTATTGACAGAGAACTGGTGACACCGACTGGGGCTGCGATCGCTACTACTTTAGCAAGAAGTTTTGGTTCACCACCGCCAATTACCCTCAAAAAAGTGGGACTAGGAGCAGGTTCCCTTGACTTACCCATCCCCAATATACTACGCCTCTGGCTCGGTGAAACTACGAATTTACAGACAAATATTCCTGATGTTGCAGATACTAGTCCAAATTTAGAAACAATTTCTGTACTAGAAACCCAAATTGATGACTTAAATCCCCAAGCTGTTGGTTATGTTTTTGAGGCTTTATTTGCAGCTGGTGCGGTGGATGTCTTTACTCAACCCATCGGAATGAAAAAATCTCGTCCAGGGATTTTATTAACCGTCATTTGTCATCCAGAACAATTGGCCAGTTGTGAAGAGGTTTTATTCCGCGAAACTACTACTTTAGGAATTCGTCGAACTTCTGGACAACGCCACATTTTACAACGGGAAATTCAACAAGTGGAAACACCTTATGGCATGGTGCGTGTTAAAGTGGCTTGGAAAGGAAAAACAGCAGAAAAGAATATTACTAATGTGCAGCCAGAGTATGAAGATTGTGCAGATTTAGCGCGAAAACACGATATTCCCTGGCTGGAAGTTCAACGCCTAGCTTTACAGAATTGGTATTTGGAGAAAAAATATGATGAAAAAACCGCAGATAAACGCAGATAAACGCAGATAATTTATTTGTTGGTGTTGGTTCATTAGGGCATTATTTAATCATCATAGGGTGGGTATTAACCACCCTAAAATCGGGAATTAACGTGAATTAAATTTAATCAGCTTCTCTTACAGTCCTTCTTACTGCTTGATTAGCATCCTCGGCTGTGCGTTGAAGATTTTTACCAATATCTTCAGTGCCGCGCTGCACATTCTTTGTCAATCCTTTAGCAGCATTGCCAACATTTTCCTGTAGATTTTCAACTCCTCGCTGAGTCCCCTTGGTTACACCTTCTCGCAATTCTTCGGCAGAACTTCCTACATCTTCACCTAAGTTTTTTACTCTTTCACCAAAGGGTGTTCCTGAACGATAATTGCGGACATATTGCTCAGTACTATCAATTCCCTTGCTTTCAACGTTTCTCTTAGCATTTTCTACTAACTCATCTGCGCTATCTTGGGCTGCTTTTTCTGCTTTTTTTGCTCTGGGATCTACATCACTAAAGTTGTTCATCCCTCCTTCATAGGGAGAAAGAGGATAATCTTTTGTGGGATCATATCTTTGCACATTTGGCGGTTGTCCCGCTGGTTGGGGTGGTTGTCCAGCTATGGTGGGACGATTACAAGCTTGGACTAAAAACAGAAAACTTGCTGCCAAAAATACCGTTAAAATTCTCAGTGGGCGCAGATTCTGCAACCTAGTAATTACTCTTTTCATCTTGTTCTCCTTGTATGTTGTTGTCTGACTTAAAAAATAAAATCCTATTTACCTACGGCTGGATTTTTTTGTAATTCAGGTCTAGCACTTGCTTCATCAGATTTTTCTTTTAAAAATTCTGAAGCTTTTTCAACTGACTCTGTTACAGTTTCCATTCGCTTTTGAATGCGAGTTTTTAAATCTGGTTCACGCTGAATTAATCCACCTGGTTCAGGATGTTTGAATTCTTCTTCTGTGATTATTGGTAATTCTGCCTCTTTCCTAACTCTACCGGCAGGCGTTTCTGCCCCAGGATAAAGAATTTCAGTTTCCTTATGTGCGGCTATTAATAATTGTGACTTTAAAGCTAAACTAGCTTGATCATCTTCTGATTTCCTTGATTCAGTAGTTACTTTTGGGTCTGTAGACATTCGCAAGTTTGTATATTTGTCGCTACCACTCTTATAAGGATTATTTGCTCCACCTGCTTGTACAGGAGTATTTTTGGGATTTGCACCTTGAGCATTTACTCCACTACAGGCCGTGCTAACTATCAACAATATTCCCGCTAAAAAGATAGTTAAAATCTGGCGCATTTGCAGCTTTTTCAAGAGATTTATCAAACTTTTCACTTAGTCCTCCTTATCCAGGATTAAACTTAAAATCGTCGTTTTCGCCTCGCCAAAGACTTAAGTTATTAACATCAACAACACCTACCGATTTTAAAAAACATATAATTAAAGAACCTCTAGCGTAGGTTACATTTTACTTTTGAGAAAATTATAATTTTATCTAACTAGAGAGAGAGATTATTTAATATAATTATTTTGGGCAATTTAATCATTAAATTCCACAAATAATCAAAATAATGAAGAGAATTTTACGTTGGTTTATTTTGGGGGGGACGCTGTTTTTTTTAGGAAAAGCACTGAAGGATAATTGGCTAGAAGTAACTTCTATCCGTATTGATGCGGTAGGATGGGCAATTTTAGCAATTGCTACAGGTGTAACTTTACTTGCACACACATGGGCTGGTTGGATATGGACTTGGGTGTTGCAAGAGTTAAATCAACCTGTATCATCTGCTCAATTTATCCAAGTTTATCTGAAGACGAATATTGCTAAGTATTTACCTGGTAATGTCTGGCATTACTATGGACGAATTTTGGCGGCTAAAAATGCTAATGTCTCTGCTGGTGCAGCGACTTTAAGCGTTTTGCTAGAACCGTTACTCATGGCTGCGGCGGCTTTAATTACTGTTGTTTTATTCGGTAGTCGATTTGCAGTTAATAAGAGTAATTTGGGGTTACAAATTCTGCAATTGCTGAGTTTAGTTGTGGTACTTGGTGCAGTTCATCCTTGGGTTTTGAATCCAGCAATTCGCTTTTTATATAGATTAAAATCCAAAAAATCTAATTCTGAAAATCAGCCTATTAGTAGTTTAAGTATTGAACGCTATCCTCTAAGACCTTTGTTGGGAGAATTGGTTTTTTTAGGACTGCGTGGAACTGGGTTTATATTAACTATGTTTGCTCTGGGTTCCTTAAACTTGAGCCACATTCCTTTATTGTTGGGTGCTTTTAGTTTTGCTTGGGTTTTAGGTTTGGTTGTTCCCGGTGCGCCTGGTGGAATAGGCGTGTTTGAAGCTACAGCACTGACAATTCTACAGCATCACTTCCCAACTGCTTTAGTAATTAGTGCGATCGCTCTCTATCGTCTCATTAGCATCTTAGCTGAAATCGCCGGCGCTACCTTAGCTTCCCTCGATGAACGTTTTACCAGCTAGTTACTAAATGCTCAGGCAGTTTAATTACCACAATTTATTTTTTTTGTCAATATCAAAACTTCTAGCCATCTGTAAATTTCCATCTATGGCAGCAGTATTAATTCAGAGTGGGGAATATGTTGACTTAACGTTTAAACTCAGAGGCGCACCGATTCCTCTAGATAATGGTTATGTTATCTATAGTGCTTTGTCTAGAATTTGTCCTATCCTGCACGAACTCAAGTCTATTGGTATTCATCCCATCGCTGGAATACCAACCAGAAACAACTTACTTGAACTCACTGCTCAATCTCGCTTAAAAATTCGGACTCATCATCAACAGATTCCTTTAATTTATCCTTATTTAGCGGGTCAAGCTTTTAATATATGTCAAAATTCTTACCAACTAGATATTCCTGACTACAAAACCTTGGTTTCTTCAGAAAGTGTCTATTCCAGATTAGTGTTAATAAAAGGATTTCAAGACTCTAATAACTTTATTGAAGCTGTGCAACGGCAACTGGATAATTTAGAAATACAAGGAAAAATTGAACTTCTGACCCGACAAGATGGAACACCTCAAAAAAGACAATTAACCATCAATAAAGCAGGAAAAGAGTTTAAAGTTAGAGGATTTGGTGTAAAAATCAGCGAACTCAACCTAGAAGATTCCTTAATTCTGCAAGAACAAGGAATTGGCGGGAAACGCAAGATGATGTGTGGAATATTTGTCCCAGTAGTTTGTCATTATTGCTTACTTCATATTCCATCAGAAGATTTGAAGGAAAAGAAACCCCATCGCTATCTGGTGGTGATTCCAGACATTAGGGATTTTGAAGATGCTTCTCAAAGAAGATGGCGATTACAGCAATTAGAAATTAAACAACTTCATGTTACTAGCCTTGGTGAAGCAGGATTACTTTATTACAGCTTAGATGATATTTACATTGAAGGCGACTATGATCAAGCTTGTGAGGTTTGGTTATATGAGAAAATGAATCAAACTTCTCATCAAAGGACATTGATGAAAATAGAAGAAATTAAAATTGATAAAAATACTGTAATTAATTATCAACAGGTTCAAAAATATTTTCCAACCAATTATCAGAAGATTAAACCTAAGCAAATTTTTATTAAAGTAAATCCTATTCGCTCCCTGATTGCTGATAATTTAGTGAAAGAAATTCCTTGGTGGTCTGATTTTTGGGAAAAATTGGTGATGGAGGATTTACAAGGATATTTATTTAACCAATTATTTTACAATCGAGAAGGATTCATATTTATGGCAGAAAATGGTGAAGAAGATAAGAATTATCTGATTTTCATTAAGGTATTTCAGCAAGCAATGAAAGGAAATTTTGCTAAAATGTATGCCAAAGCAGAGTTTGATAATTCTCTTTTTAAGAAGGCGCATATTTATCGTAATCGCAATGAACTGATTGAAGATTTGAAAACAGTTATTAAAAGAGATTTGGGCTTAGAAGAATCAAAATGATTGCACCATTAATTCTCTATTTGGATGTTCCATTTACGACTTTTCGGGAGTCCCATGCAAGGGAAATGGGAAAAACCTATCCTATCCCTCCTCCAGCGACAGTGTATGGGATGTTGTTATCTTTGGTAGGGGAAACCGATGTCTATCGCCACTGTGGGGTAGAATTGGCGCTCTCTATGTTATCTAGTCCCAAAAAGTCACAAATTTTGCGTCAAATTAGACAGTTTAAGAATGCTGATTTTAGCCATCCAGAGAATGTAATTCCCTGTTATCAAGAAATTTTGTCTAATCTCAAGTGTTTGATTTGGGTTCGTTCTGAGGGGGAGAAGATACAACCAAGTTTAAGGGAGAAGATACAGTTAGCTTTTGATTATCCTGAGAGAGTAAGACGGTTTGGTTGTTTATTTTTGGGAGAAAGTGACCAGTTGATTAAAACGATCAAAATTGTTTCGGAAGATTATTTAGAAGGGGTGAAACGGTGGGCAATTAGGGATAATAGAGGTAAGTTAACCTTACCCTATTGGGTTGATCATGTGGGGTCAAGAAATACCCGATTTTTGAGGTATCGGATTGAGGAAATACCAAGTTCACCACCTCCTGATTTGGCGTGGACGATGATTCAATCTCCAAACTGAAACCTCAGTTATTAGTGATTCGTGGCTTGATGCTGTTAGGCGTTGCTCAAGACCCATTTAAACTACAGTTTCAATCAATGGCGTTGTGATTCGTGGTTTGATGCCGTTAGGCGTTGCTCAATAATCCTTGCAGTCGTGAACTCCCTTCCAGCGTTTATGTGATTCGTGGTTTGATGCCGTTAGGCGTTGCTCAACAATACGCACTATTAACAAAAATTGGTGGGGAATTGTGATTCGTGGCTTTATGCCGTTAGGCGTTGCTCAAATATCGAGATAAAATTATTGACTGCGATCGCATAAATTCTTGCTGTAGTATAACTTTTCCATGCCTAGTCCCTTGCTATGTCCTATACTTGGCTGAGACAAAATTTTTTAGCGTTTTAGCGGTGCTAGAGATAGCTACGCTGACCTGCGGTAACGCCCAGTACGAGAGATAAATGACCAACGGACAAAACGGACAAAACGGACAAAAGAAAAAATTAGAAACTCAGCTTTGGAATATTGCCGATTCACTACGGGGCAAGATGAACGCTGATGAGTTTCGGGATTATTGCTTAGGGTTTATTTTCTATAAGTACCTATCCGAGCGTCAGCATCTTTACGCCAATGAGATTTTGGCTGAAGATAAGATTGATTTTCTAAAGCTTGATGAGTCGTCGAATGAGGGGCAGGAATATTTAGAGGCAATTAAAGAGGAATCTATTGTCGAATTGGGTTATTTTTTGAAGCCATCTGAGTTGTTTAGTTCTCTGGCTAAACGGGCATTAGGCAATCAGGCGGATAAGGATGAGATTAGTGATGAGGAGTTAGAAAAGAGTTCAATTTTTATTTTGGGGGACTTGACGGATGTTTTAAACAACATTGAACGCTCGACGATGGGCAAGGAAAGTGAGGAAGATTTTGATCATTTGTTTGAGGATCTGGATCTGAATTCGACGAAGTTGGGGCGGACTCCGAAGGCGAAAAATGCTTTAATTGCCAAGATTTTAGTGCATTTGAATAAAATTGATTTTCGGTTGGGAGACACCGAGAGCGATGTTCTGGGGGTTAGTAACTAGTTACTGTTTTCTTAACAGAAGCTAACAAATACTCACATTGGCTCAAAATTTCCTGTGATCTGCTCTTACAGAATTACCAGTAAAATACCTGTATGCTACTAGG
>NZ_JACJTQ010000089.1 GCF_014698735.1 Anabaena catenula FACHB-362
TTTCATTAGATAGGTCTTATTGACAATAACTGACCTATTTTTTTTTACCATAAATCGTTGCATTCTTTACACCGTCTTGTTCTCAGCCTTGTTTGTCGCCCCGTCAGCTAGAACAATTAAGTCGTGCGGAGAGATTAGGGCTTACAATTCCCAAAACTTTAGTTACTCAGTCTTTTGAAGAAGTTATAAATTTTTGGAAAGAATGTAAAGAAAAATTGATTGTTAAACCAATCTCTCATGGATATATTGAAAGAGAAAATTTTCAGGAAGATACATTGATTTTCACAAATCAAGTTACTTTAAATCAACTGAATGAAAATCAAGAACTTTTTTATTTATGCCCAACTCTGTTTCAGGAAAAAGAGGAAAAAATATATGATATCAGAGTTAATGTAATAGATGAAATAATCATTGCTGTTGCAATTTATTCTTCTGAGCAAAATAAGTTGCAAGCTACAGATATACGAAGAAATAATATGCTAAATGTTCGATATGAGGTTGTAACTTTACCGCTAACCGTAAAAGATAAAATTTTAGAACTTTGTCGGTCTTATGGGTTAAGATTTGCAGCTATTGATATGGCATTAACTAAAGATTATAAATATGTTTTCTTTGAAGTTAATGCAAATGGTCAATGGGCTTGGTTGGACTTAGCGGGAGTAACGGATATAGCAAGCTCATTATTAAAATCGATGCAAATAGATTTATCATAGATTTAAATATGAATCCTTCTATCTATACCACATGGTTACTAATGCGGCTTTCCTGGATTGAATGCACTTGTTCTGAAGTTCAACAAAGACAATATCAATCTAAAGAAGAGCTTGTTCTTCCTTCTGAAAAAATAGATATTTCTGATGTTAAAATTGATTTTCTTAAAGATAAAACTAAAGAGGTAAAAGATAGACGAGACGGAGTAGATACTAAAGCACGCACTTTACTAAGTTTGACTTCTCTGTTACTGGGCGTAATTTCCAGTGCTACTAGTATTGCATCTGCAAATAGTATAGGTATTTTGTCAATTTTGCCTCTTACTTTATTATTTTTTACCATTTTTTTACTAACTGTATATTTTGGAATTGATCGAAGTCAGACTACTGACTATAGTTATATATTTTCAGATTCAGAATCATTTAACAAAATGCTATGTAATGATTTGCTTTCCGCACAAGACTACAATGAGCGTGTAACAAATTTTATGCTAGACCTGTATCGTTCTGCACTGCGCTATTTTACTCTTGCAATGCTCTGTATCATGGTTTTTGGAATTTGGAATGTTATATCTATCGACAGTAGCCAGATAGTCAATAAAGATAGGATTAAAAATTTTATCAAGCAAGAAATTGTTGATTTTCAAAAATCATTAAATGAAAGCCAAACTGCTGATGTATTACCCAAAGGTTAAAAGGTTTCTCCCTGTTTATTGCCTCAGTAGAAGAAATGTCGCACTCTTCCCAAACCCCAAAGAGCGATCGCACCTAAATATCCAATGATAAAATCAAGAAAACTAAAGATAATCCACCAATGACAACTACACTGGTTAAACCCTCCCAATTACTACCTGATGGAATCTGCATTCAACACATCAACAACCTCATGCTATTCAAATTTACCGATAAGCTAGGTGAACGGATGCAAGAACTCCTTGATAAAAACAAATTAAATACCCTCACCCCAGAGGAAGCAATAGAATTAGAGGCTATAGGGGAACTTGACGACATCTTCAGTTATATTAACGCTGCTGTTGCTGCTCAAGACCATGCCCATTCCTAAAACTCTTTATCAGCAGGTCAGACAACGCGCTCAATGTCGCTGCGAATACTGTCACTACCCTGAACTTCTCAGCACAGCACCTCTTTCTATTGACCATTTGCAACCTCAATCTCTGGGAGGTACGGATAATCTCGATAATCTTGCTCTGGCCTGTCGTCGTTGCAACGAAAGACGCTATAACTTCACTACGGGTATTGATCCTGATACGGGAAAAGAAACTCCCTTGTTTAATCCCCGTCAGCAAATCTGGTCTGAACACTTCATCTGGACATCTGACGGCTTATGTATTATTGGTATTACTCCCACGGGACGAGCAACCTGTGAACGTCTTGATCTAAATGATGAACGTCGTGGAGAAAAATTCATTCAGAAATCTCGACAAAGATGGGTTGAAAGCGGACTACATCCTCCTGAAAATGATCCACAAGAATGATGAAAAAATAAAAATAAGAATATGCTAGAAAAACTAATACTTCATAATTTTAAAAGCCATAAATCTACAGAACTCAATTTCGATAATTCCCGATTGCATGGAATTGTAGGAAAAAATAGTGCCGGTAAAACAACCGTCCTCCAAGCATTGTATAATCTAAGTAAACTATCTGGTTCATCATTTGAAAAAATCTTTAAAGATGAAAATTTACCTCAATTCATTACCAGCATTGGGGAAAAATATATGTCTGTGACTGCGATTAGTTGTTGGGACAATGAGAATAAAAACAATTGGGAAGTCTCTTATAGTTGGGAAAACAAAAGTACTAATAATTGGACTGCAACAGTATCATGGAATTTAGATGGAAATAAAAATAGTTGGACAAATGAAGAAATATATGGTTCATATCCATCCTTACCTATTTTTTTTCAACCTACTGTTTACCTAAAATTAGTTGCAAGTAATCTTGCCAAAGCAGCTTACAGTGAAGAAATTACACCGAGAGTTGAGTTTGATGGTTCATTATTAGCACCTACTTTAGATTTTTTACGTGATGAATCTCCAGATAAATTTCAATTAATAGAAGAAAAACTGAGTCGAATTGTCCCAAATGTCCGCAAAGTTGGCATCAAGCGAGCAAAAGTTCCTGTTATTCGCAAACGTTTAATCGAAGTTGATGGTAAATCTATTTCCTATGAAGAAACTCAGGAAATGACAGGTCAAGAAGTTATATTAGACATGAATACAGGTGAACGTATTCCCGCCCATGCAATTAGCGAAGGAACAATGTTAACTTTAGGATTATTAACTGTATTAATGAATCCTAATCAACCTAATTTAGTTTTATTAGATGATGTGGAACAGGGACTTCATCCTAAAGCACAACGTGAGTTAATGACCGTTTTCAAAGAAATCATTGCCGAAAATCCCAACCTGCAAATTATTTTTTCTACTCATTCCCCTTATATTATTGATGCACTTGCTCCTTCTCAAGTCCACATATTAAATAACAGTAAATCAGGTTTCACAATGTCCAAACGTTTGGATGAACATCCTGATGTAGAATGGGCAAAAGAAACTTTAACAACTGGTGAATTTTGGGATGCTGAAGGTGAAGATTGGGTGGTAGAAGGATAAGTCAGTGATTGAGTTTATTGTCATAGTTGAAAGTGGTGCAGATGCCAGAACAGCGACTAAATTAGCCGAGCGAGTTTTAAAGGAAAAATTCGATTGGTTAGATGATGATATTCTGCAACATTGTTTTCAGTGGACTGGTTTAGAGGAAGGAAAAGAATATTCATGTTGGAGAGACATTATCAAAATTATTGATGATGCAAAATCACAAATAAAATATAAACCTTCCAGATTTTTAGGACATGATAGTAAGGGTGTACCCTTGAAAGCTGATGGAGCAGCATCTATCAAGATTCTTAATTTGGTACGGTTTCTGCAAAAAAAACCGACAGATTAAAGCTGTTTTATTTATCCGTGATTTAGATAATCAACCAGAACGTAAAGAAGGAATTGAACAAGCACGTTTAGAACATTTTAATAAAACGCCGAAATTAGAAATTATCATTGGTGCGGCTGATCCAAAACGTGAAGCATGGGTTTTAAATGGGTTTATTCCATTTAATCAACAAGAGGAACAAATTCTAGAAGAAATCAAAAATAAATTGAGTTTTGATCCTTCCCTAGAGTCACACAGATTACGTGCTACTTCTGAGAAAGAACCTGAACGAATAAGAAATGTAAAAGTAGTAGTTGAACAACTTACAGGAAATGATATGGAACGGGAAAAGCAATGTTGGGAAGATACAAATTTAAAACATCTACGAGAAAGAGGTGTGGATACGGGTTTGACGAATTATATGTGTGAAGTTGAGGAACGATTAGCTGCAATTATTTTACCTGAGTGAAAACTATTATAGATGGGAGAGCGATCGCTTGATATCGCCTAATACTAGTAAATGATAGTCAATCTCCGTATATATTGCAACAATATTACAATTAAGTGCTACACTGTAAGCGATCGCATTTTCATCAAAATCATGGCAGACATATCCTTTACTGACAAAAGCAAAATCGTCGAAATCATCAACACATCCAGCCGCTTGAAGTATCTTATAGTGTTTACCTATAAAATTCCTCTAGAAGATATCGTCTCTGTGCGAGTAGATGGCTATAACTTCAAAATTGATGTGAACACAGAGACAGAAATGTTTCGATTTAAAGCTAAAGGTGTAGACAGCGTAATTATGAAAAATATCGAATTAGGAATTTTACAATTAACCTTTGATCCTGCATTAGCCCAAGGAATTTATAACATTGTTGATGAGTACGCGTAGTAAAATTTTATAGGTGCGATCGGGGAGAAGGAAGAATGTGGCTTTACTATCCCTATAGTACTGAAGACATCATCACCTTCTCAAGTATTGAATTTGAGTTTCCGATTGAACTACTATATGAAGGTGTTGGATTTGAAGCCGAAGAATAAAAGCAAATTTTGCAAATTCTGTAAATTATCACCAATAAATGGAACTGTAAATTAAAATTTAGGAGCTTATTTTAATTATGGCAAAGCGTAAGAAAAGCAATCTCCAGTGGATTAAAGAAACCCTAGACTTAAAACCGGATCATCACTGGGAAGGGCCTGATGGTTATAAGATTTTTGTAGCCGGGAGGGGGGCTGTTCGCTTCAATGTTCCCCAAAGTTGGGTGTTTGAGCCAAAAGAAAAATCGTTTAAGTTTATGGATAAAAAACCTCCCAAGGATGATTGTTGTTTAGAAGTGTCTTATAATCACCTACCATCAAACGACTGGACTCTGTTTCCCCTCAAATCCACTTTGAAGAAAGTGATGGAAAATGACAGTCGTGATGTCATTGAAAGAGGAGAAGTGATTACAGTTAAGCGGCAAACTGCCCGAATTATGTGGTGTGAGATTAAGTTTATTGATACCCAAGCAGAACCACGGGAAGCCTTTTCACGGACTTGTGTTGGTTTAGGCTCAAATATTCAGTGTTTAATTACCTTTGATTACTGGGCAGATCAAGCAGAGCAATTAATACCTGTTTGGGATGAAGTCATGCGATCGCTCACACTAGGATTATATATCAGAGATCCGCGTACTGGTTTAGCCTTCCCTGATTGAACAAGGATCACAATTTTTGGGGTAAAAAAGCACTTTTTTCTTCTTAATTCCATATATCCTACACCCCAAAGCCAGTACAATGATGTACGCTTAACGAGCGTGCCATTTAAGTGTGCGGCTTTGGACAATTCAACGGAAAACCAAAATCATGAATTCAGAAGCAGGAGACATTAACAAGCACCAGACAACAGAAGAAGCTCTAAAAGATTCTCAAACCGAACTACTAGCACTGTTTAATGCTATTGAGGATGTAATTCTGGTTGTAAGTGCTGAGGGCAAATATTTAAAAGTTGCTCCTAGTAGCGCTCCCTCACTATATAAACCTCCTGCGGAAATATTGGGTAAGACTGTACAAGAAGTTTTCCCTCCAGCTTTTGCTGATTATTTTCTGCACCACATGAAACAGACACTTACTACCAAGAAAACTGTAAAAATAGAATATAGCTTACCCATTAGTGATCAGGAAGTTTGGTTTGAAGCTAGTATTGCAGCTATGGGAGAAGATAGTGTGGTTATAGTAGCGAGAGATATTAATGATCGCAAACTTATGGAGAGACAACTACGTCAACAAGCGCAAGATTTAGAACAAACCCTTCAAGAACTTAAACGTACCCAATCCCAGATGATTCATTCAGAAAAAATGTCAAGTCTGGGACAATTAGTAGCAGGAATAGCTCACGAAATCAACAACCCTGTAAATTTTATTCACGGTAATATCAATCCTCTCCACGAATATATTCAAAACCTTTTTCAATTAATTGAATTATATCAAGAATACGATTTTGGTCATCACCCAGAAATTCAGAAATTTATCAATAAGATTGATTTGGAATCTATCAAAGAAGATTTACCAAAAACTCTTAATTCTATGAATGTTGGTACTCAGCGGATTCGCCAAATTGTTTTATCTCTGCGAACTTTCTCTCGCATGGATGAAGCCAAGTTTAAAAAAGTGGATATTCACGAAGGCATTAATAGCACATTAATGCTTTTAAAGCATAGTCTCCAGGAAATTGAAGTTATTACAAACTATGGTGACTTACCTTTAGTAAAATGCTACGCTGGAGAACTTAATCAGGTATTTATGAATATTTTAGTTAATGCTATTGATGCTATAGAACAACGAAATTATCAACTAAAATTACCAGAAATTCAAGCAAATCCTGGACGGATTCAGGTGTGGACTAAGATAGTTGATTCTCAGTGGATAGAAATTGCGATCGCTGACAACGGGATAGGAATGACTGAGCAAGTTAAAAAACAGATGTTTAATCCATTCTTCACCACCAAACCTGTGGGTAAAGGAACGGGTTTAGGAATGTCTATCAGTTATCAAATCATCAGCGAAAGACATGGTGGTAAACTACAATGTTACTCAACTCCCGGTAAAGGTGCAAAGTTTGTAATTCAAATTCCCATCTATCAATAAAATGGGAATAAGCGTTACTCCCATTTTGAGCTTATTTATCAACAAATGCTGGTAATCTCTCGTGGTTACACAGCATATTTGCACAAACACGGGAATTATAACAAATTTGCCGGACATGATATAAAAGCTGCTTGATACTTGATTTTTGATGAAAATTTTGTACTTCATTTACCTGCAATCTGCTATCCTTGAAAAGAAAGATGCCGATATGTTAGGAGCGATCGCAGGTGACCTTATTGGGATAAATGTAACTTATATGCAATATCATTATATTTTAGCTGACGGGGCGACAAACAAGGCTGAGAACAAGACGGTGTAAAGAATGCAACGATTTATGGTAAAAAAAAATAGGTCAGTTATTGTCAATAAGACCTATCTAATGAAA
>NZ_JACJTQ010000009.1 GCF_014698735.1 Anabaena catenula FACHB-362
GCTACAGGAGCGGAGAAAGCAACACAGATCCAAGGACGCATACCTAAGCGGTAAGAAAGTTCCCATTCACGACCGAGGTAGCAAGCTACACCGATTAAGAAGTGGAATACTACCAATTGGTAAGGACCACCGTTGTACAACCACTCATCTAAGGAAGCTGCTTCCCAAATGGGGTAGAAGTGTAAACCAATTGCGTTGGAGGAAGGAACAACTGCACCAGAGATGATGTTGTTTCCGTAAAGTAGAGAACCTGCTACTGGCTCACGGATTCCGTCGATGTCTACGGGGGGAGCGGCGATGAAGGCGATGACGAAGCAAGCGATCGCAGAGAGAAGGGTGGGAATCATCAAGACTCCGAACCAACCGATGTAGATGCGATTTTCGGTGCTGGTGATCCATTCGCAGAATCTATCCCAGACGTTAGCGCTTTGGCGCTGTTGAATGGCTGTGGTCATGTGTTTATAATTGCGTTTTGGGTATGTATGTTTTGGTAGGTGTTTCTACCTCATGAATTTATATTAGGACGTTTATTGAGATTTGTAAAGAGGTTTTCGTAATATTTTTTAATAAATTTGAAAAATAGAATGATAAAGCAGACACAGCAAGGGTTTTAGGCGTTAATTCTTTTGTAACAATTTCTATAATAATTTTCTTGTAGGGTGGGTAAAGTCCTTGCATGGCTACGCTAAAGCCCAGAAAGTAAGCCACCAGACACATTAAACACTCGAAGTGAAAACCATTGGTACGTTAGCTTTTGGCATAACACTCCCCATGAAAAATCCGTTACTTATATATGTCCTCATTTAGTCAAAATATTGTTACATATAGCCCTGCTTACACCATCGTCCCGACTTATGAATGCTTTAACCGCTGTTCCTACTGCAATTTCCGCACAGATCCGGGTCAAAGTCCTTGGCTGACTCTTGCAGAAGCTAAAGGCATTTTGCAACAACTGCAAAGTCAGAATGTCTGTGAAATCCTCATCCTCAGTGGTGAAGTTCATCCCCATTCCTCAAAGCGTGAGGCATGGTTAGAGCGAATTTATGATTTGTGTGCATTAGCACTAAAGATGGGATTTTTACCACATACCAACGTCGGTCCCCTCAACTTTGAGGAAATGCGAAAGCTGAAAAATGTAAATGTGTCGATGGGGTTGATGTTAGAACAGTTAACACCACAATTACTAGATACAGTCCATCGCCACGCGCCTAGTAAAATACCAGAAGTCAGGTTGCAACAATTGAAATGGGCAGGAGAGTTGCAAATTCCTTTTACTACCGGACTGCTTTTGGGAATAGGCGAAACTGAAAATGATTGGTGGGAAACTTTAGCTGCTATCTCAGATTTGCATCAACGCTACCAGAATATACAAGAAGTAATACTGCAACCGCACAGTCCGGGAAGTCAGCAAACCTTTGATGCACCGTCTTTTGACCCTCATCAACTACCGTTCGTCATCGCCAAAGCAAGGCAGATTTTACCAATAGATATTACAATTCAAATCCCGCCCAATTTAATTCAAGATGAAGAATGGTTACTTGCTTGTATAGCTGCGGGTGCGAGAGATTTAGGAGGAATTAGCCCCAAAGATGAGGTGAATCCTGATTATCCTCATTTGCAAGAACAGACATTAAGAGAAATTTTACAGCTTGGGGGATGGGAGTTAGTACCAAGGTTGCCAGTATATCCCCAGTTTGCGAGTTGGTTGAGTGAGGAGTTGGGGGAGGGAGTGAAGAAATATCGCCTGAAAATGAATTCCAAAGATAAGTAGGTGAACAGAAAAATTTAAAGGTATGTGAAGAAAAGTAAAGAAAGCTCAAACTCTTTCCCCCTGCGCCCTGCGCCCCTGCCTTGTCCCAAAGACAATTATTTACGTTCACCTACTTATATTGGATGCTATGTTATCGGTGTTTTTTGTATAAGTCCTGATAAATGATCTAGTTTGTCCGAGAGATAAACCTTCATCTTCCTTAATTCTTCTATTCGTTCATCAATCTGTTCAAGCTTGCGTCCCAGAATATTTTGTTTTTGATCGACAGTCAGGCGATCGCTCTCAACATCTTTAATCCATACCTGAATCTCTGTGAGAGTAAATCCCAGACGTTTAGCTTGTTGAATCAATATCAACCTTTCCATACTGATCTCGGAATAGTCTCTGTAGTTATTGCTTCTACGGCTAATTAGCTCAGAGTCAATCAAACCTTTCTTCTCATAAAAACGAATCGTATCAACAGTCAGACCCGATTTTTTTGCTAGTTCACTAATGAGCATCGTCACCCCTTGACTTTGGAGTATAGTCCATAGTTTACAGTGGCATTGACTTAATTAGTAGTTTCACCCATCAGTACATATGAACAATATTTTAATTACAGGAGTCTCCTCTGGTATTGGATATGGGGCAGCAAAGGAATTTGCTCGTCAGGGTTATCAGGTCTTTGGTAGCGTTCGTACAGAAACCGATGCTAAACGCTTAAAAGCTGAAATCGGTTCTGGTTTTATTCCGCTACTGTTTGATGTGACTGACTCAAGTTCCTTACACCAAGTGGGTCAACAGGTAGCATCAATGGTACAGGGAGAGGGCTTGGCTGGGCTGATCAACAATGCGGGAATTGCTACCAGTGGTCCGTTAATTTATCAGCCATTAGATGAAATTCGCTGGCAGTTTGAAGTGAATTTAATTGCTCAAATTGCCGTAATTCAGACATTTTTACCCTTACTTACAGCCAGAAAATCAGCAACGTCAAATCCTGCCAAAATCATTAATATCAGTTCTGTTGGTGGAAAGATTGCCTCTCCTTTTATTGGTGCTTATGCGGGCAGTAAACACGCATTTGAAGGTATATCTCACAGCTTACGGCGAGAATTACAACCCCACGGTATTGATGTGATTATTATCGGACCCGGTGCTGTCAAGACGGCGATTTGGGATAAGGAATCCATTCAAGATCGCAGTAGATATACAGAAACGGAATATGCTAAACCTCTACAGGCGTTCCAACAATATTTTACTGGTATTGCTAAAGCAGGGCATTCTCCTGAATTGGTTGGACAATTTATCAGGAAGGTATTTGAGACTAAAAACCCGAAAACACGCTATGCAATTGTTCCCAATCCATTTCCTAATTGGATTCTTCCTTTAGCACTACCTGATCGTTGGTTAGACAAACTCATTGGCGGAAATCTTGGTCTGTTACCAAAACGATAATTTTCCATTGTCAAGTAGAAGTAGTGATACTCTGACGAAGGTAGCAGGCGATCGCATAGTTGCTAAAAATTTCCAGTCTTTCTAAAGACAATACACACCCTCAAATGACCAGCCAGCCCATATCTACCGCTAGGCATTCCCCAAAAGATAGACCTTGCAACTCACTCGCTGTTGTAAAATAGACAATAGAACTATTCGGGGGGGCCAGTGAACTGGTCATAAACGTCTATAGAGACCATCTTCGGTAATCTCCAAGGTTTAAAGTCCAGCCAGCTGAAACAACTACAGCGGCTGTACCACCAGCGCATATCTGGCAATCTCATCACAACATCGGAGTTTGCCCAGCGTCTGGCCGCAATTAGCACAGAACTAAATCAGCCTGTATGTGCCTACCTCAATCGTCGCGGACAAGTGATTCGGGTGGGGGTAGGCAGTCCACGTCAAACTCAAATTCCACCCCTAGAACTACCCCGTTACGGTGCAGAACGTCTGAGTGGTATTCGTTGTATAGCTACCCATCTCAAGCCAGAACCACCAAATGAGGCAGCGCTGACAGCGATGGCTCTACAACGGTTAGATGCTTTGGTAGTATTAAACATTACAAATACAGGATTTACAAAGCGAGGTGGTGGTGCGACTGGTTACGTCAAAGAAGCTTATTTGGCACATTTAGTAGCCAATAACAGCAAACAGCTAGTTTTAACTCAGTCTTCAGGAATTACTACCCCAGACGCAACCTTATATTCCAGCGTGTCGCCACCTCAGAGTTTAGATGCGATCGCCGAACAGGATTTTCTGGACTTAGTGGAAAGTCTAGAAGAAGAATTCCGGCGGGAATATATTGCTCAAGAAGTAGGCGCTGACCATGATCGTGTGGTCATCGTCGGGGTAATAACTGATAGCACCACTCCTCAACAATTCCAAGACACCATAGCGGAATTGGTGCGGTTAGTGGATACAGCTGGGGGAGATGTATTGCAGATACTCCAACAAAAGCGATCGCGTATTCATCCCCAAACCGTCATTGGTGAAGGTAAAGTTCAAGAAGTCGCCCTCACCGCCCAAACCTTGGGAGCCAATCTTGTCGTCTTTGACCGTGACCTTTCACCCGCTCAAGTCCGCAACCTAGAAGCACAAATTGGGGTCAGAGTAGTTGACCGTACAGAAGTTATATTAGATATCTTTGCTCAACGCGCCCAATCAGGTGCTGGGAAATTACAAGTCGAACTAGCACAGCTAGAATATATGATGCCACGACTCACAGGTCGAGGTCGTACCATGTCCCGACTAGGGGGCGGTATTGGGACTCGTGGACCTGGTGAAACAAAACTGGAAACTGAACGCCGAGCAATTCAGCAGCGAATTTCCCGATTACAACATGAAGTCAACCAGTTGCAAGCTCATCGCTCACGCTTACGTCAACGAAGACAACATCGTGAAGTTCCTTCGGTAGCCTTAGTGGGTTATACCAACGCGGGTAAGTCTACCTTACTCAACGCCCTCACTAACGCTGAAGTTTACACAGCCGACCAACTTTTTGCCACACTCGACCCCACCACACGTCGCTTGGTCATTCCCCACGCAGATACCAATGAACCTCAGGAAACCTTAATAACAGATACTGTAGGGTTCATTCATGAGTTACCCCCCTCTTTAATGGATGCCTTCCGCGCCACTTTGGAGGAAGTCACAGAAGCTGATGCCCTACTACATTTGGTAGATTTGTCCCATCCTGCTTGGTTGAGTCATATTCGCTCAGTTAGGGATATTCTCGCCCAAATGCCCATAACTCCTGGTCCTGCCTTGGTTGCTTTTAACAAAATTGACCAAGTTAGTAGCGAGACACTAGCTTTAGCTAAAGAAGAGTTTCCCCTAGCGATATTTATCTCCGCTAGTCAGCGTTTAGGTTTAGAAACCCTACGCTATCGTTTGTCCCAGTTGATTGAATATGCTGTTGATGATGGGTAAATACTCATAATTTAGATGAAGCTATGATCATTAAATTCCGTATTCCCAAAGAGTACGGAATTTATTTGAGATGATTGACGTAAAGAAGATAAAAATAAAAAGCCGCAACAGGTATCACCCTGTAACGACTTAAAAGTTTTAGCCTTGCGTGTAATATTTGAAATGTTTTGGGGTAGTTAGGGCTTGCTGAATAAATCTAAAACTTAGATATATCAAGAGTTTGAAGGTTAAAAAGGTGAATCAGGTGCAAGGAATAAGCGTTGGAACTACCAAAAACCTATTACTTGACCAGATTCAAGACTATTCTTCTCTTCTTCTAATTCTTCCTCCTGACTCCTGACTCCTGACTCCTGACTCCTAGCCCTAACCAAAAGACTTTTTCAGCAAGTCCTAGTTAGTTAGCCAAGGTGCGACGACGACGAGCCATTACCATGCCACTAGCTACTAAACCTAAACCTACCAAAGAGGCTGGTTCGGGAACTTTAGCAGCAGGAGGTGCAGGAGGAGTGTAGAGCGGAGCCATCCTTAATTTGTCACTAGTAGAACCATTGTACCCAGTACCACCACCAACTTGTTGGAAACGAGTTGCAGCTGATAGTGAACCATTCTGAAATCCTGTCAAGAATGAGTTTTCAACATTAGCTGCAATTAAGTTAGTGCCTTTTAGCAAAAAGCTAACGTTACTAAAGTTTCCTGCTGTTAAACCTGTTTGTGGATTACCACCACTGAAGTTTCCGTTACCTGAAGAGCGAATACCTACATCAAAAGTGCCAAAGGGTTGTAAAGAAGCATCACCTGAAACACTTGCATTCAAAGATGAATTACCGTAAAGCTTGGTAAATGAACTTGATTGAGGAGCGTAAGTAAAGGATTTTACGCCATCAATCAAATCAAAACCAAAACCAACTAAAGTTGACTGAGTAGCCCCAGAACCAAAAGCTGGGATAGTACCAGTTGTGTTTTTCAGGTTCAAATTCAACAGAACATCACTACCAGACTGAGAAAAAGTGAAGTTCACTAAAGCAGATGAGCCAGTTGCAGGGGTGTTAGAAGATTGACTATTGGCATCAAAAGAAAGACTGAAAGCTTGAGCCGAGTTTGGTGCAATCAAAGAAGAAGTGAGGGTGACTCCAGTAACGGCTGCAAGTAGTGTAGCAATGGATACTAATTTCATAAATGTAAATCCCTAAGTGTAAATTTTTTTTAGGTGTTTCTATATATCAAGAGTACAAGGACTAAAGTAAGAATGTAAATTGGGTTACGGTTTAATTCATACTATCTTCATCTTCCAGATAATTACAGTGAATTTGGTGTAAAGGCATAAATATTTTATACCTAACATGAATTGGCTGACTGGTGTCAGGGACACTACGCGGATACACACTACCCAGTTCTAAATAAATTTTGCTAACTTTAGCTTTAAAGTGCCAACTTTTCATCAGCTTCCTTTCCTACAGAACGCTACCGCGAACTGCTAAGTGACAGGTTCCTTGCTGTTTAAGCTAAAATTGAACAGTATTTTGATCTAAGTTAAAAATATTATGGCTGCAAAAGTAGAAATTTACACTTGGGCTACCTGCCCATTTTGCATAGGTGCTAAAAGCTTGCTGAAGAACAAGGAAGTTGATTTCATCGAATACAGCATCGATGGAGATGAAAACGCACGGGATAAAATGGCTCAAAGGGCAAATGGTAGACGCTCTCTACCGCAAATTTTTATCAATGATAATCATATTGGTGGTTGTGACGATATTCACGCTTTAGACCGTCAAGGCAAGTTAGATGAACTGCTCGCTGCTGATAGCATTTAAAGCAAATCCACAGAAGTAATCTCAGGGACAAGAAGTTTAGCTTCTACGTCAATCAGTGAGATCATCTAAATTGACCCATTACATTCTTGGTGATTGAGGTAAAGAGGGTGAAACTGGCTTTTATTATAGATCCCATCCATCAGCTTGATCCATGCCATGACACAAGTGTTGCTCTCATGGAAGCCGCGCAAATTCTAGGTCATGAAGTTTGGATAACTCAAGCTAACCTACTGAATGTTGTGGATAGCAAAGCTTGGGCTGCGTTACAGCAGGTAGAACTTGTACCAGTGAAGTTGCTAGAGGGACGTTGGATAGCAGCAACTCCTTGGTATAAGTTAAGTCCTAGCGTCTTAACTCCCTTAGAATCAATGGACGCTGTATTTATGCGGACAGATCCACCTGTCAACGATTCCTACCTCTATGCTACTTACATTTTGGATTATGTTGACCCAAATAAAACTTTGGTAATTAACAGTCCTAGTGGTATCAGAAGTGCAAATGAGAAAATGTATGCCCTTCAGTTCACCGAATGCATTCCTGAAACGATTGTCAGTGCTGACAAGGAAGTTATCCGCTCCTTTGTGGAAGCCAAGGGAGCAACTGTTCTCAAACCACTAGGTAACAAAGCAGGGGAGGGGATTTTATTTTTACAATCAGGCGATCGCAATTTCAATTCTATCGTCGAACTCAGTACCATCCAAGGTCGAGTACCTGTGATGGTACAAAACTATTTACCAGCAGCTAAAGAGGGAGACAAGCGGATTATTTTGCTAAACGGTGAACCTATTGGGGCGCTCAATCGCCTTTCCAATGGCAGTGATTTTCGCAATAATATGGCTACAGGCGGTACTGTGGCTCAAACCCAAATTACCCCATCAGAGCAGAAAATTTGCGCCTTGTTAGCCGAAAAACTCCGTCAAGACGGTTTAATTTTTGTCGGTATTGATGTGATTGGTGGCTACCTGACGGAAGTAAACGTTACCAGTCCAACGGGAATTCGTGAGATTGACCGTTTAGATGGAACTTATCTTGGTCATCAGGTTATTGAATGGGTTGAGCAGAAGCTAAACAGCCCCAATTATGCAGTTTCTAGTTGAGCCAGGGAAAAAGGTAATTGGTAATTGGTAAACCACGTACCAGTCACCTTTCTTTGCCCTAACTAGCAACTTCCGTTAAACAGAAAACAACTCAAATAGAATTTTGGGGTAGCAACTACATTGCTGACCCCTACCTTGTGAAATAAACCCTAAAACTAGCAAATTGTATACAGCACTCAGCCGCAACTGAGACTGCAAATTTAATCTAAAATCTCAAATCCACAATCACTTAATTTTTGGGTGGTGTGCGTCGTCGTTGGAGAAAATCAGGAATATCTAATGAAGGTTTCTCTTTAGGCTCAGGAATTGGGTTGGGTTGATTAACAGTTGGTTGTGGTGTAGGTTTTCTAGTATTGGTTGGAGTTACTATTCTTGCATTAGCTACATTTTGTTGTGGTGCAACTTGGATTTCGCCTGTAAACCCAGTAGCAATGACAGTAATTCTGACTTCTCCTTGCAGTCTGTCATCAATTACTGCACCAAAAATAATATTAGCGTTGGGATCAACTACTTCATAGATGGTTTCAGCCGCCGCATTCACTTCATGCAGGGTGAGGTCGCTGCCACCAGTGATGTTGAAGACAACTCCTCTAGCTCCTTCAATAGAACATTCTAACAAAGGTGAAGAAATTGCGGCGATCGCAGCTTCTCTAGCTCTAGATTTGCCAGAACTCACACCAATGCCCATCAATGCTGATCCTGCATCTGCCATAACTGCTCGCACATCAGCAAAGTCAACGTTGACTAACCCAGGAATCGTAATGATATCAGAAATACCTTGCACCCCTTGACGCAACACATCATCAGCATAGCGAAAAGCTTCTTGTACAGGCGTTTGTTCGGGAATAACCTCCAACAGCTTATTATTGGGGATAATTATCAAGGTATCTACCCGACTTTTCAATCCTTCAATGCCTTGCTCGGCTTGGCTGGTGCGTCGCCGTCCCTCGAACACAAATGGACGTGTCACTACACCGACAGTAAGAGCGCCCATTTCTTTAGCCACTTCTGCCACAATTGGCGCTGCACCCGTACCAGTTCCGCCGCCCATACCAGCGGTGATAAACACTAGGTCTGCACCTTCTAAAGCCGTAGCAATCTCATCACGAGATTCCTCTGCTGCCTTTTGACCAATAGCAGGATTACCCCCTGCACCTAAACCCCTTGTCAGTTTCTGTCCGATTTGCAACCGACTAGGAGCGCCAGCTAAGGTAAGAGCTTGAGCATCGGTGTTAATTGACCAAAATTCCACCCCTGAGACATCAGACTCTATCATGCGGTTAACAGCATTGCCACCGCCACCACCGACACCAATCACTTTAATGTTGGCGACTCGTCCGGGAACAATTTCACCAATGCGGCTATTTTCAGTAATTTTCTTACTATCGTGATTTTGTCCGTAGTTCAACCCAGAACTATTAAAAGGATTGCTGGCGTTAACTGCTAGAGAGAAACCTGGCTGTCCGACAGATTGCGAATTTTTATAGGTAAGCTCTTGGTTATTATCGAGTGTCATTGGATTTTTGAAAGGTAGATAAACGACTTTTTCCGGTGTTATTCACCTAAGAGTCAACTATAGTTTGACCATGCCCTAGATTGTGGCAGTGTTTTTTATTTTTCTCCACACGAACAAACCTAACCGGAGTGGACGTGCGATAATTTAGCTATAGGATAAGCTTTAAACATAGGCTATCGCACCACTAAATTTTAGAGAAGTATACTTACGTTGTTTGACAATTGGTCTATATAACTTGATCTAGACATTACTATTTTCAATGATATATTGCTGATCTGTCCTGGTATGCGTGTGGTATGTCCAATATCCTTCCCCTATTTCTGCTAAAAGTTTTATTTTGTGAGCATTCCTACAACTTACTTGGATAATTTGCGTGTTTTTTCTTAAAAAATACTCTAAACTATTGTATGATTTTAAACGATTTATTGAGTAAAATCCGTTCAAAAGTCACTCTGCTTAATTTTTGGAGTTGATTCCCCTAGAGAGTTTAAAGTAGTTCTTATACACCTTAGCAGAGTAAAAGCAACTCCACACTCCAAATTCTCACCAGACCATAAAACTTGTAAATATGGTTCACAAACAATTTTCTCTGCGTTGATCACATGATCAATAGATTTTACAATCAGAGATAGTCGCAACTTTAGACACAAACATTGCTTGCTTCATCAGTAGCATTAATAAACCAGCATAACCAGATACACTCTGCTACTCAAGAGAAGTTACCGCGCAGAAAAATCTGAACTAATCATGTCACAGGAGCAACACATAAAAAGTTAGGGCGGTATTTCCCCCTTACCGCTTTTAATTTCGAGAATCCCGATGTTAAGCTAACAATTGAGTATCTGTTAATCTCAAACGAGTTTCTATAATTTATCCTGTCATTTTAATAAAACTTAATGCCAATTTTCGTTTTGGTGGCGAAAACAGTATTATTGACTAATATCTTAATCACTAGAAAAGTTGTTTATTTACCAAGGCTTGCTGAATCAAACAGATCAAATGTTCTTAGGGGTCTGGAGACTTAATATTGGTTTTTTGGTTCACTTGTACTGATGGAAAATCGGGATTTTTGAGATCAATATACTCGATTTGACCAGGACTAAATTTTTTAGGTAAATGGCGCATTTGGACAAGTACCTTGATTTGTTCGGGTAACTGGTTACTAGGTACGCCGAGATGAACATTTCCTAGTTCTGTTTTCAAAATCAAATTAGTGGGATCTTGGTAATCAATTTCCGTGACTTTGACAGAACTTTGGCTGAGAGCTTGATACAGTTGAGTCCAGTAGGGGCGATATTGTTGCAGTGAGCCAATAACTTTGAGACTAGGTAGTTTTCCGGTGGGATTAAGTGAAGTGTATTTTTCTAAGGGCATCCAAACCCCATTAGCATCTATTAAGCCCAATTTACCCTGTTTGTTGGCAGTATTGCTATTTAGTGGACAGTTCCGTGGCTGTTCTGAGGATGGAGGGTTACTGCTACAATCAATCGTTTTTTGCTGTTTGCTCGTTTGTGCTATTGCTACTGGTACTCGTTCTTGAATTTCGATAATTAACCCAGGAGGAAACAAACGCCGACTGACAGTGGCTTGGGCAATAGTTGGTTGTTGCTTCAAAGATTCTGCGATCGCATTTGGTTGTATTCGCCACAGAGACTGAGGATAGGATAACACCAACATTGAGCGAATCGTTCGCTCTGACAATAATTGGTTACCTGATCTCATCACTATTTGTGCAGGAGCCTTTAGCATCCACATTGGTTGGATTGTTGCCCATAGCAATCCACCTGCCAGTCCACACACGGCGAAGGTTCGCCAAATAGCCTGAATAATTTTTATTTGCCGTTGCTGACGTAATTTCTTACGACGCTGGGCTAAATCCTTACGGGAAACTGAGAGTATACCAGCCATTCCAACCCCTTTTTGGTTTCAGTCTAATTCATTAGTTACGCTCTTGTGATCAATTAATTTATCAGAAAGATGCCTAAAAACCCTTGAGGATATGTCAGGCTTAGGTGATCATCTTCAGCCCACTAGAAAAGAACTATAAAAGATAACTATGTCAAGAAAATGGTATCAACCTCAAGTACTAACTTGAGAGTTGATTGCAGAGTTATAAATTTAGGAATTTAAAACTCAAAATTGCTGCCTATATTACCATTCCAAGGAGTCCTCACTGAGGAAAACATCATAAGTGCTTTTGGGCGCAGTATTTTCTGGACTAGCTGCTGCTGGCAAATTCACTAAAAAGGCTTTTAGTTGCATCCGTTCTATATAAGGCCAACCACCCTCAGCCTGAATATCTTTGAGCAGAGAGTAGAGTCTCTGACGGTTATCAGGTAGACTATCTTGAAAAATTCCATCACGAATCTCTCTATGTAATTTCTCTAACTGTCGCAGCAAAGCCAACAGAGCTATGACATCGCCTTGACAGGTTTGTGCAGCATCCTCTACCGCTGTAGCAATTACTTGTAGCTGATCAGAAATTTTTTCTAATTCAGAATTTTTATCATTATTCATGTAAATCTCTCCGTGCATACAAGGTAAACTCAAATTTACCGAAGATTTTAGATTTTTAATTGTTTCTAGAGGTTTTTAGCTCTGCTTGTCAGCGTTAGACATTGCTTTGTCAAGCGCTTGATTCAGATTAAGCTAAAGCCCAATCTAGATGAGAAAGGTAATTACCATGCCTGCGGCTCAGGGAATTGCGATCGCTTCTAAAACAGAGGAGGGAAGTGTCAGACAACCTTTAGTGGCGCTAAATGAAATCAATAAGTTCTTATTTCCCACTGGAGAGCTTTGATTTTGAGTTTAAAAAATCGTATGATCTGGCTGATTTCCCCCATCCAAACAATAGGACAAGCTGTATGTATTAATAATACATACATATTACAAAAACTTGGGTAACACTGCTTTTGCCACAAGTAAAAGCAAAACTAGCCTGATGCTCGTAAAAGTAGGCGCTTCAGTCCGCTGTATTTCTTGAGCGTCGGCCATGGGAACCCCAGAATCCTATCGCTACAAAGAACTTCAGGTTATCCAGAAATTTAAAAGAATCATGTAGCTTGCTGCCGCGCAGCGGCACTCCTGAACTCCTGATAGCGTAGCGTTAGCCATACTCCTGTATTCTTTTTGTAGACAACTTTAGATATTAATTTTTGACATTGAGGTTGACCATGAGGTATCGCGCTTTAATTGTGGCTTTCTTGGCTTTATGTTTAGGGCTAATCACTGCTTGTAGTGATGCTCCTGCTTCGAGTGGTAAAGATCTACTTACCTACGAACAAATTCGAGGTACTGGCTTGGCTAACAAGTGTCCTCAACTGACGGAAACAAGCCGTGGTTCCATTGCGCTTGATTCCAGCCAGTCCTACTCCATCAAAGAACTTTGCTTAGAACCAACCAATTTCTTTGTCAAAGAAGAACCTGCTAACAAACGCCTAGAGGCAGAATTCGTTCCCGGTCGCTTATTGACTAGGTACACATCTACCATTGACCAAGTACAAGGCAACCTAAAAATCAATTCCGACAATAGCTTGACCTTTGTAGAAGCAGACGGTCTGGATTTCCAAGCCATCACTGTTAAACTTCCTGGTGGTGAACTAGTTCCCTTCCTGTTTACCATCAAAAATTTGGTTGCTCAAACACAACCTAATTCAACCAGTATCAACACCTCTACGGACTTTGAAGGCTCTTTTAAAGTTCCTTCCTATCGTGGTGCTGCTTTCCTAGATCCTAAAGGTCGTGGTGTGGTTTCTGGTTACGATAATGCGGTAGCTCTGCCTGCTCAAGCAGATGATGAAGATTTAACTCGCACTAATGTCAAACGTGCAGAAATCCTGAGCGGCAAAATTTCTTTACGAGTAGCTAAAGTAGATAGCGCTAGTGGTGAAATAGCTGGTACGTTCGAGAGTGAACAGCCATCTGATACAGATTTAGGTGCTGGTGAACCTAAAGAAGTTAAGATTCGCGGTTTATTCTACGGTCGGGTTGAAGGTAATCGCGTCTAAATCTTCTTGTTGATAAGAGTTCGATCCTGCGGGATATCGGTTTTTGCGGTATTGTCCTACCGACGTAAATGTATTAGTTGAACCAGATGCTCTCTTTTTGAAGGGGGCATCTGGTTTTTTTAAGGAGGTTGGAAACACCTGCTCTGATGCCAAGCTTTTTTATTGTTTCAGTGAATAGACGCAAATTACATTTTTATTTCAAGATTCTATGAATCTAAACATGTTAAATACGCATTATCACTAAGGGAAACTTTTACAAATCTCAAACAATCCAGAATATTCTCACCGGATACTTATAAGTAAATCTCATATTGGATTTGTTAAATTAAGTACGATCTCCGTTTGACATTGGAGAAGTAATTGTATATTTTGATTCTATGGTAATTATTTTATAAGCTACAAAGCATACCAGACTCAGTTTGATAAAAAACAAACATAAATTTCGCTAAAAATCACGGTGGACTCTGAACCTACGGATGAAATGCTTTTTAGCAAAAACTTCTCTCTGTTATCGGGTTCTGTGGGTTCTGCACAAACGGTATGGATCTGGTTATCGTGCCATAGATTCCCTCGTACCGGGCATCAGAGCGAGATTTAAAAGAGACTACTCAACTCAATTATTTGCTTAATACCCAATGTGCCATGCATACTACCGCCACAAACGAACTAAAACATGAGATTTCGCAGTTATTGCGAGAGTATGAGCAAAATCCCTCAGAACGGCTTCGCAATCAACTGGTGAAACTAAATTTTGGACTAGTGAGAAAAGAAGCTCACTACTGGATCAATCAATGCCATGAAAGCTATGACGATTTGCTCCAGGTAGGCTGCTTAGGTTTAATCAGGGCTATTGAAAGATTTGAACTTTCTAAAGGACACGCCTTTAGTTCTTATGCAATGCCATATATTCGCGGGGAAATTCAACACTATTTGAGAGATAAGGGTGTGACTATGCGAATACCCCGACGGTGGTTGGCACTACAACAGCAAGCGATTGGAGTTTCCCGTTCTTTACGCGAAAAATATAACCGCCAACCAACTGATTCAGAAATAGCCGCAGCACTAGAAATTTCTCTGAGTGAATGGCAAGAGATTAAATTAGCATGGGTCAATCGCTCTCCTCTAAGTTTGGATGTACCAATACAAGACGGTGAAGAAGGGGCTACTTCTTTGGGTGAATTGGTTCCTGATCCTCATTACCGCAGCTTTCAACTAGCCCAAGAAGACCAAATGCGTCTGCAACAAGCATTAGTCCAGCTAGAGAACCGCACCCGCGAAGTTTTAGAGTGCGTATTTTTGCAGGATTTGACACAGAAGCAAGTGGCAGAGCATTTAGGTATTAGCGTGGTTACTGTGTCTCGTAGAGTCAAAAAAGGGCTGGATTTATTGAAAAATCTGATGGGTGCAGCAGAAGATTAACAAATCAAAATTCAAATCAAAATTTCAATCAAATTTAAGCTTTTTCGCGCCAGCTTCAGATAGTGAAGAGGGTTGTGGGTACTGGTTCGGTAAAGGATACATTCGGGCATTCAAACTCTTTAATTTCCGATCAACAGGCTCAAACTGTAGTTATGCGGGACTGACAGTGTTAAAAACAACCCTAAAAGTGTAAAAATGTAGGCTATAAAGGAAACAGTCTTCGCCTTTAATACCAATTTCGGGCGTGCTAATTTCCTCAAGTAAACCTTCCTATAGCTTTCGAGAACGGCTAATGGGTATAAAATCACAAATTACAGCTACAGCTATTTTCATGTTGGCGATCGCTGGATGTAGTTCAGGAGACACACCACAAGCTACTAATACTCCCAGCCCTGTGCCTACTCCCCAAGTTGAAGCCCAGAAACCACCAACAAATCCCACTTTTCCAAATCCTGTAGTGCCTTCTGGTGCTGTCCGACCTGTGGCTTTAAGTAATGGTGGCATCATTCAATCTACTAATGGCGATTTACAACCGGGTCTGATACCAAAAGGACGACCAGATCCCTTTGCCGAAATTGTTAAGCCGACAGTTTCCCAAATACCCGGCGATGGCAGCACAAAACTAGAAGTTCCAAAAATACCTCGTCTGCCAACTACATTCAACAATCCACAACAGACGTTAACAGCACAAAATAGAACCCCCAGAACACCAACAAATTCAGCGTTGGTAAAAAAAGGCAATCTTAATCCAAAAGTGACTGCCACTCTACCTAAGCCCAAACCTCAACTAAATTCACCGCTGCCTAAGGTTTTACCTCAAATTGTCGCCAACCAACCCATAAAGCCTGTATTACCACCACAACCACAACCTGAAGCGGCCAAAGCAGTTTTGGTGAGTGGTGTAGTTTTAATTGGGAGACAACCCCAGGCAATTATCAAAGTACCTGAGGAAAAAACTAGTCGCTATGTACAAGCGGGGCAACTATTAGGTAATGGTGTTTTGATTAAACGGATTGAAATGAACCGAGGTTCTAACCCTATTGTAATTTTGGAACAATACGGTATTGAAGTAGGCAAAGCAGTAGGTGAAAAACCTGTCAACTCTCAGCCCTCAACGACTGCTTCCGCTGGCAATCCTATTTCGATGGTAACACCGCTTTAGAATTTTGTTATACTCTCAAACCTAACAGTGATTTGAAGGCAACTATCAATCGTTTAGATCTAGTTTGGGAGTGTCTAGAACGGGTTCACAAACAACAGAAAATAAAGTTTAATGACCGGAGATTTCCGGTTTTATATTAGTTGTATGGAGCAGATTAAAGAAAAAGTTGAATTCCCGAATTTACCTTTGGCTGTATATCGAGAGATAGCGGCTCATTTGCGTCAAGTGCAAGGAATAGAGGTGGATTTAATTTCCCAGACTTCTTCGCAGTTTGA
Organism: Anabaena catenula FACHB-362; assembly: GCF_014698735.1. GTDB lineage: Bacteria > Cyanobacteriota > Cyanobacteriia > Cyanobacteriales > Nostocaceae > Anabaena > Anabaena variabilis_A. The sequence continues at coordinate 16,461 of NZ_JACJTQ010000009.1, forward strand.
TTATAGTCAAAGTCAAGTTGATGGTTTGCAGATTTCCTGGACAGCAAATGCTAAGGGAGAAAGCCGACAGAGAGTCAAACAAATTTTGGCTTACTATCAAAATCGGTATGGTGTTTGATTTTTTCAGCTTTTTGTGAAATTTAATTTCAGTTTCAACCCTAGTTTAGGGTTTTTTTGTGCCTAATAGAAGTTGTAAGTTGCTGGTGTTGAGGTTGGAGATATTTTTTCTCACGCAGAGGCGCAGAGACGCAAAGGAAGAGCTAAAAAAAGACTTTTGCAATGTCACCTAATCATCTTTTATTTACTCAAATTTGTAGGAAAAGTAACGTCTTCATAAACATCAGTTAGAGGACAAGAAAAATTCACACTGTTTAATTCTAATTCTTGATTTCCTTTAGAACTATAAAGTTCCCATCTTCCTTCAGGATTACGCCGAAAACAATCAATTCGTTGACGATTTTGACTAACTAAGACATATTCTTGTAAAGTGTCTAATTCTTGATAATCACTAAATTTATCACCTCTATCTAAGGCTTCTGTAGAAGGTGATAAAACTTCAATGATTAAACTCGGATATCGTTTAAAATATTCAAATTGTGTATCTCTTGAATCGCAAGTTACCATAATATCAGGATAATAGAAAATATCTAGAGATTCAATTCTCGCTTTCATATCAGCGACGTAAAGACGGCATCCTGTACGACGAATATGATTTCTTAAAAGGGCGACTAAGTTAGCGGTAATTGTCACATGGGCATCACTAGCACCAGCCATTGCGTAAATTTGCCCTTGGATATATTCATGTTTAATAGGGCTGGATTTTTCGGCTTCTAAATATTCTTCTTGGGAAAAATAGGGGTGAAATTGGCTAAGAGTCATATATTTTTATGGTTAACATGAGATGATTGTTTAGGAATGTTTCTAGTATAGCAATTATTAATATTTGTTATCTCACGCAGAGACGCAGAGAACGCAGAGGAAGAGAAGTGTTATAAAATATATATGGGCTAAATAGCAGAATAAATCATGAATATCCAAATTCAACCTGAATTAGAGCAAATTATTCAAGCACAAATTGCAACGGGTAGATATACAAATCCTAAAAATGTGATTAGTAAGGCTTTGAAGTTGCTTTTGGAGTGGGATAAGGGTTATCAGAATTGGGTGGAAGAAACACGGGAAAAGGTTGATATTGCTATTGAACAATTGGATAGAGGGTAAGGTATTGATAGGGATGTTGTGATTTCACAATTGCGGGATAAGTTGCGTCAAGCGAGAGAGATACAAGGATGAAAATACATATTAAAAATAATTTGAATAGTATAATTATAATTTAATCAAGGTTTAGAAAGTCTCTCGGAGTAATGATCTGATTTTGATATTCGACTAGAGTTTTGAGTGATAACAAGTCTTGATCTCCTGTGATCAAAAATTCGGCGTTGGCATCTTTCGCTAGGTCTAAAAATTTGTTATCATCTGGATCTCTACAGATATCTATTTGAGTTTTTATTTCTATAAATTGGCTATATTTTTTGACTACTTCTAAGAAATCTTGCCGTTCTTTATCTGAGATATATTTATTGAATTTAGGTTTGTAAATTCGTGTTTTTAATTCTTCATAAGTTGGTTCACTTTGTGCTATTTTGAATTGTTTATAGGCTTTATCTAGGGCTTTACGGGCTGTTCCATCTGGACTAAGTGCAGCACTAAGTAAAACGTTGGTATCAATGACAATGAGTTTATGATTCATCAGCTAATAATTCTTCTAGAACTTCTTCTGTAAGTCCTTTTGCTTTAGCATTTTTACCGATTCTATCAAAAACAGTCAGTAAATCTTCTTCTTGATTTTTGGGTGAGTTTATCTTTATTTGTTGGATAATTTCTTCTTGTTCTTGTGCGGGAAGTTGTAAAACAAGATTAAGAATTTGCTCGAAGGTTAGAGGATAGGTTTTTTGTGTCATGGTATTAATTTTAACGCATTCAAAGATTAAAGGTTGTACGCAGGTAAAGGAGCATCAAAATCATCTGGAACTGTAAACTCTCCAGCACATAAACCATAAGGTCTGAGTTGTGGAGATATGGGGGAAACTGGTTTTATTTCTGCTATTGGTTTACCTGATTCGGTAATAATTATACTTTCTCCTGCTGCTACCTGATGAAGATAGCTAGTGAGGTTTTTTTGGATTTCATCAATGGTTATGGTTAACATGAGATGATTGTGTGGGAATGTTTATATTATAGCAATTATTAATGTTTTTTATTTCGCGCAAAGATACAAAGGAGCAAAGGCGCAAAGGAAGAATCGCAAGGTTTTAAGTAATTGCAAATTCTGTATATTGTCTGATATCGGCTGGTTGGAAGGCTAAAACAATTTGATTTTTAGGAATACCAGCGTTAACAAGTTCGTTAGCTATACCGTATTCTGTTCCGTCTCTTTGAATCCAGATTTTATGGTTGATAATGTCTATATGAACTAAGCAACCATGTACTCGTTGATTATTTTCCCAGCAAGAGTGTTAGTAGTAGGTAATGGTTGGCGGTTTGGTCTATTATTAGTTGTCTTTCTAGTTCACCGTAAGCGTAGGGAAGTTGGGAATATTCGGTTAAGATTTTTTGAATGATTTGGCGATATTTATCTAAGGTATCCATTGCAGTATAATCTCTTGTTCTGAGTCGAAGACAAGTAAACAAAGGCGTTGATTTTCTAATAATTATGTTTAGATGCTATTCTAAAATCTAGAAAATCAACATAATGTATTCAATTTATTTAGCTTAACAAACCTGCTTCTTTCCATTCTTTAATCAAAACATTCTCAAAACCACTGTATGAAGCTATAAGTAAAAAATTATTCTTGAAATCTATTCTATCTTTAAAAAAAGAACTATACTCTTCTTTACTACAATCTACTATATGAACAAATCCACTAATATCAACTCTAACAGCAGGAAATAGATTTTGTTTCTCTCTCAAATGAAGTATTCTTTCACGTATCCATGTCCAATCTATGTTTTTATAGTCAGCAAGATTAGTAGAAAGTTGATCATCATGAGTAAGTGGAAGAATAATCCTATCAAGCAAATACATTAAGTTAGTATGATACAAATTCAAGTGTTTATTTTTGGGAATATTATCAATTAATATAAAAATTTGCTCTCCTACCATTTGCTTAATATTGCATTCTAGATAATCTTTTGATAAGTCATTCATAATATCACTGACTACTTCATCTGCTAAATATAATTCTTCTGACAAACAAGCTTTTACTACATTTTTTAGAAAATAAATTGAGGTATTGCAAACATTTTCTTCTAAATCTTTCCTGAGTTCATCAGACAGCACACAATCAAGATAAGAATCTAATAGCGGATGACATCGTAAACCTAACTCAAAGCAAATATTATGTATTTGATTTTTTTCCGTCAAGAAATAATTATATATCCAATCTATAAAAGATTGAATACTGGACAAAGCATCTTCAAAATTTTCTGTTGTTGTTATCTTGATTACTGGAGGAGGAATAGTAAGACTCTTTGATTTTCCATATCTTATTGACACTTCCAATAGAGTTGCCTGAATATCTAACATATACCAAGTGATAGAAGCAGGTAAATTTTTAAGTTTTCCATCTTGATTATGAATAGCTATGTTATAGAGTGTTAATAGCGTGCCTAGAGAAACACCAAGATCAAACATGATTTTACAAGTGAAGCCTCTACTCTCTAATTGATTAATGCCCGAGATAGTATCTAAAATAGGTATTCCAATAAATGGATCTTCACAACTAATAATCCTGTTAGCTACTCCAGATAAAATATTTTGTTTGACTCCAGGATGAGAAATAAATTCTCTAACAAAATCGCCTAAAGTCCCCCAAAGTTCGATATGAAACGGTAACGCACGATGACGCATTGTTAGTAATGCCGAATTAATTTCGTAAGGTTTTTCTCTTTCAAGATCCCAATAGGATAAGCCCTCTATATCAACTCTATAATACTGCTTCAAGTATGTAATACCTGTTTTCCAAATATTATCACTGGATAAGTAAGCAGAGGCAAGGTCTTCTGAATTTTCAATTAAATACTCACCTATGGGACTTTGAGAAGCATCAATCATTCCTTTATTTTGTGCAAATGGAAGAAATACATAGGGATTGATGAAACCTACAGTCAAATGAAATTTAGCAGCACCACCAACATTTTCCCATCCATCCCAGCAATCATACCAAACAAGTACAAAACCATGTGAGTTATTTCTGTCCCCTTCCCTAGCGATTAGTCGGGCTGCATTTAAAACAACAAGTTCTGTATCTTGTAAAATATCTTCATTATTTTGCTGATACAGAATAATTTGAAAAGTCGATATAGCGTTTCGGGGAAAAGTTATGTTCCCTGTAGCAGTCCATGTAGAAGGTATATGTATTTTTAGTTTTAAGTCTTGTTCATCGAAGTCTATTTTCAAGCAAAGGATTTGCTTCGATTCCCAGGTGATTAAACCTAAAACGGAATGATCTAGAAGAGCGGGATATTCAGTGGATATAATACAGAAACTAACTTCATAATTTGATAAAAATGGTAATATATTCTTCAATTCTGACTCATAAGCGATTATTTCTGTAATTGCTTCTCTCGTTGCTTGCTTACTCCTTTTTATTTCAATAATTATTAATTTACGTTGTTCTTCATTGAAAAGTATTAAATCGGGAGACAGCTTTTGCGATTGTGATCTATCTAGAGAAATACTTTTAGAGGCAGTTGTTATAATACGAGTATCTTCCAATAATTGGAGTACATTCCTGGCAGCAATTATTGCTTTTTTAGTTGATAAATAATCAATCAAAAATGATGGTAAAGAATCAGGGTCGTAGTAAGATTGATAACGGTATTCTAGTGAATTTATATCTTCATCTTCTATAAGCTCAAAAAATTTATTTTCTCGAATCGCAGTTTCTATAATTTTCTGAATTTCAATTTCTTTCATAAATTTATTACCTAATCATTTTTGAAATTTTCCTAATTCAATCAATCTTTTTTGGTGCGTTACGCTTCGCTAACACACCATATTGTCTGAATCAGGATTTCCAGGATTTAAGGATGTACAGGATTAAGAGAAAACTAATCTTTAAAATCTGAAATATTCCCAGATAAATATTCATACAAAATCCTGTAAGTCCTCTAATCCTGAGCATCCTGATTCAGACAAAAAATATTTGTAATCTAAACATACCAATTCTCATTCTATCCTCTCTCTGTGCCTCTGCGTCTCTGCGTGAGAAATAAAAAAAGGGATAAGCAAAACGCCTATCCCCAAAAAATCAACTAATCAAATTATCAAGTACCAGAAGTCCAAGAATTGATGTACTCAATTTGCTCGGCTGTCAAACTATCAATGAAAATGCCCATAGCTTGCAACTTCAAACGAGCAATTTCTTCATCCACTTCTCTAGGAATAGAGTGCAAACCAGCAGCTAATTTACCCTTATTCTTCACCAGGTATTCAACAGCCAAAGCTTGGTTAGCAAAACTCATATCCATAACCGCGCTGGGGTGTCCTTCAGCAGCAGCCAAATTAATCAAACGTCCTTGTCCGAGTACAACAACGGATTTACCATTTGTCAATTTATACTCTTGGGTGAAAGGACGGACATCCTTGATTTCCTTAGCATTAGCAGCCAAGTATTTCAAATCAAGTTCCAAATCAAAGTGACCTGAGTTACAAACGATCGCACCGTCTTTCATCACATCGAAGTGTTCACCGCGAACGACGTGCTTGTTACCAGTCACAGTAATGAAGATATCACCGTGAGGCGCTGCTTCCGCCATTGGGAGGACGCGGAAACCATCCATAACGGCTTCAATTGCCTTGATGTGGTCAATTTCGGTGACGATGACGTTTGCACCCATCCCACGGGCGCGGAGGGCTGTACCCTTACCACACCAGCCATAACCGACAACCACAACAGTTTTACCAGCTAACAAAATATTTGTAGCGCGGATAATCCCATCTAAGGTAGATTGACCTGTACCATAGCGGTTATCAAAGAAGTGCTTGGTGTCTGCGTCGTTGACGTTCATTGCGGGGAAGGTAAGAACGCCTTCTTTAAACATGGCGCGTAACCGCACGATACCGGTGGTGGTTTCTTCGGTGCTACCAATTAAATCTGCGATTTGGTGTTGACGATGTTGAACCAATTCTGCTACCACGTCGCTACCGTCATCAACAATGATGTTGGGGCGATGATCTAATGCGATTTGGACGTGGCGGTTATAGGTGGCGCTATCTTCGCCTTTTTGAGCAAATACGGAAATTTCATGATCAGCTACAAGACTTGCAGCTACGTCATCTTGAGTTGATAAAGGGTTACTAGCAATCAATACAGCATCAGCACCACCGGCTTTAAGAGCGATCGCTAAATGTGCGGTTTCTGTGGTCACGTGGGCGCAAGCGACAAGGCGCAATCCAGCAAATGGCTTTTCTTTCTCAAAGCGATCGCGGATTTGCTTCAATACGGGCATTTCCCGTCCAGCCCATTCAATCCGTTGTCTTCCCAAGGGAGCGAGAGCGAGGTCTTTAACCTCGTGCTTTAATCTGGGAGTGGTTGCGGTCATGAAAAATTATCCTCTAAAAAACAAAAAAAAGGTACTCAGACCTTTACGTACTCTAATAGATTTTTCCCTGACTGGCAATTTTTGGCTGTAATTACCAACTAGCTAGTCAATGGTACTCTACACTAGCTTGACGTTGGATTAGAGCATTGTCAATGTCTACATCCAAGTTTTCTTTTTTGACTGATATCTGTTATGAGTATTATGAACAACAAATTTGGTTATGACTATCAACAAATTTTATCTATCTCCAGATAGAAATCAAGGTAATTAACAAAAGATTCAACCTGTGATAGATAACAGCGATTATTTGTTGAAAATGACCATAGAAGTACTCAAGAGTAGATTTTGCTCAAGGAGGTGTTTGAGTGCGCTTTAAATTTTTGGGGATAACAAGCGCAGTAGCAATAGCTATTGTATCTGTACCAAAAGCTACAGCCCAGATCCCTCTTTTACCTTACTTACAAACTCCTAGCAGTGTGAGTAATGATTCAGAAAACAAAAATGTTTCGGAATGGATTTATTTAGATGGTCGCCCATTATTTCGGATAGCAGCATCGAAAAACAATATTTTCGAGCGGTCACAAAATATCCAGCAAAATTTGCAAAAAATCAGCAAAAATTACTTTCATTCACCCACACAAGCATTCAATGTACAAATCCGTACTGTCAATGGCTTGCCAGTAATTTACATCAATGAAAACTACTTGATGACTGTCAATTCTGAAGATGCTAAATTACGTCAAGTAGATACGTTGACACTGGCTAATCAGATTGCCGGAGATTTGCAGCAATACTTGGAAAGAGCCAAGGAAGAACGCCAAACTTCATCTTTAATCGACAACGGTAAAATTGCTGTTGGTATTGGATTAGGGATGATTTTACTGAGTTGGGGAATCAAACGCTGGCAAAGGCGTTTAAATCAGAAAGCAGAAAACTTTATCCCTCCAACTTCAGAAACAGATCAACCAATTACCGTTCTACTTAATCAACAACAAGAGCAGCATCTTCAAGAAGTTAAAAAACGACTATTCCAAATCGCACAAACTGGAATTTGGGGAAGTGGTAGTTTTATCATTCTCGGTCTATTTCCTTACACTAGGGCGCTGCAATTAGGAATTCTCGTAGTTGCCCAAATTCCTTTAAGATTGGCAGCTGTTGTTTTGGGAACTTACGTAGCAATTCGCTTTACCTATGCCTTAATAGATCACTCTACTTCGACTATCGTTAGCAGTGGTGCTTTATTAACCCCACAAACTTACGAACGTCTACAATTGCGAATTTCCACATTTTCCGGCGTGACGAAAAGTATTGCCACTATTCTCTGGGTGGGAACAGGCATTTTATTAGCCTTGGTTTCCTTGGGGATAGATATTATTCCGCTCCTTGCTGGTGCTGGATTAGTCGGTGTGGCTTTGTCCCTAGCTTCCCAAAACTTAATCAAAGATGCAATTAATGGTTTTCTGATTATTCTCGAAGATCAATATGCTCTTGGTGATGTCATTAATGTGGGAGATGTGGGTGGTTTGGTAGAAAATCTCAATCTGCGAATGACTCAAGTTCGGGATGCGGAAGGCCGTTTGATTACAATTCCCAATAGCGAAGTGAAAATAGTAGCTAATCTTTCTAGTCGTTGGTCACGGGCAGATTTAACAATACCAATTTCCTACCAAGCCGACATTGACAATGCTTTGAAATTAATTGAAGATGTGGCTTTGACAATGAATGAAGAACCCCTATGGCGACGGCAAATTATCGAAAAGCCCAGTGTGTTGGGAATTGATAATTTTAGCGATCGCGGTTTGATCATCCGTGTATGGATTAAAACCCAGCCTCTCAAACAATGGGATGTAGCGCGAGAATATCGTCGTCGCGTAAAAGTTGCCTTAGATAAGGCCGGAGTTTCCATTCCCGTCCCGCAACAAGCCGTTTGGATCAATCATCCTCAGTTTTTGAACTCTCAGAATAATGGCAAGTCTGAATTCCCTTCAATTACAGCACCGGAAACCTAAATACTGCAAAGTTTTCTAATCACCTAACCCTTTTCCCATTCGGGAAATAATCATGTATGGGCGTTTTATAAAGCGTCTATGCATGATTTTATTTGTATGATTAGGCATATGTAAATAATTATAGCCGTGGACAGGGTGGTTAGGACATCAATTGATAATGAAACTCCCACTACAAGAGGGTTTAACTCCTGACTCCTGACTCCTGACTCCTGACTCCTGACTCCTGCTATATTGTGGGACTAAAGCTGCTATTGCAGAAGAAAAAGAATTTTATTTTGTTGACTTACTTGTATAAAGTAGCTTGTCTGATGAGAAATAATTTTTGATTGCCCTCTTGGCAAAATAGTATATTTGTACTAAACTATAAAAATAGTCTTCAAACCTTGAAAGACTTATGGAAGATGGATTTAAAGGACTATACCTATGATGAAGCATTATATTCTCAGCCTCAATCCAACTGCCAAGCATGAATGGGATCGTTGTATTTTACGTGATCCTTTGACTGCAAAACGTCCAGATATAGCTAAATTAATTTCCGAAGCCGTAGGTGCAGAGACAGGCAATTATTTAGTAAGTGTAAATATTGAAGTCACAGTATTAGAACAAGCATCTCCATCACCAGCAGAACAACTTTCCCTACCCTTTCCCGAAGTCAACCTCCCGTCACAGCTGCGCGAAGCAGCTTAAAAAATACCAAATGTTTTAGGGCGCAGTGTCTGCGCCTTTATAGTCTTTATAAAAACTTTGTTACATCAGTTTTCTCTAACTACTGCGAAAATAGTTGATATTCTAATTACTACTAGGCTTGATTTAATTAATCCCAAACATTTAAACAAGTAGTTTACAAACCTGTAATACGCTGTAAAACTCTTGAGGCACTGGCATACTTCGACAAGCTCAGTACAAGTCTTGTTTGTTCAAATCATGTAAATTAAATAGACAATAAGTAGCTTGGCGCAATTAAATATAAAACCTCTCCCTAACCCTCTCCTACAAGGAGAGGGAAAAGGAATAACTCTTAATAATGGAGAGGCTTTGACTCCCACTTCCCTGGTAGGGGGCTGGGGGGTTAGGTCTATCTTATATTTTTTAACGCCCACCTACTTAGCTTCATCATCGTTTATGTATCTGCGAAGGACATTCAACCATGCCACATTTATTTGAACCATTGAATCAACGCAGTGTTACCTTTAGTAATCGCATTGCGGTTTCTCCCATGTGTCAATATTCCAGCGAAAATGGGTTCGCTAATGATTGGCATCTTATTCACCTTGTTAGTCGTGCCGTGGGAGGAGCAGGACTTGTAATCACTGAAGCTGCGGCAGTTGAACCCCCAGGAAGGATCACGCCGCAAGATTTAGGAATTTGGGAAGATGCCCACATTGAAATGCTGGCAAGAATTGTAGAGTCACTTCATCGTCATGGATCTGTGGCGGGAATTCAGCTTGCTCATGCGGGTCGAAAGGCTAGTACAGCCACTCCTTGGGATGGTGGTGGAGTGCTTTTGGAATCAGAAGGGGGATGGACTGCGATAGCTCCCAGTGCTATTCCATTTGAGTCAGAAAGTCCTACTCCCAAAGCATTGAGTATCGAAGAAATTCAAAACCTGATCGAATCATTTGTGAATGCTGCTAGACGTTCTCTAGAAGCAGGATTCGACGTGATTGAGATTCACTCGGCTCACGGTTATCTATTGCATGAATTTCTCTCTCCACTAAGCAATCAACGGACGGATGAATACGGTGGTAGTTTTGAAAATCGCATCCGGTTTTTATGTGAAGTTGTTCAAGGAGTAAGAAATATTTTACCGGATCAGACTCCGCTTTGGGTTCGTATTTCTGCAACTGATTGGGTCAGTAATGGCTGGGATATTGAACAAAGTATTACCCTTTGCAGTAAATTAAAATCACTGGGTGTTGATTTAATTGATTGCTCATCAGGTGGAATTGTCCCTGGCGAAAAAATTCCAGTTGGTGCTGGTTATCAAACATCATTTAGCGATCGCATTCGCCGCGAAGCCAAAATTGCTACTGGTGCTGTTGGCATGATTACAGCACCAGAACAAGCAGATCATATCATTCGTACAGGTCAAGCAGACATAGTATTAATCGGTAGAGAGATGTTGCGTGATCCTTACTGGACAAGGCGGGCAGCCAAGCAACTACGCCAATCCTTATCGGTTCCGATTCAGTACGATCGCGCCTGGAAGTAAATATATCTGCGATCAATCTATTAGTAGTCGTGCAAAATAAATTGCATATTGATCTCGTATCTCGTTCCCAGTCTCTGACTGGGAATGCTATCATAGAGGCTCTGACTCTACTGTCACACTCAGGCAAAGCCTTCTAGAATTCATTCCCATACAGAGTATAGGAACAAGAAAAATAAAAAAGAGAATATGGGTGTTATATCAATTATTAAAATAATGATTGCAGTAACTTTTGAATTTGCTGATTAATAATATTCACATCAAAACGTTCACTAGCAGTAATTCTGGCATGATTGGCGATATTCGCAGTTCTTTCAGGTTCTTGAACACAATTATTAATCACTCGTGCTAGTTCCTGCGTTTCTCCTGGTGTGACTAAAAAACCATTGATGCCATCTTCTACCAATTCCATTGCACCACCAGCTTTAGCAGCAATCACAGGTTTACCACACAGCATCCCTTCCACAATAACTCTCCCAAAAGGTTCCGGTGCGATAGAAGTATGTGTCACCAAATCACACATTGCCATCAATTGGGGAATATCTGAGCGAAAACCTAAAAACTTAACCCGATTTTCTAAACCCAGTGCGGCAACTTTTTGGTGTAAATCCTGTACATAATCTTGTTCACCAAACAAAGCATCACCAACCAGAACTGCTATCACATTTTGCGGACATTGAACAAGTGCATTAATTAAAATATGCTGTCCTTTCCAGGGAGAAAGACGGCTAAAATGTCCAACTATAAATTTTTCATCTAGTCCTAATTCATGCCTTAAGTTTTGAATATCAGCTTCACAAGTTTGATAATTATGCAATTCAAAACCATTATAAACAACCTCAATAATATTTGGTTGACCTCCCGCTTGTAAAAAAGCGGTTTTACTAGCTTCAGAATTAGCAATTACCAACGAACAAAAACGATTAACTAAACTAACAGCAACCCGCAGATTAGTTGTGCTAAAGTGTTCTTTAGAAAGAATATCATGTAAATGATAAACCAACGGACGACGCGCAAAAAAACTCGCTATTGCCCCCACAACTAAAGCTTTTTGAGTATTAGCATAGATTAAATCATATTCTCTGGCACGTTGAACAACCTTATAAATGAGGGGAGTGAGTTGTCCCAAACTACCTAAAGCTTGTAACAAACTGCTTTGTTTACGAACATTAATAACTTGAGTCGCTAAAACTTCAACAGGAATTTGATTGGTTTCTAGTAACTTCCTAAAATCACCATCTGCGAATAAACCGACAAGTGCGCTTTTTCCATATAATTTAGCAATATCAATTAAACATAATTCAGCACCACCTGGTTTTCCACTTTGATCTAAAAAAAGAATCTTCATACCATCTCCAAAACATCTGACTCTGTGTTTAAATATCGTTAATATTTTCCTCAAAATTTATCAGCTTAAGCCAAAAGAACCTGCCGCACCTTTTGAGCAATATTAGTCCAGTCATAATTGATGATTGTATAATCACGACATTCTTCTCTAGAAGGTAAATAAATTTTACCTAACAGTGCTTGTTCTAATTTTTCGGCAATGCTTTCAACAGTAGTAGAATTAGTAATTAAATCCGGTGAGAATCCCTGTAAAATTTCTGGCATACCTCCCACAGGAGTACAGACAACAGGAGTACCACAAGCTAAAGATTCAAGAATAGCTAATCCAAAACCTTCAAAAGATTGACTAGGCATAATAGTTAAATCAGCAGCTTGGTAAGCGATTGGTAACTCTTCGTCCGGTAAAAAACCTAAAAATTTAACGTTGTTTTCTAGCCCTAATTCTATAGCTTGTTGTTGAAGTAACTCTTGGATATGACCACGACCAGCTATAGCTAACCAAATATCAGGAATATGGGGTTTAATTATCGCTATAGCCTGCAATAATTTATCAATTCCCATTCGATGTACTAAGCGACGGGATGTAAATAATATTTGTCTACTACTAGGCCAACCCAGTTTTTTTCTAGCATCTTGACGTGATAAATTTGTTTGAAAATGATTAATATCCACTCCACCGGGAATGATGTGAATTTTGTGCCAGGGAATTTGGTATTTTTGATGTAAAATATGCCCAAAAGCCTTACTAAGGACAATAAAGCGATCGCAGTGATTATAAGTATTTTTTTCTATTAACTGCTGCTTTAGCCAAATACTCAGTTTCTTATTTACTACTTCCTCCTGACTTTCCGAAGCCCAAGGCCCATGAAAATTAAAAGTAATTGGTACTCCCTTAGGTAAAATATCTAAAATTGGAAAACTGTATAATGCGAAATGCAAATTAATTGCATCTGGCTTACTTAATCTTGTTTTCTTAAATTGATGACGAATTGACCAAAACCTTTGCGAAATAGGACTATCTGGGGAAGCTAAATTGGTTAACTTAATAGGTGTATCTTTTTCACCCACTGGTAGACCTACTCCACATAATTCTACTTGGTCTTGATGTGCAGCTAATTTATGAGTTAGTTCATAAATATACCTTTCCAAACCTCCAGGGGTTTTAGGAAACCAACCTGTTCCCAATGTGAGAATAGATGCAGAGGCTAATTTACAAATTTTTTGGTTATCTTCCACCTATTTATCTCCTCGGATCAATTAAGTGTGCTTTTTAGAGACAATTTAATTGTCAAAACACCAATTACATCAAACCTAAAAGCTGTCTTAAAAGCAACAATGAGTTTTGAATGAAATTACCTGTATATATAGCAGTCAAAAAACCTGTGCTAAATAATTTATTGAAATTCTCACTGATAGGGATCAGTTAGCTAGAAATATCAAAAAATCTGGGTCATTAATGAAATAATATCTTTATATATTCTGTATTTAGCTGTTTGCAACAGGATACTTTTTTATAAACTATTTTTAGCTACCTGTCAAACAATAAACTACCAAATGTTTTTTGTGAACTCAGCGCTATTACTAGAGATAAATATGTTACTTGATTCTGTTTTAGCTAAAATGATTGATAGATAAGTATTTCCAACCCTACTTTCTATCAAAAGAAACTTAATTATCAATTTTAAGGTATTAATTATTGCTATTTATTATGTCAAAAATTATATAGGTAAAACATGAAGAAGGATAATTGAAATGTAAAAAATATATTTTATTGATAAAGTTTTGATGAACATATATTATAACCACTATTTACTTGTTAATTTATATATGGAGTCTCATTGGCCATATAAACAAATTAGTACCTAAAAACTTTTTAAATATGGATGAGTAAGTATATATAAATGCATTCATATTAATTAGCCAAGTAAACTACTCCTATACACTCATCTTCGATTAATAAAAATTACCAATATTTACTTATAGTGTTTCTATGAAAAATAGATTATCGTCACTGTTCAATAGAAATTACCAAAAACTTCATCAATACCTCAATAAATTGGTTCATAAGAGATATTGGAGAAAAAAAATAGCTTTCAATATTTTACTCGCTTTAACCTGTGTATTAATGGTGACATTCGTAGGAATGTCTATGGACAGGGCTACGACTAAAACTGATAAAGAATCTGCCACACTCACCTATCAAACCTCTTGGATTGGTAATACAATTGGTAAGGAAAAATTACAGGTACAAAATAATATAGAGGCTACGACTAAAACTGATAAAAACTCTGCCACACTCACCTATCAAACCTCTTGGCTTGGTAATACAATTGGTAAGGGAAAACTGCGGGTACAAAACAATATAGAGGCGATGTATGTAACAGCAAATGGGGAGATTTATACTAATAGTCACTGGGATGAAGCTGGAGGAGAAGCGGGAATATATAAAGATGGTAAAGTAATTGCTTCCCTTGAGGATACTCACGGCTGGAGTCGTCTGGGTGGTAAAGCAGTAACAGTCGATAGCAAATATATTTATATTGCTATGAGTCAGGGAGGAATGAATAATGGAAAAGATGGTTATCCTCCAGAAGGTAAAACTTGGTATTGTGTAAGACGCTATGATTTAGCGGGAAAACCGGCACCTTTTACTGGAGGGAGCGGTTGGGATAAAAGTATGTTAATTACCAGTAATGAAAGCGAAGTTACTGGTTTAGCAATTGTAGATAATCAGTTATTTGTTAGTAATGCGGCTGCTAACAAAGTTAGTATTTTTAATACTGAAACAATGCAGGAGAAGGGCAGATTTACTGTCACCAATCCCGGTACAATAGCTATTGATGCACAAAGAAATTTGTGGATTATTCAAAATAAAAAAGGTAGCACTGCTGCTAAAATCGTGCATTATTCGCAAACGGGTAAAAAGCTACCAGAACAAATTGTAGATATTGTAGAACCAACTGCGATCGCTATTGATAATCAAGGTAGACTCTTAGTAGCCGAAAATGGAGTCCGGCAACAAATAGTAATTTATAACATCCAAAAACAGCCTCTACAAGTAGGAACTTTTGGAAATAAAAATGGCATTTATAGTGACGTGGTTGGAGAAGTTAAAAGTTTAAAATTTTATGGAATCACAGGAGTTGGTACAGATACCACTGGCAATATCTATATCAACAACAATGGTTTTAACAAATCAGGCACAGATTTAAGAAAATTTTCCTCATCGGGAAAACAACAATGGCAATTACTAGGCTTGATATTTGTAGATAATGCAGATACTGATCCTAAAAGTGATGGTGTAAATGTCTTCACCAAGCAAGAAGAATATTTGATGGATTACAGTAAACCAGCTGGTAAACAGTGGACTTATAAAGCCTACACTCTTAATCCTTTCAAATATCCTCAAGATCCACGCTTGCATACATCCCCAGATGCTACTTTTTTCCGTCGTATTCAGGGGAAGCCTTTTTTATTCCTCAAAGATATGTATGGCAGTTTTCTGCAAATTTATCGTTTTCAACCTGCTACAGACGGTAAAATTGCTATCCCTGCGGGAATGTTTGTGAATACTAATGAAAGTGGTAAATCCATTACTGGTAATTGGCCTCCCTATCAACCAGCTAAAGGGGAATGGATTTGGCGGGATAGTAATGGTAATGGTGCATTTGAGCAAAATGAATATGACAGCGGCCAAGATTATCCCTACACAGGTGGTTGGTGGGTAGATAGCAAAGGTGATGTTTGGAAAACCTTGCGAACTCAAGATGGTATTCGCCATTATCCTTTACAGGGTTTAGATAGCAAAGGGAATCCCATCTACACCTATAGTTCCATGCAAAAGGAAAAGACTCCCAACTTATTTAAAGATTTGCGGCGCATTGAATATTTTCCTCAAACAGATACCATGTACTTGTCAGGCTTCACCACAGAACATCCCGCAGTTGGTGATGACACTGGAGTTGTGGGATCGGAAATTGTCCGCTTTGATAATTGGAGTCGAGGAAATCGCACTCCTAAATGGCGAACTGTAATTCCTTACGACACCACTGGGAAACGGGAATTTTCTACCGCAGCTATGAGTGTAGCCAGCGATTATGTATTTGCAGTGACATTTAAAACCGCAGATGTGTATGTCTATAAAGCCGCCACAGGCAAAATGGTACACAAGTTCAGTCCAGGGCCAGAAGTTGGTGGAGAAAGTGGTTGGATTGATATACCCTACGGTATCCGCGCTTTTCGCCGTTCTAATGGTGAATACTTAGTGTTTGTGGAAGAAAATTGGAAAGGAAAGGTGATTATGTATCGTTTACCAATTTGATAAAAATGAGTTATTTCATGTTCGCATAATCACTCATAATATAGCGGTATGTACTCTTTGTGAGATACAGTCATGCAATCGCAAAACCTGTAGGGGCGGGGTTTCCCCGCCCTTGGGGTTTCCCCGCCCTTGGGGTTTCCCCGCCCTTGATTGTATTGCTTAATTAAAGCTACAAATAGACAACACATAGACATAAAAAAGAATGTAGAGACGATAATCTTTGCCCATAGAAAGTCTCTAGAATAGTTTTATATATCGCATTTTTAAAGCAAGACGTTGCTAAATGGAGGGATGAATTCGGATATAAAGACGTTTCCTGAAACGTCTCTACAAGGATTTTGGTATGAGATTAAATCATATTCATACATGGAATCAGCAACGCCTACAAAAATGTCAATGTCTAATCAATCTTCGCGTCTGGGCATCTCTTCTTCATCTCATTTCTGGCAAATTACTTATAATTCCCATGTTTGTGCAAATATCCGGTAAATCTCTTTTTTTATTCCCTATACTTCCTTAAGTATCGTCTTTAAACGGACATGATGTCAATCTCTTTACTTACTACCTGAAATCTTACATATATCTGATTTCATCTTCATATTTCCACTGTAAATTCACAAAAAAAATAAATAGTAGAGGTTGTAGTTAACTATGATAAAAATAATTATTGATAGCTGAATTTAAAGGAAGTTATCAAGACTTATAATCAAACAACTTTGTTGATACTTCCAAGTCTTATAATCATTAAACCTTCAATAATTAAATAAGCATTAATATTTCCATACACCAATGTACCAGTAAATATGAATCATAAAAATAGCTTAATCAAATTAGAAAAAATAATTCCCAATATTTTACTAAATCAGATTCAATATATCCATTCCTATTTACTCTCACAGTGGATTTTAAGTTGGGGAAGTAAACCACTAATCTTTAATCAAGAATTAGCAATGGTTTTTTCTCCCCATCAAGATGATGAAACATTAGGATGTGGCGGGATGATTGCACGAAAAAGGGAACAGGGTATACCAGTAGTTGTAACTTTTCTGACAGATGGAAGAGGTTCTCATGGTGTAGATCCACATATTCAAAATAAAATCATTAATATTCGCAAACAAGAATCGTTGACGGCATTAAATATTTTGGGAGTGGAACCTTCAGAAATTCACTTTTTAGACAAGCAAGATGGAACTCTAAAAGATTTAAAGTTAGAAGAAAAGCAACAGACGGTTTCCCAGATTTGTGAATTGCTTCAGCGTTATCAACCTGGAGAAGTTTATGTTCCTCATCATAAAGATTGCCATAAAGATCATGAAGCTACCTATGACTTAGTTAAGGAGGCAATTGCCCAAGCTGGAATTACAGTTGAATTATTACAATATCCTATCTGGGTATTCTGGAGAGCGCCGCTATTTATACTCTTAAAATTACAGGATATTGCAGCAGCTTATCGACTGTCAATTAAATCGGTACAAGATAAAAAAAAGAGAGCAATTGCTGCATATCCTTCCCAGCTTCAAATGTTACCACGTGGCTTTATTAAGCGATTTTTAAATTCAGAAGAAATTTTCTTTAAATCTGAATATTAATATCTGAGAATGTGAAATTATCGTTATTTCAAAACATTGCAGATTAACAACCTATCTTCCTGTGGGGAGAGGTTTGGAGAGAGTTTATTGATAAACTGTATAAATATCCAAACATTCTCTGATATCAACAGGACTTACGCAAAACCGAACGAACGTAGTGGTAATTCATGAATTACCACTACGCAAGAATCAGGTTTTCAGTTACATCTTGCGTAAGTCCTAATCAAGTCTGGTTTAAGACTTATCATTAGAACTGACGCACAAACACGGCAACGTGGTGATGCGGAGATATTTTAATAATAAGTGATTATCCAGATTGGATATGAGTAGTTATCTAAATATTTAATTAAATCAAGGTGAAATTTCTACCGGTAAGCATCATGGCAGTGAAGCTAAATTATTACCGTGGAGAAAATTTAAATGCGAATCCTTCATATTACAAATCATGTGCAAAAAATCGGTAATGGCATTGTCAATGTAGCAGTAGACTTAGCTTGTTTACAAACCAAAAAAGGTCTTGATGTTGCTGTCGCATCAGCAGGTGGAGAATACGAAGCATTATTAGCAGATCATGGTGTTTGCCACTTTCAACTAGATCAATCAAGAACGCCACTAAATATGATGAAAGCATCTTGGCGTTATCGAGAAATTATCAAAGAATTTCAACCAGACATTGTTCATGCCCATATGATGACAGGAGTCGTGCTGGCGGGAATTCTGAGAAATAGTGGTAAATATAGTTTAGTTTCTACCGTACATAATGAATTTCAACGTAGTGCCGTTCTGATGGGATTAGCAGATCGGGTAATTGCCGTTAGTCATGCAGTTGCTGATTCAATGATTCGGCGTGGTATCCCAAGCAAAAAGTTGCGTGTGGTTGCCAACGGTACTTTAGGAAGTCCTCGGCATAAAAAAATTCAAGATTACCAACCGCTACCACTGCATCATCCGGCTATTACTACTGTAGCTGGGATGTATAACCGCAAAGGGATTAGTGAGTTAATTGATGCATTCAGCATCATTGCTAAAGATTTTCCCCAAGCCCATCTTTATTTAGTAGGAGACGGTCCAGATAGGTCTATATTCGAGGCAATGGCGCAAAGTACATCTGTTGGGAATCGTATCCATTTTGAAGGTTTCCAACCAGAACCGCAACGCTATATGTTAGCAACAGATATCTTTGTTCTGGCTTCACATTGCGAATCCTTTGGTTTGGTGCTGACAGAGGCACGAGAAGCCGGTTGTGCAATTGTAGCCAGTGATGTAGATGGTATTCCTGAGACTTTGGATCATCGTCAAGCTGGTGTATTAGTACCACCCAAAGATAGCCACACCTTAGCCAGTGCTTTGACGCAATTACTCAGCAATCCTGAACTACTAGACAAGTGGAAATTCCGCGCCACACAAAACCTAGAACGCTTCAGTATAGTGCGGGTAAATGAAGAAACATTGGCTGTATACCGTGAGTTAATCAGAAAATACGATGTTCTCAGGATAATAAGAACAAGAGAATTGGTAGTCGGTAAATAGATTGCCAGATGGAAAAGAGAATTGTTTGAATAATGAATGGTGAACACATATTTGAAGAGTGGATGTTTTTTGACGACGCGGTTTGGTGATTTATTTGTAAAAGTTATCAGTTAATTACCGCGTCTAACCCAATTTACAATGTGTTCACATCTTATTTAGAATGGCGATATATCTTAATGATCATGACTGCAATCAGATAGAAGCCTTCAAGAAATATGAATCCATTCCTTTTGGCTCAGATGCATAGCAATTCCTTTTTCATAATAAGCTGCTTCATTGATAAAGACAGGATAAACAGTAGACTCTCCCTGATAAAAAATATCTTTGCCTGCAAAAGTTAGAAATAGGGGATCACCTGGATGCAAGGGTTCATAGTCTTTAAACTGAAGTTGGGGGTGAATCATCGCTTCTATTTCCCCATCTTCATTTCTAGGGTAATCGACAGAACCAATAGATTTATAAAGTGTCAGGGTGTTGTTAATTAGGGGAATTTTACCTTGGTTGCATTCTTCAAAATACTGTAATATGGCATATATAAGCTGTTCCGTTTGTTGGAATAGTTCTGCATCTAAAATACCCTGAGCTACAGCACCAACTTCTATAGCAAAACCTAATGGGCATAAAGAACGGAGAAAACCACTGCCGCTGGGTTGCTGATGACTATAAACTTTTACCAAAGGATTAATCAAACTTAGATTAGCTGCTAATTGAAGCAAAAACGGATGCATATTACCAAGAATAATACATAATCCCATGTTAGCCGTAGTGGTATGTAAATCCATAATTACATCCACGAGTTCCTGATTTTGTGGTTGCAATATTTGTTGAATTTCTTTAGCCCGTAATTCTTCGTAAATGGAGGAGGTAGGAGACTGGAAATTGTCAACAGTAAAGCAACGATTTAAATCTTTATCAATGTATCTTCTTCTAGCAGCGATAGCTTTGGGATTACCGAGTAATGCCAAAGTTTCAAAACTTGTTTTATTAATTAAATTTGGATATTGGTGAAATTTTTTAACTAGGTAAACTCCTGTTAACTCATTACCGTGACTGCCTCCAACAATTGCCACTCGGTTGATTTGATTCATAAGCGCCTCATGTATAAATTATTATATTAATGATAATAGCGGAAATTGTCTGCCAGCTTTAATTTAGAGGACATATAAAACCATAGTCCTCTGTTTTCACTCAACTACAAATTTCATGTGCATATAGCAATCCTATTGGAGTTGAGAACTTATCGGTGAGTCAAGGGAACAGGGAACAGAAGTGTTCATGAATCATTTAGGACTGCTATAGTTTTGATTTTCAGGAAAAAGCAAAAATATCGAGCGAATTGAAGTCGTACCCCAGTTCATTCAAGTAGAGACGTTGCACGCAACGTCTCTACATTGTTTCGTATTTTTTTGATTATGGGAAGTCCAAAAAATAAATTATCCCATTTCTTCTAGAATGAAAACGAATTTTCCTGCCTGTGTGCCTATGATGTGATTCTTTTGGGCATTTTTTCTAAAACAGTTGGCATCTTTGAGCGAATAACATTAATCAAGTTTTGGGCATAACGTTGTGTAGAGAATTGGAGGGCGCGTTGCCGTGCTGCTAATCCCACAGTTTGAGACAAATCTGGGTTGTTAAGATAGCACAGAATAGCTTGGGCTAATGCATCTTTATTGTCGTAAGGTGTTAACAATCCATTTACACCATCGGTAATAATCTCTGTAGGCCCCCCAGCATTGCTAGCAATAACTGGCTTACCTAAGGCCATAGCTTCAATAATCACAATCCCAAAGGGTTCTTTATCAGAGGCATGAACAAATATATCCATTGCTTGTACCCATTCCGGGACGTTACGCTGTAACCCTGCCATAATTATGCGATTGCCTCCGGCACTGCGCTCCGCGCAATCGCTCAGTCCCAAATCTGTGATTTGTTTTTTTAAGAAATCCTCATAATCTGATTCTAAATCGTGCTTACCACCGACTATCACAGCATGGGCATCGGGATATTGTTGCAAAACCTGGGGCATTGCTTCCACCAATACGTGCATTCCCTTCCAGCGTTGTAAGCGGCCGACAATGCCAATCAAAGGCCCATGCATTGGTAAACCGAGCTTTTGGCGTGCTGCTGCTGGAGTGGGCAAAACAGCAGGCTCGAATCGGTCTAGGGCGACACCGGGGTAAACTAGGGGTGTGGGTCTGTGAGGCCAAATCTGTGACTGTGCTTTTTGTCCATCTTGGGAGAGGGTAATAACTGCCTGGGCTGGGATTAAAGTGGCAAGACGCACCAACCAAGTTTTATCACTAGGTACTTCTAGTTGATACCACAAAGCCGGCAAACCTGCCAACATAGCCGCTAGTCCCCCAGTTATGTGAGTGATCCACATCCAATTGAGGATCATATCTGCACCTTCACGGCGAGCGATCGCAGCTATGCGGAAAATAGTGGCAATCAAACGATGGACTTGACGCAAACGGCCACTTTCGACAACTCTGGTATCAATGCCCAGGTTTCTCACTTGTTCCACCATCGGACCATCTTCTAAAAAGATCGCCAACCATTCCACATCGGCATTACGTCCTTGTTGCATCAAATCCAAAAACATCATTTCACCGCCGCCTCTTTGCTCGGCTAACGGCATGATCACAACTACTTTCATAATTTAAGCTTTAATTCCTTGATGTTGATAATACTTATGTGCTGCCATAGCCATAGCAAAAAATCCCCAGAGAATCATGCCTGCTATACTCAGCATTCCACTACCAATAATTAGTTGTGTACAAGAACTAAAAGCGATCGCACGGGCAGCACTGACAAAACTATCAAACTGCGCTTCAGTATATTGGCTGACGGTAAAAATCATTAAGATTAATGCACCTATATAAGGAATGGCTCCGAACCAACCCAATGTAAAAAACATATCTAAAATGCCACTATCAATGACAACTACTTCGATTTGTCCCGTTTTTTCGTTGACTTTCCAGGTATTTCCTAAACCGTTACCGAACCCATTTGTAAGGGCTAAACTGAGATTTCTGTCATAACTTCCTGATCTATCCTTTAAGCTACCATCTTCTTGCAAATTAGTAAAAGTTTCTAATCTAGAAGTCACAACTTTGCTAATTGGTTCTATAGTTAGTAAGGGTAAAACACACATTGCCATCACCAAAATGATAGTAATTAAGCGCATTTGAATTCTGGCTTTAACCGAACCCATAATCATAATTACCCCAAGTAACCAACCACCCCAATTAGTCCTTGCTTGTGCCAGCAAAAACGATAAATAGCCCACGGCTGAAGCCGGAAAAATTAAAGGTCCTGAACTGGTAAATAATAACAACAACCCAGCTTGCATGACGGCACCAAATGGACCGACTGAATGCATTGTACTCCAAACGCGCATCCCAAAAGGGACAGGATTCCCAGAACTGGTAAACATTTTTGATTCTATCAACCAGTATGTGTCCCACTCAGGAGCAACCACAAATTGATATATACCGTAAGCTCCTATGATTAATACACACCAGAGAAATGTACGCTGAATATTTTGCCGATAACTGGGATAATCTCGCCAATTTATAAATAAGTGAAAACCGAAAATAATAGGACTCACCCAGTCTAAAAAACCTCGGATCACCGGAATTGGTTGATTGTAAATTAGACCAACCAAAAAACCATAGAATACCCCAATAAAACCCAAAAGAAAAGGCAAACCCCCTTGGCGAATTGTGCTAGGAATATATTTTAAGAAAGTTGCTATGGTGACAAACACTACTAGATAAGGTGCTATAAGCATTTGACGGGTAGGGTCCCAGCCAACACGATAGTCAACTAACCGAGCCAGCAAAGGTGAAAGAAACCATATCCACCAAGTGAAGCCAATGTAGAGTAAGGGATGCCGCAAATATAAAAATATAGCTACCACCAAAGCGGTTGCCGGAAAAACCAGGCGCAACATGGCAGCACTAATAAAATAACTAGATGTTATTAAAAAAAGGAAGCCAATAATGACTACCCAAGCCTGTGCTGCTCGTTGTTGAGGATAAAAGTTTTGTCGTGAAAAACTATTAAAAAGTATTTGTTTGGAAATCACTTTATTTTTGGTGATTGGTAATTGTGAATTGAAAGCAGGAGTTTTCTGGAATTTTGTGAGCGTAGTTCCTCTCAAAGATGTATTTTGATTTAGTATTTATTAACAGCAGATTTCAGGTTGCAGGAGGCTTCCGTGAGCGTCAGCCATAGGGTAAAAAATTTAAGAACAAAGCTATATAAAAAGAGAGTTTCAACCCTATTCCCCGTTCCCTATTCCCTATTCCCTGCTGTAATTGATTTGTTTGCCATCCTTGCCAACGTCCACGCAAAGATGCCAGCATCTTTTTACTCACTAATCTGCCTTGACTGGGGAAAAATCTCAGCCATTGGACTAGTCCTAAACTATCTCTTGTGCCTACTAATACTGCCCACAATAAAAAGACAATCTGGCGAAGAGGAGAGAAATGTTCCAATAAAACTAGCGTTTCGTTATGGACTAAATTAGTGTAGGCAATTTCATTAAAATGTTGACGTTGGTCTTCATCAAATCGCTGGGCTGGATAGTGATCTACGGCAACGCTAGGATCGTAAATTATCTTCCAACCATTTCGCTTGAGAGCGAGGGTAAAAGCCATCTCAAAATGTACCTGTGCGCCCGTGCCTCGCATTCTTTCATCAAAGCATAATTTTCCTATGGCTGCTTGACGAAAACTCATGTTTACACCCTTGAGGACATCAACTTCGCGAGGTGCGCCGATTCCTAAGTGATGGTTGCCAATTACTCGTCCAAACCACTGTAAACGCCCTACTATTGAGCGTTCGCCATCTTCGATGCTGTTGCCTTGGTGTATCCAATCACGTCCGCCAACACCACCTATGCAACCATCGCTTTGAAAGTGAGCAGTGATTTTTTCTAACCAATCAGGATGGGGGGCGGCATCATCATCAGTGATAGAAACAATGTCTCCCTCGATTACTGCTAGTCCGGCGTTGAGGGCTGCTACTACTCCCGGTTGTGTGACTGTGACAACCTGTAATGGTAGGTTATGGGGGTGAAATTCGCCTAGGAATTGCCAAGTTTCCGTATCTGTATCCCTGACAACTACTATTAATTGATCAACGGGTTTAGTTTGGGCTTGAAGCGCTAAAAGGCAGCGATGGAGATCCAAAGGACGGCGATAGGTGGGGATGAGAACTGTATTCCTCATTTTTCATTAACTCTTCAAATAAATCTAGATAGGTTTGTGCCATAGTCGCCCAGCTATGTTGTTCAGCAACAGTACGAGCCGCTTTACTCATTTGCTGGCGTAGTAAGTCATCTTTTAAGGAAAACAAGGCAGTAGATAAAGCATCTATGTCGTCTGTGTCAGGTAAAATAACTCCGGCTTCTGGTGTGACTAACTCTGCACCTCCTGTAGCAGTAGCAGTGATTACTGGTAATCCTGAAGCTAATGCTTCTAACAAAACAAGGCTACAAGCTTCATATCGGGAAGGAAAGACAAATAAATCTACAGCCCGCATAATCTCGGCGATATCTCGTCGATATCCCATAAAATGCACTCGTTCAGTTATGCCCAAAGCCTCTGCTAACTCTGGAAAGGGGCTACCTTCTGTTGTTCCTACTACTGCTAGATGTAAATTAGGAACTTTTACTAAGGCTTGCAGCACCGTATCTAAGTTTTTTCTGGTGGTGCGGATGTCGCCGGCAAAAAGTGCTAAAGTTACATTTTCTGGTAGCCCCAATTTTTGGCGAGAAGTCACACCAGGAGTAAATTCTTGTAAGTCAACTCCATTGACAATGACACGAATCTTGCCAAGAGGTACGCCAATATTGACTAATTCCTCAGCTACTTTTGCAGATACGGCAACGACTACTTTGGCTTGCTGAAAAGCTTGTTTTTCCCAATAAGAATTCATGGCTGTGTAAAGCCATTGGTATAGGCCGTAAGCATCTCGACGGTTACGAGAAATATGCACAGGCGATCGCCACCATGAACTATGGACAAAATGCACAGCATTCACATCAATAGCGCCCATAGTAATGGCACCATTGGCTTTAATTAAATCAACTTCTCTACCATGTTGACGTAACCAGTCGCTGCTTTTTTTGGCAAATATGAAATTGCGAATAAATTCCGTAGGATATTCTTTCACGGGAATTGAAACCCAATTTACAGAGCTATTTTGTTCTAGCTCTGGTGCTATTTCACTTGCTAATAATGTTAGATGATGACCGCGACGAATTGCTTCTTGAACAACTTCATAATTTACTCGTCCCTGACCATCACCCTTTTTAATTTTATGGGTTACAATACAAAGTCTCACATACCACCTCACTTTTCAATGAATTGCTAACTCTATGATTTTGCTATTTTTAGTAATTGATTTGCTAATGCTTGAGGACTTAAACTGATAGTTAGTGATGCTATAGTTCGCAAATTAAATTTTTGTGCTTTCATGGCTTGCCAAAGATAAGAACGTGCTTCTACTGTCTGCTGATTTCGCATCAAGCCAATGCCTAAAGTCGTATGAGCTTCTAACCATTTCTGTTCAAAGTGAGATTTGAATTCCGCAAGGTGAGGGTCTTCCATAAATTGTTTGTAACAAAACAATTCGCTTTTAGCCTTGCGGATTTTTGCTTGAGCATCTCGACTACCACTGAGCATCGTATCACTTTGTTCATGGATACGATATCGCGTTAATTTTTCGGGTTCATAGTAAACTCCATATCCTGAGATACAGGAGAGGTATGTTAAATACAAATCCCACATACCACCAATTTCTGAGGGAATATTATCCCAATCAATAATATGATTACGAATCACACAAGCAACAGCAGTGCCGATAGTTTTATCTATTAAGCCAATTTTAGTGAAAGATTTATGCACTCCTTTTTTTAAGGTATCTCGCTTGAAAGCTTTGCTATTTTCAACAGTAGAAACATCATTAATTATCCCCTGGGAATCTATAAGATATTGATCGCAAAAAGCCAGAATTAAATCGGAATTTGCTTCTAGAGGTGGTACAAGTTTGCTTAAAAAATCTTCATTCCACATATCATCATCATGGAGACTAGCAACATATTTCCCTCGTGCCATTTTAAAAGCACTTAGCTGATTAGCCAGCATACCAATATTTTGTTGATGTCGCCAAAATTTGATGCGTGAATCCTGGAAAGATTCAATCAGAGATTGAGGATTTTCTGGACTACAATTATCAGAAACGATAATTTCAATATTTTGATAAGTTTGTTGAACCGCGCTAGAAATAGCCTGCTTTAGGTAATCGGGGCGATTATAAGTAGGAATAATTACGCTGACTAGAGGTTCGGTTAGTTTAGTATTGATAGACATAATTACGATTCCGTTATTTATTCATATTTATTCTGAAAAAGATCGAAAATCAGCAATAGTTTTGGTGTAAATTTTTTCCAATCGATGAATGTGAATATCAAGGGTAAATTCTTGCTCAAACCAATGCCGACCTTGTTCACCCATTAATCGGCTTTTCTGATAGTTTGTAGCTAGTTCGTTGATGGCATCTGCCAATTTTTGAATATGATTAGCTGGGATGAGGATTCCTGTTTGACCATCTTGCACATATTCAGGAATTCCGCCTACAGCACTGGCAATTACAGGACGATAGCGAGCATAAGCTTCTAAAGTTACCAGACCGGCAGGTTCTGGCCAAAGACTAGGAAAAACTAGCGCCAAACACTGTTGATAAAGTGCATCTAGTTTTTCTTTATGACATCGACCATGCCAAGTAATGCGATCGCTCAAACCCATTTTTACTGCTAAGTTTTCCATGTTGGTTTTAATCCAACCTTCACCAGCAATATCAAGATGAATGCGGGAGTCTGTCTTTGCTAAAGCTTTGATCAACCATTCAATTCCTTTATCTGGGACAATTCGACCCACAAACAAAATTCGCTGATTTTGATGAATTTCTTTAGTTAAAGATGCAGTGGGATATTGAGAATCTTGCACACCGCAGTGAAGTGTAATCACCTGATCGGGTGATAACCCATTACTAATAATTTGCTCCCGCACATAATTACTATTAGCAATTACAGGAATCTTGATTTTTTTGGCAGTGCTGAGAAAATTATAACCATTCTGCAAATGCCGAAATATTTTGTGCGGTCGGCGACTGCCACAACCATCTACCAAATGTCCCCAAGTACAGCCCAGGAGGTTCATATTGCGATCGCACTGT
The DNA here is from genome assembly GCF_014698735.1 of Anabaena catenula FACHB-362. Taxonomy (GTDB): domain Bacteria; phylum Cyanobacteriota; class Cyanobacteriia; order Cyanobacteriales; family Nostocaceae; genus Anabaena; species Anabaena variabilis_A. The sequence continues at coordinate 44,319 of NZ_JACJTQ010000009.1, forward strand.
TTTTGGCGATCTGCTAAATATTTTGTCCCACTTGGACAGTAGCTACAGTGATTATGCAGTGTAAAGACTGCTGGACATTCACCACTCCATTCTGCTAAAAGTTCTGGGTCATGAAGGTGGAGTAACTGGCATTGACTTTGGTCTAAATTTTTCAAAGAATTAATATGGCGATTGCTCACCCCATCAATTGGCGCATTGATCAAAGAAGATATGTAAGTTTCTAATCCACCACCTCCTCTAATATCAACAGCAGAGCATTGGTAAAATATCTTTTCAGCTACTAATGTATGATTCATGTTGAATTGACTGGGTACTAATTAAAATCAAGTTTTTGAGAAAACCTTCTTCAGCATATATTTTAGTCAGAGCAACATTAATTTGATTATTCAAGAAATTAATTTCCCAAATTTAACCAAAATTTATGTCTGACATCATTAACATAATGTCTTAAAGCAATTTGTCTGTTATCAAACTTGTCTGAATAACTAAATTGGTCATCAACACTTAAAACAAACTTCTCTGGATTAAGTGGCTTCGCCTGGGCATTATGCATAGCTAGGTGAACTACAGTTTGATCTGTAAAATATATCGGTGAATCTACTAATTCGGCAACGCGATTTAATGAATTTAGCCAATCTATTTGCTTTTTAAGCAAGAAAAATCCTGCATTTACTGGGTTGATTTTTTCATGATCATGTAAAAGTATTCGCTCGTCCAGTGAAGCTAGACAATCAGGTAAATACCAAGGCAAACTATCATCTGACTGACATAAATTAATAATTTCATTAGCACCTGGGAAAAATAAAATATCGGCATCGGTGTAAATAGTTGGCTGTTCGATTGGAAGTGACATCAATACTGCCATTCTTCTCCACATTGCCATGACTGATTTTTGAGGATGATAAAGTGCGTAATCCCAAATATATTGAGGAATATCACCTGTTGCTAAATCTTTCCACTCAACAACATCAACACAAGAATTGATTTTACACAAAATCCTACTAGAAGTGGACGTATAGCTACCGTCAGAAATCACAGTAAATTTGTTAGGAATACCAACATGACGAATAAATGAGCGAATATTTGCTACTTGGGTAGCTAAGTCCCGTTGACAAGAGAAGGAATAGACATTGATGTTAACTTTTCGATGTTGATAAAGTGGAAAATTAACAATATTATTAATTGCTTTCGTGTATATAAAGCAATTTAATTTTCCTTGAAGTTTTGCAGAATGATAGCCGATGTTAACCATTGTTTACCCAAAAACCCTACTGACTTAAAACAATACTATTTCAGGTGTAATTAAAGTTTTGATATTTTTAATTACACCCTTAAACCCTATTTAGACTGACCTAATTCATACTGCATTTGGTGATATTCCCAAAGCTTACCCTGCTGTTCTAAAAGCTCTTGATATTTACCCTGTTCTACTATTCGTCCTTGTTCTAAAACTACTACTTTATCAGCCTTAGCAATTGTAGAAAGACGGTGAGCGATCGCAATCACAGTTCGACCAACAGCGAGCTTTTCTAATGACTCCTGAATTAATCGCTCAGACACAGAATCCAAAGCACTAGTTGCTTCATCTAAAATCAAAATTTCTGGGTTACGTAATAACGCACGCGCAATTGCAAGTCGCTGCCTTTGTCCACCAGATAACCGAATACCTCTATCTCCCAATTTTGTATCAAACCCTTCGGGCATTTCTAAAATAAATTCTTGTGCATTTGCCAGTCGAGCCGCTTCTTTAATTTCCGCTTCTGTTGCGTCTGGTATACCGTAGGCAATATTGTTCCAAACAGAAGTGTTAAAGATAAAAGTATCCTGACTAACAATCGCCATTTTGCGGCGGAGAGAGTTAATTTCAAATTGTCGCACGTCAACTTCATCGATGTAAAGATAGCCATCTGTAGCATCATAAAACCGAGGAATTAAATCGGCAATTGTGGTTTTACCAGCACCAGATGCACCGACTAAGGCTGTCATTTTACCTCGTTCAATTGTCAGAGTGATATTATGCAGGACTCGTTGATTCTGACTATAGCCGAAATCCACAGATACTAAATCAATTGATCTTTTAAAACCTGTAAATTCAATTGTGCCGTTTTGAAAGTAGGTTTTATCCTCACTTTTCAATAAAGTTTTAATATTTTCGGCTGAACCTTGAAGAGTGCTGAGAAATGCTCTTGTACCATTAATATCTTGAATAAATGGTACGAGACGAAACAGTACAAAGAAAAAGGTGAGTAAAGAACTAACTTGTAAAGCACCATTAACCACAAAGCTACTAAAAGCTAAAATAATCATACCTACCAGCACAGTAGTAGCTGCGCTTTCAGCAATTGGTCTTACCAATGTCCAAGTTAAAATAACTTTAGTTGAACTACTGACTATTTGATTACTAGCTTTGTAGTAACGCTGACGCTCGAATTCTTGAGTACCAGAGGCATGAACAGTGCGAATGCCATTTATAAATTCTAGGGCTGTTGAGGTAAAATTACCATTAGCAACTGACGTACCAAAACTAGATTCTCGCACTTTGGCATTGAGAGTTGATAAGCCCACAGCTAAGAGAGTGAATAAAAATACTGCAATTAGCGTCAGTTGCCATGAGAGCAACACCATTGTAGTTAGGTAGACAATAACCGTCAAGCCTCTAGTAAATAAAAAGGCTCCACCGCTAAAACCCTGTCTAATCCTCTCAATTTCTGTGGTGATGGTGTTAACTATTTCACCAGAACGAGTGGTACTAAAGTAACTAAGAGATAAAGATTGTAATTGCTCGAAAATTTGTTTGCGTAAGCGATCTCCAAGATATAATTGACAAAATTCTGTGTATATCTGGGCAAAGTAGTTAAATGCAGCACGTATCCAAGTACTCAATAAAATCAAAAAAGATACGCGATATAATCGGCTAACTGCTGATGTATGAATTCCCAATATGTAATGATCAAACCAGCCTATTCCTATTTGAATTGGTTGAGAATTAGGATTTGTCAGATTTTGCAAAAACGAGAGCAAAAAACCAATGCTAATACCTTCAAATGTGGCAGCTAAAAATGTAAAAACTAAGGCAAGTATAGTAATTCGACGAAAGTGTTTAAACTCTCGCAAAATTAAATAATTTTCTTGCCAAAATTTAGTACCATTGAGAAGATGGCGAAGCGGGTGAAAAATTTTCAGATTCATCTGTATTTTCTAAAAGTATTGGATCAAATTAGGTAGTCCCCCATAAATACGATGCAACCAATTTCGGATATATTTTTAGTGCGATTAATTCAGATATCGAACTATCGCACTAACGGCTAATAATCATATCCTTTAAAATTGCAATGCTATAGGCAAATCACAGTGTTTGTCTATCTAAATGCAACGCCTGAGAATCTTGATGATTTACTTACCATAGATTTGTAATTACTGATAGCTGATTTTGCTGTTCTTCATCTTCTACACTTAGCTGGACTGCATCTGCTAAAGCCCAACAATTAGAGCCAATAAAACTCATATCACCACGCAGTACATTGAATAATTTGGGTAAATTATCTAAACCATACTTACGCATCAAAAAACCTAAAAAGGTGATATTCTGTTTTCCAGTTGTACAAAATTTGATAACTTGAAAAAGTTTACCCTTTTCACCAATATGCCACTCATAAGAAAATAGTAACCCAGGCGAGTACATCTGCATAAGTACAGCCAATACCAGCATGACTGGACTAACTAATAACAGGACAAATAAAGCTAAAATCCAGTCAATTATTCTTTGTATAGTCCTCAATATTTGCTTACCTTGTTTAGGCAATTTCTTACCAGATACTGTGCTAAGGAAGATTGGCTTTTTAGCCTGTTTACAAGCATCTGCCCAAAATCGTAAGGAAGTATCACCTAGTTTTGGATCTATACTTACCAAAGTAACGGGAGAATGTTTTAAACACTCTACCAATAATTCTTTATTATCTAGTGAAGGTAAATATGGCTGTTTTAAGTTTCCAGGAAGCTTAACCAACAATTGACCCCTGCGCCATTGAAGTGTGCAGTATTGAGAGTGATAATTTTGATGCTGTTGAGGTATAGTAGAGTGATTATGTAAATTGGGGATGATTGATGTTGTCATATTTCTTTGAATGTATATAGTAGCAAATTACTGATTTGATATCTCAGGCTAGTACCGTAGAGGGTAATCACCCTATCGCCTCATCAAGACATCAATTTACTTTCACTTACTTAATTTTTAGACAATTATCACAAAACCTGTTTACTTTTACCCTTTCAGCTTTGATTTTTGTCTTCAATTTCTAGAATATAGTAATCATCAGAAATAACTAATGCTTAAATAAATTCTTTATTCACTCTTTAAATAAAGCTTGGTTTTTGGACAAAATATTAAGATAGGATAAATTTACTCACTTGAAAATGAAGCGAATGAAATTATATTTTTTATCGTAAAAACATAATTTATCATATTTATAGCCAAGAATACAAAAAATATAAACGACCCCAATATTAACAAAAGAACGGTCAAAATAGATCAGGCAGAAGGTAGTTTTTATGGAGAAAAACAGCATCTTTCTCTAGACCCTACCCCCTCCACTTAGTTTTGACTAATAACTCCTTGATGGTACAGAGCCAGCGAATTTATCCGGGGAATCAATCCAAAGTCGGATGACTGAAAGCCCAGCCCTGATCGGGCTGGGGAATGAATTAATAAACACAATACTGAAGTGGAAATCATTTAGCTATTTTTCCACAATTTGTTGTAGCGCCAATTGTTGTTGTTTGACATAAGGTAAATAAGCACTGTCAGAGTTGGATACTCCATTTGCCACAACCCCAATCAGATTTAACTTGCTCAACATAGCTGTAGCTTGGGTAAGTTGAGTTCGTGTCACTTTACCAATGCTTGCTACCATAATTACACTCCGACAAGATGATGCTGCGAGCATGGCATCTACTAAACCAAGAACTGCTGGAGCATCGATGAGTACCAAATCATAGTTTTCTTCAAATGCTGCCATCAATTGCATCATGCGTGGAGAACTCAAGAGATTAGCAGAGTCAGAGGGTATTGGTCCAGCAGTCAATATATCGATGTAGGATGAACCTGAGTATTGAATTCCTATTTGATTAGGTAGATTGACATCACTTGCTAGTAGGGTGGAAAGTCCTTGTTCATTAGGAAGATTTAGCTGTTGATGTAAACTGGGAGCGCGTAAATTAGCATCAATAAGCAGGACTTTTTTGTGTAATCGAGCCGCACTCATAGCCAAACCTAATGCCAAAGCTGACTTACCGTCATCTGGCAGTGCTGACGTTACCATCAACGACCTTAAGTCAGATACAGTATTGAGAAGTTCTATATTTTTATAAATCAGATCTAGGGATTCCCAACGAGGTGGGGATTGCAGCACCTGAATTGTCCAAGGAGCAAGAACTTCAGGCTTACCAAAAGGTAACTTGATAACTGATTCTCTGGGTTTAGCTGGTGGTAACTTGGGTGTTGTTCCTAATAATGGCAGAGAAAATTGTTTTTCCAACTCAGCAGTAGTATGTAATGAATCATCAGATACTTCTCGAATAAAGGCAGCAATACCACCTAACATTAATCCCACCACTGCACCTAACAACAGATTTTGTCTGAGGAAAGGACCAGTGAGTATGCCTTTTTGTGGTTCTTCCACTACTTCCCAATTAAAGCCACCTTTGGAAAGTTCCTGCCGCAATTGCTGTTCTGCTCTCAACAATTGCTCCATTCTTTCCCGGCTAAATTGTAATTGTGGGAGTATGCGATTGTAATAAGCTAATAGAGAAGGAAAGCGTTTAAGTTGCGATCGCAGTTCGCTCTCTTTTTGTGCCAAAGTTTGATCACGGGCAGTCAACGCAACTATATTGGTTTGGTTATCTACTAACTGACCAGTCAGGTTAAGATCTATTTCACCAAGCTGTCCTTGTTCAAGAAGAGTGTCTCTAGAACTGAATGCACCAGTGGACTGTCTACCTAAAGTTCGACTGACTTCTTTTTGTAATAGTTCTTTTTGACTTTGAAGTTGTTCGTTCAACTTCTGCACGCTGGGAGTGTCATCAGTAAAGCGTAAACGTTCCTGTGCTAAAGCTAGTTCTGTTTTCTGGATTTCATTGAGTAAGCCTTGGTAGCGCGTAGACTGACTCAAACGAGAAGAAACCAAGGCATTCTGAGGAGAACGGTTCAGCTGTTCTTGTAAAGATTTTTGCCGAGCTAAAGCCTCTTCATATTGAGAACGAGTGGTCTGCCGCTCTTTCTGAATATTGTTTAAAGTTTCCTCAATTGCTTTAGCCTGTAATTCTGGATCAATTAAATTTTGGTTTCTCCGAAACCGTTGGAGATTGGATTCAGACGCATTCACCTCATCACTGGCTTTTCTTAACTGTTCCCTGATAACTTGTAAACCTTTCTGTAACCGTATATCTTGCTGTTGTTTATTGTATTCTACATAAACTTGCCGAATGGCAGTCAGTACTTTTTGGGTTTTCTCTGGATTGGTATCCGTATAATCAACTTGAAAGATTTTAGTGGCAACATTATCTTCTTTAGTCTTAATTTGAGTTAAAACTAAGGAGGTTTTAATTTCCTTGGCAGTGATGTTTGGATATTCTGATTTCAGTTTATCAGCTGCTTTTTGGATGAGTCCAGAACTCTGCATCAGATTCAGCTGGGTTGCAGTGTCTATGACAACGTTAGTGTCGGTAAACTGATTTTCTACCCCAGCGCCTTCCTTCTTCCCTTGATAATTAGGTTCAATGAGTAGTTGCATTGTACTTTTGAAGTTGGGATTGGTCTTCAAAGTTATGATGCCTGCAAGAGCAGTAGAACTGAGAAATACTAACAAAAACCAGGGAAATCTCCGGACTAATACAGTCAGCATTTGTCCGTAGCCTGGTTCTGATTCTACTACTGAATTTAGATGGGGATTTAGGCTAGTTTGAACCACGTTTATTATTATCCTTCTCTGCGAGATGGCTTCCCTTTAGGGATACAGTTAACAAATCAAACGAATGAGTGATGCATTTTTGCAGATTGATCAATGATTTGCTCAACCTTACTAAAGAATGCTTGTTCTGAGAAATTATTGACAGCGTGATTACGAATTTTTTCGTAATTCCAAGATATTCCTTTAGCTTCTAGTAATGCGGCTTGTAGAGAATCGGGTGTTTGCCTCTTAAAAAAAACCCCGGTTTGACCAGGTATCTGAGTATCTAATACCCCACCGGCTCCATAAGCAATTACTGGTGTTCCACTAGCATTTGCTTCTACTGGAACTAATCCATAGTCTTCTAAGGCTGCAACAATAATAGACTTAGCTCTAGAAAATAAGTCTTTACGTTTGCCATCACTAACATGACCTAAGAACTCTATATTGCCTAATGCTTTGGATTTTAACCGTTCTAGTTCGGGCCCGTCACCTGATATTAATAAATGCCACCCTAACCAATTAAAAGCCTCGACAATGATATCAAGACGTTTATAACTTATCATCCGGGCAGATGCCAAGTAGTATTCCTCTTTTGTATCTGAAAATACAAAGTTACTTGTATCAATTGGATAGTTAATTACAATTGCTTGTTTGCCGTAAATTTTTTGAATACGACTGGCAACAACACTGGAATTAGCAATGTAGAGGTCGGGTTCCTGAGAATATTTCAGGTCTACATTTCTCATCATTTGAAAGACTTTTTCAATTAAGGGTGCGAAATAGCGATAGTCTCCATACTCTCGTAAATAAGTTTCTGTATCCCATAAGAACCGGGTAACATTATGGCAAAAACAAATATGACGCGCTTGTGGTTTTTTCCTAACTGCTTTAGCAAAGCTGGTGCTACTACTGATAATTAAATCGTAGTCTTGTAAATTTAAGGCACGAAAAGCAGGAAAGTAGAGGGGAGCCATCAAGCGGAAATGCTTTGCTGCACCAGGAATCTTCTGCAAAAAAGTTGTGTTAATTATACGCTCACCCAGATCAATAGTTTTTTGTGAATCATATAAAGAGGTGAAGATGTCCGCTTCTGGGTAGCGTTTACAAAGCAATTCAAACACACGCTCTGCCCCACCGCGCTGGGTTAAATAATCATGGACAAGAGCAATTTTCATGGATGATGCCTTATATTGCAATGTTGATTAAATTTGGGCTTGATGAACAAGTATGTACCGATATGTTTATATCAGTATACTGTCTAGACTAAACCCATCTAAAGAGAGTTGTAGAGATTTTGGATTTTGGATAATGCCCTTGAAAAAATATAAACTATCGAGAATATTTACTTATATTGAGATTTTTTAAGTCAAGTAAGTTACACTTAATAAATAAGTTATTTAACTTGGACAAAAACTAAGTAAATATTATCAACTAAAATTTTTACTATCTGTAAATAAGAATCAGCAGTTGAATAAGAATATCAGGAAAAATTTTAACTATTCGCTCATTTTGAACAAACCCATGCTTGCTGAAGAGGCTGCCAATTTTAAAAAACTCCCCTAAAAATCTCCCATTTGTAGGGTGCGTTATTAATGCATTGTGAATATGAAAAAGTGAAGGTGCGTTAGCGATAACGTAACGCACCCTACCTCTAGTAATATCATGTCCGGTTGTTCGCGTAGCGTCTCGTCAGAGATATACTTATCATTTGGACTGACGCGGGGACGCGGAGACAGAGAGACGCGGAGAATTTTTTTTGATAAGTGATTAGGCGGACATGATATAGTTACGAATTGCTTTGGCTATTTTGTCAGTATTAGGGTTTTGGCAGGAGCAAAGTAAATTGTTTGTTCAGATCGGAGTTTGTCGCAAAGTCTACCTTCTGGTAATTCCACATCGTCGTAGGTGAGAACTTGATCTTTGGCAAGATCACGCTTTAACCGACATCCTTCCGCTATCCCCATTGGTAGTAAGTTTTCTTGGTGGACAATTTCTGAGTTTTCACATTGACCGTAGGTCATGTAATAACCAATGCCATCAAGGGTTTCTCCGGCTTTGAGGTCAATTTTGGCAGTAGCGACGACATCGACAACAGGGCCTGCTAGGGGAGCGAGAACGGCATCATGGAATAGGACTGCACGCGCTACTGATAGGGGAACTTCAAAATGGCAGAGGTGATAGGGGGTGTAGAAGCTGTAGAGAGGGCCTTCACCGAGTTTATAGAGGTTAAGATAATGGCGTTGTTTGGGGTCGTCGTGGGTGGCAAAAACAAACACTCCTGGGCCTGGTTTTGTGCCGACGACATAATCAACGATGCCACCTAATTCTTTGAGTTGGTCAACATCGTACATTTTGGTCATTTCATCAACATGACCTGTGTAGTCATATCCCAACATCCCGCGTTTTGCTACTTTCATATCTGTAGCATTGGCAACTATTGCTTGCTCAAAAGAAATTTTTGTGCCATCTGCAAAGCTTGTCACCATGGCGGGATTTTGACCCCAGCGTTTAGCAAAGCCTTCTTGGGTGGTGGGGTTGCGGTAGGGGTCTTGTAGACCTTTGATGTTGCCGCATAATAGGGGGGTTAAACCGATGCTTTTGACGAAGCGGTACAGGTTCATTTCTACCCCTGGTTGGTCGCCGTCACAGGCGCTGAGAATGACTCCAGCGCGGTCTGCATGGACTTTGAGGATGGGGCCAATTGTACCGTCGAGTTCGGCGTTCATCAAGATGATATGCTTTTGATGAGCGATCGCACTCATAACTAAATGAGCCGCAAATTCAATTGTCCCTGTAACTTCAATGATTGCATCTATGCCTTCTGCTTCACACAGCAACATGGCATCTTCGGTAACGGCATATTGCTCTTGGGCGATCGCATCTTCTAAATCAGCTACATTAGTAACAACCTTGATATCCTCGATTCCTGCTTCTAAATAAGCTCGTTTAGCTGTATCAATGTGACGATTGAAAATAGCAACTAACTTCATTCCGGGAACAGAATTGATAATTTGATTAGCAATTCCACGTCCCATAAAACCAGCACCAATCATGGCAACTTTGACTGGCTTACCTAATGCTTCCCGCGCTTGAAGAGCTTTATCGATAATAATCATTTTAAACTCCTATCAAAATAGATTCTAGTAAAGGCCAATTCCGATCTTTATCAGATATTTCAGTAACACTCAAAGGCCAAGAAATTTCTAAAATTGGATCATCATAACGCAAACCCCTCTCATATCCAGGGGTGTAAAATTCACCAACTTGATAAACAACTTCTGCACCATCTGTCAAAGCTTGATAGCCATGAGCAAACATTTCTGGTACATATAAAGCGCGGCGATTTTCCGCAGTTAGTTCTACACCAATATGCAATAGATAAGTGGGAGATTCAGGACGCATATCAATAATTACGTCATAAATTGCTCCTTGAGTACAGCGAATCAATTTTGTTTCTGCTGCTGGGAGAACTTGATAGTGCATCCCCCGCAATGTGCCTTTTTTGTGATTAAAAGACAAGTTACATTGGGCAACTGTTGGCTTTAAACCATGGGCTGCAAATTCTTCAGCACAGAAAGTCCGAGCGAAGAAACCACGATGATCTGGTTTTTCTTCTAAGTCAATAATGAAAGCGCCAGAGAGATTAGTGGATGTAAAAATCATAATTTTTCCTAAAAGTAGTGTTCAATAAATTTCCAGTAATTTTCTATCGTTGTCCTATACCTTCAGCCATTAATTGTTGATTTAGTTTAGCAAAGGTATCATCATTATATTGTGTACAAAGTTCAGGACGTTTCGGTGATTTAGCTGTGTACGCAAAGAATAAAGTTGAACGTTCTTCAGTCCTGACAGTACCATGATGCAAAACATTTCTGGGATCTACAAAAATTACAGTTCCAGCTTTTCCAGGGCAAGATTTCCAAGCTGATTTGGGGATAAATTTGCTTAACTTTGCATCATTTATACCTAAATAATTAGATTCCCAAAGTTCATAATCAACTCGATAATAATTCAACCACTCTAAAAGATTAGAAGGTAAAGGTACATATTCAAATGGCCCGTGTTTTTCTGTCACATCATTTAAATAGATAATGACTTTAATCATGCGACGATCTTCAGAATCTTTATGCCATAGCAGTGTTTGTAATTGCTGATCATTGGGGAAATCTTTCCGCAAATGCACACCATGAAAAGCTATAGATAATCCTATATAATTTTCAATGATATTTTGCAGTCGTGCTTCACTTCCCCAGGTAAAAAATTCTGGTAAATCTGTAACTGTATAAATTTGTGGTAACTTGTAACCTGCATGAATATCCCGTGGAGTAACCATCCTGTTTACATGACTTTCAGCCCCCATCAACATTTGTGTAGTTGATGGTAATCCTAAATCTGCAAGTGTTGTCATATAAACACCTTCTCGTTTTAGAGTTTCAGCAATTATGCGATCATGTCCTGTTAATGCAGGTAATTTACTTGTATGCTGCCAAAGTTTAGTTCTATAAACTAATTCACTTTCTAATGCTGATATTTTCTCTTTAACACTATTGAACATAATAGCACACTCCCTTAAAAAATGGATATTCTAATGCACAATACATAAGAAATCATGACTCATTATTTCTTATTTGTTGAGTAGAAATTTCAGCAACTTTTTTAACTTTCAATTCTCTGATTGGCATTAATTCAAATGCTGCCAAACTAGCTAAAGCTAAAAAAGGAACTACTGTTTTAATAGCCGACACAGGCCATCTTCTAATTGCTCCTAAAAAGACTTTCAAGTCTACTTCATGATAGTTTTGTAAAAGCATCCGACAACAATATGCTTTAGAGTATCCAACTTCCTCAAGTTTTAAAATAACTTCAGGTATGTGTTGATATTGCATTAAAAGTGCAGACTTTGGCTCTTTTTGCCAATAACTTACACCAACAACACATTCTAAGTAAGTCTCTTTAGTGACAATTACTTTGCCATTAGCAGCACAATATCCTGCTAAATATGCTAAAGATATCCAATTATTACTAGCAGTTGGCCAAATTTGTAGAGCGCGTTTAACTAAGTCAGTCCGATATACTGTAGCAGTTAGAAAAATTACTGCACCTACACTTTTAGCAAAACAATGTTCAAATATTGCTTTACCATCACCTTCACCATCTTCACTATCCGCATCAAACCAGCGATTACCAACTATTTTAGGTGGATGAACTGCTTCACCAGTAATTTTATTTCTCCCAGAAAAATTGAGAAATAATAATGATAGATCCTCAATGTTTTTAATTTTGCTCATCACATAAGCAACTGCTCTTTCCTGAATTGGATCATCATCACCAATCGTCCAAACATATTTTGTTGTCGAATAACTTAGGCAATAAATAATATTTCGCATTACGCCTATGTTTTCAGGATTTTTATTTGACTTAAATGTGATATCACTCAGAATATTTTGCCATTTTTTAATGATAGATTGAGTGTGATCTGTAGAGCAGTTATCAGAAACTAGAATTTCACACTCTGATTCAAAGCCTTTAATAGCTTGAGACAACCATGTTAATTGTTTATCAAGTAGTTCGGCTCGGTTGTAAGTAGGGATAGCAATGGTCAGTATTTTAGTCATGTTCAATCAGGGTTATAAATTTATCAAATTGCCAGGATGTAACTATTAACTCTAGTCGCTTCAAGAAGTCATTAATTGCGTTTCAACATCATTATTTTTTCTCGATACTAAGATAAGTCTATAAACAGATTTACCGATTACCCCCAAGTAATAAAAAATTACCCTAAGTGCTAATAAAGGCCATCTTTTAAAAGCACCTATTAAAATTCTCCAATCATTTAAAGTGACCAGATTTTTTAAAATTTTACTTTGACAAAATCTAGAGGAATAGCCTATAGTTAAAAGCTTTAAATAAACTTCAGGTATGTGGATATATTGCATCATTAATGCTAATCTTGGATTTTCTTCCAAATAGCTGGCGTGCATTGTGCATTCTAGATAATTATCTTGAGTTACAAATACACTTCCATAAAGCGCACAAAATCCCGTCCAATATGCTTGGGATGCCAAGTTTTTCACAGAAGTTGGCCAAGTTTTTAAAGCACGTTGTACTAGTTCTGTTTTATAAACTACTGCTGTCATGAACAGCACACCACCAAAGCTTTCCTGTAAATAACGTTGAAATACGTTTTTGCTATTAGTCGCTGGCTCATCATTATTACTCTTAAACCAATGTTCGACAATGATTTTATTTGTTCGTTTATCACGACCAGAACAGTTGAGAAACATTAATGTTAAACTTGGATGCTGCTTGAGTGTAGTTACTACATAAGCAAGACTTCTTTCTTGAATGGGATCATCATCACCAACCGTCCAAATATACTGGCCACTAGCTGACTGTATACAAAAAGCGATATTAGGCATTAAACCTATATTTTTACTGTTCCTATTATTGAGGAATACGGTATTACTAAATCTGGCTTGCCATTTGTTAATTATTTCTTGTGTGTTATCGTCTGAACAATTATCAGAAACAATAATTTCACATTCAGATTCAAAACCTTTGATTGCTTTTGCTAACCAAGTAAGTTGTTTATCTAGCAATGTAGCACGATTGTAAGTAGGAATAGCAATAGTCAGTAATTTATTCATGATATATATGGTAATCAATCCTAAATAATTAGGAGTTCATTTGGCTAAAAATCAGAATTTTCCTTGGTATATTCGAGACTTCCGAACCAAATATATTTGATTTGATTCGGAAAATTGTCCTAACTTATCTTCAAATTATTGTTGACTCCAGAAAAAATCTTGATCAATTTGTTGAGTACGAATTAGATACTCTAACTGCTTTAATCTTGTAAATCCTCGAAACAAGAAAGTATCTTCATTCATGTGGATTTGACTGAATAAATCAAATAACTGTTGAGCGCCGCGTTGAGCATTCCAATCACACTTAAATCCGGGGAGAATTGTGTTGATTTTCTCAAAAGATACTCGATAACTGCGGTTATCTGAACCGTTATTACCAAAAGACAATTTACAACCAGGGAAAGTATCAGCAATAATTTCTGCGATTTCTTTAACCCGATAATTATTTGTTGTATCTCCGACGTTAAAGACTTGATTGTGGACAATATCTCTAGGTGCTTCTAAAGCGCAAACAATGGCTTTACATATATCCAAAGCATGAACTAATGGCCGCCAAGGTGTACCATCACTGGTCATTTTAATTTCTTTGGTAGTCCATGCTAATCCTGACAAGTTGTTTAAAACAATATCAAATCGCATTCTAGGAGAAGCACCAAAAGCTGTAGCATTCCGCATAAAGATGGGAGAGAAATCATCATCAGCTAATGGTTTAACATCTCTTTCTACTAATGTTTTACATTCTGCATAAGCCGTTTGGGGATTAACAGGTGATTCTTCTGTGACATCATCTTCACTAGCAACGCCATAAACACTGCAAGAAGACATATAAACAAAACGACGTACACCTACTGCTTTAGCTAAGTTAGCAAGGCGAACTGAACCTAAATGATTAATTTCATAGGTAATATTGGGTGCTAATTGTCCGGTAGGATCATTGGAAAGTTCTGCCATGTGAACGATTGCTTCTACACCCTGTAAATCTTCAGGAGTAATATTACGAATATCTTTGTTGAGGGTTTTAGCTGTTACGTCTGTTCCGTTATATAGCCAACCAACTTTATAAAAACCAGTATCTACGCCCAGAACTTCATGACCTCTTGCAATTAATAAAGGAGGTAGTAAAGAACCTAGATAGCCTTCTGTTCCTGTTACTAATATTTTCATTGTTGTTATGTCCTATTTGTTGATTAGTTAAGTTGTCGTAAGTTGAGAGTTTTATGCTGTCGCAGACTTCTGTTATTCCATCAAAGTTTTACAACTGCTTGTGCAAATATCCGCCTAATTTTTAATGAAATAATTGGATATTTATCAGCATTTTGTCCGATATAAGTCCAAATTTTTAATCACTTTCATGGAGAAAAAAATAGCAGAAATAAAGATATCAGATCCAGTGAGGGCAATCGCAACTAAGCTGCTAGGCTGACAAATTTAACTTTTAGGCTGATGGAGCAGTTTTGCAGTCTTTTGCCCAAAAATAAAAATGTGCAACTTAGAAGTGCGATTGCTGATGTAGATAGATATCTAAGTCTTTTTATTTTTGCCTTTTTAGTAAACTACGGTGGAAATAAAGCCTGGTGATACTAGGCTACTAAGCTTTGTAAATATGATTGTTGGGGTATTTGTGCCACAATTGCTTTACCAATTTCCAAGGAAGAGGTTGCTGCGGGAGAGGGTGCATTGCAAACATGAATAGAGTTGTTACCTTGGACGATTAAAAAGTCATCTACTAAGGAACCATTATTCATTAATGCTTGAGCGCGAACTCCAGCATGGGTGGGGACTAAATCTGCCGCTTGGACTTCGGGAATTAGTTTTTGTAAACTTCTGACAAAGGCAGCTTTACTAAAGGAACGAATGATTTCTTGAATTCCTTCATCAGCGTGTTTAGCTGCTAGTTTCCAGAAACCCGGATAGGTGATAACTTCGGCAAAATCTCTTAAGTCAAAGTCTGTTTTTTTGTAACCTTCACGTTTGAGACTGAGAACTGCATTTGGCCCTGCATGGACACTATTATCAATCATTCGAGTAAAGTGGACACCCAGAAAGGGAAAATCGGGGTTAGGAACCGGGTAAATGAGTGTTTTGACCAAATAGCGTTTTTCTGGGGTTAGTTCGTAATATTCGCCCCGGAAGGGAACTATTTTGGCTTGGGGGTTAACTTTACCTAATTTTGCCATGCGATCGCTATGCAATCCGGCACAATTAATCACAAACCGAGTTTCAAAACTACCTTTATTGGTTTCAATTACCTGATTTTTACCACTTTGGGAAATTTGTAAAACTTTGGTATTGAGACGTAAATCTCCACCTTGCTGTTGAATGATTTCAGCGTATTTTAAACAAACTTGCTTGTAATTAACAATCCCTGTAGAAAATACACGAATTCCACCTACACAACTGACATGAGGTTCAATTTCTTTAACTTCTTCGGGACTGATCCTTTGAACTGGTATGCCGTTCTCTAAGCCTCGTTTGTAGAGGGTTTCTAATCTTGGTATTTCTTGTTCTTCTGTGGCAACAATAACTTTACCACAAATATCATGTTCAATTTCATGTTTTTGGCAGAATTCTACCATTGAGCGACTACCATCACGGCAAAATTTAGCTTTAAAGCTGCCTGGTTTGTAGTAAATTCCTGAATGAATTACGCCGCTGTTATTACCTGTTTGATGAAATGCCCATTGACTTTCTTTTTCTAGCACTAATATCCGTGCATCATGATAGCGATTTCCTAGAGCCATCGCTGTGGAAAGTCCAACTATTCCTCCGCCGATAATCGCAAAATCATACATTAGTAATTCTTCCCCACTCCAAAATCCACAATCTAAAATCCCAAATTGGTATTACCAAATTTTCCAAGGAGCTTTATCACTCTGCCATAGATCCTCTAAGTAGTTTTTATCTCTTAAAGTATCCATTGGTTGCCAAAAACCACTATGTTTAAACGCCGATAATTGTTCCATATCAGCTAACTTTTCTAATGGTTCTTTCTCCCACACAGTTGAACTATCAGCAATAAAATCAATTACTTGTGGTTCTAGAACAAAATAACCACCATTAATCCAAGCACCATCACCTTCTGGTTTTTCTTTAAAACTGGTAATTTTTGTTTGTTCTTGTCCTAGAGAAATCGCCCCAAATCTTCCCGCTGGTTGGACTGCACTGAGTGTAGCTAGTGTGTTTTGTTCTCGATGGAATTTAATTAACTCTGTAATATTTATATTACTGACACCATCACCATAGGTAAAGCAAAAAGTTTCGTTACCAATATGTTCACGAACTTGCTTTAAACGTCCACCAGTCATCGTATTATCACCTGTATTTACTAAGGTGATGCGCCAAGGTTCAGCATATCCAGAATGTATACTCATTTGATTAAATCGCATATCAAATGTCACATCTGACATATGTAAGAAGTAGTTAGCAAAATACTCTTTAATGATGTAACCTTTATAACCACAACAAATGATAAATTCATTAATCCCGTGGGAGGAATAAATTTTCATGATATGCCAGAGAATTGGCTTACCACCAATCTCAACCATAGGCTTGGGTTTGATACTGGTTTCTTCACTGAGGCGTGTACCAAGTCCTCCAGCTAAAATCACCGCTTTCATGCAATTAATTTCCTCGAAAATTGTCAGGTAGGTTATTATTTAAGTTGTCGGGATGAAGAGGATGCACAAATACTAGAGAAAAAATTCATTTTCATATAGTTATTTTTCTCTACCAACTATATAGAAACAATTTAACCGTAAATTGATGAAAGATTATGAAGAAAAAGTAAATTAAGATACTTTATATATAAAAGCTTGATGAATATACTAATTCTGAGTTCAATTTTAATAAATTATACTAGTTGAGATTTTAGATTTTAGATGGTAAAAGACTTACTGCATCAGCTTTATAATTTTCCATCTGTTACTATTTTTTTTGATACTTGGTATTAATAAAAGCAAATAAATATACAAATAATTAGCATCAAATATTGCCTACCTCTAAAGGACTAATTTTTCCTGAAGAATAAGCAAAATAATGTTAATTATAATATGACGGTTATGGTGAGATGTAATATTGTGTCCAGTTGTTCGCTTTAGCGTATTCTTAGAAATATACTGATTATCTTAAATTCAGGGGTTTGAGACCCCTAGGTCTACACGTAGTCTCAGTTGAGTTGGGGTAATAGTCCCCGACTCCAACTGTCTTCAATGTTTAATTTTTAATTTTTAATTTTTAATAGGGTTGATGCGGTGAGTTTTGTTGATCAGCAATTATTCGGACTTGATTTAATACGATGTCCGGCTAATTAGTTATGATTATGCCATTTGTGCAACAATCGCAAAATTCTCTTTCCCCCAGCTATCTTAATGATAAGTTTTTAACCGGACACGATATATAGCTGTAGCCAGGATAATTAGGACATTATTAATCCTTGAAACTTAGATATAATAAGGCTTTCCCTCCTGCCTCCTGCCCTCTGCCTCCTGCCTCCTGCTATAATACTGTCTCTCCTTAAAGTGAAACGGTATGAGGCGGAGATTTTTTTGACAAGTAATATCAACAGGACTGACGCAGAATCATGAAAAAACGTTCGCGCAGCGTCTCCGACAGGAGAAGAGAAGAAATAAGAATTTTCAGAGAGTTCTTGCGTAAGTCCTAATCAAGTCCGGTTGATTAATAATTGGTAGTTGGTAATTGGTGAAGAGATAATTGAGACAAGGTAAATAACAACAATACCAAAGCTATCAGCAGTAATTAGGCCAGCTTGATGTTACTGATTAATTTGTTCCAAAATACTTGAACTTTGGAAGATGGTATCACACTTGTTGGAGACGATAACGCAAATATTGCTGAGAGCTTGCTGGTAATTATCCATATCCTCTTGTGCGAGGTACATTTGAGCAGATTTTTCTAAATCTTCAATTGCTTGGGCATGATTTTCTTTAACTTTACTTTCTCCATATTGTGCTAGTTCATAGTACACCATCCCACGTTTGAGATAAACTTTTGCCATATGAGGATTAATATTTATTGCTTCGGTAAAATCAGTAATTGCCTGTTTATATTCTTGAGCATAATTGCTGCTATATTGGGCAAATTGATAACGGGCAAGACCTCGCTGAAAATAAGCTTCTGCGTTGGAGAGATTCAGTTTTATTGCTTGGGTAAAATCCGCAATTGATTTTTGGTATTCTTGTTGGGAGCTATGGCTATATTTAGCAATTTGAGAACGAACAATACCTCGGCGGATATAAGCTTCAGTATCTTGACTATTGAGACTGATAGCAGTATTAAAGTTGCTGATAGCTTTCCTATACTGTTGTTCAGGATCGTTACTATAGTCGGCAAGCATATAATGGGCATTGCCCCGGTTCACAAGTGCTTTTACTTCCTGAGGATTGATTTTAAGAGCCTGGTTATAATCTGCTAATGCTCCTTCAAAATCATTCATATTGTAGCGGGCATTACCTCTGTTAATAAATAATTTGGCGTAATTGGGATTTTTTTTGATGCCTTGGCTAAAATTTTCAATGGCTCGCTCATAGTCTCGCTTTTGATAATCAGTATTACCACGCTCATAGTAATCTGTAAAAGTTATATTTTCATCGGGAAGAGTATTATTTTCTTGGCGAGACATCAACGTTTGTTGAGTGTAAGGATTTTGGGAAACAAATGGGCGAGTAAATTTAATCATTACGTCTAAATATCCCAACAAACCAAAACCCAAAAAACAAAACATAATCTTGTAAAACCTAGATTTGTTAGAATTTTTGGGCGGTTGAGAAGTATAAAAGTTTTGAGTAAATACTGGTTGCCAATGATGTAATGAAGATCCTACTGTAACTGGTTTTCGGAAACGAGGAGTTGCTGTATGACGCTTTTTGGGTTTTCGGCGCGGTTGCAGATGTTCTTTGGAAGCGATCGCTTCCAGTGATGGAAAAGGATCACGTCCACCTAATCGCAAGGAACGTTCACACCAAGGACATTGTTTCAGGTGATGATCGTAGAAATGCTGGGGATTTACAGTACAAGTAACCAGACTTTCTTCAGCCGCAGCTATTGCTGATAACCAAGTTTGAGCGCTAGGACGCAATTGGGGATTGTGGTGGCCATCCTCAAAACAACGCACAAACAAATCCCGTAAGCTGGGATGGAGCATTTCCCAAGGGGGTGCGACGGGGGTTGGCTGATAGGGAACTTGCCGTTTTTGACAGTATGTAAAATGACCATCAATTATTCTGGCTTCATAGGCAGGGGGGTCAAATACACCTTGAAAAATCCCAGAAAATGGGTGCGTGCCTTCCATTAACAATTGAAATATCAGCACTGCTAACCCAAATAAATCATGGGAACTATCGCGATCGTACTCCGCAAAAGTTTTATTCTGTAATTCTGGTGGAGTATATTCGGGTTTACCGACTGAACAACGATAGACAATATTCTGCTCTGAGTCACGCACCTGAAATGAGTCTGTGTCTACCAAGGTGACTAAGGCGGTGTCACTAACTAGAATATTCGACTCATTCACATCCCCAATACAGTATTGACTAGCGTGCAAGGCGGCAAAAGCTGCGGCTAGATTGCGAGCCGTCCGCAGTAAATACTGATAATTGAATAAGGGGCAGTTTTGACGACGGGTTCCAGGATTGTAAAAGTCCATAATCGGCCGCATCCCCCGAATGCGGGGCATTAAAAAGCCGATGATGCTACCACTACCATCTGCTGCTTGCAACAATTCCAGTGGCCAAGCGATGGAAATATGCCCTAAATTGGCTGTAGGGTTTTCGGGGGGTTTGGCAAGCATCGCCTGAAGTTTTTCAGCATGGGTGACAACTGGCTTGTGATAAATTTTTGCCACTAAATTTTCATCAGATGGCACTGCATATACACAAGCTTCACCACCACGCCCCAAATTAACAGTGAGATCAAGAAGTTCCGGCTTGGGAAAACAACGTAGTACCTGCATGGTAGAGTTACGATTAAGAGAGGTTATGTTTACAGATATTGCTTATGAGTGGCTGAGTGCGGCTAGGACTAAGGTCAAATCATCATCCGTGCGTTGAGTAATCCGCTCAGAGCATAAAAACCTCACCAACTGCTCTTTAGCCATAATCTTATCCTCAGCATTCGCTACAAACTCGAATAAAGGAAAAAAGAATGGTTTGTGAGGTTCACCAACCACCATATTCAAAGCCAGCATTTGTAGTCCATCGGTAAGAACACCTATATTGACTATTTTTTGCCGCAATATTCTGATTTGTGCCGTATTTACGGCATCAGGCGAAGTCAAAAAAGTAGTTTCATTGATGTATTCACCGTTATTGGGTATGGTAAGTGCCAGTAGATTGCCGCTGTTATCTTTGGCTACAGCCAAGCCATCACCTATTTGGCCTACGGCTACTACTTCTGGTGTGGCGATCGCAATAATTAAGGTAGTTGCTAAATCATGAGGCTGATGGTTGCAGACATTTGCCTCCTCTTCTACAGCTTTTTTGGCGGCTAATATGGCATCCGTGAGCAGTCCACGCAATAGATCATCATCTGTAAGAGTGTTGTGGGTAATTTCTTGATTGTTTGAGAGATGATCTATTGCTGTTTCTACAGCAATCATTGCTCCCACTTTCCCCAAAGTTGCAGAACCCGCACCATCTGCCGTCGCTACTACCAACACATTATCTGGCAATATTTGCCAATGGTGAGCATCCTGACATAACTGCTTGTTTTTGACGTGGCTAGTACCACATACAGAAGCGGCTACTATCCGCCATTGAGAAATCTGTTTTGGTGTGTTCATAAATTTGCTCTCACAGCTAAAGTGAAGAGTTATCAGTTTCAAGGTAGGTGATCAAGAATCACTACCTGCAAGTATGCTTACCAATTAATGGGAATGCCCTGCAATTTAACTGGTAACTGATAACTGTTAACTGTTAAACAGACCCCCAACCAATTGGTGGTAGTGCCACTTGTTCATCTACTTTAGAATGAGAAACGGCTGACATACTAGCTGAAAGCCAAACGAACATTTCGATAAAGTTTAATCCCTGGAGTTTCAAAGGAGTACGCACGGCTATTTGATTTAAACGCATCATATTGGCATTTTCTACTCCTACGGTAAAAAAGGCAACGCGTTTATTAGCTTCATCTCCTTGTAGGCGCTGCACTGCTTGCTCAATCACATGATCTAGCTCACCTTGTGGCTCCCCATCAGTAATCATAAATACCCACGGACGATAGTAAGCTATGCCATTGGCACGATACTGGGATTTACGTTCTTGAATTATTTCTAATGATTTGTTAATTCCCGCGCCCATCGTCGTTAGTCCCTGGGCTGTTAGAATAGGTGGGTTGAATTGGTCTGCGGTGACAAAGTCTTGCACCACGTTGACATGACTGTCAAATGTCACAATCGCTACCTCAACCCTTCTAGCTGCTAAGGAGTTTTTGACTAGTTCATCCTTAAAACTCAGCAAGCCCTGATTTAAAGCCTCTATTCGCTCTCCTTGCATCGAGCCAGATGTATCTAGCAATAGCACGCAAGGACAACGGGGTTCGGGGTTTTCTGCAAACTCTACGACTTCATCTAGTTTTATTGTATCCAGCATAACCTTTTGTGTTATGTTATAGTCCAAAGCTTTAATTTCCTTTCCTCAAAGTATATAATTTCTAACACTAGTACGACTACAAGTATGGTATTTAGCGGTAAATAGCTTAATCTTCATTAACCAAATTATTCTCACACAATTCTCTATTTCAGGAAATTTGAATAACTATATAGTTTAGTTAAAGCAAATTTATCAGGGTGAGAAGTTTAGTTGTTGTAGTCTATCCACCATAATTTATGTTAAACACCTTAAGAATATAATATTCAATATATACATTTATCAAAATAAGTTTTTAAAGATTTTATGTGGAAAAATAGCCAACTGCTCAACTACTAAGTAATCCTCATTAATTCTGGCATTTGATAATTTTTACAATGTAAAAAGCAAAACCGAAAAACCTTAATTATATTGACAGCATGAGGCATATTTATAGACTAGTACTACAGAGCAGAAATAACTATCCAGTTACAAAAGGTTAACAAAGTTTTTTATCTTCTGCGTTCTTACAGTAGTAATATTAGGTAAATAGAAAAAGCCCAAAGTAATTGCTATAGCTAATAATAAGTACATAATATTGGTAAATACATATTGGTTTATAGAGAAAAATAAAAGAGAAGTGAAAATTTTATCTCAAAATTTACTCTTTCTCAATACTAAGTCAATTTCTCCAGAAAAACTGTAAAAAATATGAATAATACTGGCACATTTAGCAAACTATCTCCTGAGCGTTTATTAAGGCAGTTAACTAATTGTTCTGATACTACTTGTTTACAAGTCCTGAACAACTCCGTATCTTGGACAATATACTTAGAACAGGGCAAAATTATCTATGCTACCCATTCAGTAGAACCATTTGATCGACTAGAACGGCATATGCGTCGCCTAAGTCCGCAAATTCCCCTTGTGACTAGTGACATTCGTGTGCAGTTACGTATGATGTTTGAACCTGATTGGCAAACTCCGTTAACTGATGATGACGACAATTCACCAAGCCAACCTCCAGAATATCAAGCTATTTACTGGCTGATTAATCAAAAACATCTACTTTCTACACAAGCGGCAGTGCTAATTCAAGAATTAGTTAAAGAAGTAATTGAATCATTTCTGCTCATTCACGACGGAACTTATAAATTAGCAGAACCAGTAATTAGCATTCCTAAAATTTGTAAGTTAGACGTAGAGAATATTATAGAACGCTGCCAAAAGCGGTTACAAAATTGGCAGTCTTTCGCTCCCCAAATATCTTCTCCCTATCAACGTCCATATCTGTTGATTAACAGTAAATTTTATGATAAACGACTCCCAGAACTACAGCAAAATCTAACTAACTGGATGAAGGGTTTTAGCTTGCGTCATCTGGCTGTAATTATCAATCAAGATGAAGTGCAACTGGCTCAAACGTTATATCCACATATACTTGAGGGTTCGATTATTTTACATGAACCAGATCCTCCATTTGATCAATTACCGAAGACTTTTAAAGATCTATCACCGATTTTGCCACATGGCATAGCAACAATTAATAGAGAATCGTTTAGTGTAGAAGTATTATCAGATCCTGCTACGTCCGCAGAAGATACTGAATTGGAAATTTCTACTTTACCCACAGATAACAGGGAACAATTAAATATACAAAATAACATAGAAGCTGATGAGCAAAGTGTAACTAATGCTACTATAAATGCTACAAAAGTCTACAAAATTATTTCTGTAGATGATAGCCCCACAATTCTCAAAGAAATCAGTCGTTGTTTAGAAGATGAAAATGTTTCTGTAGTGACGATTAATGAGCCTGTCAAAGCAGTAATGTCTATTATTAGACATAAACCAGATTTGATTTTGCTGGATCTGAATATGGCAGGAATTGATGGTTATGAATTATGCCGGATTATCCGTAATAATTCAATGTTTAAAGAAATTCCCATTATTTTTGTGACTGGAAGTAGAGGAATTGTAGACAAGGTAAAAGCAAGAATGGTAGGAGCCTCTGGGTATTTAACTAAACCTTTTACTCGGGCTGAGTTACTGAAAATGATTTTTATGCATTTAGCATAAAGGTAAATGGGGGAGACGCTGGCAAAAGCTCAGAATTCCCTGTTCCCTGACAACTGACTCTAGAAAGTAATTAATCGTGGCACAAGTTGTATTAGAAAACGTTTATAAAAGTTTCCCTCCTCGGAAGGGGGAAGGTTTGCAGAATCAGCAGCAGTTATCACCAGGAAAAGAAAGTCCCGATAGTATTAATGTTTTGCGACGAATAAATTTAACCATCGCCGATGGTGAGTTTATGGTATTGGTGGGACCATCTGGCTGTGGTAAAAGCACCTTGCTGCGGTTGATCGCCGGTTTAGAGGTCATGACCGGTGGTAATATTTCCGTAGGCGATCGCTTGATTAATGATTTACCGCCTAAAGAAAGGGACATCGCTATGGTGTTTCAAAATTACGCCCTCTATCCCCATATGACGGTGTATGACAACATCGCTTTTGGGTTACGTCGTCGGTTTGATGATGGGGAAGTGGGGAAAACAACAATTACCAAATGGAAAGAAAATCTCTTGGTAGGGGTAAGCAGGAAACTACCGAAGGGACTGCGTTATGTTTCTCAAAAAGAACAGGCTATCAATGAAAGGGTGCGGAGTGTTGCTCAATTGTTACAAATTGAAGCTTTGTTACATCGTTTACCCAAACAACTTTCTGGGGGACAAAGACAAAGGGTAGCATTGGGAAGAGCGATCGCACGCAATCCCCAAGTATTCTTAATGGATGAGCCATTATCTAACTTAGATGCGAAATTACGGGCAGAAACCCGCACCCAAATTGTCAAATTGCAGCGTCAATTGGGAACGACAACGATTTATGTCACCCATGATCAAACAGAAGCAATGACAATGGGCGATCGCATTGCGATCATGTCAGAAGGTAAAATACAGCAAGTGGCTGCACCATTGGAACTTTATAACCGTCCAGCTAATCGCTTTGTAGCGGAATTTATCGGTTCACCACCCATGAATTTTATCCTGGTGGAATTTCATGCACCTTTATTAATTACCCATTCTGACTTTCGCTTTACTCTTCCAGATGTATGGGGAAATGCCTTACAAAAATACGATGGCAAAACTTTAATGTTAGGTATTCGTCCAGAACACCTGAATTTGAGTGTAGCTGCTACCAAAAATTTACCAGTAAAAGTAGACTTAGTAGAAAACTTGGGAAATGATACTTTTCTCTCCGTGAGAATTGCTGATCCTGATTTAGCAAACACAAATGGTCAAGGTTTACAGGTAAGAGTACCACCAGATAGGGTTATAACCCTGGGTGAGCAACTTTGGTTATCATTAATACCAGAAAAACTGCACTTTTTTGACCCAAAAACTGAGTTAGCACTATTTCCTACAAAATAGTCAAAGTAATTCGTAATTATTCGGTCAGTGGAATCTGCTTTTTTAATTTTTAATTGTTAATTTTTAATTCCGAGAAAGCGGTACTAGGGTAGCCAGTGGGGATGAAAGCCGACTAAAGGAAGTTGTTCAGGCTTAATTTCGATATTTTCTCCTTCTGTGATGGGTAACAGAGGCATAAGCCACAGACTGCTAGTAGCAATGGGTTCACCATCATCAGTTTTTAAGTTGTTACCAGGTAATGGTGTAGTGGTATTTTGTAGTGGCACTACTTGGTCAAACAATATGCCCAAACCGTCAGGTGCTAAACTCATTTGCACATTACGTTGAGCGGGAGGTAGCATTAACAGTGGCTTCTGCTGTTCTGTTTTGAGATTAATCGCCACTAAATAAGGCTGTTCTATATATTGTTCTTTTGATATTAGCTGTGTTGTCAAACAGTAGAGCGTGGGTGAAGCAGTATCAAAATTGCAGCCGAGAATAGAGCCTGTTGTTTTTAAGAGTTGTTTCTGCACACCTTGGTTTGTAACCAAGAATAAATCTCGTGTGTAGTCAGTATTAAACTTAACCATTGCCGCTTGTGAACCATCCTTAGAAAAAGCTTGAACTAAGCCAAATTGCGGCAAGAAATCTAGGGGTTTACTAGCATCTCCTAAAAGGGATAAAATTGCTGTTCCCTGTCCTTGGGCTACGGCTACGGCTTTACTATCTGGTGTAATCAAAAAGTCTCCACCAGGTTGACTTTCCAGACGTTTTGGGGTGTTTTTTTCTCCTGAAGTATGGTTGTTGGCTGGCAAATGCCATAGTCCAAAGTCACCGGGATTATCTCTTTTTCCCCGTTGAACAACAATTGTTTGCCCATCGGGAGATAAATCAAATTTCAGGTTTTGATAGTCTTTATTATCTAAAATCAGGTCAATTTTACCTGCTGGTTGTGGTTGTTCATCAGTTTTGCTAGAAATGCCTGTTGTGACTGTATATAATTGGGCTGAAAGTAAATCCGAAGATTTGGAAGAACGAGCCGAGAATAATATTTTATCCCCATCTGGAAATGGCTCGAAGTCCATGACAATCAGGTCTTTGGGGGTAAGTACCTTTTTTTGTTCTTGGGTTAAGTTGTAGAGTACTAACTTTCCCTGCTCTTCTTGATTCGCTCCTATATAAAGTAGGGCGCGATTGCGAGTGCTGAATTTACCTGTAAAGGGTTCCATTACCCTATTTTTTCCTTCTGCTTCCGAGAATTTATCTCTAGATCCTTGTAATAACACTTTATAGTTTGTGCCATAGGGTGCTGGTGTCACCAGTGTATAGACCAGTCTTCGCCCTGCCCAACTGATTTTACCTGCTAGAGGTGGATCGATTTTTAAGTTATTCTCTACGCTTTTGATGTCCATTGGACGGCTAAAGGTAAGACTGAAGGAGATGTCTTCTGCGCCAATTTGTTGATTTTGCCAGGTAAAAGTTCTGACGATAGGCTTGACGGCATCACCTTGCCAGATCACAAACCCAATCAGCAGACTTAATAGGAGAATCAGCGCGATCGCAATTCGATCTAGTGGTTGAATTAATATATGAGATTTAGTCATTGGTTATTAGTTATTAGTTATTGGTCATTGGTCATTGGTCATTGGTCATTAGTTATTGGTCATTGGTCATTGGTCATTGGTCATTGGTCATTGGTCATTAGTTATTGGTCATTGGTCATTGGTCATTGGTCAGAGAACACGTAATTCTTCTTTTTCCCCGCGTCTCCGCGTCCCCGTGTCTCCCCATCTCCCCATCTCCCCATCTCTCCATCCCCTTCTCCCCAGTCTACTAATAACTGTAAGGATTTTTGGGTTGGGGAATTTTCTTCAGGGAGTTAGCTTTGATAGTAAGTTGGCGTTTATTAGCCACAGTTTCTGTAATCATTTGTCCTTCTACTTCTAGCCAAGTGTCGGCTGGATACTGCTGATTATTATCTGGAACTTTAACGGGTAATCCGGCTGGATAGACATCTGCGGCACAACAGGTAATTACAAATCGTGCCAATATCAAATGGTTTTTTTCTAATTCTGGCGGGTGGATGACAAATCCTTGGACTTTAACTTTTTGTCCTGTATAAGCATCAGGTTCTGGATAGACATTGAGGATACGAACCCAGTCTATGAGCGATCGCTCTTCCGGGCGAACAGTAGCACGAAAAGCTTGGGGTTGGGCGCGTGTAGCCCCGATCAACTCAGTCACACCTCGATCTAGTGCTGTTTGACTAGCAAAGACGCGAGGTGTAATGATAAATCCTAAGATTGCTGATGTTAAAAGCAAAGCGCTGCCCCAACCAGGGGGAAATAGATTTATATGTTGTTGATTATTGGGTGCTTCATAACGGCGACGGCGTTGCCAAAGTTGCGCCCCTTTGGCAAATCCCACAATTAGCAACCCAACACCACCCAGATTTACTAACCAAAAGTAATCAGGGTGAATCAACAAATTCAGTTTGCCTGTCAGCCAGTATTTTAGGATTAAAATTCCCCAAGCAGTAATTGCTAGGACATCTAGCCAAGGGAGTAATATATTGTGAAAGTTGGGTTTGGAATTTTGGATTGAAGTCATTATTTATTAGTTGGTCAGCTGTAAGTTGCCAGTTGATAATTACAAATCACATCTGACAACTGACAAAATTTACATGACGTGCAAATTCAAAAATAAAGTAAACAAAAGTGTCAATTGTGCAGATAAAGCAAAGAGATAAATGAGAGCTTTGGGTTTGAAAATTGATAACATCAAACCCACACCTTTGATATCAATCATGGGACCAAATACCAGAAATGCTAACAAGGAACCACTGGTAAAGGTGGAGGCAAAAGATAGGGCAAAGAAGGAATCGACTGTAGAACAGATTGATACTACTACTGCTAAGACCAACATGGCAAGAATTGAGGTAATTGGTCCGGCACCCAAACTGAGGATTAGTTCACGGGGAGCTAAGACTTGAATGGCCGCAGCTATAGCACTTCCTAACACCATTACTCCCGCTAATTCCCTCAATTCTTGGACTATATTATCCAATGCTAGACGCAGTTTTTCGGCAACAGATTTATTCGGGTTAGCAGTGGAAATATCTGTCGGGTTCAAACCACCATCTATTCTGACAGATCCACCAGCTTTTCCACCCAGAATGTAAGTCCCTGATTGTAAAAGACTATTAACAGTTGCTTCTTCCTTTGCCTGATAACGTTTGCCCTTGCGTTTAGGTTCCGGTTTAGCAGGTGGGTTATATTTGAGATAACGAGCGATCGCAGGTTGCAAGAAAGGACTTAAGTCTTTCTGAAAACTGAAAGCAAAACCAATAATAGTTGCGATCGCTAAGGACAATACTACTCTTAACACCACTATTTCTGGTTGATCTCTAAATGCTGTCCAAGTTGACCAAATAACAATTGGGTTAATTGTTGGCGCTGCCAGTAAAAAGCCAATTGCTACTGGTGTGGGTACTCCCTGCATCAATAACCGCCGCGCCACCGGCACATTACCGCACTCACATACCGGGAACAAAAAACCAATCATACTGCCAAATAAAGCCCCCAGTAGGGGATTTGTGGGCATTTTCTCCACTAATTTGCGCTCATCAACGAAAAATAATAGCAAACTGGAGAGTAAAACCCCAAGCAGTAAAAAAGGCATCGCCTCGACTAGCAGACTGAGAAATATTGTAAAACCATTGTTCAGTTGATTCATGGGCGTGGCAGTCAAAAGCGGTTTTGAATTTTAGGGTTATGACTAGTCATTCTATCGAAATGGATATCGAACGGGGGATCAAAAGCAGATCAGTTAAAGTAAACATCATTATACTCAGCTATTTAGAAGCAATCGCATTATCAACCTTTTGGGCGCGGTAGAAGGCAGAAGGGCAGAAGGGCAAAAAAAGTTTTCTGGTATGCCTTTATTCTTTTCCCTACAAGGATTACTGAAATTTATATAGGCATCCTATTTGAGTTTTGTGAAAGTGGCCTGCGCTTTGCGCTTACAAAACGACCTACTCATCTACTTACCTTCTTTTCCTTCTTACCTGTGAAGAGTTCCCTATTCTCTTTTCCCGGTCTCTACGAGTAAGTATGGCTACGCCACGCAACCTATCACGAGTCAAACCGGAGTCCTATAGTTCGTAACCTTGATGTATGCCTGAAAAATCTTTTTACCTAAAAAAATAAACTGTCAGTATTTACCAAATTTAGTTATTTACGTATTAATACTGTTTCCAACATTTAATACCGCCTTGATCAACCCAATAACAAGTATTTGAGCATCGTGCTTAGACAAAAACATTATAACCGCATATTTTCGGATTACATTTATGAAGTGTATCAAAGATAATCAGGTTAATTGCATATAGCAAGCGACTCAAAAAAATTACCCATTTTTAGTTTCAGGAAAGTTTGATGAACGTTAAAAATGCATTTATCTTCACTAGCTTACTATTTGGTGCTGTTTTATCTGGCACTAATTCAGCTGAAGCTGCAAGTTTCACCAGCAATGTTACTGGTAATGATCCCACAAAGGATATCATCTTAAATTCCATTACCCAGAATGGAAAAAACATTAACAACTTTTCCTACATTAACAAGGCTGTTATTCAATACAACACCCCCAGGACTAACGATCCTAACAGTGGTGCGGCTAGTACAGATAGAGGAGATAATGTAGTCACACCACAGCTACCAGAAGAAACTCCAGATAATGTAGCGATCGCTGCTTACTTGGGTAACAACAACTTAAACAACATCATTGATACTGAAGATGTTGGTGCATTCACAATTGACGTATTCTTTGATAGCCAGATTACAAAAGATAACTCAGGACTAGATAGCCTGTTTTTCTGGGAACGGGGTATGAATAGTAGTTTGGGTATTCAAGCGCTGGATAGTTCTGGAAATGTGATCGGTAATATTAACCCAACTATAATCCATCAGACACGTAATAATTACGCAGGTTTCAAAATTGACACCACAGAAATTTGGGAAGCTCAAGAGGTAGGTTCTTGGGGTATAAATCTTGATTTGTTGGGAGTTACTAAATTAAGTGGTCTCCGACTCACAGCTAACAGTAGCTTTAGTGGACCCGATTTCAAAATTATTGCGAGAAAAACAACACCTGAACCCACAACTATTCTCGGCTTAGGTGCAGTAGCTGCACTTTGTTTGTTACGTCGTCAGTGGAAACAGGGTTCTGCTTCGGCATCTGTTCAGTAATACTGATTTGATTTTGATACTCAGTCAATAATTAAATCAAGCCTATAAATGGAAACCGAAGAATATCGGTAACCTGGTTATAGGCTTTTTGTTTTATTTAATCTAAAGCTTGTAGTAAATTTTCGCCACGTAGGTAAATTTCCCGTGCGTAGTCAGTCCAAGCACCTTGTCCCCAATATCGAAAACAACTGGTTTGCAGCAACAAGTTATGTAATAAAACTTGGCGGTAGTGAGTTTGTCTGGTGACAGGTTGGTCTGAGTCGGTAGACAATAATTGATCAAATTTATGATGAAATAATTTGCTTAATTCATACATGGGGGATAAAACATTTTCGTATCCTTGCACCCAACTAATATGATTAGTCCATGATGCACCATCCAGATGAAAATTGGGGTTAATCTGTTTTATTTCTTGAATAGCATTTTCTACAGCCTCTGGTTGCAAATTATCTGCTGAAATTCGCTGCCAAATTTGATGTTGTCCTACTGGTTGACAAGAGGGAAAGTCTTCAAGTTGACAACCAGCAGCAGTCAATAATTCTAAATATTCTGTTCCACAAACCCCAACAACACCTGTTTTACCTATTTGTCCCCAAGCTTGTTTGAAACCGCTGGGAAATTCATTCATCATCACACCCCCGTTTTCACCATCACCTATTTGGCTGACGATTGGTGGTACTAAAACATTTCCTAATTGTTGTTTAGATAAGGTTTTAGCTTCATAATATGGCTGCATTTGAGCAACTAATTTAGTATCTGAACCTTGGGTTTTAATTAAGGCTGTAATACTAATTGTTTCCCCTTGGGAATTACGAGCGATTAAACGGTGTGGTAGATGTTTTTGGGTGATAGGTTCACCACTGATTTGTTCTATCGTATGTTCTTGAACAAGTAACCAGCGGTATCCACATTCTTTGAGGGCTTTGATAAATGCAAATAATGTATCTGGGTGATTTGGTAGGTGCATTTCTGGAGGTGAAAATCCTTTAACTCTTCCTAGGGCTTCCCAACCAAAAATTGCCGCAAACTGATGTTGCCAAGCGATGATGTGCAGTTTAATATCTGGTATAGGGGTGGAAGGAATGACGGCATGACTCCACATTGTTCCCAACCACTCTACATAAGGCTGATAAGTAGAATCACAGGTGATGCGTTTAAGATTGTCGAGAATGTCACTCCGTCCCATTTGCCGAAGTCCCCACAAAAGATTACCGGAATAGTCCAACATCACACGGGGGTTACAGCCTTGATTGACTAATTCAGGAATAAAGTCTCCCATACGGCTGTAACAATGGGCAAAGGGGCCAGCATTGTGGTTGTCTCCTTCGTGCTGATGTTCAAACATATATTGCAGATTGCTGATGTATGAACCGTTATGTCCAGCTGGTATAGTTGGTTGGTGCATATGCAGTGCGATCGCAAATACAGCATTGACATCTGCTAATTTGATATTAGTTGTTGGTAAAAATACGGGCGCGTCATGGTTAACTACAGATAGCACTTCTGTTTCCCAACCAGAAATATTTGGTAAATCATCGATGATTTCGGGTAAAGATGGGAGATTGGTAAGGAGTTTAAGCATTTCTGGTTTTTCCGCAACGATGTCTAACTGTCAATCTTGCACCGATATCTGATTTTTTTTTCATCAACAACTACGAACTCAGGCTAGTCCAGCAATTATCATCGGTGCAGTCTTCCCAGATATTCCCACCTTTGGGTTCTACTTCTTGATGAAGTTTGTTTACCAATAAATCTTCTCCTCCCCGCGTCCCCGTGTCTCCCCATCTCCGCGTCCCTTCTCCCGCGTCTCTTCTTAAACTTCCAGCACTCTTTCTGCTATTCTTAATTTAGCGGAGCGCGATCGCACATTTTGAGAAATTTCTTCTTCACCAGCAATAATTGGCTTTTTTGTCAATACCTTTAACAGGGGCGAATTTCTTAACCCGTGTTTCACTAATCTATCTTCCAAACTGTGAAAACTGATAATGACAATTCTCCCACCGGGAACCAGCGCTAATGGTGCTTTTTCTATCAGGGTTTCTAAAACGTTTAATTCATCATTCACCACAATTCGCAAAGCTTGGAAAACGCGGGTAGCGGGGTGAATTCTCCCATGACGGTATTTAGGAGGGACAGAATATGCGATCGCATTTGCTAATTCTGTAGTAGTCTGAAATGGACGATTATCGACAATTTTTCTCGCTATCCTTCGAGAAAGTCTCTCTTCACCATATTTAAAGAAAATATCCGCCAATTCTTTTTCATCCCACTCATTAATTACATCAGCAGCCGTAAGAGACTGTTGTTGGTTCATTCGCATATCTAAATTTGCCGCATTTCTAAAACTAAAACCCCGTTCCGGCTGATCTAAATGATAAGAACTAACTCCCAAATCTGCTAAAATCCCATCATAAGTATTTGCGGGAAAGGCATAATTTGCAAAGTTGCTGTGAATAAAATTTACCCTTTTTCCAAACTCAGCCAAATTTTGTTGTGCTGCTGCTAAAGCATCTGTATCTTGGTCAAGTGCAGTAACTTGAACATTTTCCGCCGCTTGTAAAATCAGACGACTGTGACCACCACCACCCACCGTCAAATCTAAATAATTTCCACCGGGACGAACTGCTAAACCTATTATTACTTCTTGACCAAGAACGGGAATATGAGAAAAAGCAACTTCTTCTAAATCTAGCGGTGTTTGTAAATCTGATTCGATCATTAATTTTATCGTTGGTAAATAACTGCTTCGGGAACTTGACGCAGATTTTTTTCTAAATTTTTCGTATCGTTATTGATGATAATGACATAAGTGTAGCCAGGAAATTCTACTTCATTAATTATCTGGTCGAGAAATTTGTATTTACCGCTATCTGTTAAAGTCCATTTGCGCTGAACACCAAGTATATAAAAATGCTCTTCTGGAAAATATTCCACGACTTTTTGGACTAAATAAGCCCTTTTGAGTTCTGGATATTTAGCTAACTGTAAACATAGATTCTCAATCACTTCAGCAGATAAATTATGATGTTTAAATTCGTCACTAGCTCTAACATCAGAACGCTCTTGTTTAGCCAGCCAAATAAACTCATAATGCTGCTGGATGCGTTCTTGATAAGATTTTAATTCTTTATTTCTTCCTTGACTCTTCAGAAAGGCATAAATCAGGTTACAACCATCAATAACTATATTTGAATCTTGAGAAATTGCTCTTTCAATATAATCTATGCCACTATCATCATTTCTTTTTAATAAAGCCTGTCCTAATAGATAATTAGCTTGCGTATGATTTTCGTCATCAGCCAGAATGCCTCTAAACATAAGCATAGCAGTTTCTTGACTACGAAATTCCCATGTCAAGTAAGCAATATCCCAGTTTTCATCTTTAGTCAAAGATTGATTTTTAGACTTTTCTTCTAAAACCTGAAGCTTTTGTAGAGATTCTTGAGCATAGGCGTACCGTTGTCGCCAAGGAGTTTGCATTTTTTCTTGCCAATTTTGATCAAAGATATGAGTAAACTTCTCTAAATTATTTCCTAAATATTCACTAGCAGCACTGATTTCAAATTGTGGTGGTATAGTTAATGTTTGATTTTTAATAGTCAGATATCCTAAAGACTCCAGTCGGTCTTGTAAACAAGGATGAGTATCTTGATGATCGGTTTTTTCTGCTAAAGCCT
Organism: Anabaena catenula FACHB-362; assembly: GCF_014698735.1. Lineage (GTDB taxonomy): Bacteria > Cyanobacteriota > Cyanobacteriia > Cyanobacteriales > Nostocaceae > Anabaena > Anabaena variabilis_A. The sequence goes on from NZ_JACJTQ010000009.1 coordinate 78,821, forward strand.
GTTGTAAAAAGCGAATAGAATCTTCTTGTGTTGAACAATTAAACAACATCAGAGATACTTGTCCATAAACATCTTGGGGAGGTTCTACTAATTCTTCTGCTTTTTTATAGACACTCGGCCAAAAAGAATTCTCCAAAAATTTAGCTTTGACATCGACATTAATCAAAGCTTCGGCTATATTTTCTACACCTACAAGTTCCGCTGCACAACGGTCTGCTTCATATTCATTCATTCGCCTCAACACAAATGAATAAGCAGCAAAAAAAGGAGAATACCAATTAAAAAAAGATTGTAAAATTAAAGACCCGAATTGATCGCCACTTTGCTGTAATCTTTCTAAAATTTGATAGTAAGTTTTTTGAATACGATAAATCCAGCCTGCAAACTGACTATGATTTCCCGATAAATGTCCTAATTCATGTCCCAGCACAGCACAAAACTGATCTGGTGATAAAGCCTGCATCAATGGTAATCCTAATAACAAGTAATTTTGTTGCCATCCCAATAAACCCAAACGAGGTATTTGGACAACAGCAGCGTTAAACTCATCTGTAAGTAAAATGTGGTGAAATTTTGGTGATTTTAACTTAGTGGTGAGTTTATCAACTAAATTAAATAGATAGGTGGCTTCTTGGCGTTTGAGTTTTAAACCTTGAGGTTCTGGAAATGTCACCCAGAGCGATCGCAAAACCACAAAAATTGGTACAAGCAGCACTAACGCTAATTTTAGCACAACACTGTTCAATGTTCTGGTATAAAATCCTACAGTTAAAATTCCTACAAACACCAGCAACATCAATACTAAGGAGAAAAATATATAACCATAACCGAGTAGAGCCAACAACCCGACTTTCAACTTATAACTACCAGGTTGCTGCTGGGCATACTGCTGTAAATTAGTAATCAGTGTATCAAATTCTTCTTGATTTAAAGCCATATTCGCATATCACTAAGCTCAAACACTAGCTTAACCTATGTATGAGTTATTTAATATGGATACTTAAAAAACTTTATTACTGACCTAATTTCTGAATCTTGGTTCCATAGAATTTAATTAGTTTCAACATCAATTTAATCTATTTGTCTTTCGCCACAGAGAATCTTAGTGTAATGGGGTGAATATTTTTCCCACCTTCACCTCACACCGCATATAAAAAAATTGCCTGTAGCTCAATCCCTTGAATCTCTTGCTCCCTATAATAATTGAAGAAGTGCAACAAAATAAAGCATCAAGTACAAATCCGACCCTGCTATCCTCTCTTCAACATCACCCTGTAGAGACAGCAAGATTATCCCTACAAGCTAAATTTTGGCAGATCCGATAAATCTTGTCTGGTTAGCATCTTGGCGGTTCAATTCAAAAATGGCAATAACGGGAGAACATCAAATCTATGAGTAGAATAGAAACCCGCACTGAACCAATGGTGCTAAATATGGGGCCTCATCATCCCTCAATGCACGGAGTTCTGCGGCTAATTATGACACTGGATGGCGAGGATGTCGTTGACTGTGAACCAGTCATTGGCTACCTGCACAGGGGAATGGAGAAAATTGCCGAAAACCGCTCAAATATCATGTACGTCCCCTACGTCAGCCGTTGGGACTACGCTGCGGGGATGTTCAACGAAGCCGTCACTGTTAACGCACCTGAAAAGTTAGCAGGTGTCACAGTTCCCAAACGCGCCAGCTACATTCGCGTGATCATGCTGGAACTAAACCGTATTGCTAATCACTTGCTATGGTTTGGCCCTTTCCTCGCTGACGTAGGCGCACAAACTCCCTTCTTCTACCAATTCCGGGAACGAGAAATGATTTATGACCTGTGGGAAGCCGCCACAGGTTATCGCATGGTAAATAACAACTACTTCCGCGTTGGTGGTGTAGCTGCTGATTTACCCTACGGTTGGGTAGACAAGTGTTTGGAATTTTGCGAATATTTCATCCCCAAAGTTGATGAGTATGAACGCCTAGTTACAAATAACCCGATCTTCCGTCGTCGTATTGAAGGTTTGGGTACTATTACCCGCGAAGAAGCCATTAACTGGGGACTTTCCGGCCCCATGTTACGCGCTTCGGGTGTGAAGTGGGATTTGCGGAAAGTTGACCACTACGAATGTTACGACGACTTCGACTGGGACGTACAGTGGGAAACCGTAGGTGATTGTCTTGCCCGTTACATGGTACGGATGCGAGAAATGCGCGAATCCGTGAAAATCATCAAACAAGCCATCCAAGGTTTACCGGGCGGACCTTACGAAAACCTGGAAGCCAAGCGGTTAATGGCTGGGAAAAAATCTGAGTGGGATGCTTTTGATTATCAATTCATTGGTAAGAAAGTTTCACCTTCATTTAAGATTCCTACAGGTGAAATCTACTCCCGTGTAGAAAGCGGTAAAGGTGAACTGGGAATTTATTTAGTTGGCGATAATAACGTTTTCCCCTGGCGGTGGAAAATTCGCCCAGCAGATTTCAACAACCTGCAAATTCTCCCTCATTTATTACGGGGTATGAAGGTTGCAGACGTGGTAGTAATTCTCGGTAGTATTGACGTGATCATGGGATCTGTTGATAGATAATTAATCGCCGCATTACGCCGCTGTTTACTTTATTAGAGACGTGGTAATTCGCGTCTCTATGTTTTATGGATAAAAAATTATTTGTGTCTGAAAATACAGCAGAGAACTCTTAACTCTCTTTGCAACTCTCTTTTTATATAGCTTTGTTCTTAAATTTTGTACCTCCTGTAACCTGAAATCTGCTGTAAAATATTGTTGTATTACTTAACATAAAGTAAAAAAATTCAATTAATATGTAAATTAATTTTAGAAAGAAACTAAAATTTAATACTTAATTATTTGGATAAAAATAAATCCGAATTAAATTAATTATTTTTTAATATTTGGGAATCTAATTGATATCAATCCATCCATAACTACCAGAAACTTCTGTGCTGTTACTACAATTTGTGTTAGATTCAGGATGATTTTTCCTTACAGGTCTGATAAGTTACTATATAAATTCGATAACCTTTACTCAATATTTATTTTAGACCTGTGCAAATTCACCCTCACTCAGAATTTGAACACATCTCGAATCGGCATAGTCAACAGGGTATGCAAAAATTGCTGAATCGCCTTGTGAGAAAAATGCAGCGGGATGAGTTAGTTCGACAAACAACAAATCAACTCCGAGAATCACTCCAAGTTGATCGCGTAGTCTTATATTATTTTTATGAGCAATGGTACGGTCAGGTGACATTTGAATCTTTGATTTCTGATGAATTATCAATTTTGGGTTCAACTGGAGCAGATGATTGTTTTAACAATGAATACGCTGCTTTGTACTTAGGCGGCAGGGTAAATGCGATCGCTGATATTGAGTTAGAACCTATTGCGCCTTGTCACCGCGATTTCCTCCGCAGTATGCAGGTACGTGCCAATTTGGTTGTACCGATTTTGATTCCTAGAGGTTTATGGGGGCTACTAGTAGCTCATCAGTGTCATAAAACTCATGCTTGGTCGCCAGTAGAGATAGAATTGATGCAAACAGCCGCCCACACACTGGCTACAGATCCTAACATCTTAGAAAGTTAACGTCGGCTACAACTTTTTGAAAGTCTTGAATTTAGAGGCTAAAAGTTACAAATCCGGTGAAAGTGTAAAGTTTGATGACCGATTAGATAAGTGATGGGATTTGGGCAGACAAACAAATCGAAGGGGTGCTTTAAACCACTTCTGTCAGATTCCAAATCACAAACCTGATCTGCGGGAAACCAAGCATGGATAAAGTGGCGCTGAAAAAACACCTTTCATGGAAGCATATTCCTTTAGCATTGCAAATAGCGATCGCAATTATCCTGGCTGTAATCATAGGAAGTTTACTAAGTAGCCAAGCCGCAAATAATGCCGACTATATCAATCATTTAGCAATTCCCTGTAACTTAATACTCAAGGCGCTGCGGGCTTTGGCAACACCACTAATTATGTTAGCCGTACTCCACGCCTTTCTCACCGCTGATATCCCAGGTAGATCCGGTCGTCGTCTAACAGTGCTACTACTGACCAATACCACTGTAGCCATTTTTATCGGTCTTTTCGTCGCCAACGTTTTACAACCAGGTTCATGGGGTCGCCTTTCTGCACCCTCTAGCACCGAAGCATCTAGCAAAACTCTCGACCCTTGGGGACTAGTCCAGGACATCGTACCAGATTCTATCCTCAAACCTCTGGTTGACAACAATGTCATTCAACTGATTTTTATCTCCTTAGCTTTCGGCGTAGTTTTGCGTGCCTTGAAAGCACAACAAATAGCGGAAAGCAAAACATATTACCAGGCAATAGAGGGGGTAATTACAATATTATTTGAGGCAGTTATCCGCATCCTCCACTGGACTATAGCTTTAGTACCATTAGCAGTCTTTGGCATCGTTGCTAAAACTGTTGCCCTTCAAGGCTTTGCCCCCTTTAAATCCTTGGGAGCATTTATTTTAGCTGTGTTGTTAGCTTTAAGTTTACAAGCCTGTTATTACTTGCTGCGAGTGAAATTTGGTTCTTGGGTAACTCCCAAAAACTTCTTAGCAGGCGGTTCAGAAGCTTTATTAACAGCTTTTTCCACAGCTTCCTCAACAGCCACAACACCAATTACTTTTGAGGCTTTGCTATCTAAAATCGGTTTGCGGGAATCTTCTGCTTCTCTGGGGGCGCTAGTTGGTAGTAATTTTAACAATGATGGAACTGCCCTCTATGAAGCAATGTCAGCACTATTTATTGCCCAAGTATTGGGTTTACATCTTTCTCTACCACAGCAGTTGATTGTTGTCATCACAGCTATTTTTGCTTCTGTTGGTGCAGCTGGTATACCAGAAGCTGGTTTAGTAACAATGACCCTTGTATTTACTTCTGTGGGTCTGCCTACTCAATACATAGCATTGCTAGTGACAGTGGATTGGTTCTTAGATCGTTGTCGCACTGCTATTAATGTTATGGGCGATATGACTGTCAGCTGCTTGCTTGATGGTAAGAAGCCGCTAAATAGGGTTTGCTGTTCGCGTAGCGTGCCGTAGGCGTAAAAGTCTTTCCGTTAGGGGTTAGGAGTCAGGAGTCAGGAGTCAGGAGTCAGGAGGAAGAATTAGAAGCAGCTGAGAATAGTTTATCTAGAGGGAAAAGTGAGCAGTTTTTGATGGTTTTAATGTCTATTGCTTGCACCTTCTTACCCTTTTTTACCCCTGAATCCCTTGATTCATCTAGGTTTTATCTTTATTCAGCAAGCCCTAAATACTAATATCGACACTTACAGCAGGTGACAGAGGTGTTTTTGCGTCTGTCTATATTGTATCAACCCTATAAATGGGATAAACACTGTCTCCGCGTCCCCCACTCCTCGCGTCTGTCCGTCCTGAATATTTTACCTGAAATTGCAAATTTTATGGATTCCCATCCCGCACTGTGTCAAGCTCTAGCCAATCGCATTATCACTAATCCGCAAAAACGAATTACCTTTGCTGAATACATGGATATGGTGTTATATCACCCAGAATATGGCTACTATTCCAGTGATACAGTCAAAATTGGGTTTCGAGGTGGTGATTTTTTCACATCTTCCAGTCTTGGGAATGATTTCGGCGAATTACTGGCTGTGCAGTTTTTCCAGATGTGGCAGATTTTAGGGCAACCAACGCCTTTTTCTTTGGTGGAAATGGGAGCAGGTTTTGGTATTTTGGCATCTCATATCCTCAATTACCTAAAATTACAGCACCCAGATTTTTTTACCGTACTGGAATACATCATTATTGAGAAATCGCCAAGTTTAAGGCAAGAACAGCAGCAAAGGTTACAAGACCAAAATGTTCGTTGGTGCAATTTGGAAGAAATAGCTCCCAACTCAATTATTGGCTGCTTTTTTTCTAATGAATTAGTAGATGCTTTTCCAGTCCATCAATTCACCCTAGAAGCAGGAGAATTGCGAGAAATTTATGTGACTACTTCGCAGAACCTAACCCCCGAAACCCCTTCCCTATTAGGGGAGAAGTCAAATATTGAATTTATTGAAGTATTAGGTGAACCATCTACGCCGCAGTTAGCAGCATATTTTGATTTGGTGGAAATTGAATTAAGCCAAAGTACTTATGCAGATGGTTATCGCAGTGAAATTAATTTAGCTGCTCTTGACTGGTTGAGTATAGTGGCAGACTGCTTGCAACGCGGGTATGTGTTAACAATTGATTATGGCTACCCTTCCAGCCGTTATTATAACCCCAGGCGATCGCAAGGAACACTACAGTGCTACTACCATCATCGTTATCATGATAATCCTTACATCAATATTGGGCGACAAGATATCACCGCTCATGTTGATTTTACAGCTTTGGAATCTTGGGGTAAAAAGTGCGGTTTAAATTCAGTTGGTTGGACACAACAAGGTTTATTTTTGATGGCGTTGGGGTTAGGTGAACGACTAGCTGCCCTTTCATCTCAAAACCAACCCCTATCACAAGTGCTAAACCGACGGGAAACATTACACCAACTAATTTCACCCACGGGACTGGGCAGTTTTGGAGTTCTGGTTCAAAGCAAGGAATTAACGGCAAAAGAAGCCTTGCAATGCTTGAAGGGATTAACCACACCTGGGTAGAGGTGAAGGTAAAAGGTTAAAACTCTATTTAAGAATCCTGTATCAGTCTTTATTAGACTAGCATAACAGTGATTACCTTGAACTCTCAAACCTTAATTTAGTAATAACTATGACTGCTCACGACCTACTTGTGCTAGTAACTCTACTTAGTCCCGGACTCCTGCTTTCAATTATAATCATGGCTACTTTTGCCGCAGGTGGCTGATGTCTGGAAAATGAAAAGATGGGGAGATGGGGCGAATAAATAATCAAATAATTACTTATTCCCGGTTCCCATTCCCCAATGACCAATGACTAATGACCAATGACAAAGGAACGTAAAACATGAAGGTTGCATTTCTGGGAACTGGATTGATGGGACTACCGATGGCTCAAAGGTTATTAGCCGCAAATGTAGAGCTAGTGGCCTACAACCGCACCCCAGAAAAATTAGCACCACTACAAGCAGCAGGGGCAGAAATTGTCACAAAACCACGGCAAGCGATTTGCTCTGCTGATTGTATAGTTCTTATGCTATCTAATGCCGCAGCTATTTATCATGTCTTGCTCACAGATACCAGTTGGCACACTTTATCAGGGCGCAGTGTCATCCAAATGGGGACGCTGACTCCTCCAGAAAGCCAAGAAATCAGAGATGCGGTAGTTGCGGCAGGTGGTGAATATATAGAAGCGCCAGTACTCGGTAGTATCCCGGAAGCAGAAACTGGCAAGTTAATTGTGATGGTAGGTGCGGAACCAGAACAATATCAACGTCACGTCAATTTACTGCAACATTTTGGCCCCGAACCAGTACACATCGGTCCTGTGGGATCTGCCTCAGCGCTGACACTGGCACTAAATCAACTCATTGCTTCCCTCACTACTAGCTTTGCCCTTAGTTTGGCTTTTGTCCAAATGCAAGGCATTGATATAGACTTGTTTATGCGAATCCTGCGCGATAGTAAACTGTACGCGCCTACCTTTGATCAAAACCTGAAACGGATGTTAGATGGCAATTACACTAAAGCGAATTTGCCTACAAAACAATTGATCAAAGAAATAGATTTATTTATCTCTGAAGCTAAATCCCTTGGTTTGAATCTCAGCAGTATTGAGGGTGTAAGGCATATCTTACAATCAGCAATGAAAATGTCATATCCAGAAGATGATTACTCTTCCGTCTTTCCCGCAATTCGGGAATGGGGTGAAGTTAGTGGTGGGTGATTGAAGGCAGAAGGCAGAAGGCAGAAGGCAGAAGGCAGGTAATAAAAATCAGTAGAAGTTATTCTCCCCCTCTGCCCCCCTGCTCCTCTTAAAATGGAATGTCATCGGGATCAGGTTCGGCTTCTGTTACAGGCTGATAGGATTGACGTTCAACATTTGCCGGTTGATAAGTGGGTTCGGGGGTGATTGGCTGGGGTACTGTACCTGTAAAAGTTGTCGCTGGGGTTGGTGCTGGCTGGGTTGATTGGTATGTCTCTGGAGGACGCTGTGCTGGTGGTGCTACAGTCGCCACTGGTTGTGGACTCGGATTCATACTTTTGCCAATAGCATGAATACGTTGTACTGTCAACTCAGCACGTTTTTCTTTGAAACCTTCGGGACGATCAAAAGTATTCATCCCTAAGCGCCCTTCGATGATTACGCGATCGCCTGATTGGTAAGTTTGATGAATTTCTTTCGCTAAATTACCCCAGCCGACAACTTTCAAAGGGTGTGAAGGGTCATCTGGACGCACTCCCGGAACATGAACGATCATTTCCGTAACTTCTAACCCGTCGGGTGTGTGACGCAGTTGGGGAGCGTCATAAATTTCTGCCATTAAAATACAACTGTTCATATATTTCTCCTCATTCAGTCAAACTTTACAATATTTCCATCCCCTAGATTTATCTATGGGGTTACTTACTCCCTTACCAGTGTAAGATTAGCTATCTTCTTCCTTCTTCCTTCGCGCTCTTTGCGTCTTTGCGGTTTATTTAAACCGTATTCTTTTAGTGGGAAGGGAGTAGCACTTGGCACTCCTGAACTTCATCGCAGGGGATTAAAATCACATTTAATCACAAAAGTCAAGTGAGAACTTTGAACAACTATTAATAGCTGTTCATGAACTGCACCTGACTGAAACGAGCATTTTATTCTGCATTGAGTAGTACTAATTTACCATTAAAAGATTAAATCTGGACATGAACTGGAAAAACACCTAGAGCAATTAACCGTGCCGGCAGGTCGCGTAAGATAGGTAAACGCAGCAACAAGGGCGGTTGAAATGTTTGATTTTCCGTCAGAATTGGGGTAAAAATCTGTTTTTGAATGAAACTTTGAAAAGCTTGAATCAGACGTGTAGGTAACTCTCGACGCTGCTGCACTTGGGCTAAATCGCTGACTTCTACATAACGTTGCTTGAGAGATTTAGTGAGTACATTTGCAGTCACCACAGCATCTTGAATTGCGTAGTTTATCCCCACACCACCTACAGGGGACATGACATGGGCAGCATCACCGATGAGTAGCAGTCCGGGAAGATACCAGCGTTGAACACGGCTAGACTCTACTGAGAGAAAAGCTACCTGTGACCAATCTTGCAAATTTTGGATACGATTATTTAATTCTGGTACTATCTCCACAATAGACTTTCTCAACGCCTCTAAACCAGCGGCACGCAGTTGTTGATAACCACCTTTAGGAATAACATAGGCAATTTGCCATTCTTCACCACGATTGAGCATAACAACAATGTGACCAGCCCCAAAGCGCCCCATTCCTCCCGCAATTTCTTCTGACTGACGGGGAAGACGAAACCAAAGCACATCCATTGGTGATGAAGTTTCTATTGACTCAAAGCCGCCTAATTGCCTTAAGCGTGAGTGTCGTCCATCTGCACCAATTGTGAGTATAGCTCGGACTTCATGCCAGCCACCTTGTCCACGATAACGCACACCTTGAATTACGCCATTTTCTGCAATTAGTTCTTGGACATTTGCACCCATGACTAAGTGAAAATTGGGATATTTTTGGGCTTCTTGGGTGATGAACTCCAAGAATTTTACTTGGGGAAGCATCATGATATAAGGGTAGCGGGTTTTCAGGTGGCTAAAATCTGCTAAAGTCACAGTATCTTGGGGAGTTTGTATCTGAAGGCGGTGCATTTTCGTGTGAGGTAGTTGTAAAATGCGATCGCTCAAACCCAACTCTTCCATAATCTGCATTACCGAAGGGTGAATAGTATCACCTCGAAAATCCCGGTCAAAATCCTTGTGTGCTTCCAGCAGCATCACCGAAATTCCCTGACGCGCTAACAGCAGAGAAAGTACAGCCCCTGCCGGTCCACCACCAACAATGCAACAATCTGTAGTTATTACGTCTACGATCTCGTGAGCATCATTCATAAAACCTCCTGAAAACTAAGGAGGGCAATTTCCAATTATAGCCTGTAACAATAATTTTAATAAATTAGACCTTGGCATCTGGAGAACGATATAAAAACCTATAGCAGATTGCAGATCAATGAGGTACAGAATCAAAATTCAAACCTAGACAGCAAGCCAGTTTTACTCCTGACTCCTGACTCCTGACTCCTGAATTCTGCTGTAATTATCTCCACCTAACAGATAAAATTAAAGCAAAAGACAAATCTAAATCTGAACACCAGCACACTCCATGCGTATTTCTCTAAATTGGCTGCGGGAACTAGTAGAAATAAAACTTACTCCAGAAGAATTAGCCGAAACCTTGACAATGGCAGGTTTTGAAGTTGAAGATATTGAAGATCGCCGGACTTGGGCAAATGGCGTAGTTGTGGGGAGAGTGCTTGAGCGTCAACCTCACCCCAATGCAGATAAACTCAGCGTTTGTACAGTAGATATTGGTGCAGATGAGACTTTAAATATTGTCTGTGGTGCTGCTAATGTCTGTGCAGATATATATGTTCCCATTGCAACTACAGGAACTTATTTACCAAATATCGATTTAAAAATTAAACCAGCCAAACTACGCGGTGTACCATCTAACGGGATGATATGTTCTTTAAAAGAACTAGGTTTACCCACTGACATAGATGGTATTCATATTTTCACACCAGAAAATCTCACCTTGGGTAGTGATGTACGTCCCTTGTTAGGTTTAGATGATGTGATTTTAGATGTGACTGCGACTGCTAACCGTGCTGATGCTTTATCTATGGTGGGTATCGCTAGGGAAGTAGCAGCTTTAACAGGTGGAAAGTTGTCTATTCCAGAATCCGCAAAAGTAGAAATTATCAAAGGTACAGGAAACTTAGCTTTAAAAATCTCTGAACCAGAAGCTTGTCCGGCTTATATCGGTACGGTAATAGAACAGCTAAAAATTGCTCCTTCTCCGGAATGGTTACAACAGCGTTTGCGTTCTGCTGGAGTTAGACCAATTAATAATGTAGTTGATATCACTAACTACGTTTTGTTAGAACGGGGACAACCTCTCCACGCTTTTGATCAAGAACGGTTAAAATCTGTGGCTGGGGGTGAAAAATTAACTATTGGTGTGCGCTTTGCTGATGCTGGAGAAACTCTCAAAACCTTAGATGGACAAACCCGCAATTTATCAACTCAAAATTTGTTAATCACCGCTAATAATAAAGCAGTGGCTTTAGCCGGTGTCATGGGTGGAGAGGAAACGGAAGTTCATGAAGGTACACAAAGTCTAGTTTTAGAAGCGGCTTTATTTGATTCTGTGGCTATTCGCCGTTCTTCTCGTAGTGTAGGGTTAAGAAGTGAGGCTTCGGGCAGATATGAACGCGGAGTAAATCGGGCAGAATTAGAAATCGCTTGTCACCGGGCTTTATCATTAATCAGTGAATTAGCCGCAGGTGTAATTGTTCAGCAAGAAACTTCTGATAGTCGTCCTGATTCTTCTACTTGGTCCCATTCTATCGCCCTGCGTTTAGATCGAGTGAATGACGTACTTGGACCGGTTGAGTTGGGAGACGAAACGGGAGAACTGCAAGAAAAAGATGTAGAAGAAATTTTAACTGCACTAGGATGTGAGTTGGTGAATACTGGTGAACGTACTTGGAAGGTGACAGTACCTCCCTATCGTTACCGGGACTTAGAACGGGAAATTGATTTAATTGAAGAAATTGCCCGTCTTTATGGCTATGATAAATTCTGCGATACTTTACCAGAGAAAACTGAACCTGGTTATCTATCTTTAGATCAAGAGTTACTTCGGAAGTTACGCGCTTCCCTACGGGCTGAAGGTTTGACAGAATTAATTCATTATTCTTTGGTTAAACCAGGAGAAAGTCAGCAAATAGTCTTAACAAATCCATTATTTGCCGAATATTCGGCGTTGCGAACCGATTTAATATCTGGGTTAATTGATGCTTGTCAATATAATGTAGAACAGGGAAATAGGGCGCTAAATGGTTTTGAAATTGGGCGCATTTTCTGGCGCGAAGAAGATGGTTTCCAAGAAACTGATATGCTGGCTGGGATCATTGGTGGTGATGCCTCTTTGGGTAAATGGTCAAGAGGTGGTCGTGAACAACCTATCACTTGGTTTGAAGCGAAAGGGATTTTAGAAAGTGTGTTTCAACAACTTGGTTTGCGGGTGGAATTTCAACCAGAAAACCGCGATTCTCGATTGCATCCTGGACGCACTGCTTCTTTATGGGTGGGGGGAAACAGACTGGGAACTTTTGGGCAAGTTCATCCTCAATTGCGACGGGAAAAGGGTTTACCAGAAGCAGTTTATGTGTTCCAATTAAGTTTGGATGTGCTGTTGAATGGGCTGGATAATGATGAATTGCTAGTTCCCAAGTTCCATTCTTATTCTACCTATCCAGCGAGCGATAGAGATATTGCCTTTTTCGCACCAGTGAAAGTCACGGTTTCGGAAATTGAAAAGGTGATTACCAAAGCTGGTAAAGGTTTATTAGATTCTGTGGAATTGTTTGATGAGTATCGCGGTGAACACGTTCCAGTCGGACAACGGAGTTTAGCCTTTCGTTTAGTCTATCGTGCCAGCGATCGCACTCTCACCGATTCTGAAGTCCAACCAGTCCACGATAAAGTCCGTAGTGCTTTAGTGGAAAAATTCGGCGTGAGTCTGAGAAGTTAGGATTTTTTAATGGGTAATTGGGGAAAAGGTAATTGCTAAGAGTTTTTTCTATTTACTAATTCCCAATTCTCATGAAGTAGATCAACGTCAATAATTAAAGGTTTGTAGTCAGGGCTACAGCCCTAATTTGGGTTTTAAAGCCCTCACTACCAGCCACTTTCAACTGATACCTCTTTTCATATTTTATTCTTAACCTAGGATTAACAAAATCATGCCTAAATACATAATGTGGGGAACTTACTGCGAAGATGTCCTCGCAAAACGTGACCCCTATCGTCAAGCCCATTTAGACGGATTAGCCAAACAAAAAGAAGCTGGTGTTTTGATCACCCTTGGCCCTACCAAAGATGTCACACAAGTTTTTGGCATTTATGAAGCCGAAGACGAAAACACCGTTCGTCAATTAGTGGAAGCTGATCCCTATTGGCAAAACGGCATTTGGACTGAATATTCTATTAAGGAATGGATTCAAGCTTTTTAGTCAATCATAATTCATAATTTGTAATTAATTACGAATTACGTTGGCGGTAGCCAGCCGTAGGCATTATTACGAATTACGAATTACGAATTATCCTTTAAGTGCTTTTCTAAAATTACGCCGATAGGATGGATTAGCAATAAACAAAGCTGGCCATAGCAAAGAAAAACCAATGCGATTTGGCAGACTTTGATTAAAGTTAGTTTTATTGAATCCAGTCCAAAACTTCCAAGCTCCACCGACATAAACCACTATCAAGCCAAGAATAATTAATTTACCCATTTCCATCAACTCCCTTAGTAACTGACAGAATATTAGCTAAGTAGAAAGGCACAAATCAAGATAAATCTTGTTATAAAGATGAACACAGTTCAAACTTTATCCCAATGATAAATATTTACGCCAACTTACATAAGTATGCCTCACTTATGTAGGTTTTTTGTAGCCTGCATTCATCAGTGCCTTAATTTAAGACCACTTATTTACCTGATTGTAGTGTAAGTTAATCTCACAAATTTCAGCTAGTACAAAAATCTAATAGTTAAAAAATTCTCTCATGAATCAAAGAGTATTGCTATAGTTTAATGAGTAATTAAACTTATTTCTCACTGGATAGATCTTGTGGAAGTTCCTCAAAGATTAACATCCATAGGAGACTTAGGTAAGTAGGCGAAAAGAAATCAAACTATGTTAAGTCAGGTAACAAATTTTGAAATTGGCTCGTAGTCAGGGCTACAACCTTACTTGGAGGTCTAAAGCCCTCTCCACAAACCTTTAATTATTCACGTTACTCTACTTAATAAACAATAACATAAAGTTTATAACGGATACTAATGCAGTAAAAGCTGCAAATAGGAGGGTTTATGCGTGCAGTATTGATGGCAGGGGGTTCAGGGACAAGGTTACGTCCCTTAACTTGCGATTTACCAAAACCGATGGTTCCTATATTAAATCGACCCATTGCTGAACACATCATTAATCTTCTGAGAAGACATAAGATTACCGAAGTAATCGCAACGTTGCATTATTTACCAGATGTTCTACGGGATTACTTCCAAGATGGTAGTGATTTTGGCGTGCAAATGACATATGCTATCGAAGAAGACCAACCACTGGGTACAGCAGGCTGTGTAAAAAATATTGCTGAACTGCTGGATGAAACTTTTTTAGTGATTAGCGGCGATAGTATCACAGATTTTGATCTGACAGCAGCGATCGCATTTCACAAACAAAAACAGTCAAAAGCAACTTTGGTTTTAACCCGTGTTCCCAACCCGATTGAATTTGGGGTGGTAATTACTGACCAAACTGGAAGAATACAGAGATTTTTAGAAAAACCTTCAACCAGCGAAATTTTTTCTGATACCGTCAACACTGGTACTTATATATTAGAACCTGAAGTTTTAGAATATCTACCAGAATACACAGAATGTGACTTTTCCAAAGATTTATTTCCCTTACTACTCACCAGAAATGAGCCAATTTACGGTTATGTAGCCCAAGGTTACTGGTGTGACGTAGGTCATTTAGATGCATATCGTGAAGCGCAATATGACGCTCTAGCTAGGAAAGTAAAACTTGATTTTCCCTACCAAGAAACTTCTCCCGGTGTGTGGATTGGTCAAAATACCTATATTGATCCTACAGCTAGAATTGAAACTCCTGCTGTAATTGGTGACAATTGTCGGATTGGGGCGAGAGTACAAATTGAAGATGGGACTGTAATTGGCGATAATGTTACCATCGGCGCTGACGCGAACTTAAAGCGTCCCATAGTTTGGAATGGCGCAATTATTGGTGATGAAGCCCAGCTATCGGCCTGTGTAATTTCCCGTGGGACTCGTGTAGATAGACGCGCTCATGTATTAGAAGCTGCTGTAGTCGGTTCCCTTTCCACAGTGGGAGAAGAAGCCCAAATCAGCCCTGGTGTACGGGTGTGGCCGAGTAAAAAGATTGAGTCAGGTGCAATCTTAAACATTAACCTGATTTGGGGTAACACTGCCCAACGCAATCTATTTGGTCAACGTGGTGTACAAGGTTTAGCTAATATTGACATCAGCCCAGAATTTGCGGTGAAATTGGGTGCTGCTTATGGCTCTACATTAAAACCCCATTCTAAAGTGACGGTTTCTCGTGACCAACGTAATGTCTCGCGGATGGTAACTCGTTCTTTAATTGCTGGTTTGATGTCTGTAGGTATTGATATTCAGAATCTTGATTCTACAGCTATTCCTATTACCCGCACAGTGATCCCGACCATGGGAGTAGTTGGGGGTATTCATGTGCGTGTACACCCTGATCGCCCTGATTATATCCTGATTGAATTCATGGATGCGAAGGGAATTAATATCACTAAAGCCCAGGAAAAGAAAATTGAGGGGGCTTATTTTAAGGAAGATATGCGGAGGGCGCAAAGTCATGAAATTGGCGATGTGGCATATCCAAGCCAAGTAATTGACCTTTACTGCACTGCTTTTGAGAAATTATTGAATGTGGGGACACTTCGTAACAGTCGGGCGAAAGTGGTGATTGATTATGTTTATGCTGTGTCAGGGGCGGTTTTACCGCAAATGTTAGATAAATTTGGTGCTGATGCGGTGGTGCTAAATGCGAGTTTGAATAAAACCTCAATGTCAACCACTAACCGTGAAGGACTGCTGACACAATTAGGTCATGTGGTGGAAGCACTAAAGGCTAATTTTGGTGTTCAGGTATCAGCGAATGGAGAACAACTGATTTTAGTTGATGAATCTGGCTACCCGGTGCGGGGAGAGACACTGACAGCGCTGATGGTAGATATGATGTTGACATCTAACCCCAGAAGTTCGGTAGTTGTCCCAGTCCACGCTTCCAGTGCTGTAGAACAAGTAGCTCGTCGTCATGATGGTAAAGTAATTCGCACTAAAGCCAATCCGACGGCTTTGATGGAAACTTCCCAAAAAAATCCGAATGTAGTTTTAGGCGGTAGTGGGGAGACTGGTTTTATTTTCCCCCATTTACATCCGGGGTTTGATTCGATGTTCTGTATTGCTAAATTAATTGAAATGCTGACCATCCAAGAGCGATCGCTGGCATCTGTCCGCGCCGAATTGCCTCGCGTTATTCATAGAAATTATACTATCCGTTGTCCTTGGACTGCCAAGGGGGCGCTAATGCGTTATTTGGTAGAAACTCACCCAGCCCAAAACCTGGAATTAATTGACGGGGTAAAAATTTGTCAGCCCTATGATGATAGTTGGGTGTTAGTTTTGCCAGATGCTAGTGAACCACTGGTACATTTATTTGTCAACAGTAGCGATCGCGAATGGGTAGATGACAACTTGAGAAATTACCGTAACCGTGTTCAGACATTTGTGGAAAGAGAACAGGAACATTACGCAGCTGAAGTCTAAACTACCCTAACGTCGGCTATGTCAAGCAGGTTCAAACCCTTTACCACTTGCGGACAAAAATACTACATGATGCCTACGGCAGCAATAACTAAACAATTAGAAACAGACAAACAATTAGAATATATGAACATTACAGCCATTTGCCATTTGCTTTCTGCCTATTTGCCATCTTGTACTAGTCACTCATGCTAAACGAGAGTTAAACTTGGCTTCTAGAGGAAATTTTGATTGCTTACGGCAGTCCCTCAAGCAATGGAACGCAGTTGAACAGCAATGCTGACACTAGCATAGCTGAATAATTTTAAGCAGGTGGGTCAAGAGTGATGAAAATAGCTGACACCTCAAACAACGGCACTGTGATTGAACCCCTAGATTCTGCAAATTCGCCACAATCGGAGCAGGCGAGTTGTCCCTTTTACTCAGTTGTGCATTATGAAAATATGGCCGTGACTAATTTACCACTCCTGAACCCAGCCGCAGATGTCTACGACGGACTACGCCCACAGCAAGATGACACCACCGTTGTAGAAGACTTGAACGATAATATCCCACAGGACTGGGTGGCAGAACCTGACAGTGATCAACAAGCACTTATAGACTCGGAATTTCAAAAGTTACTAGGATTGAATGAGGAGTTAACTACAGCTAATGGTGATTTGTACAGTCAAGTAGAGCAGTTAAAACAAGAATTAGCTGAAGCAGAAAAAATTTTGCAATGGCAAAAAAAGCGCTCCAGCGTCACCGATTCGATGCTAAATCAACAAACTCAGGAACTTGCAGCCGCCCAAGAGCAAATTCAGTCTCTATTTCAACAGTTAGAAGCTGCTGTACAAACTGTTCAACGTCAGGAAATTTTCATCGACACCCACAAAGCACAATTACAAATTAGTCAACAACGCCTAGCTCAATTAGAGCGCGAATGTTCATTGCTACAAACTAACTACAATGAAAAGTCTCAGCAGTTATCTCACTCAGAAAATACTTGTCGGGAATTGCAAAGTAGACTTATGCGGCAACAACGCCAAACTTTGCAATTTAAAGCCGCGTTAGAAAAATGTTTAGATACATCTGTCCCTAACTATGACACTTTAGAGGATTCAGCCCATCACCCACAAGGCGTAACTGGTGGACAGACAAGATTCTCTAGAAAAGCCCGGTCTTTATTTCCTAATGCACAGCCCATTAAACCTTGGTCAGCAGAAGCAGATATTATGGGTGGTTTCTGCGACGGGCTACGCCAAAATATAGATAATTCCTGGGCAGAACCTTCAACACCATGCTCACAGGAAAACAATGATTCTGCTCCCACTTCCCCATCTTCTGAGCATAGCTTAGATGAGGAATACACCCTGACACCAACACAACTAGCTGCCTTGTCAGCAGTTGATGATTCTGTAATTCAATCAGAAACTGTTTCTACTCCTAATGGCTCAAATCTAGATCAGCAATTGGAGAGTTTGATTCAAAGGTTTTTTGTCTCCCAGCCGGTAGATGATGTACAAAGTCATCAAGCTGATACACCTATCTGGGAACCCTCAGCATTTACTTTGGAGAATGGTGAAAAACCAAAAGTTACCAGAGAAGAGAATCTAGCGACAGAAGATTTGCTGATTTCTCCAACTCAGGAACCACAAGTCACACCCACTTCTCGACACCAAGAGACAAATGCTGTAGAAAGCGAGGACTATTGGTCAGAAGTCTCACCCTCTACATCGTCAAAATTGCCTTTGCACAATTTTTTCCCAGAACCATTGGGTGAATATCCGCAAGATCAAAAATCACCTTCTCCAGTGATTTATCCCCAACGTCCACCCAAAGGACGCAAATCATTAGCCTCTGTAGAATTGCCTAATTTTCGCCCCAATAGTCCTGAATCAAAAGTTAGTGACCAATAACTAATTGTTAATGACTAATTTGAGTGACGGCTTTTGGGTTAACTGGGACTACCTGATTACGCCATATTGGTTTGCCGGTAGAAATCGCATAATTAATGGTTAACAACTGTAACCACATGGCCGGATAGCGGGATTCTAGCCAAGTTTGGTTCAATTTCATGAATTTGGGGAGCAATTTACTCAGTACAGCACTAACTAAGGCGTGACGACCGAAGTTGAAATAATTACCCAACCATCGGACTAAATCCCGAAAACCAGCTAGTTGCCAAATCCACAGCAGCAAGGCTGGATTTTTCGTAGCTGCTTTGAGTGCTAAACGGTTAAATGTCAACCAATCGCAACGATCCTTAATGAAATTATCTGCCACTTGTGGAGGTTCGTCTGCTAATAACCCAAAAAAGGTATTAAGCATGGCGTTTACCCGTTGGGGAGCGATAAATTTGCCTGTGGGAACCATCATTCCTTTGGAAAATAGCCACGTTACGGAAACGTTACTTTGGTAGGCGCGAATTTGATTTAAGTGGCGGAAACTGAGTAAGTCATGTTTCAGGGCAGTGTTTAAAAGTGTTGTTAAACGCTCTAAGTTGCGAACTAGGGAACCAAACCCGGTAAAGATTAGAGGTGACTGGAGTGAGGCAGCATCACCCATAGCAATTAATCTATCAAAGGCAATTGTGCGATCGCTACTACTAACACTAAAATGCCCCGGTATATATCCAAAAGTCGGCTTTTTCCACACCAATTTGTCCATATCGCAGCGACGATACTCTGGCAAAATCGTGAAAAAGTCCTCATACATCTCCAACAAAGAACCGGGATTTTTCCTATTCACCTCATGGTAATGAAATAAATAAATCGTCAGTTCTTCCCCAACTCCAGGAAACAACTCCCAAATTAACTGTCTACCGCGAGAAATATCGCCATGACTGTAGAGAACATCTCCATATTGAGAATCCCACACACCAGGCTCAAACCCTTTCTCAATTACTGCTCCCACCGTCGGACATACACTATCAAAAGCCCTACCACCATTTAATTGCCAAGCGATAGGCGAAGCCGTACCCATTGCATCTACTAACAATCTGCCACTAACTTGCTTTTCATTACCACTAGGTAAATGCTTGACTAAAACCTTAACTTGTGTATCACTGACATCTGCCCGAATAAATTCCGTTTCATCCCAA
The DNA here is from genome assembly GCF_014698735.1 of Anabaena catenula FACHB-362. Classification (GTDB taxonomy): domain Bacteria; phylum Cyanobacteriota; class Cyanobacteriia; order Cyanobacteriales; family Nostocaceae; genus Anabaena; species Anabaena variabilis_A. The sequence continues at coordinate 98,475 of NZ_JACJTQ010000009.1, forward strand.
ATATCACCACCAGCGGCTTGTAGCTTTTCTCCACAGATTTGCAGCAATTTATCAGAATCTAAAGCTATATTCAGCACATTCGGCGTGTGTAAAATTGGTGATCTCAGATGAGAGGGATTATTGCCATCAAAAAACTTATTAAATCCGTCTTTGTACTCTCTGGCAATAATTGTTTCCAATTCAGCATTTGTCAGCAAACCCAGATTCACCAAACATTGAATTTCATCACGGGAAATATTCCATTCTCGATTCATCCGTCCAAAGGGCAATCTTTCCACTAGCAGGACTTTATAACCCAACTTAGCCATCACAGCCGCATGAATCGACCCTAAAGCCCCACCAATGTAAATCAGGTCATATTGGAGATGGGGATTTCTTTCTTCCCTGTTGCCTTCATAAAACACCACCTGACGAGGCTGCTGGGGATTTCTCACCCCTTCTCGCCAACGTTGCTCCCACCAGTAAGCACGGTTGAGATCATATTCCCCATTGGGCATTTTTTGAAAGTACTTGACAGTCAGGGGATAATAAGGTTCTAGCTGTAGGAAAATCGATTTTTGAGGATCAATCTCTGGTGGTTCTGGATAACTATGGGGAAAGCGGCTTCTAATTCCTGTAGTTAGGCGTTGGAGAATTTGTCCCTCATTCGCAAAAGGTTTATCAGCCCAACGGAACACCTTCAGGTAAGTAGTGCGCTGTACCGACCAGACAAACACAGAAAGTTCATCTGCCAAATTTTCCTCAACAGACACAACAGGGTTTCTCAGGCGAAAACCGTCTGTGGTCAGTAATTTTTCTCCATACCCTGGTGCAAAATCTATTTGCAGCCAACTACGTACAGCCACAGTATCGGTCGTAGGAATTTCTAAGTAAAGAACTTCTTTCATATTCCGCTCACATCTCCCATCGATTTACTCACTACGACAGATTTAACAAAGGCAGAAAGTGCGCTAGACTCCGCCCTATCAGTTGCATCAAAAAAATTTAATTAAGAAAATTAAGAAATTTTAATAGTTTGTTAAATTTATTATTCATTTTAGAACTTCTGTAAACTCATACCATGAATTATCCTATCCCAGACAGTCCCCAAGAAATTTTTGCACTTCAACAACAGCCAGTTGATGAAGAACTGGTAGCAGCGGTAATTGCCGGCGTAGTCAAACTTGTCCGCGCTCAGGGTCAATCTTTAGAAGAATTAACTGCCCAAGTGTTAGCAGATGACTTGGTGTTAAATCGACAACAGCGACGCTGGCTGAGTACATTGGTTGCCCAAGCGTGGGAAAGTTTCCCTTAATCCTCTTCTCTTTTGGCATTTTACCCTGTATGGACTAGTGAGCAGAGCGAAATTAAAAATTAAAAAAGCATATTGTTTTCCTGAAAAGTTTCCCTGTGGTAATAGTGAGAGTAACAGTAGATGGCATTTTTTTATAATTGATTATTTAAGGTTTTGGTAAATATTATACTCTGTAGGTTGGGTTAAGTGATAACGCAACCCAACAATATCACCTGATCACATTTGAATCATGTTGGGTTTCCTTACGTCAACCCAACCTACATTTATAAAAAAAGATTTTTTGCAATAAAGAGGGGTCTATTCTCATGATTATTGAGAATGGTGTCAATAATTTAACGAGTTTTGGTTATTTCAGCTTGGGGCGTTGACAGTGTTCTGAGTTTTTGCTAGTCTAATGTTATATCTAGAAATCTGTCAGCGCCATATATAACAGATTTTTGGAAACATGGTTAAAATCTGAAGATAAACAAGTAATTTGGGTGAATGCTTTATTTAATTGTCTGAATCAGGATATCCAGGATTTTAGGATTTACAGGATATGGATTTTCCTGTTTAGTATATGATTTAAGCTGTACTCTATAGGTTTTTAATTGTCTGAATCAGGATATCCAGGATTTTAGGATGTACAGGATGTGGGTTGAGATTGAGATTTTTTGATGTCAGGATTTTGGCGATGTGGGGATTTTTTAGATATTAATTTTAATATGTAAGTTAATGATTGTTGGGTAATTCTATTTAAACTCTCACATTTTTAAATTGAAAATTGATGATTAAATAAATATCTAAAACATCACCTTTCAAAACCTTTCAAACCAATATCCTGTAAATCCTAAAATCCTGTACTTCGACTTCGCTCAGTAACCAGATATCCTGATTCAGACAATTGAGAATTTCAGATACCCGACAACTTTTAACAATTTTCTCATTTATCACATTAATTATCGCAGAAGTCGGGGATCTTTAGATGCAAACTAACATCCTGTAAATCCTTAAATCCTGTACTTCGACTTCGCTCAGTAACCAGATATCCTGATTCAGACTTAATAATTTTATGTAAACCTTAAATGTTACAACTTACAAGTCTCGACGCGAGAGAAGAGTACTACCCTCTCTTGCTCTCCCATAAACCACCTCATACAAAACCCACGCGCCATCAAAATTAAAGGGAGGTGGCCTTCTGGTGCTTTCAAAGTAATATGTTCTACTGCCAACCACCTAGTGTCACCACTCCATCCTACCTTGTCCCCGAACTTCTTCCAGATTTCTCTGTTACATTCTCTCGTTCCACCAAAACTTTGATAAATGCGTTTCTGCACAGAAAGACCAAATTTCCCATCACTGTATTTTACCCACAACTGGTCAATGGTGCGGAGGTCTTCACAAGGAAAATGATCAATATCTTTAACATCTAAGCAACCCTCGTTTTCGCGCTTCGCAACCGCTAACATTACTCGTGCTGTTTTCTCGTCTGCTTCCCTCCATTTCCCTTGTGCGAGTAAGTCACGCAGTTTCCTATAGTCCATTCCACAGGATGATTTTAATTCTATCTCCTGGTTATTTGGTGGTGTGTGTAGAGACGTTATATGGAACGTCTCTACATTGTTAATGGGTTGTTGAATATCGAAATTAATAACAGGTTTAACCACCAAACCCAATAACTCCCGAAACTCCCGCACAGTTTGGGGACGGTTGACTGGTTCTAACTCCATCCCTTTGAGAATAGCAGCATTTACTTTATCGCTAATCTGCTGATTAAATTTTTGCGGTGGTGATAACTTGACATCTTCCTCAGCGCGATAATTAGCAGGAATGGGAACTCTATTCGTTAATAAACTATATAATGTCGCAGCTAAAGCATAAACATCAGTATAATAACCAAAATCTCCACGCCGTTCATACTGTTCTATGGGTGCATAACCTTGGGTTATCATCCCCGTCATGCTTCTGATTTTACCAGGTTGAAATTCCCGCGCTAACCCAAAATCAATTAATACTGCTTCCTTGCTTTCCCGTCGCAACAAAATATTATTGGGTTTCACATCTCGGTGTAAAAGTTTCCGTTCATGAACACATTCTAAAGCTTGTCCGATTTGGTCAATGTAGCGCAAAGCTTCGGTTTCTGACAAGTAACCATTTTCAGCAGTGTAGTTTTCCACATAAGCTGCTAAATCATCACCGTCAATGTGTTCCATAACAATCACCCAAAGTCCATCTTCAGGAAAATTGTCGTAAACTTGGACAATATGGGGATGATAGCATTTTGATAAATCTAAAGCTTCTTTTCTAAACTTCTTTTGTATTTCCGCAAAGTCTGGTTTTTCTCGTTGTTCCCGGTTGAGGGTTTTTATCACAATCAACCTGTTTTCTTCCCTATCTTCTGCGAGATATGTTTCACCAAAACCACCGCCACCGATCGCTCTTTTAATGATATACTGTCCGTTCTGTAGTGGGGTGTTAGGTGTCCACATATTGTCTGAATCAGGATTTACAGGATTTAAGGATGAACAAGATTTAAGATGTATATTACATCAGTTTATATGTATTTAGACCACACTCTTAATTCTTCTCTGCGACTCTGCGCCTCTGCGTGAGAAAAAGAGATGTAGTTTACTCACCTGAAAATCCTGATTCTGAGATTAATAATAACTTTGGGAAATCAAAATCATAGTATATATGCGCGCACAGATTCCCATTATAAAATAAGCATAATTGAAAGCCAGAAACTTGTCAATAGGTTTAGGAAAAATATCTTCGTAGAGACATTTGATAAAACATCTCTACAAAATCTATTTACTTCTAAACCTTCAACGCCTTTTCAGCTTGGAAATGCAACAACAAACCATATTCCAAACCTTCAACGACAGCTTGATAGGAAGCTTCCAAAATATTTGTAGAAACCCCTACAGTAGTCCAGCGTTGTTGACCATTACCCGATTCTACTAAAGCGCGGGTTTTTGCAGCTGTTCCTGTATGTCCATTGAGAATTCTGACTTTATAATCAGTCAACTCAAAGTCCGCAATTTGGGGATAAAAGTTCACCAAAGCTTTACGCAAAGCAGCATCTAAAGCTGCAACTGGTCCATTTCCTTCCGCAACTTCGAGAATATTTTTACCATTAACAGCTACTTTCACCGTGGCTAAAGAATTAGTAGTTTCTTTCACCTCTACTAAATCACAGTGTACTTGAAAACCTTTCACCTCAAAAAACTGCTCACGACGACCCAACGCCTCATACATCAAAAGAATAAAACTAGCTTCTGCGGCTTCAAATTGATATCCTTGACTTTCCAATTCCTTCATGCGTTGGAGAATTTGTCTAGCTTGAGGATGATCCTTATCTAATTCAATCCCACAAGTTCGGGCCTTAGCTAACACATTACTTAAACCAGACTGTTCAGAAATAACAATCCGACGTTGGTTTCCCACCAGTTCCGGCTGAATATGTTCATAGGTTAAAGGATTACGTTCTACAGCCGATACATGAATACCACCTTTATGAGCAAAAGCCGAACGTCCAACAAAAGGCGCGTGTTCATCAGGTGCGAGATTGACAACTTCGCTGACAAAACGACTAGCTTCTGTAAGTTGATTTAGCTGGTGTTCACCGATACAGCTATAACCAAGCTTTAGCTGTAAATTAGGAATCAGAGAACACAAATTAGCATTACCGCAGCGTTCCCCATAACCGTTGATTGTACCTTGTACCATCGTTGCCCCAGCCATAACTGCGGCTAAGGCGTTAGCTACAGCCATTTCTGAATCGTTATGAGTATGAATGCCAATTTTGGTGATTGGGAATTGGTGATTGGTGATTGGTGATTGGGTAAGAGCTTTTTCCTCATTCCCTGTTAATAGTTCCCTGTTCCCTATTTCTGTAACGACATCTTTAACAATTTGCGTAACTTCATGAGGTAAAGTTCCGCCATTGGTATCACACAAAACCAACCATTCAGCACCTGATGTCATTGCTGCTGTTAATGTTTGTAAAGCATAATCAGGATTTTGCTTGTAGCCATCAAACCAATGTTCAGCATCGTAAATTACGCGCCGTCCTTGAGAACGCAGATACTCAATTGTGTCACCAATCATGGCTAAATTTTCTTCCAGACTGGTCTTAAGTCCGGCTGTAACGTGCAAATCCCAGGATTTACCAAAAATTGTCACCCAGCGAGTACCTGCTGCTAGAATCGCTTGCAGCATGGGTTCATCTGCGGCTATGGCGTGAGGGCGACGAGTAGAGCAAAAAGGAACTACTTCTGCTTGTTTGAGGGGATTTTCTTGAAGTTCCCAGAAGAATTGTACATCTTTGGGATTTGCTCCTGGCCAACCACCTTCAATAAAGGGAATCCCTAATTGATCAAGTTTGTGAGCAATGCGTAATTTATCTTCTATAGAGACTGATAGTCCTTCCCGTTGAGTGCCATCTCGTAGAGTAGTGTCATAGAGCCAAAGTTGAAGAGAGGGATTTGTGGTCATAAAACTCAGACATAAGAGACAACTTTGAAGCGATGTGCCAATATACAACAAAAAGCGAGTTTGGTAATCTAAAGATGCCCAAGGTACTAGCTCAAGGTAAAACCATTGAGTGTGTTAGCCAAGCCAATTTACGCAAAATTCTGTTAGACAATGGTGTTGACCTCTACAACGGCGGTTCTCAGGTCATAAACTGTAGAGGACTTGGCAGTTGTGGTACTTGTGCGGTTAAGGTAGAAGGCGAAGTATCCGTAGCGAATTGGCGTGATCAAACACGGCGTTCGCTTCCTCCCCATTCTCCCACAACTGATTTGCGTTTAGCTTGTCAAACTCAGGTTTTAGGCGATGTAAAAGTCACAAAATTTGATGGATTTTGGGGTCAAGGTTCTCAATTAGTTTGGACACCAGAAGGTTAAAAAGGAGACAAACAAGATGGGCAGATGGACACCTCTGATTTTGATGGCAGGAGGCGTGGCGATTTTGCTGGGTACGTTGCTAGGTATTAATTTTCCCATGGGCGGGCAACAAAGCGCTAATGTACCTCCTGGTCGCAGAGCCTCTAGCGTCCTCCCAGCTAATATTAATGTTAATAGCACTGCCACCAGGAATGATCCTGAAACTGCTAGTAAGAATGATTCTGAAACCGCGATTAGGAATAATTCTGAAACCGCTACTAGAAATGATGCTGAAACCACTACTAGTAACGATCTTGATAGTGAAACCCGCCGCACTAGTGTAGCTCAAAATAATGCTTCTACGGAGCCAACATCCACCACTGAAAATACACCCAGTACAAGCAATACGGATATATCCACCACTGATACTCAATCAGTCTCAACAGACAGTGGTTCAAGTGACACGAATCAAGAAAAACAACCTATTCGGGCTTTGTGGTAGCTGGTGACTAGGGAGGTGGAGATGGGAAGATAAATTTGAGGTTTGAGATTTTAGATTTTCAAGTGGAGTTAATTCAATACCATCCAAAATCCAAAATCCAATACCCAATCACCTCTTCTCCAATCACCAGCCCTTTGTTTACCCCTGATAAGTTATTAGTTATGTACTAATGACTAATAACTAATGACTAGTGACGTTTTAATTATTGGTGGTGGCGTGATCGGCTTGGCTTGCGCCATTGAACTCAAATCGCGTGGGGCAAATGTTACCGTGCTTTGTCGTGATTTCTCTGCTGCTGCCAGCCACGCCGCTGCCGGGATGTTAGCACCGGATGCGGAAAATATTCCCAATCAGGCAATGCTTTCTTTATGTTGGCGATCGCGTGCCTTATATCCTGAATGGACGGCTAAACTCGAAAAACTGACTGGTTTAAACACAGGTTATTGGCCTTGTGGCATCCTGGCACCAGTTTATCAACAACCAGAAACGAGAACCAATGATCAATCTCCTGCTTATTGGTTAGACAAATCAGCAATTGAACTATATCAACCAGGATTGGGAGCAGATGTCATTGGTGGCTGGTGGTATCCTGAAGATGGTCAAGTTGACAATCGCGCCTTAGCCCAAGTTTTACGTACTGCGGCTCAGTCTTTGGGTGTAGAACTCCAAGATGGGATTAAAGTAGAAGCGATCGCACAACAGCAAGGACAAGTTATCGGTGTACAAACAAATATTGGCTTAATTCACGCTGCACATTATCTTTTAGCCGCTGGTGCTTGGGCAAATGAACTGTTACCCTTACCGATACGTCCCCGCAAAGGACAAATGCTCAGTTTGGGAGTACCAGAATTCTTGCCGGAATTACCCTTAACACGGGTTTTATTTGGTGAAAATATTTACATTGTCCCCCGGCGGAATCGTTCTATGATTCTGGGTGCAACCAGTGAAGATGTGGGCTTTACTCCCCATAACACCCCAGGTGGGATTCAAGGCTTACTCCAAGCTGCAATTCGCCTTTATCCCCAATTAGAGAATTATCCGATTCAAGAACTTTGGTGGGGATTTCGCCCAGCCACACCCGATGAATTACCCATCTTGGGCAATAGCCATTGTCCCAATTTAACTTTGGCTACTGGTCATTACCGTAATGGAATTTTACTCGCACCTGTCACAGCCACATTAATTGCTGATTTGATTTGGTCACAAAAAGCTGATCCTCTATTGACTAATTTTCACTATTCGCGCTTCCAAGCTCAGACATCTACCACTACATCCATGCTTACTAATTCTGCTAATTTTACTAACGGAAACCGCACCAATTTATCTACCAATTTATCTTTACCATCATCAGAATTCAACATTGAAAATTCAGGATTAATTATTGCTGGCAAAACTTTTAAATCTCGCTTGATGACGGGAACTGGTAAGTACCGCAGTATTGAGGAAATGCAGCGCAGTGTCGCCGCCAGTGGTTGCCAAATTGTTACTGTAGCAGTGCGACGAGTCCAAACTAAAGCAGCGGGACATGAAGGTTTGGCGGAAGCTCTGGATTGGAATAAAATTTGGATGTTACCGAATACTGCTGGTTGTCAAACCGCAGAAGATGCGATTCGTGTTGCCCGTTTGGGACGAGAAATGGCGAAATTATTAGGACAGGAAGATAATAATTTTGTCAAGTTAGAAGTGATTCCCGATGCTAAATATTTATTACCAGATCCCATTGGCACTTTGCAAGCTGCTGAACAGTTGGTAAAAGAAGGTTTTGCGGTATTGCCTTATATTAATGCTGATCCCATGTTAGCCAAGCGGTTAGAGGAGGTGGGCTGTGCCACGGTAATGCCTTTAGCTGCACCTATTGGTTCTGGACAAGGGTTGAAAACTACTGCCAATATTCAGATCATTATTGAAAATGCCAATATACCTGTGGTAGTAGATGCGGGCATTGGTGCGCCTTCCGAAGCGTCTGAGGCGATGGAATTGGGGGCGGATGCGTTATTAATTAATAGTGCGATCGCACTGGCTCAAAATGCTCCAGCAATGGCTTATGCAATGAATTTAGCAACTGTCGCCGGTCGCATGGCTTATTTAGCCGGAAGAATGCCAATGAAAGATTACGCTAGTGCTAGTTCACCTGTGACGGGAACGATTACTAGTTAATTTTAACCAATCTTGTAGTGCGGGCATCTTGCCCGCTTTTGTCTTTATTTTATTTCTACTAAAAGTAAAACTAATTGTATAACTAAGTAAGCACAATAAAACCCTTTTGCTCTCTGCCTTATCCTCAGCATAATTATTTATGCCTACCTACTTATTACATCTCCCCTTTGATATATGAAAAACACTTCTCATATCTCCAATAATTAGGAAAGCATAGGAAAGCATATTTATTTTGTTCACAAAACCTGACTCATACATAGCATTTACTCGTCTACTGAAGTACAAATTCATCTGCTGCGTTAATCTGCATTTATCCTTTTCTATCTGCGGTTAAATATTTCTTACTTTACTGAAGTGGGAATCTATATCCCATTCCCATGAAAATTAACAATGATGTTTCTAAAATTGGAGAATAATCATGGATAATGTGATTACCTACAATAACGATAAAGGACTACTAGCCTACATTCAATTTCTCGCATCAAGAGCATTGAGAACTGAATATGATGGAACTGATCCAGTTTTTAATTTTGAAGATGCACTTGATCAAACAGAAATAGCACAATTAGCTGTAGATGAACTGAAGAAAAATTCCGAAATTAACGCCTTATTTACAGAACGCTGGCTACCTGCACCGATAAATTTAGATGAATTAAGTAAACTTCCTGAAGGAACTTTAGGAAATGTTTATGCTACGGAAATGAAATCTAGAGGCTTCGATCCCAACTTCTACAAAAAAGTTCCTGTGGTTGATGATATTTCTTATCTCAAAATGCTCTGGAGAACTACTCATGATATTTATCATGTAGTCGCAGGATTTGAGACTGATGTATTGGGAGAACTTGGTTTACAAGCTTTTGTATTAGCACAAACTCCTATTCCTATCAGCATCATGCTTGTCAGTTTTGGTATGGTTTTAATTAGTCTCTACCAACCTGCTAAACTCAAACCTTTAATGACAGAAATATCCCGTGGCTACCGTTTAGGTTCTCATACTCCCAGCAAACTTATTGCTCAAAAGTGGGATCAGTTTTGGGATATTCCAGTTATTAAAATTCGCGCTCAATTAGGAATGAATCCTATCCAGGAAAACTGATATAGCAATTCCCATTCAAGCGAGGTACAAGCAGGTAAGAATTAAACGCAGATAGACGCAGATAAACGCAGATAATTTTGTACTTCATTAGACTAGGAAACGCTATATATAGGACTCTGGTTTGATTTGTGATGTCTTTAATTTTGTATCCTTTGGCTCAATTTTGAATTGTTTAGTTAGTGTGTGCGTAAAATAAACACACACATTATGGATTTTGTCAATGCTTCAGCCTGAATCTAGAATTATTAACTTTTAGTTTTAATTAATGTAACGATTTGTCTATAATTATGAGAGTAAATCTAGAATTATGTAACATAAAATCAAAGAAAATAACAAGGAATCACTTCATGCCCTACACAAACGAAGAAGGCGGTCTTATCAATAATTTTGCCCGTGAACCCAAGGTTTATCAAGCAGAACCTCCCACGGATGGACAAAAGCGTACTTATATTATCTTAGGAATTGGGGCTGCGCTTTTGGTTGGTGGCTTAATTTTTGTCGCCTTCTCTGTTTCCCAAGTCGGTTAGGAATTAAGGACTTTAAGTAAATCACCGAATTTAAGATTTTAAATTTTGGATTTTGGATTTTGAATCTTCACTCCTAAATTTAAACAGGTCAATTTTTTGGCTTCTCAGATTCCAATGTGAGGAGGAGCCTAATTTTTTTATATTTTGTTATAATATTATTGAAAGTGTATAATTATATACTTAAGTTTACCATATTAAATCTTTAAAACTCAATTCATCCTGAGCAGAAAACATTGACTAGAAAATCAGAATAATGAGATTTTTCTGTGATGTCCCATGCATTCCTTCAGGATGTATACTATCTTTCGGCTCTGTAGCCACCATGAGTGTGAATGAAACTTTACCCACAGATATTTTTGCTTGGAATAGGCAAGTATATCAACGCCTAAAACTTGCCTTGAGCCTTGGCTTGCGGCGACAAATTCTTTTTGCTATATGTGATGATTTACACTTGAGAAATCAAGTAGCTACTCGGTTGCATTCGACGTTGGCTTATCCACTGGGGCAAGTGCTATATCAGCCAGCAGATGCAGGAGCAATCAGTACTCCAGCCTACCCACGATTGGTCACATTGCGTTTAAATCTAAACGATCCCAATCCTATCGCCCAAATAAATCAATGGTTGGCTAATTATCCACCACCGATTGTGGGAGAATCAAAGGATACGCCTGGTCGTCCTTTACCAATACCAGCATTTCAAATTGTTGGTGTAGAACTGCTAACTAAACAATCAGTAGCCGTGCAACGTTTGTTTCTACACTATCTGCGTTTAAGCGAGCAGTATTTTGCTAACCAAGAATCCAGTCGATTTCTGGACTCTAGCTTGCTTTTTTGGCTACCGCGTCCTTGGTTGTATGCGATTCAGCAATCAGCACCAAAATTTTGGCATTGTCGGACTGGTATATTTATATTTGCCGGTGAACCGACACCAAGCATAGATAATCGAGATCCAGACAATTTGTCTAATTGGCGAAGTGGAGATATAACTAATTTTGACACCCTAGAAGAATTCTCAGAACAGGCTGTCCAAGATTTTCAGGTTACTGACATTAAGAATTTTCAGAAAAAACCATTTGCAGAAACAGTTGAACATACACCAGAGAAAGCGACTGCAATATCTGCCAATGGAACTGATATCCCAAAGCTATCATCTTTTCTATATGTTAGTGACGAGTTAAGGTCGCTAGTTACAGCCACACTTAACACGGATATTGGTGAAGATGCATATCATAACTGGCAACCACACCAACTGCTCTGGGAAATTGAACAACTACATCAGGAAAAAGCTTCTGGAGCAGAAATAGCAGTAGCTTATGAAAACTTAGGAAATTTATATCGCCTCCGCATTGAGCAAGGACAGTCAAATTTAGAAAACTTAATGGTGGCAATTCTTGCTTATCAGGAAGCAGTTAGCTATGACGACTCTTCGCCACAACTTCCAGATATTTTGAATGATTTGGGTACACTTTACTGGATGCTACACCGCACACCAGGAAATAATGGGGAGGAACAGACTTATATAGAGCAGGGAATAGAATTTTATCAGTTAGCAATCAAATTAATTGCACCTGATACCCAACCGGAAATTTATGCCCGTGTGCAGAATAATTTGGCAACAGCTTACGGTGATTTAGCAAAGTTTTCTCAGCCTGTGGAAAACTGGCAGCAAGCTGTGGCGGCTTATAGTCAAGCACTCCTTTATCGTACAGAGGAAATTGATCCTTTAAAGTATGCTGCTTGTCAGAATAATTTGGGGACTGCTTACTGGCATTTAGGACAACATAGTCAACCAGTAGAGCATCTCCAGAAAGCGATCGCAGCTTATAATTTAGCACTGGTTCATTACAAACCCGCAGAGGAACCGCTGAAGTATGGCATGATTCAAAACAACATTGGCACTGCTTATTGGAATCTCTCCCAATATGAAAAACCAATGGAATACCTACAGTTAGCAATTGATGTCTACTGTGAAGCGCTGAAATATCGCACACCTGCTAATGTTCCCAATGCCTGTGCGGCTACCCAAAATAATCTTGGCACTGCTTATTGGCATATAGCGAATTTACCGAAAATATCTAAAGATGAACGACAAAATTTTCTGCAATTATGCATCAATGCTTATGAAGAAACAATTAATTTGGCTCACTCCCTTAATGGCGTAGCTTTAAGTTTTGATTTGTTAGCAACACACAATAACTTGGGGTTAGCTCATTATCAACTAGCAATAGATGGCTCCTTTGTTGGGGACAAAAAAATAATTTCTCACCATTTAGAAGCAGCTTTAGAAAATCATGTGCGAGCATTAAAGGGTTTCATTAAACAAACAGAACCTTATCAAACAACTTTCAATCATATCGTCAAAGCCATTCGGACTTTCCACAATGAGTTAGGAATACAAGGACAAAATTTGGCTTTATCTAAAGTTCCGGGTAATTTAATTCCAGAAATTTTACCTAAGTTGTAAAATATAGAGTTAACTTAAGAAAATATCAAAACATCTGTTAACTTTTAGTCAAATTTAATACCCCGGTACTCATGAAAGAAACTGTCCTAGAGGTTCGCAATCTACAAGTTGAATTTTCCGGTGATGGCAGCAAAGTTAATGCTGTAGATGGTATCACCTTTGAATTAAATCGAGGTGAGACTCTAGGAATAGTAGGAGAATCGGGGAGTGGTAAATCAGTTACAGCCCTAGCTGTCATGGGTTTGTTGCAGTATCCCGGTAGGGTGAGTGGGGGACAGATTTGGTTTCGTCCCCAGGAGAATGCCCAACCCATCGATTTATTGGCTTTACCTCCTCAGGAAATGCAGCTGTACCGGGGTGGTGATATCGCCATGATTTTTCAAGAACCGATGACTTCACTCAACCCGGTTTATGATATTGGGTTTCAGCTGACGGAAGCAATTATGCGCCATCAGAATGTGAGTGCAACGGAAGCGCGAAGAATAGCGATCGCTCTTTTACAAGAAGTTAAACTTTTATCTAGTGATGAAGAAATTCAGCAGCGGTATCTTCATAAGTCGCAGCCAAATAGCTTCCAACTAGCGCAGTTAGTACAAGAACATAAAGCAGCGATGCTGGAACGCTATCCTCATGAACTTTCCGGAGGACAGTTACAACGGGTGATGATTGCAATGGCTATTTCCTGTAACCCATCACTGTTAATTGCTGATGAACCCACCACAGCTTTAGATGTGACGGTACAAGCAACAATTATTGACTTGATGCGGGAATTACAGCAAAGCCGCGATATGGGCATAATTTTCATCAGCCATGACTTGGGGTTAGTTTCGGAAATCGCTGACCAAGTTGCGGTGATGTATAAAGGTAAAATTGTCGAATATGGTGCAGCAGAGCAAATTTTTACTAGTCCCCAACATCCATATACTAAGGGACTTGTAGCTTGTCGTCCCAACTTGGAACGCCGTCCCCAAAAATTGTTGACTGTTTCTGACTATATGAATGCAGAGGAAGATGCAACCGGAAAGGTAGTCATTCATGCCAAAGAACCAGCACAACCACGGGATATCACCAGTGGAGAGATTAACCAAAGATTGACAAATCTCACCGCCCAAAAACCCCTGCTGGAAATTCGCAATTTGACAGTTGGCTTCCCGGTGCGGGGGGTATTAAGTGGGACAAAACCCTACAATATGGCTGTAAATTCTGTTTCTTTTGATGTGTATCCAGGAGAAACTCTGGGATTGGTGGGAGAATCGGGTTGTGGTAAAACCACTTTAGGCAGAACTTTGCTCAGATTAATCGCACCCATGAGCGGTAAGATTTTGTTTGATGGGCAGAATATTACTACCCTCAAAGGCGAAAAGTTGCAGAAATTGCGACGAGAAATGCAAATAGTTTTTCAAAATCCTTTTAGTTCTCTTGATCCCCGCATGAAGATTGGGGATGCCGTTATGGAACCGTTGTTAATTCACTCGGTGGGGAAGACAAAGCAACAACGGCGAGATCGGGCGGCGGAACTGTTAGAACGGGTGGGATTGAGGGCAGATGATCTGCAACGCTATCCTCATCAGTTTTCTGGTGGTCAACGTCAAAGGGTTTGTATTGCGCGGTCTTTGGCGTTAAATCCTAAATTTATTATTTGCGATGAGTCTGTTTCGGCACTGGATGTGTCAGTACAAGCCCAGGTGTTGAATTTGTTAAAAGAATTACAGCATGAGTTTCAACTTACTTATATATTTATTTCCCATGATTTAAGTGTGGTCAAATTTATGAGCGATCGCATTTTGGTGATGAATCAGGGGAAAATTGTGGAAGAAGGTACAGCTGAAAGTCTTTACCGCCAACCAAAAGAAGAATACACCCGAAAATTAATTGCGGCGATTCCTACAGGTAGTGCGGAAAGAATCAGGAATCGTCATTTACGGGCTTCCAAGTAAAAAAAATACCCCATCGTTTTGAGGACAGGGAGAGGAAAAGTTGTTTTGATTCTGTGAAATTGGATAATTTATTTTTTGGAGTTCCCTAAGGGGAATATCGCTCAAGCTTGGCTTGCGTCTGTTTATATTTACGTCAAGCCATAAAAAATAACCTCTATTAGCGATCGCAGCATTTCCAAAATGCCTTCGCGTAGCGTTCCGCAGGAAAGGTATCGCACTTGTCTATTTATATTTTATTTTTCAGCAAGTCAATTATATCCGTACTCCATTTAACTTGAAATCCACAATGATTATTTGTACCTGTGTAGGGCAGTATCACACTTAATCCCTTACCTAATATCGTGGGTTGCCACAGATTAGCAGCTTTATACTGCAACTGCATTTCTTGAAGTAGTTGGTTGACCTTAATAGGACTGATTTTCTTACCAGTGAGTTTTTCTAATTCTCTACCAATTTCTGTGGGAGTTAAGAATTGAGTTTGCACTATCATTGGATGTAACCTCTGTAACGTTAGTTAGAGGTTATAGTTTGGGAAATTCCCAAGGCAAGAATCAGTGAACAAAGGCTGGAAGTTTTGTATAATGCAGAAGCTATTTTTCATGAATCACAATAATTTACACAGAAAATAGAGGACAATATAGAAAAAGCATGGATGCAAAAGTATTTGATAGAATCTTTGCTAGAAAGTGGTCACTTGGTTAAAGCTCAAGAAATTTTGCAATTCCTAGATATTTTTATTCTGCCTATAAGCTATATTACTAAATTAGCATTAGCACTTGTTGAATCAAAATTAACAGTAGAAGCAGACTTAATTCTGAGCCAATATATTATTTATGAATTGAGCGAAAATGATTATTTGCGATTGGCAATATTGTTTGGTGAAATTACAGGATTTTTAAATAAAACTGGTGATAAAAAACAAGCCATAAAAACATTAAATATGGCTTATAAATTTGCTGAATTAATAGAAATTGATTGGGAAAAAAGAGCAGTTTTATAAGAAATAAATATAATTAGTGATGAACTAAATTTACAAGAAGAAGTTTTAACTCAAACTAATAATTCCATATCTGAGTATTATTATGATGATAATGGTTTTCAAAAATCACAAGAACAAAAAGATACACAATCAGAATTAGAACCTGATTCAAAAATAATGCGATTTTTTGAAAAATTACCATTATAGCCGTGGACAGGGTGGTTAGGACATCAATTGATAATGAAACTCCCACTACAAGAGGGTTCTACTCCTGACTCCTGCTATAAATGAAAAATTCCCATTAAATGGGATAAATGAGTTTTTTTCTGCTTTCTCAGAATTGCTATGTGATTTTGAAAAATTAGAATTAATGCTATCTGTAGAAGTTTTACGAGAAATAATCCGTATTGCTGGTTGGGTGAGTCCGCACTGGCAGGAAATTTATCAGATTTTTCCTGATATCAAAAGAAACTAATTTCAAAATCTGTTTTGTCTCTGAGTATAATGAATAATAACCTCTATTAGCAATTGTATTTGGTACTGCCTTAGAGGTTATTTTTAAGTATTTTATCGATTATTTAAAAAACATTTCCGCGTTTTTACTTCTCAGAAACTTCTATATTGTGCAACCAAACAACCAAATCATCTAAACTCGCAAAATCTAACAACACCTCAGTTAAATCTTCCAATTGTTCCAGAGATAACTTCTCTATCTGCATTTTTAGCTGACTAGGAACTTCCCCAAATCTTTTAGATAATAACCGCAGGATGAGATTTGCTTCTCCCTCCTGTTTACCTCTTTCTATACCTTGTTGCATACCTATTTCGGTAGCTTCTTCTCTTAGTTCTTGATACAAGCGAGTTTGCTCAAAAGTTATACCTAACATTGCTTCTATCTCCACACGACTTAAATGAGTAAACCTATAAGACATAATCGTGGTAATTATTTCCATTATCGCACGACTATCTGCTGCTTCTTGTAACTCCTGCTGACAACGGTTGACTAAATATCGCGCTGCTGCTGGTGCTTTGTCTTCCTTTAGTGTTGTCAACACCAACAAACCCACATCAAGGGGTAATTGCTCAATTTCTCCCAACTCATCCAAATATACTCGATGTACCTGTTCAGAACTCAAAACTGAGCGATAGGGGTGAATTTCTCCCTGTTCCATACTACGAGTCGGATAAATTACCACCGCTTGCCAATCTTGAAAACGCTCTCTATTTCGATAAAAATATAAAAATAACTCCCCAAACAAACGCTCATAAAGTTTCTCATCTTTCTGAAATTGCACCTCACAGAAATAAACCACCCCTGGTAATTCTGTTTCCGGTGGTAAAAACACCCCGTCAATTTCAAACTTTGGCTCTTTCACCGCTACAGAATCGAAGCGATAATTAGCCGCATTCGCTGGGGCATTTTTCAATAATTCAAAAAGTAGCGTTGGATATTTTTGAAATAAATAATAAAAAATTGAATCCCGCCGCATATAATCTAATTAATCCTAGCCACAAAAAATTCTCCTGTGGATGATTAGCACATACATCCATAGGAGAAATTGTACAACTTTTTTATTTATTTTCCAACTTTTTATTACTCCACAAATATCAGTTATTCAACTGTCACCGATTTTGCTAAATTCCTCGGTTGATCCACATCCAAACCCCGCCGCGCGGCAATATGATAAGCTAACAATTGCAATGGAATAACCGTGAGAATTGGGGAAAGAATTTCCTCGACTTCCGAAACAGGAATTAAATCATTAAAGATTTCCGCCGCTTCCCCATCTTTAACAGAAGTCACACCAATTAACCTTGCATCTCTAGCTTTTGCTTCCTGAGCATTAGAAATCACCTTTTCATATACAGTACCAGGAACTGCGATCGCAACTACAGGAACTTTCGCATCTAACAACGCAATTGGGCCATGCTTCATTTCCCCTGCTGGATATCCTTCGGCGTGAATATAACTGATTTCTTTTAATTTCAAAGCCCCTTCTAACGCAATTGGAAAATTAATTCCTCTCCCAATAAAGATAAAATCTTTCGTTTCTGCAAAATCATGTACCAAATGCTCAATATAACGTTCTTGAGTTTCTAAAATCGCTTCAATTTCCCCTGGTAGCTGACGTAAACCTGTGATAATTTCCTCCAATCTTGGGGAAGTAATCTCATGACGACGATAAGCCAAATCTAACGCCAAAGCATAAAACGCCATCAATTGCGCCACAAAAGTTTTCGTCGCTGCGACACCAATTTCAAGTCCCCCATGAGTATTGATAATATTCGCAACCATATTACCTAAACTACTTTCTGGGCGGTTAGTAATTCCCAAAAGTCGCGCTTGATACTTAGCTTCTTTTCCCTGTCGGCGTTCTTTTTCCATCGCTAAAGCTGCCAAAGTATCAGCAGTTTCTCCAGATTGAGTTACGCCAATAGTTAGAGTATTAGCCGTTAGTGGTGATGGTGCATAACGAAATTCAGAAGCATATTGTACCTGAGTGGGAATTCCCGCCAATTGTTCTAATAAGTATTTACCCACTAATGCAGCGTGCCAACTTGTACCACAGGCAACAATTTGAATTTGTTCTAAATCTGCGGACAATTCCGCTGGTAAACCCAATTTCACCGGTGATTGATCAGTTATTTGGGCATTATCTTCTGTTGAGAAATAAGCTTCTAAACAATCCCGCACTACTCCCGGTTGTTCATAGATTTCCTTGAGCATAAAATGCTTGAATCCCTGTTTTTCCACCATGATGGGATTCCAGTTCAGGGTGCGGGGATGCTTTTTCAAGCGATGTCCAGCAAAGTTATACACCTCCACCCCTAAAGGAGTCAAACGAGCAATTTCGCCGTTTTCTAGAGGCAATATAGCGCGGGTATAGGGGACAATTGCCGGGGTATCAGAAGCACAGAAAAACTCACCTTGTCCAAAACCAATGACTAACGGTGCTTGTTGGCGGACTACAATCAATTCATCAGGGTAGTCAGCAGAAATAGCCGCAACAGCAAAAGCTCCCTCTAATTTACTCACAGCTTCCCGCACTGCATCTAAAAAAACCGAAGCGGAAAGGGAATTTTCAGGAGAATGCTTTAAACACTCAGCAATTAGATGGGGGATTACCTCTGTATCTGTTTCTGAACGAAATTCATGTCCTAGCGCCTTCAGATGTTCCCGCAACTCGCGGTAATTCTCAATAATGCCATTTTGCACCACCGCTATCCGCAGCGCCGTATCCATATGTGGATGGGCGTTATGTTCTTCTGGTTTACCATGAGTTGCCCAGCGCGTGTGACCAATGCCAATTTGGGCAGGATTTTCGATTTGTTCTAGTTTAGAACGCAGGTTGAGCAATTTACCTTTAGCCCGCACACAATGAACGTCACCTTCCCAAATAGTGGCAATTCCCGCCGAGTCATAACCTCTGTACTCTAATTTTTCCAATCCAGCCAGTAGAATATCTGTCGCTGCTTGAGTGCCTATATATCCAACTATTCCGCACATTGCTTAAACCACTCCGCTTTCAGGATGTTTACCAGTTACCAGTTACCACTTACCAGTTATCAGTTCATTTGGTTGTGAATATCTCACCATCAGCCTAATAACTGTTCACGATTTACTGTTCACCGAATTTAATTAAGTATAGTTGTCAGCACAGAGTAGTCATCGGCAGCGAATAAAAATGAGCAACTTGCTCTCTTTAAAAGGCTTACAACAGCAATGGTTACTCGTTTTTAATTTTTAATCTTGAATTTTTAATCTTGAATTTTTAATTTCTTCAGAGCAACTGCACAGGCGGCGCTGCCACCCGCTATGAATGAAAGAAACAAAATTTTCTTGAGTACTTTATTCCCATCTTTACACCCCACACTCGTGACTCAGTACTCGGTACTCGGTACTGTTTCTTGAAAGTGCTGAGTTCTGAGAGAAGAAACAAGAATGCTTTTAGGTGACTTGCTTCTTATTTCTCCTTTTCTCAGCCCTCAGCACTAATTTACTGAGTTTTGTAAAATCCTCAGTACGCTAGACCCATACTGCGAGTTGTTTCAGCGCCCAGATAAACCCGGATGCTCAAAAAGTCGGTGGGGCAAGCTGTTTCACAACGTTTGCAGCCTACGCAGTCTTCTGTGCGGGGTGAAGATGCCACTTGAGCAGCTTTACAGCCATCCCAAGGAACCATCTCTAGAACGTCAGTGGGGCAAGCGCGGACGCATTGGGTGCAGCCGATGCAGGTATCGTAGATTTTTACGGTATGAGACATTGAAAAAACTGCTCCTTTCGAGTGTTCTTCTCTGCGAAGGAATCATAATCAAGGCATAGTTTACCGCAGTGCTGGATGGGCTGTAAGTAAAAGGCTACATAACTTCAAACTATTTAATAAGCTCTCTGAACAGTTTATGTGCCAAGATCGCCGCTATTCAGCTTTAATCAGCAACATAGGCATCAAGTGTTTACCCGACAGACTCTTTCCAAACATCGCAGATTGTAAAGATGTGTAAATCTCAAGTCAATTTCTCAGGGTTATCTATAGTACCTATAAATTGGTCGCTAGGGGATTTTCAAGTTCAGTCAGTTTGTTAAGAAGTATTAACTACTCAGCCACAATCTTAAATGATCTGGAATTGTAAACCAATGGTCAGATATCTGATCATCTCCTGACTAAATGCTCGCATATTCCCTTAGTAGGAGAGTTAAATTTGATATTTAATTAACGCCAAGATCAATATCTTCCTGAAATGTAAATTGGTTGCAAACAATAGTAAATCATTAATTATCATCCAACCTTAGTCAGCAATGGTAGACGATTGCGATACCATTTTTATAGTGTAAATCACATAATATAAACTTATTATGGAGCCAGACTCTTTGCCAACTGAGGTAATTCTGACAAATTCGTGTCAGTCTCTCGGTAGATTACAACTTGATTGGACACCCCAACCGGGAAATTATCTCGACTTGGAAGGTACAACTTACGCAGTTTTAGAGCGTCGTCATCGATACCACTATAAAGGAGGGCGCTACCGCCTACATAATATTGCTATTTACGTCCAAAAAGCTAAACGACCATCAGAAAAAAGTTTATTGCAGGGAAGGTGGGTAATTGGTGATGCCACCTGTAGCTATAATGCTCATTCAGAAATCATTCGCTGTGCAGTTAACCCAGAAGGCCCCTGTAAATCATGTCGGTTTTATGAAAACAGGGAACTCTTGACAGGGGGCTAAAGACACTGGGACGGGGAGAAAATGCAGAAAGACCCCCGACTGAAACTGTTTTTAATTTTTAATTGATCTCAATCACCAATCATTTCTCCCACTGTTAAGCGAGTTCCATTCACGAAATCCCATCCTGATTGAGGGCGTTTTCCAGTTAGCTGAACTTCTCTTAAAAGCAACAACCCTTCCCCAGTTTGTACAATTGCGCCGATTCCCTTAGCAATACTCACTACTTGTCCAGGAACGCCGGATATACTTGACAAATTAGGTATTTTATGTATTTTATCTTGTAATTCAGGTGGTAACTCGTGAATATAAGCAGAATCCAGGGGAACAGTGGCTGTGATTTTTAGTGCTTGGTTACGAAAGGTAGTTATGCAGTTAGGATAAAAGCCTCTAATTTGATTGTGTAACTGGATAGCAGTCTTTGACCAGTCCAAATTATAGTCTTGCTTTTGAATCAAAGATGCGTAAGTAGCTGCGGAATTATCTTGGGGAATGGGTTCAATTTCCTGACGTTCCAGTTTGAGTAGGGTTTCTACCAACAAATCCGCACCAATTATCTCTAGCTGATCAGCTAAAATTTGAGCATTATCTAGTAATTGAATAGGTATAGTTGCTTTTAAAAGCATATCTCCCGTATCCATGCCAGTATCCATTAACATGGTTGTAATCCCGGTTTCTTTCTCCCCGTGATACAGACACCACTGAATGGGAGCCGCTCCTCGATACTGAGGTAAAATCGAACCATGTACGTTGATACAACCCAACTTGGGCATCTTTAAGATTTTTTTAGACAAAATCTGTCCGTAGGCAACTACGACAAAAACATCTGCTTCTAATTGTTGAAGTTGGCTTAAAGTTTCAACATCTTTTTTCACTTTCTCTGGTTGCCATACTGAGAGGTTGTGAGCAGTAGCGAGTGCTTTTACTGGGGATGGTGTCAATTTATTCCCTCGCTCTCGGCGTTTATCTGGTTGGCTGACAACTGCTAAGACTTGAAATTCTGGGTGATCCAGTAATTTTTTGAGAGTGGGAACTGCAAACTGGGGAGTACCAAAAAAGACGACTTTCATTAGTTATGAGTCATTGGTGATTAGTCATTAGTCAATATTAAGTGCGTCATGAATCACTGACAACCGACTGCCCACAACTGACTAAATCCCAAGAGCGATGAAAAAAACGCAAAGCAATTTTGTTTTTTGGACATTAAATTTTAGTTGTTTGATGGTAAAGTGTTCATTATCGGTGCAACAAAAAGTTCCTTGATAGACTAAAATATTTTGGCAAACAGGTCAGATGAGATTAACTGTCTCTGCTGTTTAAAAGCATCAATATTTGGTTCTGCCTTATGGCTGGCCATTTAGCCATCTGATCATCCAATTAACTTGATAAGTTACCAAATTAGTTTTGCTTGTATTTGCGTGATGCCTGCGGCAAGCGTACCCCTCTGGGGAAGCAAGCTACACGTAGCGCCTTGCAGTAAATCTATCGCCATATTTACGAATAGATTTGCCATTTATGACTTTGGGTGGATGACAGTGATATTTTTGTTGATAATTTTGCGCCGACTATCCGAGATTCTCAAGGAACAAACCATCTTTTAGTGTTATCGGGGTCAGCGCTGTTATGGCAGCTTAATAAATAAGCAAACCTAAGTTTGATTAGTTTTAGCTTAAGCTGCTGTTAATAGTTTACTTAAATTTAGTCGCCATCTTTAGTAGTCCAAAGACGCAACTTATATTCTTTTTAGAGTCATCTATATTCGGTTTGGTTTGAGTATAGGCTAAAATTTCATGTATAGTCACGCACTAATTACTGAGTTTCTCAATAGTCAGTAGTTTTTTGCAACATTGTACAGAAAAATTACAGAGTTTGAAGATTATAAAGGTGTGAACGATGATACTGAAACTTTTGTAAAGTGATGCAAAATTTGAAGAGATTATCTCGTTAGAGCTTGTAGTTTGTTGTTATACATATAATATTCATAGCTTTTTCCTTGCTGTATAGACATTGCCCCTCACATAGCAACTGCCCCACCCCCTAGAGAGTCCACTCATGCTTAAACCCCTTTTGCTGTCAGGATGGTTCCGCGTACAACCATTTCTTAAGTACGTTGTTGTTGTGATACTCATTGCACCCTTTATAGGGGTATCTGTTTACTCTACCTCAGCGAAACAATCACAGGTAGCAAAAATTAATTCAGGACTTAAACTATCAGATTCAATGACCCAGGAGCAGGTTGTTGCAAAGGAACCTAATTTACAAGTAGGTCGAGTCAACTTCTTGGGTGCAAGATTAGAGTCTATGCTAGTCAACAAGCCTATAAGTGAGGAAAGGCAACTATTACTGGCTGATAAAATTGATTCTGGGGCTGGGAAAGCAAATAATCTGTCAAGCGGTGATGTGGCTGCTAGTGATATCTTGGCAGTAGTTAAAAAAGCTAATTTAGCAAAAGTTCCTGTTAGTCAAGCAGATTTAATCCAAAAATTAAAAGATGCGAAAGTTCAGGCTTTGCAAGGTGAAGGAGATTCTCTAGTCAGCAAGAGTATGGGGACTCAAGCATTAGCAACAACTAATATCACTTCCAGCATCAGAGAATCACAACCATCCTCAATCACAGAAATACCTGTAAATAGTCAGCCGGATGACTTGGAAGCCATACCAGATGATCCCATGGGCAGTCCACATCCGATCCCCTGGAAATGGATTATGATGACTCAGGAAGCTATTGGCGGAAAAGGGGGTTCTGGAGTGCGATACTATCGCAGTGTGCCAGTGGTTTCTCCCGATGGCAGGTATGCTGTTTATAGCCGTGTGCAACTAGAAGTCAACCCAGAAATGTACAACAGCCGAGTAACTAGCTTGTTGTTTATAGAAGATAAGCAAACCAAGAGTTTGCGAGTGATGGCTGCAACTTCTCAGCCTATAGATCCACTATTAAAACAGACGGTGGGATCAGAAGAAATCGATCATCAAGGCAAAATAGGGGTATTAGTTCCTGTCAGCTGGTCAGAAAAAGGCGATCGCTTTTTAGCCCGCAAGTTTGTAGGCATATTTAACACAGCCGATGTTACAGATCATGCATTGATTTGGGATCGTCAACAAAATCAGACTCAAACAGTTGCACCACCTCAAGAAGAAAATGAGCATGAAAAAATAGCAATATTATTAGGTTGGAGTAAAAAACAACCTGATCATGCGTTGTTCCGTACAGGTGAATTAGGTGCAGAAAATTGGCCTTTGGTGCAAGTGTCTAGTGATGGTAAAAGTGTAAATGTTTCCACAGATGGGGATCAACCTGTGACTTTTGGTGAAAGAGATCCCCAAGTTTGGGCTGAACCACAAGTTGCGTCCCGATAATTCGTAAATAATTAACAATATTAATTCCCGTTGTTGCTAAAGGTAAAAACGGGAAATTTTTATGTTCAGTCCTTCTCCCTTTAGCGCGCAATATATAGCAAGTGCCAAGGTGGTTAGAACAGTGTTGTTTGCTCAAAGCTTTGAAGCTACTGGTTTACTCTCAGGACTCAGCACAGAGATGTTTAATTTAAGATCACAAACTATTTGATTTTACACAATTAGCCTCCGAGACAACCAGCACAGCTGGTGTTGGTTCGCTGACATCAACCTCTGTATACGGCTCGAAATCTTGAGAGTTTTGTCCGAGAACTATTGCAGATAAAACAAAAGTCGCGCCAATGAGACTGCTTATACCAAGCTGTTCGCCAAGTAACCAAAACGAGAATATCGCTGCGAATATTGGCTCAAGTGTATAGAGTAAAGCCGCTTCTTCAGACCGAATCCATCGTTGAGCTAATGTTTGAAGCCAGGTGACAATGGCAGTGGCCACTAACCCTAGGTAAAGAATCACGCTCCAGTTCTCATTTATGGTATTAAACTCTTCGACTAATTGTGTGTTACTCCACAGTGCGCCTAGTATGGCAACTACAACCAATTGGACGCTAGTGAGCGATAAAGATGGATGACGGGGTGCTATTTGTTCTAGTATTAGAGTATAAATTGCATAAACAATGGCATCTACTAACATTAGCAAATCGCCAATTCCTAGTACTCCCTCTCCCCAAAATATTACGCCGATACCAAAAATAGCAAGTCCAGCAGACAGGAAGGTTTTTAACGGTAAGTGCTGACCCAAAAACAAGCCCAGTAAAGGTACTAAGATTGCACTTAGGCTAATAATAAATGCTGCCCGGTTAGCATGAATGCTCTCCAGAGCAATTGTTTCAATAGCTAGATAGGCAAAAAACAAGAGTCCCAGAAGTAAACCATCGCGTAGCATCAGCTTATTTAGACGACGCAAATTGACGCTAAAAAATATTGCTGCTACAGTGAATCTCATTGAAATTAATACACTGGGCGAAAGACTATTGACTGTGTTTTCGATGAGTGGGAAGGTTGAACCCCAAATGATGTTGATAATAACGAACAGTATTATTCCTTTAATACGCAAGTTATTTTGTGTAAATTGATGGGTATAAGTATCGAGACTGAAACCATCTGGCACCCAACGGCTGAATATCTTACTCAGAAACAATTTCATAAAGACTTTCTAAATCTCCCCTCAATAACGAGGAATGGGGGGGTTACTATTTTTATCAACATTTTTCTATTTTGAAAAATTAAGTTTTACTACATAAAGTAAATACTACCTTAACTATTCCCAATAGGGCTATCCATTACACGGATCTTTCTGAACATTTGGGAGAGTGATGCCTGCGGAGGGCTATAAAACTCCGACACCAATAGACATCTAACATTGTTCGCTGTTTCTTATTGATAGTCAGGTGACAGAACAGGGAACTTTTAATGGAGAACAGTGATAGAATGCAGCAATTTCATTCGTGTTCAAAACCTATTTAAATAGTAGTCCGTAAGTAATTATGCGTAAATCAGGTTTAATTCTAGCCATTGCTCCCATGATCTTTGCCCTCAGTGCTTGTAGTAGCGGTTCAGAAAAAACAGCAACCACAGCCAGTACCCCTGAAGCACAAGTCACACGCGATCGCTGGAATAGCATTAAAAGCCGTGGTAAGCTCATCTGTGGTGTGAGTGGGGAATTACCAGGATTTAGCTTTGTGGGGGCTGATGGTAAATATAGCGGTATTGATGTAGATGTTTGTCGTGCGATCGCAGCTGCTGTGTTTGACAATCCTGAAGCTGTAGAATACCGCAATCTTAATTCCAAAGAACGATTTACAGCTTTGCAAACCGGGGAAGTAGATATTCTCAGTCGTAACACTACCTGGACATTGAGTCGTGATACCTCCCAAGGTTTAGATTTTGCCCCCGTGGTTTTTTATGACGGTCAAGCCGTAATGGTTCGCAAAAATAGCGGCATCAAATCCCTAGCAGACCTCAAAGATAAAGCAATCTGTATCCAAACTGGTACTACTACGGAACAGAACTTAGCAGACCAAATGCGGAAACGGAATATAACCTATAAACCCGTTGTTTTTGAAGACGTTAATATTACCTTTGCGACCTATGCAGAAGGACGTTGTGACGCAATTACTACAGACCGTTCCGGCTTAGTTTCTCGACGCACAACTCTACCCAAACCAGACGATAACATCATTCTCAATGATGTTCTGTCCTCAGAACCCCTTGCACCAGCAGTTACTAAAGGAGATACTAAATGGGCAGATATCGTCAAGTGGACTGTTTATTCTTTAGTAAAAGCTGAAGAATTGGGAATTAATTCTCAGAATGTAGGCACGTTTACCACTAGTACTGACCCAGATATTAAACGTTTTTTAGGTACAGAAGGCAACCTTGGTGAAGGACTTGGCTTAACAAAAGATTTCGCAGCTAAAATAATTAAGCACGTTGGTAACTACGGTGAAATTTACGATCGCAATCTGGGAGCCAAAACAAAGCTTAATTTAGCTCGTGGTCAAAATCAACTTTGGTCAAAAGGCGGTTTACTCTATTCTCCCCCTTTTAGATGATAGAGAGTGGGAAAAGTAGAGAAGAATAATTTACCAATTACCAATTACCAATCACCAATCACCAATCACCAATGACTAATGACTAAAAACCACTTTTGGCGAATTGCTGGACAATTAATTGCCGTGTTTTTAGCAGCAGTTTTGGTAACGATACTGTGGAGTAATCTTAACCGAAATTTCCAGCAATTAGGCATTCAGTTTGGCTTTGATTTTCTTGGGCAACAAGCATCTTTTGATATTGGTGAAAAACTCATTGCTTACAACCCAACAGATACCTATAGCCGTGCCTTGTGGGTGGGTTTAATAAACTCTTTGCGAGTGGCAATAGTAGGAATTATTCTGACCACCATTGTGGGATTAACTGCGGGAATTGCTCGTCTTTCAGATAACTGGTTAGTGCGGAATATTACCTCAGTTTATGTGGAGCTTTTCCGTAATACTCCCTTATTGCTGCAATTACTATTTTGGTACTTTGCTGTTTTCCTCGCTTTTCCCAAGGTTGAAAATAAAATTTCTCTTGGGGGGTTGGTTGACTTTAGTCAAAATGGGATAGAACTTCTGGGGATGAGCTTTTCTCCAGAGTTTTCAGCCTTGTTGCTGGGGTTAACTTTTTACACAGCTGCATTTATTGCAGAAATTGTCCGGGGTGGAATTCAATCAGTACATAAGGGACAATGGGAAGCAGCCCAATCACTGGGGCTAAAACCAAGGTTAGCAATGCGGTTGGTGATTTTTCCCCAAGCTTTACGGGTAATCATTCCCCCACTCACCAGTCAGTATCTCAATTTGACAAAAAACTCCAGTTTAGCGATCGCTATCGGCTATCCTGATATTTATTTTGTTGCTTCTACCACCTTTAATCAAACAGGGAGAGCCGTAGAAGTTATGTTACTAATTATCCTCACCTATCTCACCCTCAGTTTAACCATCTCTGTAATAATGAATTTATTTAACCGTACCGTGCAGATAAAAGAGAGGTAGAAATGCTAATGCTAATGCTAATGCTAATGCTAATAACTAATAATTAATGACTAATGACTAATAACTAATGACTAAAATAACTTGGTTACGCAAAAACTTATTTAATACTTGGTACAATAGCTTATTAACTATTTTATCTTTGATATTTCTTTTTTGGGTAACTAAAGGAATATTAACTTGGGCAATTACTCAAGCGCAATGGCAAGTAATTCAGGTAAATTTACACTTATTTTTAGTTGGCAGATTTCCCAAAACTTTGTATTGGCGAGTTTGGATTATTTTAGCAATAGTTACAACTCTCAGCGTGATAACTTGGAGTGTATTTACAGGTTTTTTAATTTCCCAAAAATTATCTAAATTAATTACACCTTGGATTTCGTTAGTTTGGTTATTATCTTTCCCGATAATTTTGTGGTTACTTGGTGGAGGTTTTGGGCTGGAATCTGTATCTACAAATTTGTGGAACGGTTTGCTACTTACCTTATTAATGGCAACAATAAGTATTGTACTTTCCTTTCCCATTGGGGTTTTACTTGCTTTAGGAAGAACTAGCAATTTACCTGTAGTGCGTTGGTTTTCTATCCTCTATATTGAAATAATTAGGGGAGTTCCACTCATAGGACTTTTATTCCTTGCTCAATTCATGCTTCCTTTATTTTTACCAAGTGATTTACGTTTAGATCGATTACTGCGAGGAATTGCTGGACTGGTACTATTTAGTGCTGCTTACATGGCAGAAAATGTACGCGGTGGACTGCAATCAATCCCACGGGGACAAATTGAAGCTGCAAAAGCATTAGGTTTTAATACACCATTAGTAGTAATATTAATTATCTTACCTCAAGCTTTACGTGCTGTTATTCCTGTTATCTTTGGTCAGTTTATCGGCTTATTTAAAGATACTTCTCTTTTATCTTTAGTGGGATTAGTTGAACTTACAGGTATTGCCCGTTCTATCTTGGCACAACCACAGTTTCTAGGTCGTTATGCAGAAGTTTATATATTTATAGGTTTTATTTATTGGGTATTTTGTTACTCCATGTCCTTAGCATCTCGAAAATTAGAAAAGCAATTAAGTAATAACCCAAGTTCTTAGTACAGGTTGCTTTTACTGTTTTGACAATTTGATAACCTGGGACTGTTGTATATTGGGTTAATCTTTCGGCTTTTAGCTCTAAATTACTTTTATTTTTCTTTGGAAAAAGTTGGTGTTTAATTACTACTTTTCATGTCCCATTCATTTGTCTCTACAACGGGAGGAGTGAAAAATAATTTGCGGTAAGTCCAATGGATACCCAGAAAAATCAAACTTCCTAAGCTGAGTATCAAGACACCAAAAACTGTGCCGTAGGCATGAGAATGCCACAATAATCTCTGTATTTGAGATGTAAGTAATTGTAATAGTTGGAATAGATTGACTTTTTGGGAATTGTCAACGTTGATTGCTGTGTTTTGGTGTGCCATCGCCATTTTTGGTAAACTACGGTAACTCGATAGAGTTTATGATGTATTTATAGAGTATGACATAGCTGGCTTTAATAAGCAAGAGAGCGTCAGTTTTATTGAATTTGTTCAAAAAACTCCAGTTTTGTTGCGAAGAGCTTTTAAGCTTTCAGCTTGTTGTAATACTCGTTCTGTAATGCGATCGCACGCTAACTCACAAAGCTCAAAAATCACCGGGTCAGCAATCTCGTAATAGGCGCTAGTCCCTTTCGGCTGACGTGATAAAATCCCTGCCTGAGTTAATACTTTCAGATGCTTAGACAGATTTGCTTGCCCCAAACCAGTGGCTTCTGCAATCTCCATCACATTCATCGCACCTGATTTCAGACAGGTCAAAATCTGTAGCCGACTTCCCTCTGATAGCACCTTGAAATAGTCAGCAACTGCCGCGAGAATAGCTGGATCAGTCTTGGATGGCTTAGTTTTTGGCATAGGGAAACTCAATCTTTAGCACAATTATTGTTTAATAACTAATTGGCATTATAACTAACTGTCAATTAACAGTGGGTAATAAAACAGATTATTTTGGAGTTTCCTGGTATCAATGAAGGAACTACTGTTTTATGCAAATCTCAGTCATGCAATTGTGCTAAAGGCTAATCTTCGAGGTGCAGATTTAACAGGAGCAATTTTTACAGATGTTGATTTAGAAGGCGCTATTATGCCTGATGGGAGAGTGGCAGAATAATTTTTTTTTAACGCAGAGTGACGCGGAGGTTAACGCAGAGAAACGCAGAGGTTTTCTTGCGTCAACTTCTTAGAAGCAACTGCACTGGCTGCACTTTCACCCGCGATGAATGAAAGAAACAAAATCTTTTTGAGTACATTACTCCCACCCAACTTTACACCCCACACTCGTTACTCAGTAAGGGCTAAACACCGAGCTACCGCTAACGGTACTGTTTATTGAAAGAGGGTTAACAACTCAACACTAACCAAAAGACTTTTATGGCTTACGCCACGCTACGCTATCAGCAAGCCCTAAGTATGCTAAACCTATTTTTTTATCTAAATTGCGCCAATTACAGCCTATTGCAGGTAAAGGATGTACAAAATTGAAGAACAAAGCCTTATGCTAAGAGACTTTCAATTCTATTTCCTATTCTCTGCTGTATAAGTCACAGTCAAAATGTCTAATCAAGTTTGGTTATCACAGTTGCAGAAAAATCGAGCGATCGCAGTTATTCGCGCTCCTAAAATGGTATGGGGTGAAAAAATGGCTTCTTCTGTGGCTTCTGGGGGAATGCATCTGATAGAAATTACCTGGAATAGCGATCGCGCTGCTGATTTAATTTCTCAACTTCGTACTCAGTTACCTCACTGTCTGATTGGTACGGGAACACTGTTTAATGTCCAGCAGTTACAAGATGCGATCGCAGCTGGGGCGCAATTTCTCTTCACTCCCCATACTGACCCAGAAATGATTAAAGCCGCAGTTGCTAAAGATGTGCCGATTATTCCGGGCGCACTCACACCTACGGAAATTGTTACCGCTTGGACTCAGGGCGCAAGTTGTGTCAAAGTCTTCCCGGTACAATCAGTGGGGGGAACTAGCTATATTCAAAGTTTACAAGCTCCCCTTGGTCATATTCCCCTAATTCCTACTGGGGGTGTAACGTTACAAAATGCTAAAGATTTTTTACAAGTTGGAGCAGTAGCTGTGGGCTTAAGTGGGGAATTATTCCCGAAAAAATGGGTATTAGAGGAAAATTGGCGTGCGATCGCTCTTCAAGCCAAAAATCTCATACGGACGTTAAATTAGTAGTTAGGGGAGTGGGTAGTGGTTGAAGAAGGCAGAAGTACGTATCCCTAGCGGGACCGTAGGGAGGGCAGAGGGCAGAAGGTTTTGTACAGAAGGGGATTCCGACCCCTCCTGTACAAGAGCCACTGAACAGGAGTTCAGTGGGGGCTTTATACCCTTCAGCATAGCTGCCTCCTGCCCTCTGCCTTTCTTGGGTAATAGTTTTCCCCAATTACCAATTTAGTGAAGAGGAGTGTGTTTATCATGACAAATCTTATTTATTTTCACTGGATGCGTCCTTTAAAAATTTTACTCGCGGGTGCTTTTGTCTCTGCTAGTATTGTCAGTCCCGGATCTGGAGAAGTTTGGGCAAATTCCGACAACAATAAAATTGCTACCGCTATTCAAACACTGAAACAATCTGATCAACGCTGGATTCAAATTAACCTCTCAAAGCAAAATTTAATTGCTTGGGAAGGTAGCAATCCTGTTTATGCAATCACCATTTCTTCAGGGAAACGATCTACACCTACTCGCATTGGGACTTTTAAGATTCAAACTAAATTGAAAAAAACTCGGATGCGCGGTAGAGGTTATGATGTCGCCAATGTCCCCCATACTATGTATTATCAAGGCGGTTATGCCATTCACGGAGCCTACTGGCACAACAGATTTGGTACTCCTGTGAGTCATGGCTGTGTAAATCTTGCACCTAATCATGCTAAATGGGTATTTGATTGGGCTGATGTAGGAACTCCAGTAGTAGTGCAGAAATAGGTGATTTGAGCAAGCAAAATTAATATTTTTAACTAATTCAGGGGGTTTAAGTCCCCCACTTCTATCAGCAGCAAGTATGTTAGGCGGAATCTCTCTTACAAAGTTCAGAATTTATTTTTAGGAGTTCATTGCCGAAAGGTGATTGAGGATAATGACAACCATCAAACCGTTTCGTGGTTTACAGAATAAGTAAGTTAGAAATAAGATAGTGAGGGGGTATCAAACATCTCGAAATCTCTGTTTTCCAGAATTTGGCGTAAATCCTCAGAATTCCTGCGCGAAGTAATAACAGTAAATCTTAGAAGGTAATTGTGATGATGCCAAGCTGGATTCGCAGTGCTTTAATCCGTTCCTCTGGAACTTTTTATACAGGTATAGTGTTGATGCTGATGACTTTATTTTCTTGGTCATCACCAACTAATAACCCTAAAACTACTACAGCTAACGCATATACAGTAAATCAAAGCATTACGACATCTAAAAATAATCAAATATCCCAATCTCGCCGGATTGAAATTGATTTATCTGAGCAGAGATTACGGGCATGGGAAGGTAAGAATTTAGTGTATTCCTACCGAATTTCTACTGGAAAGAGTAGAACTCCTACACCCGTCGGTAGGTTTCAAATTAATTCTAAATATCGCATTAACCGGATGCGTGGTAGAGGTTACGATATTCCTGATGTTCCTTACGCCATGTATTTTCATCAAGGCTATGCTATTCACGGTGCTTACTGGCATAACCGTTTTGGCACTCCAGTTAGTCATGGTTGCGTTAATTTGCCAGTTAGTCAAGCGCGTAAGTTATATAATTGGGCTTCGATGGGAACTGTGGTGGTTGTGCGTCGGTAGGCTTTCAATTGTGGATTTGGGAATAAACAACAATCCGATACAAAAAAGCTAACTAATGCTAACAAGAGCCAGCTTTTTCTTCCTGCTTCATCCTATTCGTGTCGGCACGATCTAGTCCACAGGCTAATACGGTCAACCTGACCGCTTCTTGACTCAAGTTACGAGCAGCATTTACATCTCTATCACAATCAAACCCACAGTAATCACAGGTGAATACCTTGAGTCGAAAGTTTCATTTCAACTGTGCCACAAGTTGATTTTCAACCAGGGTATCATTTGTCAACAAGTCCTCAACAGTGATGCGTAAACAGCATTGATCATCAACTTGAAAGAGGATTTTAATGCGATCGCTCCCCGGAAATCCTGGGGGTGATAGTTGGGCAATTTTTCTAGCACCTTCTTTGTCATTGAGGGGTTTGACTGGGGTTGTCAGACACTTAATATTGCGAGTAATTAGGCGATCTCCATCAAAATAAACTTCTGTACTGCCGGTGTCTGTTCCCAATTCGCCCAAAATTAACTCTATACTGGGTTGATTTTCCACGGAAGCCCCCAAGACTAATTCTACTGGTTGAGTCAAGGGATAAGCCTGACCAGCTTTAACAATCGGTTGCCAGCTGTGACGCTGGTTGCGACGATCCCAGTAACGTACACCATAACTGTGATAGAGATAGTCTTTAATTTCCATTCCTTGGGTGACTTGCAGCGCACCTTGAGCGATCGCTTCAAAAGGACGTTCAAAGCGGATTTTTTCTGGCTCAAAATATTGGTTCACCCATGTCTGCACTGCGTGTAATTGCACAGAACCACCAACTAACAAAACTGCATTAATATCATTAAGTTCTATTCCTTGTCGTCTGGCTTGCTGCAACAGCGTCATTATTGCATCATGTAATCTGTCAAAAAATCCGTTTTCTTTGAGGAGTTCTTCTAGTCCCTTGCGGTTAAGTTCCATTTCATAGCTTTCAAAAGTCTCATTATCAAAAAAAAATTCACTAGCTCTATCTTGGGTAGATAGCTGAATTTTTAACCGTTCTGCCAGTCGAGTCGTCAGGGAATTAATCGGTAATCCTTGGGTTTTAGCAAAGTAATCAACTATCCAATTATCAATATCTGTACCGCCTAAATTTTGTCCGGCTTTAGCCAAGACACGAGCAGTTTTGACCTTTTGCTGAGAATCTTCAGCCAGAGATTTATTACCCCATTTGAGTAAAAATCCCACTGGTTTAGTATTAGCTTGGGCATTTTTTTCTATACACACTAAAGATAGATCTAAAGTACCGCCACCAAAATCAATTACCAACAAATTTTCTTGTTCTGCCAAACCATAGCCTAAAGCTGCGGCTGTGGGTTCATCTAACATTCTCACTTCTTCAACAGGCAGTGCTTGACAAACGTTGCCTAACCAGTAACGGTACGTTTCAAAGCTATCTACAGGTACTGTCAAAACTAAGGAATCTAAACCACCTTCTGTGCGAGCTAGTTCAGAAATTATCTTGGTTAAGAACCATGTTCCTACTTGTTCAAAAGTGATATTTTCTCCATCTAGTTCGGGCAAGAAGCCTTGGATATTTGCCCCAATTCCCCGTTTAAAGCTGCGGAAGAATCTACTGTCACTTTTGATATCCAAACCGCGATCGCGCACTTGTTGCCCAACTAAGACTTTATCTTGGGTTGCTTGTTCCACATAAACCAAGCTGGGAATCAGTGAGGGATTGAGATTTTGTTGAATGGATAAACCGGGTAAATTTATGGTTTCTGGCTGCTGGGTGACGGGATTCCAGCGGGTAATGACGGTGTTACTAGTTCCAAAATCGATAGCTATCGCCATATTTATTCAAGAAATATATTAATTACGCACTAAAACGCTAAAACTCCAATAGACAAAGTTATGTTTCTGCAACTTTTGTCATAGTACATCGGTCTAGTGGTTCAAATTACCCAAATAACTGATTATGATCCCTTCTGCTCAAGGCATTCCCGGATTGCCAGACTTGACACATCCCAATGAATTAGTACAATTTGGCACTCAATTACTCCAAGGTTCACTGTTATTGGTATTTTTGATTGTAGCTTTAGGAGTAGCGATCGCACTAATAAGTTTTTCCCTACGACGAAATACCACTGAACAAGCGGTTTTCTTTGGTGAATGGGCGATTCGTTATTCCCAACTATTGCGGGGACTACAGCATTTAGCCCTAATTTTAGTTCTCTTAGTCACCGGATTTTTCCTAACTTCAACTTTAAGCAACCGTTACCACCACTGGGAACAAGCCAAAGTCTCACAAGTTGCCGAAACTGTTGCAGGTGATAAATTAGAACAAACCGCACCTCAAATCCGTTACATTACCGAAGAACCATACACCTATACCACCCAAGTTGACGGCAAAATAGTCAAAGTCAACGATAAACAAAAAGTCACCCGTTATCTAACATTATCTGGCTCACAAATTCAAGTTAAAATTGACCAAAGTGTCAACGTTCAAAATCGTAGTTCTATTTATCTCACCGACTACTCTGCTGATTACAAATTTGTTAACCAACTAAGTGATATAAATAGTTTTTTCTTTGAAGCACCACCACCTTACGGTTACTCACTTTTAACTAATTACAAACTAGAACGGGACGGAACAAGATTAAAACAAACTAATCCCGGTGATTATGGTTTTCCCTTTCGTTTAGAACCAGGACAAGAAACAACATTTAGAGTTACTTATCAGGCACGAGGTGGCCCACGTTGGGTTTATAATGCAGCCAATCAAATACTTTCTCAATTCCGTCTCACAGCAACAGCCAATTTTAGTAATGCCGACTTTGCAAGTGGTATTGAACCCACTAATCAGAAAAAAATCGATGGTGACGGCACTCAATTTACTTGGATTTTTGATGATAATGTTTCTGTAAAAAATCCATTTGGTGTCTTTACCAGTACCAAAGCCATTAAAAATACTGGCATTATTCCTAGATTATTACTATTAGCGCCGGCATTATTTTTGTGGTGGATATTACTACTGTATTTATCTCTACCAATGAGTTTAAAAAATGTCGCTATAGCCGGAGGTATTTACTTTGCTTGTTTACTAACTTTAACTTACATGGCGCGGTTAATCAATGCCGAATCAGCTTGGATCATGATTTCATTTATCTTACTAATTTTGACATATGGCTTAGGGTCAAATCGTCATGCTTCCTTAGCTGCTATTATCTGTACTATTGCTGGAGCAATTTTACCTGTATTTGGATTATTGATACCCTGGAGTGGTTTAACTCTGAGCCTTGCAGGTTTACTTTCAGTTGCGTGGTTAGCAGTGCGTCATTGGTATGGTTGGGATAATAACCGACATCGTCCAACTTATAATCCAGAAATCTAATTCTTTTATATAAAATCTATGCCAAACCCAACTGTGAGATGGAAATTTTGGTGGCGGTGGGTATTAGCTACTACTATCGGCTTTTCTTTAGGCTTTTTTTTAGGCTTGTTTTCAAGCTTGCTGGCTATAAACTCTTCTTTATCTGGAATTTCAGGTTTTTGGGGTGGTGCATTGGGTGGTTTGTGTGTGGGTATTGCCCAAAAGTTAGTTTTACGCAAGAAAGTTTCTGCTAAATGGATATTAGCCACAAGTTTCGGTTTTAGCATGGGCTGTGGGATAGGAGGGCTAATACTTGTGATTACTTCTAATGCCATTTTTAGCTCAGTTTTGGGCATAGCTAGTGGCATTATTTCCCTTAGTTTTGCCCAAGCGCTAGTTATGAAATGGCCGAGAGAAAAGACTCTTAACTGGCTTATTGCCACTACTATAGGTGTCATAGTAGGCGCAGGTATAGGTGCATTGGCCTGTATTCTGGCGGCTGTTACCGCTGAGAAGATATTTAAAGGCGATTTACAGACACTGATTGAAATTTTGTTTTCGGCAGCAGTGGCAGGTAGCATGGTGAGTGGATTCATCTACGGTGGTATTACTGGTTTATTTTTGATTAAATTATTGCCAAATCGTAACGTAAGTTGCTAGTTAAGAAATAAGAGTCAGGAGTGAGAAGAAATTAACCTCTTGCTTTGTCAGAACAACAATTTTTAACACCCACCTACTTATATGAGTCTTTTTTGTCTAGTTCACGGTGCTTTCCAAGGTAGCTGGTGTTGGGATTTGCTAATTCCCTACTTAGAAGCACAGGGTCATAAAACCGTAACAGCAGATTTGCCAATTGAAAATGACTCTGCTACTTTATCCCAATTTGCGGATGCGGTAATTCAAGTGCTGCCAAAAACTGATGATGATATTGTCTTAGTTGGTCACTCAATGGCTGGTACTGTAATTCCCTTGGTTGCAGAAGCTGTAAAAGTTCGTCAACTGGTGTTTCTAGCTGCCTTGATTCCCTATCCAGGAATTAGTACACTTGACCAATTTTCTCACAATCTTGATTCTGATACTCTCAAATCATTCAATTACCAGCCAAAAAACCCTATTCAACTCGAACAGTTCCACTCAGAGCCAGGGATGTTTGAACCAGCTTCTATAGGGAAAGATTTTACAGACGAAGCAGTATTAAGGGATTTTTTCTTGAGTGATTGTCAACCGGATGTAGCACAGTGGGCAATCTCGAAAAGTCGTTCGCAACAATCTATGGCATATATTTTTGAAATGAATCCTCTCAAAGCTTTGCCTTTAGTTGAACGTAAATATATTGTTTGCAACGATGACCGCATACTATCTCCTGCATGGTCACGCTATGCTGCACGCAAGCGTCTAGGAGTCGATGCCATTGAGTTAGCTTCTGGACATTGCCCGCATTTGTCTCGTCCTGACCTTCTTGCTTCAATATTAACTGGTGATTAATTTTTGGAGTTTGAGTTTAAGAGGATATTTGGCTAAATATTGGATCATGTTTTCCTTATTTTTTTGAAGAGTTGGAACTTTATCCACTTTGATTCTAGTTTAGTGAGTGACAAGGGTTAAACAGCACATAATTTTCGCTCTTTAGTTGCGACTTTATTTTCAGAAAGGAACTTTTTAGCCATCGCTATCCCCCATGATCATCAAGGCTGAAACGGTTGTAGCGTAGTAATCACAGGCTGCTTTGCCCTCTGTGACAGTTTCCGTAACTATAGCCCAATCTCCTGCATGAGATAAAAAATTGGGGTAACTCCAGAAAACCCAGAATTACCCCAATTTTAAATTTTATATTCCAGCTACCAGCTATTAAGCAAAAGCAGCAGTTCTCACATCGTTATTTCCGAGAATTTCTTGCAATTCATCAGCATCAACGGTTTCTTTCTCAATCAGCATTTGGGCGATTTCATCCAAAATGTGGCGGTTATTCACCAACACTTCTTTAGCGCGAATATAAGCTGTATCGACTAATTTCCGAACTTCTTCATCAATTGCGGCTGCGGTTTCTTCCGAGAAATCACGCTCAGACATGATATCCCGACCGAGGAACATATTACCTTGTTGACGACCTAAAGCCACGGGACCCAAGCGATCGCTCATCCCAAACCGAGTTATCATCTGTTTAGCAACTCGTGCTACCTGTTGCAAGTCATTAGAAGCACCTGTGGTAACTTCATCTTCACCAAAGATAATCTCTTCAGCTAAACGACCACCTAAAGCCACAGCCATCTGATTTTCCAGATAAGCACGGCTATATAAACCTGTATCCATGCGGTCTTCACTAGGAGTAAACCAAGTCAATCCACCGGCACGACCACGAGGAATGATGCTAATCTTTTGTACAGGGTCATAGTCAGGCATCAAAGCCCCAACTAAAGCGTGACCGGCTTCGTGATATGCAACCAAGGTTTTGCGCTTTTCGCTCATTACCCGGTCTTTCTTCTCTGGCCCAGCTAATACGCGGTCGATGGCATCATTGATTTCATCCATCGAAATTTCGGTTAAGTTGCGACGTGCTGCTAAAATTGCGGCTTCGTTCAACAAGTTCGATAAATCTGCACCGGTGAAACCAGGAGTACGACGAGCGATTTTATCCAAGTCCACATCTTTGGATAAAGTTTTACCACGTGCGTGAACTTTGAGGATTTCGCTGCGTCCACCGTAGTCAGGACGGTCTACGACAACTTGACGGTCAAAACGACCGGGACGCAATAAAGCTGCATCAAGTACATCAGGACGGTTGGTAGCAGCAATAATAATAATGCCTGTATTACCTTCAAAACCATCCATTTCGGTGAGCAACTGGTTCAGGGTTTGTTCCCGTTCGTCGTTACCACCACCTAAACCAGCACCCCGTTGACGACCGACTGCGTCAATTTCATCAATGAAGACGATACAGGGAGCGTTAGATTTAGCTTGTTCAAATAAATCGCGGACGCGGGAAGCACCCACACCAACGAACATTTCCACAAATTCAGAACCGGAGATTGAGAAGAAGGGTACACCTGCTTCCCCAGCTACAGCACGAGCGAGGAGGGTTTTACCTGTACCAGGAGGGCCAACTAAGAGTACACCTTTAGGAATTTTTGCACCAATGGCGGTAAAGCGGTCGGCGTTTTTCAGAAAGTCTACAACTTCGTTTAATTCCAATTTGGCTTGGTCAATACCAGCAACGTCACCAAATGTAACTTGGGT
The DNA here is from genome assembly GCF_014698735.1 of Anabaena catenula FACHB-362. GTDB lineage: Bacteria > Cyanobacteriota > Cyanobacteriia > Cyanobacteriales > Nostocaceae > Anabaena > Anabaena variabilis_A. The sequence continues at coordinate 137,926 of NZ_JACJTQ010000009.1, forward strand.
TTGTGGCTCCATTTGCACTCTGGCTTTAGATTTACCAAAGTTCATCGCTTGGCTACCGGGGCCACTTTGAGCGCGACGTAACAAGAAAAATAAACCAACTAAAAGCAATACAGGGAAAAATAAACTGCTGAGTGCTTTAAACCAAAACCCTTCGTCGGTTTGGGGTAATACCGCAATATCAACACCTTTAGCTGTCAGAGTATTGATTAAGTCTGGGTCGTTAACTAAGGTGACGCGCTTTTTGTTGGGGTCGTATTTAGGCGTAACCATTGCTGTAGAACGGTCTGAACTGAGACTGACCTTTTCTACTTTGCCGCTTTCAACTTCTTGAATAAATTCACTGTAGCGCCATGTTTCTACTTGAGGGGGTTGGTTGTCAAAGAACGCAGTCCCTAAAGCAATTACAACTATAAAAAGCAGTGCATACAGCCCAGCATTTCTCCATTTTTTATTCACCGAGGTCTTTCCTCCTGATTTTTTTGTGCTTGCGCGTAACTTCTTCTAAAGAAGAGAGGGCATTATTAGAATTATGTTAACTTATCTTAACGTATACCAAAATGGTGTTCGTGTCATGGTAAAAATAATTCTTTGAGTTTTGAGAAACAATCGTGGTAGGGATTATATTGTAGCGACCCTGTCGGCTGTTGCACGGTATGGATGGGAATAATCTCTACAACACTATTAGTGTAGGCGATCGCTGCCAATTTCTTGACTAGTTCCGGTGTCCAAGGTTCCTGCTGTACGCTGATTTGACGGTTTTTTAGTTCTTTGAGCAAATGCGATCGCTCTATTCCTGGTAAAATTCCCGCTTCTAAAGGTGGTGTCCACCAACAGCCTTCCCCCCACCCCCAAAGATTGCCAGTGCTGGTTTCTAACCAATTTCCTTGAGAATCTACTAAAATCGCTTCTTCGGCTGTTAAGGTTTGAACAATATTTTTGGCTAACCAAGCGCTCAAGTAGTTGCCAGTTTTATGATCAGGAAGAGAACGAGCTAATTCGGGTTCGGCAAGGGCGCACACAATACCATGACTTTGCTTTTCTGTCAAGTTAAGTGGTAATAATCTGCCAATGATCCATTCTCTCCCATCGGGAAAAATCGTGATTCTGAGAACAGGAAAATGTTTCAACAGGATTTCTGCACCTTGACGGACAAAATTCCAGTCTGGTTCTTTCCAGCCGAAAGCGTTTAAACTAAATTTCAAGCGATCGCAGTGTGCTTGCCAATTAGTTAAACTACTATCAAGGGAATCACCATAAACGCGTAGTGTCGTAAAAACCGTCGCCCCATAAAGCAAACCTGGATCATTAATATCCAATTCCAACTTTTGGGATTCAATTAATTCACCACAATACCAATACACCAAAATTACCTCCAATCACCCATTAATCTTTCTCCGGTAATTTAATTCTGGGGATTCCATTTGAATCAATAATTACCTCACCTCCCAAAGCTTGAATTTCGCTAATTGCTCTTTTGCGAGTTTTTTCATCCACATTATTTTGTAAAACCATCGTCCAACCAGCAATGCGGGCAAATTTACTATCAGGATTCTTACTCAGAAATTCAGCAGTTTTTGCAGACAGGAAAGCCACATTTTTACTTTCTTGATCAGTTTGAACATTTGCCCAATTAGCTGCTTGTAAAAAAGATTCCTTTGCAGCTTGGGATTTGCCTAAAAATAATAACTCATCTGTTCCTTTATACCGCCATACATAGTAAGATTTATTCGGTACGCTAGGAGATAGAGATTTTAAACCATTCTCTATTAAGCCAATAGTCTTCTCTGGCATACCAGCATATAAAGAAGTACTGATAGAAAGACCCAAATAAGCTGCTAAAAATCTGGGATCTCGACCTAGTATAACTTCAAAATATTCTGGACTCAAGTTATAACCTGTTTTGTCTCTTACTTCATTATCCCCAAAGTATTGCAGAAAATCGATATATGTCCAATCAGCAATCACGTTTTTATAACTAAAACTAGGGAAGTTTTCGAGTAAATTAAGCCGTAAATTTTCTTTTTCTAGGTTTTTTTGTAAGCTTTCTAAAGATGTATTTTCTTTACTAATTAACAATTTTTGCAATCTAGGTAATTGACTTAAGCTAATTCCTAAGATGCACAAACAGGCTACCAAAGGTGTAGTAATATCTTCACGAGATATAAACATACTCTTTCTGAGTTTTTCCGACAATTTACATCATTGTATATAATACACTTTGTTTTACATTCCTACTTTTTGCTTTTACATACAGCAGATTTCAGGTTGCAGGAGGTACAAAATTTTAAGAACAAAGCCTTATGGTAAGAGACTTTCAACCCTATTCCCTATTCCCTGCTGTAATTCCCAACATTGTTGCGCTATAGCCCAATCTTCTTGAGTATGTATAACTAATACTCGCACAGCGGAATCAGATGTAGCAATATCCACATCAATTGGCTGCTGCTGATTTTTGACAGCATCTATTTTCAATCCCAAAAATTCCCAGGCTGCACAAGCCTCTTGACGAATTCCTGGAGATTTTTCTCCCACCCCACCGGTGAAAACTAAAGCATCTAAACCACCCAAACTAGCCAGCATAGAACCGATACCAGCCTGTAAGCGATGTACGTATATATCCCAGGCTAATTGGGCGCGTTCATTACCTTGCTCCCTTGCTGCTATTACTTCCCGTAAATCATTAGAAACGCCCGAAATTCCTCGTAATCCAGAAGCTTTATTTAAAACATAGTCTAGCTTTTCTGCTGAGTAATCAGATTGGCGCAATAGATAAATCAGAATCCCTGGATCAATTGAGCCACAACGGCTGCCCATCATTAAGCCATCAAGAGGCGTAAAACCCATAGTTGTATCAATGCTGCGACCATTTTTAACCGCCGCTAAAGAACAACCATTACCTAAATGACAGGTTATTAACCGCAGTTCGTTTAAATCTCGACCCAGGATTTGTGCTGCAAGGGTAGAACAGTACTGATGACTAATACCATGAAAGCCGTAGCGGCGGATACCTTGTTCTACCCATTCATAGGGGCCAGGATAAATAGCGGCTGCATCTGGTAAAGTACTATGGAAGCTAGTATCAAATACTGCGACTTGGGTAACATTTCCCAAGCTTTGTTCAATAGCTTCTATACCATCCACAGCGGCTGGATTATGGGCTGGAGCCAGGGTAGAAAGACGAGCGATGGCATTTTTGACATCTTCTGTAATTACTACACTGTTACGGTAGTCTTGTCCACCATGTACTACCCGATGTCCGACTACATCAATTTCTGACAACTGACTTACCACCTTAGTCGCACCATGACTGAGAGTATGGAGTATATAAGCAAAATGTGCGCTGCGGGAGTCACCCTCGATATATTCTTGTAGCACTGCACCCGTTGCTGTTTTTACCTCTATTTCTGCTCCATTTTTGTCTTGAATCCAGTTTATTTTCCCTTCCCAAAGTGGTTGTGGTGCTTGGTTGAGAACAGTCGCATCTGTAATTTCATACAGACAAACTTTTTGGCTACTTGAGCCGGCATTTAGTACTAATATGTTCATAATTGTCAGGAGAAACTCAATTTGAGTTGGTAGAATTTCCAGCTATTATTTGCTTACTTGGAAATGTTCGGCGCAAATTTTAGATAAGTTCCACCCAATCCTTCTACAATACTGCGTGTGTTAGCATCCATCATTTTTTGATAGGTTTCTCCATCACTACCAGGTTCACCAAGTCCATCTATATAAAGTTGTCTGGGAAAAAGTTTCACATTAGCTTCTTTGGCTATAGGTTCAAGCACATTGGAGTTGGTTTTTGTGTCTGCAAAAATTGTTATGACTTTAGATTTTTGAATATATTTAGCCATATTCTGAACTTTTGTATTGCTTAAATTTTCTTCATCGCTAATATTTAGCCAACTTCCTTTATAGGGAAAACCATAAGCTTTGACATAATAGATTATGGCTTGATGGGTTGTCAGTATTTTGCGGTTTTTTGTGGGAATACTGGCCAGTCTAGATTTAATCCAGCTATTTAGTTGGTTTAATTCTTTTGTAAGTTTTGCAGTATTGCTGCTATAGGCTTTTGCATTTTTAGGGGAAATTTTACCTAAATTGCTATTAATTACCTCTACTATCTGGATAGTATTCTTTGTATTGTGCCAAATATGTGGTTCTGTGAATTCTTGACCATTATTTCGTAATTTTTGTGGCTGTGGTACAGCAAGTTGGGCAACAGCTATTTTCCGCGTTCGGTTTTGTTTTGCTGTAATGATTTTGATTAAACCTGATTCAAAATTATAGCCATGATATAAAATCAGATTAGCCTGTTCAATGGCTTGTCTATCTTCTGGTGTGGGTTGATAAAAGCGGGGATCTAAACCAGGAGGAATCAAGCAGGTAAGGTTAATACTTGTCCCGGCAATCTGTTTAGTTAAATCACAGAGTATACTAGTCGTTGCTACAACTTGGGGAAGATTTCTGTTAATGCTGTTGGTTTGATTAGTGCGGGTGTATACTGTATTTATAGTTTGATTTCCACACCCGGCGAATCCAAGTGCAAGAGTAAAAAAAACAGCATTTAATAATTTATTTAATAGTATGTTTTTCGACTTTTTTAACATCCTCTAATTATCCTGACAACTCACATATCTCAAATTAATAAAGGCACAGCATCACTGTGCCTTATAAATTTTCATAACTGCTAACTTTATTAAAAATCAGCAGAGGGCAACTTGCCTTGTAACATCTGAAATTTAGCCTGAACACAAGTAGAGCAACCGCAACCTAATTGATCAATAATTGGATTGGTTACTAAACCAAAATTTGGTGCTGTTAGTTGAATATTGTTGTGTGCAGATGGTGTAGCTAGAGTGATGACTCCGTTTCTACCCAATGCATGGGCTGGATTAGCTACCAGTAGCAGAGATGCCAGAAAGACTGGACAAGCAAGCAAAATCAGTTTGGCTATGTTCATAGTTCACACTTAGAGGCCGCTGCTGATACAGCATAGCCAATTATTAGTCATTAGTCAGTAGTTTTAGACCAAATAAGTAGTTCCCCTTGTTCCCCACCTGCGGCTAATAAGGCTGGGGAAACCCCACCTCTACTGGGATGCCAAGCTAGGGTAGAAAATCCTCCCTGGACACCTGTGAGAATTTGGGATGCTTCTGTGGCTTGGTTCCACAAACACAGCCAACCATCAGCTGCTGCGGAAGCGAGAAGAAAACTTTGGGGTGCAAATGCGATCGCATTAATTATATCCACATGATTAGTCAATATGCGCGATTCCCAACCCAATGACTCATCCTCTGATTTTTCCCAAACTACTACACCCTCTACACTGGAAGAAGCCAAAAGCGGCGCACCAGCGGCTGTAGTGGCTTCTGACCAAGCTAATTGGCGAATTTTCCCTGGAAAGCCTCGCATTAGCCAAGGATCTGGATTTCCCCATTCCAACACGGTGACACTACGATCCATATTGCCAGAAGCTAAGTATTTGCCATCAGGCGACCAAGCCATTGCTACACTAACTGTAGTTGTAGCTAAAATATAAGGTTCTTCATCCCAATCTTGGGTATTCCAAATTTTCACTCCTTGATAACCGCTAATGGCTAAATATTGCCCATCTTTGCGCCAATCAATCCCTAAAATTGATGAGTTTTCAAAATTCAGCGTGACAACAATTTCTTCTGCGTCCGCATCCCATACTTGAACGCAGCGCCCTAAACTAAAAGTTAGTTGGTTATTTGTATGATTCCAAGCTAATTTATCAACCCAAGCAGGGGCGTTTTCTAAAGTGGCAATTAATTGATTTTCTCGCCAGATTTTCACTTTTCCATCTTGTCCACCGACTGCTAAATATTTACTATCGGCAGAAAATGCCACGCAATCTACTGATTTACCTGTGGCAGTTTGTAAGGTTGTGAGTTCGCTATTTTCCCATAGGATAACTTCTCCAGCAGCGGAAGTTGCAGCTAGTTTTTCTCCTTGGTTTGACCAAGTTAAAGATGTGACATAATCTGCAAGCTGACCTGAATAGTAGGCTGTAAATTCTTGAGTTTTACTAGTTGTGAAGTTCATGTGTAAATATGATGGATAATAGAGGAATCATAAATGATATTTGAAAAAATTTAAGTAGTGTAGGGTGGGCATTGCCCACGATATCCTGGTTCTGTAAGGCATAGCCCACCCTACGTAAAATTTCAAAAATCAAATATTAATCCTATATTATTTTTTTCTAACCGCAGAGAAAAGAAAATGGCGTTGTTGATTTAGGATATGATTTTTCAACTTTTATTCACCAACGCCTAGTTTTACATTTTATTTCTCATACCTCGATTGCACCTGAGAATATGATTTATTGAACCGCGTTCACGAAGTGTCCCGTAGGGAAAGGCGCGTTCGCGTTGGCGAAGCCTCTCGTAGAGAAGCGTCTCGAAGAGAAGAGCGCGAAGTCAAGAAAGAAGAAGAAGGAAGAAGGAAGAAGAATATTTGGATTTACACTAGACAGGCTAGAAAATCTTGTTTTAGTTTAGCTTCATCAAGATTCCGACCAATAAATACAAGTTCATTTTTCCGGGTTTCGCTGGCTTTCCAAGGTCTATCTGGTTTACCATCAAATATCATGTGTACTCCTTGGAAAACAAAGCGATCATCTTCTCCGGCAATGTTTAAAATGCCTTTCATGCGGAAGATATCTATTCCTTGAGTACGCAATAATTCACTTAACCATTCATTTAATTTTTGTCCGTCTATTTCGCCTTTTTCTACCAAAGCTACAGAATAAACGCTTTCATCATGTACGTGAGTATCTTCACCTAAGAAGTTGGGATCAATTTCTAAAGCGCGGTCTAAATCAAAGGCTTTTACACCTAATAATGCATCCATTCCTAATTCTGAGTTTTGGGTGCGGTAGATTTTAGCGATCGCATTCATCGACCGAATCCGCTTTTCTAATTCTTCTAAATTTTCTGGGGTGACTAAGTCTGTTTTATTCAATAAAATTACATCAGCAAATGCAATTTGTTCTTGGGCTTCGTCTGCTTCCCAATGTTGCCAAATATGCTTGGCATCAACAACTGTAACTACTGCATCTAGTGACAATTGACTCTGCATATCTTCATCTACAAAGAATGTCTGAATTACAGGTGCAGGATCTGCTAATCCAGTGGTTTCAATTACTAAATGGTCAAATTTATCACGACGCTTCATCAAATTGCCGATGATGCGAATTAAGTCACCCCGAACTGTACAACAAATACAGCCGTTGTTCATTTCAAAAATTTCTTCATCTGCATCAATAACTAGTTGATTATCAATGCCTACTTCCCCAAATTCATTGACGATGACAGCAACTTTTTTACCGTGTTCGTAAGTCAGAATGTGATTGAGTAGAGTAGTTTTACCTGCTCCTAAATAGCCAGTTAAAACGGTTACAGGTACGGTTGTGAATGTTTCTGAAGCCATCATAATCTTAAACCAAATTTGATGATTTGTTGATAATCATTATCTGTCTAACACACCCTTGTTAAAAATGGTAATATTGCCTCAAAAACTACTGCTGGGTATTCTTCATGCAGTCCTAAAGAACCAGGAACTACAACGCTGCTAACGCCTGGTAAAGCTGCCATAGCGTCCATTTCTTGCCGGGACTTCGGGGGACTAAATTCGCCAATTACCGCCATTAGTGGGGCGGATAAGGACTGCACTAGGGACAGAAACTCTGATTGACTATGAATAGTATCTATATTGCCGGTGACAAAGGCCGCAGAAGCAAATCTGGCGTTTGGTTGTTGAGTGCTTTGCCATTTTTCGGTGATGAAACTGGGTGTAAGTTTCGCTGTGTCGGTGAAGACATGGCGGCTGTACATCCAACTTAAGAAAGATGGGGTAGTATTAAGTTTATAGAGTGCTTGACCGAGAATTGGCGATCGCACTAATCCCCTCACCATAGCAGCTATATTGGGATTTGCTCCCATTGTCGGTAGAGGACCACGCCAAGTTGGTGCTACCAAAACAATCCGCGAAAAAGCATTTGGCTGTTTAATGGCTAGTTGCAGCACATAACCAGCAGCATGACCAGCCGCAACTACAATAATAGGGATATTAAACACAGATTTCACGAAATCCGCCAAAAATTGCTGATATATTGCCGAGTTGTAATCTAATTTTAGTCGGGAAGATTCCCCAAAACCTGGCCAGTCTAAAGCGGTAACTTGAAAATGGGAAGCGAGTAATTTAGCAAGTTCTCCCATTTCTCCCCTTGTAGAAACACTACTAAAAGCGGGAAGTAATAAAAGCGAAGAACCTTGGCCAAGAGTTTCATAAATCACCTGCAATTGTTGATTTTCCCAATTCCAGAGAAATTCTTGAACTTCACCACCAAATGCACCAGCAGGTTTTGTTAATAAATTGGTAGACATCTTGATTTAATGAGTTATTAGTCATTGGTCATTGGTTATTAGTCATTGGTCATTGGTCATTGGTCATTGGTCATTGGTTATTGGTCATTGGTCATTGGTCATTGGTCATTGGTCATTGGTCATTGGTCATTGGTCATTGGTCATTGGTCATTGGTCATTGGTCATTGGTCATTGGTCATTGGTCAT
>NZ_JACJTQ010000090.1 GCF_014698735.1 Anabaena catenula FACHB-362
GTGAGGATTGCTCTGAATATATTCAAATATACTGCCCATAACGTCTTACCAAAAAATACACTTTTATATTCTTATACCATAATTTAATTCTTTTTCGGAGATGTCTAATCAAGACCCATCTAAGTTTTTAGGTAGACCAAAATTACCCAAATACAAGGATAAAACTAAAGGACGAAATATTCTGACTTATGAATTAGGTGCAATTTCTAAACCGGCTTTGAGAAAAGGAATCATTAAACTATCGCAAACAAATATACAATTCCCCACAGCAACAAACAATATTAAACAAGTAAGAATTGTCCCCAGATGTGGGCAATATGTAATTGAAGTAGTTTATGAAAGGGAGGCTAAACCACAGCAATTAAATCCTAACAGGGTGGCAGGTATTGATATTGGATTAGATAATTTAGCGGCGTTAACTGCTAATCTTCCAGGATTTAAGCCTGTACTTATCAACGGAAAACCTTTAAAATCAATCAATCGTAATTACAATAAAGTTAAAGCTAAACTTCAATCTCAACTCAAGGGAAATGCTCACACATCTCACCGGATAAATGCACTAACTTGTAAACGGAATAATCAAATAGATAATTACTTGCATAATGCTAGTAGATGGATTATTAATTATTTAGTTAAAGCCGGAATAGGGACGCTAGTTATTGGCAAAAATGAGCAATGGAAGCAAGAAATAAATCTCGGTAAAACCACAAATCAGAACTTCGTTAGTATTCCTCATGCTCGATTTATAGAGCAATTGAAATACAAAGCTGAATTGGTAGGAATTACCGTTTTGATTCATGAAGAATCTTATACTTCGGCTGCTTCATTTTTGGATTTAGATCCCATTCCTGTGTACAAAAAAGGAGAAACATACAATTTCAGTGGTAAGCGAATACAACGCGCTTGGTACAAATCTCAAAATGGTAAGCTGATTCATGCGGATGTTAATGCTAGTCTGAATATTGCTAGAAAAGTAGTCCCTGCGGCTTTTAGCTTAGGGATAGAGGGTATTGCAGTTTACCCATTCCGGGTAACACCGGGAAAAGTAGCTTGAGGATATTTGTCCATAAAACTACTAACTGTTAACTATGGGTAAATTTGCCCCAGCTTTACTGCAACAGGCCGCTAACGTGATTAAATTAACAGGGTCTTTTTCTAACATTATTGATGGTGTAATCACAGACCCATTTATTCGCAACTGGTTAGATTTACTTTGCTTTTTGTTATCTGGATTACCCGCAGATGGGACAATTGCCGCAGAAGTGGCTTTCATGTTTGCAGATTGGTATCGTCCTCATGTGCAGTTAGATTATCCCATTGGGGGAAGTGGTGCATTGGTTGATGCACTGGTACGGGGGTTGACTAAACATGGTGGTAAGTTGGTTTTAAATGCCCATGTGGAGCAAGTTTTAGTAGAAAATAACCGCGCTGTCGGGGTACGTCTGCGGAGTGGTCAAGAAATCCGAGCCAGTAAAGCAGTTGTTTCTAATGCTTCTGTTTGGGATACCCTCAAACTCATTCCTGAAGGTGCTTTACCTAAACGGTATGTAGAAAAGCAACAAGCAACTCCTGAATGTGATAGTTTTATGCACCTGCATTTAGGTATTGATGCAGCAGGATTACCTGAGAATCTGGGTATTCACTACATTGTCGTTAACGATTGGGACAAAGGCGTAACTGCACCGCAAAATGTGGTAGTTGTATCTATTCCTTCAGTTCTTGATTCGTCTTTAGCACCAGTAGGTAAGCACGTGATTCACGTTTATACTCCTGGTAATGAACCTTATGCTATTTGGCAAGGAAAGGAACGCAATAGCGAAGAATATGCGTTGTTAAAACAAGAACGTGCAGAGGTGATGTGGCAAGCTTTGGAAAGAATTATTCCTGATATTCGTTCCCGTTGTGAAGTTAGTTTGGTGGGTACTCCCCTTACTCATGGACGATTTTTACGTCGTCATCATGGTAGTTATGGACCAGCTATAGCCGCAGGGAAGGGTTTATTTCCTGGTGGTAATACACCTTTGTCGGGGTTGTTGTGTTGTGGAGATTCGACTTTTCCGGGAATTGGGTTGCCGGCTGTGGCTGCTAGTGGAATGATTGTTGCTAATGCGATCGCTCCGGTACAGAAACATTTACAATATATTTCAGAGACATTTGGTTAAAATATCTTTACCCATGATTTGTATATCAGAAAATATAAATCTCCAATATCTGGGAGTGTGATTAAGTTAATACCAAAATACTTTCCGTGTCACTACTATCAAATTGGGTAATTGTGGACAAATTATCTCTCAAAATCTGCACAATCTTTGATGTGGGACTATTACCAATACGCAGATAAATAAATTTTGGTGGATGACCATAAAGTAAACTACGTTGATGAAAGTCAGAATCTTTGGAAATAATCACAAAATTATTCATTTTGGCGAATTCCCAGATAATGGCATCATCAGTATTTATAAGTCCTAAAGTTTTAACGTGTTGAGAATCAGGATACAAATCAAGAATTTTATCAACAATCCGATCTGATAAATTTTCATCTAATAGCAGTTTCATAGAGATGCAACAAATAACTTTTTCTCTCGGTCAGCAGCAAAAGCAAGACAAGCCTTAATATCTTCAGATGTCAGTTCTGAAAAATCTTCCAAAATTTCGGCTTCTGTCATTCCACCTGCTAAATATTCTAAAATGTCGTACACAGTAATACGCATTCCGCGAATGCAAGGTTTTCCACTGCGTTTTCCAGGTTCAATCGTAATAATATCTTGATAATTCATGATCTCTCCTGTTGTTTAATCTTTGGTCTATATAATTTTAAGGTAAATCATGGCAAATTAGTCTTAAGGTAGCGATTGCGCGGAGCGCAGTGCCAAAGGCAATCGCTTATTCAGAGAGAAAGGAAAGAGCGATGCCTTCGGCGTATCCCTGACGGGACTCGTTGGCGAAGCCTCTGTCTACGACACGCTCCGCGAACGTAGAGAAGAGAGCGCAGCTATCGCACATAATGCCCATATACAAAAATATAATCAGCTTTCATCGTGTATAAGGTTGTTCTATAGTAAGGCTAGGTATAACCCTGTAATGCTTGACGTTGAAAGTACATAAGATAGCCCCTCTACCGACGGCACAAGCACCAATCAAAGCATCAAGTAACCCTAAATTATCTGATAGGTGATAGGTGGTGAAATTGGATAGAGCAAATGCACAATCAATTTCAGTAGGCCAAATTACAGGTAGGGGAGCAACGAGCTTGAGAGTATCCCGGAGTCGTTGGGTATTTTGAGCATTTTGAATGAGTTCCATAACCACCAGTCCAGGAACGCTAGGTATTTCTAAAAGACTGGCAAACCAAGTAATTGCAGGAGCGTGACCGCGCTGAATGTCAATCAGAATATCTGTATCCAATAAGTACATTAAATTTACCTATGCTCGCTCCCTTGTTTCAGCCTGATGACGTAACTCACGAGAGTATGCTTGACTATCAGTAATATCAGGAAGTGAATTGATTACACCTTCATTTTCCCAATATTTAACAAGTTCTGCTCCTGTTTTGGGGAGATTATCTGCAACTTTTCTTGTAAATAAAATACGTAAAATATATTCAGATAACGGTACATTGAGTTGAGAAGCTTCGGTGTGAAGTTCTTTTTCTAGTTCTGGTGGTAGATTCAGGTTAATAGTCATATTGCTCTTTTGCTTAGTTTTGATTGTCATTATATCCTGTATAAATAAACATAAACAAGGCTTGCTGTTACTGTTGGGGTTGTTCCTGAATCTCACCTAATAGATAGGCTTCACATTCAATTAGAATTTGTTATGCGTCTTCAAAATCAGACCATTCAATGTCACTGTAGCGATAGCTGCGCTTGCCGTAAGTCCTACGGACAGGCTGCGCCAACGCGAAGCGTCTCGTAGAGAAGGCATCGCTCCGGCACAGCAACATTGACAATTAATCAGTGATATTTTCTGTTAGCGATCGCTTGCTGAGAGAGAAAGGAAAGGATGAGCGATCTTCAAAAATATCATTACTTAGATGTTAAGCAAACATTTGTGTATAATCAGTGTTACTTGAGTATATTTTGTAAAATAGTAAAGATAAGAAAAAATGAACCACTAAGAAGCGTTCGCGCAGCGTCTTCGTGGTTTATTTTTCCGTTGGTTACTATCTATCCCCAAAGACTTTTACCATTACACAACCTCCATAATTGTCGGCAAATTGTATGATTCAACACGATAGTTAGTAATAAAAAGTTCCTTACCTTTGTCTGCCTTATTCTGTTTATAGTTATTCATTCCATATTGCAATTCCCATTCATAAATGTAGGCAAAAGAAAAGCTTTGCCGCACTTGTTCACAATTATCGTAAGTAATCAACCATTTGTGTGAACACTCCAACATCAGTTTAGCAAAACGAGAATGGTCAAAACAGGTATGCAAATCACCTCTTTTACCATATAACTTAGACTGAGTATTGCTGAGATAAGGTGGATCTAGAAAGATAAATACATCTTCTCCAGGTTCAGTAAGTAGGGTGCTGTAGTCGAAGTTAGTCACACGGGTATTAACAAAGCAAGCATCCAAAGCTGCTAATCGCTCAATCGAAGAGTCTGTAAACCGACCCTTGAAGGAAGCATCGGAGTAACCCCCACTCTCAATAGTTCCCGAAAAGGTAATCCGGTTAAGAACAAAGAACCGCACAGCTCGCTCAAGTGGATTCATGGTACTCGTATCTGCGGCGGCGAGGGATTTAAACAAGGCACGTCCATCTGTTGTCTGATGTTTAACCTTCCAGACTGACTCAACCAGCTCAAATAGATTGGTTTTGACCTGATGCCAGAAATAGTACAGTTCTGGGTTGAGATCATTGACCCAGTAAGACATACTAGGGTACTTCTGTAAAACATGAAAAAATACAGCACCTCCACCAACGAAAGGTTCACGGAATGCCTTAAATGTAGGAGGTAGATAGTGAGCAATTTGAGGAATTGCCTTTTGCTTACCGCCAGGATAACGTAATGGACTTTTAAACATAAGGAATTATCGTAGCAGTCAGCGGATTATTTAGTGCCTTAGTATCAAATTTTAAACTAGGAGAGTTTTTCAGTTGGCTTGATGCGGTATGTAAGCGCATAGAAATTTCCCATCCGTTGTCAAAACTCAAATTCACATACTGTCTGTTAACCGTTGCTATCACGTTAGTAGGCATTTGGATATCTGCAAACTTTTGAATACTCAGGGTTTGGGCATGGGTATCAACAATAATTTTGTAGTAATTAACATCACCAACAAGGTATTGAAATAAATGAGTCGTGCAAGTGGAAGCATGGCTTGTGATAAATTGGCTAACCAAATTACAGACTGGAGTATATAAATACTGTTCAATCAAAGCAGAAGGTAGTTCTTTAAATAGGTTTGCTTGTCCAATATGTTGCTTTAATTCCTGTGTTATTACTTGGTACTGTTGTTTAAACTGCTGCATCTGTGCGCTATCTTTGGAGTAACCGCAGTGAATTGGAGTTGTCCCAGGACGTTGGTGTCTGAGTGCGCTATGGTTGTGTTTGAGTGACAGATTAACTGTCCATGATCTTGAAGTTAAACAAATGTCAGTGACATCTTTCTTATTCTGATCTGGTAGTCTATCTATCGTGATTGATGCTTGGTCAGATAACTGAAAATGAGGATTGAGCCACTTTAGTAGCAGCGCATTAGCCGCTAGAGTGAGTTCATTTAAAAGTGCCGGATTTAAGTCAGCCAGCTTGCTGGCATCTCGAACTTGGTCATTGTTAGCTCTATTTGTTAGGCTGACTCCAGGATGATTTCTAATTAATACTTCTGTGATCAGGTACTCTAATACACGACCATGCAGGTTTGAACGAGGTGTCATATTTGCGGAAAATTATGTTTTTCCACAGAGTAACAGATGACCTGTCGAAGTAATATGCTTTGAAAGCATCGTAAAGTTATGTAAAAGTAGTGCAAAAGACACGTAAATTTTCAGACAGGTCTGCTGTGCTTCTGGGTAATATAAACTCCTACACCCAATCAAAAGTTTTACTAACCGCCTTCTTCCAAAGCGTATAACAACTTTCCCTCTCCACCTCATCCATCTTCGCTTCCCAAGTCTGATCTAAAAGCCAATTATCAGACAACTCCTCCAGACTACCCCAAAAACCAGTCGCCAACCCAGCAGCATAAGCTGCCCCTAAAGCTGTAGTTTCTGCTACCTGGGGACGAATCACTGGCACACCTAACACATCGCTTTGAAACTGCATCAGCAGGTTGTTATAAACCATCCCCCCATCTACCTTCAAAGCTGTTAAATTTACCTGCGCGTCTTCTCTCATCGCATCTAAAACCTCACGAGTTTGCCATGCTGTAGCTTCCAACACCGCACGGGCAATATGACCTTTATTTGTGTAGCTAGTCATACCCACGATCGCACCTCTAGCATCATTGCGCCAATAGGGAGCAAATAACCCAGAAAAGGCAGGCACAAAATAAACACCACCGTTATCTGTAACTGTGCTGGCTAAAGTTTCTACCTCTGCACTGCTTTGAATTAATCCCAAGTTGTCACGCAACCATTGAACTAAAGCACCAGCGATCGCAATACTCCCCTCCAAAAGACATCTCCGGAAATAGCTAAAGTGTTACTGCCACTGCTTTTAAAAGTGAGATGCCCCAATGCAAAGGTAGCTGGCTGGTACGCTAAAATAAGCGTTAGAGATGCC
>NZ_JACJTQ010000091.1 GCF_014698735.1 Anabaena catenula FACHB-362
GGCATCTCTAACGCTTATTTTAGCGTACCAGCCAGCTACCTTTGCATTGGGGCATCTCACTTTTAAAAGCAGTGGCAGTAACACTTTAGCTATTTCCGGAGATGTCTATTACATCCATGCTCACGCACTCAACAATACTCCCACCGGACAGGTTCATTTTATGACTAGCTTTCCGCAAGCAGGAAAGTATAAACTTTGGGGACAATTTAATCGCAACGGTAAAATCATTACTGCTGATTTTTGGATTAATGTGGTTTAATTTAGCTGATGTTTTCTTAATAAAACAAGAAGGGTAAAACTTCCTGCCTTCTAACTTTGGATGTACATAGTACCTATGTGAATTCACCATCTATTTAGGTAGTGAATTCTTGCTTCTGACTATCTCTGGTATTGAGCCGAGATGCGACCAAGTGCGATTCGTTCCAAGGCGAATACATAACTTTGGGTGAACACGCGGAGGTAACACCTCCAAAATGTTTATAACTGACAAGTGAGATGTGGGTGAAAGCCCCACAACTGAAGAGACAGTTGACTCCTTACCTGTCCACACCGAGTCAGCTTGTCATGGATAAAACTAGACCTGGAAAAACGTCTTAATACGAAGCGGCAACCTGAATAAAATATGCCGACTTTATACCCGCAACTCTCGCATCAGTTAGCCGAACTAGATGCAATCTCCAAGAAGGATATAGGCGGAGTGGTCTGTCCTAAAACATCATCACAATCCACGAGTCGGAACGAAGAAACCCTCGACCTAACTGTACCCCTGTATTGACTCTCATCAATAACAATTAGGTTTTTCTAAAAACTGTTTACCGCAGTCTTTGCAGAGATAGCGTTGCTTACCGTGACGATGCCCATTTTTAGATAAACGAGATGAATGACAGTGAGGGCATATCATTACTTTCATTACTTGTTGCGGGGCTGGCTGTATATAGGGTGTTAAGTACGCTACTAATAAAGCTTTAATTTCTGCATAACGAGCTTGTCTTTGGTGTTTATCATGGCGTAAAGCATTGAGTAGTAAAGCGTTGTAAGATAAATGAACCGTTTCTGCTAAGAGTTCGCTTTTTTCTACAGCTAAGTCTGGATTCCACCTGCGAAACAAGCCAGCAAATTGTTGTATCAACCACTCATTAAAGGTTTCGTTAAATAGCTTAAACAACTCTGGGGCAACGAAATACTGAATGTACACAACACGTGGTATGGGATCTGCAAAATATTCAGCATGGGTATTCACCACGCGCTCAATAAACTCTGATAATGAATTTTGCTGGTCTGCTGACTGCATCAACTGGGCATGAATGGCTGTCACCCGTTCCATGTGACGAGCTTCCAGAGCATGAAAAATTGCCAGTTTATCAGGAAAAAACTGATATAGAGAACCAATCGCCGTTTCAGCTTTCGCCGCTATCATGTGGGTAGTTGCGGCTTCATATCCCACTTCAACAAAAACTGCTGCTGCTGCTTGAAGAATTTTCTCTACTCGTTGTTGACTGCGTTTTTGCTTGGGTTGACGGCGCATTGGGATAGGTTCTGGTTTGGTCACGTTACGAGTTGACAAATGTGAATAATGTGTCGTATTTTAAAAATTAAAGATGAAACTTTTGTCACAATTTTACTCTAACGATCGCCATTATTGAGCGATAAGCTCGCCCTATCGTAGGCGATTGCGCTTCGCGCAGTGCCAAAGGCAATCGTATTCATTTCACATACCTTAAAACCAATCCTTGGGAGACTCCTATGGAAGCTATTCTGCCGGGCGCGCCTTGGTTAATTGCCCATCGTTCCATGTTGGGCATTAATCAACCGTATAAAGTCACACTCAATGAACATGATTATGTACTGTGGCAAAATCAGCAAGGTGAAGTGTTTGCCCTCGATAACATTTGTCCTCACATGCAAGCACCGTTATCAAATGGCTGGATTTGCCAAAACACAGATGCGAAGACCTACGGTCGGTCTACGACCATCGCCTGTCCTTTTCATGCACTAAAATTTGATGGACAGGGAAGACTGCACAATGCAGGTAAAGTGGGCAGTCAACCTCTGCTAAGTCCTCTGGAAATCGTGATTAAAGACGATTGTATTTGGACATATGGCGGTCATACTCCCAAAATTCCGATCCCGGATCTTATCCCCAAAGTTAGTGCAGGTATGAGCTTTTTAGGAGTTGCGGGAGAAAAAAGTATTTGCGGTACTTTTTTGGACAGTATTTCCATCAATTATGACTACAACCATCAAAACGGTACACACCGGGAGTTATTTGGTATTAAAGCCAATCGCATCCCCGTATTTGAGCATGATGGATATTGGGCAAAAGTTGTGCAAGAACTAGATCGAGACGATAGCACATGGAATGATATCCTCGGCAATCCTGTGATCCTCACTGCACCCAAGACTTACACCGGAACGTTAGAATATGCTTTTCCCGCACTGACAACTTTTCGTGCTGATTTCGCCATTGGCGAAGTTTTGCAAGTTCATGCGTTGTACCCAGAAACTGCAACCCAAACTAAAACCTTTGTTTTAGTCTACAGTAAACCCAAACACCCAATTTTGAACCCGCTACTAGGGCGCTTTGTGTTAAGTGCAGTCGCAACAGTGGTAGAGCAAGATACACGTACCATTGAAACTTCTTATCCTCGCCAGCCAGCCAAGATTCGCCTCCCCAATGAAGAAATTATGTTTCATGCCCAAAAGCTATATCGTCAATGGTGAGCAACAATTGACGCATTACGAAACATATTGGACTTTAGTTCACTATCCAATGATAAGAAAACCCACAGTCATTTTTTGGATTGCTCACTTACTGTAGCTAAAAATTTTATAGTTATACTGATTTTGCATCCTGTTCGAGTAACAAAAGTAGCTTACGCAGCATGGGGATGAACAGTTGTAATTCATCAGCCGTGAATTGAGATAACAGTTGTTTTTCTTTCTCAAACAGAATAGGCATCACAGTATCCGCAAGCTGTATTCCTTTGGGAGTCAGTTGCACCATTATACTGCGCCGATCCTCTGCATCACGGACACGCGTTACTATGTCATCTTGTTCTAGGCGGTCAATCCGGTTTGTCATTGCGCCTGAAGACAGCATGAGCAAACTATAGAGTTCAGTAGGTTTCAAGCAAAAAGGTTGTCCCTGTCGTCTCAGTGTGGCTAACACATCAAATGACCAGACGTTCAAGCCATAGTCAACCAGTATACTTTCTCGGTGCTTTTCCAGAAGACGGGCTATTCGTAGTACCCGCCCAATTATCCCTACGGCTGAGGTATCCAACTGCGGCACTTCCTGTTGCCATTCCTCAAGAATGATGTCAATTCGATCTTTGTTCATATTGCCATTTTATCTTGACATCGAGATTCTTGACATTTATCTTTATCTTAAGTATCTTAATATCAAGATAGATGTCAAGAACTCTCTCTCTATCCTCCACACAAAACAACAGCCATGACACCCATACGTTTAGGTCTCCAGGGATCTGTTCCTAATGGTCAAAGCTACTTATATGTTCTGCTGGCATTGCTGAATGGTGCTGTATTGCCGATTCAAAGCAATCTCAATGCTCAATTAGCGCGATCGCTCAATTCTGTACCTCTAGCCGCAGATATTTCTTACCTTGTCGGCTCAATTGCGTTGATTAGTTTGTTATGCACAGGTTGGTTTGGTCATCCAGATTGGTCTGCTTTAGCCAAAGCTCCCCGATGGACTCTGATGGGTGGTTTATTTGGAGTTTGGTATATTACCGCCAGTGCTTACTTTACATCTATTTTGGGGACTACCTTGACTCAGGGGCTAATTATATGTGGACAAGCAATTACAGGTTTGGTCACTGACCATTTTGGCTGGTTGGGAGTGAACCGCCGTCGCCTAACAGCTAATCGTCGCCTTGTTATGGGACTGTTAATTGTGGCAATTTTTCTGCTTTCTCTACCAACCTAATACTTTTTTAGTATCATCATTATGGATATTTTATTAGCATTGCTTGGCGCTGGTTCGGCTGGTGGTTTTTCAACAATTGGTACAGCCGTCAATGCCCGATTAAAGACAATACTCTACTCGCCAATAGCAGCAGCAACAATTAATTTCTTAGTTGGGTTTAGTATCCTCACATTGCTGCTAGGACTTGGTATTTTCAAACCCTACAAGCTTGACTTACTTTCTATTACTCCTTGGTGGGCATTTTTAGGCGGTTTACTAGGTGCAATTTTCGTAACCTTAAGTACCTTAATAGTTCCTAAATTGGGTTTAACTACAACTACTTTAGTTGTAGTATTTAGCCAAATTTTTATGTCAATGGTAATTGATCAATTGGGATGGTTCGGTGCTATTAAATATCCGATTACCACACCCAAGATATTAGGAATCGCCACATTAATAGTAGCGATTGTAATTAATCAATTGGACAGAAACTATTCTCATAAAAACGTCAATTAGTGCCTTGGATAAGTTTGAACAATTGTTATATCTTTTAAAATCAGCTACTCACGGTAAAATTCACAACTTATTCCCTTACATCTAAAATAGCAAAAACTATGGAATGGCTTAATGAACCTCCTAACTGGTCGCATTCAGATCATAAAATCATCGTTACAACCTCGCCAAAAACCGATTTTTGGCGTATAACTCACTATGGTTTTATTCGTGATAGCGGACATTTCTACTTTGACCGAGTGAGTACAGATTTTGTTGTCGATGTCAAGATAAAAGGAAACTACAAAGACTTATACGACCAAGCAGGAATTATGATTCGTGCTGACGATAAACATTGGATTAAAACTGGAATTGAGTATGTAGATGGAGTACAAAATTTGAGTGCTGTCGTTACTCATAACTATTCAGATTGGTCATTTACACCTTTGTTAAATCCTCCTCAGATTTTTCAGCTACGGGTTGAGCGATGTCAAGAGGCTATTCATATCGCTTATTTAGATGAATATGACCGCTATGTTCCCTTGAGAATGGCTTATTTTCCAGTTGAACAAGATATTCAAGTCGGAATTATGTGTGCATCACCACTAGGAAATGGGTATGAGGTAATTTTTGAAGATTATCAATTAACAAAAAAAGGGGGGAATTTATGATCCATATTCAAGATTTAGCTGATTCTATCCTCCAAAAGCAATCAGAATTGTCAGTAGATAGAGGTTTTTTAGTTGCTCTCAGTGGTATTGATGGTTCTGGTAAAGGTTATATTACTGAAAAATTAATAACTGCTCTTAATGAGCAAGATATTAATGCTGTTTCCATTAATTTAGATGCTTGGCATAAGCCACTAATTGAGCGATTTAATTCTGAACATCCAGCCCAGCATTTTTATCATCATGCTTTTTATTTTGATGATCTATTTCAACAATTGATACTGCCGTTAAAAAATCAACGGATGATTAATTTAACGACTGTTTTAACTGGAATTACAGGTATACCACAAACCTATAATTATCAATTTGAAAATGTGGATGTAATTGTGCTTGAAGGAATATTTTTGCTGAAGCGATCGCTCCAAGATTTCTATGATTTTAAGATTTGGATTGATTGTTCATTTGAAACTGCTTTGGAGAGAGCAATCCAGCGAAACCAAGAAGATATTTTACCAGAACAGATAATTGAGGATTACCAAAAAATTTATTTTCCTGCCCAACAGGCTCATTTGGCAATTGACAATCCCAAATCAAGTGCAGACGTGATTTATATTAATGATTTCAAGTTAGTTTAATTTGTGTTTTAACAGGAAAACTAGATGTTGGGATATGGTTAAATGTTGTGACCTGCAATGCTAATAAAACAAGGATAAACTGGGTAACCATCCGCCCAGTACGGCAGCAAATCCACAGGCGGCAGCAACCGCTACCGCACCCCACTTAAATGGCGGGTTTCGATCTAGCCAGTCAGTCAAGCTGGGTACGCTTAAATACGGTGCAACGATGCCACTCGTAATCCATGACGGTAGATCAACAAAAAGATTACCTTTTTCAAGAAAGCAAAACTTCTTGAATTAATTGGGCTTCTCCTGATTTTGATTCAACAATTACTTGGATTTTAAATTTCACACTATCTCCTGCTCAAATAACATTGATTTTCTATCTCCAGTTGAGTATTGTATTAAATGTTGGTTAACTTTTTGACGGTCGAAGTGGTTTTGATAAATTGATAACCACGTTAATAGTTCACTGGCTTCTTCTCTATCCATGTCAAATTTCTTTTCCCTTAACAATACTATAGCCAAATTACGAGGGTTAAACGGCTGTAGAAGCATTGTGAATACGACCAAAAGAGGTGAGTTTGGCAAAAATCTGGGATAATAAAATAGGCTCAGGC
>NZ_JACJTQ010000092.1 GCF_014698735.1 Anabaena catenula FACHB-362
GTGAGGATTGCTCTGAATATATTCAAATATACTGCCCATAACGTCTTACCAAAAAATACACTTTTATATTCTTATACCATAATTTAATTCTTTTTCGGAGATGTCTAATTGGTACTTTTGTCGCCTTTAATTATGCTTTAGGCATTTTTATTAAAGGTGTGATTGACCTCAGTAATACAATTACAGATATTTGGGGCATTGTACCTTTATGGGAACGAACACAACCAATTTTGCGATCGCAACCAGAATCTGATACTCACAAAGAACTCCCTGGAAAATTAATTGGTCGCATTGCCCTAAATCATGTCAGCTTTCGTTACTCTGAGGATAGTCCATTAGTCCTTAATGATGTCAGCTTCTATGCTGAACCAGGAGAATTTATTGCCATTGTCGGCCCTTCAGGAAGTGGTAAATCAACAATATTTCGCTTGTTACTAGGCTTTGAAACTCCCACAGCCGGAAGTGTATTTTACGATAGTCACGATTTAGCTAGGTTGGATCTTCAGGCTTTACGTAGGTCATTAGGAGTAGTGCTGCAAAATGGCAAAATTGGCTCTGGCTCGATATTTGAAAATATTACTGGTGGGGCATTAATCACCCTAGAACAAGCTTGGGAAGCTGCACGCATGGCAGGTTTTGCTGAAGATATTGAGCAAATGCCAATGGGGATGCACACTGTGGTTAGTGAAGGGGGAGGAAATCTTTCTGGTGGACAAAGACAGCGATTATTGATTGCGCGATCGCTTGTTTCCCAACCAAAAGTTATCTTGATGGATGAAGCTACCAGCGCCCTAGATAACCGCACCCAGGCAATTGTAACCGAAAGTTTAGATAAGTTGAAGGCTACGCGCATCGTGATTGCCCACCGCCTCAGCACAATTCGCAATGCTGACCGCATATATGTTGTAGATGCTGGTCGTGTGGTGCAACAGGGTACTTTTGCAGAGTTAGTCTCCCAAGAAGGACTGTTTGCGCGATTAGTAGCTAGGCAATTAGAGACATCAAATTAAAAAAACATCTAATTGGTTTATTTATTTGGTTCTTCGGTTCTTTTTATGGAAAACCAGGTTCAAGACCATTGAAAGCCTTATTGTGTGGGCATTTCATTGAAAATATGGGCATAATTGCCTCTGCCTGAGAATCTAGTTACTTTGTACTATATTTTGAACTCCAAAATCGGGGTTAATACTCTATTGTTTTCAAAATGAGAATTGCTGGTTCTTGAGAGGGCATTTCGTCATCTTACCGCGTTGTGTACCCTATACCCTATCTCCCCCAAAATTTTTCGCTCTCCATCCGCATCCTCTAAACCGAGGTCAGCGAATACGTTGCCACTGCTTTCTTCAAAAATCGCTTCCTGTGTCATTCGCCACTATCTATGATTTCCTTATTTCCTATAAAAAACTTAGTAATTATTAGTGCAGCTATCCCCCAAACTCCAATTGTGAGGAGGACAGAGAAGGCAAATCGGACATGATCAAAGGTTTGAATGCGACTTTCGGTAATTTCTCCGTTTTGATAATAGTTTCTGGCGAATGCATATCCCAGAATGCCGTATTTGTGATTATATGGAACGTTTACATCCGCACCTTCGGTTATTCCGATTAATGTCTGCGACCCCATATAAGAAAATTTTCCTAAGAAAATATAAGTTGATAATATCGAAGTAAATATCAACATCGTGATTGAAATTGCTTTTATATTCTTACTCATACAAAGTATTAATAGAGCAAACCTAATTACATAAGTAGGTGGGTAGAAATTAAAGATAACTATATAACCCACATTCCGCACCCTGGGGTGTCACATAGTATTATAACTTAATTTTTCTTACTTTTTCGGATACAAATTATGCTTTACCAACAGCCCTCATCCGTTAATTCTTCGAGGTTTAGTATATAATACATCTTAGCATCATCATAAAAAACAGTAAAAACCGATTGTGACAGTTGAGGGTGCGGAAGATCGGATTCAAGAATTGCTTTTAAATCGTCGTCAGGACTAATTAGATTTTGCTGACACAGTTTCTTGGTATTGAGCCGAGATCCGAGTAATTTCCGGCAAGATGGTCTGGAAACAATTGATATATATAAGTTTCAGCAATTTTCAAGTAAAATTGACAGGAGTGTGTAAATCTTGGGTATCTATAGCTACAAAAAGCGAAGTATTTATTAACTTTGTTTGCAGTTTTTACAGCTTGGACGATGAGCATATTTTCGTCCCAATTGGCTGAAACTCTTATAATCACTGGATTATAGACGAAAGTATGAGCGTTTTACCCAACAGTTTTTATAATTCTCTTGGGTAGACGAAAAGCAATTATGGGGTCAAAATGCCAGTGCATTTATGCACCAATTCTAGCTAGACATCAAAAAGGCTGGAATGTAGATATAGCAAGGTGTTCCAGACCATCTTGCAGGTTTTTACTCGGATCTCGGCTTACTACCGTTTAATCCTAAAAGGCAGGAGGGAAAATTAAAGAGAGCCTCAATATCATTTATACCAGGCTGTTAGTGCGGCTTGGTATAAACTTTTGATAGTTAACCCATCACTGGGATACTCAACTACATTAAATTCAGAGGTTGCTTGGAAGCGATAGCATTCGCGGAGCGTCCCGGAGGGAACTAGCGCTGCTGCAAGCAGTTCGCCAAAGGTGGGCGTTTCGCCATCACTGTTAGGTGTAGTAAATATTTGTTGACGAAGGGTAGTTAAGATATCAGATAAGCGATCGCTCATTTCTATCTTAGTCAAATTTAATCCACCTACAACAAATTCCCCATTACCCCAATAACCGACAACTTCCCCACTGCGAAAGGCTGATGCAAACACACTACCCCATCTTTGTAACACTTCATTCCCAGCCTCATGACCATACTGAATATTAATCTGCTGCAAGTCGCTCATCCTAATTACAGCAAAACTCACTACCTGACTAAATTTTTCTGCCTGGTTAATCAACTCTTGCAAGACTCGGCTAGACTGGATCTGATTTGGTAAACCCGTTACCACATCTTTAGTAGACAAAGACTTAAACAGACGATTACGTTCTAAACGCTGGGTAATTCGTGTCAGCAATTCTGCTCCCACAATAGGTTTAACTACATAATCATCTGCTCCCGCCGCAAATACTTGTTGCACTGTTTCCATATCTCGATGGGCAGTAAGAAATAAAATTGGTAAACCCTGCCATTTGGGTTCTGTACGCACAGCCTGACATAGATCAATCCCGCTTAATTGGGGCATCTGCACATCCAAAATCAATAAATCTGGTGTCACAGTTTGCAATACTTCCCAAAAACGTAACGGATCACCCAATCCCGTCATCCGCATTCCCCAAGGTTCTAATAAAGGACGCAGGGTGGACAAAATCACTGGATCATCATCAACAACCAGGATATTAACTTTTTGCTCATGACTTTTTTGTAATATTCCAGAGGCAATATCCCAAATCTGCACAGCAGTAACAGGTTTAACCACAAATCCCCGCGCCCCAGCTTTAGCTACTGTTACTCGGTCTAATAACCCATCCACAGCAGCCAATACCAGCACAGGTACAGGGGGTGTACGCTGAGTTAATTCCATCAGCAATGTTAAATTTTCTTCCTGCTGTCTTGCTGACTCTATACTCAAGATAACTAATTCAGGTAATGCTGTTTGTAAGTATTCTCTTGCATCCTTTGACTGGGTGAACTGTTTCCAAGTTCTTCCCGTTGACTCTACTAATTGCTGTAATTGAGTACCTAATTGCAGATCGCTATCAATCAAGATAATCGCAGAATTTGAGGAGATGGGAACAGGAAAGGAAATTTCTAAAGATGATGGACTTTGGTTTTGTGGTGTCAGTTGAAGTATGTTATTTAATTCTTGAATTAGCAACAACAGTTGATTTTTTTGTATCACCGATATTTCTACATCTGGGGCTAAAATTTCTTCAATATCCTTAGCTTTATTTGTGCCATCTGCTAACCCAAACATTCCCAAAACACCAGCTAACTTGTGGGCTGCTTGTTCAGCAGACTGACGTAAACTCATATCTAGATTTTGATTTAACAATGCTGTGGCAGCTTGTTGTAATATTGCCATCCGTTCTGCCATTAGCCCCTGATACTGATTCCACAAACCGCTCATCGCTTGGTTGAACTGCTGTTTAATAGCGGGGCTTTTATTGGATTTTGAGTTGGTGATTGAGGATATTTCTGGTTGTGTCTGTTTTATTTGTGTATTTGATTTAGTTGGTTTGGCTGACAAATTGGGATTTAGTCGATAACCTACACCATAGACATTTTCAATCCAGTCTACTGCTCCGGCTGCTTTGAGTTTTTGTCTCAAGCCTTTAATGTGCGATTTGATAGTTTCTTCTTGGGGGGGATCGTCAAATGTCCACAGATAATCAATGATATCACCCCGACTGAAAACCCGTGATGGATTCCGCAGGAATAGCTCTAGTAAATTATATTCTTTAGTTGTTAAATGTATAGCTTGATTCCCATAACTGACTTCACAGCTAGTGGGATCTAATCTTAATTCACCTATTTGTAAAACTGGGGTACGAGGAGCATCACCCCGACGTAATAAAGCTCTGACTCTGGCCTGAAGTTCTCCCAAATCAAAAGGTTTAATGAGATAATCATCTGCTCCTGCATCTAATCCCCGAATCCTATCATCTGTAGCTTCTTTGGCTGTCATTAATAAAATTGGAGTAGCAAAGCCTTGAGAGCGTAATCGCTTACACAAAGTAATACCGTCTAGTTTTGGTAAGCCGACATCTAGCAAAATTAAGCTGTACTTAGTAGACTCGGCATATTCCCAACCCGTCTGTCCATCTTGGGCAATATCAACTGTGTAGCGTTGTTTACTCAAACATTGCGAGATCATATCAATTAAAATCTCGTCATCCTCAATAAGCAAGATTTTCAAAGTTTAATTCCTCCAGGCATTTCCGCAGATTCAAAACTAAATGGCAAACACCCAGGATTCGCTGCTGCCCACGCAGTAGCTTCTGCTACCAGCACTTCGTGACCCGAATTCAGGTAAAATTGCATTCGGAACGTCATCTCCAAGTGTCGGCGCTCTTGACCACAAATGAGCCGCCTGGAAATCACTCCGTATTCCCGCACCTTTTTCTGGGCATGAACCACTGCCATTAGCCGCAGTTTTGTCACCCGTTAAGTCAACAAACATTTTAAACCTCTGTCAGACAATGGTATCAATTATGGCATCGGGCAGTTGCTCTTCTACTAACCTTAAGGGAGTATATTGATAGGCAATAATAGTCGCTAACATAGTTAAGGTTCCCATAAACATAAACATCAAACCGATACCACGACCTGATCCGGTGCCGATGACTTGTCCAATGCTTCCGGCTAAGAAACTATTAACTGTCATTAAAGGTTCAAATACCCTGTCGGTTAGGGGACCTGCAAACAGATAAGCTAAAGGTCGTGATGACCAAGCAAACATGCGTCTAATTGCAAAAATCCTTCCTTGGACATCGGGTGCCACCTTAGTTTGCCAGATGGCATTAGAGGAACTTTGTGAAACAGGTATTGTCAAAAAAGCTACGAAAGCTCCAATAGTAATTAAGGGAACAAAGGTGGTCATTCCCACCAATAAAATAGCCAGCCCCAGCAGGAAATCAGAGCCAAGTACAGTATGAATGCGACGTTTTGGACTTTCCCAAATGCTCATAAGGATGCTACTAATTAACATACCGCTACCCCCAATAGATAAAACCATACCGAGGACATTGGCAGAGGTAAAAGACAAAACTAGGGGGGTGAATAAAACTTCAGCAGTGCTGACAGCAAAGTTACTGATACTGAAAAAAATTAACAGTCCCATTAATCCGGGACGAGCTTGAATATAGCTCCAACCGTACATAGATTCCTTTAGTAAAGAACCCTTGCCTATTTTTCCGGCAACTGTGGTCTTTTGTTTTGGGAATTCAACAATTAAGAGTGTTACTAAAGCAAACAAAAAAGTGACTAAATCTATCAGAATTACACCCTGTAATTCGATTACAATTACCAGAAAGCCTCCACAAATTGGTGATAGCAATCGAGCCAATGCTTCTGATAACTGAGTCATACCATTAGCACGACTAAGATGTTGTTTCTGGACGA
>NZ_JACJTQ010000093.1 GCF_014698735.1 Anabaena catenula FACHB-362
CCTCACAATATTCATCTATGACTCCCACTGTCGGGTGGGCATCTCGACGTAAATGTTTGAGGATTTGTAATTCTACATCCATTGCTCTACCTACCTTGTAGAGTTTTTTCTTCTAACCATTATATTCTTTATTCTCGGAAAGTGACAGAAGAGGGATATAGACAGAACTGCGATCGCGTTGAACAAGAATCTCAAGCCTGTCGATGGTATAAAAGAAGTGCTTGATGAACTCGAAATACCTCACTGCGTGGCATCAAGTGGCGATCATAAGAAGATGCAGACAACGCTCGGAATCACAAATTTATTGAGTTACTTTGAAGGAAAACTCTTTAGTGTGACGGAGGTAGAGCGGGGAAAACCCTACCCTGATGTATTTTTGTACGCAGCGGAACGGATGGGTGTTGAGCCGGCTAAGTGTGTTGTAGTTGAAGATACTCCAATTGGGGCGAGAGCAGGTGTGGCAGCGGGTATGAAGGTTTTTGGTTATGCAAAACTCATGCCTGCACACAAACTAGAGCAAGAAGGGGCAATTATTTTTAGAGATATGCGGCAACTACCCTATTTGTTGAAATAAGGACGCAAAGAATTTCCTCGTTCCCATACAGAGTATAGGAACGAATTCTAGAAGGCAGAGCCTTCATTTGACAGTAGAGGCTCTGCCTCTCTCAGAGCATTCCCAGTCTCCGACTGGGAACAAGATAATAATGCTTTAGCTTGATCATCCGAAGCAATACCAATGAATGAATATCCTGATTTTTGAGCCGAACGAATATCCCAAACACCATCCCCAATGTAAACAACTTCAGAGAAACGCTGATCATAATAGATTTCGGCTCTAGAATGTGCGATCGCCATTATTCCCTCACGGGACTCATCATCATCCGAGAAAGCATAAGGAATATTATCAATGGGAAGACAAGCAGATTTTAATTTGAATATCGCTGAAACTGCCCAACCTCCTCCAGCATAAACTACCTGATAGTCAGGAGATGTCAGTAGCTTTTTCAACATATCAGATGAACCTGATATCGCTTTGACTCCACTGTGTGATTCTGCACCTTCAATAAGTAATTCTAAAAAACGCTGTTGAAAAGCTTCAACTTCCCTAGATGAAGGAACGCGACCAAGTTTACTTTGACAAACTTCCCTTAAAATACAAGCATCTGTTACATGAGTGTATGATGTCCAGTCGCTTGATACTTCTGAAAAACCAAATACTTCATACAATGCCTGTAAATATGATTCATTGTCCAGGTGATTCGACTCAGTAAGCGTGCCATCAATATCAAACATCACTAATTTTATCATATTGCTTAATCTATACATAAAATAGAAAATCCTGATAGATAAATCTTCATATTTGAGAGGTTTATTACTTGTGTTCTGTGTGTGAACATGAGATGGTTATTTATATTAAGTACGAATACTTGACCGATTTCCCGTATTTTAATCCTGTAAAGCAAATGAAGCTTTCTCTAATGCAACTTTTATTAAAAGCTGCATGAAATATTTCGCTGACTTACATAAAAGTTTTGGTAGATAATCAGGAGCGTGAACATGAATTTAAAATATTTCTTGGCAAAGTTTAAAAAACCTAAGTTATTTACTTCGATAGCATTATTTTTCGCTTTTCTCGTAACTGTCCCATTATTACCTGTTACAGCATTTTCAGCCAATACTCGTGCTAATATTCAGTTTGTTTCACCAAATTGGGTGGCAGCGAATTCCAAAGATGCAAATCTACGAATTCTAGATGTGCGTAATTTTCCTCTGGACTATATAGAAGGACATCTTCCTAGTGCTGTGAATATTGCTGATATAGCTTTTAGAGGTCCACAACAAGGTTTACCAGTACAATATTGGAACAATCAAAAACTAGGAGAAATATTTGCTAATTCTGGAGTAACAAATAACAGTCGTGTTCTTGTGTATTCAGATGGTAGAGATGTTTTAGGTGCAACAATGGTTGCTTATTTACTAGAACGTTCTGGACTAAAAGATATCTCTGTATTGGATGGTGGCTATGCAGGTTACAAAGCTACTCAAGATGTAACTAAAGAGTTTCCTAAATATTCCGTCGGTAAATTCACAGTTCGGGATAACCCTTCAGTTCGCGTGAATTTAAATGATGTGAGAAAATTAATTGGTAAACCAGGAGTTACCTTTATTGATCCTAGACCGGAAAAATTGTTCCGGGGTGAAGAAAATCTTTGGATACGCAATGGACATATTCCTGGTGCGCGGAATATTCCTTGGGTAACATTTACCGATGCTAAAAATCCTCACAAATTAAAGTCATTAGATGAGATTAAGAAAATTCTGGCAGATAAAAAGATTAATCCTGCAAATGACATTATTGTTTCTTGTAGTACAGGACGAGAAGCAACATTACAATATGTTGTTTTAAAGCATCTTCTTGGTTATCCAAAAGTTAGAATTTATGAAGGTTCTTGGACAGAATATAGCACTCAAAAAGATTTACCCGTGGAAACTGGAGAGGAGAAATTAACTTAATCTCAAATTAGCATTAATAATTTTTGGTGAATTTGTAAAGACGTTATATATAGCGTCTCTACAAAATTTTAAACATTTCTGTTATAAAATATATAAAATAAAGACAAAGTTTGTATTCCACGTAAACAATTCAAAAATAAATTTATGAAATATGTAAGTTTGTTAATCACTACCTCGATTTTCATCTTTAGTCCAATATATGTATTTGCAGTCAATAATTTCGATCAAGATAACTTGGTAAGCTGTAGAAGAAGTAACGACGAACCTCCAAATGATTCTACAAGCGATGATCGCTCAGGAGCTTAGTATAGGATTATAGAAGTTCGTCGTTTGCCCGAAAGCATCAAACAACTACAACGCAAAAATTAGAGGGTTAATTAACAGTAGCTGAAAAGCTAACAATTACTACCAATTATTCACTTATTCTCCCAGTTAAAGTCATCTGCTTGAGGGGGCGACAAGCAAGTTGAAACCAAGATAGGTAAAGGGTTTCAGATGTTAGACTCTCTCAAAAAATCTTGTGCTTATTGACAATACTATACGGTTATTAAGCAGCTATCTATGGGGTACAGTTTGATGGTAGAAAAGAATGGTCTCGTCAAAATAACAAGACCAAACAAAAAAATGCTACCGTCATTTTATCAAGAAATCCTCGAAAAATACCTGAGTAATAGACAGTTGATCACCCTGAAAATGCTGGTGTGGGTACTGCAAACTCAGAAGGAAGTGAGAATAGAAAGATTAGCTGCGAACCTGCCGTTACCAATACAAGAAAATAGCCGTCGTCGTCATATACAAAGATTTTTGAACTCTAATAGGTTGAGTGTAGTATTGTTGTGGTTCCCAATTATTACAGCAATTTTAGAACGATTATTTAAACCGCTCTCACAATTGGTGATTGCCATAGACAGAACGCAATGGAAAGACAACAATATTCTGATGGTAAGCGTGATTTATCAAAAAAGAGCATTACCAGTGTATTGGTGTCTACTAGATAAAGATGGTTGTAGTAACCTCCAAGAACAACAAAAAGTATTACGTCCGGTAATTAGGTTATTGAAACATTATCAATTAGTCATTATTGGTGATAGGGAATTTCATGGTGCTGAATTAAGGAAATGGTTACATAGTCAGGGTTTGAAGTATATATTCAGGCAGAAAAAAGATACCACATTTCGAGAAAAAAAACACTCATTTCAACCTCTAAGTTCAATTCCAATTTATCCGGGAAGTCGGAGATTTTATGAAAATGTTAATCTCACACAAGAGCAAGGTTTTGGTCATTGTAATTTAGCCGTTTATTGGAAACGAAAGTATCGCAGTAAGCAAGAAATAGAACCTTGGTATTTATCAACTAATCTCACAGATATATCCACAACCATCAAAATATATGGCCAACGTTTTGGGATTGAGCGGAGTCGGAGACACTCCGCCTCCGAGCTATGTTTAAAGATTGTAAAACTGGGGGTTATAATATATCCGGTTCTCAAGCTTCCCCCGATAGACTTGTCCGGATAATTTTATTGATTGCTTTGGCGATGACTTCTGCATGGTTACAAGGTCAAAAAACTCAATTTTCTAGACAACAATCTTATGTTTGTCGTTCTAGAGAACAGAAAAGAACCAGAAGAAGACATAGTGCTTTTTGGATAGGTTTGTATGGTTCTAGTTGGATAGTTTCTATGAATGAGTGTCAAGAATTGGTCTTGGAAATGATGGCATTAG
Organism: Anabaena catenula FACHB-362; assembly: GCF_014698735.1. Lineage (GTDB taxonomy): Bacteria > Cyanobacteriota > Cyanobacteriia > Cyanobacteriales > Nostocaceae > Anabaena > Anabaena variabilis_A. The sequence goes on from NZ_JACJTQ010000093.1 coordinate 4,240, forward strand.
TTCGCAATAAGATGCCATTTTATCAGCAGGGTATGAGGACTGTGATGCTTATCCAGCAACCTTTTTAGCTTCTTTGTCGCCCCCTCAAGTGGGTACTATTAGACCATACAGTTGCCCAAGGATCGTTCACCAAAACATTGTTTAAACCAGAACAAATACAATTAGAAGTGCTACCAAATCAGAGAGGGAGCAAGACAAGCACACAAGAGACTTTCACTGCACAACAGGTAGAACAAAAGATTGCTGAGGCTTTAGCAGAACGAGAAAGAGAACAAGCAGAAGTAGAACTAGCTCGATTTACTGAAATTCGTGATGCCGCTCTTCAAGCTGCCGCAGTTGAGTTAAAAGCTGCTCAGGAACACGCACAAAAAATGGCGCAAGACAAGGAGAAATTAATTGGGCAGTTAATTGAAAAAGAGAGACAGTTGGCCACAGTGCAGAATCTCTCTTTCAAAAACCAGCAATTAGAACAACGGATAATTGAGTTAGAGAAAGCATTAGAACGAGCAGGTCAAAACAGTTGGCAGAACACATTTTCTGGGCAAGCAGCAAAGGTAGTTAATTCAGAGTTAGAAGCAACGATTGCACCATTGATGTCAGAAGTTGAGCGATTAAATGAAGTGGTTTTAACTAGAGAGCAGGAACTGACGCAACTCAAAGCTGTTAACCACAAGCAACAAGCAGAATTAACGAATGTTATCAATTTGATTATCAATACAAACGAGATAAATTTCAACCAAGCAGAAATTGTTGAAAAATTTGTACAAATAAAAATTTTGGTTCAGGAGATGAAGATCAATAATGGCTCTATAGATTCAAAAGGATAATATAAACTTAACTTCTTCATAATTCCCCTTCAAAGCAACGCAGATTGTGGAGAGCTTGTTGTTGTTTTAATTGGGTAGTGCTAACCTAACGACTTTCCAGCGCATATTTCGTTCTTAGACTTCTGTTCCAAGCAGCCAAGTTTTTAATGCTTGTTGTTCGTCCCTTCAATCAAAGAAATTAACGCAAATTTATCTAACTCCAACTTTAACCCAGGATTCCACTTAATCACTGATTGGGGAAGGGGAAACGCATCTAAATTTTATTGGCAAAAAAACGATGTTATGTATGAACGAAGAAATCAGTATCTATCGTTTGATTGATTTTTTCAGAGTCATAGTGATGGACTGACGGGGCGACAAACAAGGCTGAGAACAAGACGGTGTAAAGAATGCAACGATTTATGGTAAAAAAAAATAGGTCAGTTATTGTCAATAAGACCTATCTAATGAAA
>NZ_JACJTQ010000094.1 GCF_014698735.1 Anabaena catenula FACHB-362
GGCATCTCTAACGCTTATTTTAGCGTACCAGCCAGCTACCTTTGCATTGGGGCATCTCACTTTTAAAAGCAGTGGCAGTAACACTTTAGCTATTTCCGGAGATGTCTAATCAGTGTCGAATTTGAAGAACTCGTTAAACTTTTTAAGCAAAGAAAAGACTGTACACTTTTTTTAGGAGCTTCTCCAGGGCAGATGAGCCGTGAAATAAACATTGATGATCGTGGATATGGACTTTTCAGTTACACGGTTGCTCACGAGCTACAACAGGCTTCAGAAGAGGCAAAGCAAGTTGATGTCTTTTCAAAGGTCAGAGATATAGTCGAAGCAAATGGAGAAACGTATTCGCGACGAGAACGACAACGACCTTTTTTTGTAGATAATCCTCTTACTAAAAAACTGTTTTCTACAAGGCTAGATTACTGTCCTGATATCTTTGACTTGAGTTGGTATAAAAATTATTCTGCATTAAATTCTGATAATCTGAATACACGGTATAAAGATGCGATCAAAAACCTAGATGTTCCATTTTCTATACTTCATTACAACGTAGGCCGTGCTTTTTTGGAAAAATGCGCTTTTCAAACTGCTATCACTGCTTTAGAAATCTCTTTGAGCCAAAGTAAGTATAGTGATCCTGCTATATTACTTGAATTGGGTACTGCTCAATTTAAACAGAGACTTTATACAGATTCATCTAAAACATTTCAGCATTATATAACAACCGCAGACTCAACAGCGAACTTCACTCAATTTCAGGAATTAATTTCTCAAATCGAAGCTCTCAAAGACCCTTATTTTTCTACTGGTTATGCTTTATTAGTTGGAATAAAGGATTACTTAAACCCCGACATAAAGGCAGTTGATGGGGCAATTAATGATGTACTTCTTTTAAAAGATATTTTAATTAGTAAATACGGGTTTCAATTGGGAAATATAAAAGTTATCCTTAATCGAGATGCTACTTGTCAGGCGATTTTAAATGAATTTAAGGAGTTAACTGAAAAATCATATGAAGTACCTGCTTTGTTTTACTTTGCAGGACATGGCTCTTGGAACTCTGACAACTTAACAATCCTTGGCGTAGATAGCAGAGAAGGTGATGTATTTGATATCGAACTAAAAGAGTTGTCGGAAATTGTTAGTAATCGCCCCACCAACCTAGTTACGATTGTTGATGCTAGTTGGTCAAAGTCAACTACAGTAAGAAGGTACAGCCCTCGATCTGTTCCTCCCGATAAACGTTCGCTTCCAAGTAAACGCGAGGGAGGAAGAGCCGATCAAGAAAGTTTATCTAATATATCTAAATCTAACGAGCGTAGATCTCAATTATTGTCGAATACTTCTCTAAAAATCGGCTGTCTCTCTATATATACAAATTCTATCCGCAATGAAATCGATGAGGGGGCTTTGGGGGTTGAAAAAAATTATGGAGATGACTTTCAAAAATTAATTTATGGCGTACTAACATACAATCTTACTAAAAGCTTGTCTGAAGACAAAACAGGCACGCTCACCTACAATCAATTGATTAAATCTATATCCACTGAAACTCAACCATTTGTTGTAGGCACTGATTTAGACACTCGCCTATTTGACAATTCTGTTCGTTGCAATTTAGTCAATGAACTTTTACGCAAAATCAAGCAGGAACCTATAGAACAAACCATCAGTTTTTTGAAAAGACTGATTCAACAACGCAACGGTGTTGATCCAGAAAGCCACTTCAATCTTGGAATTGCCTACTACACACTTGGAAACTATGACAAAAGTATTGCCTCGGTAGAAGCTGCTTTAAAGCAAGTTTCTGAACAAAATTCGGAACCAAAAGGAAAAACTCAACCCTATCCCGAAGCGCACTACTGGCTGGGAAGAGTTCTCTATGAAAGCAAGCGCGATCCAGCTTATGCCGTGAAAGAACTTCGTCTTGCAACGCAGCAAGATCCTAATAATGTAACAGCACACTATTACCTGGGTCAGGCGCTTCGGGCAATGGTTGAAAAAGAAATCTTAACTGAAGCTGAACGAGCCTTTGAGACTTATCTTGAAGGAGGCTCTCCACTGGGACAAGAAGAAGAAGTAGAAGAGTTTTTGCGATCGCGCAAATCAATTTCCCCTCAATAACATAGGAGAACACTATGGCTAACAAAGTCCCCATGAAAGATATGATCGTTATCCTTCCCGGCATTCTGGGAAGCGTCTTACAAAAAGATGGCAAAGACCTTTGGGCAGTATCAGGTCAGGCGATCTGGCAAGCCCTAACTAATTTAAGTAACACAATCCATAACTTAAAGTTAGGTCAGGATGATCCAAATGCTGAAAGCTTAGGTGATGGCATTCGAGCAACTTCACTGATTCAAGATACCCATCTCATTCCAGGATTTTGGAAAATTGACGGTTACACTAAAACTTCACGTTTGATTACTGACAACTTTAATGTTACTCCAGGTGATATTTATAACGATCCAGACGATAAAGCTGCCAACTTCTACCAGTTTCCCTACGACTGGCGACGGGATAATCGGGCCAATGCACACATCTTGAAAAAACTGATCGATAAGCGTCTAAAACGTTGGCGTGAAGCCAGTGGATCTGCTGACGCTAAAGTGATTTTGATGGCTCATAGTATGGGAGGTTTAGTCTCTCGCTATTACCTGGAAGTCTTAGAAGGTTGGCGTGATTCTCGTGCCTTATTTACCTTCGGTACGCCCTATCGCGGTTCTCTCAAAGCCGTAAACTTTTTGGCAAATGGCTACAAGCAGCAATTTCTCGATCTTACAGAAGTAATGCGATCGCTCACTTCCATTTACCAACTGCTGCCCATCTACGAAGTAGTCAAAATCGGTGAAAGCTACAAGCGTATTGCTGAAGCTGACGGACTGCCTAACATTGACAAACGTAAAGCGCAAGATGCCTTAGCGTTTCATCGAGAAATTGAGACTGCCGTAGAACAAAACCTTAAACTGGAGGAGTACCGCCAGTCGTTTACTGTTGTGCCGATCGCTGGTGTGCAGCAGCCAACCTTGCAATCTGCCATTCTAGAAAACGGCAAACTGACGGCGAGTGAAGATTTACCAGGTGTACTTCACAATCGATTTGACTTAAGTGATGGTGACGGTACGGTTCCCCAAGTTTCGGCTATCCCAATAGAGCGATCAAAGAACTTTGATAACTTTTTCATTGCTGAACAACATGGCGCATTGCAAAATCAAAAGCAAGTGCTACAAAACCTACTCAACTGTCTAGAGTTGAGCCAGTTTGATTTGGCAAATGTAAGAGCTCCCCAAGCAGCTATCAGTCTCAGTTTAGATGATTTGTATTTACCCGATGAACCTGTAAGCATTCGGGCAAGAGTAACAGGGGCAATCTCATTTGGAAAACTTCAAGCCGAAATCACATCGGTTTCCCATGAGCAACCTGCTGTCAATCTTGACTTTGTGGAACGAGAACGTGACTGGCTATTGATAATTGATCACTTGCAACCTGGACTTTATCGAGTGAGAGTGCAAACAGAAAACTTAAGCGATCAAGCCCCAACTCCTGTTCACGATCTGTTTGAAGTTGTTCGGTAGAGGTAGGCAATCCAGCATGAAACGAATTTTGATCCTGGCATCTAATCCTAAAGGAACCTCAGTTCTTGATTTGGATCGAGAAATCCGAGATATTCGAGAAGGACTGAGGCGATCGCAAAACCGCGATCAATTTGACATCGAAGTACGGGGAGCAGTTCGCCCCATTGACTTGAGACGCGCCATGCTGGAGGTAAAACCACAAATTGTTCATTTTTGTGGACATGGCAGTGGAGAAGATGGATTGGTGTTAGAGGATGATCATGGTAATGAGCATTTTGTCAATAGTGATGCACTTTCAAAACTATTTAAACAATTCTCGGACAAGGTAGAGTGTATCCTGCTGAACGCCTGTTACTCTGAAGTCCAAGCAGATGCACTTATCCAGCATATTAATTATGTGATTGGCATGAGCCGCGAAATTGGGGATGAAGCAGCGATCGCCTTTTCCATAGGATTTTATGATAGCGTTGGGGCTGGAAGAACTGTTGAAGATGCCTATGAGCTAGGGTGCAACTCAATTCAGATGGAGCTTTCTTCTCCCTCCCCTCAAAGCCGTAAACTGATCCCAATTCAGTCTCCTGAAGATAGGCAAACTCTAGTCTCTCCCGACCACTTGATTCCTGTACTGAAGAAAAAACAGAACCTCAATACTATTGTTACATCTGCAAATCCTCCGGTGCTTATCAATCAATCTCAACTTGAACCCCTGATTGGTCATTCAGACTGGATTCGTTCTCTGGCTTTCAGTCCCGATAGCAAAACAATATTAAGTAGCAGTAACGATAAAACAGTCAGATTATGGGATGTAGAAACGGGGCAACTTTTACATTTACTCACAAGTCATCGAGATAGAGTTAAGGGCGTTGGCATCAGCCCTGATGGACAACTATTGCTGAGTTGTAGTGCAGATGGTAACGTCAAAGCTTGGGATAAAAATCAACTAACAGCCAAAAAAACTGGAGACTGCCGTTATACCATCCACGCATCTTCCAAGCCCATTACTCTTGTTCATTCCCTGCCTATTAGCCCAGACTCTCAAAGTCCAATTTTTGCAACTGGAGCAGAGCATGGCAAAGTATCATTATGGCATTTGGAAACTGGCGAATGGATACGCACGTTCCAAGCACATAGCAGTCCAGTTATTTCCCTGAGTTTCAGTCCAGATGGACAAATCTTGGTAAGTGGTAGTGTCAATAGCACGATTAAAGTTTGGCAATTAAATGAGAACTCTAATCAGCCACTCCATATCATCGCCTATGCTCATCTGAGTGAAGTCTCATCGCTGGCAATTAGCCCTGATGGTCAAACATTGGTAAGTGGCGGAGCAGATAGAGCAATCAAACTTTGGAATTTAACCACTGGAACAGAGAAGATACCCCACATCCTCGAAGGTCATGCAGGTCGTGTTTGGTGTGTTGCTATTAGTCCAGATGGTACAAAAATTGCTAGTGCTAGTGCGGATTATACTGTGAAGATTTGGGATTTAAAAACAGGAACAATTCTTCAAACCTTCACTGGTCATTTGGGTGAAGTTCGTGCTGTCGCTTTTAGCCCAAATGGAAATTTTCTGGCTAGTGGCGGCGATGATCTTGAGATCAGGCTTTGGCAAGTTCAAGCAACGGATGCCGCTTGATGAAGACTTTTGACGTTGACCTCAAGTAATAACCTAAACTGATGATTGAATAAATCAACCAAATAAGTGATACTAACAATACTATAGCCAAATTACGAGGGTTAAACGGCTGTAGAAGCATTGTGAATACGACCAAAAGAGGTGAGTTTGGCAAAAATCTGGGATAATAAAATAGGCTCAGGC
>NZ_JACJTQ010000095.1 GCF_014698735.1 Anabaena catenula FACHB-362
TCAGATTGACCGTGTTAGCCTGTGGACTAGATCGTGCCGACACGAATAGGATGAAGCAGGAAGAAAAAGCTGGTAATTGTTAGCATTTGTTAGCTTTTTTGTATCGGCAAAAAACTGTTGCCTATGACGTTGATGGAGATGATTGACAAATTTACCCAATTTCACCATCTTAAACAATTAAAAATTAACAATTAAACGCCGAAAACTGCTGTAATATCTGCCCTGATTGATGTTTTCCCTTTTTTCCCCCACACCTTACCCCCTAATTCTTTGCATCTGAGCAAAAGCTAGGTATATCCTATCGTTGAATAGAGAGTTAATAATTAATTTCAGATTATGGCAGGACATAGTAAATGGGCAAATATTAAGCGTCAGAAGGCTGTAGTAGATGCCAAAAGAGGAAATATCTTCACTCAACTGTCACGGGCGATAATTGTTGCTGCTAGAAATGGTGTACCAGATCCTGCTGGTAATTTTCAACTGCGGACAGCAATTGACAAGGCGAAGGCAGCGGGGATTCCTAATGATAATATTGAAAGAGCGATTGCTAAAGGTGCAGGTACTTTTGGGGGCGACAACTCCAGTTTAGAAGAAATTCGCTATGAAGGTTATGGCGCTGGTGGTGTAGCAATTTTAATTGAAGCCCTCACAGATAACCGCAATCGCACAGCAGCTGATTTGCGGGTAGCTTTTAGTAAAAATGGTGGAAATTTGGGGGAAACAGGTTGTGTGGCTTGGATGTTTACCCAAAAAGGCGTTTGTGTGGTGTCGGGGGTTTTAGATGAAGAACAGCTTTTAGAAGCTTCTTTAGAAGGTAATGCTGAGTCCTATGAAATGACGGAAGATGAAACCGCTGAAGTATTTACTGAGGTAGCAAATTTAGAAACTCTCAGTCAAACACTCAAAGCAAAAGGCTTTAAAGTCGCAGATGTTGAATTGCGCTGGATTCCTGGTAATCAGGTGGAAGTTACAGATTCTGAACAGGCGCGATCGCTCTTCAAATTGATTGATACCCTAGAAGGATTAGATGATGTACAAAATGTGACAGCCAATTTTGACATGGCGGATAATCTCATGGCTACTATGGTTTAGGAAACTCTTATACCAATTTTATGTGAGGCTGCACAGAATCCTGAAATCCATTGATTCATTTATCTTTATCTGTGTTTATCTGCGGTCAATTATTCTTGATATTTTATTCTATGCAGCTTCATATTTATTTGGTATTAATGGGAAACAGATAAAATCCGAGTTAATTACAAATTACGAATTATTTTCATGTTTTTCCCTTTGTCAACTTGCTCTCTGAGGGGACTTGCGTGAAAATAATAGGTAAAACGCCGTAATCTCTCTTAACAATGTCCCCGACTCAGCTTACTCAAACCCTTCCTCCTCCCCACACACCCACAAACCAAAGGGAATATGATTATGATTTGGTAATTGTCGGTGGTGGGATTGTTGGCTTAACCCTGGCTGCTGCTTTAAAAGACTCTGGCTTGAGTGTGCTACTAATTGAAGCTAAGGTGACATCAGCCGCAGTCGCTAAAGGCCAAGCTTACGCCGTACATATGCTTTCAGCCCGAATCTTCCAAGGAATTGGTATTTGGGACAAAATTATGCCTAATGTGGCTAAATATAACAAAGTGCGGCTATCTGATGCTGACTATGCCGATGTGGTGAAATTCCAAACTTCTGATTTAGGGACTTCAGAATTAGGTTATGTGGCTGAACATTATGCACTGTTACAACCTTTACAGGAATTTGTACAGATTTGTCCGAATGTAACTTATCTCTGTCCAGCCGAAGTGGTAAATACGCGAAATGACAAAGATATAGTTACTGTTAATATCAAAGTTGATGGTGAAAATCGGACAATCCGCAGTAAATTACTAGTGGCAGCAGATGGTTCAAAGTCGCCGATTCGCCAAGCTGCGGGAATTAAAACTAAAGGCTGGAAATACTGGCAATCATGTATTGTGGCTTTTGTCAAGCCGGAAAAATGCCATAACTATACAGCTTACGAAAAGTTTTGGACTAGTGGCCCCTTTGCAATTTTACCCTTACCGGGGAACCGTTGCCGAATTGTGTGGACTGCACCTCATGAAGAAGCCAAGGCTTTGTGTGCTTTAAATGATGAGGAATTTTTGGCTGAACTCACCAAACGCTATGGTGATCAGATGGGTAAATTGGAATTATTAGGCGATCGCTTTATTTTTCAGGTACAGTTGATGCAGAGCGATCGCTATGTTCTCCCCCGTCTGGCTTTAGTCGGTGACGCAGCACACAACTGTCACCCTGTCGGTGGACAAGGTTTAAATTTAGGTATTCGTGACGCAGCAGCTTTAGCAGAAGTCATCCAAACAGCGCACCAAGCTGGGGAAGATATTGGTAATATCCAAATTCTCAAAAAATATGAACGCTGGAGAAAAAAAGAAAATCTGGCAATTTTAGGTTTTACCGATTTGTTAGATCGAGTATTTTCTAATAACTTCTTCCCCCTGGTAATAATACGACGTTTAGGTTTATGGTTTATGCAGCGAGTACCAATGTTAAAAGTATTTGCGCTCAAATTGATGATTGGGTTAAAGGGGAAAACTCCAGAATTAGGGAAACAGTAAATATTGCTAATGCAAGTTTACGAATTACGAATTATTTCAACCCGGTTTTCATATCAATCGGGTTGATTTTCATTATAGTATAGGGATTTAGCAACCTCAGTTGAGTCTAAACCGCAAATAATTTTACCTCCAACCAATTTAGGACTTTCCGGTGGTATTGTTGATGGTTGATTACTTTCACAAACTATACCTATAGTTTTGAGTTCTGCTGTTTTGCTAACAAATACAATTCCTATATAGCTTTTGAGTCCAGTTATTTTCGGTGTAGCTATTGCTATAGCTTGATTAGCGTCTATTGCTTTCACTCCATAAATATATTGATCTGGATGTGTGTGTCGGTATTTATCATAATGTGAATTAATTCCCAATTCTGATAGGACTACAGATAAATTAGACTCAAACTTATTGTTTTGCATATAGTAGTATCTTTGGTATCTATTTATAATATTAATTAAATCCTTGGGTTCTATTTTTTTTACTTTCATAATTGAACGCACTAATAATTCTGAACCTAGCCATCCGCATCCAAGAATCAAAGTAATAACAATAATGGGTAAAAGATATTTTTTAGAAAGTAATGATTTTTGATCCATAGATTATTAAATAACCTAAATCCATTTTTTCAACAGAATTGATACAATTTATCAAAATTGTGCAATTGCCTCTCGTAGATTACAAAGCAAGAAAAGTAGCTGACAAAGCCCCAGCGATTTGCACAAATACCTGACTTGTAATTGAACTAAAATCAGCTAGAGTCAGGGGAAACCCAGTATCACCACCATGACAGATGCGGGGGTCAAGGGGAATTTTTCCTAAAAGCGGTGCTTGCAGTTCTGTTGACAATTTTTCACCGCCACCACTACCGAAAACTGAAGTTTTTTCGTTATTTACGCCGATAAAATAGCTCATATTCTCAATAATGCCAAGAACAGGAACTCCCACTTGGCGGAACATATAGATACTGCGACGCACATCAGAAACTGCCACTTCTTGAGGAGTTGTTACCAATATCACCCCACAAATCGGGCTTTCTTGCACAATAGTAATTTGAGCATCTCCAGTACCAGGAGGCAAGTCTATCAACAGATAGTCCAGTTCTCCCCACTCAACTTCATGTATAAATTGAGTGATAATCTTGTGTAAAACAGGGCCACGCCATGCTAGGGGATGATCCGGTTCTGCCAAAAGTCCCACAGATATGACTTTGATACCATGCGCTTCCAATGGTAAAAATTTTTGACCGTTAGCAGTATCAATAACTGTAACTTCAGATTTTCCTAAACCGAGCATTTGAGGAACGTTGGGGCCATAAACATCGGCATCTAATAACCCAACTTTGGCTCCTGTTAATTTCAAAGCTGCTGCTAGATTAACTGCGGTTGTGGATTTTCCTACACCTCCTTTACCACTGGAGATAGCTAAGGTGGTTTTGACTCCAGGAATAGTACAAATTTGAATGTAAGTTTTTTTGCACCAAGTCAGTGATGATAAAGCGGTTTGAATTTCTGCTTGTAAGTGGTGTTGTTGAGAACCGATGTAAAGACGCAGGTAAATGTAGTTATCAACTATTCGCAAGTTTCGCACCATTCCCAAGCTAACGATGTCATTTTTTAGGGTGGGTTCGATGACTTGTTTGAGGAGTTGGATAACTTCTGGTTGACGGGGGTCTGGAGGAGTTATTTGTATTTCCTCCGGTGGTTGTTGGAAGGGAGATTGATGGTTAGACATTGATAATATACAAAAATATTCTGGTTCAAATTTTGTATGGGTGGGTGTGTACTACATTTTTTGGGTGTTCTCAAAACTAAGTAGGTTGGCGTTAAAAATTGTCGTTGGGATAAGGCAGGGGGCAGGGAGCTTTCTAGCAGGGGGAGAAAGGGTTTTAGCCTTGTTTACTTTTCTTTACACAGTTTGGTTTCATTGTGCTTACCTACTTATGTACAACAAGGAGAAATTGACTATGACAAACTCGCAAGTCGTGGAAAAGAACTTTTCACAGGTTCCTGTGATTGATATTAGTGCTTTGGTTTCTAGAATAAGCGATCGCTCTGCTGTAGCTACTGAAATTGGTCAAGTGTGCCGAGACTGTGGGTTTTTCTATATTACTGGACATGGCGTAGACGAAGATTTACAGCAACGTTTAGAGCAAATAAGCCGAGAGTTTTTCGCTCAAGATTTAGAAAATAAAATGGAAATACACATGGCTTTGGGTGGTAAAGCATGGCGGGGATATTTTCCCATTGGGGGTGAACTGACATCTGGTAAACCTGACCTCAAAGAAGGTATTTATTTTGGTACTGAATTGAAAGCAGATCACCCACTAGTAAAAGCTGGTACACCAATGCATGGTGCAAACTTATTCCCATCTAATATTCCCCTGTTCCGTGAGACGGTGTTGGAGTATATGAACGCTATGACGCAACTGGGACATCATCTCATGGAGGGAATTTCCGATACAAAAAAGCTAACAAATGCTAACAATTACCAGCTTTTTCTTCCTGCTTCATCCTATTCGTGTCGGCACGATCTAGTCCACAGGCTAACACGGTCAATCTGA
>NZ_JACJTQ010000096.1 GCF_014698735.1 Anabaena catenula FACHB-362
ATAATTCTGATGGACTGAGTTGGGTGAGTTCAATAGATTCACCGATTAACCAGGTGGCGAAATCGGCTGAAAATGACTCTGCTAAAAAGCGACAGATATTATCAAACATAGACGATTCCGGGAGCAACGCGATTTTGTGAAAATTCTGGGTTTAAGGCAGGAGGCAGGAGGCAGGAGGTGTATAATGATGTAATTTCTCCCAACTTCCTACTTCAAACTTTTTGCGTCATGAGTTACAGAGAACAATTTATTTGGCAGCGTGGTGTCAAGCTTGCCATTAACTGCTATCGACTTACCGAAAAATTCCCGAAATCTGAACTTTACGGATTAACTAGCCAGATTAGACGCTCGGCAGTTTCCGTGCCATCAAATATAGCTGTTCGCGTAGCGTCCCGTTAGGGAAGGTTATGGAAGACGGACGCAGAACGAATATATTCAATTTTTACACATTGCTTTAGGTTCGCTCCCTTGAACTTGATACTCAATTGATTATTTCTAAGGAAGTCGGATTAGCATCGCCTGAACTATTTACTCCTGTTTTGGAAGAAGTCGATAGGTTTCAAGGAATTTTAGTGTCAAGCATTCAAAAGATTAAGTCTTAAAACCCTCCTGTCTCTTGCCTCGCCTCCTGCCTCCTGCCCTCTGCCTCCTGCCTCACCTCACGAAATCGCATCGCTCCCGACGATTCCTATGTCGCGCTGAACGCTATCGCCTCCATCCCCAAACGCTTCAATACCTGTAATACACTATAAAGCTCATTATCAGGATTTACCAAAGAAAACAGCCGCGAATTAGCATATTCATGTTTCAATACCTTTAAAAATAAAAACTCATTACCATTGGTAATCATGCCAAAGGTTGGTAGCACAGTTTCCTCAGGGAGCAACATATAAGCCAAAGCTTGAGGAATTGCGCGTGTCACCGCAAAATCACTCCGTTTTGATTCAATTACCAACAACCAAAGCCGATTTTTTAACACCAAAACATCAATCCGCCCCCGAATAATCGTTCCCTCATCCTCCATTTCTAAAGCCACACCCGTTTCTGTTTCAATCCTAAACGGTTTATGATAAAAACCAGCTAAATCTAACAAGGGCGCAAGTACCACCATCTTCACCGTATTTTCTAGCATTGGAGGATCATCCATCAATTCTAAAAAATTAGCCTTCACCCGATCTAATAAATGTTGCTCTTCTTTGTTCAAAGCCTCAAGCCCATCCAACCACTCAGGAAAAAAAGTAGCATCTTGAACGATTTGAATGCCAAAATTTTGCTTTAATTCCCGTAGCGTCACATCCTTGGCTGCAATAGACTGAACCATCTTGATATTTCTCCTGACGAAATTTTGGCTCAAGTGTACAAAAAAAGCTATTAACCCTGAAACCTTTACTTCCGTATTTCTCACAAACAATGTAATCGCAATTTGTATAACCCGTATAGAGAATGGGTTTCAGGCATTTTTTACGGGGTTGATTTTTGATGCAGTGTGAAACTCCAGAATCCAGATTTTATAAGGGTTTGAGAATTTTGGTGAGAAATCCGGGTACTCTAACTAAATTTTAGCTTTAAAGTAGTATCGCCGCGCCTCAATAACCTACAAAACTAATCAGTAAACCATAGTATACATCAAATCAATTTCAGTTAAGATTATAGATAGGGTAAATTGGGAAGTTGGATATGACAGTACATCAGAAGTTTAGTAAACTTGCTAAAAATTTACCCCTTAGACAGAACAGCAAAACTTGCCAATCAAATAGCTAAATTAAAAGAAGAAATGAACTAGCTAAATTACGTCAAGCTTTTAAAATATCTCAATCTCAATTAATGGATTTATAGGAGAAAAAATGTCTAATCATTCTGGTAGTTATATGCTAAATGAAATCTTGGAGTTAATGGAACAAGAACACATTTTTGGTTGGTTAGGCAAAGAGAAAACTCAATCTCTTGTTAGAAATATTACTAACACTGCGTGTCGAAAATATGACTGTAATAGTGGAGAAATTTTAGAGAATTTTACAGATCGCTTTGAGTTATGCTATGGCTGTCTTGCAGATAGCAAAGACCTTGAAAACGGACTTTGTGAGGTGTGCCGAAATGATATGGGATAGATTTAAAAAGAGGCAAGGGAGCAGGCGGATGTTCAGACGGATCTCAACATATTTAAAAAATTAGAATTGCTGGGGGAACAGGGAACGGGCAACAGGGAACACTATGACATTGTGTATACGATTATCTATAATAGGCGTAATGGTAGGGTGTTGATTTTGATGAAATTTCCCCGTTTTCAGTTCATGCAAATTTTGTGTCCATGTGAACGTAAAGTCTATGTTACATAGGCTTTTGCTCCAATAGATACCAGAGATTTTGCATGAATTTTTACCCCCTCAAAAGGTACAGAATCAACACCCTAGCGTAATGGAGTAATTAAAATTCAGAAAACTAAAATGGTAGCTTTCTTTGAAATGGATAATCCTGGACGAAATCAGGTTATAAATATTAGAGTTCAAGAAAAACAGCGTAATTTAATTGATTATGCTGCATCAATTCTTGGTAAAACTCGTTCTGATTTCATGCTAGATGTCGCTTGTAGAGAAGCAGAAAAAGTAATTTGCGCTCAAACTTTTTGTGCTTTAGATGAAAAAAAATATCAAGAAATTCTTGATATTTTAGACGCACCACCTAAAGTAGATGAGGAACTACGTAACTTTTTAGCTGCTAAATCACCTTGGGATAAAGAATGGCAGAAATAAAAATTATAGAAGCTCCTCACCCAATTAATTCTAGCCATGATATATCACAATTCAAATCAAGGTCAGAAACTTTAAATAATTGGTTGACATAAATTTAAACCATCACCCATAGAGGGTAAAGCGCATTGCTAAACCCTGACCAATATTGCTAAACTTGATATTGTGCTAACCAAGCTTCTAAATCGCTTAAACTCGAAAAATCAAGTAAAGCCTCTCCTAATTCTTCAATCTGCACCAATAGTAGAGATTGAATTTTTAATTGTAGTACAGGTGGAATAGTTCCAATTTTACGGCGAAGTTGTCGCGTAATTATAGAAAGTGCCTCTTCCTGCAAAATATCCTGATAGATTACAGACTCGCGCATAGTATCACTCCGTAATAACCTTTTAATCAGTTTCTTGTTTAATACTAACCCTGCTAATATGGCTGTTGATGCAGCAACATTACTTTGAATTCGGGTATCGTTGATTTGCTCGATAGCTTCTGCAACAATTTGTAATATTCGCGTTTTATCCTCAGTTTGACTGAGAGTTGCAAACGGCAACAAACCAGGAGTATTCAAAAATATGTCGCTGGGTTGCTCCCAAAGACGAATAACGCCAAATTCATGACGGGTATTTTCTAAAACAAAAGCTGTTTGCTGGACTAATTCGGATGTGGTTGGTTGTAGGTAAATCACAACCTGACGCATCCGTTTATTGGGAAATTTGCGATACACCCTTAACCGATAATCCGCCATCCGAAAGGGAATTTGTGCTTTTGGTTCAGTTTGAAATTCTATATGCAGAACAATTTCATCTGACTGTAACAGAATTAACGCATCTGCTCGAATCGGTTCGAGGGATAATTCTGATGGACTGAGTTGGGTGAGTTCAATAGATTCACCGATTAACCAGGTGGCGAAATCGGCTGAAAATGACTCGGCTAAAAAGCGACAGACATTATCAAACATAGACAGGCATCATATCAGTCATCGTTAAATATTACTCTCCGAGAAGGCACTCCGCGTCTGCGGTTTTTTTCTGTTCACCTACTTAATGGATCACATTTCTCCTCAAAACCTCGGCAACACAGTCCCCGTTCCCGCATCCTTTTTAGAACGAACATAGGTCTTAGTAGTATCACTCTTACTATGCCCCAACTGGTCTTGCACCTCAAACAGTGATTTACTATCCACCGCCCGCGACGCGTGAGAATGGCGTAACCAGTGGCAAGAAAACTTCACCTTGGCCACCTCAGATATATCCTGAATCAATTTTTTAATCGCTCGGTCACTCAACGGCAAACCCCGCTTTTTCGGGTCAGGTGACAGATTTGGAAACACTGGCATCTTCTCACCTGCCATCCCCCGGTACTTTTTAAATATCAGCGAAGTCTGGTGGTCCAAACCAATCTCCCGGTACTTCCCCCCCTTCCCGCGAAACTTAATTGTGTAATACCCCCGATACCTATCTTCCGGTATCGGGTCGGGCTGCCATTTAAAGTTGTGCCAATATAAACCCGGATAATCTTCCTTAGGTTGACCCGGTTTATCACCAGGAACCGTCACCCGACCAACCTCACCCACCCGCATCCCACTATAAAAAAGCAAACAAAAAACTAGCCAGTGCTGCTCCCCCAAACGCTGGGCAACATCAGCCAACTGCGCCATCTCCCAATCTTCTAAATAACGCTCTGCCTTCGGTAAGTCACTGAAATTATCGTAATTTATGGTACTAGCAATATTCCGTAAAAAATAGCCGACATTCTCCCCATGCCCATAACTCCAAAGAGATCGCAACATCAAAACGGAGTTAGATTTAGTATAAGGGGAAACCTCACCCCAACTAGCAATAAATTCCAGTAACTTTGGTGGCTGAACTAATCTCAAATCCCGTACACCTTGTTTTTCCAACCAAGCGAGTAATTTTTGACCAAAGCGATAGTATTTTCGCTTAGTTTGTTCTCGATTTTGCGACCCCGCCCAAGCCAAAATCAACTCCTCATCATTTGCTACAGCAGGTGTGCGGTAATAATATTGGCGAATCACCTCCTCTACTAATTCGGCGGTCACAGGTTGAGCAGTATCACGAGATACAACTTTACTGGAGGAGGGAGGGAGAATTTCTACG
>NZ_JACJTQ010000097.1 GCF_014698735.1 Anabaena catenula FACHB-362
AGGGATTTAGTATAAATTTTTCTTGCGTTAGTTCTGGACGGTTCAGGTAGCCTTTAGCTAAACCATCACCTCCAATATATAACTCTCCAGGTACACCTATGGGTACTAGTTGTAGGTGTGAGTCTAGGATGTATATTTGGGTGTTGGCGATGGGGCGACCGATAGGGATGAGGCAATCAGAGGATAAATCTATTGTATCTGTTTCAAAATAGGTGCTATCAATTGTGGCTTCACTCACACCGTAGGAGTTAATTAGTCTGGTTTGTGAACCACATAAATTCTGAATTTGTTGATATTCGCTCAAATACCAACTATCTGAACCAGCAGCTAACAGTTTCATAAATCCTAAGTTCTGTTTGCTGCGCTCTAAATATTTTACTAGGTTCCTGAGAACGGCTGGCACAAATTCCGCACAGTCCACTTGTTCTTGAAGCATTAATTCATAAAGTTTTTTAGACTCTAGAACCAAGTCTCTTGGGCATAAAACTAGTTTTGCTCCTGAACATAAAGCTCGCACAAAGTCACCAGCGAAAACATCGAAGGAAAAACTTGCCATTTGCAAGTGGCTAGTAGTATCTGTTGTAAGACGGTAAGCTTCTTCCCAAGCTAGATAAGCATTTACTAAACTGCGCTGTTTTATCATTACCCCTTTGGGTTTTCCTGTCGAACCGGAAGTGTAAATGATATAGGTGAGGTTGTGGTTTTGGGTTTGATTGCTGGGGTTTTCTGAGGACTGTTGAGCTAGTATTTCTTGATCTATGTCTAAGCAAATGACTTTAGCGTTATGACTGGGTAAGCTATCTTTGAGTAGGGATGTGGTAATAATTACTGGTGGGTTGGCATCTTCCAGCATCAATTTTAGGCGATCGCTGGGGTATGAAGGATCAAGGGGTAAATAAGCCGCACCAGATTTTAAAATTCCCAAAACTGTAAAAATTAAATTCAGGGATTTTTCTAGAAAAACACTTACAATTGTTTCTGTACCTACGCCTAAAGAACGTAAATAATGAGCTAGTTGGTTTGCCTGCTTGTTTAATTCTCTGTAAGTTAGCCTTTCACCTTGAAAAACTACTGCTGTTGCTTCTGGTTTTTTCTCTGCTTGTTCAGCGATTAACTGATGGATAAATTTATCCCTTGGATATTCAGTAGCAGTGTTGTTCCACTCCACTAACAACTGATGATGTTCTGCTGCACTCAACAGAGGTAATTCGCCCGCAGTTTGTTGGGGATTTTTCACGATTGCTGATAGCAAGTTGTGGAAATGACCAGCCATACGCTCAATCGTTGAGTTATCAAACAAGTCAGTATTATACTCCCATGACCCCAGTAATCCCTGGTTTGTTTCTGTGATTGAAAGTGTCAAATCAAACTTAGCAATCGTGCTTTGTTGATTCAAGGCACACCAGTTGCAACCAGGTAATTCTAATTTACCAAAGGGTGCATTTTCTAACGTAAACATCACCTGGAATAAGGGTGAATGACTCAAAGAACGTTGTGGTTGCAATGCTGCTACTACTTGCTCGAAAGGCACATCTTGATTTTCGTAGGCTTGCAGTGTGGTTTCCCTAACTTGTGCAAGTAAATCCTCAAAACTGGGATTATTTTCAAAACGGCTTCTCAACACCAAGGTATTCACAAAAAAGCCTATCAAAGACTCAATTTCACTGCGGTTGCGATTGGCGATTGGCGAACCAATAACAATGTCTGATTGCCCACTATAACGATGCAATAAAGTTGCAAACGCCGCTAGTAGAGTCATAAACAAGGTAGCACCTGACTGCTGAGTTAAACGACGCAACTTTTGAGTTAATTGTGGGTTGAGAGTAAAAGTCTGAGTTGCACCCTCGAAAGTTTGGACGCTTGGGCGATTTCGGTCAGTGGGTAATTGCAATAATGAGGGAGCGCCATCCAATTGCTGCTTCCAGTAATTAAGTTGGTTTTGCAATCGCTCTTTGCTCAACCATTGTCTCTGCCAAACTGCAAAGTCCCCGTACTGGATAGGTAATTCCTGTAAAGGAGAATCTTTTCCTAAGCAAAAAGCTTCGTAGAGAATAGAGAATTCTTTAATAAATATTCCTGTTGACCAACCATCACAAACAATGTGATGCGCTGTTACAAATAAAACATTTTCTAATGTTGATAATTGTAATATTTTAACTCTTAATAGCAGGTCAGTTTCTAGGTTAAAATTAGTGTTTTTTTCTTGTTGAGCTAACTGTTTTACTAAGTTTTCGCGTTGGAATTCGGATAACTGCCGCAAGTCAACCAAGAACATTTTTAAATGAGCTTCTGGATTAATTAATTGTACTGGAGTATTATCAACTAATTTAAAGTTGCTGTGCAGTACTTTATGCCGCCGGACAATTTCTGAAAATGCTTTTTCTAAAGCACTAATATTTAGTTTACCAATAATACGAATAGCTGTAAATTCATTGTAAGTAGCACTTGCTCCTTCAAGTTGCTTCAGAAACCACAGTCTCTCTTGCGCCCAAGACAAAGGTAATGGCTGATTATTCCGATTAACAGAGAAAATCGCTTCAAATTCAGAACTCGAATTTAACTTAGTTTCTTGTAAAAATTTGACAATTTCTGCTTTGCGATCTGCTAATTGAGTGCGTATTTCTGATGTCAATACTCCTGGTGGGGCATTACAACGCAAGCCATTTCCCTTAATATGTAATTTTATATCCATAGCCGCAATCTCAGACAAAAACTCTTGAATGGGCTTCATAATTCGATTTCCTCGCGATTTTCTAGTTGTTGGTTGGTAGGAGCAGTTTGTAGTTGTTGCGCTATTAGTACAGATTCTTCTGATGTCAATTTAATATTTGTGATCTGCTCACTGATATATGCAACTAAATCGAGAGTGCTGAGTTTGTCCATAAATTTGACTATGGATACCTCTACATTGAAAGAAGCTTGAACCCAATTTCTTAGTTCGACTGCCATTAATGAGTCGAATCCCATATCGTTCAAGGGTTGATGTAAATTTAATTCCTCAATGTTAGCTAAGTTAAGTATTTTCGCAATTTTTGATTGAAGGTAAGAGAGCAATTCATATTGGCGATCGCTAACTGTGGCATCTAATAATTTGTGTAAAATATTGGGTTGCCATTCTACTTGATAAAACCAATCCTTGATAAGTGTAGAATTTATTTCCTGTTGATGGCATTTGACAAGAACAGACAATATTTGAGGTAAGTCCCTCCGAAGCGATTCATCGAGTTCTCCTGCTAACCGTTGGGCTAATCCTTGTGTATCTCCTTGATGCAATAACTTTATAATAGATGTCTGACTAAATTCTTTTGTATTGATGTTATGGTCTACGATTGTTTCTGGTAACCAGTAACGCTTTCTTTCAAAGGGATAAGTCGGTAAAGCAACTTTCTGGTAGTTGTAGTCTTTATCAAATCCTTTCCAATCAACAGATACACCATTTATATATAACAAGGCTAAACTTTGGAGCATTTGCTGCCAATCAGTTTGAGGTGAACGTAATGAAGGTAGCCACAACCCCATATTTTCTGGAAGACATTGGCACCCTATACCTAACAAAACTGGTTTCGGTCCAATCTCTAAATATATTATGTTATGGTCATGCTGATTTAAGCAGGTAATACTATCAACAAACCGGACTGGTTGGAGGATATGATTTAACCAATATTGAGGCGTACAAATGGTATCATCTACCCTTGTTCCAGTTACATTGGAAATGAGGGGAATCTGCGGGCGATTGTAAGTAACTTGATTTGCTATCACCTCAAAATCAGTCAATATTGGCTGCATTAACGGCGAATGAAAAGCGTGAGAAACCTCTAGCTTTTTAAATTTAATTCTCTTGTCGTTAAGTTGGGCGCAAATTTCTCTAATTGCAGGGGTTGCTCCGCTGATTACTATACTATTAGGACCGTTCAAAGCAGCGATAGCGACTTGCTTGGTTTTATCCTTAATCAAGGAATTTACCAAATCAGAGCCAGCCATTACCGCTACCATCTCACCATTTTCAGGAAGAGCTTGCATCAAACGTGCGCGCTCGGCAATTAACTTTAGACCATCTTCCAGACTAAATACCCCTGCCACACAAGCAGCAACATACTCTCCAACACTATGTCCCATAACAGCTGCTGGTTCAACACCCCAAGACTTCCATAATTGGCATAAGGCATACTCTAGGGCAAATAAAGCAGGTTGGGTATAAGCGGTTTTATCTAATTCTAAATCTTTTGATTTGGTATTTGGGTATATAATTTTTAGCAGGGAAGTTCCTAAATAAGGGCAGAGGATTTTATCGCAAAGCTCTAAAGCTTGCCGAAATATCGGTTGAGTTTCGTAAAGCTGGCGTCCCATATCTACATATTGCGAACCCTGACCAGTAAAAAGGAAAGCTATTTTCGAGTGCTTTTTGCCATCAATATGCCCACTCACTATTCCTATAGCTTCCTTACTATCGGCAAAAGCCAGAAGACGTTCCCGTAACTGTATGTTAGACTCAGCCACCACAGCCAAACGGTGTTCAAAATGCGATCGCCCAGTATTAGCGGTGAAACAAACATCAGCGATCGCCACATGAAGATTAACCTCTAAGAATTTCTGATAAAGGTTTACCAGCGATCGCAAGGCA
>NZ_JACJTQ010000098.1 GCF_014698735.1 Anabaena catenula FACHB-362
GGCATCTCTAACGCTTATTTTAGCGTACCAGCCAGCTACCTTTGCATTGGGGCATCTCACTTTTAAAAGCAGTGGCAGTAACACTTTAGCTATTTCCGGAGATGTCTAATTGATGATGCGGGGGTGGTAGTTGGCGAAAAAGATGAAAATGGTTGGGTTGAAGCTATTTCCGACTTGCTTAATAGTCCATCTGTGCGTCAAGAAATAGCGCAGAAGGGTTTAGAGCGATCGCATAAATTGTACACTTGGCCTTCTGTTGCTCAACAACATTTGCAATTTTTTAACGAATTGTCAGATGCTAGTTGTGTATAAACTTGACAATGGTTTTTGCCAAATAGCCGCAGTTTTTATCCCATTAGTCGATTGATCAACAACTTTCCAATCTGGAGGAATACTCAAAGCATCTAATGAAGTCCACAGATTAGTATCATCAACAAGCAGGTATCCTCCAGCCTTAATCTTCTTGAGGCATTTCCTGGCACAGTTCGTTCGATAGTGACCATCAACAATGACCAAATCTAAACTTTCATCGGCAAATTCATCGAGAACTGCCACATAACTAGGACATATTTTGTAAGTATCTTGTTCAGGTTCTGATACAGGATGATCCAACAGAATCAACCGCAGATTCACATTAGCAATATTATCTTTTTCTAGTTTACTTTTTACTACTTTATACCAATTTTCATCATATTCTATACTAGTTATTTTACTTACCCGCCGAGCAAACCAGGCGGAACTGCGACCGCTGCCAAATTCCAGCACTGACATGGAAGCAGCAAGATGTTTTTTGCAAAATTCTACAGTTCCTGGACACATCCAAGGTTCATCTGGATGAAGTTTTTCCCATACCCAATACCTCACACGGTATACAATTAACTGAGGCCGTTGCAGCCAGAAAAAAAAGCTTTTTAGTGAAATTAACAACATTTTAGCTTCCTCTTTGTTGTTTGGAGGTATTTGCCTTATTTTACAGTTTTTAATGTAAAATTACTTAGAAAGTAAGTAAAATTTTGTAATGGCCTATCCATAATCATCAATTGATTAGTTAACTCCTGAAAGATTAGAGAATATTCACAATATGACTCAAATGCGTCTCGCTATTATCTGTGATTACTTAGAAGAACACTGGTATAGTATGGATTTATGCGCTCAGATGCTTATTAAGCAATTGCAAGCTGAACACACTGCATCTATTCACGCTATAGAAGTTCTACCAAAATTTAACAGTAGTTGTCAACACATCCCCTGGATTGGTAAAAAGCAATTTGCCTATAATGCAGATCGTCTACTCAATCGATTTTGGGACTATCCTCAGTATCTCAAACCAAGGGTAACAAATTTCGATTTTTATCACATTGCTGACCACTCCTACGCCCATTTAGCCCATCTTTTACCCCCAAAACGGACGGGAGTATACTGTCATGATATTGATGCCTTTCGCTCTCTTGTAGAGCCGGAGCAAGAACCCAGACCCGCTTGGTATCAAGCCATGTCTCAGAGAATTTTACGCGGTTTACAGTCATGCGCTGTTATCTTTTATTCTACCGCAGAAGTTAGAAAACAAATTGAACATTACCAACTGGTAGAACCATCACGTCTAGTTCACGCTCCCTATGGTATCGCCTCAGAATTTAGTATTAATACTGAGCAAGCAAGTAATAGTGACCAAGAAATATTAGAAATAGCAAAAATAGGTACTGCACCTTTTCTTTTACACGTTGGTAGTTGCATTCCCCGTAAACGCATTGATACTCTATTGGAAATATTTGCACAAGTCCAACGTATTCATCCAGAGTTGAAACTAGTTAAAGTCAGTGGTGAGTGGACACAAAGCCAACAAGAGCAAATTGCTCAATTGAATATCAGCAAGTCGATAATTCACCTCCAGGGTTTACAACGCTCCACTATAGCTGCCCTTTACCAACGAGCCTCAGCAGTGTTATTAACAAGTGAAGCAGAGGGTTTTGGATTACCTGTGATTGAAGCCTTAGCTTGTGGGGCGATAGTAGTTGCTAGTGATATTCCTGTGTTGCGTGAAGTTGGTGGAGAAGGTGTGATATACTGTCCAGCTGCGGATGTATCAGCGTGGGTGAAAACGGTAACTCAACTATTATCAAACCCAACTAGCGCACCTGTGATCAATGTCCGTCTCAGTCAAGCACAGAAATATTCTTGGTCTCATCATACTCAGATTATTGCGAAATCTTATTTAAGATTAGCCGGTATTGAAAATAGGACTTACGCAAAACAGAACCAAAGTAGCGGTAATTCATGAATTACCGCTACACAGGAATAAGGTTTTCAGTCACATCTTGCGTAAGTCCTAGAAAATAATGAAAATTGTATTTGTGAATCCAGTGGGAGTAATTGGTGGTGCTGAGAGAGTTTTACTAACTATCTTTGCTGCACTTTTGAATACAAAGCCAGATATTCAATTACATCTAATTGTAGGTACTGATGGATTATTGATAGAGCAAGCGCAAAAATTGGGAGTGCAAGTCAAATTACTGAAATTACCAGAAGAATTAAATCAACTGGGTGATAGTGCTTTCAAAGGTAGTAATAAAGCCATAGCTGGATTGATATTATTATTACGACTAGTAATAATTTTACCAAGGATCGGCGAATATCTGGGAGAATTCAAGCGATCGCTCTGTGAACTTAAACCAGACTTAATTCACTCCAACGGCATTAAAACTCATTTACTAACTGCATTGGCTGGAATCAAGGATATTCCTGTAGTTTGGCACATCCATGACTTCTATGGCTCACGTCCATTCATGGCACAGGTTTTAAAACGGGTGAGCTATGGTGCTAAACAGGGAATTGCTATTTCCCAAGCAGTCGCACAAGATGCTCAAGCCACAATTCCAAGCTTACCAATAGAAGTAATTTATAATGCCGTAGATGTCAATTACTTTTCCCCAACTTCCCCAACTCCCCATTTTCCTCTACGAGTAGGACTAGTTGCAACTTTTGCACGTTGGAAAGGGCATGATATTTTTCTAGAAGCAGCATCAGAAATTATCAAAAAGCATCCTCATTTAAACGTGCGTTTCTGTATTGTTGGTGGAGCAATTTATAAAACTCGTGGTTCCCAATTTTCTGAACAGGAATTAAAAGAAAAAGCCGCAGATTTGGATATTGTAGACAAAGTTGATTTTCTCGGTTTCCAAGAGAATATAGCCGAAATTTACCGCTCTTTAGATATTGTAGTTCATGCCAGTACCCAACCAGAACCATTTGGTTTAGCAATAGTAGAAGCAATGGCTTGTGGTAAACCCGTGATAGTATCCCAAGCAGGTGGTGCGGCTGAATTATTTACTCATAACTATGATGCAGTTGGTGTGCCACCAGGAGAAACAAAGGCTTTAGCCGCAGCTATTCTAGATTTACTCAACAACCCAGAAAAACGTCAAATCATCTCAGAAAATGCAAGGCATACAATTACAGAGCGTTTCAGTCATGAACGTTTAGGTGAGCAACTTATGAAAGTCTATATGATGAATATATAGTACTGATTATTAGACATTGACCAAATATTGAGATGCATTATCCAGAACTCTTGTAGAGACGTTGCATACAACATCTCTAGATTCTTTGTTAGAGATGACTTAATTATCAAACTCTACAACTCAAGCTCTACTAACGGCGTAATAACTAGAATCTGGCTGATTAGCATTGACACCATTCATCGCTACACCTAAAACATTTTGGTCAGCTTTCTCCAACATTTCTTTAGAGAGAGAAACACTATTAGAATCAGCTACACCTGGACGTACTACAAACAAAATTCCATTCACCAATTTTCCTAAAATCGTTGCATCCGCAGCTACAGTTAATGGTGAAGTGTCAATGATGACAAAATCATATTTTTGTGCCACTTGCGCCACAAACACAGCCATTTGACTAGAATCAAGTAGTGAAGCTGGGTTATGATTGAGTTCACCAGCGGTGAGAACTTCTAAATTAGGGACAATTTCAGTCACAGCCTGGTCTAAATCCGACTGACGTTTGAGAACATTGCTTAAACCCACTTCATTAGGAATTTCCCAGATTTTGTGTTGACTGGGATTACGCAAATCGGCATCTACTAGTAATACATTGCGGCCTAATTGAGATATAGAAAAAGCTAGATTGGCAGCAATTGTTGATTTACCTTCTTTAGGTACAGAACTTGAGACTACAATCACCTTAATTGATTGTTCTGAATTAAAAAACCTCAAGTTAGTTTGCAGCATCCGAAAAGCTTCACTGACCGAGGAATCAGGTTGGTTTTTGACAATTACTTCAGGGATAAAATTGCCATTGGGAAAAGGTGGAATATAGCCCAGTAAGTTGTAACCCAATAGACATCTCCGAAAAAGAATTAAATTATGGTATAAGAATATAAAAGTGTATTTTTTGGTAAGACGTTATGGGCAGTATATTTGAATATATTCAGAGCAATCCTCAC
>NZ_JACJTQ010000099.1 GCF_014698735.1 Anabaena catenula FACHB-362
GTGAGGATTGCTCTGAATATATTCAAATATACTGCCCATAACGTCTTACCAAAAAATACACTTTTATATTCTTATACCATAATTTAATTCTTTTTCGGAGATGTCTATTACTGCATCAATAAATAGTATTTTGTGTGCAGCCGGAATAGATGCTACTAACTCGTGTAGATTTCTAATACTAATGGAATTAGTAGTTAAATTTCTTTCTTCATTGACATGAGTATCAAAAATTAATAAATTTCCTGCCTGTTCATGACAACTGAAGTGAATTACTATATTGTCAAGGAATTTAACTTGGTTCTGAAGCTCGTTAATTTTTTTTAAGATGTTTTCATAAGTTGCCTCAGCATCAGCAAGCATTGTGGTATTGAAGTTATATTTATTCGACAAAACATCATTTAAAATTTGAATGTCGTTCACACAACCCCGCAAAGAGGGTATTTTACCACCAGAATTATAATCATTAATTCCAATCAATAGAGCGTAACGTTTACCAATTCCTGGTTGCATCCATGAAACTAACTTACTAACCCAAGCAGCTTTATCATCACCAGGTTGCTGAGTTAAAAATAACTCAAGTGCAAGTATTGCTTTATCCGGTTTACCTTGCTTAATGTAGGCAATGCCAAGATAGTAAGCGGCATCAGGGACGTTAGCCTTTGTTGCTTTCTCAAACTCCTGAATTGCCTTTACCAAATCCCCAGATGCCATCCAGGTCAAACCCAGTTGCAGATAAATTTCTGGAAATTCGTTTTTAGTAATGCCAGATAATCGAAGTGCTTCTTGCAGACGGTTACTGGCAGACTCAAAGCAACTTGGATCATCGAGCTTCATTCCCAATTGGTAGAGTTGACAGCCGATTTCATACTGCTCATGAGCAGAAATTCCAGCTGTGATTGCAATTGGTAGATTACGATCAAAGGGATTGCTACCAATGCAAGGATGTTGATGATTATCCGTAGCTTTCCGCACGTTCTCACGTACATATTCAAACAGTTCACCCACTGTCACAATTCCATTTCGGGGCTTAGAATCTGCTGCTCCCCGCATCCCCTCTAACAGATAATGGGTGAATACACCATGACCTCCTCCCCACTTTTTATCCTCAAAAGAAACTTGACTCGCTTCTGCTGAAGTCAGTAAAGCTACACCACCTCTCGATTTTCCTACCTCTTGCAGGTAACTGTTTACTACTCCTGAGTTGTTCTCTGCATTTCTGCGGCCAATCCCCCCGCCGATCGCGGCACTGTGACAAGTATCCGCAATGATGATCACTCGCTCTGCTAACAAGTTTTCTTTTAAAGATAGGTCAACCTCTCGCATCGGGAGTGCCGTTCCAGAAATGTCTCTAGGATCAGTATCGTGGGTTAGCAAGTAAACAATATTGGGGCGATCAATATCTGGTGCGCCATGAGAAGCAAAATAGATCAATACGATATCTTCACGCGCAGGCTTTTTCAAGAAACTGCGTAACGCTCGTGTGATGTTTGCAGTAGTCGCATCCTCGTTAATTAACTTGACAATATGGTCTGCTTCAAAACCGCCGCCCGAAGGAGTTTGCAGCAGCTTTGCCAGTTCTTCTGCATCGCGATCAGCATACTTAAGATTCAGGCTCTCATGCTTATACTTAGAGATGCCAACGATGATCGCCCAGCGATCGACATAAGTTGCATAAGAAGTGGGAATTGCTACTCCTAAACCCCGATTTTGAGAGTCTTCAGATGAATTTGTATTATTCTCGATAACATTTTCATTCATTTTCTGATCAAATTTTTTACAACTGTTTGATATAAAAGCATCCAGCAAGAATCAGAGGAGCTAAGATTAGCCCATTATCCTTGCGGGAATAAGTAACAGCGTTGAGATACCGTTTGATTATTTGGTGACGGTCAAGCTTATCTGTGTTGTTGTCCACTCGCGGCTGGGAGATGCAGCTACAGACAACTTTCTAGTTGGCGGTTGCTCCGGATCAATTGCAGCGAAGAGAGCATCTAACGGATTACCAGAACGAGTTAATCCTTTAGGCCCAAGTTCTTCATCAAGTGAGGGTAGTTCTAGCCAACGGAAGTTTGCTTGGTCAACGGTAGCAAAAACTTTTACATTATCTTCACCTGCCGAACCTGCTGGAATTGCTACAACCTCTTTTCTATCTGCCTCAATTGTGACAAAATTTTCTCTTCCCCCTGGGTAAATTTGCTGTACTGACCAATCAGAAGCAAGATCTAGAACAGCAACATTGAGGTCTTGCGAAGAAGTATTATGAATTGACAGGAATACATATTCACCTGATTTTACAGTGGCGTTACTGGGATCGGCAAACTTTTTCAACTGAGATTTAGGTGGAATCTCATCTCCTTCCCCATAAACATCTGATGTACCTAGCCACTCAAGTGTTAGCTTACCTGCCAGAGGCGAGGCTTTATCCCTGTTATCTAACTCTGCTGTAGCGTGATATTTGGCTAGATGGA
Source organism: Anabaena catenula FACHB-362 (assembly GCF_014698735.1). Taxonomy (GTDB): domain Bacteria; phylum Cyanobacteriota; class Cyanobacteriia; order Cyanobacteriales; family Nostocaceae; genus Anabaena; species Anabaena variabilis_A. The sequence goes on from NZ_JACJTQ010000099.1 coordinate 2,469, forward strand.
CTAACCGTTTCACGGCTGTTGCAGCAGCATTAGGGTCACTTATTTTTACAGGAGCGATATTTTTATATGGATGTCCACCGCGATCGCATATTTCATATTCTCCCTTATTATTGACAGCAACTTGATAAGCAACTCCCTCAAAATCATCCTCAGTTACTTTTTCTTCTGCTAACTCTACCCAACCATTACCATTTTCAGGAAGAGCTTGTTTGAGTGACTGTAAAGCGTTCGCTTGCTGTTTAAAGATTTCAGGCAGAAGTTTGTTAACTGGTACTTTACCAGGTTCAGCCAATTCTGCTTCTGTTGCTTGTTCTTGATTAAATAGGGAAACTTTGCGAACCAGATTAATTGAAGGAGAAACTAAAACAGCTTGATCTCCATCTTCAACCTTAATCTCTTTGCCCTTAATTGGTTTAAGCTGGCACAGAGATTCAGTTGCTCCCCTTTGAATGATTGTGGCGATCGCTGTCCGATTTTCTTTAATTCTTAAATCAGTTAAAGTACGAGGATAGATCGCAAATTCTGCTCCTTTACCAACACCATTTACCTGTCCCACCCCTAACTTTGCCTGTATTTCACCTGTCTGTGCATCTTTCTCCACCTTCAAAACTGGAACTGCATAAACAGTTTCAGCAAACTCATCGCCAAAAATAATCCGATTTACCTCACCTATTGAGATGGGAGTTTGTTGTGGGAATTGGCTGTGTATTTTAGCGTTGATGCGCTCGAACAAATCCTTATAAGTTTGTCCAGGGTTTTGTTGTCTTAAAGTATCTAGCAACCAATAAGTGAGCGCACCGTTGCGTTCTTTGGTTTCCCGATTAAACGCATACTCGTAAGCAAACTCATTCTGACGACAGGCTGCTAGTAGCACATAATCTCTGGCCGCACGTAGTCCAGAGGGTTTTAGTCCACGAGGTGTTTCTTCAGTGACCGAGCGCCAAGTTTCTGCTAGCGTCTCTACAGGTGCGACAAGTTCTTGACCAGGTTGCAGAGGTTTATCATCAACGCCCTCACCCCCTCGAATTTCTACATCCCCTCGCGTTGCACCCCCAGAGTGACAACAATCCAATACGACCGTAACTGTTAGTTTTTTATCTACCAATTCCTTTAACAATTGTCTCAGGTCGAGATCGCGGAGATACTGTCCTTCAGAAGTGCCAATATCTGTAGGGACTAATCCTTCATCAATGCCATCATCACCTTTAATCGATGGAAAAACTGTCTTTGCCCGTCCACCGTGTCCAGAGTAGTGGATATATACCTGCGAGCCTTCTGGAGCCATTTTCTTCAGCTTTCTGAAGAAATCGATCATATTCTGGCGAGTAGGTAGTTTTTCCGGGGTGTCTTTCTCTAGTGGTTTGCTTGGTTCGTTCGGGTCGCTAATAGAAGCTGTCAGCTTCAAAATCTGTTCTTTTGGAACTTTCCGCTCATTAATTAGAAAAGCTTCTACATGATTAATATCTCGTACACATCCCCCCAGACTTTTGTAAAGACTACCATCAGGTAATCTGTTGGGCATATACGAGTCAATCCCGATTAATAGTGCGTACAAGTTTGCTGTTTGAGAAATTTCGTCAGCCATATAACTCCTTAATTTTTAGATAAAAATGGCTAATCTAGCCATTTTTATGAGCTTTAATCTGCATCCTTCCAGAAACCTAATCCTATTAAGCTAATACGCTTTTAAATTGCATAACTCTACTCCCCAGAAAGAGGCGGGGACACACAGATGCAATTTGAATGACGATTACAATACCAATACTATAGCCAAATTACGAGGGTTAAACGGCTGTAGAAGCATTGTGAATACGACCAAAAGAGGTGAGTTTGGCAAAAATCTGGGATAATAAAATAGGCTCAGGC